>NZ_JAPSLK010000023.1 GCF_031180885.1 Saccharothrix sp.
AGGGGTCGAGCGCTGAGGGGTCGAGCGCTGAGGGGTCGAGCGCTGAGGGGTCGAGCGCTGAGGGGTCGAGCGCTGAGGGGTCGAGCGCTGAGGGGTCGAGCGCTGAGGGGTCGAGCGCTGAGGGGTCAGGGCCGGGTCGGGCTGCCGGTAGCCGGCGGAGTCGGTTTCCCACGCCGTGACGCGACGCGGCGAGATGGACTCAGCCCGGCGCGCGGACGGTGCTGAGCACGGTCGCTTCGACGACGTCGGCCGCTTCCTTCTGCTTGAGCCGGCCCGCGGCGACCTCGTCCGCCGCGAGGTGGAGCACGCTGTAGAACACCGACACCAGCCACTTCTGCGGCAGGTCCGAGCGGAAAGCGCCTTCCTCGCACCCCCGCGCGATCAACTTCTCCACCCGCTGCAGCACGACCTTGTGATAGGCCCGCACCTGCCGAGGCGTCAGCACCGCGGTCGCGGCGGTCATCAGGTTCCGGTAGCCCGCCAGCACGCGCCAGCCCGACCGGACCAAGCGGGACAACGCTTCCGCCGCCGGGCCGTCGTCCAGCGACTCCGCGTCCAGCACCTCCGCCGCGCCCGACACCGCCCGGTCCAGCGCCCGCGCCAGCAGGTCCTCCCGGGAAGGGAAGTGCGCGTAGAGCGTGACCCGGCTGACCCCGGCCGCCTTCGCGATCGCCGTCATGCTCGCGTCCGGCGCCTCGCTGAAGCACCCCACGGCCGCGTCCACGATCGCCTCGATGTTGCGCTCGGCATCGGCCCGCCGCCGCCCGTCCCCGCCCATGCACGCATGCTCCCACGCCGCGCGCCCACCGACAAAGCTTACAAAGCAGTCAGACTTCCGGGGTGAGCCGGAGCTGGTGGGCCAGCAGGGCGGCCTGCACGCGGTTGTCCAGGCCCAGCTTGGACAACGTCCGCGACACGTAGGTCTTCACCGTCGACACGCTCATGAACAGCCGCTGCGCGATCTCCGCGTTGTTCAACCCCAGCCCGACCTGCCCGAGCACCTCCCGCTCCCGGTCGCTCAACAGGTCCAGCCGTCGCGCCGCGTCCGGGAAGGACGTCGAGTGGTCGGTGATGCGGCGCAGCAGGCGCTTGCTCAGCTCGGTGTCCACGACGGACGCCCCGCCGCTGACCGCGCGGATGGCGCTGAGCAGGTCCCGGGGCGTCAGCTGCTTGAGCAGGAAGCCGTCCGCGCCGGCGGTCAACGCGTCGATCATCAGCTGGTCGTCGTTGAACGTGGTCAGCGCCAGCACGTGCGGCGGGTCGGGGTCCTTCTTCAGCTGGGCCGTGGCGGTCACCCCGTCGACCCGGGGCATCCGCAGGTCCATCAGCACCACGTCGGGTGAGCGTTCGCGACTCACCGCCACCGCCTCGGCGCCGTCCGCCGCCTCGCCGACCACCTCGACGTCGTCGGCGGACTCCAGGATCGCCGTGGTCCCGGCCCGGATCAGAGCCTGGTCGTCCACGACGAGCACCCTGATCATGTCATCGATGGTCCCACGGCCTCTCCCGTGTCGCGACCGTCTGAGGACCGGGGCAGGTCCGCACGCAGCACGAACCGCCCGGTTTCACCCGATGGTGTGGCGGTGAGGGTGCCGCCGGCCAGGGCCGCCTCGTCGGCCAGCAGCCGCAGGCCCCGGCCGGTGCCGGGCAGCGTGGCCCGGTCCGCCGGGGCGAGCGGGCTGGACACGGCCAGGTGGACCCGGTCGGCGGTCGAGGTGAGCCGGATGTCGGCGCGCGGCACGGCGGCGTGGCGCAGGACGTTGGTCAGCGCCTCGCGCACGATCCGGTAGCACAGGTCCTGGGTGGCCGGGTCGCAGCCGTCGACCGGTTCGACCGCGTACGCCACCTCCACGCCCAGCGACCGGTAGTCCCCGACCAGGTCGGCGATGTCGTCCACGCGGTACTCGGCGGCCACGTCCCCGGATTCCGGCGCGGGCGCGGCCAGGACGTCGAGCACCTCGCCGAGCCGGGAGATCGCCTCGCGGCCGACGCCCACGATCAGGTCGCAGCGCTCCACGATCGACCCGGTGGCGGCCGGGTCGACGCTGATCGCGCCCGCCGTGGTCACCATCACGCTGACGTGGTGGCCGACACCGTCGTGCATCATCGACGCCAGCCGCGCCCGCTCGGTCAGGCTGCGCTCCCGCAGCGTGCTCTCCCGCAACCGCCGCTGCCGTTCCGCGGACTGCTTCGCGTGCCGCTCGCGCTCCATCAGCGCCGCCTCCAGGCTGTTCTTCGCCAGCCCCATCACGAACGGCGACACCGCGGCGAACGACCAGTAAACCAGCCCGTTGAGGCCCGAGGCGGGCAGGCTCGTCTCGAACTCGAACAGCGGGGTGGTGCCGGTGGCCGGCTCGAACAGGGTCTGGTGCAACGGCCACACCAGCAGCAGGCCCACGGTGAGCCCGGCCAGCGGCCAACGCCTCCGGCGGGCCAGCGAGTAGGTCATCACGTAGTTCGCGTACGGCAGGTCGGTGACGACGAACGTGGCGCACGCCAGCAGCGCCGCCGCCCAGTCGTGCTCGCGCCGCCACAGCCCCACCACGACCGCGCACGCCGCCGTGAGGCCCGCGAACAGCGGCAACGACGGCAGCAGCGACGTGCGGTAGAAGCCGGTCAGCAGCCCGATCGCGGCCGGCCCGGCGATCACCAGCGCCACCATCACGTCACGCGACCGCCGCGAGCGGAACACGTCCTGCCAACGCTCCATCACCCAGTCCATGGAAGCAGCACCGCGGGGCGCCGGCCGGGTGCGTCCACGATCGTGTCAACCCGGGTCTACAAATCGGCGCGAACGGTCACCGCGGGACGACGGCGACGCACCCCCGCACCGGGTCTCCTGGAGGAGTCCAACCGCGAGGTCCGAGAGGGAACCATGACCGCGATCCTCCAGCAGCCCACCCGCCCCACCGCCCCGTCGACCACCACCCCGCCGCGCTCCGGCGGCGTCGCGGTGGTCGTGGGCACCCGACCGGAGATCTTCCAACTGGCCCCGGTCCTGTGCGAACTCGGCGACCTGGCCCGCGTGGTGCGCGTCGGACGGGACCTGCCCGCGTTCACCGAGCAGCCGCCCGTGTTCCACGACACACCCGCCGACCCGCGCTCCGGCCGCATCGCGGTGGCCCTGGACCGGCTGGACCGCGTGTTCGCCGAGGACCGGCCCGACGTGGTGGTCGTCCGGGGCGCCACCACCACTGCCCTGGCCGGCGCGCTGGCCGCCAACTCCAACGGCATCCCGCTGGTCCACGTGGACGCCGGCCTGCGCAGCCGCGACCTCACCGTGCCCGAGGAGCACAACCGGGTCCTGGTCGACCGCCTGTCGGACGTCCTGTGCGCGCCGACCCGGACCGCCGTGGCCAACCTGCACACGGAAGGGTTGGGCGGCAAGGACATCCGGCTCACCGGCAACACCACCGCCGAGGCTGTGGGCCACCGCCTGATCGCCGAAGCCGACCGCTGGAAGGTGCTCGACAAGTGGGGCCTGACCCCGGACGACTACGTCCTGGCCACCCTGGACCGCCCGGAGAACGTCGACCACCCGGCCCTGACCCGCGAACTGGCCCGGCTCGCCCGGGCCGGCTACCCGGTCGTGCTGCCCGCGGACCCCGCGACCCGCGCGGCCCTGATCCGGTCGAACGCGTTGTCCGGGGCGACGAACCTGCGCGTGGTCAACCGCTTGTGGCACTCGGAGTTCCTTGCGCTGGCCAGCCACGCGGCGCTGCTGGTCACCGACTCGGGCGCGGTGCAGGAGGAGGCGACCGTCTTGAAGCGCCCGGTCCTGGTGGTCCGCCGGTCGACCGAACGCCCGGAAGTGCTGCACCACTTCGGCCGCTTGGCGTCGCCCGACGACCTCGCCGACGCCGCCTTGGGTTGGCTGGCCAAGGGTGCGGCGGCACGGGCGACTTTGCGGGACGCACCCTGCCCGTTCGGCGACGGCGACAGCTCCACCCGCATCGCCCGAGCCGTGCACGACCTGGTCCGCGCCGGCTGAACGCCGGCGGGGACACCGTGTCGTGGCAGCATCGAACCGCGAGCGGTTCGTTCAAGACCCGGGTGGGGGGCGGGCCGGCCAGGCTGGGGCGGTGCTGCCCGGCGACCGGTCGGGAATCGAGAAGCGGGCCCCCGCCGGCCGCCCTAGCGTGGTGGCACCGAACAGCCGTAGAGGAGGCGACCGTGTCAGTGCAGGTGAGCGCGATCATGCTCGGGGTGGCGGACGTGGACCGCGCGAAGGCGTTCTACGTGGCCGGCCTGGGGTGCGAGGTGGACCAGGACTTCCCCGGTTTCGTCCGGTGCCGGCTGGGCGACGGGTCGTCGATGCTCGCGCTCTACGAGTGGGACGCGGTGGCGCGGGACGCCGGGGTGTCGCCGGAGGGGTGCGGGTTCCGCGGTGTGTCCTTCCACCACATCACCGACTCGCGCGAGCAGGTGGACGAGGTCATGCGGGCCGCCCAGGGCGCCGGGGGCACGGTGGTGAAGCCCGCGAGCGCGGAGGAGTGGGGCGGGTACTCGGGGTTCTTCAGCGACCCGGACGGCTATCTGTGGAAGGTCGTCACGGCGTCCTGAGACAAGCGCGATTTCAGCGGCGGGTGAAGGCCTGGCTGCCGACGCCGCCCGTCCGGCACGTGTGGAGCTTGACCAGCGTGCCGTTGGCCGTGCCGTCCGCCGCCGGTCGCAGGCGGACCTGGGGTGGTCCACGACCCGGCCGCCGGGGATCGTCCAGGGTCCACTTTGGACTGTGCGGTGCTCGACCTTCGCCGGGAACAGTTGACGGAGGGTTTGGACGCCGTGGAACAGGCCGGTGGCGGTGCGCGCGCACGACGACGGCGGTGGCGGTGACGTCGAGTTGGTAGCCCTCTTGGCCGACTTGGGCGGGTGCGCCGGACAGGAGCAGCGAGACGCCGTCGGTCGGGGTGCCGGCGGGGGTCTTGATCGGGAGCGGGTAGCCGGTGGCGGGGCGCGGGAGGGCGACGAGGTGTTCGGCGACCGGGCGGAGTCGGTGTGGATGGTCGCGTTCGGGGACAGGGTGTGGGTCGTCCCCGAGGGCGTGACCGAGACCGGGGCGGGGACGACGTCGAACAGCGACGTGGCGGCCCCGGCGGTGGCGGCGGTCGTCAGCGGGGCGATGACCAGGAGCGCGAGCAGGGCGCGGAGCGGCCGCACGGCTCCTCCGACAAAGGTTGCGGGGCCTTCATCGTCGGACCGTGTGCGGTTCGATGTCAATTACCGATCGGAAGTTGGCGAAAAGTGACAGCTTTGCGCACTACGCGGGGACGCCGACCATGGTCGGGAACGTCGGGATCGTGGCGAGGGTGGCGGCCGGGTTGTTGAGGTCGACGAGGGTGACCGGGTTGCGCAGCATGAACAGTTCGCCGGTGGGCGGGAACTTGGTCAGGGTGGCCATGAGGCGGGCCGGTTCCCGGGTGACCATGGTCAGCGGGCTGCGAGCTTGATCGAAGACGGTCGTGAACCCCATGACCATGAGCTGTTCGAACTTCGGCGGGAAGGCCTGGGTGAGGCGGAGGACCGACCGGGTGTCGGTGTTGTCCTGCCGGATGGCGATGGTGCGCGCGCCGGGGCCGCTGGTGCTGCGGCCGTCGAGGCGGAAGCCGTTGGTGTCGAGGAGAACGCTGGTCAGGGGCGCGTCCGGGTTGGCCTCGACCTTGACCTTCCAGGTGCCGGTGGCGTCGTAGGTGCGCTCGACGCCGTCCTGCACGACGGTCAAACCCTGGACCGCGAGGGGCAGCTCGAACTCCTGCCCGACCGGCGGCAACGGCGTACCCACCGCCTGACCCGCTGTCGTCACGAGGAGAGCGGCGCAGGCTACGACCAGACCAAGGGTGCGCATGACAGTCCCTTCGCGAGTGCGTTCGCCCACGACTGTGCCGTCGACCCGGCCGCGACGCGCTCAGGACGACCCGGTCCGGGCACAACTCCCCTCGCCCCGGTGAAGGTCACTTTTGATTGTCACGCTCGGTCCGTGCGGAGGTCCCCGGCTCCTCCCCCTTTGAAGAGCCGGGGACCGGACCAGGGCGTCACTCGGGCGGGTTCTCGTGGCGGGCGAGGAGGGCGCGCAGGGCGGCCATCTCGTCGGCGAGGGCGGTGCGGCCGGCGCCGGTGATGCTGACCCAGGTCTTGGGCCGGCGGCCGTCGTACCCCTTGTCCACCTTCACCAGGCCCGCTTCCTCCAGCACGCTGATGTGCCGCGACAGGTTGCCAGCCGTCAGGTCCAAAGTGGACCGCAGGTAGCCGAACTCGACCCGCTTGGCCTCCGCCGCGATGGTGAGGATGCCCAGCCGGTGACGCTGGTGGACGACGTCGTCGAGCCCGTTGGTCGGGTGGGTTTCGCTCACCCGGTCCGCCGTTTCGCCCACCAGTGGCCGAGCAGCGCGACCAGGCCGCCGACGACCAGCACGGCACCGGGCAGCACCATGTCCTTGCCGTTGAAGAGCAGGTTGGTCTCCCGTGGTCCGATGTCCCAGTTCAAGCGGTAGAAGATCGTACCCATGTAGGAGGCGTTGGCGAGCAGGGTGAGGCCGGTGAACGCGAGCACCACGGTCGTGCACCACACGCTGCGCTCGACTAGCGCCAGCGTGAGCAGCCCGATCGCCAACAGCATCAACCCACCGGTCTTGTGGATCACAGCCGCCCCCAAGACGGAGACGACCAGAACGGTCACCCCCACCCCCACTCCGACGACCCGCCGCGACACAGCCCTCCCAGACCGCGCCACCCGCATCGCCACGAGGACCGCACCGACGGGTATCGCGACCAACGCAACACTCCCAATCCGCCGCTCCCACCCGCCCAACCACAACCATTCACGGGCGACTGCGCTGATGAGCGGCACGAGGAGGAGGACGGCGAGTCCGCAGACCGTGACTTGCGCGTAGATCCGGGTGGAGGTCTCGACTCCGACGCGGCGGGCGCGCCAGCGGTACCACCAGACGGTGGCGAGGAAGCCGAGGATCAGGACGCAGAGCCAGTAGAGGCCGAGCGCGAGCGGGTGGGCGACGGGCTCCAGGAAACCGCTGTTGAAGACGCCCAGCGGGTCGACTCGGCCGAGGCCCGGGACGTTGAACCCGGTGCTCGGGGTGGCGCAGCTGCCCAGGCTGCCGTCGGGGCGGTAGGTGCACTGGGCGTCGGGTGAGTGCTGCCAGTCGTGGGGGCGGAGGAGGGGGATGGAGCCGAGGGTGAGGAGGCCGAAGAGGAGAAGTGGGAACCAGTAGCCGTGCCGGACCCTTCGGGTTCGGCGGCGCAGGTCGGTCAGATCGTCGATCAGCCCTGCGGTAGGCGACTCACCCATCACTCCCCCTTTGTCCTACCATCAGGTTTGCACCGCAAACCACACCCCGTCAAGTGCCCGCCGGACCACCGCCGCCGCCAAGCCACCAACCATCCGCGCCGGCCGACTACCCGCGCCCCGGTCCCCGCACCCGCCTGACCGCCAACGCCGCCCAACTCCCACCGCCGCCAAGCCACCACCATCCAGCCACCGGCCGCGCGCCCCGCCCGACCCGCCCGATCCGCCAGACCGCCACCGGCCGCACGCCCAGCCCGACCGCCACCGCCCGCCCCACGCCGCCCGCGCCAGCCAACCGCAGCCCCCGGGACCGCGATCTCCGCCCACCTACCCGCGCCCGCTTGCCCGTCTGCGCATGCACCTGCCCGTCTGCGCATGCACCTGCCCGCCTGCGCATGCACCTGCCCGCCTGCGCATGCACCTGCCCGCCTGCGCATGCACCTGCCCGCCTGCGCGCGCCCGCCCCGTCGCACCAGCCTGCCCGCGCCCGCATCCCCGCGCCGCCCGCCCCGCACACACCCGGTTGCGCACACCCGGTCGCGCACCATCCCCGCGCCGCCCACCCCGCGCCGCCTGCCCGGTCGCGCCCACATCCCCGCACCGGCTGCGCCGCGCCCGCCCGGTCGCACCCGCCAGCGCGCGTCCACATCCCCACGCCGCCTTCCTGCACCCAAAGCGCCCCCGCCTCGTCCACCTGCGCCCTCCGTGCCGGCATCCAGCGCCCCACCACCCCGTCCCGGCAACCGCGTCCGACAGCCGCCAAGCCCAACCCGCCCCAGCCTCGCCGACCACGTGACCCTCCCCCAGCGATCCGCCACTTGCCGGCGTCATCGCCAACGTCAGCCACGCGGAAGGGCTGACAGAGGCGGGTTCGAAAGGGTTGGGCGTGGCATTGGGGTGAGTGCGGGTCGGCCATCTCTACCAAGGGCGGAAGAGTCCACAATGGACGTTACAGTCAGGCGTATTGACTTCCCGGGCAACGGTTTGACACCTTGGCGCGATGGCCGTGGACATGTCGTTCCTCCTCGCTGACGACGACTTCTACGCGCCCTGGGACATCGGCGATCCCGGTCCCCGGTTCGTCGCCGGACCCCTACCGGCCGGATGGCGGCACCACACGTCCGGCGCCTGGGTGCATTGGGCCCCACCCGACGTCCATCTCCCGCAGCAAGGCTGGAAGGTGCACGTATCCGCATCGCTGACCAACGCCGCACACGTACTCGCGGTAGTAGCCGCAACCTGCGCCGAGTCAGGGACACCGTTCAAGCACCTGACCGGCAGACGCAGCTTCCTCCTCGCGCACGACAAGCACGCCCACCGGGTCCAAAGCGGCAAGTTCTGCACCCTCTACCCACCCGACGAAGACCACGCCCACGAAGTCCTGCAACGATTAACAAGCGCTCTCACCGGCATCGACGGGCCGTTCGTGCTCACCGACCGGAGGTTCGGGAGCAGCAACTGCGTCTCCTACCGCTACGGCGCCTTCCGCAGCCACACCCGCATCGACGCCGAAGGCCACCACATCGACCGCATGACAACACCGGACGGCACGGAAGTAGACGACCTCCGACGCCCCGAGTTCGTGTTGCCGCCCGGCATCGAAGACCCGTTCCGAAAGACCGAAACCACCTCCACCAACGGCCCCGTCACCCTCCACGGCTACACCTTCGAAGCAGTGCTGCAACACAGCAACGCCGGCGGCGCCTACCGGTTCCGCAAAGGCGACGACGTCGTCTTCGTCAAAGAAGCCCGCGCCCACAACGGCTACACCGCCGACGAATCCGACGCCAAAACCCGCCTCAACGCCGAGTGCCTCGCCCTCCGCGCCATCCACGAAAACGCCCCCGGCCTCTGCCCACGCCCCATAGAACTCTTCCACCACTGGGAACACACCTACCTGGTCACCGAACTCGTCCCCGGCATGTCCCTCTACCGCTGGATGGTCACCAACAACCCCGCCGTCCGCACCAACCCCGAACCCGCCGACTTCACCGCCTACCACCACCGCTGCCTGACCCTCCTCGACGACCTCCGAACCCAACTCGACCACCTCCACGACCTCGGCTGGGTCTTCATCGACCTCAGCCCCACCAACGTCCTCATCGACGATGACGACACCGTCCGACTGGTCGACTTCGAAGCCGCCCAACGCATCGGCGACGTCCGCCGCGTCATGGGCACCCCCGGCTACCTGCACCCCCAAGCCCGCACCACCGACCCGTTGGAACTGGACCGATTCGGCCTGTCCGCCCTCGCGCTCCTCCTCCTCTTCCCCCTGCACGAAGCCGTCGAACGCAACCCACAGGCACTCGACCACCTCCACGCCGATCTGACCGAGTTGGCACCCGTCCCCCGACGCCTGTGGCAACTGGCCTCCCGCGACCACGAGCCGTGCGCCGAAGAACCCCGAGCCATCCGGACAGACACGTTGAAAGCCTTGCGGGACTTGGCCGAACGCACCGCCGACTGCCTGGAGTCGATGGCCCGGCCGGACCACCCCGACCGCGTCTACCCGACCAACCCGTACGGCTACGAGACCAACACCCGCGCCCTCGCCGCCGGCACCGCGGGCGTCCTGCACGCACTGCACCGCTACGGACGCCCCTGCGCGCCCGCCATCGTCAAGAGGTTGCGCGACGACTCGCTGGCCGAGGTCGACAACACCGCACCTGGTCTGCTCGTCGGCACCGCCGGGATCGCCCACGTCCTCGCCGACCTGGGCGAACTCGACGCCGCCGAAACCCTCCTCACCGCCGCCGCCGACCACCCGCTCAACACGACGTCCGCCACCCTCACCGGCGGCGCGGCCGGCACCGCACTCGGACTGCTCGCCCACCACCGCCGCACCGGCACGCAGCGGTGGCTCGACCTCGCCCAGCACCTGCTCGACGGCATCCCCGACGACCTCACCACACACCTGAGCCGCACCAACCGCTCCGGACTCGTCGGCGGACGGACCGGCGTGGCGCTCGCGCTCCTGCACCTGCACCGCGCGACCGGCGACACCCGCCCGTTCGACCGCGGGATGCGGTTGCTCGGCGAGGAACTGGCCTACGCGCAACCACTTCCCGTCGACGGCCTCGGCTTCAAGATCGGGCTCAAGGACCGCCGCGTCTTCCCGTACCTGTTCGCGGGCAGCGCCGGCTACGCCGCCGTCCTGTCCCGCTACCTCGCGCACCGACCGGACGCCGACTTCGGCGTGCCCACCAACCACCGCCCGGCCGACGCGCTGGAACGTTGCCTGAAGGCGTGCACGGTCCGGTTCGCGGTGTTCCCCGGACTGTTCACCGGCTTGGCGGGCCTGAGTGTCGTGCTCGCCGACGTCGGCCGGCGGATGGGTCGACCGGACCTGGTGGACGCGGCGGTCACCAGCGCTCGCGGCCTGTTCCGCTCGGCGATCCCGCGGCCCGAGGGCGTGGGGTGGCTGGGTGAGCCCGGGCAGCGACTGTCCGCCGACCTGTGGTCCGGGTCGGCCGGCGTGCTGCTCGCCCTGCGGACCGTGCTCGACACCGGAGTAGAGAGGAGTGACCGGCATGGAAGAAGTCCTGCGGCTGCAAGCTGAGGACGTCGACGAAGAGGAGCTGGCCTGCACGCACGTGCTCACCACCAGCAGCAGGGGCAGCATCTGCGCCTGACGACGAGGAAGCCCCGGCCACCCCGGTCGGGGCTTCCTCCGGGGTGAATCCTTTTTCGGCCGCGGTGGCTCTTATGGATAGATAACTTGTGGTCACCGATGGTCGTGGGAGGGCACGTTGAGGAGTGGGTTCGCTTGGCCGGCCGGGAACGGGTGGCGGCGGCGATCGCCGGGTTGCCCGCGGACCAGCGGCAGGTGCTGATCATGCGTGACGTGCAGGGCCTGTCGGGGCACGAGGTGGCGCGGGCGCTGGGGTTGAGCGTGCCGGCGATGAAGTCGCGTCTGCACCGCGCGCGGGCGGCGGTGCGAAGCCGACTCGACGACTCGGAGACGCTGACGTGATGCCGCCGCCGTGGCCTCCGGCCCCCGGTTCAATTGTCCCAGGTGGTACCGACAATTCGGTGCGTTGCCAGCTGGGAAGCAAATGCCCGGCGGGCGGCCGGAGGGTAGGTCCGGCCGCCCGGGGGCGTCAGTGTGGGGCGGGCGGGCGGAGGGGTTAGCAGGTTAGTTGGGGGGTTAGCCAGTCGGCGTGGTCGTAGGTGATGCCGTCGGCGGCGTCGGTCACTCGCAAGGTGAGTTCCAGGGCGTTGGTCACGGATACGGTCAAGGTGGTTGAAGAACCGGCGCCGGTCAGGCGGCCGGAGTCGGCGGCCTTCTTGCCGTCCACGTGGATCTCGAAGGTCACTGAGCCGTTGGAGCCGACCTCGTCATCGACGCCGACCCCGGTGCGGAAAGTGCTGCACCCCGCGCCCAAGTAGTACGTGACAGCACTGGTCGCATGCGCGCCCAAGCCCTTCGCGAAAGTCGTGCCGCCTACCATCAGCGTCCGGCCGTCGCCGGACGACTGCTCACCGTTGCTGCGGTCGCGTTCGACGGGACCCCAGCCGTTGGTGGCTGATGTCCACGGCAGGTCGCTGAGGTGGTGGGTGCCGGCGGACGGGCCGTCGCCGCAGGCCAGCCTCGGGTTCGCCCAGTCGGCGTGGTCGCGGACGTTGCCGTCGCCGGCATCCGTGACGACCAAGCGCAACTCGTTGCCGTCGTGCAGGTTCGCGGTCAGGCGGCGGGGTGGGTCGGATGAAGTGCTGCGGCCGCTGTCGGCTACCAGGAAACGGTCGCGGTAGATGCGGAAGATGACTGATCCGCCGGAAGTTGTCTCGTCGTCGACACCCACGTCTACGGTCAGCGAGCGGCAGGCGCCGCCTAGGTGCCAGCGGAGGTCGCTTGGGGCGTGCACGCCTAGGCCGTTGAGGTAGGTGGTGCCGCCGATGGTCAGGACGCGGCCGTCGCCCGACGCCCGTTCGCCGTTGCTGTGGTCGGGTTCGAACGGGCCCCAGCCGCTGGTCGCGGACGTTGTGGGCAGGTCGGCCAAGTTGTGCACGCCGGTCGGAGGCGGCACCGGGGAGGCCGGGGTCACCCGGTACATCACGGTGCCGTGTGCGGGGACGGTCGCGGTGATCGCGTCGGAGGTTGTCGTGACCGCCTTGGTCCACAGGTCCTTGAGCCGGTAGGACTCCGCGCCCGCGATGCCGGCGGCCGACGCGCTCGTGCTGATGGTCGCCGTCGTCTCCGTCTCGTTGGTCAGGGTCACCGAGACGTCGCCGTTGGCCAGTTGCTTGGACATCACGACCAAGCCCCCAGCCTCGCTGACCACGGTTCCCTGACGGCCCAACGGGTCCTGGTCCACCGCGATGACGTCGGTGTTCTTCAGGATCGCCAACGTCTCCGGGCTCGCGGTCCGCAGGTCGCTGCCGATCAGCAGCGGCGCGGCCATCTGGGCCCACAGGCTGAAGTGGGTGCGGTACTCGGTGTCGGTCATGCCGCCGTTGCCGACCTCCAGCATGTCCGGGTCGTTCCACGAACCCGGCGACGCGTGTTCGGCCAGCACCCGGTTCTGCCGCGCGATGGAGATCATGCTCGACCACGTGTCGGTGATGTCCCCCGTGGTGCGCCACGAGTTGCCGACCTCGCGCGCCCACGTCCAGGGCTGCGACGTGCCCCACTCGCAGATCGCGAACACGATCGGCCGACCGGTCCTCAGCAACGCGTCCCGCATCGCGGTGTAGCGCTGCTGGGCGCTCTGCCCCAGGTGGTCGCCGCAGTTGTCGTACTTCAGGTAGTCCACGCCCCAGGACGCGAACAGGTCGGCGTCCTGCTGCTCGTGCCCGATGCCGCCGGGGAACCCCAGCGCGTCGCACGTCTTGGTGCCGGCGCTCGTGTAGATGCCGAACTTCAGCCCCCGGGCGTGGACGTAGTCGGCGAGCGCCTTGATACCGCTGGGAAAACGGGCCGGGTCGGGCACCAGGTCGCCGTTGGCGTTGCGCTGCGGCAACGCCCAGCAGTCGTCGATGTTGACGTAGTTGTAGCCGACGTCCTTCAGGCCGTGCGTGACGAACGCGTCGGCCACGCCCTTGATCATCGCCTCGTTGAACTCGGCGCGGCAGTGCGTGGCGTTCCAGTTGTTGAAGCCCATCTGCGGGGTGCGGGTGAGGGTGTTCTGCAGCGCCGGGGCGGGCGGCGCGGAGATCACCACGAGGCCGCTCGCGACGACCAGCGCGGCGAGGATCACCCCAAAGTGTCGTTTGATTTTGTCGAGGTTTGACGCCATTGCCAGAACCTCCAGCAGGGAGTGACACAGGATCGAACAAACTCCATCCAAGGTCACCGCCCCGCCGACGGGTGTCAACCGCGGTGGCGGGTAGTGGACAACGCCACTTGCGGGTGTACCGGCCAAACCACCCGATGAGGTGAGCCGGTCAGGCGGGTCCGGCCAGACCGTTCAGCAGGAGGTCGGTCAACGCGTCCACGACCTCGTCGTCACCCTTCGAGGGCCGCCGGCCAGGTAGGCGAAGGCGAAAGTGGACAGCATCGCGCCGATCGCCGCCGCGAGGACCTCCGGGTCGCCGACCAACGGGTGGCCGCCGCCGCGCGGACCTCCGGGTCGCCGGCCAACGGGTCGTGCTGATCGGTGACGCCGCTCATCCTGTTGGGGCAGGCCAAGGTGCTTCGATGTCCATTGAGGACGCCCTTGTGCTGAGGCGACGGTTGCGGACCTCGTCGTCGATTCCGGTTGCGTTGACGAAGTTCCGGGTGGGGCGGCAGCCTCGGATCGGGAGGCTGTTGAAGGTGTCGGACGACAGCCGGGACCTCAAGAAGTCGGGCCCGGTGCGGCGGGGGCGCAGGGCGTCGGGATGAAGCTGTTCTTCCGGCACTTCTACCCGCGTGTGACGGGGTGGCTCTACGAGTACGACCCGAGGGTCGCCTAGTCTTGGACGCAGCCGAGCGGACCGTTCCGGACGCCGCGGTTGAAGAACGCGATCCGCTCATCGGGTGCGCCGTGGTCTTCCGGTTTGCCCCAGAGGCTGCTGTCGGCGATGTCCGTCAGGCCGACGTCGACTTCCTCCAGGTCACCGGGTTCGATGACGAGCGTGCCGTCCCGCGCGGCACCTTGGAGGGCGGCCCCGGCGAAGCAGTCCGCTTGGAGTTCGGAGGCCTTGAGCTTCAACTGGTCGTTGAGCCGGGCCGCGATCGCGTGCCCCCACTCGTGCGCGACGATCATGTAGACGAACATGTCGCCGTTGTACCGGGCGCGCCACAGGAAGTTGATGTCGAACGCGATGTAGTCGCCGACGGAGCAGTAGTAGGCGTTGTCTGCTTTGAGGATGTCGGTGCCGCAGAAGACCGCGTCCGCGCCACCTTCATACATGCCCTCGGGGTAGCGGGTGCCCGTCCACATGCGCGGCGACTGGTAGGTGTTGGTGAAGTGCTCGCCCCAGTGGGCGGTCCAGTACTGGTCGACGACTTGGATCGCCGTGTAGTAGTCGCCGTAGAACTCTTGTGGGGTGTACGGGGCGTTGGTGCCGGCGGCGGCGGGTGGTGCGAGGGCGTTGGAGGTGCCGCTGGTCCGGGGTGGCGGGACGAAGGTGGGCTCCGCGCGTTCGGGTGTCGTGGGGATGACGTGGGTCGTGGTGGGGTCGGCGGGCGGGAACGTCGCGGGCGGGAGTGCGGTCGTGGTCGGGCGGGGCAGACCGGTCGTGCAACCTGCGAGTGCGGCGACTACCAGCGCTGCCGCACAGGCGATTCGATAACCCATTGGCCGCACCTTCCTCCCCGAGTGGACTAGTGCATGTGTCCGTTATGTCGGGTTTGGTCACGCAATGGTTACCAGTGTCACACGATCGAGTGAACGAGCCATCGGTCGAACCAGGCACGGGTCCGGCGCAGGACGTCGAGCTGGTGGTCGCGCTCGCGGATCGAGTGCCCCTCCCTCGGGTAGACCACGAACTCGTGCTCGACGCCGAAGTGGCGCAGCGCCCTGTGGAAGTACACGGCCTGGCCGAGCGGGACGTTGGTGTCCTCCGCGCCGTGCAGGAGGAGCACCGGGGTCCGGATGCGGCCGGCGAAGGAGATCGGACTCACCGCGTCGTGCGGGTGCGGGCCGGCGCCGGACCAACCGGTGCTGCCGCCGAGCGCGGCCTCGAACAGGCCGTTCTCCCCGGTCGCGGCGAGCATCCCCCAGTCGACGATGCCGGCGCCGACCAGCGCGGCCCGGAACCGGTCGGTCTGGCCGACCGCCCAGGCGGACAGGAAGCCACCGTGGCTCCAGCCGGCGATGCCCAGCCGGTCGGGGTCGGCGATGCCCTCGGCGACGAGCAGGTCGATGCCGGCCAGGACGTCGGTCCACTCCTCCAGCCCGACCCGACCGGCCACGCTCGCCGCGAACTCGTGACCGTGCCCCTGGCCGCCGCGCGCGTTGGGCAGGAACACCGCGTGCCCGGCGGCAGCCAGCCACTGCGCGCTGGGGTACCACGCCAGCTGAAGACGATCGGCGTAGCGGTCGTACGGGCCGCCGTGCACGATCGTGACCAGCGAGAACGGGCCGTCGCGCGCGGTCTTGCCGACCGGCAGCACGAGCAGGCCGTCCAGGTCGAGGCCGTCCGGGGCGCGGTAGGCCAGCGGCTGCTGGGTGCCGAGGGTGATGCCCGCCAGTTCCGGGCGAGTGTCGGTGACCTTCCGCAGTGGGCCGGTGGGTGGGCCGACGTGCACGTTCTCGGGTTCGTAGCGGGTGCTGGTCAGTGCGGCGATCGTCTGGCCGGCTGTGGTGAGGTCGTGGAGGTCGCCGGGGTGCTGGGCCAAGGTCGTGGGTCCGGTGGGGTCGAGCCGCGCCAGGGTCGTGTCGAGGCCGTGGGCGAACACGACCAGCGGAAATGCGTCGGTTTGGCACAGTTCGGTCGGGCACATCGGGAGACCGGCGGTCCGGTTGCGCAGGACGCGGGTGTCCACGGCCAGGTCGAACACGGCGGTGCCGGCGTGCAGGACCGGTGGGGTGAGGGCGAGGTACCCGAGGTGCCAACCGTCCTCTGCGGGCCACCAGGCCAAGGAGCGCGCTTCCGCCTCGACCGGGCCAAGGTCTTCGGCGGTGCCGGTGGTGGGGTCGAACAGGTGCAGTTGGCAGGTGCGGGGGCCGTGGTCGTGGTCGGCGCTTGCCCGGGTGAGCACGGCGAGCGGGCCGCCGTCGGGACGTTGCCGCAGCTCCACGACGTGCCGGTCGCCGAACGCGTCCGGTGTGGTGACCCGGCCCGTGGTCAGGTCGAGCAGGCGCAACCGGGCACGCGGCTCGCCGTCCGTCACGACGATCGCGTCGTCGCGCTCCCGGACGCGGCGGGCGTCCTGCTCGGTGGGTTCGTCGGTGGCGAGCAGGGCGATCAGGGTGGGGTCGGCGAGCGGCAGGTGGTCGATGATGCCGGTGCGCCACTGGGTCAACGCGGTCACCGAGCCGTCGGCGACCGTCAGCCGGTGCAGTTGCGCGGTACCGCGTTCGGTGCGGTCGGACAAGAAGAACAGAGTCGCCGAGTCCCCGGACCAGCGTGGGAGGGATTCCGTCGCGGTGTCGGCGGTCGCCCGGCGCGGCGTGCCGGTGCCGTCGAGCCACAGTTCGGTGTCGAGGTGATCACCGGTTCCGCCTGCGGGGGTCAGGACGTAGCAGAGGAGTCGCCCGTTCGGGGCGAGAACCGGGGTCCGCGGGGCGCGGCCATCGGTCACGGCCTCGGCGGTCAGGGCTGTCATGCGTCCAGTCTTCCGGCATCAGCTCGTGATCCGGTGCATCACGGAGTCGACGTAGGCCTGGTAGCGGTCGATCAGGGTGCCTACCGGGTGCATCAGGCTGGCCACGTTGGCACCGATGGTGGCGGAGATGATCTCGTCGGCCAGGACCTCGGTCTCCGGCGCGGACGCGGTGGGCCACGCGGCGGTGATGCGGGTGATCAGTTCCGAGCGCCAGGTGGTCAGCAGGTCGCGGTAGCGGCGGGCCAGGTCTGGGTTGGCCACCGAGTGTTCCCACAGGACCAGGAGTACGCGGGCTGAGGTTATGCGGTGAGGGTCCAGGGGCATGACCGCCTCTATGAAGCCGCGTAGGGCGTCCACGGGAGTGGCGGGCGTGTCCATTGTGGACAACTGTTCGGTGGTTTCCTTCAGGACGCTCTCGAAAGTGGCGGCGATGATTTCGTCCTTTCCGGCGAAGTAGTGCTTGAGCGCCCCGTTGGCGAACCCGGCCGCGGTCACGATGCTGCGCATGGTGGCCGCCTCGAAGCCGCCCTCGGCGATGAGGCGCTTGGCCACCTCGATGATCTCGCGGCGGCGCTGGTCGTGGTCGATGACCTTGGGCATGGCGGTCAGGCCGTGTCGCGGAGGGCCAGCCACACGGCGCGGCGCTCCGACTGGCGGGCGGGGTCGGCCACCGGGGCGGCCAGGAGGAGTCGTTGCGTGTAGGGGTGTTCGGGGGTTCTGGTCACCGTGCGGGCGTCGCCGGATTCGACGATCTCGCCCTGGTACATGACCGACACGCGGTGGCACACGCGCCGCACGACACCCAGGTCGTGCGAGACGAAGAGGTACGAGACGCCCGTTTCGCGTTGTAGGTCGAGGAAGAGGTCGAGCACGGTGGCTTGGGTGGTCAGGTCCAGAGCGCTGACGGGCTCGTCGCAGACGATGAGTCGGGGACGGCGGACCAGGGCGCGGGCGATGGCGATCCGTTGCCGTTGTCCGCCGGAGAACTCGCTGGGGTAGCGGTGGACGGAGTCGGCGGGCAGGCGGACGTGGTCGAGCATCTCCGCGACCACGGCGCGGGCGTTGCGGGAGCCGGCCGCGACCAGTGGTTCGGCCAGGACCTCGCCGATGGTCATGGTGGGGTCCAAGGAGCCGTACGGGTCTTGAAAGACCACCTGGATGTCGTTGGCCAGGCGGCGACGGGCCGCGCCGCGCGCGTGGGTGATGTCGGTGCCGTCGAACGTGATCCTGCCCGACGTGACGGCCGCGAGCCCCAGCACGGCCTTGCCCAGCGTCGACTTCCCGGACCCGCTCTCCCCCACCAGCCCGACGCACTCCCCAGGCCCGACGGACAGCGAAACCCCCTTCAACGCGCGCAAACTCAGCTTGCGGTGCAGCCGGTAGTCGACCACCAGGTCCTCGACGGCCAACAGCGGAGCGGTCATCGGGTCTCGTCCTCTCCGCCCACGCGGGCCAACTCGTCCAACTCGTGCCGGCCCTCGGTGTCGTCGAGGGACGCGCTGATCAGCTCGGCCGTGTACAGGTCGGCGGGCTGCCGGAAGATCTGCTCCACCGCACCGGTCTCCACGATCCGGCCGTCCTTCATCACCACCACCCGGTCGCAGATGTCCGCCACGACACCGAAGTTGTGCGTGACGATCACCAGCGCCATCCCGTACTCCTGCTGCAACTCCCGCAGCAGCTCCAAGACCTCCGCCTGCACCGTCACGTCCAGCGCGGTCGTGGGCTCGTCCGCGACCAGCAGCGCCGGACGCCCGGCCACCGCGCCCGCGATGAGCACGCGTTGGGCCATGCCGCCCGAGATCTGGTGCGGGTACGAGCGCAGAACCCGGTCCGGGTCGGTGATACCCACCCTGACCAGGACTTCCCGGGCGCGCGCCCGGGCGTCGGCCTTGGACAGGCCGTGCACGTGCCGCAACGGCTCGACCAGGTGGTGCTCGATCGTGTAGCACGGGTCGAGGTTGCTCATCGGCTCCTGCGGCACGTACCCGATGGACCGGCCGAGCGCGCGCTTGTCCACCGCCTGCCCGGCAACCCGGATGTCGTCCGCGACCGCGGTGCCGCCGGCGGGCAGCAGGTCCAGCACGGCGAAGATGGTCTGCGTCTTGCCCGAGCCCGACTCCCCCACGATGCCGAGCACCTCGCCGGGCGCGGCGTCCAACGACACCCCGCGCACGACCTCCTTCACCCCGGATTCCGTCGCGTACCCGACCCGCAGGTTCTCGACCCGCAACGCACAGACCTCGTGCACGTGCACACCGCTCGGGACCTGCGAAGACGTCGACAGCTCACGCCGCACCGCCCCGCGCGAGCGCCGCGACGGCTGGTCCGCCCGGACGCTGATCAGGTCCGCCAGCGTCGACCCGATGAACGCGAGCGCGGCGATCGTGACCCCCAACGCGATCGACGGCCACAGCAGGATCAGCGGCTGGGTGAGCATGGTCTGGAAACCGTCGTTCATCATCTGGCCCCAGCTCGGCGTCGACGCCGACCCGATCCCCAGGAACTGCAACCCCGCCTGCATACCCACCGCGATCCCCGCCGTCAGCGCGGTCTGCACGACGATCGGCGCGTACACCGCACGCAGCATGTGCGTGCGCAGGATTCGCGGGTTGGTCACGCCGGCGACGCGCGCGGCGTCGATGTACGGCTCCCGGCGCACGGCCAGCGCCCTCGCCCGCGTGATCCGGTAGTAGCCGGGGGCGAGGAACACGCCCAGCGCCACCATCAGGACGGTGAAGTCCTGACCGGTGCCCGCGGCGACCACCAGCAGCACGATCATGCCCGGCACGGACTGCAACGCGTCGCTGATCCACGAGCACACCCGGTCGGTGACCCCGCCGAAGTACCCGGCCGCCACCCCCGCCGGCACACCCAGCAGCACCCCCGCCGCACACGTGATCACCGCGCCGTACAACGTGGTCCGCGCCCCGTGCAGCAGCCGGGACAGGACGTCGCGACCGGCCGAGTCGCCGCCGAGCAGGTGCTCGCCGCCCGGCGCGGCCCGGGTGATCCGGAAGTCGACCAGGTTCGGATCGAACGGCGCGAGCCACGGCGCCAGCACCGCGACCGCGACCACGAACGCGAACACGGCCAGGGCGACCACGCCGAGCGGGCGGCGCAGGTACCGCCGCCACAACGAGATCCGCTTCACGGCGGCCAACGGGGCCAGAGGGGTCGGCACTGCGGTCATCGGTCGCGCACCTTCGGGTTGACCCACCCGAGCACGAGGTCGAGCAGGAAGTTGACGATCACGACGAACACCACCGTGACAGCGGTCAGGCCGAGCAGCACCGGGATGTCCCCGATCTGCGACGCGGACTGGGTCAGGCTGCCGATGCCGGGCAGGTTGAACACGATCTCCACCACGATCGCCCCGCCCAGCAGCCCGACGAACAGCAGGGCCAGGACGGTCAGGGCGGCGGGCGAGGCGTTGCGCAGCACGTGCGCGGTGACCCGGCGGTCGGACAGGCCGCGCGCCCGCAGCGTGCGCACGAAGTCCTGGCCCGCGACCTGGAGGAAGCCGTTGCGCAACTGCTCGGCCACCATCACGATCGCGCCCAGCGCCAGCGACACCGCCGGCAGCGTGATCGACCGCAGCCAGCCCGTCATCGACTGGTCCGGGGACACGTACCCGATGGCGGGGAACCACTTCAGCTCGATCGCGAACCACGTGACCAGCACGAGGCTCACCCAGAAGCCAGGCAGCGCGAACAGGACCACGGACGCGAGCTTGAGCCCCCGGTCCAGCAGTCCGCCGGGCCGCAGCCCGCACACGATCCCCACGGCCACGCCGACCACCGCGGCGAGCACGGTCGCGACCACGACGACCGAGAGCGTGACCGGGACGCGCAGCGCCATCTGGTCGTTGACCGGCTGGAAGTTGCGCCACGACGTGCCGAAGTCGCCGGTGACGGCGTGGGAGAACCAGTTCCAGAACTGGACGAGCAGTGGCTGGTCGTAGCCGATCCGGGCGCGCAGCGCGGCCTGCTGGGCGGGGGTGGCGCTGTTGCCGAGCAGGCCGGGGGTCGGGTCGCCCACGGCGGCGTGCGCCAGGAAGAACGTGCCGCTGGTGACGACCACGAGCAGCAGCACCCCGGACATCAGGCGTTTCGCGATGAAGGACAGCATCGTCGGCTCCTGTTGGCCTCCGGCCCCCGGTTCCACTGTCCCACGGGGCACCGACAAATCCGCCGGGCGCGATCCGTCCGGAGTGGACGGACCGCGGGCGGCACGGGCGCGTCAGCCGCGCTGGATGAACCGCAGCGTCGGGAACATCATGCCGGTGACCGGCGTGACCGTGATGCCCTTGACGCTGAAGTAGGTGTTGTCGGCCTGGTACCAGACGCTCCACCAGGCCTCGTCGACCAGCTCGGCGTTGAGCTTCTTGAGCAGCTCGGTCTGCGCCGGACCCGGCTCGGCCTTCTCCACCTGCTCGACCAGCGCCTTGATCTCGGGGTAGGCGTCGACCGAGGGGGTGGGGTTGTACCACTGGGCGGTGGTGACCTGGTCGGTCAGGGTGGCCATGTCGTTGCCCGCCAAGGCGATCACGGCGAGGAACATCGGGTAGGTGGGCGCGTTCTTCTGGTAGTCGGGCATGGCCATGTCCTGCCACTCGACCTTGATGCCCAGTTCGCCGAAGGTCTGGTTGGCGGCGGGCTGCCAGGCGGCGAAGATCGGGGACATGGGCATCTTGACCGTGAAGCCGTCGGGGTAGCCGGCCTCGGCGAGCAGGGCTTTGGCCTTGGTCATGTCGGTCTTGTACTTGTCGTTCATCGACTTGTCGTAGACCTGGGCGTCGACGGAGAAGACCTGGTTGGCGACCGTGCCCGAGCCGTTGCCGACCGCGTTGAGGATGCCGGCGGCGTCGAACGCGTAGCTGATCGCCTGCCGGACCCGCTTGTCGCCCAACGCCTTGACCTGGGCGCCGGTGCGGTCGGCGTACTGGACGCCGACCCAGCTCGCGGCGCGGCTGGCGATGTTCCAGCCGTTCTCCTTTGCCTTCGGGAGGTTGGCGGCGTTGGCGAACTGGACGTTGAGCTGGCCGGAGAGCATGGCGTTGAAGCTCGCGGTCTGGTCGGTGATCGGGAACAGGCGGACGGTCGGGAACGGGTAGGTTCCGGTGTCCCAGTGGTTCGGCTTCTTGGTGAAGACGTACTGGGACTGCGGGGTGGAGCCGGCCTTGTCGTAGGTGTAGGGGCCGGAGCCGACCGGGCCGTTCGCGAGGGCGCCGGACCGGATGGCGGCGGGCGAAGCCATCCAGCTGCGGCCGAGGCCCATCTGGTAGAGCAGGGCGTCGTCGCGTTTGGACAGCTTGATCTCGATGGTGTCGTCGTCCTTGGCGGTGGCGGAGGCGACGTTGAGGTAGGCCTGGCCGGAGCGGACGCCGGCCTTGAGGTGCTGGATGTTGGCGACGGCGGCGTTCGCGTCGAACTTCTGGCCGTCCTCGAAGCTGACCCCCTGCTTGAGGTCGGCGGTGAGGGTGAGCCGGTCGGCCGACCACTCCCAGGAGGTGGCCAGCGCCGGGACCGGCTTGCCGTCCTTGTCCAGGGCGACCAGCGGGTCGTAGACGGCGGAGAGGTAGGGGCCGTCGAAGCCGATGTCGGCGCTCGCGGGGTCCCACGACGTGACGTCGAGGAACACGCCGGCCTTCAGCTCGTCGACGTCGGTCCGGGCGGCGGTGCCGCCACCACCGGCCCCGGTGCATCCGGCGAGCGCGGTGGCCGCTGCGACAGCCGCCGCGACCAGTGCCGATGTCCGTTTCCTGGTCATCGAGTCCTTCTCTCGGGGTGCTGGGACTGCTGGGGAGTCACGCGCCGCTGCCGGCCGGCCACACCCGGAGCGTGTCGGGGAAGAGTGAGACCTGGCTCACTGCGATGGCGGTTAGTCTACGGTCGTCGGCAAAAAATGCAACGCCCGGGCAACCTGCTGTTCGCCCACGGACAACCGGATGGCGAACTTCTCCAAATGTAGGAAATCGTATTCGATCCGATGGACAGCGAGCAGCTGGGCCCGCCGCCCGCCGTCAGACGGCGTCGCCGACCAGGACGCGCGGGCTGCCCGGCAGCGCCAGTACCTCGCGCACCCGCCAGCCGGCCCCCGCCAGCCACGCCCGGACCTCGGCCTCCGGGTAGACCACGGTCCCGTCGATGACGAAGTACTCCCCCGCGTGCAACGCGTCGATCCGCCGCTGCCGGGCGTCGTCGTCCAGGAAGAAGTCGAGCAGCAGCAACGTCCCACCCGCGGCCGCCGCCGCACGCGCGCGACGCAGGATCTCCCTGTTCTGCTCAGCCGTGAACCGGTGCACGACGTGGTTGACCATGATCAGCTCGTGCGCGCCCTCGGGCTTGGCGGTTTCGGTTTCCGCAGGGGTGATGGTGGCGCGTTCCGAGAGGCCGGCGGCGGCCAGGGCTTCGGTGATGCCCTGGGTGGCCATGGGTGCGAACATGAAGTGGGCGGTCAGCGCGGGGTTGGCTCGCAGGGCCGACACGGCGAACTCGGGCGACAGGCCGCCGAGGTCGAGCATCGACCGGTAGGGCGTGAAGTCGAAAGTGCGGGCGAGCATCGCGGCGTGGAGGGCGTTGTAGCGCATCACGCCGGCCATGAAGGTCGCCCACCGCCCCTCGTCCATCTTCAGGTCGCCGGGGGTGGTCGTGTCCACCGTGGTGTCGAACTGGAGCCAGTGGCCGTAGCTGATCTCGTTCAAGAACGTCAGGAACGGCCCGAGGTCGTTCTCGCCGCCCAGGTACTCGGCCGTGTCGGGGGCCAGGGAGTACCGGCCCTCCACCCGCTCCAGCAGGCCCTCGGCGTTCATGGCGTCGGCCAGGATTCGGACCATCTGCTCGCTCACGCCCGTCTCGGCGGCGATCTCGGCCACCGTTCGCGGACCCTCGGCCAGCGCCCGGAACAGGCCCACGCGGGACGCGGCGAACAACTGCTTCGCGCCCATGTAGCCGATGGCGAGGTCGACGATGCGGTCCGGTGCGGGGACGGTCATTGCGGCTCCTCCAAGGTGAACCAGGGTGTCAAGGTGGGTCGAGAGTCTACGCACGTTGACTAAAAACGGCACACCCCTTGCGGCCGCGCGAATTTTTTTTCTACGCTCGTAGCCTCAACGCCCCGATCCCGTGGAGGACAACCCAGATGGCCCGGACCGTGCTGGTCACCGGCGGAGCGGGCGGCATCGGTCGTGCCATCGCCGCCGCGTTCCTCGCTGTGCAAGACACCGTGGTGCTCGCGGACATCGACAAAGCCGAGGAGGCCGCGGCCGATCTCGGCGTGCGCGGGGTGGCGGTGGACATCACCGACGAGAAGTCCATCATCCGGGCGCTGGACGAGATCGGGCCGGTCGACGTGCTGGTCAACAACGCGGGGCTCCTCGGCATCCACGGCCGCCTGCTCGACCTCCCCGGCACCGACCTGCACGCCCTCCTGCGCACCAACGTCCTGGGCACCTTCCTGATGACCCAGCACGTCGCCCACCGCATGGTCCAACGCGGCACCCGCGGCGCGATCGTCAACCTCTCCTCCATCGGCGGCCGGCAACCCACCCCGGGCATGGGCGGCTACGAGAGCAGCAAGGCCGCGGTCGACGCGATCACCCGGTGGGCGGCCGTCGAACTCGCCGAGCACGGCATCCGCGTCAACTCGGTCGCTCCCGGCCCCGTCCTCACCCCGGTGCTCGCCGCCGGCCTGCCCGAGGGCTCGCCCGCCCGCAAGGCCTGGCTGGACCGCATCCCGTTGCGCCGGTTGGCTTCCGTCGACACCGTCGCCGCCGCGGTGGTGTTCCTGGCGGGCGCCGACCACATCACCGGCACGAGCCTGCCCGTCGACGGCGGCCAACTCCTCACCTGACCCAGGGAACCCGATGCCCACCTCCACCCGGGCCGCGGTGCTGACCGAGCACGGCGCACCGCTGCACCTCACCGAACTCCCTCTGCCCGCCGACCTCGAACCCGGCGCTGCGCTCGTCCGGATCACCTGCGCCACCCTGTGCGGCACGGACGTCGAGATCTGGTCCGGCCGCATGAGCTTCCCCGGCATGCTGCCGATGGTGCTGGGCCACGAGGTGGTCGGCGAGGTCGTGGCCGTCGGCGCGGACACCCGCGACGCCCTGGGCCGCGACATCCCGGTCGGCGCGCGCATCGGCTGGTCGGAGTCGACGTGCGGCGAGTGCCACGGCTGCGTCGTCCTGCGCCAACCGGTCGCGTGCGCCAAGCGCGGCTACGGCTTCCTCCAGCGCTCCGACGTGCACCCGTACGCGACCGCCGGCCTGTGCGAGTACGCCTACGTGGTGCCGCGCGCGGCCAAGCTGCTGCTGCCCGACGACGTCCCGGACACGTGGGCGGCGATGGCGGGGTGCGCGGCCAAGACCGTGTTGCGGGCGTTCGACGGCGTGGGTGGCGTGCGGCCCGGCTCTCGGGTCGTCGTCCAGGGGTCCGGCGCGCTGGGCCTGTTCGCCACCGCCGTCGCCCGGATTTCCGGCGCGGGCAAGGTGATCACGGTCGGCGCGCCGCCCGCCCGCCTCGACCTCGCCGGTACCTTCGGTGCGGACGCCATGGTCGACATCGCCGAGGGCTCCACCGTGGAGAAGGTCCTCGAACTCACCGAGGGGCGTGGCGCGGACCTGGTCATGGACTTCGCCGGCGCGCCCTCCGTGGGCCGGGAGGCGGTGGCGATGGCCGCGCAGCGCGGCACGGTCGTGATCGTCGGCAGCACCGGCCCCGACAGCGACCCGCTCCCCCTCGGCACGGTCATGGGCAAGGAGCTGACCGTCCGCGGCTCCCTCAACGGCGACATCGCCGACTACCACCACGCGATCGAGTTCTTCCAAGCCTTCGCCGACCGCACGCCGTGGGACCGCCTCTTCGGCACTCCCGTTGGCCTGTCCGCCGCGCACGACCGGATCGAGGCCATGCACCGGCTGGACGAGGTCAAGGCCGTCATCGACCCCCGACTCACCTGAGGAGAACACGTGTCCCCCCTGCCCCGCCGCCGCCTCGGCACGTCGGACCTGGAGGTCTCGGCGCTGTCCCTGGGTTCGTGGCACACCTACGACCGCATGGACTTCGCCGACGCGGTCACCATGGTCCGCACGGCCGTGGACGCCGGCGTCAACCTGTTCGACGTCGGCGTCTACGGCGCACCCGGTATGCCACCGGTCTTCACCGACGTCATCTGGAGCGCGATCATGCGCGCCGCGCGCATCCCCCGCGAGCGGTACCTGGTCTCGGCCAAGCTCTGGCTCGAAGGCTTCGGCGACAAGGGCTTCCGCCCGCAGCTGGAAAACGCCTTCCTGCGCGGTGGTTTCGACGTCGCCGACCTGGTGATCCTGGGTGACCTGCGGCGCGACGACATCGCGCTGGACGACCTCGTCGACGACCTCGCCGCGCTCACCCGCGACGGCCTGATCCGAGCCTGGGGCGTCAACAACTGGTCCGCCTCGAACATCCGCGCGTTGCAGGACGTCGCCGCCGTCAAGCGCGTGCCGGGACCGCAGATCGCCCAGCTCAAGTACAGCATCGGCCGCCGCGCCATCCCGGACGGCGAGCCGTTCGCCCGGCTGTTCGCCGACGGGTTCGCCATGCAGGCCTCGGACGTGCTCGAAGGCGGCATCCTCGCGGGCAACAGCGGGCAGTCCCGCGAGATCGGGCGCGACCCGGGCGGCGTCCGCGAGGAGATCAAGCGGCACGCCCAGGGGGTCGCCGAGGTCGCCGCGAAGCTCGGCACCAGCGCCGCCCGCCTCGCCGTGGCCTTCACCCTCACCCACCCCGCCAACGTCACCACCCTGTTCGGCGCGACCAAGCTCGCGCAGCTCGAAGACAACCTCGCCGCCGTCGACCTGGTCGACCGGGTCGGCGCCGACGAGATCCGCGCGCTGGTCGAGCCGTTCTGGGCCGACCGGGGCGTGATCGACCCCGAAGGGCCGTGATCGACGTGCCGCGCACCCCCGTCCCGTTCGACCCGGAGATCGAGCCCGCCCTGGCGAAGATCCTCCAACCCGAAGCCCCTCCGTTCACCCCGGAGACGATCCCCACCATGCGCGCAGCCATGGCGGCCATGTTCCCGCCCGCCGCCGAAGTCGTCGGCGACGCGCCCGTGGACGTCGTGGAACGCACGTTCCCCGGCCCCGCCGGCGAACTGGAGGTCACGATCCTCTCGCCGCGCGGCCTCGACAGCCCGGTGCCGGGCCTCTACAACATCCACGGCGGCGGCATGATGATCGGCCACCGCAACATGGACACCGGCCGACTGCTCGCCCTGGTGCTGGAACTCGGCGTGGTCGCGGTCAACGTCGAGTACCGCTTGGCGCCCGAGCACCCGCACCCCGCGCCCGTCGAGGACTGCTACGCGGGCCTGGTGTGGATGGCCGCCAACGCGGCGGAACTCGGCGTGGACCCCGAGCGCATCGTGGTCATGGGCGGCAGCGCCGGCGGTGGCCTGTCCGCCGGGGTGGCGCTGATGGCCCGCGACCGGGGCGGCCCTAAGCTCGCCGGGCAGCTCCTGCTGTGCCCGATGATCGACGACACCAACACCACCGTGTCCAGCCACCAGTACCTCGACACCGGCACGTGGACGCGCGAGACCAACCTCGCCGGCTGGCGGTCCCTGCTCGGCGACGCGGCCGGCGGCCCGGACGTCTCCCCGTACGCGGCACCCGCCCGCGCCACCGACCTGTCCGGCCTGCCGCCGGCGTTCATCGAGGTGGGCAGCGCGGAGCCGTTCCGGGACGAGGACACCGACTACGCGCTGCGGATCTGGGCCACCGGCGGCCAGGCGGAGCTGCACGTGTGGAGCGGCGCGTTCCACGGGTTCGACATGTACGTGCCCGAGTGGCACATCAGCCAGGCCGCCCTCGCCACCCGGAACTCGTGGCTGCGGCGCGTGCTGGGGCTGGGATGAAGCCCGTCCCGTACGACCCGGAGCTGGAACCGGGGCTCGCCGCGTTCCTGGACCTGGTGGAGCGCATCCCGTTGCGGGCGGACACGATCCTGGTCAACCGCGCGCACTTCGCGACCATCGTGCCGCCGGTCGAGCAGGTGGTAGGCGACCGGCCGGTGGAGGTCGAGGACCGCGCGGTGCCCGGCCCACGGGGTGAACCGGACATCGTGGTGACGGTGGTGCGTCCACGCGGAGGGGTCGTGGACGCACCGGCGATCTACAGCATCCACGGCGGCGGGATGGTGCTGGGCAACCGGTTCTTCGGCTTGGACGGGCTGATCGACGACGTCCTGCGGTTCGGCGCGGTCGGCGTGTCGGTCGAGTACCGGCTGGCGCCCGAGCACCCCGCGCCGGCCGCCGTTGAGGACTGCTACGCGGGCCTGGTGTGGCTGGCCGCGAACGCCGCCGAACTCGGTGTGGACCCGAGCCGGATCGTGGTGACGGGGGCCAGCGCCGGCGGCGGGCTCTCGGCCGGAGTGGCTTTGCTGGCACGGGATCACGGCGGACCCGCGCTGGCCGGGCAAGTGCTGATGTGCCCGATGCTGGACGACCGCAACGAGACCGTGTCGACCCGGCAGTACGACGGACTGGGCGCGTGGGACCGGAACAACAACGACACCGCGTGGAACGCGATCCTGGGTCCGTTGCGCGGCACCGACCAGGCCTCGCCGTACCAGGTCCCGGCCCGGATGGCGGACCTGTCGGGCCTGCCGCCCGCGTACGTCGACGTCGGCGCGGCGGAGATCTTCCGCGACGAGGCCGTGGCGTACGCGTCGCGGATCTGGGCCACGGGCGGGCAGGCGGAGCTGCACGTGTGGGCGGGCGGGTACCACGGTTTCGCGGGCTTCTCGCCCGACGCCGAGGTGTCCCGGGCGGCCGAGGCGGCGCGGTTGTCGTTCCTGCGGCGCGTCCTGCGGTGAACCTGCGGCGGGTCGCCCTCGTCCTGGGGCTGCTGGAGACCTTCGGGCCGATCTCGATGGACCTCTACCTGCCCCTGCTGCCGCGCCTGGCCGCCGACCTGGGCACGTCCGAGAGCCTGGCGCAGGCCACGATGTCGGCGTGCATGCTGGGGTTGGCGCTCGGTCAGCTCGTGGTCGGGCCGCTCAGCGACCGGCTGGGCCGGCGGCGTCCGCTGGTCGTCGGCATCGGCGGGTTCACCGCGCTGTCGCTGGTGTGCGCGGCGACCCCGTCGATCGAGCTGTTGCTGGCGGCCAGGTTCCTGCAGGGGTTGTGCGGGTCGGCCGGGATCGTGATCGCCCTGGCCGTCGCACGGGACCTCACCGAGGGCGTGGAACTGGTGCGGCTGCTCGCGATGCTGACCACGGTCGGGGCGTTGGCGCCGATCGTGGCCCCGGTGGTCGGCGGGCAGCTCGCGGCGGTGATGGGGTGGCGCGGGATCTTCCTGGTGCTGGCCGGGATCGGCGCGTTGCTGTTCGTGCTGGCGTTGACGGGTCTGCCGGAGAGCCTGCCACCGCCGGCGCGGCGCGTCTCGGGCACCTTCGGGGACGTGGGCGTCCTGCTGCGGGACCGGTTGTTCCTGTGCTTCTTGGCGGTCGGGGCGTGTGGCGGGACGGCGTTCTTCACCTACCTGGCGTCGATCAGCTTCGTGGTGCAGGGCAGCTTCGGGCTGAGCCCGCAGTGGTTCAGCGTGTGCTTCGCGGCCAACGCGGTCATGTCGGTGGTGGGCGCGCAGGTCAACCGGGCCGTCGTGCGCCGAGCCGGACCCGCGCGCATGTACGTCCTGACCACGACATGCACCGCTTTGGCCGCGACAGCCATGCTCGCAACGGCCGGCTGGGGTCTCGCGTTGCTGGTCCCGCTGGCCCTGGTGATGCTGGTCAGCGGCGGCTCGACGTCGAACGGCTCCGCGCTGGCACTGGCCGCGCACGGCACGAGAGCGGGCACCGCCGCCGCGCTGCTCGGCACGTCGGCGTTCGCGGTGGGACCCCTGGTCGCGCCGCTGGTGTCGCTGAACGGCACCAGCCCGCTGTCGATGGCGCTGACGATGGCGGCGGCCCACACCTGCGCCGCCGCGCTCGTCTGGCTGGTGGTGCGCCCGAGACTGCGCGCCCCGGTCGGGGTCTAGGGGCGGACGATGATGTTGCCGACCTTGCGGCCGCTGTCGACACGGCGGTAGGCGGCGGCGATGTCCACCAGGTCGTGCGACTCGTCGATGACCACGGTGAGGCCGGACCGGGCGGCCAGGTCGAGGAGGAACTCGAAGTCCTCGGTGCGTTCGGGCACCGCGCCGGCGGCCACGTCCCCGCGGGCCCGGATGGTGTCGGCCAGTCCGGCCACCGCCAGCAGGAGGATGCCGCCGTCGTTGAGCAGGCGGCGGCCCGCCTTGATCGTCAGCGCCCCGACCGTGTCCAGGACGATGTCGAAGCGGTCCCGGGTGCGGTCGAGTTCCCCGGTCGTGTAGTCGATCACGCGATCCGCGCCGAGGTCCTTGACGAGTTGGGCGTTGGCCGCGCTGGTCACACCGGTCACGACCGCGCCGAAGTGCTTGGCCAGCTGGACGGCGTTCGTGCCGATCGCGCCGGACGCCCCGTTGACCAGCACCGTCTTGCCCTCGCCCACGGAACCCTTGGTGCGCAGGAAGTGCAAGGCGGTCGAGCCGCCGAACAGCAGCCCGGCGGCGTCCTCGTGCGACACCTCGGCGGGCTTGCGGACCAGCTTTGCGCCGGCCACGGCCACGTACTCGGCGTGCGCCCCGAGCCGCACCCCTGTCATACCGCACACCTCGTCCCCCGGCGCGAACCCGGTGACCCGCGCCCCGACGCCCTCGACCACCCCGGAGAACGACCCGCCCAACACCGGCTTGCGCGGCCGGACCACCCCGAACGCCAACCGCCCGAACACCCCGAACCCCGCCGGGAACCGGGCCGCCCGGATCCGCGCGTCCCCCGAGGTCACGGCCACCGCCCTGACCCGCACCAGCACCTCGTCCGCCCGGGGCACGGGCCGGGGGACCTCCGCGACCCGCACCACCTCCGGCGCGCCGTACCTGTCGACCACCGCTGCACGCATGACCCGTCTCCCTTACACCTGTAAGTCGGACGGTAGCCTTACAGGTGTAAGAGCGCAAGGAGGTCGCCCGTGCCCCGCCTGACCCACGCCCGCGTAGTCGACGCCGCCGTCCGCGTGGCCGACCGCGGTGGCCTGACCCAGGTGAGCATGCGCAACGTGGGCAAGGAACTGGGCGTCGAGGCGATGTCCCTCTACCACCACGTCAAGGGCAAGGACGCCCTCCTGGACGCGCTCGCCGACTGGATCTTCGTCCGCATCGACCTGCCCGACCCGGCCACGCCGTGGCGCGCCGCGATGACCACCCGGGCCGCGTCGGCCCGCGCCGTGCTGTCCGAGCACAGCTGGGGCCTGGGCTTGATCGAATCCCGCCGCTCCCCCGGCCCGGCGTCGCTGCGCCACCACGACGCCGTGCTGGGGTGCTTGCGGCACAACGGTTTCTCGGTCGGGCTGGCGGCCAGCGCGTTCTCCGTGCTGGACGCGTACGTGTACGGGTTCGTGCTGACCGAGCTGAACCTGCCCTTCCAGGCGGGCGAGAGCGCGGAGGAGTTCGTCGCCCAGGTCGACCTGCCCGCCGACCAGTACCCGCACCTGACGGAGATGGTCGCCGAACAGATCCTCGACCGCGACTACTCCTACGGCGACGAGTTCACCCGAGGCCTGGACCTGATCCTCGACAGCCTGGAGGCCCGCTTGGCGGCGGCACGATGATCACCGAAACGCCCTGGCCCGGCGACGACCACGCCGACCAGTGGGCACGGCTGCGCGCCGACCACCCGCGCACCGGTCTCTGGCCCGTGCTGCTCCACGTCGAGACCCCGGACGACTTCCGCCCTTGGTCCACGCCGGACGGACCAACGCCCGACGATCCTGCCGCCCTACTGGCCCGGTGGTGGACCAGGTACGCCAACGACCCCGCGATGACCGCGCCGTTCAGCACGTGGCCCGGGACAGCGCCGGCAGACACCGCCGGAGACCCGGACGCCGCCGCCGACGGTGTCGCCGCGGACCTGCTCCACCACTACCCGGAACTGCTCCTGGGACTGGTCGCCGCAGACCGGAGCGCCGACGTGCCGACCGCCACCGGCTGGACCGGCGCGGCGAACCACACCCCAAACCCCGCCGAGATCTCGGCGGTTCTGCGCGACTGGGAGGACCGGTTCGGCGGGCGGGTCGTCGCCCTGGGTCCCGGTGACCTGGTGCTCAGCGTCGCCACCCCGCCCACCACGTACCAGCAAGCCTTGGCGGTCGCCGCCGAGCACTTCGCGTTCTGCCCGGACAACGTGTGGCAGGGCGACGCCCGCCTGTCCACCTACGCCGAACAACTGGTCAAAGACGGCCACCGGTGGTCGTTCTGGTGGGAGTGATCACGCCAGCCCGGTCATGGACGACGGCAGCGGGTTGCGGTGCAGGACGCCCAGGCGCTGCGTGGCCCGGGTGAGCGCCACGTACAGCTCCGCCGCCCCGCGCGGCCCATCGGCCAGGATCCGGTCCGGGTCGACCACGAGGACCGCGTCGTACTCCAACCCCTTGGTCTCCGACGCCGGCACCGCGCCCGGCACGTCCGGCGGCCCGATCACCACGCTCGTCCCCTCCCGGCCGGCTTCCGCCCGCACGAACTCCTCCACCGCCGCGGGAAGTTCCTCGTCACCGACCTTCCGCGACCACGGCAAGACACCACAGGATCGCACCGACTCCGGCGCCTGCACCTCGGGCGCGAATTCGGCCAGCACCCCGGCCGCCACGGCCATGATCTCCGCGGGCGTCCGGTAGTTCACCGTCAACGACCGGTACACCCAGCGCCCCGGCACGTACGGCTGGAGCACCGCGTCCCACGACCGCGCCCCGGCCGGCGACCGGCGCTGCGCCAGGTCCCCGACCACCGTGAACGACCGGCCCGGGCAGCGCCGCATCAGCACCCGCCAGTCCATTTCGGACAGTTCTTGGGCCTCGTCCACCACGACGTGCCGGTAGGTCCAGTCCCGGTCCGCCGCCGCGCGTTCCACCAGTTCCCGCGTGTCCTGCTCGTCGAACCGCTCCGCCAGGTCCTCGGCGTAGAGCAGGTCGGTGGCGAACAGGTGGTCCTCGTCGTCCATCGAGTCCTGGCGGCCGACCAGCTGCTCCAGCACGCCCGCCGCGAACTCCGCCTGCTTCTTCCGCTCCCGTTCGGCGGCGGCCTCCTCACCGGACTTGTCCCGGCCCAGCAGGTCCACCAACTCGTCCAGCAACGGCACGTCCGACACCGTCCAGGCCGAGCCCTCGGCCCGGTGCAGGGCAAGGTCCGCCCCCGCCGCCTTCAGCCGTTCCTCCGACTCGTACAGCGGCCCCAGCACCGACTCCGGGGTCAGCACCGGCCACATCTCGTCCAAGGCGCGGGCGAACGTCTCGTCCGAATCCAGTTCCTTCACCAGGTCCGCCCGCAGTCGCTCCCACCCCTCGCGGTCCTCCCGGGTGAGCCACCCGCGCCCGATCCGCCCGATCGCCCGCTCGGTGAGCACGTACGTCACGATCTCGGTGAACACCCGGCGCGCCTCGTTGTGCGGCAACCCGCTCTGCCGGGCCTCGTCCCGCGCCCACTCCGCGGTCGCCGCGTCGATCCGCACGGTCAGGTCCGCGAGGTCGATCGAGTACGGCTCCTCGGGCAGCCGCTGCCGGTCCGCGACGGCCGCCTTGAGCACGTCCACCATCTTCAGCGAACCCTTGACCCGCGCGGCTTCCGGCGCGTCCTCTTTGGTCACCCGCAACCCCGGGACCAGGCTGCCGGGCGTCATGAACACCACGTCCGACTCGCCCAACGACGGCAGCACGCGGCTGATGTGGTTCAGGAACGCCGGGTTCGGGCCGACCACGAGCACACCGTGCCGCTCCATCCGTTCCCGCTGGGTGTAGAGCAGGTAGGCCACGCGGTGCAGCGCCACCACCGTCTTGCCCGTGCCGGGACCGCCTTCGATCACCACCACGCCGGGGTGGTCGAGCCGGATGATCTCGTCCTGCTCGGCCTGGATCGTGGCGACGATGTCCCGCATGCCCTCGCTGCGGGGCGCGTTGACCGCCGCGAGCAGCGCCGCGTCGCCCCGTTCGCCGTTCCCGGGCCTGCCGAACACCTCGTCGGTGAACTCCAGCACCTGCCGCCCGCGCGTGTGGAACTGCCGACGCCGCCGCATCCCCTCCGGGTTCGCCCCGGTGGCGGTGTAGAACGGCCGCGCGGCGGGCGCACGCCAGTCCAGCAGGACGGGTTCGTACTCGTCGTCCTCGTCGAACAACCCGATCCGCCCGATGTAGGACCGCCCACCGTCCACGGTGTCCAGCCGCCCGAAGCACAACCCGTTGTCCGCCACGTCCAGCCGCCGGACTTCCTTGCCCAGCGCCCGCACCTCGAAGTCCCGCTCCATCGGCGTGCCACCGGTCCCGCGCAGGGCGTCCCGGTAGGCCCCCTTCACCCGCGCCCGCTCACCGTCGAGCCGCTCGTAGAGCCCCGCCACGTACTCCCGCTCGGCCCGCAGTTCCGCGCCGTAACCCTCTGTAGACACAAGCCCCCGATCAAGCACTTCCTCGTTACGGTCGGCAAGTGTGCGGCACACCCGGGGCCTTGCGGCAAGTCCCCCCATGCGCTATACCTTGAGAAGGGCGAGGGAAGCTCTGTCCTTCCGCGCCCACTTTCCGGGTTTTCGCCCGTCCCCCCTTCGTGGTCCACCGTCAACTGACAACGGCTGCGTCGCGCGCTGCGGCCGTTAGCGTGAGGAGATCATCCTCACGGAGGTGGTATGAACCACACACGTCGCGGGCACCGGCGTCCCGTCCTGGTGTTGGCCGCTCTCTGTTCGGTCGCCGCCCTGACCGCCGGCGGGACCTCCGCCACAGCCGCACCGCCCGAAGGCCCGCCGCACCCCTGGCAGTACGACCACTGGCCACAACAACAGCCCTGGCAGCAGTCACGGGATTCGGCGAGAGTCGCGGCGCAGGCCGGGTTCCCCGGCCCCATCGACCCGCAGAGCTGGGTGAACCCCGACCACATGACCTGGGAGCGCGACTACAAGAAGGTGCCCGGCACCAACTGGGCCGACCCCGACGTCAAAGGCTCGGTGCGCAACTTCAAAGGCGCCCTGGTGCTGCTCGACTACCCGAACCAGCCGTTCGTGGTCACCCAGCCCAAGCACTCCACCGTCTTCAACAACCCCAGCTCCGAAGCCCACGACGTCCCCCGCGACCAGGTCGCGCGGTTCTACCAGGACTTCCTCAACAAGCCCAACGCGCTCAACCGGGGCCACACCGTCCACGAGTACTGGATGGAGGACTCCGGCGGGCGCTACGGCGTCGACCTCACCGCGTTCGGCCCGTACACCATGCCGGGCAAGGACCACGAGTACGCGATGGAGTTCCAGGGCGGCACCGCCTGCCCGGCCGGGGACACCTGCACGCGGGACATCCGCACGGACGGGCGTGCCGCGTGGGTGGCCGACGTCGGGGCGCAGGTGCCGGCCGGGTTCGACTTCGTGTACTTCCTGTCCGCCGGCCAGGACGAGTCGGGGACGTGGCAGGAGTTCGGGATGATGAAGTTCCCGACCAAGGAGGACGTGCCCGACGCGTTCGGCCCGCCGGACGACGCGCTGCCGAACTGGTCGCGCACCCGGTACGTGGACTGGACGTCGTGGGCGGCCGGGTCGAGCCTGTGGCCCAACGCGGGCAACGGGTCGTCCACCCAGGCCGAAAGCTCGGGCCAGGGCGTGTACGCGCACGAGTTGAGCCACTTGCTCGGCATCGGCGACAACTACAACAACCCGTACTCCAACCCGCCGCGCCGCGCGTACACCGGCATCTGGGACATGCTGTCGCGCGGCTCGTTCAACGGTCCCGGCGGGCCGCACTCGCGGTGGGTCATCCCGGCGACCGCGGGCGGGTCGATGGGCGCGCAGCACGTGCTGCGCAACAAGATGAAGCTCGGGATCGTGGACGAGCGCAACGTGCTGCGCCTGTCCCGCGAGGCCCTGGCGGACTCCGGCGTGGTGATCGCCAAGGTCACCGCGCGGACCGTGCAGCCGGGACCGAACGGGTTGTCGGGCATCAACATCGCGATGGGCACCGGTGATCTGTCCCCCGCATGCGACGTGCGCACCGATCCGTTGTGCGACGGCGGCGGCTACCAGAACTACACCGTCGAGGTCGTCGACCGGATGGGGTCGGACTCGTTCACCCCCGACGCCGGCGTCCTGCTCGCCAAGACCAAGAACGAGGACCGCGCCCCGTTCGCGTGGGTGATCGACGCCAACCCGCAGGACATCGGCATGACCGACTACGTCCTGCCGGACGGGCGCAAGGTGCCCATCACGGTCGGCGACTACCGGCAGCTGTCCGACGCCCTGTTCCACGCGGGCACGAACTCCGGCAGCGAGTACGAGCACGTCGACCCGGCCAACCGGCTGCACTTCTACGTCCTGGACGTCAAGCACGACCACCAGGGCGTGCTGTCCTACACCGTCGCCATCCGCTCGCTGGACGGCAAGGGTCCGCAGCAGCGGGGCGTCCGCGTCCTGCCGACCGCCGGCCGGACCGGCTCGGACGGCGTGGCCACGTGCCACTTCCCGCTGTTCAACACCGGCCGCCCCGCCACCCCCGCAGGCGGGCACCCGGAGGACGTCGGCCAGTACCTCGACGGTGACGTGTACCGCGTGTCGGCGACGACGGCGGACGGCTGGGCGGTGTCGGTGCCCAACGCCCTGGCCACGGCGAAGTTCGGCGGCCAGGTCCACGTCCCGGTGCACGCCAAGCGCGACGGCGGCTCCCCGGTCGGCAAGGTGACGTTGACCGCCACCTCGGAAAGCGACCCGACCAAGACCGCGACCGCGTCCTGCACGGTGATCGGCCGCTAGTCCCCGCGCCTCGGCTGGACCTCCCCGGTTCAGCCGAGGCGCAGCCGTTCGACGCGGTGGACCAGGTTCGGGGACACCAGCGGCACACCCTTGCCGTTCGGCAGCACGGCCAACCCATGCCCGGCCGCCACCAGCGCCTGAAGGGCCGCGGTGTCCGCACCCCGGTACAGAGTCGCCGCCCGCAGACCTTGCGTCCCGAGGGCCTTCCGCAGATCTTCCAACGGAACGGCCGCGTCCGGCGCGTCGATCCACCTGGCATCGACCAGGTCGTCCAGCCTCAGCCCTTTCCGGCGCTCCAAGGGATGCCCCGGCGGCAGGGCCACCACCAGGGGCTGCTCAGCGACCACCGACGCCTTCACACCGACCGGCAGGTGCAGGGGGTCGCTGGGCGCCACCACCCCGTCCACGAAACCCACGTCGAACTCGCCCGTCGCGACCCCGGCGACGACCTCCGCACGCGGCAGAACGTGCAGCGTGCCGCGCACCTCACCCACCGCCGCGACCGCCGCCAACGGCGACGCCGCCACCACCGTCCGCGCAGGCGGTGGGGCCGCGGCCCGGCGAACGTCCGCCCGGGCCGCGTCCAAGCGAAGCAGGAGCGACGTGGCGTGCTCCAAGAGCCGTTCGCCGGCCGCAGTCGGAGCCACCGGCCGACGAGTCAGCAGCGGCACACCCAGGTCGTGTTCCAACCCGGCGATGTGCTGGGAGACCGCCGACTGGGTGTAGCCCAATTCAGCCGCCGCGGCGGAGAACGAGCCGAGGCGGACAACAGTCGTGAACGTGCGGAGCAGGTGCGGGTCCATCAGCATCAGTATCGCTTATCCACAGTGCACAGATCATCGTTGGACGTGAACCACCCACGCCCCGAAGATCGAACGCATGACACCACGCCTCGCCCTCGTCGGAGACCGGTCACCCCACGTCCGCTCGCACACTCGCGTCCCTGTCCTGCTCGAAGCCCTCCGCGAGCGCGAGCACCTCGACCTCGACGCCTACTGGGTGCGCACCGACGACGTCGCCGACCCGGCCGGCCTGACCGGGTTCGACGCGGTCTGGCTGCTGCCCGGAAGCCCTTACGCGTCAGAGGAAGGAGCGCTCGCCGCCGTCCGGTACGCCCGGGAGTACGGGGTCCCGTTCCTGGGCACCTGCGGCGGTTTCCAGCACGCCCTGCTGGAGTTCGCGCGCACCGTCTGCGGCCTGTCCACCGCCGCGCACGCCGAGGTCGACCCGGACGCCGCCGACCCGCTCGTCGCCCCCCTGGCCTGCTCGCTGGTGGGTCACGAGGGCTCGGTGCACCTGGTCCCGGGCACGCTCGCCGAACGCGTGCTCGCCGCCGACCGCACCGTCGAGCGCTACCACTGCAACTACGGCCTCAACCCCCGCCACCTGGACCTGTTGCGCGCGCACGGCATGGTCTTCAGCGGCCACGACACGGATGGCGAGGTCCGGGTGGCCGAGCTGCCCGACCACCCGTTCTTCCTGGGCACCCTCTTCCAGCCCGAACTGGCCGGCGACGGCACCCGCCCGCACCCCGTCATCACGGCGTTCGCGCGGGCCGCGTCAGCGACCAGTGCCACCACAGCAGCAGCGGCGGCAGCACCAGCTCGATCCCGATGAACACGACCATCAGCACGTGCGGCGTGCCGACCGAGACCAACGACACCACCCGCGCCAGACCCCCGACGAACACCGCCGCGCACACGTACCGCAGCACCTTGGCTGCCTCCCGGACCCGCCGCACCACCGACAGCAACGCCACCCCGAGGAACAGCCACAGGGCGGCGAAGAACCGGTAGTGGCTGTCCAGCGTCGGCACCGCCTCCGGCGCGCCGGGCAGCAACGCCGGCCCGACGACGACGTCCAACGACCCGGTGACCAGCATGAACAGCCCCAGCACGACCAGGACGCCCTGGAAAACCCGCATCCCATCCCCCTCCGTCGAACCGAGTCTCGCAGGCGGCTCCCGAGAACAGGCCGGGCCGTTCGGCACTAGTGCGAACGGAGCAGCGGGGCGCAGGCTCGACCTAGCCAAAGAGCTCCGAGGAGGCGGAAGATGACATCGAAAGAAGAGCTGCTGCGGCTGGACGACGAGGGCACCGAAGCGTGGAACCGCCACGACGTGGACGGCTTCCTGGACACCCTCGCCGACGACTTCGAGTGGACCGACGACGACGAGCCCGCACCAGTCCGGACCCGCGAGGACGCGCGCCGGATGATGCAGGCGTGGCTCACCGCGTTCCCGGACATGCACATCGACGTGGTCAACCGGGTCGTGGGTGACGACGCGGTCGCCGGCGAACTGCGCTTCACCGGCACCAACACCGGCCCACTGGTGATGGGCGGCGCGACCATCCCACCGACGGGCCGCAAGGTCGACACGTCCGGCACGTACTTCGTCAAGACGGCGGGCGGAAAGGTCAGCGAGTTCCACACCCACGCCAACACCTTCGGCATGATGGCCCAGCTGGGCCTGGTAGGAGCCGCCGGCTGACCCTTTCGCGCTTGGGGGCCAACCGGCTGCCCCCTCCACCGCCACTACGCCCGGCTCTGTCGGTCCCCCATGGGACAATGGAACCGGGGGCCGGAGGCCACGCCGCAGCAGCACCACGCGCCGAAGCCCACGCCGCCGCGCAACCCAAGCGGCCACGCCACCACAGCGCCCACGCGGGACGGCCACGCCACCGCGACACCCCAGGCTGGCCGCCACCCCACGGCAGGCTGGCCGCCACCCCACGGCAGCACCGCGCCCTACGCCACAGCACCGCGCGCGCCGCAACGCCATCCACCGCACAACCCGCGCGGGCGCCGCGCCGCCGCCCCACCCGCACGGCCGCCCGCCGCACCGCCTGGGCGGCCGCCCCACCCGCCGCCGCCGCACCGCGCCACCCGTGCCACCTGGGCGGCGGCGCCAGCGCGCCACCGCGCAACCCGCCGCGCCCCGGGCGGCCGCGCCGCCGCCCAACCCGCGCGGCCCGCCGCCGCCCTACCTGGACGGCAGCGCCACCGCCCCACCGCAGGTCAGGCCAGGTTCTCCAGGATCGTCGCGTTGGCCAGCCCGCCCGCCTCGCACATCGTCTGCAACCCGTACCGCCCACCCCGAGCCCGCAACGCGTGCACCAGCGTCGTCATCAGCCGCGCCCCACTCGCCCCCAACGGGTGACCCAACGCGATCGCCCCGCCGTGCACGTTGACCTTCGCCGGGTCCACCCCAGTCTCCGCCTGCCACGCCAACACCACCGACGCGAACGCCTCGTTGACCTCGAACAAGTCGATGTCCCCCAGCGACAACCCACCGCGCCGCAGCACCCGCTCGGTCGCCGGGATGACGCCGGTCAGCATCAGCAGCGGGTCGGAGCCCGTCACCGCGAACGAGTGCAGCCGGGCCAGCGGGCGCAGGCCGAGGCGGGCGGCGGTCTCGCTGCTGGTGATGAGCAAAGCCGCCGCGCCGTCGTTGATCGGGCTGCTGTTCCCGGCCGTCACCGACCAGTCGATCTGCGGGAACCGCTCGGCGAACCCGGGGTCGGCGAACGCCGGGCGCAGTCCCGCCAGCACCTCCGGCGTAGTACCGGGCCGCACCGACTCGTCCGCAGCAACCTCGCCCAGTGGCGCGATCTCACCCTCGAACAGCCCGGCGTCCCGCGCAAAGGCGGCCTTGCGGTGGGAGTCGGTCGCGAAGCGGTCCATCGCGTCCCGGCTCAGCGACCACTTGGCCGCGATCAGCTCGGCGCTGATCCCCTGGGGCACCAGACCGTCCGGGTAGCGGGCGGCCACCGACGGCCCGAACGGGTCCGCGCCGGGCGGCACGTTGGACCACATCGGCACCCGGCTCATCGACTCGACCCCGCACGCGATCACCACGTCGTACGCCCCCGCCATGACCCCCTGCGCGGCGAAGTGCACGGCCTGCTGGGAGGACCCGCACTGCCGGTCCACCGTGGTCGCGGGCACCGACTCGGGGAACCCGGCGGCGAGCAGCGCGTACCGGGTGGTGTTCATCGCCTGTTCGCCGACCTGGTCCACGCACCCGCCGATGACGTCGTCCACCAGCCCGGGGTCGATGCCGGACCGGTCGACGACCGCGCGCAACGCGTGGGCGAGCAGGTCCACCGGGTGCACGTCGGACAGCGCGCCGCCGGGCTTGCCCTTGCCGATGGGCGTCCGCACCGCCTCGACGATCACCGCATCCTGACTTTTGATTACCATAGCCAGCATCCTAGCTGACTATGACATCCTCAAGCCAGCGACCATCCCGTCGCAGATAATCCCGATACCATCGCAACCATGTCCGCTCTGGCACCCGCACGCACCGAGTCCGACCTGTCCTTCCTCCTCGACCACACCAGCCACGTCCTGCGCACCCGGATGGCCGCCGCCCTCGCCGAGATCGGCCTCACCGCGCGCATGCACTGCGTCCTGGTGCACGCCCTCGAAGGCGAGCGCACCCAGATCCAGCTCGCCGAGATCGGCGACATGGACAAGACCACGATGGTCGTCACGGTCGACGCCCTCGAAAAAGCGGGCCTGGCCGAGCGCCGACCGTCCAGCACCGACCGGCGCGCCCGGATCGTCGCGGTCACCGAGAAGGGGGCGGAGCTAGCGAAGCGGAGCCAGGAGATCGTCGACGGCGTCCACCGCGCAGCCCTCGACTCGCTGCCCAAGGAGGACCGCGACGCCCTCCTCCACGCACTGAACCTGCTGGTCAACAACCACCTCGCCACCCCCTCCCCGGCACCCGCGGGCGCCCGCCGCGCCCGGGAGAGCACCAAGTGAACCCGTAAGAGATTGTCTGCAACGAAACTATCCGCTACGGTTCCTCCTGTCGGCGCCCGAAGTCGGCACCGGAACAGGAGCGAAAACCGTGTCCACCACCCTCGAAACACCCCGCCGGGGCCGCTGGGCCGCGCTGGCGGTGCTGTCCGCCGCGATGCTCATGACGATCCTCGACGGCAGCATCGTCACCGTGGCGATGCCCGCCATCCAGCACGACCTGGGCTTCTCCCCCGCCGGCCTGAGCTGGACGGTCAACGCCTACCTGATCGCGTTCGGCGGCCTGCTCCTGCTGGCCGGCCGCCTGGGTGACCTGATCGGCCGGCGCACCGTCTTCCTCGCGGGCAACGCCCTGTTCACCGCCGCCTCGCTGCTCGCGGGCCTGGCCACCACCCCGGGCCTGCTGATCGTGGCGAGGTTCCTCCAGGGCGCGGGCAGCGCGCTGGCCTCGGCGGTCGTGCTGGGCATCCTGGTCACCCTCTTCACCGACCCCGCCGAACGCGCGAAGGCCATCGGCGTCTTCAGCTTCACCGGGGCGGCGGGCGCGTCCATCGGCCAGGTGCTGGGCGGTGTCCTCACCGACGCGCTGAGCTGGAACTGGATCTTCTTCATCAACCTGCCGATCGGCGCGGCCACCATCCTGTTCGCCCTGCGCACCCTGCCCGCCGACCGGGGTTCCGGCCTCACCGCCGGCGCGGACGTCATCGGCGCCGTCCTGGTCACCACCGGCCTGATGCTGGGCATCTACACCGTGGTCAAGGTCGAGGAACACGGCTGGCTGGCCACGCGCACCCTCGTCCTCGGCGCGCTCTCGCTGGCACTGCTGGCCGCGTTCGCCGTCCGCCAGCACACCGCCAAGACCCCGCTCATGCCGTTGCGGCTCCTGCGCGACCGCACCGTCGTGGGTGCCAACCTGGTGCAGGTGCTGACGTTGGCCGCGATGTTCGCCTTCCAGATCATCGTCGCGCTCTACATGCAGAAGGTGTTGGCGTACAACGCTTTGGCCACCGGCCTGGCGATGCTGCCGGCGGCGGTGTCGATCGGCGCGGTGTCCCTGTTCGTGTCGGCCCGGCTGAACACCAGGTTCGGCGAGCGCAAGGTCCTCACCGCCGGGCTCGCGCTCCTGCTGGCCGCGATGCTGAAGCTCACCACCGTCCCGGTGGACGCGGACTACGTCACCGACCTGCTGCCGGTCATGGTCCTCATCGCGGGCGGCGGCCTGGTCCTCCCGGCCCTGGCCGGTCTGGGCATGTCCACCGCCAAGCCGGACGACGCGGGCCTGGTCTCGGGCCTGTTCAACACCACCCAGCAGGTCGGCATGGCCCTCGGTGTGGCCGTGCTGTCCACTTTGGCCGCTGCGACCACCCGGGCCGACCGCGCCGCCGGCGTCCCGGAACCGGCCGCCCTCACCGCCGGCTACCACGTGGCCTTCACCATCGCCGCCGCCCTGCTGGCCGCCGCCATCGCCGCGACCCTCACCGTGCTGCGCAAGCCCCGCCATGCCTGAACCCTCCTGCGGGCGGCGGCGCGGAGTTTCGAAGGGTTGCGAAAACCGTTGACCTGCGCCGCGCCACCGCCCAAAACTCGGTGGATCCGCCGCCACCATTCCATCCTCAGCGACGAGGGGAAGAATTCCGTGATCAAGTTCAAGGTCGGCCGCCGGCGCGGCCTGTTCCGGGCGCTGGTCGGCGGCGCGTGCGCGGTGCTGGTCACCGCGCTGGTCCCGGCCGGCGTGGCGAGCGCGGCGGTGTGCCACAACCAGACCGGCACGCACAACGGGTACTACTACTCGTGGTGGAGCGACGGCGGCGGGTCCGCGTGCATCGAGCTGGGGTCGGGCGGCAACTACAGCACGTCCTGGCGCAACACCGGCAACTTCGTCGGCGGCAAGGGGTGGGCGAACGGGTCGCGCCGCACGGTGTCGTACTCGGGCACCTTCAACCCGTCCGGCAACGGCTACCTGACCCTGTACGGCTGGACGTCCAACCCGCTGGTGGAGTACTACATCGTCGACAACTGGGGCACCTACCGGCCCACCGGCCAGTACAAGGGCACCGTGACCTCCGACGGCGGCACGTACGACATCTACCAGACCATGCGGTACAACGCCCCGTCCGTCGAGGGCACCAAGACGTTCCCGCAGTTCTGGAGCGTCCGGCAGCAGAAGAAGACCGGCGGCACCATCACCACCGGCAACCACTTCGACGCCTGGTCCCGCGCCGGCATGCGGCTGGGCAACTTCAGCTACTACATGATCATGGCGACCGAGGGGTACCAGAGCAGCGGCAACTCGAACATCACCGTCCGCTGACCCGACGCCGGTGGGGCCGCGCGCCCCACCGGCGCCTTTTGTCAAACACTGTCAAACCGCGCGCACGCCCACCGCGACCACCGCGCCACTACAACTGGGACACCAGAACCGCTACCGGTGGAGGCGGACCATGTCCCTGCGGTGGGCGACACCCCTGCTCGTCGCCTTGACCCTCCTCTTATCCCCGAGCACAACCCGTGCGACAGCAGAGCCGCAGGACTGCAAGATCACCTCGCCCGCCGAAGGCTGGCCCGGCGGCGTCCCCGGCCACAACACCAGACTGCACCGCACCGCCTCCTACGGCCGGTTCCGCTTGGCCGTGGACGCGCGCCCGCGCTGGTATCGGATGAGCGTGTGCGGCCACGCGCCCAACGACGTCGCCCTGGGCACGACGCCCAGTTCGACAACGTGACGCTGGACGGGAAGACGATCAAGGCCGGGGCCGTGTTGGGCACCGACTGGGGCAGCCACCGGCACCTGCTGGCCCACGAGGGCGGGCACACCATCAGCCTGCCGGACCTGTACGGCGGTCCTGGCGGTCACGGTTACATCGGCAGTTGGGACCTGATGGGCAACCTCGGCGGGGTCGCGCCGGACCACTTCGCGTGGCACAAGTGGAAGCCGGGGTGGTTGGACGACAACCAGATCAGCTGCGTCCGAACCTGGAACACCTCCGTGACCACCACTTTGTCCCCTGTCGAGACTGCCGGGGGCACCAAGGCTGCGGTCGTCCGTTATGGCAACAGCACAGCCTATGTCGCCGAGGTCAGGGCACGGTTGGTCAACGACTCCCGCGCGTGCAAGACCGGTGTCCTGGTGTACAAAGTGGACAGTGTTGTTGCTTCTGGCTCCGGCCCGGTGCGCGTCATGGACTCCCGTCCGGCGTCCGGTGGCCGCGGCGGCAGGGTTGGCGGCACGACGGTGGTCGAGATCCGGGGCGCGGCGTCGGTGCGCGGCGGGGCGTGGACGACGAGCACGGCGGACCTCAGCGGGTTCGGCGCGCAGACGGTCCAGCTGACGATCGAGGTCGGCGACGTGGAGGGTGGCAGTCTGCTCGAAGCGGGAGTGGACGACATCTTGATCACCCGAGCCTGAGCAGTCACGCGCACCGGGACGGCCCCGACGCCTCCCGGTGCGCGCACCCCTCCCCACGACCAAGCCAGCACCGACTCTTGTCAGTGCAATTGCAATGTGACATGGTGTGCGCCACCTCGCTCCACCACAGTGGTCCTCACCTGCGGAGAAGCACATGCAACGGTCGACACTCCTCCTCGCCGGCACCGCCCTCCTCACCTCCCTCCTCACCGCGTGCAGCGGCGGCCTGCTCGGGTCCGAAAAGGCCGCCGAAGGACCCATCCGGATCGGGATGGCGGTGCCGCTGTCCGGGTCGAGCGCCCCCATCGGCCCGAACATGAAGAACGGGGCGCAGCTCGCCGTCGACGAGATCAACGCCCAGGGCGGGCTGCTCGGCCGCGAACTCGAACTCGACGTCGAGGACGAAGCCTGTGACGCCACCTCCGCCGTCGCCGCCGCCAACAAGCTGGTCAGCGCCGGGGCCGTGATCTCCGTCGGCGGCTACTGCTCCAGCGCGACCCTGCCCACCCTGCCCGTGTTCGACAAAGCCGACATCCCGATGATCATCCCGGCGGCCAACTCCGAGCAGCTGGTCCAGCAGAAGCTCCGCTCGGTCTTCCTGATCAACCCCACCGGCGCACAACAATCCGAGGCCGCTATCCAGTTCATCCGCAAGCGGCAGGCCAGGACCGTGGCCGTGCTGGACGACAACACCAGCTACTCCACCGACATCGCCAAGCGCACCACGGAACTGGCCAAGCAAGCCGGGATCACCGTCACGAACACCTCCGTCACCCCCGGCGAGAGCGACTACGGCTCCACGGTCACCAAAGTCCTCTCCGGCAACCCCGACTTCGTCTACTGGACCGGCTACTTCCAGGAAGGCGGCCTGCTGGTCGACCAGTTCCGCCGGGCCGGGTACGCCAAGGACTTCATGGTCGCCGACGGCAGCGTGGACCCGTCCCTGGCCTCGATCGCGGGCGGCGCGGACGGGGTGTTCGCGACCATGACCCAGACGCCGGACACGATCGAGGGCGCGGGTGACTGGATCGCCAAGTACCGCAAGGCTTTCAACGCCGAACCCGGCCCCTACTCCACCCAGTCCTACGACGCCGTCCGGGTCGCCGCCGAAGCGATCAAGAAGGCGCAGACCACGGACGGCAAGAAAGTGGTCGAAGCCCTCGAACAACTCAAGGACTTCCCGATCTTCTCCGGCCCCCTGACCTTCAACGACCGGCACACCCTCTCCCAGGGCGGCTTCCAGATCCTCGTGGTCAAGGGTGGCAAGTTCGTGCTCCAGGACTCGCTGCGATGATCCAACTCGTCTGGGACGGCCTGTTCGTCGGCTCGTTCTACGCCCTCGTCGCCCTGGGCTACTCGATGGTCTACGGCATCATCAAGCTGCTCAACTTCGCGCACGGCGACATCTACATGCTCGGCGCGTTCGCCGGGTTCGTGGTGCTGTCCGGCGTGGGCGGGGTGACGGCGGCGTTCTCGGTGGTCGCCCTCGTCGGCGCGCTGGTGGCGGCGATGGCCGTCACCGGCGGGCTGGGTGTGCTGGTGGAGCGGGTGGCCTACCGACCGTTGCGGGGGTCGCCGCGGCTGGCCGTGCTGATCACGGCGGTGGGTGTGTCGTTCACGCTGGAGTACGGGGTGGCGGCGGCGGGTGCGAACCCGAGGGTGTTCCCGGTCCGGGTGGAGAGCCAGGCGTGGCAGGTGCTCGGGGTGCGGATCACTCTGGCGCAGTTGGCGTTGATGGCCATCGCGGTCGGGCTGATGATCGCGCTGGACCGGTACGTCAACCGCACCTCGACCGGACGGGCCATGCGCGCCATCGCGTTGGACCCCAAGGGCGCGTTGCTGATGGGGGTCAACGTCAACGCGGTCATCTCGCGGACGTTCTTCATCGGCTCGGCCCTGGCGGGCGCGGCGGGCGTGATGGCGGGCGCGTACTACGGGAAGATCGAGTTCCTGATGGGCTTCCTGATCGGCCTCAAGGCCTTCACCGCCGCCGTGATGGGCGGCATCGGCAACATCCGGGGCGCGATGCTCGGCGGCCTGCTGCTCGGCCTGCTCGAAGCGTTCGGCGCGCACTTCCTCGGCGGCGAGTGGCGGGACGTGTTCACCTTCGCCGTCTTGATCGTCTTCCTGTCCGTGAAGCCCACGGGGTTGCTCGGCGAACGCGTCTCGGAACGGGTGTGAGCATGGGCAGGTGGGTGGGGCCGGCGGGCCTCTTGGTGGCGGTGGCGATCCCGTTCGTGGACGCCTCGCCGTACACGCTGAACGTGCTGACGACCGCGGCGATCTTCGTGATGCTCGCGGCCGGGTTGAACATCGTCGTCGGCTACTGCGGCCTGCTGGACCTGGGTTACGTAGCCTTCATGGCGGTCGGCGCCTACACGTCCGGCATCCTCTCCACGGCGTTCGAACTCCCTCTGCTCTACACGATCCCGGCCGTGCTGGTGGTGGCGGTGTTGGCAGCGCTGGTGATCGGTGCGCCGACACTGCGGCTGCGCAGCGACTACCTGGCGATCGTGACGCTCGGGTTCGGCGAGATCATCCGGATCACCGCGACCAACCTGGACTTCACGGGCGGGCCGACGGGCATCTTCGGCATCCCCGGGATCGACGTGGGCGGTCCGGCGGGGTTCTACTTCGTCTGCGTGGCCGTGGTGGCGTTGGCGGTGCTCGGTTCGGCGCGGCTGGAGCGGTCGCGGTTGGGGCGGGCGTGGATGTTCATCCGGGAGGACGAGGACGCCGCCGAAGCGATGGGCGTCAACACCTACCGCGTGAAGCTCCTCGCGTACGTGTTCGGCGCGATCTGGGGCGCGTCGGCGGGTGTGCTGTTCGCCGCGCACCTGTCGGCGGTGTCGCCGCAGAGCTTCGTGTTCCTCCAGTCCGCGCTGGTGCTGATGGCGGTGGTGCTGGGCGGGATGGGCAGCGCGCGGGGTGTGGTCGTCGGCGCGGTGGTGATCAGCGTGGTGCCCGAGGTGCTGCGGGATCTCGGCGCGTTCCGGTACGTCTTCTTCGGGGTGGTGCTGGTCGTGGTGATGGTGTTGCGGCCGCAGGGGTTGTGGCCGGTGCGGCGGCGGGAACCGGAGCGGGTCGATGCGCCTGTGCAGGAAGGAGTGCGGGTGTGAACGCCTTGCTGGAGGTGCGCGACCTGGGGATCTCCTTCGGGGGCGTGAAGGCCGTTGACGGGTTGACCTTTTCGGTGGGGCGCGGGGAGATCGTGTCCGTCATCGGGCCGAACGGGGCTGGCAAGACGTCGGCGTTCAACTGCGTGACCGGGTTCTACAAGCCGTCGCGGGGACGGGTTGTGTTGGACGGCAGCGACATCACCGGCTGGAGCCCGTTCGCGGTCGCGGCGGCGGGGGTGGCGCGGACGTTCCAGAACCTGCGGCTGTTCCCAAATTTGACCGTGTTGGACAACGTCCGGGCCGGGATGCACCTGCGGGGTGGGCAGAACGCGTTCGACGCGCTGCTGCGCACGCCCCGGTTCAAGCGCGCGGAGCGCTTTCTGACCGAGGAAGCCCACCGGTGGCTGGACTTCGTCGGGTACGAGGGTCCGCGCGGCGGGCCGGTGCGGGACCTGCCCTACGGGCGGCAGCGGCAGGTGGAGATCGCCCGCGCGCTGGCCCGCGAGGCGCCCCTGGTGCTGCTGGACGAGCCGGGCGCGGGGCTCAACCACGGCGAGAAGGGCGCGTTGCTGGGGTTGATCCGGCGGATACGGGACCTGGGGCGGACGGTCGTGCTGATCGAGCACGACATGGGGCTGGTCATGGAGGTCTCCGAACGGGTCGTGGTGCTCGACCACGGCCGGGAGATCGCCGACGGCACGCCCGCGCAGGTCAAGGCCGACCCGGCGGTGGTCGAGGCGTACCTGGGACGGGAGGGCTGATGCTGGAGTTCACCGACGTGCACGTGCGGTACGGGCACGTGGAGGCGCTGCGCGGGGTGTCGCTGCGGGTGGAGCGGGGCGAGATCGTGGCCCTGCTGGGCAACAACGGGGCGGGGAAGTCGACCACGTTGTGCGCCGCGTCCGCGCTTGTGCCCCTCTCGAAAGGCACGATCTCGTTCGACGGGGAGCCGTTGCCGGACAAGCCTTGGGATGTGGTGCGCGGCGGGCTGGTGCACGTTCCCGAGGGGCGGCGGGTGTTCAGCACGTTGACCGTGTTGGAGAACCTTCAGCTGGGCGGGTTCGCCTGTCAGGACAAGGCGTCGGTCTCCCGGCGCATCGACGGTGTGTTCGACCTGCTGCCGTTGTTGGCCAAGCGGCGGGGTCAGCAGGGCGGCACCCTGTCCGGCGGCGAGCAGCAGCTGGTGGCCATCGGCCGGGCGCTGGTGGCCGGACCCCGCGTGCTGATGCTGGACGAGCCGTCGATGGGGCTGGCGCCGCTGATGGTGGCGGCGGTCATGGACGTGGTCCGGCGGATCAACGCCGAGGGCACCACGGTGCTGCTGGTCGAGCAGAACGCGCGAGCCGCGCTGGGGATCACCCACCGCGGCTACGTGCTGGAGAACGGCGTGGTGACCCTCTCCGGCCCGGCGTCCGTGCTCGCCGAGGACCCCCGGGTGGTGGAGGCGTACCTCGGTTCCTGACCGGCATCCCCCGGAAGGGGGTCTCGCGCCGGCCAGTGCAATGTCACATACTACTCGCGTGAACGGAGAACCTGTGAAGCACCCCTGGCGCGGCATCCACGTCGCCACCGCCCTGCCCTTCCGCGACGACCTGAGCGTCGACTTCGACGCGTACGCCGCCCACGTGGCCTGGCTGGCCGAGAACGGCATGGACGGCGTCACGCCCAACGGCTCGCTCGGCGAGTACCAGACCCTGACCGCCGAGGAACGGGCGCTCGTCGTGCGCACGGCGGTCGAGGCCGCGCCCGACGGGTTCCGCGTGATGCCCGGCGTCGCGGCCTACGGGTCGGGCGAGGCGGTGCGGTGGGTCGAGCAAGCCGCCTCGGCCGGTGCCCAGTCGGTCCTGCTGCTGCCGCCCAACGCGTACCGGGCGGACCGGGCGACCGTCGTCGCGCACTACCGGGAGGCGGCCAAGGTCGGCGTGCCGGTCGTGGCCTACAACAACCCCTATGACACCAAGGTCGACCTGACCGTCGATGTGCTGGCTGAGCTGCACGGCGAGGGCCTGATCGTGGCGGTGAAGGAGTTCTCGGGCGATGTGCGGCGGGCGTACGAGATCCGGGAGGCCGCGCCGGAGTTGGACCTGCTGATCGGCACGGACGATGTGCTCGTCGAGTTGGCGCTGGCGGGCGCGGTGGGGTGGATCGCCGGGTACCCCAACGCGCTGCCGGCGGTGTGCGGCGAGTTGTACGGGCTGGCGGTGGCGGGTGACCTGGGTGCGGCGCTGCCGCTGTACCGGGACCTGCACTCGTTGCTGCGGTGGGATTCGAAGACGGAGTTCGTGCAGGCGATCAAGCTGTCCATGGACGTGGCGGGGCGGCCGGGTGGCCCGTGCCGGCCGCCCCGGTTGGCGTTGACGGCCGAGCAGGCCGCGCGGATCACGGCGGACACCGAGGCGGCGTTGGCGAAGGGGTACCGGTGACCTCGGTCGAGGAGGTCCACGCGGCGGTCGAGGCGGCCGACCGGGTGTGGCAGGACGGGTTCGACCCGGTCGGGGTGCTTCGGGCTATCGCGGATCGGTTGGAGACGGCTGACCTGTTGGGGGTCGCGGAGCGGGAGACCCGGTTGCCGGCGTCGCGACTGCGTGGGGAGTTGACCCGGACGACGTTCCAGCTCCGGTTGTTCGCGGAACTGGTCGAGACGGGTGCTCATTTGGGGGTGCGGATCGACCGCGCGGACCCGGACTGGCCGATGGGTGCGCCCCGGCCGGACCTGCGGCGGGTGCTCCAGCCGGTGGGGCCGGTCGTGGTGTTCCCGGCGGGGAACTTCCCGTTCGCGTTCGGGGTGGCGGGCGGGGACACGGCGTCCGCGCTGGCCGCCGGGTGCCCGGTGGTGGTGAAGGCGCATCCGGGGTATCCGGAGCTGTCCGACCTGACCGGGGAGTTGGTGCGGGACCTGGGTGTGGTGACCGTCGTGCACGGCGAGGAGGCCGGGCGGGCGGCGTTGACCCACCCGTTGGTGAAGGCGGGTGCGTTCACCGGGTCCGTGCGGGGCGGGCGAGCTTTGTTCGACCTGGCGGCGGGACGGCCGGAGCCGATCCCGTTCTACGGGGAGTTGGGCAGCGTCAACCCGGTCTTCGTGGCGCGGGACGCGGCGGGGAGTCGGGCTCGGCGGATCGCCGAGGAGGCGGTGGCGTCGTTCACCACGGGCGCGGGGCAGTTGTGCACCAAGCCCGGGTTGTTGCTGGTACCGGAGGGGTGTGCGATCCCGCAGGAGTTGGCGTCGCTGGAGTTGCCGGTGGCGCCGATGCTCAGCGAGCGGATCTCGGAGGGTTACCGGGATGCCGTGGCCTCGGTCCCCGGGGATGGCGTGACCGAGTTGGTGGTGGGTGACGGGCCGGTTGTGCTCTTGACCGACCTGCGGCGGGTGTTGGGGGACTTCGAGGCGTTCACGCGGGAGTGCTTTGGGCCGTTCCTGCTGGTGGTCACGTACGCGGAGGACGCGGAGGTGGTCGAGTTCGCGCGGCGGCTGGAGGGGCAGTTGACCGCCACCGTGATCGCCGACGAGCCGTCCGGGTGGGTTGAGGAGCTGGTGCGGGTGTTGGCTCGGCGGGCCGGGCGGTTGTTGTGGAACCAGTGGCCGACCGGGGTGTCGGTGACGCACGCCCAGCACCACGGTGGCCCTTGGCCGGCGACCACGGCCGCGGGCAGCACGTCGGTGGGGACGGCGGCGGTGGAGCGGTTCCTGCGGCCGGTCGCGTACCAGAACTTCCCGTCGGACCTGCTCCCCGGCGTGCTGCGGGACGACACGCGGGCGCCCGCCCTGGTGGACGGCAGGTTCACGGAAGGAGCCCTTACGATGCGGTGGTGAGCACCGAGACCAGGAGACCGCGCTGGTGAACATCCCGAGCATCGGCCCGGTCGAGAAGGTCAGCCTGCGCGACCGCGTGGCGCACGCCCTGCGAGCGGCGGTGATCTCCGGCGAGATGGAGCCGGGCGTCGTCTACTCCGCGCCCTCGCTGGGGGCGCGCTTCGGGGTGTCCGCCACGCCGGTCCGCGAGGCGATGCTCGACCTGGTCCGCGAGAACCTGGTGACCATCGTGCCCAACAAGGGCTTCCGGGTCACCGAGGTGAGCGAGAAGGACCTGGACGACATCACCCAGGTCCGGATGCTGATCGAGCCCCCGGTCGTGCGTGATGTGACGCCGTTGATCCCGGAGGAGGACTTCGCCGGGTTGCGGGAGATGGCTCAGCGGATCGTGGACGGTGCGGTGGCCGGGGACCTGGTCGAGTACACCGAGGCGGACCGGCGGTTCCACCTGGCGTTGCTGGCGTACGCGGACAACTCGCGGATCACGGACCTGGTGTCGGACCTGCGGGCGCACACGCGGTTGTACGGGCTGGCTTCGCTGTTGGAGCAGGGGGAACTGGAGGCGGTGGCGCGGGAGCACTTGACCATCGTGGAGACGTTGGAGTCTCGGGACGCGGCGGCGGTCGAGGAGCTGCTGAGGGCGCACATCAGCCAGACCCGGGGGCGCTGGGCCAAGCCTTCCTAGGAGCAGGCCGGGACGCCCCGGGACTGCTGCCACTTGCGGTAGGCCGGGGAGCGGTCGCGGGCCTCGTTGTAGGACTGGGTGACCAGGCACGCGATCGTTTCGCCGGTGGTCGCCAGCGGGCCGTCGCGGTGCCAGGCCAGGACGTGTCTGAAGTGGATCGGGTCGCCGACGATCGGGCGGACCGCGATGCCCGGGACCTCGTCGAACGTCGGCTGCACCAGGCTCACCGCGTGGCCGTGGCGGACGACCTCCACCAGCAGCCTGCCCTCCGCCTCGTAGCGGATGCGCATCCGCCTGCCGACGCCCAGGGCCACGCGTGCCCAGTACTCCGGGGTGCGGTCTTCCGGCCTGGGGACGGCCCAGTCCTGCTCCAGCAGGTCGGCCAGCTCGACCTCGTCCTGGTCGGCCAACGGATGCGTGGACGGCACGATCGCGAAGACCGGCTCGGTGACGATCGGGCGCAGGATCACGCCCGGGGGTGCGGGGAGTTCGTAGCCGGGGCTGTCGCCGACGATCGCGGCCTCCAGGCGTCCGCCGGCCACGTCGTCCAGCAGGGGTTGGGGGGTGTGGTGGCCGCGTGAGGTCACGTCCGCGTGGGGGTGGATCGTGCGCACGGCGCTGATCAGGCCGCCCAGGAGCGGGGCGGGGGCGGAGCCCAGGCGGAAGCGTTGGGTTCCGGCCTTTCTCGGGGCCACGGCGGCGGTGTTCATGAGGTCGTCGAGGGTGGGCAGGACCGCCTGGGCACGGGCCAGGACCACCTCGCCGAACGACGTGGGCACCACGCCGTTCTGGCCGCGCTCGAACAACGTGCCGCCGAGCATGGTCTCGATGCGGCGCAGTTGGGCGCTCAAACCCGGCTGGGTCTGGTGCAGTGCCGCCGCCGCGCGGGTCAGGCTGCCGGTTTCCGCGATGGCGCAGATCGCGCGCAGGTGCCGCACCTCCAGCTCCATAACGCGATGTTAGTGGGAGGTGGGAGGTTCCTGGGCTGGTTGGCGCGAGGAACTCTTCTGTGCCATGTCACAGTGCACTAGAGTCGGGCTGGTCGCGGTGGTGGGGATGCTCGCCCTCACCGCGTGCAACGGGAGCAGGGCGCAGGGCGGGTCGACGGGTGAGGCCGTGCGGGGCGGCACGTTGCACGTGCTGGCGAGCACGGACCTGGAGCACCTCGACCCGGCGCGCAACTACGTCACGTCGTCGCAGAACGTGGCCCGGCTGATCTACCGGACGCTGACCACGGTCGCGCCGAAGCCGGGGCAGGCGGGCGGCGAGATCGTGCCCGACCTCGCGACCGACACCGGCAGGCCCAGCGACGGCGCGAAGACGTGGACCTTCACGCTCAAGGACGGGGTCAAGTTCGAGGACGGGCAGCCGATCACCAGCAAGGACGTGAAGTACGGCGTGGAGCGGTCCTTCGCGCCGGACCTCCCGGAAGGCGCGCCCTACGCGCGGATGTGGCTGGTGGGCGGTGATCGTTACAAGGGTCCTTACGAGAACCCCGGCGGGCTGGCGTCGATCGAGACGCCGGACGACAAGACGATCGTGTTCCGGCTCAACCGACCGGTCGCGGACTTCGGGTCCGCCGCGTCGCTGCCGCTGTTCGCGCCGGTGCCCAAGGAGCAGGACACGGGTGTCGGGTACGACGGGCGGCCGGTGTCGTCCGGGCCGTACAAGATCGAGAAGTTCGAGCCCAAGAAGCGCCTCGAACTGGTGCGCAACACGCATTGGGACCCGAAGACCGACGAAGTTCGCAAGGGGTTGCCGGATCGGGTCGTGTTGGAACTGAACCTGGATCCGGCGGTGGTGGACCAGCGGTTGGTGGCCGGGCAAGGGGCCGATGCCGAGGCGATCGCGATGGAGCCGATCGGGGCGGCGACCGTGGGCCGGGTGGTGAACGATCCGGCGTTGAAGGACCGGTTGATCACGGGCGAGTCGATCAACACCCGGTTCCTGACGTTGAACACCCGGCGTGCGCCGCTGGACAACGTGAAGGTGCGGCAGGCGATCGCGTTCGCGCTGGACAAGGACGCGTTGCGGACCGTGCGGGGCGGGCCGATCGCGGGTGACATCGCCACCACGCTGCTGCCGCCCGGGCTGGCGGGGCACGCGGCCGACGACCAGTTCCCCAGCGCGGACGGCAAGGGTGATGTCGCCAAGGCCAAGGCGCTGCTGGCCGAAGCCGGGCTGGCGCAGGGGTTCGCGGTCACGCTCGACGCGCCCTCGACCGCCGGTGGCAAGGCGCAGGGCGAGGCGGTGCAGGCGGCGCTGGGCCGGGTCGGGATCACGGTGACGATCAACGCGATCAGCCCGTCCGCCTTCTACAGCACCATCGCCAACACCGCGCAGATGCACGACATGGCCATCGACGGCTGGACCCCGGACTGGGCCGGCCCGTCGACCTACCTGCCGCTGATCTTCGACAGCCGGTTGATCACCAGCGAGGGCAACAACAACCACTCGCAGTACCACTCCGACGCGGTCAACAAGCGGTTCGACGAGATCGCCGCGCTGGCCGACCCGGCCGCCGCCGCCACCGCGTACGGGGAGCTGGCCAAGCAGATCGCGCGGGACGTGCCGGTGGTGCCGTTCCTGTGGGACAAGGCCGCGATCCTGGTCGGGCCGAAGGTCGCCGGCGCCTACGGGCACGTGGCGTACGTGGGGCGCGTGGACCTGGCGACCGTGGGGCTGCGCAAGTGACGGTGCTGCCGATCACCCGGCCGGCCGACGTGCCGCCGCTGCGGAGGCTGCTGCGCCAGCCCTCCGCGGCGGTGGCGCTGGTCGTCGTGGTGCTGCTGGTGTTGATGGCGGTGTTCGCGCCGCTGCTGGTGTGGACGTCGCCCACCGAGTTCGACTCGGCGGCCGTCGACCCGGCGCTGGGCGGGCTGCCGCGCGGGGCGTTCGGCGGGATCAGCGCCGAGCACCCGTTGGGCGTCGAGCCGGTGAGCGGGCGGGACGTGCTGGCCCGGATCGTCTACGGGGCACGGGTTTCGCTGCTGATCGCGGTGCTGGCGACGCTGGTGTCGGTGGTCGTGGGGACCGTGCTCGGGTTGGTCGCCGGGTTCTTCGGCGGCGTCGTGGACGCGGTCGTCGGGCGGCTGATGGACCTGCTGATGTCCTTCCCCAGCCTCATCTTCATGATCGCGTTGATCTCGGCGTTGCCGGAGGCGAACCGGGAAGCGTTGCTGGTGCTGGTGTTGGGCGGGTTCGGCTGGCCTTACGTGGGGCGGATCGTGCGCGGGCAGGCGATGGTGCTGGCGCGGGGTGAGTTCGTGGCGGCGGCTCGGGCGTTGGGTGCCCCGCGGAGGGCCTTGTTGTTGCGGGAGGTGTTGCCGAACCTGACGACGCCGGTGCTGGTGGTGGCGACCATGTCGATCCCCGGGTACATCGCGACCGAGGCGGGGTTGTCGTTCCTCGGGGTCGGGGTTCGGCCGCCGACGCCGTCGTGGGGGCAGATGATCGCCTCGGCGGTCCCCTGGTACGCGGCCGACCCGGCGTACTTCCTGATCCCGGGCGGATTCCTGTTCGTCACCGTGCTGGCGTTCAACGTGCTCGGGGACGCGGTGCGCGATGTGCTCGACCCGAGGAGCGTGCGGCGGTGATCCTCTACACGGCACGGCGACTGGTCGGCGCGGCCGGCATCCTGCTGGTGATCTGCGCGTTGACGTTCGCGGTGTTCTACCTGATGCCCGCCGACCCGGCACAGGGCGCGTGCGGCAAGGCGTGCAGCCCGGAGCGGATCGCGCAGATCCGGGCCACGCTGGGGCTGGACCAGCCGTTGCCCACGCAGTTCGCGGCTTATCTCGGCGGGATCGTCGCGGGGCGCACGTACGGGTCGCTGGAGTGCGGGTTCCCCTGCCTGGGGTTCAGCTTCCAGACCAACCAACCCGTGTGGGACGCGCTGACCAGCCGGTTGCCGACCAGCGTGTCCATCGCGGCGGGCGCGGCGCTGTTGTGGCTGCTCGTGGGCTGCACGGCCGGGGTGGTCGCGGCGCTGCGGCGGGGCACGGTGTGGGACCGGGCGGCCATGATCGCGGCACTGGGCGGGGTGTCGCTGCCGATCTACCTGACCGCCCTGCTCTCCCAGTACGTGCTGGTGGTGCAGTTGGGGTGGCTGCCCTACCCGCGCGAGGTCGCGCTGACCGACGACCCCGTCGGCTGGTTCCAGTCGATGCTCATGCCGTGGTGCACGCTGGCCATGCTCTACGCCGGGGTGTACGCGCGGATCACGCGCAGCGAGGTGCTGGAGAACCTCGGGCGCGACTACGTCCGCACGGCCCGCGCCAAGGGGTTGCCCGAGGTGACGGTGTTGCGGCGGCACGCGTTGCGGCCGGCGTTGATGCCCGTGGTGACGATCTTCGGCATGGACCTCGGCGCGCTGCTCGGCGGCGCGCTGATCACCGAGTCCGTGTACGGCCTGCCCGGCGTGGGCAAGCTCGCCGCGGACGCGATCAACTCCGCCGACCAGCCGGTGATCCTCGGCGTGACGCTGTTCGCGGCGGCGTTCGTGGTGCTGGCCAACGTGGCGGTGGACCTGGTCTACGCCCTGCTGGACCCGAGGGTGAGGACGGTATGAGCCTGCTGTCGGTACGGGGCCTGACCGTCGACTTCCCTTCAGGCGTGCGCGCCGTGGACGGGCTGGACCTCGACGTCGAGGCCGGGCGGGTGCTGGGCGTGGTCGGCGAGTCGGGCAGCGGCAAGTCCGTGACCAGCCTCGCGGTGCTCGGGCTGCTGCGGAACGCTCGGGTGTCCGGGGAGATCCGGTTCGCGGGGCAGGACCTGTTGTCGTTGGGACCTAAGGCGATGCGGGCGTTGCGCGGCGACCGGATGGCGATGGTGTTCCAGGACCCGTTGTCCTGCCTCAACCCCTACTACCCGGTGGCGTTCCAGATCGCCGAGGCCTACCGGGCGCACCGCCGCGCCTCGCGCAAGGCCGCGCACGCCCTGGCCGTGTCGATGCTGGAACGCGTCGGCATCCCCGAGGCGCGGCGGCGGGCGCGGTCCTACCCGCACGAGTTCTCCGGCGGGATGCGGCAGCGGGTCATGATCGCGATGGCGCTGTGCCTGGAACCGGACCTGCTGGTGGCCGACGAGCCGACCACCGCGTTGGACGTCACCGTGCAGGCGCAGGTGCTGGACCTGTTGCGGGACCTGCGGGAACGGTCCGGCACGGCGATCATGCTGATCACCCACGACATGGGCGTGGTGGCGGGCCTGGCCGACGACGTCGTGGTGATGCACGGCGGCAAGCGCGTCGAGGCGGGGCCGGTGCGCGAGGTCTTCCACTCCCCCGTCACCGCCTACACGCGCGGCCTGCTCGACTGCGTCCCGCGCGTGGACGGGCCACTGCCGCACCGGCTGCCGACCGTGGAGGTCCCGTGAGCCTGCTGGAAACCACCGACCTGGTGAAGCGCTACCCCGTGCGGCACCGGCTGACCCGCAGGCGGATCGGCGAGGTCAGCGCGGTGGACGGGGTGGACCTGGCGGTCGACCGGGGCGAGACGCTGGGGCTGGTCGGCGAGTCCGGGTGCGGCAAGTCGACCGTGGGGCGGCTGCTCACCCGGCTGGACACGCCGACGTCGGGCACGGTCCGGTTCGACGGCCGCGACATCGGGCCGTTGCGCGAGGACGAGCTGCGGCCCGTGCGGCGGGACCTCCAGATCGTGTTCCAGGACCCGTTCTCCTCGCTCAACCCCCGGCACACCGTGCGGCAACTGCTGTCCGCGCCGTTCCGGTACCAGGGGCTGGAGCCCACCGAACCGGTGGAGGACCTGCTCAAACGGGTCGGGCTCAAGCCCGAGCACGCTTCCCGCTACCCGCACGAGTTCTCCGGCGGTCAGGCGCAGCGCATCGGCATCGCGCGGGCGCTCGCGCTGCGGCCCCGGCTGGTGTTGTGCGACGAGCCGGTGTCGGCGCTGGACGTGTCGGTGCAGGCGCAGATCCTGAACCTGCTGCGGGACCTCCAGGACGAACTCGGGCTGAGCTACGTGTTCATCGCCCACGACCTGGGCGCGGTGCGGCAGGTGAGCACGCGCGTCGCGGTGATGTACCTGGGTGTGGTCGTGGAGAGCGCCGACCGGGACGCGTTGTTCGGTCGCGCGGCACACCCGTACACGCACGCCCTGCTGTCCGCGGTGCCGGTGCCCAACCCGGATGTCGAGCGGGGTCGGGAGCGGATCGTGCTGCGCGGCGACCCGCCGAGTCCGTTGAACCCGCCCAGCGGTTGCCGGTTCCGCACCCGGTGCCCGAAGGCCGCCGACGTGTGCGCCGTGGAACGCCCGGTGTTGCGCGAGATCGCCCCCGGCCACCGCGTGGCCTGCCACTTCCCCGAAGAAAGGACCCCATGAGCCCGTTCCACGAGCCGCGCCGCGCGTACGCCCTGCCCGGCATCGCCGTGCGCGAGCACGTCTTCACCGTGCCGCTGGACCACCACGACCCCGGCGGGCGCACCACGGAGGTGTTCGCGCGGGAGTTGGTCGACCCGGCGCGGGACGCGTTGCCCCTGCCGTGGCTGCTGTTCCTGCAGGGCGGTCCGGGCGGCAAGTCGCCGCGTCCGCTGCGGTCGACGGACGGGTGGCTGCGGCGGGCGCTGGAGACCCACCGGGTGCTGCTGCTCGACCAGCGCGGCACCGGCCGCAGCACCCCGCTCACCGCCCGCACGGCCGCCGGGTTTTCCTCTGCGGGTGCGTTGGCCGACCACCTGGCGTTGTTCCGGGCCGATTCGATCGTCGCCGACGCGGAGTTGATCCGGCGGCGGCTGTGCGGGGATGAGCCGTGGGAGACGTTGGGGCAGAGCTACGGCGGGTTCATCACGTTGGCGTACCTGTCGTTTCACGCTGATGGCTTGCGGGCCTGCCACATCGCGGGTGGGCTGCCCGACCCGACCGGCACCGCGGACGACGTCTACGGGTTGACCCACCACCGGGTGCGGGAGAAGTGCCGGGCGTTCTACGAGCGCTACCCGCAGGACGTGGACGTGGTACGGCGGATCGCGTCCTTGCTGGAGGCGGAGGACGTGCGGCTGCCCGACGGTGACCGGTTCGGCGTGGGGCGGTTGCGGGCGTTGGGGCTCGTGCTGGGCATGGGCGACGGGCCGCAGCGGCTGCACTGGCTGCTGGACGAGGCGTTCGGGGCGGACGGCGCGTTGAGCGACGCGTTCCGGCACCAGGTGATGGCGTTGACGGGGTTCGTGGAGAACCCGCTGTTCGCGGTGCTCCAGGAAGCGGCCTACTGGCAGGGCGCGGCGACCGGGTGGTCGGCCGAGCGGGTCGGGCGGCGGTTCCCGGAGTTCGCGGCGGACGCCGACCCGTTGCTGTTCACCGGCGAGATGTTCTACCCGTGGATGTTCCGCGAGATCAGGGCGCTGCGGCCGTTCGGCGAGGCGGTCGAGTTGATGGCGCAGCGGTCCGACTGGCCGGCGTTGTACGACCCGCAACGGTTGCGCGCCAACAAGGTTCCGGTCGCGGCGGTGGTGTACCACGACGACATGTACGTCCCGGTCGAGCTGTCGCTGAAGACCGCGGCGGCACTGGGCTCGTCCCGGGTGTGGATCACCAACGAGTGGGAGCACGACGGGATCTCGGCCTCGGGGGACCGCGTGCTCGCACGCCTGCTCGACATGACCACCGGCAACGTGTGATGGGAGCCGGCCAATGCGTAGTCGATCCCTGCTGTTGACCGCGCTGACTTCCGTGCTGTTGGCCCTCGCGCCGCCCGCGACGGCAGACGCCGCTTCGGCTTCGGCGTGCGCCCTGCCGGGGCGGACCGGGTGGACCGACGAGGGGCACGACACCGACCGCGTCCAGTTCCAGCCTTCGGTGGGCGCGCGTCGGGTGCTCATGCTGTTCGTGGACTTCCCCGACGCTCCTGCCGTTGACACCACTGCGGATTACGAGGCCCTGTTGGCGCCGGCGGACGGGTGGCTGCGGGAGGCGTCCTACGGCCGGGTGTCGTTGGCGGTGACGCCGTTGCGGCGGTGGTTGCGGATGCCGCAGGTGTCCACTTCCTACGGGTTCGACCGGGGGATCACGTTCGAGCAGCACGAGCTGTACCTGCGGCAGGCGGTGGCCGCGGCGGACCCGTACGCCGATTTTTCGCAGTACGACATGGTGTACGTGGTGGCGAACCGGGCGGCGAGCGCGATCACGTTCTCCCCCACGTATTTGTACGACCGGCAGACGGCGGGGGTGGTGGCGGACGGGACGCGGGTGAAGTGGGCCGTGACGTATGGGCAGGACATGTGGCGGTGGGGCCACAAGGTCGTGGCGCACGAGACCGGGCACACGTTCGGGCTGCCGGATCTCTATGCGTTCACCGCGCCGGGTCACCAGTACGTGGGCGGGTGGGATGTCATGGGGCTGATCTCCGGCCCCGGGCCGCGTTATTTCGGGTGGCACGCGTGGAAGTTGGGGTGGATCGACGACTGGCAGGTGAACTGCGCGACCACGCGGGGGCGTCGAATCGTCGGGTTGAACAGTGGCGGGACCGCTGGTGGCACGAAGATCGCGGTGGTGCGGACCGGGGAGACGACCGCGTACGTGGTGGAGTCGCGGCGTGCCACCGGTTTGGACGCGCGGGCGTGCTCGACCGGTGCGCTGGTCTACCGGGTGGATTCGGCGGTGCGGACCGGGTCCGGACCGATCCGGGTGCTCAACGGCAATCCCGGGGTGACACCGCCGGCGGGGTGTGCGGCGCTGGACATGGCGGCGCTGCGGCCGGGGCAGGCGGTCCAGGACGGTCGGGTGCGGGTGGAGGTGCTGTCCGCGGACACGGGCCGTGACCTGGTCCGGATCACCGTGTCCTGACGTGGTGAACCGGCCTGATCGCGTGTCTGGTCAGGCCGGTTCGGCTACGGGCGGGCCGAGGCGGGGCCGCAGGGCGTCGCGGCCGGTGACCTTGAGCTTGCGGTAGGCCTTGGTCAGGTGCTGTTCGACCGTGCTGACCGTGACGTAGAGGCGTTGCGCGATCTCCCGGTTGGTCAGGCCGCGCGCGGCCAGGGCGCTGACGCGCAGTTCGGCGTCGCTGAGCACGCCGGCCGGGTCGGGCGGCTCGGGTTCCCTAGCCGAATGGTCAGCTCCGATCAGGTCGAGGTTTTGTGTGCGGCGGAGTCCGAAACGGACTGGCGTGGGGGGTGTTCGCGGGTATTCGGACCGGACGGTGGAATCGGGGCGCGGCCGGTTGTCGGTGTGTTCCGAGGCGGGTTGGGGAGTGGTGGTTGCTCCGGACCCGGAGGGTTTCGGGGTGTGAGTGAATGCGGGGTTTGCGGCGTCTACGACGTGTGAGTGACGTACTTGTCTGAACCACTCGGCAGGCGCTAGGGTCCGCTGTGAACGAGTTGCGACTCATGTCCGATCGTGAGTCGATCCAGGGGGAACCTCGATAGGGCCGACCCGGTCCCGGCGCATTTTCCACTTGTCGTACGTCCGCGCCCTATTCCGCGAACCCCCGAATCACAACAGGGGAGATCTCATGGGCAAGATCGCCGTCCTGACCAACGACCTCCAGGGTGACGTGGTTTTCCTGACCCCGGAACGCACCGCCGTGATGAAGGAGGCCCAACCGCACTACACCGGGTTCCTGGACGAGATGCGCAAGCGCGGTCACACCGTCTACCACCTGCAGCTCATCAACCTGCCGGACGACCCCAACGCCAACCGCCGGGCCGACGGGACCCTCCCGCTCCAGCGCGGCACGGAAGGCGCGGAGATCCTTCCCGAGTTCCTCGGCGAAGGGGACGTGGTGGTCGAGAAGAACAAGGACAGCGGTTTCTACGAGACGGAGCTGCACGACCTGCTGCAAGCGGCCGGGGTGGACACCGTGCTGGTCACCGGGCTGCAGACGCAGATCTGCGTGCAGACCACCGCGGCCGACGCGTTTTTCCGCGGCTACAACGTCTGGGTGCCCTCCGATTGCGTCGTCTCCGACAACCCGGCGGACCGCGACCGCTCCCTCACCTGGCTCAGCGGGTATTGCGCCACGGTCGCGGATTCGAAGGAGATCCTGGACGTTCTCGACGCGCAGGACGCGCTGCCTCGACGGGTTGCCAAGACGCTTCCCTGAACCAAAGTCACAAAAGGAAGGACCTGTGATGGCGAGCCTCGATGAGGTCGTCCTGGACCACGGCAGCGGGGCCAAGCTCAGCGGCGACCTGATCTCCCTCGTCGTCGACACCCTCGGCGAGGTCTACACCGGCGAGATGGAGGACAGCGCCGTGCTGTCACCGCCCGCCGGCCGGATCGCGATGACCACGGACTCGTTCGTCGTCGACCCGCCGTTCTTCGGCAACGGCAACATCGGCAAGATCGCGGTCTGCGGCACGGTCAACGACCTCGCCGTCGTCGGCGCCCGACCGCTCTACCTCACCCTCGGCATGATCCTGGAGACCGGCCTGCCGATGGCCCGCCTCCTCGAAGTCGTCACCGCGATCCGCGACACCGCGCTCGAAGCCGGCGTCCAGATCGTCTGCGGTGACACCAAAGTGGTCCGCAAGGGCGAGGTCGACCAGATCTACCTCAACACCGCCGGCGTCGGCGTCTTCGAACGCCCGCCGCTGCGGATGCGGGACGTGCGGGCGGGCGACCGGGTGATCCTGAGCGGACCGATCGGCAACCACACCGTGCACCTGCTGTCCATCCGCGAAGGTCTCGGGTTCGAGCAACGCGTGCTCAGCGACTGCGCGCCGCTCAACGGGCTCCTCGACCACCTCTTCGACCAGGTCGGAGAGGGTGCCGTGCGGTCGGTGCGGGACGTGACGCGCGGTGGGTTGGCGGCGGTGCTGCACGAGTACGCGAAAGCGTCCGGGCGCACCATCAGGTTCGACAAGGAAAAGCTGCCGATCCAGTTCGAGACCGTGATGGCCACGGACATGCTGGGGATCAACGCGATCCACGCCGCCAACGAGGGCTGCCTGTGCCTGTTCGTCGACCCCGCAGCGGAGGACCGCGTCCTGGCTGCTCTCCGCGCCCACAAGTACGCCGCCGAAGCGGTGTCCATCGGCGAGGTGACGGCCGGGGAAGGCCCGGTCGTGCTGATGCGCGAGGACGGGCGGGACTCGGTGGTCGAAGAACTCCAGGGCGCCGAACTGCCCAGGCTCTGCTGATGGCCATGTCGGACAGCGACATCCGGCGGCGCGTCCGCGTCGTGGGCGTGGTGCAGGGCGTGGGGTACCGGCCGTTCGTCTACAAGCTCGCGCTCCGGCACGGCCTGACCGGCTGGGTGCTCAACGACCCGGAGGGCGTGCTGGTCGAGGTGCAGGGCCGGCCCGGCGAGGTGGCCCGCTTCACCGAAGGGCTCAGCGCCCAGGCGCCACCCCAGGCCCGCGTCACGTCGGTGCACGCGGAGGGCGTCCCCACCACCCACGAGGACGGCTTCACCATCCGCGAGAGCGTCCACAATGGACTCCGGACCACCCTGGTCCCCACGGACTCGTACGTGTGCGCGGACTGCCTCGACGAGTTGCGCGACCCGAACGACCGCCGCCACCGCTACCCGTTCATCAACTGCACCAACTGCGGCCCGCGCTACTCCCTCATCCGGGACCTGCCCTACGACCGGGCGGCCACGACCATGGCCGTCTTCACCATGTGCGAGCCCTGTGCCCGCGAGTACGCCGACCCGCTGGACCGCCGCTACCACGCCCAGCCCAACGCCTGCCCGGTCTGCGGCCCCCGTCTTCTCACCAAAGGCCCGGACGAGACGACCGCCGAGGGCGAGGAAGCCTTCCAGCAGGCCGTGAAAGCGCTTACCGAAGGCGGGATCGTCGCGGTCAAGAGCGTCGGCGGGTTCCACCTCGCCGTGGACGCCCGCAACGCCGACGCGGTCACCCGGCTGCGCCGGCGCAAGCGGCGGGACGCCAAGCCGTTCGCCGTGATGGCCCGCGACCTGGCGACCGTCGAGGCCTTCGCCGAGGTCCGGCCCGCCGAAGCGGACCTGCTCCGCTCCCCCGCCCGCCCCATCGTGCTGCTGCGCAAGCGCCCCGGCGGCCTGCCCGAGCAGATCGCACCGCGCAACCCCAACCTGGGTGTGATGCTGCCCTCCGCGCCGCTGCACCACCTGCTCGTCGACCACCCCGGCCTGGACACCCTGGTCATGACCAGCGGCAACATCTCCGGCTACCCCATCGTCCACCGCAACGAGGACGCGCTCGCCCAACTGCCCCGGGTCGCCGACCTCGTCCTCTACAACGACCGGGACATCGAGGTCCGCGTGGACGACTCGATCGTCCGCTACTCCGAGCACCCCGACCTCCCCGAGCCGATCACCAGCTTCATCCGCCGCTCGCGCGGCTACGCCCCCTACCCCGTCGAGATCGGCACCGACCTCGCGCCCCTCGTCGCCTACGGCGCCGAACTGAAGACGACGGTGGCGTTGACCAGCGGTTCCCGGGTCTACGTCAGCCAGCACATCGGGGACATCAAGAACGACGAGACCTTCGGCGCGCACAAGGCCGCCGTGCGCCACCTCGCCGACCTGCACGACCTGCGCCCCCGGCACGCCGCCGTGGACCTGCACCCCCAGTTCCGCGCGACGCGCTTCGCGTTCGAGGAGCAGGGCGGCGCGTTCGAGCAGGTCGTCCAAGTCCAGCACCACCACGCGCACATGGCGTCCTGCATGGCCGAGAACCGGTTGCACGGCACGACGATCGGCGTGATCTTCGACGGGGCCGGGTACGGCCTCGACGGCACCACGTGGGGCGGTGAGCTCCTGGTCGGCGACTACCGAAAGTTCCGCCGCGTCGCGCACCTGCGGACCGTGCCGCTGCTCGGCGGGGACAAGGCGGTCGCCGAACCCATCCGGACCGGGTTCGCGCTGGCGCTGGACGCGCTCGGGGACGCCGCGCTCGACGCGTTCCCGGTCCTGCGCACCCTCGACGACCAGCAGCGGCACGTCTTCGCCGCGATGGCCCGGCGCGGCATCAACTCGCCGCCCGCCTCCAGCATGGGCCGGCTGTTCGACGGCGTGGCCGCGCTGCTGGGCATCACCACGCACGCCGAGTACGAGGCGCACGGCCCGATCGAGCTGGAAGGCCTGCTGCGCCGCGACTTCACCCGCGCCGCCGACCCCTACCGCTTCGACCTGGCCGACCGGGACGGCGTCACCGAGATCGACCCCCGTCCGGTCATCCGGGCCATCGCCGCCGACCTGGCGCGCGTCGACCCGGAGGTGATCAGCAGGCAGTTCCACACCGCGGTGGTCGACGTGGTCGTGGACCGGTGCCGAGCGGTCGGCGACACGGAGCGGGTGGTGCTGTCCGGCGGTGTCTTCCTGAACGAGTTCCTGCTGGTCAACTGCCTGGTGGCGCTGCGCGCGGCGGGGTTCGACGCGCACTGCCACCGGCAGGTGCCGACCAACGACGGCGGCATCGCCCTGGGCCAGGTCGTGGTGGCGAACGCCCGCCTGGCGCCGGACCGAGGAGTGGAGGTGTCATGAAGAAGTACCTGATCACCGGCGGGCGCGGGTACGTGGGGTCGGTGCTGACCCGGCGCCTGCACCGGTCCGGGGCGGCGGTCGTGGTGGTGGACAACGGGCTGGTCGGCGGGCCGGAACTGGACCTGCCCGGGGTCACCTACGTCGACGGCGACGTCCGCGAGGTCGGTGCGTGGGAAAACGCTTTCAAGGGTGTGGAGGCGGTGGTGCACCTGGCCGCGATCGTCGGCGACGGGGCGTGCGGCGTCGACACCGACACCGCGTGGGCGGTCAACTACCTGGGCACCATCCGGGTCGCCGAGGCCTGCCGGCGGGCCGGGGTCCGGGAGTTGGTCTTCGCGTCCACGTGCAGCAACTACGGCGTCACCGAGGACACGGAGGTGGACGTCTGGTCGCCCATGGCACCCCAGTCCACCTATGCGGAGACGAAGGTGATGTCCGAGCACTACCTGCTGTCCCTGCCGCGTGACGTCCTCGGCACCCGCCTGCTGCGCTTCGCCACCATCCACGGCCTGTCCCCGCGGATGCGGTTCGACCTCGCGGTGAACGTGATGACCGCCGACGCGGTGACCCGCGGCCGGGTCACCGTGCACGGCGGCACCCAGTGGCGGCCGTTCCTGCACGTCGAGGACGCGGCGGAGGCCGTGCGGCTGGTGCTGGGCGACGGCCGGCGGGCCGCGCCGAGCGTCTACAACGTCGGGTCCGGCGAGGAGAACCACCGCCTCGACGCGATCGGCGAGCTGATCGCGGGCGAGGTCCCGGGCACGCGGGTGGAGATCCGCGCCGAGCAGACCGACCCGCGCGACTACCGGGTGAACTTCGACCCGATCGGGCGGGACCTGGGGTTCACGCCGAGCCTGCGGGTCGTCGACACCGTCCGGGACATCCGGGACGCCATGCACGGCGGGGAGTTCGCCGACTACGACTCCCCGCGGTACAGCAACTACCTGACCGCGGTCGCCGCCGTCCACAGAGGAGCCTGACCGGTGAACACCCGTCGCCCGCCGCGCTTCCCCGAACCCGTCCCGCTGACCCGCCCCACGGTGGACGCCGACACCGACCTGGAACCCGCGCTGAAGGAGGTCTTCCGGTCCGGGATGCTCACCAACGGCCGGCACGTGCGGGAGTTCGAGGAGGCCGCGGGCGCCTACCTCGGCGGCGTGCACGTGGTGGCGGTCAGCAGCTGCACGACCGGGTTGATGCTGGTCCTGCGCTGCCTGGGCCGGTCCGGGGACGTCGTGGTGCCCAGCTTCACGTTCATGGCCACCGGTCACGCCGTCGCCTGGGCGGGCCACGGGGTCCGCTTCGCCGACGCCGACCCGCGCACGTGGACGCTGGACCCGGACGCGGTGGCCCCGCTGGAGGCCTCGGCCGTCCTGGCCGTGCACACCTTCGGCGTCCCGTGCGACGCCGACCGGTTGCAGGCGCTGTGCGATTCCCGGGGCATACCACTCATCTTCGACGCCGCGCACGGATTCGGCAGCCGGTACCCGGACGGGACGATGGTCGGCGGCAAGGGTGTGGCCGAGGTGTTCAGCCTCAGCCCCACCAAGACGCTGAGCACCGGCGAGGGCGGCCTGATCACCACCCGCGACGCCGCTTTCGCCGCCGAACTGCGCACCGCCCGCGAGTACGGCAACCCGGGCGACTACGACAGCAGGTTCATCGGGCTCAACGGCCGCATGACCGAGGTCTCGGGGCTCATGGGTGCGCACGCCATGAAGAGTTTCCCACGCTGGCTCCACATCAGACAGTCCCTTGTGGACATCTACCGGCGGCGACTGTCCGAACTGCCGGGTCTGGAGTTCCAGGAAGTCCCGCCAGGCGCCGTGAGCGCTTACAAGGACCTGGCGATCCGGGTGGACCCGACCCGGTTCGGCATGGACCGCGACGAACTGGCCGCGCGGCTGGCGCGGGAGAACGTCAGCACCCGCAAGTACTTCAGCCCCGCGCTGCACCGGCAGACCGCCTACCGGGACGTCACCGGCCCGGACCTGCCGGTGACCGACGCCCTGGCGTCGAGCATGATCACGCTGCCGCTCTACTCGCACATGCCCGCGCACCTCGTGGACCGCATCTGCGACCTCGTCCACGACCTGCACGCGGGCCGCTGAACCGACACGGAGGCATCGTGAACGACTACGTGGCCGAACTGCGCGCGCTGGTCGGGACCCGGCCGCTGATCCTGCCCGGGACCTCGGTCGTGGTGACCGACCCCGCCGGCCGGGTGCTGCTGCTGGCCCGGGTCGACACCGGCGGGTGGGGGCTGCCCGGCGGGCTCATGGAGCCCGGCGAGTCCTTCGAGGAGACCGGGCGGCGGGAGGTCGAGGAGGAAACCGGCCTGGTCGTGGACGAGTTGAGCCTGCTCGGGGTCTTCTCCGGCGCGGACTACTACTACCGCTACCCCAACGGCGACGAGATCTTCAACGTCACCGTCGCCTACGTGGCGCGGTTGCCGCATGAAGCCTCCATCGCCTTGGACACCGAGGAGAACAGCACCTGGCGGTTCTTCGCGCTGGACGAGGTGCCGGATTCGGTGATCTCGCCGGAACGGCCGATCATCGCGGAGTACGCGAAGGCCGTGCGGTGACTCCCGACTACACCGCGTTCCTCGACTCGTGCCTCCGGGAAGCGCTTGCCGTGGCCGTCCGGATGCGCGGTGGGCGTGCGTCGGTGAAGGAGGACCCCAACCAGGTCGTCACCGAGGCGGATCTGGCGTTGAGCGCGTTGCTGACCGGACGGGTCCGGGACACCTTCCCGACGCACGCGATCCTGGAGGAGGAGAGCGGTGCGAGGCCCGGCGACGGGATCACCTGGGTGATCGACCCGTTGGACGGCACCAGCAACTACGCCGCCGGCAGCCCGCTGTACGGGGTGATGATGGCGGCGGTCGGGCCGGAGGGCGTGATCGCGGGCGGTATGGCGCTGCCCGCGTTCGGCACCGTCTACCTCGCCCAGACCGGCCGGGGAGCCACCCGCGACGGGAAAGCGCTTTCTCCGTTGCCTGACACCGCGCCCGACCGGTCGTTGGTGGCCTACGGCATGGACAAAGGCCCGGAGATGGACTTCGAGGGCCGGTTGGTGGCCGCTTTGGGATCCAAGTGCCTGGGCGTGCGGATGAGCAACAGCGTGTTCGACCTGTGCATGGTCGCTGACGGGGCTTATGGGGCGTTCGTGCACCGCAGTTGCCGCATCTGGGACCTGGCGGCGGTGGTGTGCGTGCTTCAGGAGTGCGGCGGTGTCTGCACAGACCTCCAAGGCCGTCCGCTGGACCTGATCGACCCGCTGGCTCAAGCCGACCGGGTCTTCGACGTCTGCCTGGCCACGCCCGCCGTGCACCCCGCCGTGATGGCCGCCGTCCGGTCGGCCGAGGAGGACCGATGAACACCAGGGTGGGCCTGTTCGCCGTGCTCATGGGACTGACGTGCGGGTACGACGCCACCGCCATGGCGGGCGCGTTGCTGCAGGTCACCGACCACTTCGGGCTCACCACCACCGGGCAGGGCTCGCTGTACTCGGCCACCGCCGCCGGGTGGATTGCGGGCGCCCTCTTGGGCAGCCGGCTGGTCACCGCGATCGGCCGTCGCACGACCCTGCTCGTGCTGATCGCGCTGTACCTGGCGGGCACCGGACTGGCCGTGACGGCGGGCGGGCTGGTGTGGCTGGACGCGGGCCGGTTCGTGCAGGGCACCGCGATCGGCATGGCGATCGTGGCGACGCCGGTCTTCATCGCCGAGTCGGCCTCGACCCGCGCCCGTGGCCGGATCGCCGTGCTCTACCAGGTGGCGACCTCGCTCGGGTGCGCGCTGGGCTACTTCGGCGGCTACGTCCTCGCCGACAGCGGGCAGTGGCGGCTGATGCTCGCGATCCCGGGCGCACTCGCCGTGGCCACCGCTGTGCGCCTGCTGCCGCTGCCCGAGACCGACCGGTGGCGCAACCTGCGGGGCGAGCCGCGCCCGACCGGCGTCCTGCGCAGCCTGATCGGCCCCCGGCACCGGAGGCTGACGTTGTTCGTGGTCGCACTCGGGTTCTTCGTGCAGGCCACGGGGATCAACGCGATGGTGTTCTTCAGCCCGCGGATCTTCCAGCACATGGGTTTCACCGACACGTTCGGTCTGCTGGTGCTGCCCGGGTTGGTCCAGCTCGCGGGCGCGGTGGCGGCGCTGGCGTGCGCGTTGACGGTCGACCGGTTCGGCCGCCGGCCCGCCTTACTCACCGGCACCGCGTTGATGGCGTTGGGGCACGCCCTGATGGTGGTGGTGTTCGCGGCCGACTCCCCCGGTGTCGTGGGTTTCGCCGGGCTCGTCGTCTTCGTGGTCGGCTTCAACTCCGGGTTCGGGGCGCTGGTGTGGGTGTTCGCCGCCGAGGGCTACCCGGACCGGCTGCGCGGGGCGGGCGCGTCGGCGATGCTGCTGACCAACCTGACGACCAACCTGGTCGTGGCGCAGTTCTTCCTCGACCTGCTCAACGCCGTCGGCGGCGCCGGGACCTACCTGCTGCTGCTGGGCGTGACCGCGCTGGCGTGGCTGTTCGTGTTCTTCCTGGCCCCGGAGACCAAGGGCCGCTCGCTGGACGAGGTCCAGGCCCACTGGGAGGTCACCGCCGGCCGGTCGGTTCGGCGTCCAGTTCGGTGAGTCGCGTGGTCAGGCCGTCCCGCACGGTCCGCACCGCCGCGCGCCGCACCGCCACCAGGCGGCCGATCGCGAGCACCACGTAGAGCGCCGACAACACCAGGAACACCACCCGGTTCGCCTCGGCGGACAGCGTCACGCTCGCCGCGAACTGCACGACGAACAGCACCAGCAGCCCGGTCGCCCCGACCGCGGTCACGCCCAGGTCGATCAGGACCGCCACCGCGAACAGCGACTGCGCCGCCGTGATCAGCAGTTCCAGCCGCTGGTTGTCGTCCAGCGGCAGCCCGTGGCCGGTGCCGGAGGACAGCGCGAACACGATCGGGATGGTGCCGACCAGCAGCGTCCACTGGTTGACCTTGCTCGACAGCAGGGTGCCCAGCGACTCGGCGGCCTTCAGCCGGGCGGCGAACAGGCACGCCACCACCAGTTCCGGCGACTCGCTGGCGATCGGCGCGACCCACTGGACCAGCAGGAACTCGTCCACGCCCAGCGCGTGCCCGGTGGCGACCAGGTTCTCCGCGAAGTGCTCGGCGGTGGCCAGGATGACCAGCGCGGCCGTGCCGAACAGCACCGCCACCCCCGTCCGCCGCGCGGTCTTGCGCCGGTCGGCGACCCACGCGGCGACCCCGGCCAGGTCGGGCTGCTCGCGCGGCGCCCTGGCCAGCCGCCACACGTAGGCGGCGAAGATCCCGACGAACACGACCGCGTCCACCAGGGTCAGCGACGACCGCAGCGGCAGGGTCAGCGAGTAGAGGGTGGCGAGGCCGAGGAACACGACGTCCACCGCCATCACCGGTTTGAGCGCCACCCGCCCGGGACTCGCCGTCGCACTCCGCCGCCGCGCCCGCACCGCCGCGACCGTCGCCACCAGCACCACCAACGGCCACCCGAACCCGACCAGGATCCGGTTGGCGCCGGTCATGTTGGCCAGCGCCAACGAACACGGGTTCACTCCCCCGTGCTCACAACTCCCCTGTTCGGCGTACTGCTGCCCGGCGCGGAACGTGAACACCAGGTCGACGGCGTACTCCGGCAACACCGCCAGCACCGCCAACACCGCGATCGCCAACCCGGCGCTGAGATCGACCTGCGCCGCCTCCGCCGCCCACGTCAGCAGGAAGGCGGAGGCCACGATCCCGAACCCGAACACCACCGCCGCGACCGGCGCCCCCACCTCCGGGTGCGGCCACCCCAGGTAGTCCGCCGCTCCCAGGTACGTCCCCGGCGCCGCCGCCGCGCCGACGAGCCCCAGCCGTCCCCGGACCGCGCGTGCTCCCATGCGCCCGGGGTTCCCCTCGGCGGCGCGGTGCAGTCGTCTAGCCGCAGCCCGTGGCGGACGGGTCGCGGATCGCCACCAGGTGCACCTCGCCGTTGTCGGTGTTGTGGGCGACGAGGGTGCCCGGGTCGGCGGTCGGCCGGAAGGCCCAGGACGGCGGGACGTCGTCGCGCAGGTCACCCACCGGCGCGGTGGCCGGCGGGCGCACGACGACGTCGGCCACGAGCGTGCCGTCCAGCCGCCACACCAGCACCCGTTCCTGGTTGTCCCGCCACGTGACGACCCGGTCGTCGCCCAGCGCCACGTGGACGCGCTCCCGGCCGTCCACGGTGGTGACCGTCGCGCCGTCCACCAGGACGTGCGCGGCGGTGATCACGCGCGGACCGTCGGCGGTGGCCACGGCGAACGCGGCACCCACCGGACGGCCACGGCGGTCGGCGACGCGGAGCAGCGCGGCGGCCAGCAGGTCCACGCCGTCAGGTTACGTCGCCGACGCCCCGTTTCAGCCCACCGCGGACAGCGCCCAGAAGTCCGCGTACCGGCCGCCCCGCTGGAGGAGTTCGTCGTGCGTGCCCTCCTCGACCACGCGGCCGCGGTCGAGGAACACGATCCGGTCGGCCCGCCGCACGGTCCGCAGCCGGTGCGCCACCATCACCACGGTCCGCCCGGCCATCAGCCGCTCGACGCCCTCGTGCACCGCCGCCTCGTTGACCGGGTCCAGCGCCGAGGTCACCTCGTCCAGCAGGACGATCGGCGCGTCCTTCAGCAGCGCGCGGGCGATCGACACGCGCTGGCGCTCGCCGCCGGACAGCAGCGCCCCGCCCTCGCCGACGCCGGCCGACCACCCGCCGGGCAGCCGTTCGACCACCTCGTCCAGCCGGGCCGCCTTCGCCGCCGCGCGGACCTCGGCGTCGGTGGCGTCGGGACGGCCCAGGCGGACGTTGTCCTCCACGGTGCCGTCGAACAGGTAAACCTCCTGGAAGACGATCGCGATCTTGGACATCAGCACGTCCGGGTCGATCATCCGCACGTCCACGCCGCCCACGCGGACCGCGCCCGCGTCCACGTCGTGGAAGCGCGCGAGCAGGTGCAGCAGCGTGCTCTTCCCCGCCCCGGACGGGCCGACGACCGCAAGCCGATGCCCGTGCGGCACCCACAGCGACAACCCGTCGACCACAGTCCGGTCGCCGTGGCGGAAGGTGACCTCCTCGAACGAGAGGTCGTGGTGCGACGGCTCCACCGGTTGCGGCGCGACCGGCAGGGGCTCGGTGCGGAACACCGCGTCCAGCCTGGCCAGTTCGGCGAACGCGGCCCGCAACGCGCCACCGACCTCGGACAACGCCAGCAACGGGTCCGCGCACCGGGCCGCCAGCACGAGCGTGGCCAGCACCTCCGCCGCCCCGATCTCCCCGCCCAGCGCCAGGTACGCGCCCAGCGCCGCCAACGCGGTGAACACCGCCTGCACCGTCAACGCCGACCCGACCACACCCGGCAGCGCGGACAGCGCCGACCGGCGGGACGCGCGGTGGAGGCCGCGCAGCGAGTCGTCCAGCAGCCGGAACCGCTCGCCGGTCCGGCCGCCGGCCCGCAGCACCGGCTGGGCCTCGATGTACTCGATGACCCGCGCGGCGGCGTCGTGCTCGCGGGCGGCGCGTTCGGCGTCGGTGGCGACGCTGCGGCGGGCCGCGAACACCTGCACCGCGGCCACGACCGGCACGGCGGCCAGCGCGGCGAGCCCCAGCTGCCAGTTGACCGCGAGCATCACCGCGACGATCGTCAACGGCGTCACGCACGCGGAGATGAACGGCGCCAGGAAGTGCGCCGACACGCTCATCGCCTGCAGCACGCCCCGACCGGCCAGCGCCGAGACCTCCCCGACCCGGCCCGCCGTGTACCAGCCGATCGGCAGCCGGGCCAGGTGGTCACCGAGCCGGTGGTAGACCCCGTGCATCACCGAGGTCCCGACCCTGAACCCGGCCAGGTCGCTGACGTAGCGCAGCACCGCGTACCCGGCGACCGCCGTCCCGAACCCGAGCAGCCACGGCCACGCGTCCCCGCCGCCGAACAGCGCCCGCAGCACCGGGACCAGCAGCGCGTACGACAGGCCTTCGGCGATCGCGGTCGCCGCCATCAGCGCCACCGTGCGGCGCATCGGTCCGGCGTACTCGTGCCCGAGCACGCGCGACAACACCGTGATCACTGCGCCACCCCCTTCCACAACTCGGAAAACGTCCCGCCCCGCGCCACCAACTCCGCCGGTGTCCCGCGCTCGACCACCGACCCGTTCTCCAGCACCACCACGGTGTCGGCATCGGCGACCGTCTCCAGCCGATGCGCGATCACGAGCACCGTCCGCTCACCCCGCAACTCCGCGAGCGTCCGGCGCACGGCCTGCTCCGTGCGCGGGTCGGCGAACGCGGTGGCCTCGTCGAGCACCAGGACCGGTGCGTCGGCCAGCAGGGCGCGAGCCAGCGAGAGGCGTTGCGCCTCACCGCCGGACAGGCCCGCGTCCTCGCCGATCACCGAGTCGTAGCCGCGCGGCAGTTCCAGGATCCGGTCGTGGATGCCGGCCCGGCGGGCGGCGCGGACCACGTCCTCGCGGTCGGCGTGCGGCACGGCCAGCGCGATGTTGTCCGCGACCGACGCGCGCAGCAGGTGGACGTCCTGGAAGACGAAGGACACCAGGCGGTTGCGGTCGCGGTCGGCCAGGTCGCGCAGGTCGACCCCGCCGAGGGTGACCGCGCCGTGCGTCGGGTCGAAGAACCTCGGCAGCAGCCGGATCAGCGTGGACTTGCCGCTGCCGGACGGGCCGACCAGCGCGGTGAACGCGCCCGGCTCCAGGACCAGGTCGACGCCGCGCAGCACCTCGTGGTCGTCGTCGTAGCCGAACCGGACGCCGCGCAGCTCCACCCGGTGGCCTTCCGGCGTGGCCGGGTGCGCGGGCTCGGGCAGCGGCGGCACCGCCAGCACGTCCCGGATGCGCCCGACCGCGCGGTGGGCGGCCTGCATGTCGTCGAACCCGTGCCCGAGGCTCGCGACCGGGGCGGTCAACCCGAGCCCGAGCAGCAGGAACGGCAGCAGGTCGGCCGGCGCGAGACTGCCGTCGCCGATCAGCACCGCGCCCCCGGTCAGCACCGCCAGCAGCACGAACGGCGGCGACAGGGCCAGCTGCATGCCCGCGGCGATCCCGGAGACACCGCGCACCCACCGGCTGAACGTGCCGACGAACTCGTCCGCGGCGGTCCGGAACCGGCGGTGCGCGCGCCCGGCCCCGCCGAACGCCTTCACCACCGCGATCCCCCGCACGAACTCCACCACGGAGTCCGAGATCCGCCCCATCGCGCCGTCGAACTCCTCCTGCTCGCGCCGCCGGGCCGGGGTCATCATCAACGGCACCAACGCGATCGCGAGCAGCACCGGCCCGAGGGTGATCAGCGTCAGCCGCCAGTCCACGGTGAGCAGGTAGACCAGCGACACCAGCGGCACGACGAACGCCGCCACCATGTCACCGGGGGTGTGGGCGATGAACGGGTGCACGGCGCTCACGTCCTCCCCCACGACCTTGGCCAACTCGCCCGTCCGACGGCCGGAGAGCCACCCGATCGGCACCCGCCCGAGCTGCTCGGCCAGTCGACGCCGGAACGACAACTGCACCCGCCCGTCCAGGAGATGCCCGACCCCGGACGACGCGGCCGTGAACACCAGCCGCACGAACAACCCGACCGCGCCGGCAAGGACGACGAACCACACCCGGCCCTCGTCGAGCGGGCCCGCCTGGAGCAGCAGCCGACCGAGCTCGACCACCGCGAGCAACGGCACCAGCCCGGCCACCGCCCCCACCACCTGGAACACCACGACCAGCGCGAACGAGCCCACGAACGGGCGCACCAGAACGCCCATCAGCCCGCCAGCCCACGACGCAGCGCCGCACCCAGCTCGGCGATCTGCCGCTGGGACACCTCCGCCGACAAGATCGCCTGCGACCCGTGGAACGTCCCCGGCCACTGGTGCAACTCGACCGACACGCCCGCCTGCAACAGGCGCAGCGCGTACGCGATGTTCTCGTCCCGGTTGGGGCAGAACTCCGCCGACGCGATGTAGGCGGGCGGCAGCCCGGACAGGTCGGTCGCGCGGGCCGGCGCCGCGTACGGCCCCACCTCCGCGACACCGCTCAGGTAGTGCCGCCACGCCCAAGCCACTTTCGCCCGGTTCATCCAGGGCGTGTCGGTGAAGTTCCGCGCCGACCACGAGTCCAGCCGGTCGTCCAAACCGGGCTGGTTCAGCAGCTGGAAGCAGATCCGCGGCCCGTTCTCGTCGCGCGCCCGCAACGCCAGCGCCGCCGCCAACCCACCGCCCGCGCTGTGCCCGCCGACCGCGATCCGCGCGGGATCGATCCCCCACTCGTCGGCCTGCTCGACCGCCCAGCGCAACACCGCCCACACGTCGTCCAGGGCCGCCGGGTACGGGTTCTCCGGCGCCAACCGGTACCCGACCGACACCACAACCGCACCCGACCGCTCCGCCATCCGCGCGGCCCACGGGTGCTCGGTGTCGACGTCCCCCATGACGAACCCGCCACCGTGCAGCCACAGGACCGCACCCTGCGCCGACCGGGGCCGGTAGACCCGCACCGGCACGTCCGGTTCGGCGGGCACGGTCCGGTCCTCGACCACCATGTCCGCGACGTCCGGCGCGGCCACCGAGGCGGCCAGGGCGCCGAACTTCGCCCGCGCGGCGGCCGGGTCGCTCAGGTCGGTGTCGGGGAACAACGGGACGAAGGCTTCCAACTCGGGATCCATGCCTTCATCCAAACGACCCGCGCCGAGATGATCATCCGCCACCCGTAGCGGGTCCGACCGTGATCGCGCACCGTTCGGTGCACCTATCCTGGCCGCATGGAGGCACTGGCCCAACGGTTGTCGCATCTGGACACGCACGTGGAGGGTGCCCTCCGCGTGGTCATGTTCTACGACACCCTCATGCGCCGCCGAGTGGACCTCCCCGCCCTGACCAGGGCTTCGGCGAACCTGGCCGAGTGCGTGACGGGCTACCGCCTGCGCGGCGCGGACACCACCACCCGCTTCTCCCCGGACGGCACCCCCGCCACGACCGACCCGTCCCCGGCCTCCTCCACCGCTCCCATCACCCTCGACGGCGAGGAGATCGGCACCGTCTGGCTGGAACGCCCGGGCCCGCCCAACCCCCTCGACGAGGTCGTCCTGGACCGCCTGGCCATCGCCGCCGCGGCCGTGGTCGAACGCTACGGCCCCGCCCGCACCACCATGGCCGACCCGGCCCTGGTCGAACTCGTCATCAGCCCGGACACCGACGAACCCGCCAGAACCAGAGCCCTGCGGCTGCTGGGCTTCCCGCCCGACATCCCCGTCCAGGTAGCAGCCATCCGATCACCCTCCCCTTTGGACCAGCTGGCAACCCGCCTCTGCCCCACCCGCCCGGTCAAAGCCGCTCCTCTGGGCGAGGTGGGAGCCATCCTCGCCCCGGCCCTCGACCCGACCCGCTTCCCCGAAGACGCCAAAGCCGGCCTGGGCACCGCCACCAACCCCCACACCTCCTGGCAACAAGCCCGAACCGCCCTGAAATTCACCACGAAACGCAACCCGGTCGTCCACTACAACGACCTGGGCGCGCTGACCCTCCTGTCCCAAATCCCACAAGACACGATCCGCACCAACCCGGACGTCACCACGATTTCCCAACTCACCGAAGACGACCTGGAAACCCTGGACGCGTACTGCACCACAGGCTCCCTCCGCCGGGCCGCCGACCTGCTGCACCTCCACCACACCAGCGTCGCCCGCCGCCTGGACCACCTGAGCAAGGCCTTCACCACCGACCTCACCACCCCCACCGGCCTGACCAGAGCACGCATCGCCCTGACCACCTGGCGTCTTCTCGACGCGTGAAAACGGCACCAAGTATGGTCGTGGCACGAGCGGGGGACGTGGACGGAGTCGTGATGGACGTCAGCCGGGGTTCCGAGACGCGGCTGCGCTTCCTGGAGGCCATCACCGACAGCGCCCTCCGGGAACTCGACCTGGACAAGCTGTTCGAAGTCCTGCTCACCAAGGTCCGCGACCTCCTCGCGGTCGACACCGTCACCGCCCTCCTCACCGACCTGGGCGGCACCCAACTGGTCGCCCGCGCCACCGTCGGCCTGGAGGAAGAGGTCTTCCAGGGCGTCCGGGTCGCCCTCGGCACCGGCTTCGCCGGCCGGGTGGCCCAGCTCCGCGAGCCCGTGCAGATCTCGCACGTGGACGAGTCGACGGTCGTCAACCCCCTGCTCTGGAAGCGCGGCCTGCACGCCCTCCTGGGCGTCCCGATGATCGCCGAGGACGACCTCGTCGGCGTGCTGCACATCGGCAGCACCACGGACCGCCGGTTCACCGACGACGAGGTCGACCTGCTCCAACTCGTCGCCGACCGGCTCGCCGTGGGCGTCTACGCGCACCGCTCCCGGTCCGAACGGGCCGCCGCCGCAGTGCTCCAGAACAGCCTCCTGCCCTCCCGCCTGCCCACGACGGAGGGGTGGGGCATGGCCGCCCGGTACGTGCCCGGCGCGGACAGCGGGGTCGGCGGCGACTGGTACGACGTGTTCCAACTGCCCGGCAACCGCACCGGCCTGGTCATCGGGGACGTGGTCGGCAGCGGCCTGGCCGCCGCGATCGTGATGGGACGCCTGCGCAGCGCCCTGCGCGCGTACGCCCTGGAGTTCGAGGACCCCGCCACGGTGCTGGGTCGGCTGGACCGCAAGGCCGCCCACTTCGAGCACCACAGCATGGCCACGGTCGCCTACGCGGTGATCCACACCGACACCGGCCGCATGGACCTCGCCCTCGCCGGCCACCTGCCTCCGGTGCTGGCCGTGCCGGGCGATCAGGCGCGGTTCGTCGAGACCACGGTCGACCCGCCCATCGGCTACCGCCTGGCCGTCACCGGCCGCCACCGCACCAGCGTCGACCTGCCGCCCGGCGCGCTGGTCGCCCTCTACACCGACGGCCTCGTGGAACGCCGCGACGAGGACCTGGACGAGCGCCTGGAACTGCTCCGCCAGTCGGTCGTCCCGACCGCGCCGGAACTCGCGTGCGCCCGCATCATGGCCAACCTGGTCGGCGACCACCCCGCGACCGACGACATCGCCCTGCTCACCGTCCGCCACACCCCACTTCTCCCGTCCGACGCCGCCGCGGGGTTCCGCTGACCACCCCGATAACGACTCGGCGATTCCGCCGCCCGACCACGCCCGCCCTCGGCACGCTCCCCGCCGTGGACAGACTCAAGGCCGCGGCACGCCGGCTCGACGCACGCCAGTTCGCCGCCTACGCGGCAGGACCCCCCACCCGGCCGAACCGACCCCGCACGAAGTGGCGCTCGACTTCGAGTTCAACGCCGGCGCCTCCGACCACGGCCTGCGCCGCCGCCGGCGCCTCGTCCTCGGCCTCCCCCTCTGGGGCGTCCTCGAGCCGCAACAACGCGTAGCACTGCCGGCCCACGAGATGGGCCACTTCGTCAACGGCGACCCGACGCGCGGCATCGCGACCTCGCCCGCGCTGGTCACCCCCGGCGTGCTGGCGGACCTGGTCCGACCCAGTTCGTCCCCGACCAGGTCGAGCCCGCTCATGGAAAGTCGACCCTGTGGAACGAGCACCCAGCCGGCCGGCCTGCGCGCCCGGATCGTCGAGGGCCGGCCGCACCAGGAGCCCGCCATCACCCTGTCCGAAGAGGACTCCGCGCGCATCGACACCGAACTGTCCCGCTGGTACGCCCGAGCCGGCCGCGACCTCGTCCGGGACTGACACCCGAAACACACGAACCCGGCAGCCGCCACCCGTGATCAGGGGCATCCCAGGGTTTTCCCGGATGTCGCTGCACCGTTCGACCGCAGAAGATGGGACATGTGGAGGACATGGGGGATGTGAACCCTGAAGATCTCAAAGCACTGGCCCTGGGGTTGCAGCGGTTGTTGCAGCTCGCCGACGGGTTGCGCGAGGCCGACGACCGGCCGCCGCCGTTGATCGCGAAGGTGTTGGACCACCTCGGGTGCGACATGGGCGAGGTCGTGTCGGTGGTGAGCAAGTTCGAGGCCTGGGAGCACGTCAACGTGCACCGCGCGGTGGAGGCCTACCTCGCCGGGCGGACACCCGAGCCCGAGTGGTTCGGGATCAGCGGGCAGCAGCAGGGGTCCGACGACCTGGTGGACATGCTGGTGTCGGCGCGGCGGCAGAAGGCGTTCGACCTCGGGGCGGCGGAGTACGCGACGGCCGCGATCGGGCCCGAGGAGAGCGTGGACGTGGTCCAACTCGGACTCACGCTCACCCGGGCGCCCGACGGCACGCCGGTGCTGGTGGGCATCCGCGGCTACAACGAGTACGGGCCGCCGGCGTGCCGGCTGGAGGTGCTCGCCGGTGACCGGTCCGCCGCCCGCGCGACCGGGGTCGAGGTCGAGCGGCTGATGCGCGAGCACAACGCCCTGCGCGGGCAGGTCCTGGCGTTCGGCGTGGGTGAGCACCGGGGCAACGGCCTCGTCACGTTCCTGCCGCGACCGACCCTCGGCCCGGACGACGTGGTCCTGCCGGACGGCCTGCTCGACTCGATCGAACGGCACGTGGTGGGCATCGCCGAGCACTCGGAGAAGCTGCTCGCCGCCGGCCAGCACCTCAAGCGCGGCCTGCTCCTGCACGGCCCGCCCGGCACCGGCAAGACCCACACCGTCCGGTACCTGATGAGCCGGCTCGAAGACTGCACGGTGATCCTGGTGACCGGCCCGGCGATGCGCTTCCTCAGCCAGGCCGCCGCGCTGGCCCGCAGGCTCCAGCCGTCGATGGTGGTCATCGAGGACGTGGACCTGATCGCCATGGACCGCGACCACCCCCGGAACGGCTCCAGCCCGTTGCTGTTCGCCCTGCTGGACACGATGGACGGGGTGGGCGCGGACGCGGACGTCACGTTCGTCCTCACCACCAACCGCGCGGACGAGCTGGAACGGGCGCTGACCGACCGGCCCGGCCGGATCGACCTGGCGGTGGAGGTGCCCCGGCCGGACGCGGAAGGCCGCTTGCGCCTGCTCCAGTTGTACGGACGCGACGTGGACCTGCGGGCCGACCTCGCCCCGGTGGTCGAGGCGACGGAGGGCGTGACGGCGAGCTTCATCAAGGAACTCCTCCGCCGCGCGGTCCTGGAAGCGTTGCGGCGCAACGGTTCCAGCGTGCCGGTGGTGGGCGACGAACTGCTCGACATCGCCCGCGACATGACCGACCAGCGCCACGCCCTCACCAGCGCCCTGCTGGGCGGCAAGACCGGCTGAGGGCTGTCGGGACGGACCACAACCGCAGCCTGACCGCTTCCCCGCGCGGCGGCTGCTTTGCTTTTGGCTATCAGCCACAGGAAGGGCCTCGGTTCGTCCCCCGTACGGCCTGGGCGCAGCCCAACCGCGCTTCGCCCTTCTTGGCAACCAGCTTTTCCGGTTGCCAAGAAAGGCGAAGGGTGATTGCCTCCGGCAGGCCGTACGGGGGACGAACCGACGCCCTTCCACCCTCGGGGGCCTGCCGCGCGGCGAGCGCTCGCTTTTAGCTTTTGATCTTGAGAGCGCGAAGCGCGTTCCTCCTCACAGCAGCGCGAAGCGCGCGTCAAGCCCCGCGCACGCTGACCGCCGCCCACGGGAACCCGTCGAGGTCGGTGAACGGTTCTGCGTCAGCGACAACCGTCAGCCGGTGCGACCCGCTGCCCTCCGCGCCGACACCCACGTCCTTGGCCAGGGCGCGACGCCGGTAGAGGGCCAGCTTGACCGGCCCGGTGGCGAACTCCGCGTACACCCGCCCGAAGCTCTTGCCCGCCGCGAACCCCCGCCCGGCGTAGAACTTCTTGGCGGCCACCACATCGCCCACCCCCAGCAGCAGCACGACCTCGTCGACCCGCCGGGCGACCGGCCCCTTGTCCTTCTTCGCCGAGGTCGCGATCTTCCAGATCGTGCCGTCCGGCGCCTGCACCACCCCGCCATAGCCCCACAGCGACTTCGCGGCAGGCTTGAGCAACACCGCACCGGCCGCCACCGCGGACTCCAAGTAGCTGTCCACAATGGACGGCTGCGCCACGGTGAGCGCCAGGATGAAGCCGCGGAAGCCCGTGGTGGGCTCGTCCGAGGTGCGGAAGGTCAGCACGCCGTCCAAGCCGAAGGCGGCGGTGTAGAAGCGCTCGGCGGCCCCGGTGTCGGCCACGTCGAGGGTGATGGAGGCGATGTTCGTCATGCCGAGAACGCTAAGCGCCGGCCGCCGCGCGCGGCTTCTCGAATCCTGACCGAAGTGGCTGGGCGGGCTCCCGGGCCACCAGCCGGTCGAACGCGCAACGGTCAGCGGACGCCGGCGGTCAGGTTGCGGAGTGAAGTCGTGCCCAGGCCGGTCGGGCCGCGCAGTGCCGGCACCGCCACCGCACGACCGTCGCCGAAGTGCTCCGCCAACGCGTCGTCGCCGTACCGGTACGTGTTCAGGTGCCACTCGCGAATCCCCACCATCCAGTCCTTGAGCGCCTGGACGCGGTCCGCCAACGCCCGCTGCACGTCGTCGTCCAACGCCAAGTCCTGGACCATGCCGGGCAGTTCCACGTCCACGACGTGTTCGAACTGCGCCAGCCGCGCCTTCTGCAGCTTCTCCACCACCTCGTACGCCCGGTGCACGTCGCAGTCAAGGAAGTTGCGGGCCACGTGGACCAGGTTGTGCATTTCGCCCTGGTACTGGACCTCCTTGCGGTGGGACACCAGGTCGTTGACCATCCACGAGTAGTCGGCGGCCGTGTTCTCCAGGTTCTGGACCGCCCGGGTGCGGCGGACGTGCGGCGGGATGGCGTTCGGCTTGGACAGGTGCGCCATGGCGGCGGTCAGCTCCGAGCCGAAGGTCCGTCGGCGCATCTCCACGTAGTCGACCGGGTCGGGGACGCGGTTGAGGTGCTGGTTCTCCAGTTCCCACAGCCAGGAGTCGAGCATGGTCGTCACCGCCGACCGGAACTCGCGGCGGTGGTCGAGGTCCATGCCGCCGATCGTGCGCTGCCAGAGGTCCGCCAAACCTCGTTCCAGCGGGATGGCCGGGTTCGCCGCGGGCGCGCCCTCGATGGGCATCAACGACTTCAGGCGCGCGGTGAGGGCCTTGGCGCCGCTCATGTCCGGCGTTCGCCCGAACACGGCCGGGTAGTAGTCGTCGCCGTAGGTGCCCCACGTGTACCAGAGCGCGGACAGGTGGACCTCGTCGGACGTGCCCCTGGGGTTGACCACGGCGGAGCACAGGCCGTAGTCGTGCCCCCGGACCATCTCCTCGGTCCAAATCCTGGGCACGTCGTCGAAGAAGCCCATCTCACGCGACCACTCCACCGTGTGGTCCGTCGCCGACTGGTGGTGCGGGCTCGTGGACTTCGGGAACGGCAGGCGCATCTCGGGCCACGGAACCGACGGGACCTCGCTGAACGGGACGTGCGAGAAGCTGCGGAGCCGTTGCGGGGCGGTGTTCAGCAGGGACCGCAGCGCCTGGGTCCCGAGGCCGGTCGGGCCGCTCAACCCGGAGCCGTCCAACGCGCCCTTGTTCATGTAGCGGCTGGACCGCATGTGCCACTCGTGGCCGCCGGACTGCCAGTCCTGCAAGCCTTTCACGTACGCCAGCACGGCCAACCGCCCCGCCGGGTCGATCCCGTGCTCGTCCAGCAGCTTGGGCATTTCGGTCAGCGCGGTGTGCTCGAACTGGTGCAGCCGGGACGTCAGCAGGTCGTTGACCCGCTCGGCGGCCTCCTGCGTCGGCAGGTCCAGGAACTTCTCCAGCACCAGGACGCCGTTGCTCAGCTCGCCCTCGTCGAGCACCTCGCGCTCGTAGGAGAACAGGTCGTTGCGCAGGTGGACGGCGTCGGCGAAGGTGTCCCGCAGGACCGCCAGCGGACGGGTCAGCGCGACGCGGGCGGGCACCTCCATCCCGGTGACGTGCTCGACCAGGTTGGCGCTCCACGGCGCGCCGCCGACCTTGCGGCGCATCTCGACGTACTCGATCGGGTTGGCCAGCCGGCCCTCGCTGATGTTGTGCAGCTCCCACATCGACTCGTCGAGCAGGTGCTTGGTGTTGTCGGCGAACCGGCGGCGCCAGTCCATCGAGTGCGCGGGGACGGTGCGCTCCCAGAGGTCCTTGAGGCCCTTCTCGACCGGGTTCGCGGGTTCCTCGGTGATCACGCCGTTCACCGGCATGAACAGCGGCAGCCGGTCCAGGTAGGCCTGGGCGCCCCGGATGTCGTCCGGGTTGCGCTTGTACAGCTCGACGAAGTGGTCGTCGAAGTAGAAGACCCACACGTACCAGTCGGTGACCAGGTCGAGGTCCTCGGCGGAGGCGTCGGGGTGGGTGTAGGCGCACAGCAGCGCGTAGTCGTGCGACGCGAGGTCGTCGTCGGTCCAGATGACCGTGCCGTGCTGGGGCACGTCGATGAAGTCCATCCGGTGCGCCCACGCCCGGCTGTGCGCGCGGGCCCGGTCGAGGTTGGGGTTCAGCCGTGCCGGGTAGGGCATGTAGAACTCCGGCAACTGGAACGGCTGCATCGACCCCGCACCTCTCTGTCACTGGCCACCGGGGGATCACGCAACCAGTCGCCGGCCGTGGCGGCCAGGGTCGGGGCACCAGATCTACCCGTTCGTGGGCGTCGACCGCTCCACCGGCGCACGGACCGCTGCCGATCGTGCCCGCCGACTCACCCGTTCAGGTCAGGACACGACGTCGGTGGCGCCCATGCCGAGGTGCTCGATGTGGTAGACCGCCTCGTCCAGCAGTTGGGCGACGTGGTCGTCGTAGAGGCTGTAGACGATGCTGCGGCCGTGCCGGGTGCCCACGACCAGGCCGAGCGCGCGGAGCAGGCGCAACTGGTGGGAGACGGCGGACTGCTCCATCTCGATCGCCTCGGCCAGCTCCCCCACCGCGCACGCTCCGTGCCGCAGCCGGGCGAGGATGCGCAGCCGGCTGGGGGTGGCCAGGGCCTGGAGGGTCGCGGCGACGGTCGCGGCCGACTCCGCGTCCAGCACGGCGGGCGGCGCGGCCTTGTCCGTCCCGTGTCCCATGGGGTGATCCTACTTGAGGAACAAATGAAGAGGTCTTCATGTGTTCCTGTATGGTGCGCGGTGTGACGACAGCGGAGATGGTTCGGGTCGCCCCCGGGAAGGTCGGCGTGTGGGCGCTGGCGGAGGTCCGGTGGGCGTGCGCTTCGACGGCCCTGTTCGCGCTGGGCCTGGGCGCGTGGTGGGCCGACGCGCCCGCGTGGCTGTGGTGGGCGTTGCTGCTGGCCTGCTGCGTGGCCGGTGGTTGGGAGCCGGCGGTGGCCGGGGTGCGGGCGCTGCGGGAGCGGACGCTGGACGTGGACCTGCTGATGGTCGTGGCCGCCGCCGGGGCCGCCGCGATCGGGCAGGTGGTCGACGGGGCGCTGCTCATCGTCATCTTCGCCACGTCGGGCGCGCTGGAGGCGGTGCTGACCCGGCGCACGGCGGACTCCGTGCGGGCGCTGCTGGACCTGGCGCCGCAGCGCGCGACGCGCGTGGTCGGGGACGGCGAGGAGGTGGTGGACGCATCGGCGCTGCGGGTCGACGACGAGGTCCTGGTGCGGCCCGGTGAACGGGTCGGCGCGGACGGTGTCGTGGTCGCCGGGGTGGGCGAGGTGGACGAGGCGTCGATCACCGGCGAGCCGCTGCCGGTGGCCAAGACGGTCGGGGCGGAGGTGTTCGCGGGGTCGCTCAACGGGTCCGGGGCGCTGCGGGTGCGGGTGACGCGCGACCCGGCGGACAGCGTGCTGGCGCGGATCGTGGCGATGGTCGAGCGGGCGTCGGCGACCAAGGCGCGGACCCAGTTGCTGATCGAGAAGGTCGAGCAGCGGTACTCGCTGGGGGTCGTGGTCGCGACGCTGGCGCTGTTCGCGGTGCCGCTGGCGTTCGGTGCGGAGTTGCAGCCGACCCTGCTGCGGGCGATGACGTTCATGATCGTGGCGTCGCCGTGCGCGTTGGTGCTGGCCACGATGCCGCCGCTGCTGGCCGCGATCGCGAACGCCGGGCGGCACGGGGTGCTGGTGAAGTCCGCGGTGGCGATGGAGCGGCTGGGCGGCGTGACGGCGGTCGCCGTGGACAAGACCGGCACCCTCACCGAAGGCCGGCCGCGCCTGGTCGACGTCCGTCCGGTGGCCTCGGACGTGCGGGCCGATGAGGTGGTGGCGCTGGCGGCGGCGGTCGAGCGGTGGAGTGAGCACCCGGTGGCGTCCGCGATCGTGTCCGCCGCTTCCGAACGCGGGCTGGAGTTGGCTGAGGCACGGGACTTCCGCGCCACGCCGGGCGTCGGGGTGGCGGCGGTGGTCGGTGGGCGGAAGGTCTCCGTGGTGGCCGATCCGTCGTCGGCGGTCGACGGGGAGACAGCGGTCGTGGTGGAGGTGGACGGCGAGCGGGTCGGGGTGCTGGTGCTGGCGGACCGGGTGCGGCCGTCGAGCGCGGGCGCGGTTGCGGGGTTGTGGGGGGTGACCGGTGCGCGGCCGGTGCTGCTCAGCGGTGACAACCCCGGTGCGGCGCAACGGGTTGCCGCCGAGGTGGGTATCGAGGACGCCCGCGGCGGGCTGTTGCCGCAGGACAAGGCGGACGCGGTGGCCGACCTGCGAGACCGGGGTCACCGGGTGCTGTTCGTGGGCGACGGTGTGAACGACGCGCCGGCCATGGCGACGGCTGACGCCGGGATCGCGTTGGGGCGCAAGGGTTCGGATCTCACGGTGGAGACGGCGGACGCGGTCGTGCTGCGGGACGACCTGGACGCGGTGCCCGCGGTGGTGGCGTTGGCGCGGCGGGCGCGGCGGGTGGTCGTGGCCAACCTCGTGATCGCCGGGTCGATCATCCTGGCGCTGGTGACGTGGGACCTGGTCGGCAACCTCCCGCTGCCCCTGGGCGTCGCCGGGCACGAGGGCTCGACGGTCCTGGTCGCGCTCAACGGCCTGCGCCTGCTGGCGAAGCGGGCGTGGCCGGGCAAGTGAGCGGGGATCACGACAGGACGGCGGCGGCGAGGATGCAGGTGTCGTCCAGTGGGGAGGCGGGGACCAGGAGGGACGTCAGGGCCTCCGGCATGTCCGCGGGGTCGATGTCGGCGACGAACGTGCGGATCTCCTCCATCAGGTACTCCAGGTCGTCCCGATCGTCGTCCCGGTCGTCGGTGTCCTGAGCGGACGGTCGGCGTTCCACCAGGCCGTCGGTGAACATCAGGACCGTGTCGCCGGGCACCAGCACCGTCGTCGCCGTCCCGTAGGCCGCGCCCGGCATACCGCCCAGGACCGGCCCCGACGGCCGCTCCAACACGTGCACCTCGTGCGAGCGCACCAGCAGCATCGGCGGGTGCCCGGCCTGCGCCCACGACAGGCGGCGGTCCGCCGGGTCGTACCGGCTGACCGCCGCCGTGGCCAGCGTGACGTGCTCGCCGCCGGTCAGCATCCGGTTGAGCACGTCGAGCACCCCGGCCGGGTCGGGCTCGGTGAGCGCGGCGCCGGTGAACGCGTAGCGCAGCTTCGCCATGGCCGCCGCGGTCGCCAGGCCGTGGCCCGCCACGTCCCCGATGGCCAGCAACGTGCTGCCGTCGTGGATGGTGAAGGCGTGGTACCAGTCGCCGCCGACCTCGGCCCACTGCTCGGCGGCGAGGTACCGCACGGCCACCCGCAGCCCCGGCAGCTCCAGCGGCCCGCTGGGCAGCGGCAGCACGGCGGAGCGCAGGTGGTCGGCCACCTGGTGCTCGCGCGCGAACTGCTCGCTCAGGTCGAACATCCGCTTCTCGGCGCGCCGGGTCGCGGTCAGGTCCTGCAGCACCACGTCCAGCCGGATCGGCCGGCCCTGCACGTCGAGCACCGGCTCGCCGATGAACCGGCCGCAGCGGATCTCGTCACCGGCCTTCAGCCGCAGCTCGGAGTCCGTGCGCTCGCCGTCCTCGATCATCCGCCGCACCGCGTTCTGCAGGATGGGCAGGTCCTCGGCGACCACCGAGGCCCGGATCTCGTCCAGCGACATCGGCCCCAGCGCCGGGTCCCGGTCGAAGATGACGTAGAGCTGCTCGGACCAGTTGATCTCGTTGGTCATCAGGTTCCACTCGCCCCACCCGATGTTGCCCAGCCGCTGCACGCTGCGCAGCCGTTCCAGCTGCAACGGGTCCTCGTGCTCGCGCCAGGCCAGCACCAGGCCGTCGCCGAACTTGCCGATGGTCAGCGTGTACCGGCCGTGCTGGGGCAGGCCGGGGGTGTTCTCCTCGTAGTCGAACGACCTGATCACCTCGCGCACCCCGGTGCGCAGGACCCGCAGGTAGGCCGCCCACAGCTCGGTGCCCTCCACGGTCGGGTAGCTGGCCAGGATGCTGCGCCCGACCAGTTGCCGGTAGCGGCGGCCGGCGAAGTCCACGGCGTCGGGGCTCGCCGCCTCGAACCGGAAGTCCACGACCTCGCCGTTGGCCGCGTGCACCGCCCCGAGCAGGGCGACCGAGCCGGGCAGCACGTCCAGGAAGTGCTGGGCCCACAACGTCCAGTTCCGGCCGTGCGCGCCACCCAGGCTGAGCAGGGACAACAGCGTGGCGCCCGCCGAGCGCACCACCAGTTCCAGGTCCCACTGCTCCTCGGTGGTGAAGTCGTGGTGGTCTGTCCACAGCAGACCGATCACGCCGGCGGTGCGGGTCTGGTCGCGGAACGGCACCCAGGCGCGCGACCGCCACACCGTCTCCGGGTCGCCGATCAGCGTGTAGTGCCCGCGCGCCTCCTCCAGGTCGGGCAGCCACTCCGGCTGGCCGCTGCGCACCGACGCCAGCGCCCCGGTCTCCAGTCGCAGCGGCACCCGCTCCCACTCCAGCCGCACCTTGGCCGGCACGTTCGCCGCCGCCTCCAGCCGCAACCCGCCGTCGGGTTCGACCAGGTAGACCAACACGCCGTCGCACCCGGCGTGCTCGCGGACGAGTTCGGCCAGGTCCTCCGGGTCGGTCGCGGTGCCCACCGCGGCCAGGGCCACCGGGCGCGGGACGGGTCCGGGGGGCGGCACGTCCGGGACCGGCCGCACGTACCGGGTCGGGTCGAAGTTCGCCGTGCCGCCGGGCGGCGGCGGGACGCCCAGCACGCTGGCGGCGATGACGACCAGGTCGTTGCCCGAGGCCTGGGCGAGCCGGACCATGTCCTCGAACGCCTCGTCGGGCCGGCACGACAGCCGTTCGGCCAGCACCCCCTTGGCCTGCTCGACCACGGCCTGCCGCCGCGCGGCGGCCCGCAACTGGTCGATCTCGTCACGCTGGCGGGCGACCAGGTCGGCCAGCGCGGAACGACTCGGATCCCGCCGGGTAGCCATCGCGTCCCAGCATCGCGCGTGCCGCCGCCGGCGGCCAGCCGAAACCGACCACCGCGCACCGCGAGCCCCGCGCCCGGACCGACTCGGCCAACCGCCGCAGGACCACCCGCGCGGCCGGGTCGACGACCACGGCGTCGGCGAGGTCGACCAGCACCGAGTCGTCCTCCAGCGCGCACGCGACCCGGGCGGCCAGGAACGCGGCGCCGGCGCGGTCGAGCAGGCCGCGCACCCGGACGGTGAGGCGGCGCGGGTGCACTTGATGTGCACCGCCCAGTCGCGCGACCGGGTCAACCCGACCCGGCGAGGGGGTGACGGCCGTTCGGGCGGCGTCGGTCACCTCGGACGGGTACGGGATCGCCACGGGACGACCGCAGTACGGCTCCGGCCGGGCTGCGACGGTCGTTCGCCCCACAGGGTCGCGCGGGAAATGCGCAGGTCACTGACCTGCCGGTGACGAAGTGTCAACTGGATGTTCACAGTCGGTGTCTTTCACGTTACAGTTCTGGGAGCGCTCCCAGACCGTTGCGTCCAACGGAGGATGTGGTGTGGATGGTGGAGGGAATTCCCCGCCCTGGTCTGGCGGGGTTGCGCGTGCTGGACACGGTGAGCGTGCCGCTGTTGCGCGGGTCGCTCGGCGTGGTGTTCGTGTGGTTCGGGGCGTTGAAGGTGGCCGGGACGACCCCGGTCGCCGACCTGGTGGCGGGCACGGTGCCGTGGCCTGCGCCGGGGGTGCTCGTGGCCGGGCTCGGCGCGGTCGAGGTGCTGCTGGGCGGCGCTCTGGTCGCCGGTCGGTTCCTGCGGCCGGCCGCCGTGCTGGTGATGGTCCACCTGGGCGGCACGTTCCTGACCCTGGTCGTGCAGCCGGCGGTGGCCTTCCGGGCGGGCAACCCGCTGGTGCTCACGCTCACCGGTGAGTTCGTCGTCAAGAACCTGGTCCTGTTCACGGCCGCACTGGTGGTCCTGTGCGCCGATCTGCGTCGAGGAGGAGTTCGATGAAGCGCTCCACCGTTGTGGCCGCGGCCGTCCTGCTGGCCGCTGGCTCCGGGGCGGCCCTGTTCCCGCACGCCGTGGCGGCGGCACAGGGTTGCCGAGTCGACTACGCGGTCGCCAGCCAGTGGCAGGGCGGGTTCCAGGCGTCGGTGAAGATCACCAACGTGGGCGACCCGGTGAACGGGTGGACGCTCGGGTTCACCTTCCCCACCTCCGGGCAGAAGGTCACGCAGGGCTGGAACGCCACGTGGAGCCAGTCCGGGTCGGCGGTCACGGCCACCAACGTCGACTGGAACCGGTCGCTGGGCACCGGCGGGACCGCCGACATCGGCTTCACCGGGACGTGGAGCGGCGCCAACCCCGCGCCGACCGCGTTCACGCTCAACGGCGTCGCGTGCACCGGCTCGCCGGTGGTCACCACGACGACGACTACGGGCAACCCGCCGGTGGGCCGCAACCCGGTCGAGATCAACGGCCAGTTGCGGGTGTGCGGCGTGAACCTGTGCAACCAGTACAACCGGCCCGTGCAGTTGCGCGGCATGAGCACGCACGGCATCCAGTGGTTCGACAAGTGCTACAACAACGCGTCGCTGGACGCGCTGGCGAACGAGTGGAAGTCCGACCTGTTCCGCATCGCGATGTACGTGCAGGAGCAGGGGTACGAGACCAACCCGAGCTGGTTCACCAACCGGGTCAACACCCTGGTGGACATGGCCGAGGCGCGCGGGATGTACGCGATCATCGACTTCCACACGCTCACACCCGGTGACCCCAACTACAACATCGACCGCGCCAAGACGTTCTTCGCCCAGGTCGCGTCGCGCAACGCGGCCAAGAAGAACGTCATCTACGAGATCGCGAACGAGCCCAACGGCGTGAGCTGGGCGGCGATCAAGAGCTACGCCGAGCAGGTGATCCCGGTGATCCGCGCCGCCGACCCGGACGCGGTCGTGTTCGTCGGCACCCGCGCCTGGTCGTCGCTGGGCGTCTCGGAGGGCTCGAACGAGTCCGAGGTCGTCAACAACCCTGTGAACGCGACCAACATCATGTACACGTTCCACTTCTACGCCGCTTCGCACAAGGACAACTACCGGTCCACGGTGAGCCGGGCGGCGTCGCGCCTGCCGCTGTTCGTCAGCGAGTTCGGCACGGTGAGCGCCACCGGCGGCGGGGCGTTCGACCGCGCGAGCAGCACGGCGTGGCTGGACCTGCTGGACCAGCTGAAGATCGGGTACGCGAACTGGACGTACTCCGACGCGAACGAGAGCAGCGCCGCGCTGCGGCCGGGCACGTGCAACGGCGGCACGTACACCGGCAGCGGGGTGCTGACGGAGTCCGGGGCGTTCATCAAGAGCCGGGTCAGCACCCCGGACAACTTCCCGACCAGCTGACCCGCACCGCGACCGGGGCCTGTTTTTTCCGGGCCCCGGTCGCGCATTCCCGGTGTCACCCACTGGTCCATTCGGCCCGGTATGCCCGGTACCGAATGGCCGTAGGTGCGTCATGCCCGGGGTGCGACGGCTCGTCATCGTGGCGGCCGTGCCCGGCTTGGTGGGCTGCGGCACGGGTCCCACGGTGCCGCCGGCGCCCTCGCCGCCGTCTACGAGCGCGTCCGCCAGGGGTAGGGACGACCGGTCCTCGGTAGATCAGCTGACGCACAGGCAGAACGGGTGCCCGGCGGGGTCGAGGAAGACCCGGAAGGACTCGCCGGGCTGGTGGGGGTGCTTGGACGCGCCGAGTTCGAGCACGGCGGCCTCGGCGGCGTCGAGGTCGTCGACCGTCACGTCGAGGTGCATCTGCTGCGGCTGCTCCTGCGACGGCCAGGCCGGGGGCGTGTACCCGTCCACCCGCTGGTAGCAGATCCGGTGCCCGTACTCCGCGCAGACCTCGGCCCAGTCGGCGGAGATTTCGACCCGCCAGTCCAACACCGCACCGTAGAACCTCGCGAGGGCGGCGGGGTCGGGGCAGTCGATGACGAGGGTGGGGAAGCGCGCGATGGCCATGCCGGGCACGGTATGCCGGGTTCCGGACGATCGCCGTCCGGAACAACGGGGTCCACCGGTCTGTGTCCGCGAGCAGCGGCGCGCGCCTAACGCCGGGCGGCGATCAAGTGGGTCAACGCGGCCACCCGGCGGTACGGGTCGGTTGCCCCCGCGCGCTCCTCGCACGCCAGCAGCGTCGTCAGCTCGGGTTCGCCGGGCGCCGGGGCGTCGTCGGGCGCGGTGTCGGTGAACACCCGGACGCCGTACCAGGCGCGCACCGCCAGCCGTCGGGTGGCCAGCGCGGCGACCAGGTCGTCGACGCGATCGGCGCGGGCCGTCACCCCGAGGCGGTTCTCGTACGACGACTCCTCGAAGGCCCGGCGCGCGGTGTCCCAGTCGCCGAGCAGGCCCGGGCGCATCGCCAGTGCGTCGCCGTTCCGGACCAGCAGGGACACCACACCACCCGGTGCCACCAACCGAACCAGGTCGTCCAACAGCGGCTCGGGATCGTCGAAGTACATCAGAACGCCGTGGCACAGCACGACGTCGAAGCTCTCGGCGTCGAACAACCCGGCCAGGTTCCGGAGGTCGTCCTGGACCGTCCGCACCCGTGCCCGGACCTCGTCCGGCTCCTCGTCCAACGCCTGCCCGAGCTCGCGCAACAAGGTCGGCGACGAGTCCAAGCCCGTCACCCGGTGGCCGTGCCGCGCGAGCCGAAGCACCTGCGTGCCCTGACCACACCCCACGTCCAGGACCTCCAACGGTGCCCCCGCAGGCAGGTGAGCCGCCAACTGCCGGGACACCAACTCCTGGCGCACGACCTGCCGCAGCGTGCCCAGACGAGCCCGCCAACGCTCCTCACCCGGCGCGAAATCCACAGCGCCTCCTCACCCGGGAAGCTTACGGAAGGCGGCCCGCGGTCGGCGACCGCGGGCCGCACCCCCCCCAACCGGAACAGCCCGCGCGGTTGACGGCGGTGGCCACCCCCAACGACGGGGGGAGGTCACCCCCGCCCAAGATGCTGTTCACGACCAGGGACACCTCGACGTTGCCCGCGAACTTCCCGGTGCACGTGCGCACCGCGCGCCCGTTGTCGTCGTGGTACCGGCCGCCGTGGGCGTAGCCACCCGCGGGCAGGTAGCCGTACGGCCGCCAGCCGAGCTTCATGCTGTCCATCCACTGGCGCACGGTCGGCGTCACGATGTCGCCGTACCGCAGGTACACCTGCCAGCGGGCCAGGTCCATCGCCGACATGTGCAGGCCGCGGTAGCTCGCGCAGGACTCGAAGGCGGTGCCGGACATCTGGTGCAGCACCCCGCCCTTGGCGAGGTTCGCCCGGTCGTAGGCGTGCGCGGCGGTGTCGAGGTTCTCGGCCAGGCAGGTCACCCAGGAGATGCCGGCGGGGGCGAACAGCTTCTCGTTGACGTAGTTCAGGGTCCACGGCGGGGTGTTCGCGTTGATCCAGTCCGGCACCCCGCGGTCGGGCTCGGTCAGCCGCCACAGCCGGGTGATGACCACCCGGGCGAACGCGTAGTTGCGGTTCTCGTAGTAGTAGCCCTGGGGCGTCTCGTCGACGGTGACCGCCTTGGTCATCGTGTACTTGATGCCCTCGTACCGGGTGTGCATCAGGGCGTCTTCGGTGTCGTTCGAGTCCCTCACCAACTGCCCCAGCCCGGACTGGTGGCCGAGGATGTGCTTGATCTTGACGTTCTGCCACGACAGGTGCGCGGTGGCGCGCATGTCCGGCGGCAGGTAGGGCCAGATCTTGGCTTCCGGCGTGATCCCGGCCGCCTCGGTGAGCTTGAGCAGCGCCGCCGCGACGACGTTCTTGGTGGAGCTGGCGATCTCGATCCGGGTGAACGGGGTGAAGGCGATGTTCTTGTCCACCCGCGCCTTGCCGGCCGCCCCGGTGTTCGCCAGCACGCCGTTCTCGGTGATGGCGAACGCGTAGCCGACGGTCGCCCCGTTCCCCAGCGTCGTGTGCAGCGCCTGCGCCACCTTGGCGGTGTCCACGTCGACCAACGGGGTGCCGATGTCGGCCGTGGCCGTGCCCGTCCCGCCAAGAGTGATCGCCGCGAGCGCGGCGGCGATCATGCTCGCCTTCCTCATCGTTTCCTCCCCTTTGTCCGCTCCGGCCCGGTTCGCCGGTGCTGGGAGGAACCTTCGCGCCGGGACCACCCCCGGGGCATGAGGGGCGATCCCTCACTTCCGGGCGCGGGGGGCGTGGGGGAACCCCCACGGGGGACCCTCCGGCCGCTACGATCTTCGAATGCGACCGTTGGCGCCGGGTGTCCACCAACTGCTGGGCCGCCCTCCCCACATGATCAACGCCTACCTGGTCGAGGACGTGCTCGTCGACGCCGGAACGCCCGCCGCCCGCCGGCGGATCTCCCGCCAGTTGCGCGGTCAGCGGCTCAGCGCGCACGTCGTCACGCACGCCCACCCGGACCACTTCGGCTCCAGCCACGCCCTGTGCGACGAGTTCGACCTGCCGCTGTGGGCCGGGCAGGCCGACGTCGAGGCGATCGAGACCGCGACCCCGGTCACCGCGCCCGGCCGGCTGCCCAAGCTGCTGTCGCACATGAAGATGCCCGACCCCCACCCGGTGACCAAGGGTCTGAAGGAAGGCGACGAGGTCGCCGGGTTCACCGTGCTGGAGGTGCCCGGCCACTCCCCCGGCCACATCGCGTTGTGGCGGGACAAGGACGGCGTGCTGATCTGCGGGGACGTGTTCTTCCACGTCCTGCGGGTCACCGGACCGCCGGACCTCCTGACCTGGGACCGCGAGCAGAACCGCGAGTCCATGCGCCGGCTGGCCGAGCTGAGACCCAAGCTCGTCCTGTTCGGGCACGGCAAGCCGCTGCGCGACCCCGACCGGCTGCGCCGCCTGGTCGGATGAGCCGCGCGGACCACACCCTCGAACGGGACCGGGAGCTGGGGCGGATCGCCGCGGCCCTGGACAGCGCCACCCGGGGCGAGGGCCGGATCGTCGTGATCGAGGGCGCGGCGGGCATCGGCAAGACCCGACTCGTGCGGGACTGCCGGGACATGGCCAAACAACGCGGTTTCGGCCGGATGCAGGCGATCGGCGACGCGCTGGAGAGCGCGATGCCGTGGGGCGTCGTCCGCCAGATGGTGGAACGGTCCGTGTCCCGCTACCGCGGCGAGGTGCGCGAAGCGATCCTGGCGGGCCCGGCCGGCGCGGCGCTGGCCGCGATCGACGGCGCCGCCGCGGACCCGAGCGAAGCCGAACTGGCGCGCACGCTGCACTCGCTGTGGTGGGTCGCGGTCGACCTGTCCGCCACCCGGCCGCTGCTGATCACGGTGGACGACGCGCACTGGGCCGACCTGCCGTCGCTGCAATTCCTGGTCTACCTCTCGCGACGGATCTCGGACCTGCCGATCGCGCTGGTGGTGGCCACCCGGCCGCCGGAGGGCTCCGGGCCGCTGGCCCAGTTGAGCGATTCCCGGCACGCCGAGCGGATGCTGCCCCGCCCGCTCACCCGCGAGGCGCTGACCGCGCTGGCGGCGGCCCGCGGCGGAGCACCGGCCGACGACGTGGTCACCGCGCTGCACGACGCCAGCGGCGGGAACCCGTTCCTGACCACGGTCCTGCTCGACGAACTGGACACCCTGGGGCTGCCGCTCGACCAGCCTTCGACCGCGGAGCGGATCGGCGGGCTCGGCCCGAGCACGGTGTTCCGGGCGACGCTCGGCCGGCTGCCCGCCGATGCGGTGCGGCTCGCGCGGGCCGCCGCGGTGCTGGGTCCGGGCGGCAACCCGTGGCTGACCGGGGCGGTGGCCGAGGTGAGCGTGGACGACCTGCCCGCCGCCGTTGAGGCGCTCGTCGCCGCGCACGTCATCGCCGATGACGCCGACCACACAAGGTTCCTGCACCCGGTAGTGCGCGAGGCGGTCCTGGCCGACCTCGGACCGATGTCGCGCGCCGCGCTGCACGCCCGTGCCGCCACCGAACTCAGCGCGGCCGGCGCGCCGGCGGACCGCATCGCCGCGCACCTGATGCACGCGCCCCGCGGCACCCTGCCCGACGCGGTCGACGTGCTGCGCCGCGCGGCCCTGGCCCTGCTGGCCGCCGGTGACGGCGCCACCGCCGCCGCCCACCTGGAACGCGCGGTCGGCGAACGCCCGGACGACCCGGCGTTGCGCGCCGAGTGGGGGCGGGCGTTGCTGCGCACCGGGAACGCGCGCGAGGCGCGGACCCAGTTGCAGTTCGCCGCGGAAGGGCTGCCGGACGCCGAACTGGTCGCCGCCGCCGCGTCGGCCACCGCGGTCGTCGACGGCCCGCAGGCCGCGATCGACGAACTGACCCGGGCCATCGCCGCCCGCCCGGCCGGCGCCCGGGAGGCGGGCCGGATGCACCTGGAGGCGCGGCTCGCGGTCATCAGGTCGTTCCTGCCCGAGCAGCGGCAGACCGCCTCCGCCCACCTGCGCGGCTACGCCACCCTGCCCGGCGTCACCCCGGACGAGCGCACCCTGCTCGGCCTGCTCGCCCAGACCGGCCGCTACGAAGTGTGGCCCGCCGGCGAGGTCGCGGCCACCGCCCGGCGCGCGTTGGCGGGCGGGGCGTACTTCGAGGACTGCACCGGCAGCGTCGAGGCCATGGTGGCGTGGGTGGTGGCCCTGGTGGCGCTGATCTCCGCGGACGGGTTCGACGATGCCCGGCAGGAGATCGAACGGGCCAAGCAGCGCGTGCACCGGCACGGCTCGCCGGTCGAGTACGCGATGGTGTGCAACCCGGCGATCTTCCTGAACTGGCAGCTGGGCAACGTCGCGTTCGTGGAGGCGGAGGCCGAGGGCGTGCTGGCGGCGGTGTCGCAGGAAGACCCCGTGTCACACGTGATCGCCTTGCGCGCCACCGCGACCCACTTCGGTGCGTACAGCGCTCTGGAACGCGGTGACGTCGACGGGGCGGCGGCGCTGTTGGACCGTTTCGACGCGGAACACTCCGACGTGCCACGGGTGATCCCGACCATCTGGCTGCACGAGCCCCGAGCCCGTGTGGCCCTGGCGCGGGGCAACCCGGAACTGGCGCGGGCGGAGGCGTTCGAGCAACGCGACCAGTTGCACGCGGTGGGCGTGGACCCGCCGACGATCTCGTGGCGCGCCCCGGCTGTGCGCGCGTTGCTGCTGCTCGGCGAACAGCGCGAAGCCCTCGCCCTGGCCGAGGAACTGGTCGGCGTGGCACGGAAGTGGGACACGCCGACGGAGGTCGGCGCCGCCCTTCGGGTGCTCGCGCACGCTTCGGCCGAGGACCGGCTCGACCTGCTCACCGAGTCGGTGACGGTGCTGGAGCCGTCCCCCGCGCGGCTCCACCTGGCCCGTTCGCTGGTCGACCTGGGCGAGGCGCTGCGGGTCGCCGGTCGCCGCAGTGAAGCCCGCGAGCCCCTGCACCGCGCCATCGACCTGGCCACCGACTGCGGCTCCACCGCGTTGCGCGCGCGTGCGGTCGCCGCGTTGGAGGCGCTGGGAGACCGGCCGCGCAAGCTGATGTCCGTCGGCGTCCAGGCGTTGACCGCGAGCGAACGCCGGGTGGCGGACCTCGCGGTGACCGGGCGGGCGAACCGCGAGATCGCGCAGGAGCTCTTCGTGACGCCGAAGACCGTGGAGAACCACCTGGGCCGCATCTACACCAAGCTGGGCATCAACGGCCGCCGTGAACTGGCCCGCGCCCTGTCGTAGCGTTCTGGGCCATGATGGGGTGATGTTGGAGGTCGCGGACCAGGTCGCCAGTGTGGCCGGGTTCGTGGTCGCCGCCATCGGGTTGTTCCTCGCGCTGCGCCAACGGAGGTCGTTGACCACCGCGCAGCGGTTGGACCGGCTCGCCGAGGTGGTGGCGGCGCAGTGGCGAGACGAGGTCGAGGTCCGGGGCATCGCGACGGCGTGGACGAGCGTGACGGTGCCGGAGCGTGGTCGGCTGGTCGTGGTGGGGCCGGCGGGTGCCGGGAAGACCGTCGCGGCGGTGCGGATCGTGCGGGAGTTGCTGGCACGGCGTGCGCCGGGCGAACCGGTGGCGGTGTTGTTCGCGTTGCACTCCTGGAACCCGTTGCGGCAGCACGTGCACCAGTGGATGGCGGCGGAACTGGCCCGGGACTACGGGATGTCCGTCGCGGTGGCGCTGGAGTTGGTGCGGGCGCGGCGGATCGTGCCGGTGCTGGACGGGCTGGACGAGGTGTGCGACCCGCCGGCCGCGCTGCACGCGCTGGAACGGGTCCACGACCCGTCCGTGCCCGACCCGCTGGTCCTGACCAGCCGCGACCACGTCACGCTGACCGGCGCCGAGGTGGTGGGACTGGGTCCGCCGCACGTCCCCGGCTGGGAGGGGATCTCCTCGCCGTTGCTGCTGTGGTTGGCGATGGCGTCGGGCACCCGTCCGGCGGAACTGGCCGGGTTGCCGGACGCGGAGGTGGAACGGCGGCTGCTGGACCGGTTCGTGCCGGCCGCCTACCCCGACACGCCCCTGCCGCGCGGTCGCCGGCGGTGGCGGGCCGGGCAGGTGGAGCGGTGGCTGCGGTTCCTGGCCCGGCAGGAGGACATCGCATGGTGGCGGCTGGTCCGGACCGTGCCCCGGACCGTCACGGCGCTGCTGTCGGCGGTAGGGGTGGGGGTGGTCGCCTGGATCGGGCTGCGGCTGTCGGCTCCCGGGAACTTGACGCTGGCCACGATGGTCGCGCTGTCGAACGCCGCCGCCGTGGTGCTGTTGACCCTCGTCCGGCCGTACCCGGACGTGCAGCGGCTGCACTCGGGGCCGCGGCTGCACGTGTTGGGGGTGCTGGGCGGTTTCGCGTTCGGGTTCGCCCTGGGCTGGGTGGTGAGCCCGGCCGCCGCCGTGGCCGCGGGCGCGGTGTCCGGGCTGCTGTGGGGAATGGTGGGCCGCATCGACCACAGCACACCGCCGCGGTCCGCCACTCCCCTTTCGGTGTTGCGCGGTGACCTGGTCGTGGCCGTCGTGGGCAGCCTGCCCATACCGGCCATGTTCGCCACCTTCCTGGCGTTCGCGACTTCCCCGTGGGTGATACCTCGGGGTTTTGTGCTGTTCTGGCTGTTCTACGGCTTGGTGTGGCTGGCCTACACCGCTTGGTCCCGCTTCACCATCGCACGGCTGTGGCTGGCGCTGCGCGGCCGAACCCCGTTGCGCCTCATGACTTTCCTGGACGACGCCCACCGTCGGGGCATCCTCCGCCGCAACGGCCCCACCTACGAATTCCGCCACGCCCGCCTGCGGGACCACCTCGCGGGGGCGGTCACCTCGTAGGCTGTACGTGAGGAGCGGGAGGTAGTCGTGGTTGCGGTGGCCGAGGTGATGGCCGAGTTGGCGGCGCTGGAGGACCCGAAGGCGCGGGCGGTCAACGAAAAGCACGGGGACGACCACGGGGTGAACCTCGGCAAGTTGCGCGCGGTCGCCAAGCGGTTGAAGACCCAACAGGAACTCGCGCGCGGGCTGTGGGCGACCGGCGACACGGCGGCGCGGCTGCTGGCGATCCTGGTCAGCCGCCCCAAGGCGTTCTCGCGCGACGAACTGGACGCCATGCTGCGCGAGGCACGCGCCCCCAAGGTGCACGACTGGCTGGTGAACTACGTGGTGAAGAAGAACCCGCACGCCGAAGAGCTGCGCCTGGCGTGGACCGCCGACCCCGACCCGGTGGTCGCTAGCGGCGGCTGGGCGTTGACCACCGACCGCGTGGCGAAGCAGCCAGAAGGCCTCGACCTGGACAAACTCCTCGACGTCGTCGAAGCGGAGATGAAGGACGCCCCCGACCGCCTCCAGTGGGCGATGAACCACTGCCTGGCCCAGATCGGCATCGACCACCCCGCGCACCGCGCCCGCGCGATCGACATCGGCGAAAGGCTGGAAGTGCTCAAGGACTACCCCACTCCCCCGAACTGCACCTCGCCTTACGCGCCGATCTGGATCAACGAGATGGTGCGCCGCCAGGCCACCCCGTGACGGTTCAGCCGAGCAGGCGCCGAACCCCGTGAGCGATCTCGACGTCTTCGCGGGCTTCGACCACCCAAGCATCCACAGTGGACTGATCTGCGCTGACCCGCCCGTCACCGTCCACCGAGGCGTTGCGCGCGTCGTCCAGCTCGACGTCGAGGAAGCCAAGGCCGCGCAGGGTGTCGGCGCGGACGTCGGCGTCGTGCTCGCCGATCCCGCCGGTGAACACCACCACGTCCACGCCGCCCAACGACGCCACCATGGCCGCCACGCCCTGCCGCAGCCGGTGCACGAACACCTCGATCGCCAGCCTCGCGTCGCCGTCCCCGTCCGAGGCCGCCTGGCGCAGGTCGCGGAGGTCGGCCCGGCCACCCACGCCGGACAGGCCGGAACCGTGCTCCAGGCCGTCGTCCAAGTCGTCGAGTTCCAGCCGGTCGCGCAGCAGCCACACCAGCAGACCGGGGTCCAGGTCGCCGCTCCGGGTCGCCATCACCAAGCCGCCCAACGGCGTGAACCCCATGGTCGTGTCCACGGACCGGCCGTCGCGCACCGCCGCCAACGAGCAACCCGCACCCAAGTGACACGTGACCACCCGCGAACCGCCACCAGCACGCGAACCGCCACCGGAGCCGCCGCCGGCCAGCGCCACCGCCCGGCGTGCCGCGTAGGCGTGGGACAGGCCGTGGAATCCGTACCGCCGCAACCGCCAACGCCGCCGCCACTCCGCGGGCAACGGGTACGTGCTCGCCACCGGCGGCAGGGTGGCGTGGAAAGCGGTGTCGAAGCACGCCACCTGTGGCACGTCCGGCAGCAGCCCCATCATCGCGTCGATCCCGGCCAGCGCACGCGGCTGGTGCAGGGGAGCGAGGTCGGTGAGGCGCCCGATCTCCGCCCGGATCTCGTCGTCCAACCGCACGGGCTCGGTCAGGTCCGGCCCGCCGTGCACCACGCGGTGGCCGACGGCGTGGATCTCGGGCACGTCGTCCGGCAACTCGACGTCCCCGCCCTCCCACCGCTCGACGTGCCGCTGGGCAAGGACCTCGTCGCCCTCCCCCAGCACGCTCAGCTTCAAGCTCGACGAGCCCGCGTTGACCACCAGCACGTTCATCAGTACGGCCACGTCCACTCGCGGACCTCGGGCAGGTCCTCGCCGTGCTCGCGGATCCACGCGTGGTGGCGGACCCGTTGGTCCTGCATCCGCTGGCGCAGCAGCGCCGCGTGCGACCCCAGGCCGGGGACCCGGTCGATGACGTCGATGACCAGCCGGTAGCGGTCCATGTCGTTGAGCACCACCATGTCGAACGGCGTGGTCGTGGTGCCGACCTCCTTGTAGCCGCGCACGTGGAGGTTGTCGTGGTTGGCGCGCCGGTAGGTCAGGCGGTGGATCAGCCACGGGTAGCCGTGGTAGGCGAAGATCACCGGCTTGTCGGTGGTGAACAGCGCGTCGAACTCGCGGTCCGGCATCCCGTGCGGGTGTTCGGTCTCCGGTTGCAGGCGCATCAGGTCCACCACGTTCACCACGCGGACCCGCAGGTCGGGCAGGTGTTCGCGGAGCAGCGCGGTGGCCGCCATGACCTCCATCGTCGGCGCGTCGCCGGCGCACGCCAGCACCACGTCCGGCGCGCCCTCGTCGGTGCCCGCCCACTCCCAGATCCCCGCACCCCGCGCGCAGTGCAGCGCCGCCTCCTCGGGGCTCAGCCAGTCCGGAGTGGGGTTCTTGCCCGACACGATCACGTTGACGTAGTCGCGGCTGCGCAGGCAGTGGTCCGCCACGGACAGCAGGGTGTTGGTGTCCGGCGGCAGGTAGACCCGGACCACCTCGGCCTTCTTGTTCATCACGTGGTCGATGAAGCCGGGGTCCTGGTGGGAGAACCCGTTGTGGTCCTGCCGCCACACGTGCGAGGACAGCAGGTAGTTCAGCGACGCCACCGGCCGCCGCCACGGCAGCTTCCGGTGCGTGCCCAGCCACTTGGCGTGCTGGTTGAACATCGAGTCGACGATGTGGGTGAACGCCTCGTAGCAGTTGAACAGCCCGTGCCGGCCGGTGAGCAGGTAGCCCTCCAGGAACCCCTGGCACAGGTGCTCGGACAGCACCTCCACCACCCGCCCGTCGCGGGCCAGGTCCTCGTCGGTGGGCAGGGTGTCGGCCTGCCACTGCTTGCCGGTCGCCTCGAACACCGCGTCCAGCCGGTTCGACGCGGTCTCGTCCGGGCCGAACAGGCGGAAGTTGCGCTGGTCGGCGTTGAGCTTGAACACGTCCCGCAGCATCCGGCCCAGCGCCCGGGTGGGTTCGGAGGTGGTGGAGCCGTGCTTCTCCACCTCGACGCTGTACGGCCGGACGCCGGGCAGCCGGAGTTCGCGCAGCAGCAGGCCGCCGTTGGCGTGCGGGGTCGACCCCATCCGCTTCGCCCCGCGCGGGGCGAGGTCCAGCAGTTCCGGCCGGGGTCGGCCCTGGTCGTCGAACAGCTCCTCGGGGCGGTAGGACCGCAGCCAGGCCTCCAGCAGCCGCAGGTGCTCGGGGTTGTCCCGGACACCGGCCAGCGGGACCTGGTGCGACCGCCAGGTCCCCTCCACCGGCTTGCCGTCCACTTCGGACGGACCGGTCCAGCCCTTCGGGCTGCGCAGCACGATCATCGGCCACCGGGGCCGTTCGCCCGAGGTCTTGATGCGCTTGATCCCGTCCAGCACCCGATCCAGGACCTCCGCCATGCGGGCGTGCATCTCCGCCGGATCGTCACCCTCCACATAGGACGGTGCGTAGCCGTAGCCGCGCAGCAGCGAGTCCAGCTCGTCGTGCGGGACGCGGGCCAGCAGGGTCGGGTTGGCGATCTTGTAGCCGTTGAGGTGCAGGATCGGCAGCACCGCGCCGTCGCGGATCGGGTCCAGGAACTTCGCCCCGTGCCAACTCGCGGCCAGCGGCCCGGTCTCCGCCTCGCCGTCCCCGACCACGCACGCCACCAGCAGGTCCGGGTTGTCGAACGCCGCACCGAACGCGTGCGCCAACGAATACCCCAGCTCACCGCCCTCGTGGATGGACCCCGGCACGTCCGGCGCGACGTGGCTGGGCACCCCGCCGGGGAAGGAGAACTGCCGGAACAGCCGCCGCATCCCGTGCTCGTCGCGCGGCACCTCGGGGTAGTTGTCCCCGTACGAGCCCTCCAGCCAGGTGTTGGCCAGCAGCGCCGGGCCACCGTGCCCGGGACCGGTCACGAACAGCACGTCCAGGTCCCGTTCCAGGATCACCCGGTTGAGGTGCGCGTAGACGAAGTTCAGGCCGGGCGTGGTGCCCCAGTGCCCGAGCAGCCGGGGCTTGATGTGCGCGGCCGTCAGGGGCTCGCGCAACAGCGGGTTGTCCATCAGGTAGATCTGGCCCGCGGACAGGTAGTTGGCCGCGCGCCAGTAGGCGTCCACCAGGTCCACGCGGTCGCTCGCCGACATCTCACTCCCCGTCGATCGGCCGGACGACGGCGAGCGGGCAGGTCGCGTGGTGCACCAGCGCCTGGCTGGTCGAGCCGAGCAGCATCCCGGTGAAACCGCCGCGCCCCCGGCTGCCCACCACCAGCAACCGCGCGCCCTCCGCCTCGGCCAGCAAAGCACGCACCGGCCGGTCCCGCACCACGACCCGCTCCACCGCCACGTCCGGGTACTTCTCCGCGTGGCCCGCGAGCCGTTCCGCGAGCACGCGGTGCTCGGCGGCCTCGACCTGGTCCCAGTCCACGGTCAGCAGGCTGTCGTACAGGCCGTCGATCGAGAAGTCGCTCCACACGTGCACCGCCTTGAGCGGGGCGTTGCGGGCGGAGGCCGCCTCGAACGCGAAGTCCACGGCCTGCTCGCTCGCCGGCGACCCGTCCACTCCGACCACGACCGGGCCGGCCTCGTGATCCTCGCCGCGCACGACGACCACCGGGCACTTGCCGTGCGCAGCCAATGCCACCGCCACCGACCCCACGACCAACCCGGTGAACCCGCCCAGCCCGCGCGACCCGAGCACGACCATCCGCGCCCGCTCCGACTCCCACACCATCGCGCCGGCCGCGCCGGAGAACTCCAGCACCGCCTCCACCGGCACGTCCGCGGCGGCCTTCGCGGCGGCCTCGGCCTCGGCCAGCCACTGCCGGCCCTGCTCCTCCACCGCCTCCCGCACCTCGTGCCCGCTCAGCACGATGTCCGGGTAACCCCGGGTCGGCACCAGGTACGCGTGCACCAACCGCAACGGCGCCCGACGCCGCGCCGCCTCCCGGGCCGCCCACGCCACCGCCGACAACGCCGACGCCGACCCGTCCACACCCACCACGATCGGGGAACTCATCACGGTCCTCTCGCTCGACTGGTCGCCTCCCCAGGGTCGCCCCGGACGACCGGTTCGGCAGCGCTCACCGGTCACCGCGCGGCCGGGACCACCACAGCCCCCGGCCGGGACCTTCGCCCCGGTTCGCCCGCGGCCCGCGCGGGACCGAGCGCTCGGCGGGCGAGCGGGAGCGCACCGCGCTGACCGTGAACCAGGCCGCCGCCTGCGCAGACCGCGTCCGACCCCCGGCTAACCGGCGGCGCGCGGCAGGGACGCCAGTTCCGCGCCGCCCGACCCGGCCGGCCGGATCGCGCGCGGGTCGCCAGGGTGCCGGTCCAGCAGCAGGTCCGTGGCGAAGCGCGCGACCTCGGCGGGCGGCGGCACCGCGTGGCCACCCATGTAGGCGAGCACGACCTCGTCAGTGGTCGTCTCGATCGCACCCGACCAGCCGAACTCCTCGTCCCACAGCAGCGCCACGTCCCACTCGGGGAAGGACGGGATGCGCCCCTCCAGCGCCACGTAGGCGTTCGCCGGCGGACCGGCGTCCACGCACACGCACTCGCTGCCCAACCCCAGCGCCGCCGCCACCTGGTCCACGTAACGCCGCAACCGCCGGGCCGTCGTGTCGTCGAAGTCCATCTCCACCGCGACCACCCCCTGCCGTGCCCGCCGCCTACCCGCATCAGTCGGCCGCGAAACCCCGATGGGCGCCGTTCGCTCAGGTGGTCGCGAGCCGAACGGCGGCAAGGGCGGCGGTCGCGGTCGGGTGCACCGGCAGGACGTGGTCGACCTGGGCGGCGACCAGCGGGCGCAGCACGGCGCGGTTGTCGGCGACCACCGCGAACGCGATCCCGAGCCGCCGGGCCGCGTGGTGGGCGTTGACCAGGATGGCGATGCCGATGGAGGCCAGGAAGGTGACCCGGCGCAGGTCGAGGACCAGCGCGACCGGGTGTTGGTCGAGCAGTCCGCGCAGTTCGCCGGACACGTGCTGCTGGGACACCGCGTCGACCTGGCCCGCGAAGGTGGCCATCGCGACGCCCGCCAACACCTCGGTCTCGACGTGGACGAGGCCCATGGGCGTGCCGTCACCGGTCATCGTGCTCCTCCCCGTGCTCATTCGGAGGCGTACCCGGTGGGCCGTTCGGCGAACCGCGTCAGCGGGTGCCCGACGGGGTGGTCGTCGTGGTCGGGGAGGGTGGGGACGGGCTCGACTCCATCAGGGGCGCGTGCAGCGCGGTGACCAGGACGGCGATCGGGACGAGGGCCGCGCCGACGAGCGCCGGGCGCCACCTGCGCCGGTCGGGTGCCGTGTCCACGGCGGTGGGGGTTTCGCGGTGGCGCAGGGCGTGGGCGCAGGCGAGGGCCGTGGGTCGTCTTCGGGGGACCAGGGAGGTCATCAGGGCGAGCAGGCGGGTCAGGTCGTCGGGGAGGTCGGACGGGATGCGGGCGGGGCGGTGCAGGCGGGCCACGGCGGCGTCGGCGGTGCCGCCGGGGTACTCGCGGCGGCCGGTCAGGCACTCCAGCAGGAGCAGGCCCAGGGCGTAGACGTCGGTGGCGGCGCTGACCTCCTCGCCGCGGACCTGTTCGGGGGCGAGGTAGGCCGCCGTGCCCATGATCCGGTTCGACCTGGTCAGGTGCGGGGTGTCCAGGCGGCGGGCCAGGCCGAAGTCGGCCAGGTGGGGGCGGCCGTCCCGGTCGAGCAGCACGTTGCCCGGCTTGACGTCCCGGTGCACCACGCCCCGCGCGTGCACGTGGTCCAGGGCCTCGGCCAGCGCGATCCCGAGTTCCCGCACTCTTTCCAGGCCCAACGGCCCGGACTCCAGCTCTTCCCGCAGCGTCCGCCCCTCGATCAACCGCATGACGACGAACGACACCGGCCCGTCCGCGCCCGCGTCGAACACCGGCACCAGCCCCGGGTGGTCCAGCCCGGCCAACACCCGCACCTCGTGCCCGAACCGCCGCAACGCCTCCGACTCACCCCGGACCAGCTTCACCGCGACGGGCCGCCCCAGCACCCGGTCCCAGCCCCGCCGCACCTCCCCCATGCCGCCCTTGCCCAGCAGATCGCCCAACACGTAACGCCCGGCCAACACACCCGACGACACCGACGCGGTCCCTTCCGTTGGCGGCACGACCCCACGGTCTACCTCGCCCCCGCACCGCGGAAACATCACCACTTCGGCATCCCGCACACGATCTTGGTCAGTCCCCCGCCGGCGCCCCTGACGCCGTCGCGGGGTATCTTGGAACCTCCAGTTCAAGATGGCGAGGACCGGATGCCCGACGTCAAGCACTTCGACCCGGAGGCCGCGCTCGACACCGTCGTGCGGCTGTTCTGGCGGCGCGGCGTGGCCACGACCGGGATCCAGGACATCGTGGACGCGACCGGGCTCAACCGGTCCAGCCTGTACTCGACGTTCGGCGGCAAGCAGGAGCTGTACCGGGCCGCCCTGGAGCGCTACGTCGACGAACGGTCCAACCTGGCGCCCCTCGAACAGGACGACCGCGGCCTCCCGGCCATCACCGACTTCTTCCACCGCCTGATCGACGTCCGCTGCGCCGGCGAGCACGCGCGCTGGGGCTGCATGGTCTCCAACGCCCACGCGGGCACCGAGAACGACGACCCGCAGGTGCGCGCCCTGCTCGACCGGCAGCACCAGCGCCTGCGCGACGCCCTGCTCAAGGCGCTGCGCACCGCCCAGAGCCGCGGCCAACTCGACACCGACCCCGAAGCCGCCGCCTCGGTCCTCGCCCTCCTCGCCCACGCCGTCAACCTCCGCTCCCGCGCCGGAGCCGACGCACAGGACCTGCGCGACACCGTGGACGCCGCCCTCGCCATGATCACCCGAAGGTGATTACGAGCCCCTTACGTCCGCCGTCCCGCCCTCTCCCCCGCCACCCGCGCCCCGCCACACTCGGTCCGAGCCGGGTGACGGGAGGTAATCGGGTGAACACGAGGTGGCGCACCGCGTTGACCGCGAGCGCGCTGGTCGTGCTGACGGCGGGCACCGCCGCGGCGGACGACGGGACCGGGTGGGAGCGGGTCGCGGCGCCGGACTCGGGGCTGGAGTACCTGCTCGAGGACGTGTCGGCCACCGGGCCGGACACCGCGTACGCCGTGGGGTTCACGGAGGTCGGCGGCGGGTTGGTCGTGCTGCGGTGGGACGGGGTCGAGTGGGCTTCGGAAAGCGGTTTCCCCGCCACCGCGTACTCGACGCTGCGGGGCGTGCACGCGCGGGGCGACCGGGTGTTCGCGGCCGGCCAGGACTACGTCGACGGCGTCGCCCGGCCGCTGCTGCTGACCCGCAACGGCGGGTGGAGCAAGGCCCTGGGGACCACGCCGGCCGGTGACCAGGGCCGGTTCACCGACGTGGTGGCGGTGTCCGACACGACCGCGTGGGCCGTCGGGCACGAGGGCTCGGGCCTGGTCGAACGCCCGGTCGCGCACCGGTGGAACGGCACGGCGTTGCAGCGCTTCGCCCTCCCGGCCGCGGGCAGCTACGCCAAGGCCGAGGCGGTCGCCGGGTCGGCGCAGATCTGGGCGGTGGGCACGGAAGGCGGGCTCGCCGGCGCGCAGTCCCGGGGCCTGTCCTGGCGTTGGAACGGCACGGGCTGGACCGCCGTCCCGGTGCCGGCCTTCGGAGCGCACCAGGTGGAGCTGACCGACGTCGTGGTCACCGACCGGCAGGTGTGGGCCGTCGGCCGGGCGGACGCGCAACCGTTGGTGCTGCGGTGGAACGGCGTCGCGTGGGACCGCGCGGCACTGCCGACCGCGTTCGCGCCGACGCGCATCAACGCCGCCGCGGACGACGGTCGGGGCGGCCTGTGGGTGGCGGGCGAGGCCCGCGCCGGGCGGGACGCGACCCCGTTGCTGGCCCGGTACGACGGCTCGTGGCGGCCGGCGACGCTCTCGGCGGACCTGTCCCACACCGCGTTGCGCGGCGTCACCCAGGTGCCGGGCACGGCCACCACGTGGGCGGTCGGCAGGCACTTCCGCAGCGGCACGTACTGCTCCGGCTGCCGTGCCTCCATCGCGACCAACGGCTGACGCCGCGAGTGGCGGGCTTCCCCCGAACGGGAAGCCCGCCACCGCGCGTCAGGCGATGAACCGGACGCAGGAGTTGCTGATCCAGCCCTTCTGGCCCTTCAGGAAACCGCTGTCCACGGTGACGTACTGCGCCACGCCGTCACTGCTGGCGAAGTGCACCTGCAGCGCGGTGTCCCGGTTCGGCGAGGCGTGGTAGTCCTTCAGGGTCCCGTTGCTGAAGGTCTTGTAGAGGTCGCCGAAGGAGCAGCCGACCACGCCGGGCGTCGCCGCGCCCGCGACCCGCACGAACCGCACCGCCGCGCTCTCGGCCATCGACTTGCCCGATGAAACGCCGTAGTCGCCGTCGAACTGGAAGTGCACGCCCAGGTAGATCCGGCTGCGCGCGTTCTCCACCGCCGCGGCGGTGAAGCTGGTGAACGTGCGCGTCACACCCTGCGCGAACGGGTCGTCGGTGGTGGCGGTGAAGGTGATGTCGTCGGTGCCGAAGAACGACTTCATCGCGCCCGCCCACGCGCCGCCGAAGGTGGCGTGACCGGAGGTGTAGGCCGGGAACGGCGGCGAGAACGGCGTGCCGTCGCGGTGCTTCGACAGCGGACGCCAGTTCGGGTCCGGGTCGGTGGCCGCGTTGCCGTCGGTGTCGGCGAGCTGGACGGCCGTCTCGGGCCGCCACAGGTCGAGGTCGGTCTGGTACTTGCGGTCCCAGGCCACGATCCCCGCGTCGCCCATCGCCAGGGCGACCAGTGCGAACAGGCGCGCCTTCTCGGCCAGGCCCAGGCCGCGCTGGTTGGCGACGATCTGGGTGTGCGCGAACAGCTGGCCCGGAGGCTTGTAGGTGCCGTCCAGGTCGTTGGCCCAGAAGTGCGCGATCTGGGTCTGCTCGGCGGTGCGCGTGGTGGAGTTGACGCTGCCCAGGCTCTTGACCTCGTTGAGCTGCGCGGCGTATTCCGGGCCGGCCAGCAGCGAGGTCATCGACGAGTAGCCGGCCGGGTGCTGCGGCCGGTACTGGGTCGCCGAGGTCATGGTGAACGGCTTGACCTTGCCCCAGTTCGGGGTCGCCGCGTCACCGGAGCCGGTCGGCCGCCAGTGGCCGGGCGCGGTGTTCACCGGGTACGCCGTGGTGTCCCCGGAGCCGTCGTTGGTGCGGTTGGCCACGATCGCCGCGGCGGCGGCCTTGCCCAGACCGGTGCCGTTGCCGGTGTCGGACCCCGCGCCCGCCAAGGCCCCGGCGAGTTCGTCGGAGAAGTCCTGGCCGGGGAACGCCGCCACCAGCGCGTCGTGCGCGGCGTGGGCGACGGCGTGGCGCACCGACGCGGTCGGCGCTTCGGCCTTGTAGACGTAGGGCTGCCCCGTGCTGGTGATGGAGTTGACCGCGTCGTAGATCGCGGCGTGCACCATCGCGCCGCCTCTGGCCAGCGGACCGGGTGCTCCGCCCACGGCTTTGTAGGTTTCCAGCAGGACGTCGTTCCAGTACAGGACCGGGTCGCTCGCGGGTGCCGCCGAAGCGGGCTGGACCAGCCCGCCGAGGGTGCCCCCCCACCGTCAACGTCGTCACGGCCAGCAGGCCGAGGCGTCGTCGTGCCGTCATCCGGCTCATCTCGCTCCTTGGTGTCGCCATTGGTGTCGCCATCCCCCTCCTCCCCGCCCGCGTCCCGCGCCCGGCGGAGGAGAGCGGCGGTGCCCGCCGCGCGAACGATCATCGGTTCGGCCGGCGGGGCCGGGGAGGGGAGAAGCGGACACGACCGGAACCGGACAGACGCTGAGAACCGCGTGCCAGCAACAAAAAAGGGGATGCCCGGTTGGGCATCCCCTGTTGCGGTCGGACTCAGACCCAGCCGAGCCGGGTCGCGGCGACTCCCAGCGACAGCCGGTTCGTGGCGCCCACCCGCGCCGCGAGCCGTTCCATGTGCCGCCGCACCGAACGCGTGCTCAGCCCGAGCATCCGGGCGATCGTGTCGTCCTTGAACCCGTTGGCCGCCAGCCGCACTATCCGTTGCTGCACGGCGGAAAGACCGTCGGCCGGGGTGCGGTCACCGTCCCCGAGCGGCACCGCGTCCGTCCACAGGGCGTCGAAGTACGCGGCCGTCAACGCGACCAGTTCCGGCGCCCGCACCACCACCGCCCCCGCCGGACCCGACCGCAGCACCGCAACGTCGTCGACCACCAGAAGTCCCGTGGCCGGGCGGTTGCGCAGCACCCGCACCTCCTCGACGCCCTGCGCGAGCGACGTGGCCGTGTTGTCGTCCAAGGCGTTCGCGGTGTAGATCGTGCGCCGGCGCACCCCGACGAGGCCCCAGTCGTCCGGGTGGTGTCCCGGCTGGTCGTCCACGGACAGCAGCCGGGCCTCCACGTGGGCGTTGCGCAGCAGTCCGCGTTCCAACCGGTCGATCTCGGCGCGGTCGGTCACGCCGCGCGCGGCGTGGTGCGACGGTCTCGTGCAGTGGCATCTCAGGTACGGCGGCAGCAGTTCTCGCGACAATTTCGCACCCCCATGATCAACCCCCGGCGCCCCTTTCCCCAGCAGTGGCGCGTGATCGAAATCCTAGGTGCGACAACGCTTGCCGTCCACATTCAGTCTATTGTGGACTTACAAATCGCTTTCGGGGTCGGCGGCTCGCGCGCCGGCCTTGCGGCGGGCCGTCACGACACCCGCCGCGACCAGCAGCGCGAGCACGGCGACGAACGGCCACGGACCGACCGCGGTGACCGCGTCGACCAGCGCGCCCTGCACGACCCCGGCGAAGTCGACGACCGGGTCCGCCGGATCGGCCTCGCCGAAGAACAACCGCAATTCGTAAACGCCGTAGTACGCAACGTAAAGACCGACGACGGTGAGCAGCACCCCGCCGATGCGGGATATGCGCGGCAGCAACGTCCGTGCGCGGGTGGCGAGGACGTTGTCGGTCAACGTCGCGCCGACCGCGAGCACGCCGACGACCAGGCCCATGCCCAGCGCGTAGGCGAGGAACGCCCCCACGCCCTCGACGAAGCTCGCACCGCTCAGCGTGGTGCCGACGACGGCGAGGAACGGGCCGATGGTGCACGACAGCGAGGCGATGGCGTAGGCGATGCCGTACCCGAACATCGAGCCCAGACGTGCGGTCGGCGCGCCCTTGGTCGGTTTCGGCACCATCAGGTTGATCGTCTTGCCCGCCACCAGAAGGAGCCCGAACACTACCAGTGCCGCGCCGATCACAACCGTGATGAACGGCAGGTACCGCTGCACAGAGGCCGCCACAGGGGCGATCGCCAGCCCGAAGACCCCGAACACCACCACGAACCCGGCCGTCATGACCCCCGCGGCCGCCAACGCCCGCCCAACTCTGCCTTTCGCTCCCGCTTCCCCTTGCACTTCTCCTTGCACCACAAGGGCCAGGTAGGCCGGGAGCATCGCAAACCCACACGGGTTCACCGTCGCCACCATGCCCGCGACGAGCGCAAGCAGCAGACCCTCGGTCATCACGCCCCCGCGAGTGCCGCGACCCGCTCCCGGAGCTTTTGTTCGCTCAGCTGGCTGGTCTCCACCTCGACCTTGCCGTCCCGGCTGATGAACGCGTACGCGGGCTGCGCGGTGACGCCGAACCGCTTCCACACCGCACTGTCGAGATCCGCGAGGTGCTGGAACCCGCCCAGCCCGAACCGTTGCACGAAGTCCCGCATCGCCGGTTCCTTGTCGAGGGCGGCGACCCCCAGGAACGTGACTTGGCCGTTGTCCTTGGCCGCCGAAGCCATCCCCGGCGCTTCCCGCTGACACTTGGGACACCAGGGGGCCCAGAACCACAGCACGGCGGGCTTGCCGGCGAGGCTCTCACCGGAGAAGGCGGCGCCGTCGACGGTCTTGGCGTTGAACCGGAGTTGGTCGGGGACGGTCGCCGCCGGGGCGGACGTGGTGGCCCCGGGACTCGCGGCGGAGGTCTGGGTCGTCGTGGCAGTCGTGGTCGCGGCGGTGGACGCACCACCCCCGGCGGACGGCGACCCACACCCCGCCACGGCGAGCAGGACGAGAGCGGGCAGGGCGGTGCGGCGCATGGACGAGCTGCGGGAGATCACGTCCCGATCATGCCGCAGTGTCCGGATCAACGACCACCAGATCACTCATTACGAAACCCTGACATGCACCCACCACCACCCCAACCAGCCAACCCACCCGCCACCACGACCACCCCACCCCCGCCGGCTCCTACCTGCACCCCCGCCCCGACTCACCCCAGCCGCCCGCTCCCCGCCCTGCCCCCACCCGTCCCGACCCGGCGCACCCCGCCCAACCCACGCCAGAAGCCACTCACACGCCCGAGCTAATCTCCACTTCCACTCCGCTCGAAGAACCCCTATAACCTGCACAAACGGGTCGCTCGGCAGATGCACCCAATCGAGCGACATGCGAAATCCGCAACTTTCCGCCCTCTCGCGCGATTCCGTAATAAGGAACGGCGGACACCACGGCACACAAGGACCCGACACGCCCCCACCGCAGCCGCCACGGCACGGGCCCAGCCCGACCAGGCTCAGCCCGACCAGGCTCAGCCCGACGCGGGCGGCACGGCACGGGCGGCTCGACCCGGGTAGCTCGGCCGGCACGGCCGACACGGCGCGGGGTGGCCAGCTGGGCGCGGGGTGGCTAGGGCCTGCGTCGCCCCGACGCGGCTGCGCGGCCCGGCGCGGCGCAGCCTTGCATGGCCCTACTCGGCGCGGGTGACCCCGCACGGCTCGGCGGGGGTGGCCCGGCTCAGCGGGGCTCGGGCCAACTCGGCTCGGCTGGGCCGGGCTGGGCGGGGCCGGGCCGGGCTGGGCTGGGCTGGGCCGGGCTCGGCTGGGCTGGGCTGGGCGGGGCCGGGCTCGGCTGGGCTCGGCTGGGCTGGGCGGGGCCGGGATGGGCTGGGCTGGGCTGGGCTGGGCGGGGCCGGGCTCGGCTGGGCTCGGC
>NZ_JAPSLK010000088.1 GCF_031180885.1 Saccharothrix sp.
GGCGGACCGCTTCCTCGTAGTAGCGGCGGAACTGCTTCTCCAGCACGCCGTACGTGTAGCGGGCCTTCTGCTTCTCCTGGAGCTGGAGCAGGTACTCCGACTCCTTGATGCGACCGCGGCCGTGCTGACCGGGCGGGTACGGGCGGCGCTCGAACGCCTGGTCACCGCCGACGAGGTCGACCTTCAGGCGACGCGAGATGCGCGTGGCCGGTCCGGTGTAGCGAGCCATCTGTGCTTACTCCTCCCCGTGCCTTTAGACCCGGCGCCGCTTGGGCGGGCGGCAGCCGTTGTGGGGCTGCGGGGTCACGTCCTGGATCGTGCCGACCTCCAGGCCGGCGGCCTGCAGCGAACGGATCGCGGTCTCGCGGCCGGAGCCGGGGCCCTTCACGAACACGTCCACCTTGCGCATGCCGTGCTCGGCGGCCTTGCGAGCGGCGTTCTCCGCGGCCATCTGCGCCGCGAACGGCGTGGACTTGCGGGAGCCCTTGAAGCCGACGTGGCCGGCGGAAGCCCAGCTGATCACGTTGCCCATCGGGTCCGTGATGGACACGATGGTGTTGTTGAACGTGCTCTTGATGTGGGCCTGGCCGTGCGAGACGTTCTTCTTTTCCTTGCGCCGGACCTTCTTGACCCCGGCGCCCGTACGGGACTTGGGTGGCATATCTGGGTGATCTCCTGGTTAGACGCGCGAGGTCTTACTTCTTGCCGGCCTTCTTCTTGCCCGCAACGGTCTTCTTCGGACCCTTGCGGGTGCGCGCGTTGGTCTTCGTGCGCTGGCCGCGGACGGGGAGGTTGCGACGGTGGCGGAGGCCCTCGTAGCAGCCGATCTCCATCTTGCGGCGGATGTCGGCCTGAACCTCGCGGCGGAGGTCACCCTCGACCTTGAAGTTGCTCTCGATGTAGTCCCGCAGCTTCGTCAGGTCGTCGTCACTGAGGTCCTTGACCCGGACGTCCGGGGAGATCTCGGTGGCCTTCAGCACTTCCTGGGAGCGCGTGCGACCGATACCGAAGATGTAGGTGAGCGCGATCTCCAACCGCTTCTCGCGGGGGAGGTCGACGCCAACGAGTCGTGCCATGCGGCGCTTGCTCCTGTCGTTTCGTCTCCAGGTCTGCTCCTCGCCCGGTTCCGGGACCGACTCGTTGTGCCGTCCCGGCCGCTCTCGCGACCGGTGTCCCGGCCCCGGCCTGGAGTCCGGGGGTGTGCGCCACCGGGGAACCCGGTGGGCAGGTGCGAGGAGGCTTGCTTGGTGTCGCGTCCGCGAAGACCCGACAGTGCTCGGTCGGTGCTGGTCAGCCCTGGCGCTGCTTGTGGCGCAGGTTCTCGCAGATCACCATGACCCGACCGTGGCGGCGGATCACCTTGCACTTGTCGCAGATCTTCTTGACGCTCGGCTGGACCTTCACGCCTGAGCTTCTCCTGCGTCAGCCGACGCCCCGCCTGGGGGCGCCGGAGGTCACTTGTAGCGGTAGACGATGCGCCCGCGGGACAGGTCGTAGGGCGAGAGCTCCACGACAACCCGGTCCTCAGGGAGGATGCGGATGTAGTGCTGACGCATCTTGCCGCTGATGTGTGCCAAGACCTTGTGGCCGTTCTCCAACTCGACGCGGAACATCGCGTTGGGGAGCGGCTCGATCACGCGGCCCTCGACCTCAATGGCCCCGTCCTTCTTGCCCATGTCCTCCGCGTTTCGTGACGGTGGGTACTTGCGTCGGAGTGCGGGCACGCGGCACCCCGACTCCGGATAAGGCCCTTGCGAACCCTTGTCACCGTCCAGGGGGAGCCCCGGGCATGACGGAACCGGCGCGACGTGTGCGCCACCCGTCCATAGTACGCGGGTTACCGCCTCAGCCCAAATCGGACCAGGTGGGCGGTCACGACCACGACGCCGAGCGGCCCCACGACCCACAGCCACCAGGGGTACACCGAGGTCTCGGAGGTGCCGTTGACGATGGCCCAGATGAGCAGGTTGATCGCGCCGGCGAACAGCCAGAGCACGGTCAGCACGGCCAGGAACACGGCGGTCTTGCTGCGCTTCGCCCGAACGGGTGACGACTCGGACCGCCGGGCCTGAGCCTCGTGGCCGGCGCCGCCGTAACCGTTGCCGGGGTCGCGGTGGGCGTCGGGGCCGATCCGGGCACCCGGCCCGCTCGGCGCGTCCCGCCACACCGGGTCGGGACGACCACCAGCCGCGTCACCCGCACGGGCGTACCCGGCGGCCGCGCCCACCCCGTCCTGCCCGGTCGACGTCGAGCCGGCACCGGCCGCGTCACCCGCGTGGGTGAACCCCGTGCCCACTCCGCCCTGCCCGGTCGACGCCGGGCCGGCACCGGCCGCGTCACCGGCCCGATCGGGCCTGGCGGCCATGCTCGACGCGTCCTGCCACACCGGGGCCGGTCGACCGGCCTGCCCACCCGCGGCCGGGGTGTCCCGCGAGCCCGGGGCCCGGCGCCCGCCGTCCGCCCCGACCGGTTCGTCCCCGGGCAGGTCGGCGGTGAGCTCGCGCAGCTCGGCGTAGGTGCGGGCCTCCCGGACGGCCAGGCTGCGCTCCTCGAACTCGGCCCGGGTCAGGCGGCCCTCCTCGTGGGCCTTCGCCAACCGCTCGGCCACGGCCGCGCGGTCGTCGTCGGCGGCCCGGAAGTGTGACTCGGTCATGGGCTGCGCACTTCCTCCGGGCGACAGGGCCGTTGCTGTCCGTACGCGGCCAGCCTACGCCCGGGGCAGTCCCCGCCGGGCCGGGTGATCCACGGCGCACGACGGTTTCACGAAGCCGTCACCCGGCCGTCGCGCACCGGACGCCGGTCACTCCTCCGGCGCGGTGAGCACCCAGGGGCCGTCCTCGGTGATGGCCACCGAGTGCTCCCAGTGGGCGGCGCGCGAGCCGTCGGTGGTGACGACCGTCCAGCCGTCGTCCAGCTCGGCGGTCTGCTCGCTGCCCAGGGTCAGCATCGGCTCGATGGCGATCGCCATGCCGACCTTCAGCCGCGGACCCTTGCCCGGCTTGCCGTGGTTCGGCAAGAACGGGTCCATGTGCATCTTGGTGCCGATGCCGTGGCCGCCGTAGCCGTCGACGATGCCGTACTCGACGCCGTGCTCCTCGCCCGCCCGGATGGTGGCCGACTCGATGGCGAAGGAGATGTCGCTCAGCTTGTTGCCGGGCACGGCCGCCTCGATGCCCGCGAGCATCGAGCGGCGGGTGGCCTCGGACAGCTTCAGCTCGGCGTCGGTCACCGCGCCCACGGGCAGGGTGATGGCCGAGTCGCCGTGCCAGCCGTCCAAGATGGCGCCGCAGTCGATCGAGATCAGGTCGCCCTCGGCGAGCACCTGGGTGCGGCTCGGGATGCCGTGCACGACCTGCTCGTTCACCGACGCGCAGATCGAGGCCGGGAAGCCGTGGTAGCCCTTGAACGACGGGATCGCCCCGGCGTCGCGGATCGACTGCTCGGCCAGCTCGTCCAGCTCGCCGGTGCTGACCCCCGGCTTGGTGTGCGCGGCCAGCAGCGCCAGCGTGCGGGCCACGACCAGCCCGGCGGCGCGCATGGCCTCCAGCTGGCCGCGGCTCTTGATCTCGATCATGCGGTCACGGCTGCCCGGGACCACGCGTCGTAGCGCATCGACGACACCGTTCACTTCGCGTCGCGCAACGCGCGGAGCGCGCGCTCGCTGATCTCTTCCACGTCGCCGACCGCGTCGATCGACACGACGATGTCGGCGTAGTAGTCGAGCAGCGGCGCGGTCTCCGTCCGGTACACCTGCTGGCGGTGCCGGATCACGTCTTCCTTGTCGTCCGTGCGGCCGCGGGCGAGCAGGCGCTCGACCACGACGTCCTCGTCGATCCGGAACTCCAGCACCGCGTCGAGCCTGTGCCCCGACGCCGCCAGCAGCCCGCCGAGCACGTCCGCCTGGGACACGTTGCGCGGGAAGCCGTCGAGCAGGAAGCCGCCGGTGGCGTCGGCCTGCGCGAGGCGCTCGCGGACCATCTCGTTGGTCACCTCGTCCGGCACGAGCTCGCCGGCGTCCAGGTACTCCTGGACCTCCTTGCCGAGGTCGGTCTGCTGGCTGATGTGAGCGCGGAAGAGGTCCCCGGTGGAGATGTGCGGCACGCCGAGCTTGCTGCTGAGGATCTGGGCCTGGGTGCCCTTGCCCGCTCCGGGCGGGCCGACGAGAACGAGTCGCACTAGCGGAGGAACCCTTCGTAGTTGCGCTGCATGAGCTGGCTCTCGATCTGCTTCACGGTGTCGAGGCCGACACCGACCATGATCAGCACCGCCGTGCCACCGAACGGGAAGTTCTGGTTCTGGCCCTGACCGGTCACTTCCAGGAAGAAGTTCGGCAGGATGGCGACGATGCCCAGGTAGAGCGAGCCGGGCAGCGTGATCCGCCCCAGGACGAAGCGGAGGTACTCGGCGGTGGGACGACCCGGCCGGATGCCCGGGATGAACCCACCGAACTTCTTCATCTCGTCGGCACGCTCGTCCGGGTTGAACGTGATGCCGACGTAGAAGTAGGTGAAGAAGACGATCAGCAGGAAGTAGAGCGAGATGTGCACCGGGCTCGACTGCGTCACCAGGTGCGTCTGCACGAAGGTCTCCCACCAGCTCGGCGCGGACCCGTCGGTGGAGGCGGTCAGGCGCGCGATGAGGTCGGGGAGGTAGAGCAGCGACGAGGCGAAGATGACCGGGATGACACCGGCCTGGTTCACCTTCAGCGGCAGGTAGGTCGAGGTGCCGCCGTACATCCGGCGGCCGATCATGCGCTTGGCGTACTGCACCGGGATGCGGCGCTGCGCCTGCTCCACGTAGATGACGCTGGCGATGATCAGCAGGGCCGCGACGCAGACCAGGAAGAAGGTCAGGCCGCCCCGGTCCCAGATGATCTTGCCCTCGATCGGGATGCGGGCCGCGATGCCGCAGAAGATCAGCAGCGACATGCCGTTGCCGATCCCCTTCTCGGTGATGATCTCACCGAGCCACATGATCACGCTGGTGCCCGCGGTCATCACGGTGACCAGGACGATCAGGTTGAAGATGCTCTCGTCCGGGATGACGTCGTGCTCGCAGCCGGCGAACAGCTGGTCGCGCACCGCCAGGGCGATGATGCCGGTGGACTGCAGGACCGCCAGCGCGATGGTCAGGTAGCGGGTGTACTGGGTCAGCTTGCCCTGACCCGCCTGCCCTTCCTTCTTCAGCTGCTCGAACCGCGGGATGACCACGGTGAGCAGCTGGATGATGATGCTCGCGGTGATGTAGGGCATGATGCCCAGCGCGAAGATCGACAGGTTCAGCAGCGCGCCGCCGCTGAACAGGTTGATCAGCGAGTAGACACCCTGCTGGTCGACCTGGTCGATGCACTGTTTCACGTTCTTGAAGGAAACGCCCGGCGCGGGCATGGTCGCACCCAACCGGAACACCACGACGATCCCCAGCGTGAAGAGGATCTTCTTGCGTAGGTCCGGCGTCGCGAGAGCCGAGCGGAATGCGCCGAGCACGCGAACCTCCATCAGCGTTGCCGCCCCGCCTGGGTCGGCATCCTGCGGTGCCGGCTGTGTTGCCGGCACAGTCTTGCGGTCATGCCGCCGGCACTCGCGCCGACGGTGGCGGAAGCGACGGGTAGCCGCGACCGACCCGGAGGACATCCGGGTTCAGCCCGCGACTTTAACAGCCGCGAGGCGGATCGCCGTAGTCAGTCTTCCCGCACACTTCGTACCCGATCAACTGCCGAGGGTCGCAAGCCCCCGAATGGATCAAGTTCGGGTACCGATGGATCGGTTTTCCACCGGTTCGGATCAGGGTTTCGAGACGGCCAGCGCGCCCGCCATCCCCAGCAGCACGGCGCCCGTCGCCCGATCGAGCCAGGCCCTGGCGCGCCGGGTGAGGCCGGCCCTGCGGATGCCCGCGCCGAGCGCCGCGTAGGCGCTGCCGGCCAGCAGCTCGGCGACCAGGTAGACCGCGCCGAGCACGGCCAGCTGGAGCGGGATCGGTCCGCGCGCCGGGTCGACGAACTGCGGCACGAACGCAGTGAAGATCAGCACCGCCTTGGGGTTGGAGATCGCCACCAGGAACTCCTTGCGCAGCGGGCTGCCCTTCCCAACTGGGACTTCACCGCCCCGCCTGGTGGTGAGGACGCGGACCGCGAGGTAGGCGAGGTAGGCGACGCCCGCCCACTTGAGGACCGTCAGCGCGAGGTGGCTCGCGGCCAGCACCGGACCGAGCCCGGCCACCACCGCGGCGACCATGACGGCGAACGCGCCCAGCCGCCCGAACAGCGCCGTCACCGCCCGCGCGGGTCCGTGGTGGACGGCGTGGTGCATCCCCAGCAGGTTGTTGGCGCCCGGCGTCAGTGCCACCAGCACCGAGGCCCCGAAGAAAACAGCCAGCCACATGCCCGCACGCTAACCCACCCCGCCACCCCTTTTACGCCCTCCGCGAACACCCCCCGTCAACCCCGCGAGTCGTACCTCCAGGCCCGGCGAGTCGCACATTCCGGACCCCCGAGTTCAACACTCAGGACCCCCACCCCGGGTCTCTCCCGGCGGCAGGACGGACCGGAACGCGCAACTCGGGGGGCCGGAACGTGCGACGCGGGGGTCTTGGACGTACGACTCGCGCGATCTGGACGTACGACTCGCGGGGATTGGACGCGAACGGCCCCCGGAGCGGGGCTCCGGGGGCCGTTCGGCGGTGGTGCGTTACAGCTCGGTGGTGGTGCCGCCGGCGGCGGCGATCTTCTCGACCGCGCTGCCGGAGAACTTGTTGGCGACGACCTCCAGCTTGACGCCGTTCAGGTCGCCGTTGCCGAGGACCTTGACCGGCTGGTTCTTGCGCACCAGGCCCGCGTGCACCAGGGCGTCCACGTCCACCCGGCCACCCTCGGGGAAGAGGCGGGCGAGGTCGCCCACGTTCACCACCTGGTACTCGGTGCGGAACGGGTTGCGGAAGCCCTTCAGCTTGGGCAGGCGCATGTGCAGCGGCATCTGGCCACCCTCGAAGCGCGGCGAGACGTTCTTCCGCGCTCCGGTGCCCTTCGTGCCGCGGCCCGCGGTCTTGCCCTTGGAGCCCTCACCGCGACCCACGCGGGTCTTCGCGGTCTTGGCGCCGGGGGCCGGACGCAGGTCGTGGATCTTGATGGTCACGACTGGACCTCCTCGACGACCACCAGGTGGCGCACGGCGTGGATCAGGCCGCGCACCTGCGGCGTGTCCTCGCGGACCACCGACTGGCGGATCTTGCGCAACCCCAGGGTCCGGAGGGACTCACGGTGGTTGTGCTTGGTACCGATGCTGCTCTTGACCTGGGTCACCTTGAGCTGGGCCACGTCACACCCCCACACCCGCGCGAGCGCGCAGCATGCCGGCCGGGGCCACGTCCTCCAGGGGCAGACCGCGGCGGGCGGCCACCTCCTCGGGACGCTGGAGGCCCTTCAGGGCCGCCACGGTGGCGTGGACGATGTTGATGGCGTTGTCCGAGCCCAGCGACTTGCTCAGCACGTCGTGGACACCGGCGCACTCCAGCACCGCGCGGACCGCGCCACCGGCGATGACACCGGTACCGGCCGACGCCGGGCGCAGCAGCACGACACCGGCGGCCTTCTCGCCCTGCACCGGGTGAGGGATCGTGCCCGCGATGCGGGGGACGCGGAAGAAGTTCTTCTTCGCCTCCTCCACACCCTTGGCGATCGCCGCCGGCACTTCCTTGGCCTTGCCGTAGCCGACACCGACCATGCCGTCGCCGTCACCGACCACGACGAGGGCGGTGAAGCTGAACCGACGACCACCCTTCACGACCTTGGAGACGCGGTTGATGGCAACCACGCGCTCCAGGTGCGGGGTCTTCTCCTGGGCCGCGCCGCCGCGGCCGCCGTCACGACGGTCGCGACGCTCTCCGCGCTCGCCCCCGCCGCCTTCGCGACGCGTGCGTCCTGGCATCAGGCGTCCCTCTCAATTCCAGTGATGTGCATTGTCAGAACTCCAGCCCCGCCTCGCGGGCGGCGTCGGCCAGAGCTGCGATCCGGCCGTGGTAGGCGTTGCCACCGCGGTCGAACACGACCCTCGTGATCCCGGCCTCCTTGGCGCGGGCGGCGGCCAGCTGGCCGACCTTCGCGGCCTTGGCCTTCTTGTCGCCCTCGACCGCCCGGACGTCCGCCTCCACCGAGGAGGCCGCCGCCAGGGTGTGGCCGGCGAGGTCGTCGATGATCTGCACGGTGATGTGCTTCGACGACCGGTGCACCGCCAGGCGCGGGCGCTCCGGGGTGCCGCTGACCTTCTTGCGGAGGCGGAAGTGACGGCGCGCCTTGGCGATGCGCCGAGTGGTCGAGATGTCCTTGCCGACCGGCTTGCGCTTCGTTGCAGTCTCGCTCATGTCACTTACCCGTCTTTCCGACCTTGCGGCGGATCTTCTCGCCCGCGTAGCGCACGCCCTTGCCCTTGTACGGGTCGGGCTTGCGCAGCTTGCGGATGTTGGCGGCGACCTCGCCGACGAGCTGCTTGTCGATGCCGGCCACGGAGAAGCGGGTCGGGGTCTCCACCGCGAAGGTGATGCCCGCGGGGGCCTCGACCTTGACCGGGTGGCTGTAACCGAGCGCGAACTCCAGGTCGGAACCCTTGAGCGCGACGCGGTAACCGACCCCGTGGATCTCCATCTTCTTCTCGTAGCCCTGCGTCACACCGACGACCATGTTCTGCACCAGGGTGCGCGACAGGCCGTGGAGCGAGCGGCTGCGACGCTCGTCGTTCGGGCGCTTCACCTCGAGGGTGCCGTCTTCGGCCTTCTCGATGATGATCGGCTCAGCGATCGTGAGCGACAGGGTGCCCTTGGGACCCTTGACGCTGACGTCCTGGCCGTCGATCTGCACGTCGACCCCGGAGGGGACGGTGATCGGCAGCTTTCCGATGCGCGACATTGGCTTGTCCCCCTTCCCTTACCAGACGTAGGCGAGGACTTCGCCGCCCACGCCCGACTTGTTGGCCTGACGGTCGGTCATGAGACCGCCGGAGGTCGAGATGATCGCGACGCCCAGCCCGCCCAGCACCTTCGGCAGGTTCGTCGACTTCGCGTACACGCGGAGACCGGGCTTGGACACGCGGCGGAGGCCGGCGATGCTGCGCTCGCGGTTCGGGCCGTACTTCAGCTCGATGACGAGCTGCTTGGCCACGTCGCCCTCCTCGTCGCGGTAGCTCGCGATGTAGCCCTCGCGCTTGAGGATCTCGGCGATGTTCGCCTTGAGCTTGGAGTGCGGCATCACGACCTTGTCGTGGTAAGCCGAGTTCGCGTTCCGCAGACGCGTCAGCATGTCTGCGATCGGGTCGGTCATCGTCATGGTGACCTGGTCAACCTTTCTCGCTGCGGTTCCCCAGTCAGGGTCCCGGTGGGTCGTGAGCGGGCCTACAGCGAAGTGGGATATTCGAAAACCTGCCGGTGGGCGGGTCTACCAGCTCGACTTGCTCACGCCGGGCAGCTCGCCCCGGTGGGCCATCTCGCGCAGGCAGATCCGGCACAGGCCGAACTTGCGGAACACCGAGTGCGGCCGGCCGCAGCGCTGGCACCGGGTGTACCCCCGCACCTTGAACTTCGGCTTCTTGGCCGCCTTGTTGATCAGAGCCTTCTTGGCCATCAGCTCAGTTCTCCTTGAACGGGAAGCCCAGGGCCTTCAGCAGCGCCCGGCCCTCCTCGTCGTTGGTGGCGGTGGTGACGACCGTGATGTCCATGCCGCGGGGGCGGTCGATGGCGTCCGGGTCGATCTCGTGGAACATCGACTGCTCGTTGAGGCCGAACGTGTAGTTCCCGTTGCCGTCGAACTGCTTGCCGGACAGGCCGCGGAAGTCGCGGATGCGCGGCAGCGCGATCGTCAGCAGGCGGTCCAGGAACTCCCACATGCGGTCGCCGCGCAGCGTCACGCGCGCACCGATCGGCATGCCCTCGCGCAGCTTGAACTGGGCGATGGACTTGCGCGCCTTGCGGACCTCGGGGCGCTGGCCGGTGATGATCGACAGGTCGCGCACGGCGCCCTCGATCAGCTTGCCGTCGCGGGCGGCGTCGCCGACGCCCATGTTCACGACGACCTTCACGACGCCCGGGATCTGCATCACGTTGGCGTACTCGAACTGCTTGCGCAGCTCCGCGACGATCTCCTCGCGGTAGCGGGCCTTCAGCCGGGGAACGGTCTTCTCAACGGTCGTCATCAGATGTCCTTCCCGTTACGACGGGAAATGCGGACCCGCTTGCCCTCGTCGTTCGTCCGGTAGCCCACGCGGGTCGGCTTGCCGTCCGAGTCGACCACCATCACGTTGGACACGTGGATGGGGGCCTCCTGGGTCACGATGCCGCCCGACTGCGCGCCGCGCTGGGTCTGCGTGATCCGGGTGTGCTTCTTGATGCGGTTGACGCCCTCGACCAGGACGCGGTTCTCGGCGGGGTAGGCCTGGATGACCTTGCCGCGAGCGCCCTTGTCCTTGCCGGCGATGACGACGACCGTGTCGCCCTTCTTCACCTTCATGGTCAGAGCACCTCCGGCGCCAACGAGATGATCTTCATGAACTTCTTGTCGCGCAGCTCGCGACCGACCGGGCCGAAGATGCGGGTGCCCCGCGGCTCGTTGTCGTTCTTGATGAGCACCGCGGCGTTCTCGTCGAACCGGATGTAAGAGCCGTCGGGACGGCGCTTCTCCTTGACGGTGCGGACGATGACCGCCTTGACGACGTCGCCCTTCTTGACGCCGGCACCCGGGATGGCCTGCTTCACCGTCGCGACGATGATGTCCCCGATGCCCGCGTAGCGGCGGCCCGAGCCACCGAGAACACGGATGCAGAGGATTTCCTTCGCACCGGTGTTGTCGGCGACGCGCAGCCGCGACTCCTGCTGGATCACTTACCTGCTCCTTGACCATTCCTGGCCCGCCAGATTTCCGACCTGACGGGCTCGGTCGAACCGACTGGCTACTTGGCCTTCTCGAGGACCTGCACGAGGCGCCAGCGCTTGGTGGCCGACAACGGCCGCGTCTCCATCAGCAGGACGCGGTCGCCGACGCCGGCGGTGTTCTGCTCGTCGTGCGCCTTCACCTTGGTGGTGGAGCGCATGACCTTCGAGTACCGGCGGTGCTTCTTGCGGTCCTCGACCGCCACCACGATCGTCTTGTCCATCTTGTCGGACACGACGTAGCCCTCGCGGACCTTGCGGTCGTTGCGAACCTCGGTAGTCACTTCGTTGTTCTCGCTCATGCCGCACCCTCACCAGTGGAAACCGCGTCGGGAGAGGCCGAGAGGCCCAGCTCCCGTTCCCGCATCACGGTGTAGATCCGGGCGATCTCGTGCCGGACCGTGCGCAGGCGGCGGTTGTTGTCGAGCTGCCCGGTGGCCATCTGGAAGCGGAGGTTGAACAGCTCCTCCTTCGCCTCCCTCAGGCGCAGCACGAGCTCTTCCTCGGTGAGCTCACGCAGCTCGGAAGCGGTGGTACCCGCTGCCATCAGAACTCACCACCCTCTCGCGTGACGATGCGGCACTTCATCGGGAGCTTGTGGATCGCGCGGCGGAGCGCCTCGCGGGCCACGGCCTCGTTCGGGAAGCTCATCTCGAAGAGCACCCGACCCGGCTTGACGTTGGCCACCCACCACTCCGGGGAGCCCTTGCCGGAACCCATGCGGGTCTCGGCGGGCTTCTTGGTCAGCGGGCGGTCCGGGAAGATGTTGATCCAGACCTTGCCACCACGGCGGATGTGCCGGGTGATGGCGATACGAGCCGACTCGATCTGCCGGTTGGTCACGTAGGCGGGCTCCAGGGCCTGGATGCCGTACTCGCCGAAGGTGACCCTCGTGCCGCCCTTGGCAGCACCGGACCGGCTGGGGTGGTGCTGCTTGCGGTGCTTGACCCTGCGCGGGATGAGCACTACTCAGCCCTCCGTCTTCGCGACGCCCGGAGCGTTGTCCGTGGCAACGTCACCGGTCGTCTGGTCGTTGGCCTGCGCGGCGCGCCCCGCGTCGGTGCTCGTCGCGGTGGTGCCGCTGGCACCGGAGCGACGGGCCCGGTTCGGGCGGTCACCGCGGTCGCGCCGAGGCGTGCGCTCCGCCGACGGAGCGGCGTCGCGCTCGCGCTTGGCGGAGATGCCGCCGACCACGTCACCCTTGTAGATCCACACCTTCACGCCGATGCGGCCGAACGTGGTGCGGGCCTCGAAGAAGCCGTAGTCGATGTCGGCGCGCAGCGTGTGCAGCGGCACGCGGCCGTCGCGGTAGTGCTCCGAGCGGGACATCTCGGCGCCGCCCAGGCGGCCACCGCACTGCACGCGGATGCCCTTGACCTGCGGCGAGCGCATGGCCGACTGGATGGCCTTGCGCATCGCGCGGCGGAAGGCCACGCGGTTGGACAGCTGCTCGGCCACGCCCTGCGCGACGAGCTGCGCGTCCGACTCGGGGCTCTTCACCTCGAGGATGTTGAGCTGCACCTGCTTCTTGGTGAGCTTCTCCAGCTCACCGCGGATGCGGTCGGCCTCGGCGCCGCGGCGGCCGATGACGATGCCCGGCCGGGCGGTGTGGATGTCGACGCGGACCCGGTCGCGGGTGCGCTCGATCTCCACCTTGGCGATGCCGGCACGCTCCATGCCACGCGAGAGCAGCTTGCGGATCTTGACATCCTCGGCCACGTACTCGGCGTACTGCTTGTCGGCGTACCAGCGGGACTTCCAGTCGGTGGTGATCCCCAGCCGGAAGCCGTGCGGGTTGATCTTCTGGCCCACTACCGGTTCCCCTTCGCGCTGGTCTTCTTGGGACGGCTCTCCACCTCGACGGTGATGTGGCTCGTCCGCTTGCGGATCCGGTAGGCGCGGCCCTGGGCGCGCGGGCGGAACCGCTTGAGGGTCGGACCCTCGTCCACGTAGACCTTCGACACCCACAGGGTGTCGGGGTCGAGGGACAGGTTGTTCTCGGCGTTGGCCACGGCGCTCGCGAGCACCTTGCGGACCGGCTCCGAAGCCGCCTGCGGCGCGAACTGGAGCACGGCCAGGGCCTCGCTGGCGCTACGACCCCTGATGAGCTCGACGACGCGGCGCACCTTCATCGGCGTGTCGCGGACGTAGCGAGCCCGAGCCACGGCGCGCGGGTACTCCGGCGCGTCGGCTTCGTTGCGGGCGTTCATCGCTGCTTCCCCTTGCTCTGATTCCTAGTTCGTCGCCTAGCGGCGGCGGGACTTCCGGTCGTCCTTGATGTGACCCTTGAACGTGCGGGTCGGGGCGAACTCGCCGAGCTTGTGCCCGACCATCGCCTCGGTCACGAACACCGGCACGTGCTTGCGGCCGTCGTGCACCGCGATCGTGTGGCCCAGCATGTCGGGGATGATCGTCGACCGGCGGGACCAGGTCTTGATCACGGTCTTCTTGCCCGACTCGTTCAGGGCGTCCACCTTCTTGAGCAGGTGGTCGTCCACGAAGGGGCCCTTCTTCAGGCTACGAGGCATCCTTCACTCCCTCCTGCTCAGCGCTTCTTACCGGTGCGACGACGCCGGACGATGAGCTTGTCGCTTGCCTTGCGGCGGCGGGTGCGGCCCTCGGGCTTGCCTGCCGGGTTCACCGGGTGGCGACCACCGGAGGTCTTGCCCTCACCACCACCGTGGGGGTGGTCGACCGGGTTCATGGCGACACCGCGGACGGTGGGCTTCTTGCCCTTCCACCGCATGCGGCCGGCCTTGCCCCAGTTGATGTTCTGGTGCTCGGCGTTGCCGACCTCGCCGACCGTGGCGCGGCAGCGGACGTCCACGTTGCGGATCTCGCCCGAGGGCATCCGCAGCTGGGCGTACGGGCCGTCCTTGGCGACGAGCTGCACGCTGGCACCGGCCGAGCGGGCGATCTTGGCGCCGCCGCCGGGGCGGAGCTCGATCGCGTGGACAACGGTGCCGACCGGGATGTTGCGGAGCGGCAGGTTGTTGCCCGGCTTGATGTCGGCCTTGGGGCCGTTCTCCACGACGTCGCCCTGCTGGAGCTTCGAGGGGGCGATGATGTAGCGCTTCTCGCCGTCGAAGTAGTGCAGCAGCGCGATGCGCGCGGTGCGGTTGGGGTCGTACTCGATGTGCGCGACCTTGGCCGGCACGCCGTCCTTGTCGGTGCGGCGGAAGTCGATCAGGCGGTAGGCCCGCTTGTGGCCGCCGCCCTTGTGGCGCGTGGTGATCTTGCCCGACGCGTTGCGGCCACCGCGGCCGTGCAGCGGGCGGATCAGCGACTTCTCCGGCGTCGACCGAGTGATCTCGGCGAAGTCGGAGACGCTCGCACCGCGACGACCCGGGGTCGTCGGCTTGTACTTGCGAATGCCCATCTCTACGCAGTCCTCGTCGTCATCAGGCGGCCGGGCCGCCGAAGATCTCGATCGGCTTGCTCTCGGCGGACAGCGTCACGATGGCGCGCTTGGTGTCCTTGCGCTTGCCGTAACCGGTCCGGGTGCGCTTGCGCTTGCCCTGCCGGTTGATCGTGTTGACGCTGACGACCTTGACGCCGAAGACCTTCTCCACGGCGATCTTGATCTGGGTCTTGTTCGCGCCCGGCGCCACCAGGAAGGTGTACTTGTTCTCCTCCAGGAGCCCGTAGGACTTCTCGGAGATGACCGGCGCGAGCAGGACGTCCCTGTGGTCGGGGATCACTTCGCGGCCTCCTCGTCCACTGCGGACGCGGTCGCCTCGGCGGAGCCGACGCCCTGCTGGGCCTTGCTCGCCAGGAAGACGTCGAGCGCGTCCTTGGTGAACACCACGTCGTCGTTGACCAGCACGTCGTAGGTGTTCAGCTGGTCGGGGGCGATGATGTGCACGTTCGGCAGGTTGCGCAGGCTGACCCACGAGACCTCGTCGGTGCGCAGCAGCACGGCCAGCACGCGACGCGCCTGCGTCACGGTCTCCAGCGCCTTGCGGGCCGCCTTGGTCGACGGGGTGTCGCCCTCGACGAAGCCGCTGACCACGTGGACCTGGCCGGCACGCGCCCGGTCGGAGAGGGCACCGCGCAGGGCGGCGGCCTTCATCTTCTTGGGGGTGCGCTGGCTGTAGTCGCGCGGCTGCGGGCCGTGGACCGTGCCACCGCCGGCGAACTGCGGCGCGCGGGTCGAGCCCTGGCGGGCGCGGCCGGTGCCCTTCTGGCGGTACGGCTTCTTGCCGCCGCCGGAGACCTCGCCGCGCGTCTTGGTGGCGTGGGTGCCCTGGCGGGCCGCGGCCTGCTGGGCCACGACGACCTGGTGCAGCAGGGCCACGTTCGCCTGCGCGTCGAAGATCGCGGCGGGCAGTTCGACGGAGCCGTCGGTCTTGCCGTCCGGGGTGCGGATCTCAACGGAAGTCATGATCAGGCACCACCCTTCGCAGCGGTCTTGATGAACACGGTGCCGCCCTTGGGACCGGGGACCGCGCCCTTGATGAGCAGCAGGCCGGACTCGGCGTCGACCTTGTGCACCTTCAGGTTCTGGGTGGTCACGCGCACGTTGCCCATGCGACCCGCCATGCGCAGGCCCTTGAACACGCGGCCGGGCGTGGCGCACCCGCCGATCGAACCGGGCGAGCGGTGCTTGCGCTGCGTGCCGTGGCTGGCCCCGAGGCCGCCGAAGCCGTGGCGCTTCATGACACCCGCGGTGCCCTTGCCCTTGCTGGTGCCGACCACGTCGACCACAGCGCCGGCCTCGAACACCTCGGCGGTGATCTCCTGGCCGACCGTGTACTCGGACGCGTCCGTGGTGCGCAGCTCCGCCAGGTGGCGGCGAGGCGTCACGCCCGCCTTGGCGAAGTGGCCCGCGACGGGCTTGTTCACCTTGCGCGGGTCGATCGCGCCGAAGGCCAGCTGCACGGCCGAGTAGCCGTCGTTCTCCTGGGTCCGAACCTGGGTGACCACGTTCGGCTCGGCCTTGACGACGGTCACCGGGACGACCCGGTTGTTCTCGTCGAAGACCTGAGTCATGCCGAGCTTGGTGCCCAGGAGGCCCTTAACCTGCCTGTCAGACATGAGTCTCTTTGCTCTCCGCCCCAAAAGGGATCAACACTGCCGCGTCCAACGCTTACTGGATGTTGACGTCGACGCTCGCCGGCAGGTCGATGCGCATGAGCGCGTCCACCGTCTTCGGCGTCGGGTCGAGGATGTCGATCAGACGCTTGTGCGTGCGCATCTCGAAGTGCTCGCGCGAGTCCTTGTACTTGTGCGGCGAGCGGATGACGCAGTAAACGTTCTTCTCAGTGGGCAGCGGCACAGGCCCGACGACCCGAGCGCCGGTGCGCGTCACGGTCTCGACGATCTTGCGCGCGGACGCGTCGATCGCCTCGTGGTCGTAGGCCTTGAGCCGGATGCGGATCTTCTGTCCCGCCATGATGGCTTGCCGTTCCTCTGCTTCTCGTACCGCTGCGGTGCGGGCACCACGAGGCCACTGGGACCTTCCGGCGCGCTCCGCCCCCTATTAAGGACTGACACCGAGCGGTGTCACGGTGCCCGGTCCACGCGGTCGGGCGTGTCGCGCCCTTGGCCATAGACCGGTCCCACTGATGAAACCTGTGGGATTGTGTTGCTGCTAACCCCGCTCGCACGGGGGCGGCCGGTTCGAGTCGAACTCGGCCGCCCCGTGACGAGCAACCCGTCAATGGTCGCACACCGGGGTGCGCGGGCCAAATCGGGGGTCGGTTTTTAGAGCCAGGTCACTTGAGGATCTTGGTGACCGAGCCGGCGCCGACGGTGCGGCCACCCTCGCGGATGGCGAACCGCAGGCCCTCGTCCATGGCGATCGGCTGGATCAGCTTGACCGACATCGACGTGGTGTCGCCCGGCATGACCATCTCGGTGCCCTCGGGGAGGGTCACGACGCCGGTCACGTCAGTCGTCCGGAAGTAGAACTGCGGACGGTAGTTGTTGAAGAACGGCGTGTGGCGGCCGCCCTCGTCCTTGGACAGGATGTAGACCTGCGCCTCGAACTCGGTGTGCGGGGTGGTGGTGCCCGGCTTCACGATGACCATGCCGCGCTCCACCTCCTCGCGCTTGATGCCGCGCAGCAGCAGGGCGGCGTTGTCGCCCGCCTGGCCCTCGTCGAGGAACTTCTTGAACATCTCGATCGAGGTGACAGTCGTCTTGCGCGACTGCTCCTTGATGCCGACGATCTCGACTTCCTCGTTGACCTTGATGATGCCGCGCTCGATGCGGCCGGTCACCACGGTGCCACGACCGGTGATGGTGAACACGTCCTCGACCGGCATCAGGAACGGCCGGTCGACCTCGCGCTCCGGCTCCGGGATGTTCTCGTCCACGGCGTCCATCAGGCCGAGGAGCTTCTCGCCCCACTCGGCGTCGCCCTCCAGCGCCTTGAGCGCGGAGACGCGGACCACCGGCAGGTCGTCACCCGGGAACTCGTACTCGGAGAGCAGCTCGCGGACCTCGAGCTCGACGAGCTCCAGGATCTCCTCGTCGTCCACCATGTCGGCCTTGTTCAGGGCCACCACGATGTAGGGCACACCGACCTGGCGGGCCAGGAGGACGTGCTCCTTGGTCTGCGGCATCGGGCCGTCGGTCGCCGCGACCACCAGGATGGCGCCGTCCATCTGCGCCGCACCGGTGATCATGTTCTTGATGTAGTCGGCGTGACCGGGGCAGTCGACGTGCGCGTAGTGGCGCTTGTCGGTCTGGTACTCGATGTGCGCGATCGAGATGGTGATGCCGCGCTGCTTCTCCTCCGGCGCCTTGTCGATCTGGTCGAACGGCGTGAAGGGGTTGAGGTCCGGGTACTTGTCGTGCAGGACCTTGGAGATCGCCGCGGTCAGCGTCGTCTTGCCGTGGTCGATGTGACCGATGGTGCCGATGTTGACGTGCGGCTTCGTCCGCTCGAACTTCGCCTTCGCCACTGGATTGTCCTCCTGGACTTCTGTTGCTGTGCCCGGCGGGTGCTGCGGTTGCCCACCCGCCGGGCGTCACGTCAGGGTTTTGCGGACCCCAGGGACTCACAACCCCGGAGAGCCCGCGTGGTGCTGCGGTGCTCCGGTTGGGGTTACTCGCCCGTCGCCTTCGCGATGATCTCCTTCGAGACGTTCGCGGGAACCTCTGCGTAGGAGTCGAACGTCATCGAGTAGTTCGCGCGACCCTGGGTCTTCGACCGCAGGTCACCCACGTACCCGAACATCTCCGACAGCGGGACCAGCGCCTTGACGACGCGGGTGCCGCTGCGCTCCTCCATGGCCTGGATCTGGCCACGGCGGGAGTTCAAGTCGCCGATCACGTCGCCCATGTACTCCTCGGGCGTGGTGACCTCGACGGCCATCATCGGCTCGAGCAGGACCGGGCTCGCCTGGCGGGCGGCCTCCTTGAGCGCCATCGAACCGGCGATCTTGAAGGCCATTTCCGAGGAGTCCACCTCGTGGTAGGCACCGTCGACCAGCGTCAGCTTGAGGCCCACCAGCGGGTAGCCCGCGAGCACGCCGTACTGCATGGCGTCCTGGGCACCGGCGTCCACCGACGGGATGTACTCCCGCGGGATGCGGCCACCGGTGACGGAGTTGACGAACTCGTAGAGCGCGCCGTCCTCCTGCTTCTCCAGCGGCTCCAGGTCGATGATGACCTTCGCGAACTGGCCGGAGCCACCGGTCTGCTTCTTGTGCGTGTAGGAGTACTTCTCCACCTTGCGGCGGATGGTCTCCCGGTAGGCCACCTGGGGCTTGCCGATGTTGGCCTCGACCTTGAACTCGCGGCGCATGCGGTCCACCAGGATGTCCAGGTGGAGCTCGCCCATGCCGGCGATGATGGTCTGGCCGGTCTCCTCGTCCTGCTTGACGCGGAAGGTCGGGTCCTCCTCGGCCAGCTTCTGGATCGCCGTGGAGAGCTTCTCCTGGTCGGCCTTCGTCTTGGGCTCGATCGCCACCTCGATGACCGGCTCGGGGAAGGTCATGGACTCCAGCACGATGGGCGCCTGCGGGTCGCAGAGCGTCTCACCGGTGGTGGTGTCCTTGAGGCCGATGACGGCGTAGATGTGGCCCGCCATGGCCTCGCTGACCGGGTTCTCCTTGTTGGCGTGCATCTGGAAGATCTTCCCGATGCGCTCCTTGCGGTCCTTGGTCGAGTTGATGACCTGGGTGCCCGCGGCGACCTTGCCCGAGTAGACCCGGATGTAGGTCAGCTTGCCGTGGTACGGGTGCGCGGCGATCTTGAACGCCAGCGCCGAGAACGGCTCGTCGACCGACGCCTTGCGGCTGGCCGCCGTCTCACCGTCCTGCAGCGTGCCCTCGACCGGCGGGAGGTCCAGCGGCGACGGCAGGTAGTCGATCACGGCGTCGAGCATGGGCTGCACGCCCTTGTTCTTGAACGCCGAGCCGCACAGCACCGGGTAGGCCGAACCCTCGTTCACGATCTTGCGGATGCCCGCCTTGATCTGCTCGACGGTCAGCTCCTCGCCACCGAGGTAGGCCTCCATCAGGGCGTCGTCGGTCTCGGCGACGGCCTCGATGAGCTGCTCGCGGTACTCGTTGGCCTTGTCGACGAGGTCGGCCGGGATCTCCTCGACCGTGTAGTCCTCGCCCTTCTGGACCTCGCCGCGCCAGGTCAGCGCGCGCATCTCGACCAGGTCCACGACGCCGATGAAGTCGCTCTCGGCGCCGATCGGGAGCTGGATCGGCAGCGGCTTGGCACCCAGGCGCTCCGAGATGGTGCGCACGGTGAAGTAGAAGTCCGCGCCCAGCTTGTCCATCTTGTTGACGAAGCAGATGCGCGGGACGTCGTACTTGGTGGCCTGGCGCCAGACCTGCTCGGACTGGGGCTCGACGCCCTCCTTGCCGTCGAACACCGCGACGGCGCCGTCGAGGACGCGCAGGTTCCGCTCCACCTCGACGGTGAAGTCGACGTGGCCCGGCGTGTCGATGAGGTTGATCTGGTGGTTCTTCCAGTAGCAGGTCGTCGCGGCGGACGTGATCGTGATGCCGCGCTCCTGCTCCTGCTCCATCCAGTCCATCGTCGCGGCGCCGTCGTGGACCTCGCCGATCTTGTAGTTGATCCCCGTGTAGAAGAGGATCCGCTCGGTCGTCGTGGTCTTGCCCGCGTCGATGTGGGCCATGATCCCGATGTTGCGGACCTTGGCCAGGTCGGTGAGCACGTCCTGTGCCACGGGTGTTTCCCCTGTCTTGAGCTAGCTGGTGGCAGGCTCACTAGGGCTGGGAGGCGCCAGGCGGGTTCACTCGGGGCTCCCCCGCCTGGCGGCACGTCACCAGCGGTAGTGGGCGAAGGCCTTGTTCGACTCGGCCATCTTGTGCGTGTCCTCGCGGCGCTTGACGCTCGCGCCCAGGCCGTTGCTCGCGTCGAGCAGCTCGTTCATCAGGCGCTCGAT
>NZ_JAPSLK010000089.1 GCF_031180885.1 Saccharothrix sp.
AGCCCGCACGGGCAGGGTTCGGTGGCGATGCTGGAGGACCTGCTGCCGTTCTGGCGCGGCAAGATCTTCGTGCTCGTGCTGCTGGGGTTCGTGGCCACGTCGTGGATCATCACGATCACGTTGTCCTCGGCGGACGCGACCGTGCACCTGCTGGAGAACCCGCTCGCGCCCGGGTTCCTGCACGGCCACGAGGTCCTGGTGACCGTGGTGCTGCTGCTGGTGCTGGGCGGGGTGTTCCTGCTCGGCTTCAGCGAGGCGGTCGGTGTGACCATACCGCTGGTCGCGATCTTCCTGGCGCTCAACGCGGTGATCGTCGGCGCGGGCGTGGTCCAACTCCTGTCCGAGCCGGTGGCGATCGACCGCTGGGTGGACCCGGGCCGACGCCTCACCCGTGCAGGTCGCCGCTGCCGACGCCCTGCTGCACGAAGAGCCGCTCGGGACACGGCGGCTGTTCCAGGACGTCGATCCCACCGCTGCCGCGGTGGCCGCAGCCCACTGGCTTCAGGCCGCTGCCAATGTCGCGGCCGAGGTGTCCGGCGGCGATCCTACCGAGGTGGTGATGGAGGCCGACGACATCGAGGCATTGCCGGTGGAGACGCCCACGCTGGTCCTGGAGCGCCTCAACGCGGGCGAATCTCCGCGCGAGGTCGTTCTCGACCTGATCGACGAGGCGATGGCGGTGGCTGAGGGACGTCTGCCGGACCCATCCGCATTGCTGGAACGCATCGAGGAGGCAGACGACCTCGCCGAGCGGTACGGCGCTGACCAAGAGCTTCGCGAGCAGTTGATGCCCATCCGCATCACCGCGTTGGACCCGCGGCGTCCGGCACATGATCTCCTCGAAGACCTCCTCAGCGGAATTCACGGATGCCAGCTGGTCCACAGCTCGTACGCCGACCTCGACGAAGACGACGACTTCGACGAGGACGATGACCTTGACCAGGACGACGACACGGACGAGGCCGTCGACCGCCGGAGCGAGGCGTTGCACGAAATGTTCACCGCCGCCGTGCGTGCCAAAGCCGCCGGCGCCAAGGACCGCCTGCTGTAGCCACGACGTTCAGGGGAGTCGAGGAGCGCTGAGCACCCGGCTGAACACCGCCCCACGATCGCGCGGTGACTGCCGACATCGACAACTGCGTGAAGCGGCTGGTGGCGACCTGGCCGCCACTTTCGGATACACAGATCAGCCAACTACTGCTGAGGACGTTGGTCCACGGCGCGCTCACCCGGCGGGCGGGCGGAGACCGTCTTGGTCGTGGCGCTTCCACGACCCCGCCCGACGACCCCAGTTCAGCCACGAACCGGTGAGCCGGTCAACCCGCCGATCTTCGGACGACTCGTGCGGGTTTTCGTCGGGGAAGCCGCCGAGCGGTGATCCAGGTGGCCCAGCCGGTGCCCGCGGCGATGGCCGCACCGGTCGACTGGAACGCGAGCACCAGCAGTGTCGCCACCACGGCCGCAGCCGCCGTCAGGGCACCCAGCAGAACCACCGTCCGCCAAGTCCGAGCGCTGTCCTCCAGGATGTACCGGAGCAACCCGAACGACTTGTCGACGGACATCACGATCACCTCACTCCCTGCGACGGTGCGGGCTGTCGGGTGCGCGGCGTCCTCGTCAACTCACCGACCAAAGCCGCAAATGCCTGACCAGGGCCTCGTGCCTGTTGGTGAGGACACCGTAACCGTCCTTCCACAGCACGGAGCGCAAAAACATCTCCGCCCGATCGAGATGGTGGTACGCCTCAGTCCAGCGTTCCTCGCGAATAGCGGCCCAGGCCATCTCCAGGTCGATCTGCACTAGGAGCGCCGCTGCGGTCGAACGGGCCTGGTCGGCATACACGGTTTCCGTCACCGGCCACAAGGCCTCCCCGGGCTCGGCGTAGCGAGCCACGATGACAGCTCCCGCGAAGACGATGGCCAGAATCGACGCGGCAGATGCGACCACGCGTTGCCATCGTTGGCGCGTCGGCGGCCGCCAGACCGGCAGGCTGCGCCGGAGGGACCAGGAGGTGGTCAACAGCCTGGCGCTGTGCCCGAGTCGCTGCCATCCCCGTAGGTCGGCCAGTTCGGCGCGGAATTCCTCAGCGTAACGGGCACGCCACTCGCCGGGCAGCACCCGGATGGCGATGCCGACGAGTAACTCGCCCGGCAGGTCGTCGCCTGATCGCGCCCTGCTGTTCGCGTCCGCCCTCACACGGCACCTCCGAGCAGATTGGGCCTGACGCGCGCGACGATCTTGGCCTTGGCTGCTTCGCTCCTCCTGAGCGCGGCACCCGCCAGGACAACCCCTTCGGGGGTCAAGCGGTAATAGCGTCGGCGAGGGCGTCCGGTCGCCGACGGATCGACGTCCTCCCACCGGCTCCGCAGCCAACCCACTGCCTCCAGCCGGGCAAGGATGGGATGGACAGTCCCGCTGGGAAGGCCCGAGGCCGCGCCCAATTCGAGTCCGTACTGTTCGCGCGCCGCGTCGGCCAGGAGCGCGGCCAGAACGGCCTTCGTCGGCTGGGTCATGCGCGGCGCGGAGGCGGAAGACATGGTCTAACTCTATCTAGGCGCTAGGTAGAGTTCAATACAGCTGACGGTTCCGATCCACGGCGCCGGGGACCGGCTATCCCGTCGTCGGCCACACGGCAACCGTGCTGTCGCTGCGTTTCCGGCTAGCGCAACGGGCTGCACCAGGCGAACGTCAACCTGTTGCGGGGCGACAACGGCAGCCGTTCTCGGTCTTCGGTCGCCGGTTCATTCGCCGATGACGGGCTTCACGGGGCGGGGCATGTTCTCGGTGAAGATCGCGGGATCTCCTTCGAGACGGACAAGGGGGCTGTGAGGCCACCCGTGCATAGCGAGCCCCGGCCCGGGCCAACCAGGCCGTGCCGCTGAAGGCAATGCTCCCGGCTCGAGGGTCCGTGGACCCCGCACACCTGGCCGCAGCTACCTCGCCGTGGCGACGACCAGGAGCGATGATGAGTTGGCAGTCCTCGTCGCTGTCGATGGTGAGCGTGAAATCGCAGCGTTTGTCGGACACCCGTGTGGAAGCCGTGCCGTCGTAGGTTCGGGCGAGGCTGTTGGTCGCCTGCGGGTTGGGCTATTCCAGTCGGCACGCCGAGCGTGCGGAGCATGCGGCTTCAGCGGAGCAGTCCGCTCGATCGCAGGCCGGGTCGTGCCGGCACCAGCGCCACCAGCGCCCCGTCCGGCTTGAGGACGCGGCGCACCTCGCTCAGGACGGTGTCGGGCGGTGTGAGGACCTGCAGGCTCAGGGCGGCGCAGACAGCGGTGATGGGGCCGGTCGCGGTGGGGAGTGCGTTCGCGTTGCCGCGGACGAGCGGTGTGCGGTCGTCCGCGGCGGCGTACGGAGTTCGTTGGCGGAGAAGTCCAGTCCGATCCACCGGGCAGCGGGCAGCAACGGCCGGGTGAGAGCTGAGCCGCAGGCGAGGTCCAGTATCGCTCCGATCTCGTCGAGCGGTTCCACCAGCTATTCGTAGGGACGAGCCGGCGAGGCCCAGCAGGCGTTCGGTGATGGCCGGCCGGTCGTCGTGGTAGGCGGCGAGGTAGGTGCGCCAGGTCTGCTCGGTGGTGTTCATCCGGTCGGCGACGGTGGGTGGGCGCCGTCGGCTAGGGCGGCCAGGCGGGCCTGGTCGCGGATGACGATCTTGCCTCGGCGCAGGTGGATGAGGTCGTGTTTGGCGAGTTCGCCGAGGGCGGTGGTGGTGCGTTCGCGGGTGGCGCCGACCAGGGCGGCGAGTTGCTGGTGGGTGAGCCGGATGGGCTCGTCGGGGGTGTGGCGGGCGAGTTGGCAGAGGGTGGCGGCGAGGCGTTCGCCGAGGGCTTTGCAGGTCAGGTCGGTGAGGCGGTCTTCGAGGTCGGCGATGCGGGTGGAGAGCTGTTCGGCGATGCGCAGGGCGATGCGCGGATCGGTGAACAGCAGCTCTTGGACGTCGGTGCGGCTCATCAGGCACAGTTCGCAGGCTTCGAGGGCTTCGGCCCAGGTGGCGCGCATCCGCAGGCCGAGCAGGTCCATCTCGCCGAACACGGTGCCGGGGCCGAGCACGGCGGTGGTGACGCTGCGGCCGTCCGGGGCGATCCGGTGCAGGCGGATCCGGCCGCGTTTGACGATGAACAGCACTGCGGAGGGCTGCAGCGGGGTGTAGACGACCTGTCCCGCTGGGACGGTGCGCATCGGGGCGTGGGCGCCCAGCGCGGCCATCTCGCGGCGGGACAGGTCGCGAAACAGGTCGACCTCGGCCAGGCAGTAGTGCTCGTCGGCCGGGAGTTCTGCGGGCGGCATCAGGTCAGTCATCGTCACCCGGGGTGGCGGCGGTGTCCAGCCGGCACAGCAGGTCCTCCCAGTCCGGGTTGCCCAGTGAGATCACCTCGTCTTCCAGGACGTAGGTCGGTGTGCCGATCACTCCCGGCGGTAGCGGCGCATCGGGTTGGTCGGCCAGGTCGATCACCTCGACGGTGTGGTCGGGCCGGGCCTGTCGCACCGCCTCGGCGAGGCCCAGGGCGGTGTGGCAGCCGGCGCAGCCGGGTGCGACGTAGATCCGCAGCGTCGGCCGCCCCCGCGGATCGTCGCCGCCGGTCGTCACGACCGGGCGCGGCGCCGCAGGCCGTACAGCACGGCGGCGGTGACCAGGCCGAAGATGGCGTGGCCCATCAGGCTCAGCCACTGGTCGGTCCCGATCACGAACACCATGTCGCGCATCATCGGGTCGGCGGTCACGCTCAGCCACAGCGGCATGAGCAGCAACGCGCCGAGCACCCACCAGATGACGCCGTAGACCAGGCCGGCGCCGAGCACCGGCCCGATCCTGTCGGCGATCCCGTGCGCGAGCAGCCCGAACAACGCGCCGATGATCGCGGAGTTGAGCAGGTGGACCAGGAACCCGACGATCGCGTTGTCGACGCCGATGAGCATCCCGACCATGGGCAGCATGCCCATCATGGCCATGAGCACGCCGAACACGATGCCCCCGGCGATCCCGGCGACGGCTCCGCTCCCTGCGCGGGAGACCAGTCCCGAGGTTGTGGGGTGTGCGGTTGCGGACACGATCGGCTCCTTCCATTTTTCACCGCCGGGGATCGGCGGCGCGGGGCGAGCTTTGTCCGGTATGCAGGCCTGGTCGGTTACCTCGGTTACACAACGCGTCGGTGTCACCGGATCGTGACGTGGAAGATCATCCGGCGCGTTTGGCGAGCGTGTCGGCGTCGAGGATGTCGATGGCGGCGTAGCGGACGCCGATGAGTCCTTCGCGTTCGAGTTCTTTGAGGATTTTGTTCAGGGAGGGGCGTTGCGCGCCGAGCATCGCGGCCAGGGTGCGCTGGGGCAGCGAGACCTGACCGTCGACGGCTTCGTCCAGCAGGAGCCGGGCCACTTGCTCGGTGAGGGTGTGCCCGAGCAGGCCGAGCAGGCGCATCTGGCTGGCGGCCAAGCGTTGGGCGACGCTGGACAGCCAGCGTCGCGCGATGGGCAGGCTGGTGGCCAGCAGGTGTTCGAAGTCGGCGGCGGCCAGCGAGAGCACGGTCGTGTCGTCCAGCGCGCGGGCGGTGTAGGGCAGGGCCATGTCCAACAGGAGTTGGATGTCGCCGTCCACGTCCCCCGGGCGGAGTACTCCCACCACGGTGCGGCGTCGCCCGGAGCCGACCGAGAGTTCGACCCGGCCGTGCTGGACGATCCACACCGTGGTGGTGGGTTGACCGCCGTGGAAGATCACGGCGCCGCGTTCGAGGCGGTCCTGGTGCAGGGTCGCGGCCAGCGCGGTGAGCGCGTCGGGGGTCAGCGGGGCGGCCTCGCCGCGGCCGACGCAGCGGGCGACCCAGGCGGCCTGCCGGATGGCCATGTCATCGGCTCCGGCGGTGCCGAGCAGCCGCATCGCCTGGTCCAGCGCGGCCCGCGCGGGGTCGGACCAGGGCAGTCGGGAGAGGGCCATACCGGTCATGGTGTCACCGCGCTGACATTCGTGCCGCGCCCAGGGCCGTGGACCGGGTGGAATGGCACCCTGGTCGTGACGGAGGTGGAGCGGTCGATGATGCGTGCTGTGTGGAACGGCGTGGTGCTCGCCGAGGCCCCGCGGACGGTGCGGGTGGAGGGCAACCACTACTTCCCGCCGGAGTCGGTGCGCCGGGAGTACGTCGCGGAGAGCCCGACCAGTCGGTGTGTCTGTGGAAGGGGTTGGCCCGCTACTACACGGTGACGGTCGACGGTGAGGTCAACCCGGACGCGGCCTGGTACTACGCGAGGCCCAGCCCGCTGGCTCGGCGGATCCGCGGCCATGTGGCGTTCTGGAACGGCGTGGGGATCGAGGGCGAGCCGGAGGATGGACGCCGGGGCCTGTTCGACCGCCTGTCGGCGTGGTTGGGTGGCAGGCGATGAGCGAGCCCTTACCGGCGACGGGCATCTCCCGCGGGGCGCTGAAGGCGGATCGGCTGCCGGTGTGGCGGATTGGTCTGACCGGTGGGCTGGTGGGCATCCTGTGCTGTGTCGGCCCCACGGTGCTCGCGCTGCTGGGCCTGGTCAGCGCGGGGACGGCGTTCGCGTGGGCGACCGACCTCTACGACAACCACGCCTGGTGGTTCCGCTTGGGCGGGCTCGCCGTGCTCGCGGGGCTGGTCTGGTGGTCGCTACGACGCCGCAACCAGTGCAGCGTCGCGGGTGTGCGCCGCTGGCGGTGGCGGCTGCTCGCCGTGCTCGCCGTCGCGGTGGGCACCTATGTCGCGTTGTACGCGCTGACGACCTGGCTGGGCACCTTCGCATGACCGAGCACGACGCACCGAACACGACGCGACCGCGACGGTGGTCGAGCGGCCAGGGCGTCAGCCGGTGAGGTCGCGCAGCGCGTCCTCGATCGCGCGGTGGAACGTCGGGTAGGCGTAGATCATCTGTCGCAGCCGCTCGGTCGGTACTTCGGCGTGCACGGCGACGGCCAGCGCACCGAGCACCTCGCCGCCGACCGGGCCGGCTGAGGTGGCGCCGACGAGCACGCCGCGGTCGGCGTCCTCGACGAGTTTGATCAACCCGTGGTTGCCGGTCTTGTGGATCCAGCCCCGCGCGGACGACGGGATGTGGGCCAGGCCGGTGCGCACCCGCAGTCCGCGCTCGCGGGCGGTGGCCTCGGTCAGGCCGACCGAGCCGACCTCGGGATCGGTGAACGTGACCCGAGGCACCGCCCGGTAGTCGGCGGTCTCGCCGTCGTCGCCGAGGATGTCGGCGGCGGCGATCCGCGCCTGGTACATCGACACGTGGGTGAACGCGCCGTGTCCGGTGACGTCTCCGATCGCCCACACCCGCTCGGCGGCGCGCATCCGCTCGTCGACTGTGATGGTGCGGGCCTGTTCGTCCAGGCCGACCGCGCCGACGCCGAGTGCGGCCAGATCGGTGCGGCGGCCGGTGGCCACCAGCAGATGCCGGGCGGTCAGCGCCTCACCGTTGTCGAGCCGCACCGTGAACCGCTCGGACGCGTGGTCGACCCGCTCGGCGGACGCGCCGGTGCGGACGCCGATGCCCTCGGTCTGGAAGGTCTCGGTGAGCAGGTCGCCCGCCTCGGGCTCGTCGCCGGGCAGCAATCGTGGCATGGCTTCCACCACCGTCACATCGGCGCCAAAGCGGGCGAAGACCTGCGCGAACTCGGCCCCGACCGGGCCGCCGCCGACCACGATCAGCGACTCGGGCACCTGCTCGACCGCGACCGCTTCCCGGTTGGTCCAGAAAGGCGTGTGAGCGAGGCCGTCGATCGGCGGGACGGCGGGCTCGGTGCCGGGGTTGAGCACGATCCCCGTGGTGGCGCGGAACAGCCGCTCACCATCCGCCGCGGACACGGTCACCTCGCCGGGCGCGGTGAGCCTCGCCCGGCCGCGGACGAATCGGCCGCCGGCTTTCTCGAACCGCTCGACCGCGACGGTGTCGTCCCATTTGTCGGTGGCCTCGGCCCGGATACGGGCGGCGACCGGCGCCCAGTCCGGCCGCACCCGCGCCTCGCCGGCCAGTTCGGTGACGCGACGGGCTTCGCCGAGCGCGTCCGCGGCGCGGATCATCATCTTGGTGGGCACGCAGGCGTAGTACGGGCACTCGCCGCCGACCAGCCGGGCCTCGACCCCGACAACGGTCAGCCCGGCCCTGGCCAGCCGGGCCGCGGCGTCCTCGCCTCCCGGCCCCATCCCGATCACCACGACATCGACGGTTTCCACGGCCACGGCTCACCCCTTTCGGCGTCACCCCCAGCGCACCACAGGTGCGGGCCACGGGCAGCGCAGAGTGTCAGCGGAGTGACAACGCCACTGCCCGCGACGCGGGTCTCTGGTTCGCTGCCGGGGTGGACTACGACGTGATCGTGATCGGCGGCGGAGCCGCCGGGCTGGCCGCCGCCCAGGCCGCCGTGCGCGCCGAGGCCCACGTGCTGCTGGTGGCCGACGGCGAGATCGGCGGGGACTGCACGTTCACCGGCTGCGTACCGTCCAAGACCCTCATCGAAGCCGCCGCCCACGGCGCGTCGTTCGCCGAGGCGATGGCGCGGGTCCGCGCCACGGTGGCGCGGATCGCCGCCACCGAGGACGAAACCGTGCTCCGCGCGCAGGGCATCGAGGTGCTGCGCGGGCGCGCCCGCTTCACCGGTCGCGACACTTTTGAGGTGGACGGTCGGCGGGTGCGGAGCGCTCGGATTGTGATCGCCGCCGGCGCCTCGCCCCTGGTGCCGCCGATCGACGGGCTGGCCGATCTCCCGGTGTTGACCACGGACTCCGTCTTCGGGCTCACCGAGGCACCGGAGTCGCTGGCCGTCCTCGGTGGCGGTGCGGCGGGCTGCGAGCTGGCCCAGGCGTTCGCCCGGCTCGGCGTCGCGGTGACCGTCGTGGAGGCCGCGGACCGCCTGCTTCCCGGTGTCGAGCCGGAGGCGTCGGAGCTGCTCGCCGAGGTGTTCGCCGCCGAGGGCATCACCGTGCACACCGACACCCAGGTCACCGCGGCATCGACGGAGAACGGCCGGGTCGTGCTCCGCACCAGCGCGGGCACGGAGGTGTCGGCGCAGCGGCTGCTCGTCGCGGTCGGACGGCGACCGGACACCGCCGGGCTGGGGTTGGACGCGGCCGGGGTGCGTACCGACGAGCGCGGCTTCGTGGCGGTCGACCGGCACATGGCTACCACCGCCGACGGCGTGTACGCCGCAGGGGACGTGACCGGGCTGTTCCCGCACACCCACGCCGCCTACGCGATGGGCCGGATCGCAATCGGCGCCGCGGTGCGCCGATCCCGCCGTCCCTCCTTCGATTCCACCGCGATTCCGCGGGTGGTGTTCACCGACCCGGAGATCGCCACCGTCGGCACGACCGAGCACGAGGTCACCGACCGGCGGGCTCGGGTGGCGTACCTCCCGATGTCGGAAGTGGATCGCGCGATTGCTGCCGACCGCACCCGCGGGTTCGTCAAACTCCTCGCCGGTCCCCGCCCGCTGCTCGGCAACCTCGGCGGTGGCCGACTGCTGGGCGCGACGATCATGTGCCGGCGGGCGGGTGAGCTGATCCACGAACCCACGCTGGCCATGCGCACCGGCATGTTCACCGGCCGGCTCGCCCAGACCGTGCACGCCTACCCGACTTGGTCGATCGCGGTGCAGCAGGCGGCGGCGCAGTTCTTCGACGGCTACGGTGGACGCACCGCACGCCCCGCCACTCCTGAGAAGTGATCGCCGTGCCGCAGCGCCAGCTGGTCCGTCCGCTGGTCATCGCGTTCGACGTGGTGGAAACGCTGTTCCCGTTGGAGCCGCTCGGTGAGCGGCTGCGGCAGGCAGGGCAGTCGCCGGACCTGCTGCGGTTGTGGTTCACCCGGCTGCTGCGCTGGGTCAGCCGGTTCGAGGGCCGCTGGAACGACCTGTTCGATTCACCCGACGTCACCGGTCCCGATCCGGTCAGGGTTGTGCACCAGCTACTCGCCGTCCCCGACGCATAGGCACGTGCCGTCGGTGCGTCAACGCCCGACAGTGTCACCTGTCTGACAGTGCACGCCCGTGCCCGGCACGCGAGACGTTCCATGAGGGCTTGGGCTCCGCAACGGAGGTGGTGCCCGATGAGCGTCGAACCACGGACGTCCTCCCGCAGGCAGGTCCTCAAGGGCGCGCTCGTGCTCGGTGGCCTCGGTGCGCTTACCGCCACCGGCGCTGTGGCCCTGTGGCCGTCGAACGGTGGAAACGGGGCGACTCCCCGCACACCACTACCTCCCGGAGAACCGCCGTCGCTGGAGGCGCTGGCGGATGCGATGACCTCCGGCGGGCCGGGCAAGGACGGCATCCCGCCGATCGACCATCCCCGGTTCGTTCCCGCCGGCCGAGCGGACTTCCTCACCGACGACGAGCCCGTGTTCGGCCTGATCCACCGGGGCGAGGTCCGGGCCTATCCGCAGCTGGTGCTGGTGTGGCACGAGATCGTCAACGACACCGTGGCCGGGCAGCGGCTCGCCGTCACCTACTGCCCGCTGACCGGCACGGTGATCGGATTCACCGGCGTGCGCGACGGCCCGGAGCTGATCTTCGGCACGACCGGCAACCTGGTCAACTCCAACCTGCTGATGTACGACCGGCAGACCGACTCGGAGTGGCCGCAACTGCTCGGCACCGCGATCCGGGGACACCACAAGGGACAGCGCCTGGGCACCGTGCCGCTGGTGTGGTCGTCGTGGAAGGCGTGGCGCACCACGCATCCCGACACCGTGGTGTTGTCCACCGAGACCGGGGCGGTGCGCAGCTACGGCAGCGATCCGTACGGCTCCTACCCACGGCGCTCCGGCTACTACGTCGAGGGCGGCCCGTTCTTTCCCGTGCTGGCCACGGACAACCGGTTCCCCGACAAGGAGATCGTGATCGGGATCAAGGCTGGTGAGGCGAGGGTCGCGGTCCATCGGGAGTTCGTGCGACGCGACAGGTCCGTGCCCGTCACGGTGGACGGCACACGGCTCACCGTCGTGTGGGACGAGGCCCTGGACACCGCCCGTGTCACCGGCGCCGGTGACACGGTGGATGTGCTGGATGCGATGTGGTTCGCCTGGTACGCCTTCCACCCCGACACCCAGGTCGTCCGGTGAACCGAATCGGGACCGCGGTGGCCAGGGTCGGCGACGGCGCAGACGCGGCCCTGGCCGCCGTCCGTGCCACACCCCGACGAGTCCGTTCCGCGCTCGCGGTGCGCCGCCACCGGTGGGCCGGGATCATCGCGTCGATTGTTGCGCTGGTGCTGTACCTGTGGGCCATCGGCGACATCGTGATCGGCGGTCGTACCGGGGCGGCGCGTGGCTCGTGGGTCGAGATGGTCCCGGACTGGACCGAGCGGATGTTCCGCGTGCGGGCGCCCTACCTGTTCGAGCCCGTCCTCGCGGCGCACCCGCTGCCGCAGCTCACCGCGCTGGTCAGCCCGCTCAATCTGGTCCTCGGCGGCCTGCTGGCCGCACTGGTCGGGCTCAACCTCGCCGTGGCTGGCTACGCCGCGCGAGCTGGGTCGTGCCGACGCACCGGTTACGGGCGGCTGCTGGCCGCGCTGCCGGCGCTGCTCACCGGCCTCGCCTGCTGCGTCCCGACACTCCTGCTCGTGCTGGGCAGCAGCACGGCTGCGGTGGTGCTTCCCGTGGTGGTGCCGCTACGGATCCTGTTCTACCCGCTGTCGCTGGTGCTGCTGGCCGCCACGCTGGTGTGGGGCACCCGTCGGCTGTAGGGACGCGTCAGGCGTCGCTCGGATCCGACTCGCGCTCGGCCACGGTCAACGGCGACGGGCCGCGCAGCAGCACCTGGTGGTAATCCACCAGCGGCCGGGCCGTGTTCGGATAGGCGCGAAAGACGTCCAGCGATGTCGCGTTCTCCGGCAGGACGGCAGATACGTCATGGCTTCTCCGCGATGAGGAGTGCATAACCGAGAAGCCCGTCGGCCACGGCCTGCTTGGCCAGCGCCGTGTAGCGCAGCACGGCGTCGGTGTCCACGCCGGCCTCGGTCAGGCGGTCGGTGGCGGTCATGCGCAGCACGCCCAGTCTGGCCTCGATCTGGTCGATCATCCGCGCGAGCGCGTCGTCATGGGCCTCGGTGCGCACGGTACGCAACCCTGCGCCGGCCAGGATCTCGGTGTAGGTCCGCACCGAGCGGGCGTCGGCGATGCAGGCCACCCACGCGGCCAGCGTGGTCAACTCCGGTGGCAGCCCGGTCTCGGCCACGGTGACGTCGGTGATACCGACGCGGCCGCCGGACCGCAGCACCCTGGCGAACTCGGCCGCCGCGCTCCCTTTGTCCGGGAACGTGCAGAACGCGCACTCGCACACCAGCGCGTCGAACGTGTTGTCGGGCAAGGGAAGGCGTTCGGCGTCGCCGAGGTGGAACCGGATCTTCCCCGCGAGCCCCGCCTTCTCCGCCGCGGCACGCGCACGCTCCACTGCCGCCCTGCCGAGATCCACGCCGTCCACACGGACGTCATACTCGCTCGCCAGCGTGCACGCGGTCGCCCCTGGCCCGGACGCGATGTCGGCCACCCGCTGCCCACTGCGCAGCCCGACGACGTCGGCGAGTCTCCGGGTGAGGGCGAGCCCGCCGGGGTGGTAGGACTCGCCGAGCACCAGCGCCACCGCGTCCTGCCCATACGCGGTCGCACAGCAGGACTTGATCTCCTCCGGTGTGGTCACCGCTCCACCGCCGGTTGTCCGACGTTGGTGGTGTCGGGTGCGGTCGCGGGCCGACGCCCGTTACCATTGCCTGCGATCTTCGAGCCGTACGGGGACTCGGTGACCAGCGGCTGGAGTTCGATGGCGTTGGGCACCACGTCGGCGACCTTCACACCGGACATCTGCTCGCGGACCTGTTCGCGGTAGCCGACGGAGTTGTAGGCGCAGAACGGGATGATCCGACCGTCCGGCGTGATCTCCTCCACGCAGCACTTCATCAACTGCTTGACGTTGAGCGTGTACGGGTCCTGGAAATCCTGCACCACGATCATGAACGCCCGCTCGTCCAACTCCTTGACCGCTTGGGGCAGGTCGATCCCGCACGCCGCGCACTCCAGCTCGGCGGCGGTGATCTCCAGGCTGCGGGTGGTGGTGTCCGCGCCCATGAAGGCCGACGCGCTCCACAGCTTCTCCAACGCGGCGCGCACGGCCTGGTCGGGCATCACCCGGTTGGTCACGTAGTCGAGGTACTCGTCCAGGTCGATCAGCCTCGGGATCGGCACCACATCAGTGCGATCCGCCTTGCGGTCCACCAGCAGGTAGGTGATCGACCGGCAGGTCGGGAAGCAGCACGGCACCGGGAAGAAGTCGTCCTTGCGGAACCAGTCCGGGCACTGGCCGGCGATCAGCTCGATCACGTCGGAGTTGGTCAGCCTGGTCAGCGGGTCGAATTCCACGTGCCGCCCGGAGTGGGTGACCGGCTGGAACGCCACCGACCGCACCGCCGGGTGGTCGATGCCGAACCGCACGATGTCGCCGACCTCGTGCTCGTTCACCCCCTTCTCGATCGCCGCCACCAACGTCACCGTCAGGCCGGCCTCGGCACAGTTGTCCAGCGCCCGCCGCTTGAGCTGCCGCAGGTCCCTGCCTCGGATCTCGCGGTGCGTGCGTTCGTCGAACCCGTCGAACTGCAGGTAGATGTTCACCGGCTTGCCGCTCCGGCCGTTGCATTCGCCGAGCGCGGCCACGAACCGCTTGTCGGTCGCGAGCCGGATGCCGTTGGTGTTGAGGTTGACCACCTTGATCGGCCTGGCCAGGGCGGCGTCGATGAAGTCGAGGATGTGCTTGTGGATGGTGGGCTCTCCGCCAGAGAACATCACCACCTCCGGCTCACCCTCCGACTCGACGAACACGTCCAGCATCCGCTCACACTGCTCCAGCGTGATGGAGTAGCCGTCGGGCTGGTGGCCGGAGTCGGCGAAGCAGATCGGGCAGTCCAGGTTGCAGTTGGTGTTGACCTCGATGATCCCGAGGCAGGCGTGTTGCTTGTGCTCCGGGCACAGCCCGCAGTCCGACGGACAGCCGTCGCGGACCTCGGTCTGGAACGTGAGCGGGATCGTGCCCGGCTTGTTGAACCGGGCCGAGGCAAGGTACGCCTGCGCGTCGCCGTAGACCAGCGCCTCGAAGCGGCCGTGCTCCTTGCAGCGTTTGCGCAGGTAGACCTTGTTGTCGCGGATGTTGACCTGGGCGTCGACCACGACCTTGCAGACCGGGCAGATGCTCTTGGTGTACTCGACGAACACCTCGTCGCGATCCCGCTTGGCTGTTACCACTGGCCGCACCCGCTTCCCGGTCGTGATCCACCTGTGGGCATCAGCCCACCAGCGATCATGCCCAGGCGCAGCGCGAGTGTCAGCCCGCCGACACTGCTTCGGACGCTCCGCTCACCTTCGTCATGGTCTTGCCGCAGCAGCAGGTCGGGTTCTGCCGGCCGGCGCAGCCGACCGGGGCGCCCTTGGTCACGGTCACCTCGCACCCGCACGAGTTGTCCGGGCAGCGGTAGACCTCACCTTCCCTCAGGAGCATCACACACCTCCACACTTGCCATCCGACGGGACCAGATTGACGCTAGAACCGTGCCCCTGGGGAACGGTCAACACTTACCCCAGAGGCACGAGGAGGTGAGGAGCATGCCGACCGACACACTCACGATCGGTCAGCTGGCGGCCTCGACAGGGGTGACTCGCAAGGCCATCCGGGTCTGGGTCGAGAAGGGCCTGCTCGCCGCCTGCGACCACACCTCGTCCGGCTACCAACTGTTCGCACCCGGGACCGCCGAGCTGGCGGTGTTCATCCGCCGCGCCCGCGCGCTGGGCCTGTCCCTGACCCAGATCCAGGATGTCATCCAGGCCAGGCACGACGGCGCAAACGCGCCCTGCACAGACGTCCGGCGGCTGCTCCAGGCCCGCATCGCCGACATCGACACCACGATCGCCGACCTGCTCGCCCTGCGCGCCACCCTGCAGACGGCCTGTACCGCGCAGCCAGATGTCGCCGACGAGGCCGCGGTGTGTCCGATCATCGAGCGGACAGCACCACCTGAGCACCCTGTGGACAAGTCGCCGGTGCTTGTGGACGGCTAGCCCCGGTCGGATCGGCGACCACGGCGAAGGGCAGTTCGGCCTGACCGTCGAGGAGGACCTGCCGCCGGAGGTGCTGACCAGCGACAGCGCGTGGGCGGGTTGCATCTCCGAGGCGCTGAGCGAGCGGGTTCACCCACAAGCTGGCGAAGGTGGGGTTCGCTTCGATCGAGATCTCGGAGCGCATGGCGTTCGGCATCGACGACGTGGCGCTCTACCCGCTGTTCGACGCCGACGTGCTGGACCTGATGCGCCGGACGATCCCGGCCGAGCGGCAGCACGACGTGTGCGCCGGCGTGATCGTCCGCGCCCGCAAGCCTTCCTGACGCCGGCGGGCCTGTTTTATTGCGTTCCGCAACGCCTTCCGGCGCGGCCGCGCTCCCTGCGCGGGCTCGGCGCGCTGTTCGAGTACGGCAAGCAACTCGTCGACCGCAAACGGCGCGAACCCGGCGACGACGTGATCACCCGCCTGTGCGCCACCGAGGGCGTCAGCGACGACGAGGCCGCGATGCTGTCGATGGCCCTGCTGTTCGCGGGCCACGAGACCGCGGTCGTGCAGATCGGCCTGGCCGTCGCACACCTGCTCGCCCGACCCGACCAGTGGCAAGCCCTCGTCGACGACCCGGATCTGATGCCCGCCGCCGTCGAAGAACTCCTGCGGGTGCCCGGCCAGGGCGGCGGCGGGATCCCGCGCTACGCCCGCACCGACCTCGACATCGCCGGCGTCACCGTCCACGCCGGGGACCTCGTCCTGCTCGACATCGGCGCCGCCAACCACGACCCCGCGGCCTACCCGGACCCCGACGCCCTCGACATCGCCCGCGGCACCACCCGACACCTCGCGTTCGGCCACGGCAGCCGCTACTGCATCGGCGCACCATTGGCCCGCATAGAACTCCAGACCACGCTGGAACTGCTCACCGCCCGCTTCCCGACCCTGCGCCTGGCCGTCCCACCGGCGGGCTGACCGCACTGCCCGTCACCTGGTGACCCCGGAGGACGCGATGGACGACAACACCGTGCGCCACAAGTGGAACCGGTACGCCGCCCGCTACGACCGCGACATCGGCCTGTTCGAGAAGATCCAATTCGGCGGCGGCCGGGCCTGGGTGCGCTCCCGGGCCACCGGCGACGTGCTGGAGGTCGCCATCGGCACCGGCCTCAACCTCCCGCACTACCCGCCCGGCATCCGGCTCACCGGCCTCGACTTCAGCCCCGCCATGCTCGACCAGGCCCGCGCCCGAGCCGCCGAACACGGCCTCGACGTGCGCCTCCAGGTCGGCGACGCCCAAGCCCTGCCCCTCCGCGACGCCACCTTCGACACCGTCGTCTGCACGCTCGGCCCGTGCGGCGTCCCCGACGACCGCGCCGCGCCGGCCGAGATGCACCGCGTCCTGCGACCCGGCGGAACCCTCCTCCTGCTCGACCACATCGGCAGCCACCACAACCTCCTCCACCTCGGCCAACGCCTGCTGGACAAGCTCACCGTCCGCACCCTCGGCGACCACCAGACCCGCCGCCCCCTCCAGCACCTCGCCACCCTCGGCTTCCAGGTCCGGCACACCGAACGCTTCAAATGGGCACCGTCGAACGCGTCGCCGCGGTCAAGGCGGCGTGACCTGCGGTCACGGTCATATCCACTCCTTGTGCCCGGTCAGACAAGCGCCGGCCGCCGCAACGTGGGTGTGATGCTTCGAGGGCTCGGGTATCCGACGGTCCGGCGAGAGCGTCCTGAGAAGTCGGGGTGTCCTGGGTAGGCCGGAGTGGACGTTTCGGAGGCGAGCCTCCAGAGGCCCCTCTGGACACCGCGCCGTCGGCGTCCGCGCTCAGGTGGTCCGAGGGAGAGTTGCCGCTGGGGTTGATCCGCCGTTGGCTCGCAGAGATCTTCGCCGGTGCCGGCGAGCAGTTCCTGGTCGACGTGACGCTGGTGTGCACGGAGTTGGTGGCGAACGCCTTCGACCACGCCCGCCCTCCTCGTGCGCTGTGCGATGACGTGGGAACGGGTGGTGAGGTCCGGGTGGAGGTCGATGACGGGAGTCGGGACGAGATGCCGGTGCTGGGTTCCTCGCGGGTGTCCGACCGTCGTGGCCGTGGCCTGCTGATAGTGCATCAAGTGTGTGCGAGCTGGGGCGTTGTGCGTCACGATGCCGGAAACACGGTCTGGGCGGTGGTTTCCGCGCCCGGGTCCCGGCGCGCGGAACCGGCGACGTCCGGATGGCGCTTCGCGCTGGGATCGGGCGGAAATGCGGGCTTGGCCGGGCCTGGCGGGTCACACGTCGGGGTGCACGCCGATTCGCGCGGTTAACGGCCGGGCGGCGTGACCCGATGGATCGATTGTGCGGCCGAGACCAGTGGACACCCGTAGGCGCCGCAGGCTGTGGCCGCTGCGTTGCCTGAACGCGGTTCTCCTGGCGACCGCTGTCGTCAACGTCGTCTTGGCGGTCGGGGACCGGGTGTGGTGGCCGCTGGTGCTCGCGGTCGTGTTGTCGTGCTTGGCGTTGTCGCTGAAACGCTACGTTGTTCGAGAAGCCCGACCCAGGGTTCGTCGACGTGATTCACCGCAGCGCGGCACTGTGCGTGATTGAGCGCGAACTCGACGTGTCAGGTGCGGGCCTGCCGAACACCGCCTACACTTTGCGCGCTGGGACTTCCCCCCTTCCCAGCCGTGAACGCGGTCCTTGGCCCCTACCCCCCGGCGGCCAGGGACCGCTTCGACTTTCCCGTCTGTCCGCCGTTGATCAACTGGCCGGTGCTCGTCGCGTAGGGTTGCCGGCGGTGTCGAATGGCTACTCGACGTGGTGTCTGGAGGAACGGGGAAGCCGGTGGCGGAGGTGGGTGGCCTGGTCGTCGGGCGCTACCGCGTGGTGGAGCGGATCGGCGTCGGCGGGATGGGGGTGGTGTGGCGGGCGTTCGACGAGCGGTTGGGGCGGACGGTCGCGCTCAAGCAGGTGGTCGTGCCCGCCGGGGTGGACGCGGGGGAGGTGGCGCGTCGGGCGGCGCGGGAGGGGCGGATCGCGGCCCGGATCCAGCACCCGAACGCGGTGACCGTGCACGACGTGGTGGAGGACGACGGCGCGCCGGTGCTGGTGATGGAGTACGTGCCCGCGGCCGGTCTGAGCGGTCGGGTCCTGCCGCCGGAGCAGGCCAGGGAGGTCGGCGCGCAGGTCGCGGACGCGTTGGCCGCCGCTCACGCGGCCGGGATCGTGCACCGCGACGTCAAGCCGGGCAACATCCTGCTGGGCGAGGACGGCACGGCCAAGATCACCGATTTCGGCATCGCCCGCGCGGCCGGGGACGTGACGGTGACCCGGACCGGGCTGCTGGCCGGCACGCCCGCGTTCCTGGCCCCGGAGGTCGCCCAGGGCGCCCAGCCCGGTCCGGCCTCAGACGTGTTCTCGCTGGGTTCGACGCTGTACGCGATGGTGGAGGGCACGCCGCCGTTCGGGGACGGGGACAACGCGATCGCGTTGCTGCACGCGGTGGCCGCCGGCCGGTTCGCCCCGCCGCGGCGCGCCGGGCCGCTCACCCCGGTGCTGCTGGACATGCTGCGCACCGATCCGGCGGCCCGTCCGACGATGGCGCAGGTGGCGCAACGCCTGCGTGCCGCGCCGACCCGGCTGGACCTGCACCCGACTCCGCCACTACCGCCGCGGCGCGCCAACCGGGCTGTCCTGATCGGCGTGGCCGCGTTGGCGGTGATGCTGGTCGTGGTGGCGGCAGTGCTGCTGTCCAACCGGGCGCCCGACACCACGACCAGTGCCCCGACGCCGACCACGTCGACCGCGGCGGTCACGCCCGAGCGGCTCCAGCGGGCGGTGGCCGACTACTACGCGCTGCTGCCCGCCGACACAGAGGGCGCGTGGGCACGGCTGGGACCCAGGGTCCAGGCCCAGGGCCGCGACCAGTACGACGAGTTTTGGAAGCGGGTCAAGAAACTGCGCGTCTCCTCACCGCCGCAGGCGACCGGCCCGGACACGGTCACCGTCGGTCTCGAGTACGAAGCCGAAGAACGCGGTTGGATGCGGGAAACCCACCAGCTCCGGTTGATCGAGCGTGACGGCGGGCTGCTGATCGACGCGGACGAACTGGTGTCCTCGCAACGCTTGGAGGGCGGCGGCAAGGAGGACGAGAAGAGGAAGAAGGAAAAGGAAGAGGAGAAGAACAAGAAGGAAGGCGACGGCTGAACCGCGGAACCTGGGTTCTGTGGTGGTCATCTGGGTGCGGTGCCGTTGCCGGCGGAGTCAGGGACCGCGGACTCCCCACAACGACCGCAGCTCGGCCGGGGGTGCGGTGCGCCGAGCCGGTGGCCGCGGTTCTCCGGGAAGCTCGCCGCTTAGCAATCGCTGGGCGAAGCGGGCCACTTCCCGCGCAGGCGGCACGATCGGCTCGCCCAGGTACGCCAGAGTCACCTCACCGCCGGTCGTCTCCACGGCACCAAACCAGCCGTGCTCACGTGGCTCGAGCGAGTCGATGGTGGTCGAACAAGGCGAGGATTTGCTTGTCGAGTGCTTCGAAGTCGATGTCGCGCGCCCTGCATTTATGTCGATCGGGGCGCGGTGTGCCGGTCGGGGGGCGTTGGCGGTCGCCGACCACGACGTCGCCCTGCGGCTGGGCTGGCTGTTCCGCACGGCCCGGACGACAGGCGTCGGGGGTGTGCTCCTCTGCGGCGGCTCGGGTCCTCGCTGGCAGGGGCGTGAACGGCATCGACCCGGTGCAGGTGGACACCATCAGGACCTGTGTCGCCCGCCATGGGCGACCATGACCGCGCCTGGACGGGCACTAGCGAGTAGAGGGTGTGCCCCATTTTCTATCGATTTTCTATCGATCCCGTCCGGATCAGCATGCATCGCAGCGCCTTCGGTCCTCCGCAAGCCGACCGGCCGGCATCCGGCCGTGAGCGCCGAAAATGTCGTACCCCTCGGGTACAACTACCTGGACGGAAGGGGTGATGTGATGCAGGGCAGCGACGTCGATCCGATACCCAGTCCCAACGGTTGCCGCTGGTGCGG
>NZ_JAPSLK010000123.1 GCF_031180885.1 Saccharothrix sp.
TGATGGCGCTCTGCGAAAAGGGCCAGCCATGCTCTGTGAAGTTCCCCAGCCGGCGGTTGGAGCGTAACCGCGATCAGCGACGGAGTGGGATCACTCCATCGGGTGCTGCGATGGGCATCTGGGGCCGGGCTGCCTCGGGTGTCGTGAGCAGGGCGACGATGGTGACGGGTCCGCCGCAGTGGGGGCATTCGCGGTGCGCGGCGGGTTGTGGGAGGTGTTCGACGAGCGCCGGCTGCATGGGTGTGCCCGCCGGCGTCGGGCCGCCACCGACGACTCGGGTTTCGGGGACGAACTCGCCGCGTTCGCGTCGCCCGGCGGCTGTGCTCTTGCAGCGCTTGGAGCAGTAGACGCGGTGACGGGCCTGGCGGCCGGTGGCGGTGAAGGTCTCCCAGCAGATGGGGCAGGTCTTGGTGACGGGCTCAGCCGGCATGGTTCACCGCCTTGCGTAGCTTGTCCGAAGTGGACTGATGGGAACGCAGCCGGTAGGAAGGTCCGTCGATGCCGACCACGGCGGCGCGGTGAAGTAGTCTGTCGAGCATCGCGGCGGCGACGGTGGCGTCACCGAAAGCCGTTGCCCAGTCGGCGATTCCGACGTTCGTCGTCAAGATCGTCGAGCTTTTCAGGTAGCGCTGGTTGATCACCTGGAACAACGCCGAGGCCCCGTCACCGGGCAACGGGAGATAGCCGAGTTCGTCGATCACCAGCAGTTTGGGGCCTGCGAAGAAGCGCATGCAGTAGGACCAGCGCCCTTCGACGGCGGCCTTGTGGCAACGGGCGGCCAGGTCGGCCGCGGTGGTGAAGTAGACCCGGTTGCCGGCCTCGGCCGCGCCCCGCGCGAGCGCGGTGGCCAGCATCGTCTTCCCGACTCCCGGCGGGCCGACCAGCAGGACGTTGGAGGCGTCGTCCAGGAACCGCAGCGTGGCCAGGTCCCGGATCAGCTTCTCGTCGACGCCGGGCTGGGCGGCGAAGTCGAAGTCCGCCAGCGTCCAGGGGTCCGGCAGGCAGGCGAAGCGCAGCCGGGAGGACAGGCGCCGTTCCTCGGTGGCGTTGACCTCGATCTCCAGCAGTCGCTCCAGGGCTGCGGTCAGCGACAGGTTCTCGGTGCGGGCCTGGTCCAGGATGCGGGGCAGAGCCTCGGCGGCGGTCTCCAGTTTCAGGTAGGACAGGTGCCCGCGCAGTTGTTGGTAGCGGCGGGCCTCGCTGACTTGGGGTCCGGTCTTGGTGTCGGTGGACAACGGTGTCACTCCTCGTCCTCATAGGTTGGTGCGGTGTGGAGTCGGGCGGCGGTGGCCGCGTAGGTGGACAGGTCGATCACGACGTGGGCCGCGGGCCCGGTCGCGGGAAGGCCGCGCAGCTTGGCCGCCTCGGCCAACGCCACCGCCGAGGGCGGACGGCGCGTCTTGTGGGTGCAGGGCCTGTCGGTGCTGGAACCGGCGAGCACGGCGCGTTCCAGCGCGACCACGTGGCCCTCGTCGCGGACGACCAGACCCGCGCCGTCGACCGCCCGCCGGTGGACCGCGACCGTGGCGCCCCGCGCGGTCACGATCCGCAGGCTGTCCGCCCCGAGCCTGTGCCGGACCTGGACCTGCGCTCCGGCCAGTCCCGGTGGGACCGAGTAGGCGTTGCCCCGGAACGCCACCAGGGCTTGCGGGGTGACCACGCGGGGGACGTCGAACTCGGCCGGGAACGCCGCCGTCGGGGCCATGCGCAACTGCTCCCCGGCCGCGAGCTCGGCGACCGTCGTGCGCTGCCCGTCGCGGACCCGGCGACGGCCGTCCAGCTTCCCGGCCAGTCGGTCGACGCCGGCCTGCGCCGCCGCGAGGGTGACGTCGTCGGCCAACGTGCGCCACCAGCGCTGCGCGGCGGAGTGGTTCGCCTTCTCCACCACGCCCTTGCGGTTGCCCCGCCGAGGCGGACAGACCACCGACCGGACTCCATAGTGCTTGGCCACCTGGGCGAACACCGCCGTGATCCGCCCCGACCCCGGCGAGCAAACCGTGGCCATCCGGTCGAACCGCCAGACCCGGGTCACCCCGCCCAGCTTGCGCACCACCGCGTCCAGCGCCTCGACCAGGTGCGGGAAGTCCTCCGACTCGGCCAGCACCGCCCGCCACCGACCCGAGTGCGCCAACGCCCCGACCAGCAGATGCGCGTGCCGGCCCAGGCCCCAGGCGGCGGGCGGGTCGGGCAGCTCGACCCAGTCCCACTGAGTCTCCTCGCCGGCCGGGTGGGTGATGATCGCGACGTCACGACCCCTGGTCGCCTGGCAGGGTTCGCAGTGCGGTCGCAGCCGGTGACGGCGCAACGCCCGGGTGAAGGTGGAGTACCCGCCGCCGTAACCCAGTTCGGTGATCTCGTCGAGCAGCGTCGAGGCCCACAGATGCGGATCGTCGACCAACCGCGCCCGGCAGTACGCCACGAACGGCTCGAACGGGTCCACCGCCGACCGCCGCCGGCGGCCCGGGACAACCTCGCCCGCCAGGTAACGCCGGATCGTCTTGCGGTCCCGCTTCAGATGACGGGCGATCGCCGAGATCGACCAACCCTGCTCGCGCAGCGCCTGCGCCTCCACGTCCTCCTCCAGCGAGAGCATCCAACCTCCAGCCGAACGGTCCACGGTGACCAACACCAAGACCGTCGCCCGGAAGCAACTGACCAGCGCAAACGACGCGCCGGAAGGACACCCGACTGGGGAACTAACAAGAGCGGGGCTGGCCCATTTCAGAGAGCACCATCA
>NZ_JAPSLK010000090.1 GCF_031180885.1 Saccharothrix sp.
GGTCGCACCGCGCTCGGTCAACCGCGACGCGGCCACCTCCGCGATGACCGCCTCGATGTCCGCCGCGTCCGACTCCACCGCACCCGTGCACGAACCGTCCCCGACGGTCCGGTACCGCACGGTCTTGCTCACGAGCTGCTCGCCTTCGCGCGGGCCGCCCCACGGGCCTTCCGCCAGCCACATCCCGTCGCGCAGGTACACCTCGCGCTGGTGCGCGTAGTAGATCGACGGCAATTCGATCCCCTCCCGCGCGATGTAGTGCCAGACGTCCAGCTCGGTCCAGTTGGAGAGCGGGAATACCCGCACATGTTCCCCCGGGCGGTGCCTCCCGTTGTAGAGGTTCCACAATTCGGGACGCTGCCGCCGCGGCTCCCACTGGCCGAAGGCGTTGCGCAGGCTGAAAATGCGCTCCTTCGCGCGGGCGCGTTCCTCGTCACGGCGCCCGCCGCCGAACACGGCGTCGAACTTGTGGTTGGTGATCGCGTCCAGCAAAGGCACCGTCTGCAAGGGGTTCCGGGTGCCGTCAGGGCGCTCGGAAAGCCTTCCGTCGTCGATGTAGTCCTGGACGCTGGCCACTTCCAGCCGGAGGTTGTACTTCTCGACCGTGCGGTCCCGGAAGTCGATGACTTCCCGGAAGTTGTGTCCGGTATCGACATGTAGGAGGGGAAAGGGAACCGGCGCGGGCCAGAACGCTTTCACGGCCAGGTGGAGGAGCAGGGTCGAGTCCTTGCCGCCGGAGAACAGGATCACCGGCCGGTCGAACTCGCCCGCGACCTCGCGGAAGATGTGGATCGCCTCGGATTCCAGGCGTCCCAACGTGTCCAGAGCTGTGCCCACGCTCATCCGTGCAACCCGCATTCCGTCTTCGAAGTACCGGCCCAGCGGCCACTGCGCGCGTCCTGGCCCGGCAGCGGCTTCGAGGTGCACGGGGCGCACCCGATGGAGAGGTAGCCCTCCTGCACCAACGGGTTCTCCAGGATCCCGTGCTCGGCGATGTAGGCGTTGAACTGTTCGTCCGACCACGGCGCGATCGGGTTGACCTTCACCAGCCCGTTGCGGTCGTCCCACTGCACGATCGGCGTGTTCGCCCGGGTCGGCGCGTCCACGCGGCGCACGCCGGTGACCCACGCGTCGTAGTCCTTCAGCGTGCGCTGCAACGGGATCACCTTGCGCAGGTGGCAGCAGCGGTTCGGGTCGGTCCGGTTGAGCAGCCCGAACTCGGCTTCCTGGTCGGCCACCGACTGCTCGGCCGCGGCGTTGACGATCCGCACCTCCGGGTAGACCAGGTCCACCGCGTCGCGGGTGCCGATGGTCTCCGCGAAGTGGTAGCCGGTCTCCAGGAACAGCACGTCCACGTCCGGCTTCACCTTGGTGGCCAGGTCGACCAGCACGGCGTCCTGCATGTTCGACGCGACGATCCAGCTGTCGCCGAACGTGCGGGCGACCCACGCGAGGGCTTCCTCGGCGGTGGCGTCGGCCAGTTCCACCGAGGCGGCCTCGGCGATCACCTTCAGTTCCTCGACCCTGGTGGGGGCGGTCATCGCTGAACCTCCGTGTCTACGGTTCGGCCCTGCAGGCAGGCCTCACGCGGAAGATTTAGGCCCACGAACTTGACGGTGAAAACACGGCGGCACGAGGCGCAGAGCCACGAGTAGCTCGGCTCCTCTTGAGGACGCAGGTCCTCGTCGCCGCAGTACGGGCAGTAGAAGGGAGTGGCTCGTTCGCTCACTTGAGATCAGCCTCGTCGGCGCGGGCGACCCACTGGGCGAACCGCTCGTCGTCCTTGCGCTGCGCCACGAAGTTGCGCACCACCCGCTCGACGTACCCGGACAGCTCCGCGGCGGTCACCTTGTGGCCGCGCAGCTTCCGGCCGAACCCGGCGTCCAGGCCCAGCCCGCCGCCCAGGTGCACCTGGAAGCCCTCGACCTGGTTGCCGTCGGCGTCGGTGACGATCTGGCCCTTGAGCCCGATGTCCGCGGTCTGGATGCGGGCGCACGAGTTCGGGCAGCCGTTGATGTGCACCGAGATCGGGGCGGTGACGCCATCGACGATGTCCGCCAGTCGAGCTTCGAGCGTGGACACCAGGTCCACCGCGCGGGCCTTGGTCTCGACGATCGCGAGCTTGCAGAACTCGATGCCGGTGCACGCCATGACCCCGCGCCGCCACGGCGACGGCTCGGTCTGCAGCCCCAGCTTCGCCAGGTCCGCCTGGAGCGCCTTGACCTCCGACTCCGGCACGTCCAGCACGACCAGCTTCTGCTGCGGCGTCAACCGGACCCGGGTGGACCCGGCCCGCTCGACCACCTTGGCCACCTCGACCAGCGTGGACCCGGTGACCCGGCCCGCGATCGGGGCCGCGCCCACGTAGTACAGGCCGTCCTTCTGCTTGTGCACGCCGATGTGGTCGCGCGGGACCTCGGGCACCTCGGGCGCGGGGCCGTCGATCAGCTTGCGCTTGAGGTACTCGTCCTCCAGCACCTGGCGGAACTTCTCCGGGCCCCAGTCGGCGACCAGGAACTTGATCCGCGCCCGGTGCCGCAGCCGCCGGTAGCCGTAGTCGCGGAAGACGCTGATCACGCCCTCCCACACGTCCGGCACCTCGTCCAGCGGCACCCACGTGCCCAGCCGCTTGGCGATCATCGGGTTGGTGGACAGGCCGCCGCCGACCCACAGGTCGAAGCCGGGGCCGTGCTCGGGGTGGTCGACGCCGACGAACGCCACGTCGTGGATCTCGTGCGCCACGTCCGGCAGGCCGGAGATCGCGGACTTGAACTTGCGCGGCAGGTTGGAGTAGCGCGGGTCGCCGATGTAGCGGCGCAGGATCTCGTCGATCGCGGGCGTGCCGTCGATCACCTCGTCCTCGGCGATGCCCGCGACCGGCGAGCCGAGCACGACGCGCGGGCTGTCGCCGCAGGCCTCCATCGTGGTCAGGCCCGCCGCCTCCAGCTTCTGCCAGATGGTGGGGACGTCCTCGATGCGGATCCAGTGGTACTGGACGTTCTGCCGGTCGGTGATGTCGGCGGTGTCCCGGGCGTAGGTCTGGGACAGCTCGCCGATCAGCGCGAGCTGGCTCGTGGTGAGGCGCCCGCCGTCGATGCGGACGCGCAGCATGAAGTACTCGTCGTCCAGCTCTTCGGGTTCGAGGGTGGCCGTGCGGCCGCCGTCGATGCCGGGCTTGCGCTGGGTGTAGAGGCCGTACCAGCGGAACCGGCCCCGCAGGTCGGCGGGGTCGATCGAGTCGAACCCGCGGTGCGCGTAGATGTTCTCGATCCGAGACCGGACGTTGAGCGGGTTGTCGTCCTTCTTGCTCCGCTCGTTGGGGTTCAGCGGCTCGCGGTAGCCCAGCGCCCACTGCCCCTCACCCCGGCGCTGCTTCGGGCGCGGGGGTGTCGTCGTCGGGGGGACCATCTCGTCCTCCGGGTTTCGGGGCGCTGGTGCGCGTGCGAGTCCCGGTGGTTCCGTGGTGGGGGTCTCGTCAGCGCACCCGGCGCCGACGGGAACATGAGTCGGGCGCGGGCTATGCCGAGCGGCGGCACATCGCGCTGGAAACACGACGGAAGTCCACGTGGCGGCGGACCACCAGGCGCACTCCGTTCGACGTCATGGTTTGCAGCGTGCCACGCGTCCACCCCGTGGTCCACCGCCATCCGCATGGTGGGACGGGGTCCGCGGACCCGCCAGGTGGGAGGATGGGGCCATGCCCTCCGCTCTGCCGACCGGCGATCCCGCACCCCCGGACGGCTCACTGCCCGTGACCGCCCTGGCGGGTCTGGGCACCCGCCCGTTCGGTCTCTACGTGCACGTGCCGTTCTGCGCGACCCGCTGCGGCTACTGCGACTTCAACACCTACACCGCCGGTGAGCTGGGCACTTCCGCCTCGCCGGAGTCCTGGCTGGAGGGCTTGCGGCGCGAGCTGGACCTGGCCGCGGGGGTGCTGGGCGGTCCCCCGCCGGTGGACACCGTGTTCGTGGGTGGTGGCACACCGTCACTGCTCGGGTCGTCCGGTCTGGCGTCGGTGTTGGACGCCGTCCGCTCGTCCTTCGGGCTCGCGGGTGATGCGGAAGTCACTACGGAGTCCAACCCGGAGTCGACCTCGCCGGAGTTCTTCGCGGCCATCCGTGACGCTGGTTACACGCGGGTGTCCCTGGGCATGCAGTCGGCGGCCCGGCACGTCCTGGCGGTGCTCGACCGCGTCCACACCCCCGGCCGCCCGGTCGCGGCCGCTCGGGAGGCGCGGGCGGCCGGGTTCGACCACGTGAACCTGGACCTGATCTACGGGACGCCGGGCGAGTCGGCTGACGACCTGAAGGCGTCGCTGGACGCGGTGGGTTCGGCGGGCGTGGACCACGTGTCGGCGTACGCGCTGATCGTGGAGGAGGGGACGGCGCTGGCGCGGCGGGTGCGGCGCGGTGAGCTGCCCATGCCCGACGACGACGTGCTGGCGGACAAGTACGAACTGATCGACGCCGCCATGACCGCGCGGGGGTTGCGCTGGTACGAGGTGTCGAACTGGGCGGCTTCGGAGGCTTCGGAGTGCCGCCACAACGTCCTGTACTGGCAGGGCGCTGATTGGTGGGGTGCGGGTCCGGGTGCGCACAGCCACGTGGGCGGGGTGCGGTGGTGGAACGTGAAGCACCCGGCCAAGTACGCGTCGTTGCTGGCTTCGGGCACGTCCCCGGCGGCCGGTCGGGAGGTGCTGTCGGAGGAGGACCGGCGGGTCGAGCGGGTGTTGCTGGAGCTGCGCCTGGCTTCCGGCCTGCCCGTGGACGTCCTGGACGAGTCCGGGCGGGCCGAGGCGAAGATCGCCGTGCGGGACGGGCTGCTTTCGGAGACGGCGTTCGCGGAGGGCCGGTGCGTGCTGACCAACCGGGGCCGCCTGCTGGCCGACGCCGTGGTCCGCCGCCTCACCTGATCCCCGGGATCGCGCGGCCGAACGCACATCACACAGTTTCCCTATGAGTCGTCCCAGCTCCGTAAACTCGAGGTGAAGCAGGTCGTCGATGTGGAGGTGACGCGCGTGAACGCGGATGAGCGCCGGTTCGAGGTGTTGCGCGCCATCGTCGCCGACTACGTCTCCAACCAGGAGCCCGTCGGGTCGAAAGCGCTGGTCGAGCGGCACAACCTGGGCGTCTCCAGTGCGACCGTGCGCAACGACATGGCCGCCCTCGAAGAGGACGGGTACATCACGCAGCCGCACACCAGCGCCGGCCGCGTGCCCACGGACAAGGGCTACCGGCTGTTCGTCGACCGGCTCAGCGAGGTCAAGCCGCTGTCCTCCCCCGAGCGCCGGGCCATCCGCAGCTTCCTCGACGGCGCCTACGACCTCGACGACGTCCTGCGCCGCAGCGTGCGCCTGCTCGCCCAGCTCACCCGGCAGGTCGCGGTCATCCAGTACCCGACGCTGAGCCGGTCCACCGTGCGGCACCTGGAAGTGCTCGCCATCACACCCGCCCGGCTGATGCTGGTGCTCATCACCGACACCGGCCGCGTGGACCAGCGCAGCGTCGACCTCGGGGACGTCATCACCGAGGAGAACGTCGCCCGCATGCGCGCCCTGCTCAACGGGGCGATGGTCGGCAAGCGCCTGGCGGACGCCTCCGCCGAGGTCGCCCAGCTGCCCGACCACGCGCCCGCCGAGCTGCGCGACGCGGTGACGCGGGTGAGCACCGTGCTGATCGAATCCCTGGTCGAGCACCCGGAAGAGCGACTGGTGCTGGGTGGCACCGCGAACCTCACCCGCAACGTGGCAGACTTCCCCGGTTCGCTGCGCCAGGTGCTGGAGGCGCTGGAGGAGCAGGTCGTGGTGCTGAAGCTGCTGGCCGCGGCCCGCGACCCCGGCACGGTCCTGGTGCACATCGGCGAGGAGAACGAGGCGGCCGAGATGCGCAGCACCTCGGTCGTGTCCATCGGCTACGGCAGCCGGGACAAGCTGCTCGGGGGCATGGGAGTGGTGGGTCCGACGCGGATGGACTACCCGGGGACGATGGCGGCCGTGCTCGCGGTCGCCGGGTACGTCGGGGAGATCCTCACCTCCAGCTGAGCCGGGAACACCGAAGGCGCACAAGACGTTTCGCAAGCGAGCGAGCGCGTGATCCACGCGCGCCCGCAGGAGGACACACGGTGGCGAGGGACTACTACGGCACGCTCGGGGTCTCCAAGAACGCGACGCCCGAGGAGATCAAGCGCGCCTACCGCAAGCTCGCGCGCCAGCTGCACCCGGACGTCAACCCCAACGAGGAGGCCCGCTTCAAGGAGGTGACGGCCGCCTACGAGGTGCTGTCCGACCCGAAGAAGCGGCAGGTCGTCGACCTGGGCGGCGACCCGTTGGAGCCGGGCGGCGGCGGCATGCGCGACCCGTTCGCGGGCGCGGGGTTCGGTCTCGGCGACATCATGGACGCGTTCTTCGGCGCGGCCGGCGGCAGTTCGCGGGGTCCGCGCAGCCGGGTGCAGCCGGGTTCGGACGCGCTGATCCGCCTGGCCATGACGCTGGAGGAGTGCGCGGCGGGCGCGTCGCGGGAGCTGACCGTCGACACGGCCATCCTGTGCGACGTCTGCACGGGCAGCGGCTGCGCCGACGGCACGTCCCCGGTGCGCTGCGACACCTGCGGCGGGCGCGGCGAGGTGCAGTCGGTGCAGCGCTCGTTCCTGGGCCAGGTGGTGACGGCCCGGCCGTGCCCGGTGTGCCGTGGGTTCGGCGAGGTCATCCCGGACCCGTGCCGGCAGTGCGCGGGCGAGGGCCGGGTCCGGTCGCGGCGCACGATCTCCGTGCAGATCCCGCCCGGTGTCGCCGAGGGCATGCGGGTGCGGCTCGCCGGCCAGGGCGAGGTCGGCTCGGGCGGCGGTCCGGCCGGTGACCTGTACGTCGAGGTCGAGGAGATCCCGCACGAGGTGTTCGAGCGGGACGGCGTGAACCTGCACTGCTCGGTCCGCATCCCGATGACCACCGCAGCGCTGGGCGCGGTCCTGCCGCTGCAGACCCTGGACGGCGAGGAAGAGCTGGAGATCGAGCCGGGCACCCAGCCGGGCACCGAGCTGGTGCTGACCGGCCGGGGCATGCCGCGGCTGCGCTCCAGCGGCCGGGTCGACGGGCGGGGCGACCTGCACGTCCACCTGGAGGTCGTGGTGCCGACCAAGCTCGACGCCCGCCAGACCGAGCTGCTGCGGGAGCTGGCCGTGGCGCGCGGCGAGGAGGAGCCGTCGCTGGCCCACAACGGCAAGGGCGGCGGCGGGCTGTTCTCGCGGCTGCGCTCCGGGCGCGGGCACCGGTGACGCTGCCGGTCTTCCTGGTCGCCGCGCTGCCCTCCGGGTCCGAGGCCGTCCTGGACGGTCCGGAGGGCAGGCACGCCGCCACCGTGCGCCGGTTGCGCGCGGGGGAGGAGCTGGTGCTGTCCGACGGGTCCGGCGCGCAGGTGCGGTGCCTGGTCACCGAGGCGTTGAAGGACTCGCTGCGGCTGTCCGTGGTCGAGCGCTGGGTGGTGCCCGAGCCGTCGCCGCGGGTCGTGGTGGCGCAGGCGCTGGTCAAGGGCGACCGGGGTGAGCTGGCCGTCGAACTGGCCACCGAGGCCGGCGTGGACGGTGTGGTGCCCTGGAAGGCGTCGCGCTGCATCACCAAGTGGGACGACGGGCCGCGGGGCGCGAAGGCGTTGGAACGCTGGCGCGCCACCGCGCGGGAAGCCGCGAAGCAGGCCCGACGGGCACGGGTGCCGGAGGTCGGCGAGCCCGTCGGCACACCGGGGTTGGTCCGTCTGGTGGAGTCCTCGACTGTTGCATTGGTTTTGCACGAGTCGGCCACCGCCGGCATCGGCACCGTCGACCTCCCCAGTGAGGGTGACGTGCTGCTCGTCGTCGGACCCGAGGGCGGCATCGCTGAAGAAGAGCTGAAGGCGTTGACGCAGGCAGGCGCGCACGTTGTGCGACTGGGCCCTACCGTTCTGCGAGCTTCCACGGCCGCCGCGGTGGCTTTGGGTGCGCTGGGTGTGCTGACCGATCGCTGGCGGTGACGGGCATTGCGTTCTTCTGGCGAACACCGGATTTAGGGGTTACTCTCATGGCCTGAGGGGTTGCATTGGTCTAGTCGGATTCGGCCCTTCAGAGCAGACTCGCCGGACACCTCCCCCCTCGGTCCGGCGTCGCCGCGTCGCGGTGGGGCGACCCCCAGGTCCCATCGCGACGCGGCCCCTTTTTTGTGTGGAGGGGTTTTCACCTTGCGGCGCATCTCCTACGGAACTCACGCGAGCCAGTTCGGTGAATTGTCGTCACCGGCTGGCGGCGATTCGTTTCCCGTTGTCGTCGTCATCCACGGCGGTTTCTGGCACCAGCGCTACGGACTCGAACTCGGCCGCCCTCTCGCCGCCGATCTGGCGGCGCACGGCGTGACCGCGTTCAACGTCGAATACCGGCGGGTGGACGGCGACGGCGGGTGGCCCGCGACCGGCGAGGACGTGCTGGCCGCCATCGACGCCCTGGACGCCGACGTGGTGACGCTGGGCCACTCGGCGGGCGGCCACCTGGCCGTGTGGGCGGCGGCCCGGCACCCGCGCGTGGTCGGTGCGGTCGCGCAGGCCGGGGTCCTCGACTTCCTCCAGCACCCGCAGATCACCCGGCGCGCCGCCGAACTGCTCGGCGGGACGCCCGAGGAAGTGCCCGATTTCTACGCCGACGCCTCGCCGGCGGCCCTGCTGCCCATCGCCAAGCCGATGGTGCTCGTGCACGGCACCGACGACGAGGACGTGCCCGTGGCGCAGAGCGAGGCCTTCGCGGCGTCGAGCGGGGCGGAACTGGTCGTGCTGCCCGGCGTCGGGCACATGGAGCTGATCGAGGCCGGTCACCCGGCGTGGGCGGTCTGCCGGGACGCCGCGCTGCGCCTGGCCCGCTAGCCTGCCCGGCATGTCCTCCGACTGCCTGTTCTGCCGCATCGTCCAGGGCGAGATCCCGGCGACCATCGTCCACGAGACCGAGACGACCACGGCGTTCCGCGACATCTCGCCGCAGGCCCCGACCCACGTCGTGCTGGTGCCCAAGCTGCACTCGCCGGACGCGGTCTCCCTGGTCAAGGCCGCGCCGGGCGTGCTGGACGACCTGTTCCGCGCCGCCGGCGAGGTGGCCGAGGCCGAGGGCGTCACCGACGGCGGCTACCGGCTGCTGTTCAACACCGGCGCGGACGCCGGCCAGACCGTCTTCCACGCCCACCTGCACCTGCTCGGCGGCCGCAAGCTCGGCGCCCTCGCCTGACCCGGTGCCCGCCTAGCCGAGCGCCTGCATCAGCGGCGCCCACAGCCGTTCCCGGGCGCCGCTGAACTCGCCGCGCACCATCAGGTCCACCTCGAACCGGGCCGGCATCCCGTGCTCGGTCAGCCACGCCCGCAGCGCCGGGTCGCCCGCGTCCACCCGGGAAGGGCCGTCGGCCACGTCGCTGATCAGGGCTTTCGCCTCGGCGAGCGACCCGGCGACGATCGGGCCGAGCATGAGCCGGTCGGTGTTGCGCCAGGACGCGGCGAACCCGTCCGGCGACACCCGCACCTCCCGCGCGAAGTCGAAGTACGACTCCCACATCGCCGACCGGTCCGCCCCGAACACCGCCGCGTCGAGCTTCACCAGGTGGTCCCGGTCTTCCACCGGGACGCTCACGCCCGACCGCGGCACGTCCAGGGTGCCGAAGTGGCCCGCCACCACGCCGACCGACCGGAAACCCAACCTCTCGTACAACGGCTTGCCGAACGGGGTCGCGAACAGCGACGCCACCGGGGTCCCCGCGTGCCCCAGGGCGTGCTCGACCAGCCGCCGCCCCAACCCGCGCCGGCCGTGCGACGGGGCCACGAGCACCATGCTCACCGCCGCGTGCTCGTCACCGAACCGGGTGATGATCGTCGTGCCGACCAGGCGCGGGCCGTCGAACAGCCCGAAGCCGGTGCCGACCCGCAGCAGGAAACGCCACTTCGCCTCCTCCGGCGGCCAGTCCCGGTCGGCGGCGAGGGCCAGGCACGCGGGCACGTCGGCCGAGGTCAGGGTGCGCAGAACGGTCACACCGACGAGTACACCGGTGCCGTCCACCGGTTTCTTACTCCGGTGCGGACTGTCGGTGCCGGCGGCTAGCATCGACGGCGGTAGGTCAAGTACACCGAGTTCGGCGCGAACGCGCAGGAAGCAGGCCCGAGGCCACGTGGCCGACACCGCAGACACCACGCCGCAGGCAGGCGCCGCGGCAGACGCCCAGTCCAAGTTCGCCGTGCCCGACGGTGCGGTGCTCGCCCTGCTCGGTTCGCGCGACGAGAACCTCCGGCTCGCCGAGGACCTGCTCGACGCCGACGTGCACGTGCGCGGCAACGAGGTCACCCTCTCCGGCAAGCCTGCCGACGTGGCGTTCGCGGAGCGGGTGTTCTCCGAGCTGGTGACGCTGGCCAGCCGGGGCCAGGAGGTCGGTCCGGACACGGTCCGCCGCACGGTGGCGATGCTGTCCGCGGGCACCGGCGAGTCGCCCGCCGAGGTGCTGAGCCTGGACATCATCTCCCGCCGCGGCCGCACGATCCGCCCCAAGACGCTGAACCAGAAGCACTACGTGGACGCGATCGACAAGAACACCGTCGTGTTCGGCATCGGTCCGGCGGGCACCGGCAAGACGTACCTGGCGATGGCGAAGGCCGTGCAGGCGTTGCAGGCCAAGCAGGTCAACCGCATCATCCTGACCCGACCGGCGGTCGAGGCGGGCGAGCGACTGGGCTACCTGCCGGGCACCCTGTACGAGAAGATCGACCCGTACCTGCGCCCCCTGTACGACGCGCTGCACGACATGGTCGACCCGGAGTCCATCCCGCGCCTCACCCAGGCCGGCACGATCGAGGTCGCGCCCTTGGCTTATATGCGCGGCAGAACGCTTAATGATGCTTTCATCATCCTTGACGAGGCGCAGAACACCACGCCCGAGCAGATGAAGATGTTCCTCACCCGACTGGGCTTCGGCTCCAAGATCGTGGTGACCGGCGACATCACCCAGGTCGACCTGCCCGGCGGGCAGCGGTCCGGGCTCAAGGTCGTCAAGGACATCCTCGAAGGCGTCGAGGACGTCCACTTCTCCGTCCTGACCAGCAACGACGTCGTCCGCCACCGGCTGGTCGCGGACATCGTCGACGCCTACGAGAAGTGGCAGGTCGAGCAGGACGAGCGCGACCTCGGGCAAGACCGGCAGAGCCACGCCGGACCCGGTGCGCGGTCCCGGGGGCACCGGCGGGGACGATAGGCGCCGTGAGCATCGAGATCGCGAACGAGTCGGGCGTGACCGTGGACGAGCCGTCCATCGTCGCCGCCGCCCGATTCGCGCTGGACCGGATGGGTGTCAGCCCGCTGGCGGAGCTGTCCGTCCTGCTGGTGGAGCTGGACGTGATGGCCGACCTGCACCAGCGCTGGATGGACCTGCCCGGCCCGACCGACGTCATGGCCTTCCCGATGGACGAGCTGGACTCGGCCCGCCGCCCGGACGCGACGGGCCTGGGTCCGGCGCTGCTCGGGGACATCGTGCTGTGCCCGGAGTTCGCCAAGGACCAGGCCAAGAAGGCGGGCCACAGCCTGCTGGACGAGCTGCACCTGCTGACCGTGCACGGCGTGCTGCACCTGCTGGGCTACGACCACGCCGAGCCCGCGGAGGAGCGGGAGATGTTCACCCTCCAGAACCGCATCCTGGGCGACTTCCGCACGGCCACCGCCGAGGCCGAGCGGAAGTCGGCGCAGCGCGAGGCGGACTCCAAGCTGCTCGGGGCGGTGGGCCTGGAGGACTCCGACGAGTCCGGCAGGCCCGACCCGGGCGCCTGACGCGGGGGCCGTGGTGATCGGGGACTCCACCAGCCTCGTCGTCCTGGCCGTGGCGCTGGTGCTGGCGGCGGGCGTGTTCGCGGGCGCGGACGCGGCGCTGGGCACGGTGTCGCGGGCGCGCGTCGAGGCGTTGCTGCGGCAGGGCCGGGCGGGCGCGCGGCAGTTGATCCAGGTGCTGGCGGACCGGCCGCGGCACGTCAACCTGCTGCTGTTGCTGCGGCTGGGCTGCGAGCTGTCGGCGACGGTGCTGGTGACCGTGGTGTGCCTGCGGTCGATCGAGACCGGCTGGGTGGCGGTGCTGGTCGCCGGGCTGAGCATGCTGGTCGTGTCGTACGTGCTGGTCGGCGTCGGCCCGCGGACCCTGGGCCGGCAGCACCCGTACGCGGTGAGCCTGATCGCGGCGGGGCCGATCCGGGTGCTCGGGCGGGTGCTGGGGCCGTTGTCGCGGCTGCTGATCCTGGTGGGCAACGCGATCACGCCGGGCAAGGGCTTCCGCGAGGGGCCGTTCTCGTCCGAGGTGGAGCTGCGCGAGCTGGTGGACATGGCGCAGGAGCGCGGCGTCGTGGACGAGGGCGAGCGCGAGATGATCCACTCGGTGTTCGAGCTGGGTGACACCATCGCGCGCGAGGTGATGGTGCCGCGCACCGAGATCGTGTGGATCGAGCAGACCAAGTCGGTGCGGCAGGCGTTGGCGCTGTCGCTGCGCACCGGGTACACGCGGGTGCCGGTGATCGGCGAGAGCGTGGACGACATCGTCGGCGTGGTGAACCTGAAGGACCTGGTGCGCCGGACGCTGGCGGAGGAGCCGAACGGGACCGTGGTCGCGGACGTGATGAAGCCCGCGTCGTTCATCCCGGACTCGAAGCCGATCGCGGACCTGCTGCGCGAGATGCAGCTGTCCCGCAACCACCTGGCGATCGTGGTGGACGAGTACGGCGGCACGGCGGGTCTGCTGACGATCGAGGACATCCTGGAGGAGATCGTCGGCGAGATCACCGACGAGTCCGACACCGACGACCGGCCGCCGGTGGAGCACCTGACGGACGGTTCGGTGCGGGTGAGCGCCCGGCTGCCGGTGGACGACCTGGACGCGCTGTTCGGCACCGAGCTGGACGACCACGAGGTGGAGACCGTGGGCGGGCTGCTGGCGCAGCGCCTGGGCCGGGTGCCGCTGCCCGGCACGGAGGCGGAGATCGCGGGCCTGCGGATGCGGGCCGAGGGCGGCAAGGACGAACGCGGGCGGATGCGGATCACGACGGTGCTGGTCCGCCCGGTGGCAGGCGCTGACGACGACGAGGGGACCCAAGGTGAGTGAGCTAGACCCCGAGGACCAGAAGATCATCACCCTGGCGAGGTCCGCCCGCGCCCGCACGGGTGCTCCGGAGGGCGCGGCGGTCCGCGACACCGACGGCCGCACCTACGCCGCCACGACGGTCGCCCTGCCTTCCCTGAAGCTCACCGCTCTCCAGGCGGCTGTGGCGGCGGCCGTCTCCAGCGGCGCCGAGGGCCTGGAGGCGGCGGCCGTGGTGACCGCTTCGGATGAGGTGGACCCGGCTTCGGTGTCCGCCGTCCGCGACCTGACCGCTTCCGCTCCCGTGCTGCGCGCCGACGCCTCGGGTGCCCTGGTGGAGACCGTCTGACCTTGCGCAACTACGTCACGGTGTGCCGCGGCTGCTGCTGCGGCACCACCAAGAAGCACCCCGACTACGACCACGAGGCCCAGCTCCGGCGGTTGCGGGAGGTGGCGGCGCAGTCGGGCGGGACGGTCCGCCTGCGGGTCGCCGACTGCCTGGACGCCTGTGAGAACTCGAACGTGATCGTGGTGAAGCCGGCGGGCGCGAAGCCGGTGTGGCTGGGCTTCGTCCTGCACGACGCGATCATGGACGACCTGGAGAAGTGGCTCCGCAACGGCGGCCCCATGCCCGAGGTGCTGGAACTGAACCGGATCACGCCGCCCAAGCAGCAACCCTCCGCTGCCCGCTGATGGGCAAGCCGTGTCCCGACGACCGACGGCACCGAGTCCGCCCGGCCCGGCTCAGCTACCACGACCACCGGCGTGTGCGCCCGTCGCCCGGCACTTCGACGACCGCGACGCCGATGCCGCCGCGCCGGCCGCTCGGTTCGACACACATCGCTGCGGCCGCCCAATGGCGGCGGCTCTGGCCGGTTCGACGCTGAAGAACGGGTTCGGCGTCGTGGACCGCTACCTGGCCGTGCTCGACCGCGACGAGTGGTGCGCGGTCGCGCCCGACCGTGGCTGAGGGTTGGCGCGGCGGGCCGGCGGGGCACAGGGACAATGGAGGGATGGATGGTTACCGCTCCGGGTTCGCGTGCTTCGTCGGCCGGCCCAACGCAGGCAAGTCGACGCTGACCAACGCGCTGGTGGGGACCAAGGTCGCGATCACCTCCAGCAAGCCCCAGACGACCCGGCACACCATCCGGGGCATCGTGCACCGCGACGACGGCCAGCTCGTGCTCGTCGACACCCCCGGCCTGCACCGCCCCCGGACCCTGCTCGGCCAGCGCCTCAACGACCTGGTCCGGGAGACCTGGTCCGAGGTGGACGTCGTCGGCTTCTGCGTCCCGGCCGACCAGAAGGTGGGGCCCGGCGACAAGTTCATCGCCGCGGAACTCCAGAAGATCGCCAAGCGCACCCCGGTCATCGGCATCGTCACCAAGACCGACCTGGTCAGCCAGCAGCAAACAGCCGAACAGCTCCTCGCCCTCCAGAACGTGATGGAGTTCGCCGACCTCATCCCGGTCTCCGCCCAGGACGGCTACCAGGTCGACACGCTCTCCGACCTGCTCGTGGGCAAGCTCCCCGAGGGGCCGCCGCTGTACCCGGACGGCGAGCTGACCGACGAGCCCGAGCAGACGCTGGTCGCCGAGCTGATCCGCGAGGCCGCCCTGGAAGGCGTGCGGGACGAGCTGCCGCACTCCATCGCCGTCGTGGTGGAGGAGATGCTGCCCCGCGAGGGCCGGGACGACCTGGTGGACATCCACGCCAACGTCTTCGTGGAGCGCCCCAGCCAGAAGGCGATCATCCTGGGCCACCGGGGCGAGCGCCTGAAGCAGGTCGGCATCACCTCGCGCCGGCACATCGAGAAGCTGCTGGGCACCCGCGTGTACCTGGACCTGCACATCAAGATCGCCAAGGACTGGCAGCGCGACCCGAAGCAGCTCCGTAGACTCGGGTTCTGATGGCCAACCTGTACCGGGACACGGGCGTGGTCCTCCGGGTGCAGAAGCTCGGCGAGGCGGACCGGATCATCACCCTGCTCACCCAGAAGCACGGCAAGGTGCGCGCGGTCGCCAAGGGCGTGCGGCGGACGTCGTCGCGGTTCGGGGCCCGGCTGGAGCCGTTCGGGCACGTGGACGTCCAGTTCTACCCGGGCCGGTCGCTGGACGTGGTGACCCAGGTGCAGACCCTCGACGCCTTCCACGTCGACCTGGTCGACGACTACCAGCGGTACACGGCGGCGTGCGCGGTGCTGGAGACCGCCGACCGGCTCACCGCCGAGGAGGGCGAGCCGGTCCTCCGGCTGTACCTGCTGGTCACGGGCGCGTTGAGGGCGCTCGCGGCCAAGGAGCGGGACCCGTCCCTGATCCTCGACGCGTTCCTCATGCGGGCGATGGCGTTCGCGGGCTGGGCACCCGCGGTCAACGAGTGCGCCCGCTGCGGCGACCCCGGCCCGCACCGCGCGTTCAACGTGCACGCGGGCGGGCTGGTGTGCCACAACTGCCGCCCGCCGGGCAGCGCCCAGCCCAACCAGGACACCCTCCGCCTCCTCGGCGCGCTGCTGCACGGCGAGTGGGACGTCGTCGACGGCATCCCGAACGGGCCTCGCCGCGAGGCCAGCGGCCTGGTCGCCGCGCACCTGCAGTGGCACCTCGAGCGGCAGTTGCGCTCGCTGCCGTTGGTCGAGCGCAAAGCCCCGCTGGCGGACGGATAGCCTGCCGCAGTCCCCACCCGAACCCGAGAGGACCCCCATGCTCCGCCGACGGCGGGTCGAACGCGTCCAGCGCGTGCCCAAGCCCCCGGAACCGCACCCCTCCGGCGCCACGCCGCCCGCGATCCCGGCCGAGTTCGTGCCGCAGCACATCGCGATCGTCATGGACGGCAACGGGCGGTGGGCCAACCAGCGCGGCCTGTCCCGCATCGAGGGGCACAAGCGCGGCGAGGCCGTCGTCGTCGAGGCCGCCAAGGGCGCCATCGAGATGGGCGTGAAGTGGCTGTCGCTGTACGCGTTCTCCACCGAGAATTGGCGGCGCAGCCCGGAGGAGGTCCGCTTCCTCATGGGCTTCAGCCGCGACGTCATCCACCACCGCACCGACGAGCTGGACGAACTCGGCGTCCGGGTGCGCTGGGCGGGCCGCCGGCCCCGGCTGTGGCGCAGCGTCATCAAGGAGCTGGAGGTCGCGGAGGAGCGCACGAAGGACAACGACGTGCTCAACCTCGCGATGTGCATCAACTACGGTGGCCGGGCCGAGATCGGCGACGCGGCGCGCGAGATCGCGCGGCTGGCCGCGGCGGGCAAGATCAACCCGGAGAAGGTCGACGAGCGGACCGTCAACCGGTTCCTGTACCAGCCGGAGATGCCGGACGTGGACCTGTTCATCCGCCCGTCGGGCGAGCAGCGCACGTCGAACTTCCTGCTCTGGCAGTCGGCGTACGCGGAACTGGTGTTCCAGGACATCCTGTGGCCCGACTTCGACCGCCGGGACATGTGGAACGCGTGCGAGGCGTTCGCCCGGCGCGACCGCCGCTTCGGCGGCGCGGTGGACAAGCCCGAGGAGGAGACCGAGTGACCGACGAGGACGCCGCCGTGACCGCGGAGCTGCTCACCGGCGCCCGCCAGGCGCTGGAGCTGTTCCACGACGTGCACGTCGACGACGACGGCGCGTTGAGCTTCCGGCACGGCGACGTGCCGTGCGCGGTGCAGGCGATGCGGCTGGCCGAGGGCCTGACCGTGCTCAGCCTGACCTGCGTGGTGGCGTGGGACCTGCCGGAGAACCGCGACCTGGCCTCCTCCGCCGCCGAACGGGCCGGTCAGGGCCTGTTCGGCACGCTCGGCGTGGTGCACACCGAGCGCGGGATGGACGTGACCCTGCGGTACGCGTTCCCCGCGGAAGGTCTCAAACCCGAACCGCTGAGCACCCTGCTCATGCTGGTCGTGTCGACGGCGTCCCAGCTGCGCGCGGAGCTGCTGGCGAACGCGGAGGGCGGTGCCTGATGGGCGGCGTGGTGGTGTACGAGCCGGACGACGACTCCGAGGTCGAGGGCTTGCCCTGGGCGATCACGTTCGAGGCGTCCGCGGGCGAGGAGTGGGCGTCGTTCGTGTGCGGCCCGTACGAGCGGGACGAGGCCGTGGCGCTGGCCGAGGAGGTCATCGCCGAGGGCCGCGGCGTGTCGGCGGTCGTCGAGCCGCTGCTGCCGGTGCGATCGGCGATGGACGTCTTGTCGACCATCGCCGAACTCCGGGAGGATGTCGAAAACCCGACATAGGTGGGGTTCGGCGGCGCGGGGTGTTCCTGGCATCATCTCGGAAGTGACAATCACTGGCGAGATCCGGGGATCGCGCCCGCGCCGCACCCCGCCGAAGCTGCGCGTCACCTCGCTCGAGGTGCTCTGCGTGGTGCTCGTGGTCGCCCTGGTCTTCCAGGACTGGCTGGTGTCCGCTCTGGACGCGCCCGTCCTGCGCACCGCGTCCACGGTGTTCGTCGCGGTGTGCGTGCAGGCCCTGCCGTTCCTCGTGCTCGGTGTCCTGATCAGCGGCGCGATCGCGGCCTTCGTCCCCGCGTCCACCCTCCGCCGCCTGCTGCCCCGCAAGACCGCGCTGGCCGTGCCCGTGGCGGGTGTGGCGGGCGTGGCCCTGCCCGGCTGCGAGTGCGCGTCGGTGCCGGTCGCCCGCCGCTTGATGCAGCAGGGCGTGGCCCCGGCGGTCGCGCTGTCGTTCCTGCTGGCCGCGCCGGCGGTGAACCCGATCGTCCTGGTGTCGACCGCCGTGGCGTTCCGCGATGCGCCTTTGATGGTGCCCGCCCGTTTCCTGGGCTCCTTGCTGACGGCCGTGATCATGGGCTGGCTGTGGGTGCGCTTCGGCAAGGCGGAGTGGATCGCCGAACGCGCGCTGCGGCGCTTGCCGGATCGTGACGGCACGTCCCGCTGGGTGGTGTTCGCGGAGACCGCTCGGCACGACCTGGTCGAGGCCGGTGGGTTCCTGGTGCTCGGCGGTGTGTTCGCGGCGGCGTTCAACGTGCTGGTGCCGGCGGAGTGGATGGAGACGCTGGGCGCGCAGATCGTGCTCGGCGTGCTGGTGATGGCCCTGCTGGCGGTGGTGCTGGCGCTGTGCAGCGAGGCGGACGCGTTCGTCGCGGTGTCGATGTCGGCGTTGCCGCTGCTGCCGAGGTTGGTGTTCCTGGTGGTCGGTCCGGCTGTGGACGTGAAGCTCATCGCGTTGCAGGCGGGGACCTTCGGTCGGGGTTTCGCGGCGCGGTTCGCGCCGGTGACGTTTGTCGTGGCGATCGCGAGTGCGTTGGCGGCGGGAGCGGTGTTCCTATGAGGCGGGAAACGCAGAACATCCTGTTGGTGCTGCTCGGCGGGGCTCTGCTGAAGCTGGCTCTGAGCGGTACGTATCTGAGGTACGTGAAGGAGTCCCTGCAACCGTGGCTGATCGGCACGGGCGCGGTCATGATCCTGCTGGCGGTGTTCTCCATCGCCCGCGACCTGCGCGCCGGCCGAACCGCTGAACACGACCACGAGGCCCACGCCCACGAGGGCCACGAACACGGCAAGTCCCGCAGCCCGTGGATGCTCCTCCTGCCGGTGCTCGCGGTCTTCCTGATCAGCCCGCCCGCGTTGGGTGCGGACACGGTGAACCGTTCGGACCGGAATGCCGCCCAGGAGTCGAAGGCGAGCAACGGCTTCGCCCCTCTGCCCTCGGACGAGGTCGTGCCTCTGACCATCGGTGAATTCGTCACGCGCACGGCTTGGGACGACTCGGGCTCGTTGAACGACCGGACTGTGCGGCTGACCGGTTTTGTGGTGCGGAAGGAGAGCAACGTCTACCTGGCGCGACTCACCATTTCGTGCTGCGCGGCCGACGCGGCCCCGGTGAAGACGCTGATGGTCGGCCAGGACTTCGCCGGTCTGCCGGACGACCAGTGGATCGAGGCGACCGGCCGCGTGGTGCCGGGTTCGGCGACCAAGGACAACGCCTACGTGCCGACCTTCACCGTCAGCGCCATCAACCCGATCACGCCCCCGGAGGACACCTACGAGGGCTGACCCGCGCCAAACGTGGGCCTGCTTTCGGCGCGCAGCGCCGTCGGGCAGTGCCGCCGGGGCACACACCTCGACCCGGGCTTCTTGCTTGTGTCATCCCCGCATGGCCCAATGCCGCTAAGTTAGGGCTTTGTACGGTAAGATCGGGTTATGGCTCGCGCTGGTCAGAAGAAGGCGTCGGTCGAGGATGACGAGGATGTCCGGCTTGTCGACCGGATTTCACTCGGTGTCCTGGCTGATGTGGTTTCACGGGACTTGATCGAGGAGATCCTGGAGGAGACCGGTAGGCGCGAGCAGCGGACGCGCTTGCTTCCCGCACATGTGATGGTGCGGTTCTGTCAGGCGATGTGCCTGTTTTTCGACGACGACTACGAGGAGGTCATGCGGAAGCTCGTCGGGTCGTTGAAATCGATGGGGTCGTGGCGTGGTGAATG
>NZ_JAPSLK010000024.1 GCF_031180885.1 Saccharothrix sp.
CAGGTCAGGATCGCGTCGGTCGACGGGCGGCCTTCGCGGCGGAAGAACGAGCCGGGGATGCGGCCCGCGGCGTACATGCGCTCCTCGACGTCCACCGTGAGGGGGAAGAAGTCGAAGTGCTCCTTGGGGTGCTTCGACGCCGTGGTCGCCGACAGCAGCATGGTCTCGTCGTCCAGGTAGGCGACGACGGTGCCCGCCGCCTGGCGGGCGAGTCGACCGGTCTCGAACCGGATGGTGCGGGTGCCGAAGCGCCCGTTGTCGATCACGGCGGAAGTCTCGTGGACCTCGTTATCCGTCATGTGTTCGTCAAACTCCTCGTCATGCGGGCCGCAGCGCGTACGGGCGCGGGGTCGCGGTCCGGACGAGGCCGGTCTTCGATCGAAGTCCCCTGGTCTTTCCTCTGCCAGGGGGCCACTACCGAGGACCGGCGAACTGTCGTCCCGTGCGCCGCGCGTGCGTTGCGTCCCTATCCTCTTTGTTCCTCGTTGTTCAGTTGTACTGCTGCACCGAGGGGGAGCGACCGGACGGTCACTCCCCCTCGGCGGTGGTCACCGGCGCAGGCCGAGCCGCGAGATCAGCGACCGGTAGCGCTGGATGTCGACCTTCTGCAGGTAGTTGAGCAGCCGGCGGCGACGGCCGACCAGCAGCAGCAGACCACGACGCGAGTGGTGGTCGTGCTTGTGCTGCTTGAGGTGCTCGGTCAGGTCCGCGATGCGCTTGCTCAGCAGCGCGACCTGGGCCTCGGCGGAGCCGGTGTCCTTGTCGTGGACGCCGTACTCGGCGAGGATGGTCTTCTTCTGCTCGGTGGTCAGTGCCACGTTCCCGCTACTCCTTGTACCTTGATGATGTTCCGTGCGGCCCCCGTCGCCGGGGGTAGTCGGTCATGGCCGCCACGGACCGCAGCCAGACCCAACTGTCGAGGTTACCAGTAGTTGCTAGGAGCGGGCGTTCGGCGTGCTCAAGGGCACCCGGTCGAGCACCCGGTACCCGGTCCCCGGGCCGCTCTGGACCAGCACCACCTCGCGCACGGTCCACTCACGACCGGTGAACTCCACGTGCGGCCAACGGATCCGCCGTCCGCGCGCGCGGGCGACCGTCAGATGTGGACGCCACGTGTCCATGGGCGCACCGGCCGCGACGGCCAGCGGCTCCAGCGGACCCTCCACCCCGATCCACAGCACGCCGCGGAACGTGCCGCAGCCCGCGAGGCGCACGGTGGGCGCGGGCAACCCGGCCAGCCCGTCGAGCTGCCCACCGGGTTCCGCGTCGTCGCCGTGGAAGCGCAGCGTGACGTGCAGGCGACCCGGGGCGACCCACCGCAGCTCGCGGTGTTCGGCGCGGACCGGCGCGAGCGCCGCGGTCAGCTCCTGCACCACCTCGTCGGGCGGGAAGACGCCGGTGAACAGGCGCACGTCAGCCGTCGCGCCCCTTGCCCGCGCGGCGCAGCAGGTCGGCCAGCGCCGGGAAGTCGTCGCGCAGCATGTCCGCGGCCTGGGACAGCTCCCGCCGGTCGGCCACCCGGCGCAGGAACGGGAACACCACGGCCTCGTCGTCCGCGCCGTTGACCGGCAGCGAGTCGCGGCTCACCGTGGGCTTGGAGTCGCGCACCTCGTCCAGCGCGCGCTGGAGCGCCTCGGGCGCGCCGGTGGCCACGTCCGGGGTGAGGACCTTGCGCTCCAGCATGATCATCCGGGCGAGCACGGACGGGTTGCCGATCTTGGCCCGGCGACCGCTCATCACCTGGCTGAGCATGGGCGCGCTGATCCCCAGCACGTCGGCGAGCTGGGCCTGGGACACGTTGAAGGCGACCACCAACCGGCGCACCCGGTCCCCCAGGGGCTCCCCGTACCACTCGCGCTGCAGCGCGAGGTTGCGCTGGACGATCTTGTGGTCCTCCACCTTCGCCTCTCCCCTGACCGGCTTGGACGTGACAGGCATCTTGCCAGGTGGACCCCGGCCGCACGGGCGGTTCCACCCTGCTGGCCCAAAGCCCTCACGCCAGCAGCCCGCGGGTTTCCTCCACGTCCTTGTGCATCTGGACCAGCAGCTCGTCGACCGAGTCGAACCTCTCCATGCCGCGCAGCCGCTCGACGAAGTCCAGCGCGACCCGCTGGCCGTAGAAGTCCTCGTCCACGTCGAGCACGAACGCCTCGACCCGCCGCTCCCGACCGCTGAACGTCGGGTTGGTGCCCACCGACACCGCCGCCTTCAGCCGCCGGCCGTCGGCGTGGATGAACCAACACGCGTAGACGCCGTCGGCCGGGACCGCGGCGAACCGCGGGGTCGACAGGTTCGCGGTGGGGAACCCCAGCTCCTTGCCGCGCCCGTCGCCGCGCACCACGATGCCCTCCAGCCGGTGCGGCCGGCCCAGGGCGTGCGCCGCGGCCTTCACGTCACCGGCGTCGATGCACGCCCGGATGTAGGTCGACGAGTACGTCACACCGTCGTCGGTCACCAGGTCCGCCCCCTCGGTCACGAAACCGAACCGCTGCCCGAGCCGCCGCAGCAGCTCGACGTTGCCCGCGGCCTTGCTGCCGAACGTGAAGTTCTCCCCCACCACGACGGCCGCCACGTGCAACTGCTCCACCAGCACCTCGTGCACGAACTCGTCCGCCGGCATCCGCGACACCTCCAGGGTGAAGGGGATGACGCAGAACACGTCCACGCCCAGCTGCTCGACCAGCTCGCTGCGCCGGCGCAGGGTGGACAGCTGGGCGGGGTGGCTGCCGGGGCGGACGACCTCGGACGGGTGCGGGTCGAACGTCATGAGGACGCACGGCACCCGCTTCTCGCGGGCGATCTCCACGGCCCGGCCGATGAGCGCCTGGTGCCCGCGGTGCACGCCGTCGAACACGCCGATCGTAACGACACAGCGACCCCAGCCGCCCGGAAGGTTCTCCAGCCCTCGCCACCGTTGCACGCGTGAAGCCTAGCCGCGGGTGCGCGGTGGTGAGGGGCGGACTCAGCGGTCCCGGTCGAGGCGCACGTCACGGCCGGCCTGGTGGACCGTGCCGCCGTCGTGGGCGGTGGCGGACTGGTTGACGCTGTTGCCGTTGTTGACGTTGCCGTGCACGTAACCCACCTGGATGACGGGGCCGACCGTGTTGCCCTTGTGCACGTTGTGCACGCTCCTGGGCACCACCGGCTGCTCCTGCGGCTGGGCGGACTGCGGCTGAGCGGCGTGCGGCTGAGCGCTCTGCACCGGCGGGGCGGCGGGAGGCTCGGCGACGGCCGGCGCAGCGGCAGCCGACCCGGCGGCGGCAGGCGGAGCGGCGGCGAGCGGCGGGGTGGCGGGGATCGCGTCTCGTTGTGCCCTCTGCGCAACCTCGCGGTGCCGCAGGTCCGCTCGTTGGGCCGCGATGCCGATCCCCACGCCGAGCGCGGTCAGCAGGACCACGCCCGCCCACGCCAGGACGCTGTCCGCCCGGTCGGTGGCCACGTTGATGACCACCCCGGTGGCCGAGGTCACGACGCCGGCCGCGGTGGGCCACACCCATCTCGCCATGCGACCCACCGTAAGCGGATCGCCCCGGTCCGAGTACCGCCAACGGCGGCTTCGGCACAACAAACCCGACCGAGCGCGGAACTCACCCGTCCGGGGGGAGGTCAGCCCGCCGGCGTGAGCACCACCAGCGGCTTGGCGATGGGGCCCTCGTCCTTCGCCAGCGCCACCACGTGCCCGTCCGGGCCGAACACGCCGTACGTCCCCTCCATGCCGCCCGCCGGCAGGCGCTGGCCGTGGGACAGCGCGACCGCCTCGCGCGGCGCGATCTCCCGGCGCGGGAACGCCTTCGCCACCGCCTCGTCCAGCGACAGCGACAGGCCCGGCTCCTCGGCCAACCGCTCCAGCGTCCGCGCCACCCGCAGGTCGAAGGGACCGACCCGGGTGCGCCGCAGAGCGGCCAGGTGACCGCCCACGCCCAGGTCCGCCCCGAGGTCGCGCGCGAGCGCCCGCACGTACGTGCCCGACGAGCACTCGACCATCACGTCCAACTCGGTCGCGGACTCCTCGCGCCGGATCGCCAGCACGTCGAACCGGTGCACGGTCACCGGCCGCGCCGGGATCTCCACCGCCTCACCGGCCCGCACCCGCGCGTAGGCCCGCTTGCCGTCGATCTTCACCGCCGACACCGCGCTGGGCACCTGCTGGATCGGCCCGGTCAGCTTGGCGACACCCGCGCGGATCGCGTCCTCCGGCACCGCCGAAGCGTCCGAAGTGGACAGAACCTCGCCCTCGGCGTCGTCGGTGGTGGTGGCCGCGCCCAGGCGGATCGTGGACAGGTACGCCTTGCTGTCCAACGCCAGGTGGCCCAGCAGCTTCGTCGCGCGCTCCACGCCGAGCACCAGGACGCCGGTCGCCATCGGGTCGAGCGTGCCCGCGTGCCCGACCTTGCGGGTGCCGAGGATGCGGCGGACCTTCGCCACGACGTCGTGCGACGTCATGCCCTCGGGTTTGTCGACGACGACGAGACCTGGCTGCACAGCGGAAGATGATGCGGACACGACCGGACATCTTAGGCCGACGCCAGCACGTCCCAACGCCGGCGACGGATCTGCACCGGGACCTGCTCGCCCCGGTCCTCGGCGGCGAACACCGCGGCCCGCGCCCGGCGCCACCACACGGCCGTCCGCCACACCCCGAGCAGCAGGACCGCGACCACGGACAGGAACGCGATCCGGTAGGCCTGCGCGACCGGCATCGCGGGCAGCACGTCCAGCACCACGCCCACCGCCAGCGCGGCGAACGTGATCGCGCCGAACCCGCCGACGTTGGCCACGCCGGTCGCCGTCGACACCCGGTGCAACGGGTTGTAGTCGCGCACCAGCGCGAACGCCACGCCGGACGCCGGGTTCCCGAACGCCAGCACCGCGAACACCGCGTACAGCACCGGTGTCGGCAGCACCCCGCCCGGCCACCCCAGCAGCACCGCCCAGCACACCAGGGCCGCCGCGAGGTACCAGACGACGATCGGCATCCGCCACTCCGGCTTGCGCGCGATGACCGCGCCCATCACCGGCCCGGACCCGATGGCCACCAGCACCAGCACGCTGAGCACGGCGGACGCCTGCGGCCGGCTCAGCCCCTGCGCCTCGACCAGGTACGGGAAGCCCCACAGCAGCCCGAGCAGGGCGGGCGCGGACATGGACGTGAAGTGCACCCAGAACCCGAGCCGCGTGCCCGGCACCCGCCAGGCGGAGGCGACCCGCTTGGCCACGGTCCGCAGCGGAACCGCCTCCTGGACCGGCGGCGTCACCCCTTCGGGTACTTCTCGGACCCGCCACAGCACGACGGCGGAGTAGGCGGCCGTCGCCAGCCCCGCGACCAGGAAGGTGAGGGTCCAGCCAGCCCCCTTGAGCAACAGGGTCAGCGGAACGGTCGCCACCAGGTTGCCCGCGCCGCCCAGCGCGGCGGACAGCGTCATCACCACGCTGAACCTTCGCGGCGGGAAGTGCGCGGCGGCCAGGCGCAGCACGCTGACCCACGTCATCGCGTCACCCACGCCGAGCACGGCCCGCGCGGCCAAGCCGAGCGGGTAGGACTCGGCGAGCGCGAACATGAGCTGGCCGGTGCCCATGAGCAGGGCGGCGGCGGTGAGCACCCGGCGTGGCCCGAACCGGTCGACCAGCAGGCCGGTGGGGATCTGCATCAGGGCGTAGAGACCGATCTGGAGCACGGTGAACGTGCCGAGGGCGGCCGGTCCGACGTGGAACCGGTCGGCGGCCTCCAGCCCGGCGACGCCGAGCGAGGTGCGGTGGAAGAGGGCGGCGACGTAGACGACGACCGCGGTGGACCAGATCAGCCACGCTTGCTTCGTGGCACGATCGACCGGCAAGGTTTCAGCTCCTCGGGATTCGCGGCGGCACCCCGTCCATCGGAAACACTTGCCTGCTGTTAACAATTCCGGTACGTGGGTCTCACCACACCGCGCCGACCCGCGCCCACCTGCCCGAACGGGTCCGCAGCAAGATCGTCACCAGGCGCAGCACCATGAACGCGGACAGTCCCGCCCAGATCCCGGTGAGCCCCCAGCCGAAGGCCAGTGAGAGCCAGATCAACGGCAGGAAGCCGAGCGCCGCGGACAGGAGCGTCGCCGTCCGGAGGAACCTCGCGTCCCCCGCGCCCAGCAGGACCCCGTCCAGTGCGAACACCACTCCCGCGATCGGCTGCAACGCCACGAAGAACCACCACGCGTGCGGCACCTCGGCCAACACCCCCGGGTCGGACGTGAACAGCCCCGGGACCACGCCCGCCAGCGCCGCGAACACCACGCCGAGCACGACCCCGAAGGCCAGCCCGTACCCGGTGATCTGCCACGCGAACTTCTTGGCCTCGTCCTGCCTCGACGCCCCGAGCGCCTGCCCCACGATCGCCTGCGCCGCAATGGCCAACGAGTCCAAGACCAACGCCAGGAACGTCCACAACTGCAACACGATCTGATGCGCCCCAACGGCCGCCACAGATGTGCGAGCGGCCACCGAGGCTGCGGAGATGAAGCAGGCCTGGAACGCCAGCCCGCGCAGCACGAGATCCCGCCCAAGCCCCAGTTGAGCCACCATCGACTTCGGCCGCGGCCTGAGTGGAACCCCTTCAACCTTCAGCGCCCGGAAGAACAACCCGGCTGACACCACTTGAGCGACCACGTTGGCCACCGCACTGCCCTCAAGCCCCCACCCGACCCCGTACACCAGGACCGGGCACAAGACGGCGGACAACCCGTTGCCGAGCAGCACGTACCGCAGCGGCCGAACGGTGTCCTCCACCCCGCGCATCCACCCGTTGCCGGCCATGGTCACCAGCACGAACGGCGCTCCGAGCACCGCGATCCGCAACCAGTCGACCGCCTGCCCGGCAACGTCGTCCCCGCCGAGCACCCGCGCAACGGGCCAGGCGATCACCTGCAAGAGCAGCATCGCGAGCACTCCGGCGACCAGCGCCAACCAGGTCGCTTGGACGCCTTCCTGAACGGCATCAGCCCGGCGGCCGGCGCCGAACAGCCGGGCAGCGCGGGCGGTGGTGCCGTAGGAGAGGAAGGTCAACTGGGTGGCGACCTGCGTGAACAGCACGCCACCCAGGGCGAGCCCGGCGAGCGGGAGGGCTCCGAGGTGCCCGACGACGGCGGTGTCGACCAGCACGTACAGCGGCTCGGCCGCCAGCACCCCCAACGCGGGCACCGCCAGCCCCACCACCCGCTTAGCGGACACCCGCTCGCTCACAGCACCTCCTCCGGTCATCCCACCTTCTCACGCCCCACCGACAATCCGAGATCCCAGCCGCGCTTTCGCCGCGCCAGCGGCGCCTATGGGCTATCAGCCACAGGAAGGGGCCTCCAGGCCCGCTTTTAAGCTTTTGGCTTTTGATCTTGAGAGCGCGCAGTGCGTCGATCTTGGGAGCGCGAAGCATTCCTCCAGCAGCGCGAAGCGCACGGCGTGGCTAGGAGCCGGCGACGGTTTCGAGGGCTTCCCGGAGCTTGACCAAGACGTCGTCCGCCTCGCCGCGAGCGGTGAAGCCCGCTGCCAACCGGTGTCCACCGCCACCCAGCAGCTGCGCCACCTCGCGCACGTCCACCTTCGACACGGCCCGCAGCGACACCGACCAGTAAGCGGGCCGCAGTTCCTTCAGCACCGCCGCGACCTCGGCCTCCGCCGTAGTCCGCACCAGGTCCACCACGCTCTCGACCTCTTCCGGACGCAACCCCTCCGCGTCCTCCAAGGTCACCACGGCGTGCACGAACCCCAAACCACCCGCACCAGCAGGCTCCAGACAAGCCCGGGACAGGACCTTCGCCAGCATCCCCAAGTACCCGAACGGGTGCGAGTCCATCAACGGCCGCGCGACCGCCTCCGCGTCCACCCCCGCGTCCAACAACCGCGCCGCGACCAGGTGGGTCTCCGAAGACGCGTGGCGGAACGACCGCGTATCGGTCACCAAGCCCGCGTACACGCACCGCGCCACGGGCTCGTCCAACTCGACACCCAGCTCGTCCAGCAGCCGCAGCACCACCAACGCGGTCGCCTCGGCGGTGTCGTCGACGACGTTCACCGTCCCGTACCCCGGGTTGGACACGTGGTGGTCCAGCACCACGACCGCGCCGGCCGACTCGACCCGGTCGGCCAACGGCCCCAGCCGCTTCACCGAACCGGTGTCCAGGGCGACCAGCACCTCCGGCGCGGCCGGCACGGCGGAGGCCGGGACCAGCAACCCCTCGACGTCGAGGTCGCGCAAGGTCTCCGGGACGTCGTCGGGCGCGCCGAACGACACGCGCACCTCTTTGCCCATCCGGTGCAGGACCAGGCCCAGGGCCAGGGCGCTGCCCAGCGCGTCGGCGTCCGGGTTCACGTGGGCCAGCAGGGTCACGTCGGTGGCGTCGGTCAAGGTCCGGGCGGCGGCCCGCAGGGAGGCGTTCAGGTCAGTGGACACGACAGGAACGCTAGTCGGCTTCCTCGGCTTCGCGAGGGGCCTTGTACGGGTCCGCCTCGCCCGCGGGTTCGGCACCCGAAGCCAGTCGGGCCACTTCGGCGTCCGCCTCGCGGGCCCGGGCCAGCAGTTCGTCCATGTGCCGGGCCGCGTCGGGGACGGTGTCGGTCACGAACGACAGGGTCGGCGTGAACCGCACCCCGGTCTGCTGGCCGACCATCGTCCGCAGCACGCCCTTGGCCTTCTCCAGGGCCGCCGCGGCGCCCGCGAAGTCCGGTTCCGCGTCGAGCTTCTCGCCCAGCACGGTGTAGTAGACCGTCGCGTCGTGCAGGTCGCCGGTCACCCGCGTGTCGGTGATCGTCACGCGCGCCAGGCGCGGGTCCTTCACCTCGTGTTCCAGCGCGGAGGCCACGATCTGCGAGATCCGCTTGGCCAGCTTGCGCGCACGTGCCTGGTCGGCCACGGCGCTCCCTCCTTCACACCCCGGCGGTCGAGCGAACAACCGCCGCTAGTCGTCCTCCGGCCCGACCAGGCGGTGGCGGGCGGAGAGAAGTTCGAGTTCGGGGCGTCCCGCGACGAGCCGCTCGCACGCGGCCAGGACGTCCCTGACATGTTCGGCATCGGCGGCCACGGCCGCCACTCCGATCAGCGCTCGGCGGTGCAGGTCCAGGTGGCCCGCCTCGGCGGCGGACACCTCGAACCTGCGCCGCAGTTCGGCCACGACGGGCCGCACCACGGACCGCTTCTGCTTCAACGAGTGGACGTCGCCGAGCAGCACGTCCAGCTCAAGGGCACCTACGTACAAAGCCTCATCACCGTGGGTGGTGCCGGGGGCTCCCCTCGCGGAGAGCCCCCGGCGGCCGGGAGAACATCAGACGCGCGGCTTCTCGCGCATCTCGAAGGTCTCGATGACGTCGCCGACCTTGAGGTCGGAGTAGTTGCCCAGCGTCAGACCGCACTCGAAGCCCTCGCGGACCTCGGTGGCGTCGTCCTTGAACCGGCGCAGCGAGCTGATCGGCAGGTTCTCCTGGACGACGTTGTTGTCGCGCAGGAGCCTCGCCCGAGCGTTGCGGCGGATCTCGCCCGACAGCACCATGCAACCCGCGATCGTGCCGACCTTGGAGGACTTGAAGACCTCGCGGACCTCCGCGCGGCCCAGCTGGACCTCCTCGTACTCCGGCTTGAGCATGCCCTTGAGGGCCTGCTCGATCTCGTCGATCGCCTGGTAGATCACCGTGTAGTAGCGGACGTCGACGCCCTCGCGGTTGGCCAGCTCGGTGGCCTTGCCCTCGGCCCGGACGTTGAAGCCCAGGACGATCGCGCTACCCGCGACGGCGAGGTTGATGTCGCCTTCGGTGATGCCACCGACACCGCGGTGGATGACCCGCAGTTCGACGTCGTCGCCGACCTCGATCTTCATCAGGGCGTCTTCCAGGGCCTCGACGGTACCCGAGTTGTCACCCTTGATGATCAGCGTGAGCTGGCTGGTCTCCTTCAGCGCGGCGTCCAGGTCCTCCAGGCTGACGCGCTTGCGCTTCGCCGCGTTCTGGGCGTTGCGCGTGCGGGCCTGGCGGCGCTCGGCGATCTGCCGGGCCACCCGGTCCTCCTCGACCACGAGGAAGGTGTCGCCCGCGCCGGGCACCGAGGTCAGACCGATGACCTGGACCGGGCGGGACGGGGTCGCCACGGTGACGTCGTCGCCGTGCTCGTCCACCATGCGGCGGACGCGGCCGTAGGCGTCGCCGGCGACGATCGAGTCGCCGACCCGCAGCGAACCGCGCTGGACCAGGACCGTGGCCACCGGGCCGCGACCGCGGTCCAGGTGCGCCTCGATCGCGACACCCTGCGCGGACATGTCCGGGTTGGCCCGGAGGTCCAGCGAGGCGTCGGCGGTCAGCAGGATCGCCTCCAGCAGGCCGTCGATGTTGATGCCCTGCTTGGCCGAGATGTCCACGAACATGGTGTCGCCGCCGTACTCCTCGGCGACCAGCCCGTACTCGGTGAGCTGCTGGCGGATCTTGGCGGGGTTGGCCCCCTCCTTGTCGATCTTGTTCACCGCGACCACGATCGGCGCGTCGGCCGCCTGGGCGTGGTTGATCGCCTCCACCGTCTGCGGCATGACGCCGTCGTCGGCCGCCACCACGATGACCGCGATGTCGGTCGAGTTGGCGCCACGGGCACGCATGGCGGTGAACGCCTCGTGGCCCGGGGTGTCGATGAAGGTGATCAGGCGCGGCTCGCCCTCCAGCTCGGTCTGCACCTGGTAGGCGCCGATGTGCTGGGTGATGCCGCCCGCTTCGCCTTCCGCGACCTTCGCCTTGCGGATGGTGTCCAACAGGCGCGTCTTGCCGTGGTCGACGTGACCCATGACGGTGACCACCGGCGGGCGGACCTGCAGGTCGCCCTCGTCGCCGGCGTCCTCGCCGTAGGTGATGTCGAACGTCTCCAGCAGCTCGCGGTCCTCCTCCTCGGGGGACACGACCTGCACGACGTAGTTCATCTCGGAGCCGAGCAGCTCCAGGATCTCGTCGGACACCGACTGCGTCGCGGTGACCATCTCGCCGAGGTGGAACAGCACCTGCACCAGCGAAGCCGGGTTGGCGTTGATCTTGTCGGCGAAGTCGGTCAGCGAGGCGCCGCGCGGCAGGCGGATGGTCTCGCCGCTGCCCTTGGGCAGGCGGACGCCACCGACCGAAGGCGCCTGCATGTTGTCCATGTACTCCTGGCGCTTCTGCCGCTTGGACTTGCGTCCGCGACGCGCCGGACCACCCGGGCGACCGAAGGCGCCGGCCGCGCCACCGCGACCGCCGGGGCCACCGCCACCGGGACGACCGCCGCCACCGCGGAAGCCGCCACCGCCGGCCGGGGCACCGCCACCGCCGCCACCGGGGCCACCGCGGAAGCCACCGCCGCCGCCACCGCCACCGCCGGGCCGGAAGCCACCGCCACCGCCGCCGCCCCCACCGGGACCGCCGCGGAAGCCGCCGCCACCGCCGCCACCACCGGGACGACCGCCGCCGCCACCGGGGCCACGACCGCCGCCACCGGGGCCACCGCCCGGACGGCCACCGCCGCCGGGACCGGGCCGCGGACCGGCCGGACGGCCGGGCATCATGCCCGGGTTCGGCCGCGGCGGCATGTTGCCCGGGTTCGGGCGCGGACCGCCGGAACCGGCGCCGCCGCCGGGACGGGGACCGCCCGGACGCGGGTCACCGGGACGCGGGCCGGCCGGACGCGGGTCGCCCGGCTTGGGCGCGCCACCGCGCTCGCCCCGGTCGGGACCGGGCGCGGAGGGACGCGGCGGGGCCGGACGCGGCGCCGGGGCGCCACCGCCCACGCCGAAGGGGTTGTTGCCCGGACGCGGCGCGCGCGGACCCGCGGGCTTGGGGGCCTGCGGCTTCGGCGGCACGACGGACGGGCCGCCCTGCGCGGCGGCCGGCTGCTGGCGCGGGCCGGGACGCGGCGCGCCGGGCTTCGGGCCCTGCGGGGTCGGCGCCTGGAACGGGGCCTGGGTGGACGCGGCCGGGGCCGCGGGCGCCTGCGGGGCCGGAGCCGGGGTCGTCGCGGCGGCCGGGGCCTGCGCGGCCGGAGCCGCCGGGGCCGGGGGCTTGGGCGCGGCGGGCTTCGGGGCCTGCGGCTTCGGGCCGGGCACCGGGCGCGGGCCCGGCTTGCCGATCGGGGCCGCGGGCTTGGCGTCGGTCTTGGACTCGGACGGGGCCGCGGGCGCCTGGGGCTTCGGCGGCGCGGGGCGCGCGCCGGACGGCTTGGGCTTCGCCTCGGACTTCGCGGCGTAGGCGTCACGCAGCCGCCGGGCCACCGGGGCCTCGACGGTGCTGGACGCGGACTTCACGTACTCGCCCGATTCGGCGAGCTTGTTCAGTAGTTCCTTGCTCGTGACACCGAGCTCTTTGGCGAGCTCGTGCACGCGGGCCTTGCCTGCCACTGCACTCCTCTGGTGATGAGGCCGGCGGCAGTCCCGTCGACCTCGTCTTAACGTCGCGCGTTCATGTCTTCAGCTTCACGGCTGACTCATGACGGGTCGACCTGCTTCCTTGCTTCCTGGCGGCCCCGGGGCGATCCCGTGACCTGGTGCTCCTGCTGTGCGAGGTGCCCGCGCACGCGTTCCACGTCGAGCGGCCCCGGGACCTTGAAGGCCCGCGGGAACGCCCGCCGCTTCTCGGCGTCGCGGAGGCAGCTCGGATCGGGGTGCAGCCATGCGCCCCGACCGGGCAGCCGTCGACGCGTGTCCGGGACCACGGCCCCGTCCACGACCACGACGCGCAGCAACTCGGAGGGCAACGTCCGGGCGCGGCATCCTATGCACGTACGAACCGGGCCGTTGTGCGTGAAAACCGATCCCCGACGTTGAACCACTGAGAAGTCTATCTCCTGACGCTCAATCAGCCGAACCGGATGTGGTCGCACCCGTGGGGGCGCCCGCCACATCGCTGCGGATGTCGATCTTCCACCCGGTGAGCCGGGCGGCCAAGCGGGCGTTCTGGCCCTCCTTGCCGATGGCGAGGGAGAGCTGGAAGTCCGGCACGACGACGCGCGCCGTCTTGGCCCGCTCGTCGACCACCCGCACGGACACAACCTTCGCAGGTGACAGGGCATTCCCGACGAACGTGGCCGGGTCCTCGGAGAAGTCGATGATGTCGATCTTCTCGCCCGCCAGCTCGCTCATGACGTTGCGCACACGGGCGCCCATCGGGCCGATGCACGCCCCCTTGGCGTTGACGCCGGGGACCGTGGAACGGACCGCGATCTTGGAACGGTGACCTGCCTCACGTGCCACCGCGGGGATCTCCACGGTGCCGTCCGCGATCTCCGGGACCTCCAGCGCGAACAGCTTGCGCACCAGGTTCGGGTGGGTCCGGGACAGGGTGATCTGCGGGCCGCGCGCGCCGCGGGAGACGCCCACGACGTAGCACTTGATCCGCGAGCCGTGCTCGTAGGCCTCGCCGGGCACCTGTTCGGCGGGCGGCAGGACGCCCTCTGTGTCGCCGATCTGCACCACGACCATGCCGCGGGCGTTGGCCCGGGCGTCGCGCTGCACGACACCGCCGATGATCTCGCCCTCCTTGGCGGAGAACTCGCCGAAGGTGCGCTCGTGCTCGGCGTCGCGCAGGCGCTGGAGGATGACCTGGCGGGCGGTGGTGGCGGCGATGCGGCCGAAGCCCTCGGGCGTGTCGTCCCACTCCTCCAGGACCTGGCCGTCCTGGCCGATCTCCTGGGCGAGCACGCGCACGACACCGGTCTTGCGGTCGATCTCCACGCGCGAGTGCGAGTGGTGGCCCTCGGTGTGCTTGTAAGCGGTCAGCAGGGCGGTCTCGATGGCTTCCAGGACGGTGTCGAAGGGGATGTCCTTGTCCCGTTCGATCGCCCGCAGTGCGGCGATGTCGACGTTCACTCCGACTCCTCCTTCGGCGCGCGGCCCTCCAGGAGCGCCAGCTCCTCGACGGGCGGCTGCTTGAACTCCACTTCGACGACGGCGCGCTCGATCGTCCGGTACTCGACGCGGCGCAGCTCGCCCTTGACCAGCAGCACGACGCCCGTGTCGTCGGCCTCGCCGACGCGGCCGAACCACTCCACCTGGTCGGGCTGCTTGACCTTGACCAGGCGCAGCTTGGCACGCTTCCAGTGGCGCGGCTTGGTGAGGGGGCGGTCGGCGCCCGGCGACGTGACCTCGAGCGTGTACGGACCCGCGATGAGGTGCTCGTGCGCGTCGAGGGCGGCGGACACGGCGCGGCTGGCCTGCGCCACCTCGTCCAGGCCGACCCCGTCGTCGCCGTCCACGACGACCTTCACCAGCCGGCGACGCCCAGCCTGGTTCACGTCGAGCGTCTCGAGGTCGAAGCCGATGGCCTCGACCGCTTCCCGCACGACGGGTGCTAGCTGCGCGGCGAGATCTCCGCGCGGCGGGCTGGACACGTGGTGACTCCTTGGCTTCGAGTGCAGAGGGCACGGCGACCCCGGCCGACGCTGCACTCGCCGGCCGTGGTCGCCCAGACTATCTCGTCTCCGGGCTCCCGCACGCCGCAGAGGCGATCACGACGTCTCTGGCAGGATCGGGACGCGTGATCGGAAGAACGGCGCTCAGCAGGCGCGGCGTGCTGCTGGCGGTGGCGACCGCGCCGCTGGCAGTCGCGTGCACCACACCCCCGCCTCCCCCTCCCCCACCGGACGTCCTGGAGGACCTGGTCCGCGCGGCCCGCTCGGATGCCGCGTTGGCCACGGCGGTGGGTGCAGTGGAGACGGCGGCGGCACGCACCGAGCACGCGACGCGCCTGGCCGCCGAGGTGGACCGGGCAACCCCGAAGGTCCCCACGACGTCCTCTTCCTCGGCCACCCCGACGTCGGTGGCACCGCCTGCCGGCGCGACCCGGGAGCAGTTGGTCATGGCGCTGCGGGCGGCGCAGAAGCAGGCGGCCGACCTGGTGCCGACCGTGCCGACGCACCGGGCGGGGTTGGTGGCGTCGGTGTCGGCCGGGTGCGCGAGCTTGCTGGAGGCCTTGTCTTGAGTGTGGATGCCGTTCAGGACGCTTTGGCGGCCGAGCACGCGGCGGTGTGGACGTACGGGCTGGTCAGCGCGTTCATCGAGCAGCAGGCGGCAGCCGTGGGGGAGGGTGCTCTCGCGCACAGGTCGCGCAGGGACACCACGGAGCGCTGGCTGCGCGACAAGTCCGCCACGCCCCGCCCGCCGGCCCCGGCTTACCTGCCCCCGCAGCCGGTGGACAGCGCGGCGTCGGCCATCGCGGCGTTGATCGCGGTGGAGACGGACGCGTGTGTGGCGTGGCGCGGGGTGTTGGAGCGGACGGACGACGCCGAGCTGCGCAAGTCGTCGCTGGATGCATTGACGACGTCGGCGGTCCGGGCGACCCGGTGGCGCAAGATCGCCGGCGTGACCCCGGTGTCGATCGCCCTCCCCGGCACGGCCGTCGGCTGATGTCGTACCCGCGTGGGATGATCGAGACGGGGGCCGGAGGCCGCACCTGGGCTCTCGTCTCGTTCCCCCAAGCGCCTTCGTCCGCAGGCTTTCCGCACCGCGGCGCCCGGCGCCGGCTGGGCGGGCGCGCCGGCTGGGCGGGCGCGCCGCGCGCCCGACATGAGCTGGGCGGGCGCGCCGCACGACCGGCACGAGTCGGGCGGGCGCGCCGCGCGACAGAGCTACGAAGCCAGGCGCAGGGCGTCGTTGCTGATCCGGTCCAACAGCTTCCGGTCGCGTTCCGACGACTTCGCCGCGCCGTAGAAGTCCGATTCGACGATGACCAGCTCACGCCCCTGCAACTTGGACGCGTACTCCCCGTGCGCCACCCAGTCCGGGCCGCCCGGCACCTTCGCCACGCCCTCCCGCGAAAGGTCGTAGACGTTGCCGGTGTTGTCGCCGTCCAGGAACTTCTTCAGGTCGGCCGCCGCCTTGTCGTCGGCCATCTTCACCACCACCACCGACACCAGCACCTGCTTGCCGCTCGCGCTCACCGTGTACAGCGACCGCGACAACTGCTGGCACGGCGTGGTCGTGAAGTACTCCTTCGCCTTGCCGTAGGCGTGCGGCGCGCACGAGCTGTCCAGGACCGGCTCCGGGGCCTGAGGGGCGCGGGCGAACGAGAATTCACCCGTCGGGGCCGTAGAGGTGGTGGTCGGTGGCGGCTCGGGGTCGCCCTTCGGCATCACCACGAGCCACACCAGGCCGGACGCCACGGCCACACCGACCAAGCCCAGCCCCTTCAGCAGCCAGCCTTGCGGGAGCTGACGACGAGGGGGTGCGGGTGGGGGCGGCGCACCCATCAGGGAGTCGAGCTGCCCGATCTCCGACCGCCACAGCGGCGCGGTGTCCGACGGTCGCGTCGGCGGGACGCGCGGTAACCGTTGGGTCACCTCTTCAGGTGATTCGGGAGGAACCGACACAAACCGTCACGGTAACGGACGGGCGCTACGCGAGCGCTTCGAGCACTAGATCGACGTCGGCCGCCGTGTTGTACAGGTGGAAGCCGAGCCGGGTCCGGCCGGCGCGGGTCGCCGAGCGCACGCCCGCCGCCGCCAGGCGATCTGCCTGCTCCTGGGTCAGTTCCAGGGAGACGATCGCGCTGCCCCGGGTGGGCAGGCCCAGGGAGGACAGCAGGGAGTCGGCCAAAGCCACGTTGTGGTCGCGGACGGCGGCCAGGTCCAGGGAGGCCAGGTACGGCAGGGCGACCGCGGCGCCGTACTGGGCCAGCCAGACCGGCGAGATGTCCAGGCGACGGGCGTCGCCCGCCAGGCGGAGGGGGAGGCCGTAGACGGAGTCCCACGGGTCCTCGCCCGCCCACCAGTTGGCGGCGACGGGCTCCGCGCGCTCGACACCGACCGGGGAGCAGGCCAGCCACGCCGAGCCGCGTGGCGACATCAGCCACTTGTAGCCGGCCGCGACGACGTAGTCCGCCCAGTCCAGGGTCAGGGGCAGCCAGCCGACGGCCTGGGTGGCGTCCAGGAGCACGGGCACGCCGGCCTCGCGCAAGCCGTCCAGGTCCACGATCCGGCCGTCGGCGGACTGCACGACGCTGACCGCGACCAGGTCGTGCCCGGCCGCTGCGGTGGGGACGTCTGCCAGGTCGACTTCGGTGATCTCGCAGCCGCGCGCGGCGAAGGGGAACGTGAGGGACGTGAAGTCGCCGCGCGCCACCAGGACCCGCGAACCGGGGCGCATGCCCGCCGCCACGTTGGCCACCAGCTGCGAGACGGAAGCACCGCTCGCCACCTGCGACACCGGGGCGCCGACGAGCTTGCCGAAGGCCTCGCGCGCGGTGGTCACGGCGGGTTCGGCGCTGGTGGGGCCGTCGAGGCCGGCGGCCCACCGGCGGACGGCGTCGGCGACCTCGGCGGCCACGGGCGCCGGCGGGATGCCGATGCTCGCGGTGTTCAGGTAGCCGGCGGGGACGTCGAAGGCGGAGCCGAAAGCGGTGCGCATGACCATCATCACTACCGTGAAAGCTTCACCCAGTCCAGCATTTGGCCGATGGATCTCAGGCTTTGAGCGCCTCAGACGCCCGTTCGTCCGGTCGCGAGTCCTTGCGGCGGGCGTAGACCTGCTTGCGGACACGGGCCACCACGGTGCCGTCCTCGGCCACCACGTCCACCGGGAACCACAGCAGTGCCCGGCCGCCGTCCGCCGCCTGCCTCCGCAGCTCGTCGAGGTGCTCGTCGGTCAGCTTGAACTCGGCGCAGACGGTTCCGCGACCCGGCTTCACGAAGTCGATCTCGCCCGCCCGGTCCCACACCACGTGGTCACGGCCCAGGTGGCGCAGCACCAGCAGCATCCAGAACGGGTCGGTCATCGCGAACAGCGAGCCGCCGAAGTGGGTGCCCACGTAGTTGCGGTTGTACCAGCGCAGGCGCATCCGCACCTTGGCGTACCGGTAGTCGTCGGACAGGGCGACGACCCGGATGCCGGCGAACAGGAACGGCGGCCACAGGTTCATGCCCCGCCGCAGACGAGAAGCCTTCACGCGAGCCATGTTACTCGCCAGTAAGGTCAGTGCAGCCGGATGATGTTGCCGGTCACACGCTTCGCGGCGGGCGAGCACAGGAACGCGATCACGTCCGCCACGTCTTCGGGCGTGCCGACCTTGTGCTGCGCGCGGACGGCGTCGTTCACCCAGCCGGTGTCGGTGACGCCGGGGTTGACCACGTTCGCGGTCACGCCGTGCGGGCCGAGTTCGGCGGCGGCGGACATGGTGAAGTTGTCGATGGCCGCCTTCGCCGCGCCGTAGGACACCTCGCTGGGGAACCCGTTCGGCCCGCCCGAGGTGAGCGAGACGATCCGGCCCCAGTTGCCGCCGCGCGCCAGGTGCCGGCGGGCGAACTCGGCGATCAGCAGCGCGCCGGCGCGGGCGTCCACGGCGAACTGGGCGTCGAACGTCTGCGGCGTGACCGCCTTGAGGACGCGGCCGAACTGGTCGGTGTCGGTGGCCAGGAACGTGTCCTGCACCCACCCGGAGGCGTTGTTGACCAGCACGTCCACCGGCCCGAACAGGCGCTCGGCGGTGTCGAACAGCAGGGCGGGCGCGGTGGTCTCGGTCAGGTCGACCTCGATCGCGTGCGCCTTGCCGCCGGCCTCGGTGATCGCGGCCACCACGGCGTCCGCGCCGGCCTCGCGGGCGGTGAAGTACTCCTCGGGCACGCTCGGGTCGGGCGCGGGCGCGAACCGGAGGAACGTGATCAGGACCTGGACGCCCTGCGCGGCGAGGGCCTTCGCGGTCGCGGCCCCGATGCCCTGGTTGGCGCCGGTGACGATGGCGGTGTGCTGCACAAGACCGGATCCTGCACGATTGATCCATGCGCAGCGAGGAAATTGAGATCCGGACCGGCGGGCAGGAGGTCGTCCACGACCTGACCCGCGTGTGCGAGGACTTCCTGCGGGACGAGGACGGCGACGGCCTGCTGCACGTGTGGGTCCCGCACGCCACGGCAGGCCTCGCGGTGCTGGAGACCGGCGCGGGCAGCGACGACGACCTGCTCGCCGCCCTGCGCGACCTGCTGCCCAAGGACGACCGCTGGCGGCACCGGCACGGCAGCCCCGGTCACGGCCGTGACCACGTGCTGCCCGCGCTGGTGCCGCCGTACGCGACGATCCCGGTGCTAGGCGGTGCGCTGGTGCTGGGCACCTGGCAGTCGGTCTGCCTGGTCGACACGAACGTCGACAACCCCGTCCGCAAGGTCAGGCTGAGCTTCCTTCGCGGGTAGCAGGAGGATCAGGAGGCCGGCTAGCGCGAGGCCGACGAACACCCAGACCTGGGCGGCTTCGAGGGTGCCGTTCTGGAGCAGGGCGCGCAGGCCCTCGGTGGAGAAGCGGAACGGGGTCCACGACCACAGCAGGGCCCGGTACGCGGGGTTGAGCAGTTCGGGGACCTGGCCCGCGACCGCGGGTGCCATCAGGTACAGCGGGGCCAGGACGGCCATCGCGCGCAGGCCCAGCAGGCGGAGCAGGCCGGCCTGGAGCAGTGCGAAGGACAGCGCGACCAGGGCCAGGTAGCTCAAGACGTCCCAGCCCAGGGGCAGGGTCGAGTCCCACCACGCGAAGAAACCGGCGACCACGGCCACCGCCGGCACGGCGGCGGTGGTCGCGCCGAGGAGTCGGGTGCCGAGGCCGGTCTTGTTCCGGGTGGACAGCAGGGTGAAGGCGGCGCAGGCGACCAGGCCGCCGATCCACAGCAGGGCGCTCGCGGCCAGCGGCGCGGTCCGGCCGGCGGCCGAGGCAGGGTCGAGGGTGACGACCTTCGCGGGCAGGCCCGCGCCCTGCGCGACGCCGCTGAGCACCTGCTGGGCCACCTGCGTGCCGGACGGGTTCACCGCGCCCGACAGGACGACCGTCGCACTCCCCGGCGCGAGTTCGAGCACGCCGTAGACGTCCTGGGACTTCAGCAGGTCCCGGGCCTCGGCGGGCGCGGCGACCCGCCACGACACCTCCGCGGAGTCGGTGCCCGCGAGCTTGTCCGCCACCGCGCGCAACTGCGGCGGGGCGTCCGCGCCGACCGCGACGGCCAGCGGGACGTCGGCGGGGTGGACCGTCGCCTGCACGCCGAACGTGACCAGCCCGAGCACGAGCGCCACGAGCGCGCCGACGACGGCGGTGGCCACCGCGACGACGGCCGGCGGCCGGTCCTGTGGTGTGGCCATGAGTGCCTCCAGAACTTGTTCATCACCTGTTGAATTCGGAGCGTACGACCGCGCCGCACGCAAGTCAACGAGTGCTGAATTAGCCGGGTCGGCCCGGTCGCCGGAGTCGGCGGGGTACGGTTTGCCGGTGACTTACCCAGGTGACGGGCAGAGCAACTGGGGAGGCCAGTCCGGCCAGGGCGACTGGGGGCAGCAGAACCAGGGCTACCCGCAGCAGGGGTACGGCGGCTCCTACGACCCGCAACAGCAGCAGTACGGCCAACAGCAGCAGTACGGGCAGCAGCCGGGCTACAACGCGCCTTACGGCGACCCGTACGGCCAACAGCAGGGCTACCCCCAGCAGCAACAGCAGTTCGGGGGCTACGGCGGCCTCGGCGTGTTCTCCGGTGGCGAGGAGCCGCCGAAGAAGAGCAACGCCAAGGTGTGGATCGCGGTCGGCGCGGCGGTGGCGGTGCTGGTGGCGGGCGGTCTCGCCGCGTACTTCCTGACCCGGCCCGACGACAAGCAGAACACGGTCGCCCAGACCTCGTCGTCCGAGCCCAAGGCGACGACCACCACCAAGCCGAGCACCACCGCCACCAAGCCCAGTGCCCCGGCCGAGGCGTGCAAGGCGTCGAAGGCGGACTGGAACTGCCTGGCCGTGGAGAGCCTGCACTACAGCTACGACGTGCCCAAGACGTGGTCGCCCAGCTCCGGGTCGGCCAGGTTCCAGACCATCCCGGACTTCGCGCTCACCGGGCTGACCCTGTTCGGCAAGTACGACTGCCAGGGCGGCGGCTACAACCGGGGCGCGACCGGCGGCGCGGTGCTGCCGGCCGGCGACATGGCGGCGGTGGCCAAGGACCTCGCGGAGAAGATCACCACCGAGTACTACAGCTCGGGCAAGACCCGCGACATCAAGCTCACCGAGCCCAAGGCGCTGAAGATCCCGAACAACAACGGCGGCCAGATCGACGCCGTCCAGGTCGACGCCACGGTCACCACCTCCGGCAACGAGTGCCTGGCCACCAAGGGCATGGTGAAGATCCTGATCCTCAAGAGCAGCAAGGGTCTGCACGTGTTCATGGCCAACGGCGACCTGGAAGGCGGCCCGGCCGACCCGAAGCCGCCGACGGAGGCCGACCTGCAGGCGATGGTCGACTCCGTGAAGCCGCTGGGCTGACGCCATGACCTACTCCGGACTCGGCTACTACCAGCCCCCGCCGCCGCCCAAGCCGAACCGCCGTCCACTGTGGATCGCGTTGTCGATCATCGGTGTGCTGGTGGTCGCGGGCGGTGTGGTCGCGGCGATCGTCCTCAACCAGGGCGACTCCCGGGCCACGCCGACGACCTCCGCGCAGCCCGCGAAGCAGACCAAGTGGCAGACGGTCGAGGACACCCAGTCCGGCGTCTCCTACGAGCTGCCGGAGTCGTGGGAGACGTCCGGCGGCGGCGTGGCGGGCCGGGTCCGGCTGGCGAAGTCCGCGGTGTCGCGGCCGTTCGAGTGCCAGGGGCGCAACATGATCCAGGCGCAGATCGGGTCCGGGTCGGTGGCGTCCGACTCCCCCGTCGACATCGCCACCGAGGTCGCGACCGGCATCGCCAAGGGCGGTTACACCGTGGACCGCAAGGAGCCCCGGCTCGGGGAGCCGAAGGTCGAGTCGGAGAGCGACGACCGGGCCGTGGTGAGCGTCAAGGCCGAACCGAACGCGGTGAACCCGTGCTTCGCGCCCAAGGCGACCGTCACCGCGATCGCGATGCGCGACGGCAACAAGGTGGCCGTGGTCGTGCTCAACGTCGCAGAGGGCGGCCCGCACGTCGCTGAGGGGCCCAGCGCGGACGAGGTGGAGCACATCCTGGAGAGCGTGCAGAAGCTGTGAACACGTTGGTGCTGTGGGACATCGACCTGACCCTGATCGACGCGCGGGGCCTGGGCCACACCTGGTACCGGACCGCGTTGCAGGCCGTCACCGGGCAGGACCTGGTGCACGTGCCGTCGTTCCCGGGGCGCACCGAGCGGGCCATCACGCTGGAACTGCTGGCGCTGCACGACATCGAGCCCACCGACGAGATGGTGGACCGGCTGCACGCCGAGCTGGTCGCGGTCGCCACCCGGGAGGCCGACCTGCTGCCCACCCACGGCCACGCCCTGCCCGGTGCGGCGACCGTGCTTTCGGCGTTGGCGGGGCACGAGAACGTGGTGCAGTCGCTGGTCACCGGGAACCTGGTGGAGATCGCCCGGTTCAAGCTGGCCGCATTCGGCCTGGACACCCACCTGGACTTCGAGATCGGCGGGTACGGGACCGTGTCGGAGCACCGGCCGGAGCTGGTGCTGGAGGCCGTGCGGCTGGCCGGGGCCAAGCACGGCAAGGAGTTCTCGGCGGTGGTCGTCGGCGACACCCCGCACGACGTGGACGCGGCGCTGCACCACGGCGCCCTGGCGATCGGCGTGGCGACCGGCCGCAGCAGTGTCGCCGAGCTGGAGGAAGCCGGCGCGCACGTGGTCCTCAAGGACCTCTCGGACACCGAGGCCGCACTGGCCGCCATCCTCCGCCACTGATCAAATTCACCCGCTGGTGTGAACCACTCGCGGGCAGCATGGACGTTGTGCGGGAGTGGCGGCGGTCGGTCCGAAGCTGCCCGTCGAGCCGGGGGCGTGCTGCCCCGGTCGACGGGCAGCTCGACGTGCTGGCCAAGGCCGGGGTGGGCGGCTGGCACCGGTGCTCGCGCTGGTCGGGCTCGGGCTGGCGTGAGAGGTCCACCAGCGGCGCGAGTCCACAGTGGACGAACCGGCCGCGGACGACGGCCGGGTGCGCCGGGCGCTGCTGGAGTCGGTGCGGGCGCAGTGGGTGTCCGGTGCGCTGGACCGGTCGCTGGAGGCGGTCGCTGGAGGCGGTCGCGCGGATCGAGGTGGGCCTTCCTGCTGCGCCGGACCGGCGGCGGGCACGCGTTCGTGCACCGCATGCTCCTGGACCACTTCGCGGGGAAGGGCCCCGGCGGCCCCGAAGCCCTCCCCACGCCCAGGCTCAGCCCCGGACCAACGCCCGGAGGTGCTCCACGACCTCGTCCACCGCGACCTCGACCCGCTCGCCCGAGCGGCGGTCCTTGACCTCGACGACCCCGTTGGCCAGGCCGCGGCCCACGACCACGATCGTCGGCACGCCGATCAGCTCGGCGTCCGCGAACTTCACGCCGGGGCTGGCCTTGCGGTCGTCCAGCAGCACCTTCAGCCCGGCCGCCGACAGCTCGCCCGCCAGCTTCTCGCCGCCCGCCGCCAGCGCCTCGTCCTTGCCCGCGACCACCACGTGCAGGTCGAACGGCGAGACGTTGCGGGGCCAGATCAGGCCGCGGTCGTCGTGGCTCTGCTCGGCGATGGCCGCGACCAGGCGGGACACGCCGATGCCGTAGGAGCCCATGGTGACCCGGATGGGCTTGCTGTCCGGGCCCAGGGCGTCCAGCGCGAACGCGTCCGCGTACTTGCGGCCGAGCTGGAAGATGTGCCCGATCTCGATGCCGCGCGCCGCGACCAGCACACCCTTGCCGTCCGGCGACGGGTCGCCCTCGCGGACCTCCGCCACGTCGATCACGCCGTCCGGGGTGAAGTCGCGGCCCTGGACCAGGTCCACCACGTGGTGGTCGGCCTTGTCCGCGCCGGTCACCCACGCCGTGCCGCGCACGACCCGCGGGTCGACCAGGTAGCGCACCCCGTTGGCCTGCAGCGCGCCCGGCCCGATGTAGCCCTTGACCAGGAAGGAGTTCTTCGTGAAGTCGGACTCCTCCAGCATCGACACCTCGGCGGGCGACACGGCGGCTTCGAGGCGCTTGAAGTCCACCTCGCGGTCGCCGGGGACGCCGATCGCCAGCAGCGTCGACTCCTTCGCGCCCGGCTGGGTGAGCTTGACCAGGACGTTCTTCAGCGTGTCCGCCGCGGTGAAGGTCCGGCCGAGGCCGGCGGCGTTGAGGAAGTCGACCAGCGACTCGATGGTCGGCGTGTTCGGCGTGTGGTGGACCTGCGCGTCGGGCTTGTCCTCGATCGACTGCTCCGGCGGCGCGGGCGTCGCCACGGCCTCGACGTTGGCGGCGTAGTCGGACTCGGTGCTCCGGACGAACGTGTCCTCACCGGTCGGCGCGACGGCCAGGAACTCCTCCGACGCCGACCCGCCCATCGCGCCGGACGTGGCGGAGACGATCACGTACTGCATGCCCAGGCGGTCGAAGATGCGGATGTAGGCGTCGCGGTGCTGCTGGTAGGAGTGCGACAGCCCCTCGTCGGTGAGGTCGAAGGAGTAGGAGTCCTTCATGACGAACTCACGCCCGCGCAGGATGCCCGCGCGGGGCCGCGCCTCGTCCCGGTACTTGGTCTGGATCTGGTAGAGCGTGACCGGGTAGTCCTTGTACGAGGAGTACTCGCCCTTCACGGTGAGCGCGAACAGCTCCTCGTGGGTGGGTCCGAGCAGGTAGTCGGCGCCCTTGCGGTCCTTGAGCCGGAAGATGTTGGGGCCGTACTCGGTCCACCGGTTGGTGGCCTCGTAGGGCTCCTTGGGCAGCAGGGCCGGGAACTGGATCTCCTGCGCCCCGAACGCGTCCATCTCCTCGCGCACGACCTGCTCGATGTTGCGCAGCACCCGCAACCCGAGCGGCAGCCACGAGTACCCACCCGGCGCGACCCGCCGGACGTAGCCGGCGCGGACCAGCAGCTTGTGGCTGGGAACTTCGGCGTCGGCCGGGTCCTCGCGCAGGGTGCGCAGGAACAGCGACGACATCCTCGTGATCACGGTGGGTGCTCCTCGTGGCGCGGGTTGTCCCAGGAAGGGTAGTGAACAGCCGCCAGTCGGTTCCAACCGGTTGTCGGCCGGGGTGTCGGTGGGTCGCCGGGCAGGGTGGCGCGGGTTGCCCGGCGGGGTGGCGGGGTTGTCCGGCGGGCGGGATGGCGGCGGTTGTCCGGCGGGCGGGATTGTCGGTGGTTCGTGGGATCATGGAAGCGGGGGCCGGAGGCCGGCGCGAGTGCGGTCAGCGGGCCGGCTCAATCCACGATCCGGAGGCAGCGCAGCGGCTGCTTTTCGCCGCGCAGCGGCTGCTTTTCGCCGCGCAGCGGCTGCTTTTCGCCGCGCAGCGGCTGCTTTTGCGCCGTAGGCGCTGCTTCGCGCCGCAGGCGCTGCTTTTGCTCGGACTTGCCAAGCCACAGCGGGGCCTCGGTTCGTCCCCCGTACGGCCTGGGCGCAGCCCAACCACGCTTCGGTCCTTTCCGCAACCACGCTTTACCGGTTGCGGAAAGGGCCGAAGCGTGGTTGCCTCCGGCAGGTCGTACGGGGGACGAACCGACGCCCTTCCTCCCCCCGGGGGCCTCCAGGCCCGCTTTTGGCTTTTGATCTTGCGAGCGCGTCAGCGCGTTCAGCTTGCGAGCGCGTCAGCGCGGTTCAAGAGCGCGAAGCGCGTTCCTCCTCCAGCAGCGCGGAGCGCGTTGCGTTGAGCCCCGCGCAGCGTGGACTTGAGCGCGTAAGCGCAATTTCAAAGATTAAAAGAGCCTCGCCGGCGGGCGAGCCGCCAAGGATGACACACTACAACGGCGGGGGCTTCTTGCTTGTGTCATCCCCGCATGACCCGGCAAAGCCGACCACATTTTTGGTCGGGTGCCGCTAAAAATTTTGCTCGTTCCTCACAAAATTTTCGGCCGCACCCGACCAAAAATGTGGTAGCCCTTCGGGCGGGCCATACGGGGATGACACAAGCAAGAAGCCCGAGTTGAGGTGTGTGCCCCGGCGGCACTGCCCGACGGCGCTGCGCGCCCAAAGCAGGCGCTGCGCGCCGAAAAGCGGGGCGCAGCGCGCCGAAGAGCAAGGTGCTGCGCGCGATGAGCGCGATGGCGGTTAGACGACCAGTTCGAAGTGGCGGTCGCCGGCGGGTTCGAGGCGTAGGCCGGCGTTGGTGGCGATCTTCACCAGGTTCCGCACCTGCGGCACCGCTCGCGAACGCACGATCGCGCGCGCCAGCAGCCCCTTGTGCGCCTTGTTGAAGTGGCTCACCGCCTGGCGCCGGCCCGATCCGTCCTCCGTCACCACCTTCACGGTGATCGCGTGCGGGATCTTCGCCAGTGACGAGTACGGGGCCGAGCGCAGGTCGATGATCTCCCGGCCTGCCAGTGCGGGGGTCAGAACCGGTCGCCACAGAGTGCCCAATGGGCCGACAGAAGGCAGGACGTTGCCGCCCGAAAGCCGGTAAGCGGGGATCGGGTCGGCGCCTTGAACAACGCCGAACAAAGCCGACGCCACGGCCAGTCGCTCGGCGGCTCGTCCCCGCTCGACGCGGGTCAGGCTCGCCATGTCCAGGGCGTCGTAGAGGACGCCGGTGTACCGGGACAGAGCCGGCAGGGTCGGGGACGTTCGCAAAGCGGCGTTGCGGGCCACCTCGTCGGACTGGCGTTCGGACAGGCCGAGCACGGCCAGGCTCGCCGGCACGTCACCCGCCAGGTCCGCCAAGGCGTCGACCAGCTTCGCCCGCACGGGGTTCAGCTCGGGCATGGACAGCGCCTCGAACGACAACGGCGGACCGTCGCCGCCGGCCGCCTTGGTCTCCGACGGGGGAAGCAGCACCAGCACGAACGGGCAGCCTAGTCCGGCGACGCCCCCGCGCCGCCGGACCACCGCCTTCACCCGGCCTGGCCCACGCAGAACTGATTGCCGTCCGGGTCGGCCAGCACGGTCCAGGTCAGGCCGGGGACGGTGTGCTCCGCCACCTCCGTGGCGCCCAGTGCGATCAGCCGGGAGACCTCGGTGGCGCGGTCCTCCACGACGGCGTCGAAGTGGAGGCGGTTCTTGCCCGGGACCGCGTCGTCCACGCGTTGGAGGCCCACTTGCGGGCCGCCCTCGGTGGCCGGGGCCAGGAGCAGGAACTCGCCCCAGTCGTGCGAGACCTCGGTGTTCAGGGCCTTGGTCCAGAAGTCGGCCAGCTTGCGCGGGTCGGCGGTGTCGATGGTGATCATGGCGATGTTCATGACGGGGGACGCTAGTGACGACCCCGACAAAACCTGCCGGTCAGACCGAGCGGGGCGTGAAGCGGGCGTGCATCGGGGCCTGGCGGACGGTGGTGTGGTCGGCGGCGGCGTGGAGTTCGGTCTCCACGCGGGCCAGGTCGCGGTCGTCCACGTCGTAGCTGCCGGCCAGGCGGGAGCCGTAGCGGGACTGGCGGTGGTGGTTGCGTTCCAAGCCGTAGACCACCAGCGCGAGAACGGTCAGGGCGATGAGCAGTGCGGTCATGGCACCAACTATGCGACCGCCAAGAACCTGCCACCATTGGCAGCTTTGCCGTTGTGCGTCAAAATCCAGCCAGCTACGCTTCCCCCATGCTCAGATCCGTCGCCGTCCCCGTCATCGACGGGGTCACGCCGTTCGAGTTCGGCGTCATCTGCGAGGTCTTCGGGATCGACCGGACCGACGAAGGCGTGCCGCCCATCGACTTCAAGGTGTGCGGCGAGCGGCCCGGTGAACCGGTCCGGACCAGCGTCGGCGCCTCCCTGGTCGCCGACCACGGGTTCGAAGCCCTGGAGACCGCCGACCTGGTCGCGGTGGCCGCGTGCAAGGTCCGCGACGGCTACCCGCAGGCCCTGCTCGACGCGGTCGCCAGCGCCAAGACCGTGCTGTCCGTGTGCAGCGGCGCGTTCGTGCTGGGCGCGGCGGGCCGCCTCGACGGACGGCCCTGCACCACGCACTGGCGGTACGTGGACGAGCTGGCCGAGCGCTTCCCCAAGGCTCAAGTGGACCCGGACGTGCTGTTCGTGGACGACGGCGACGTCATCACCAGCGCGGGCACGGCGGCGGGCATCGACGCGTGCCTGCACGTGGCCCGCCGGGAACTCGGTGCGACCGCCGCCAACGCCATCGCGCGCCGCATGGTCGTCGCCCCGCAGCGGGAAGGCGGGCAACGCCAGTTCATCGTCCAGCCGACCGTGCACGAGGCGGACAGCCTCCAGCCGACCCTGGCCTGGATGATGGAGAACCTCACCACCGAGCACACCGTGAGCAGCCTCGCCCGGCAGGCCCGCATGTCCGAACGGACGTTCGCCCGCCGGTTCTCCGCCGAGACCGGCACCACCCCGCACCGCTGGCTCACCACCCAGCGCGTCCTGCGCGCCCGCCAGCTCCTGGAGGAGACGAACCTCGGCATCGAGGCCATCGCCCACCAGTGCGGCTTCGGCACGGCCGCCCTCCTGCGCCACCACTTCAACTCCGTCGTGGGCGTCGCGCCCAAGGACTACCGACGGTCGTTCGCACACCGGTGAGCGGCCAAAAGCGTGACTGACCGCAGCGAGCTGTCACCTCTCGTTACGCTGCTGATTCAATAAGCGCGTGAGCCTCGACACACCCGCCGATGACTCCGCCACACCGAAGGGCCTGCGCGGCGTCATCGAAGACCTGCGGACCGACGCCATGGACGCGCCGGAGACGTTGAAGCGCGTCTGGTGCGGACTGGTCCAGGCCCGACTGCTCGGCCTGCGCCTGGCGACCGACACCCGGTTCCGCCGGCTCCAGGTCAACGCCGAGTCCGTCGAGCACCAACTGGCCCGCGACCTGGGCACCTCCGCCGCCTTCGCGGGCGAACGGCTCACCCTGCCCACGAGCTGCGCTCCCACGCCGCTGCCGCCGGAGGAAGTCCAGGACGCGGTGGACGTCCTGGTGGAGTTCAGCGCGACCGCCCGCCGCACCATGCTCGCCGCCGCGCCGAGCGCGACCCAGTGGGACGACGAGCGCGTGCTCCGCCACGACTCCAAGGTCATGGGCGAACTCGGGGCCGCCTGGCTGGGCCGGCGCACCAGCTACCGCGTCGATCATTAATTCGCTTGCGCCGGGCGTCGCCCGCCCGGCACCCTGCACCGCGAACGCAAGCGCCGGGTGATCCGGTGGACCCGAGGAGGTGCCAGATGGCTATCGCTGTCCGGGACGTGGCACCGACCCGTCCACTCGCCCCGCAGGCCTAGCGCGCCGACCACACGCGCCGGCTGGGGCGACCACCTCCTTCCTCTTTGGAGATCACCCCAGTGCGCAAGCACAAGTTCAACCTGCACTCCGACGACCTCGACGACGACTTCGAGGACGCTTTCGAGCACGCCGACGACCTGACCTGGGGCGCCAAGCGCCGCCGGACCGAGGACGACGTCGAGCCGACCCGCCGGGGCCGGCTCACCGAGGAGGCCCGCGACCGCCTGGCGCAGCAGCGCGAGGAGGCCGAGGACGCCGACGTCCCCGAGGACGGCGACCGCTGGACCACCTGGGACACCGCCGACCGGGGCCCCGAGCCGTGGCCGGGGTGGCTGGTCACCGACCTGTCCGCGGTGGACCGGGAGCTGGGCGTGCTCAAGACCGGCAAGGAAGCGGACGTCTTCCTGCTGGAACGGGCCGTCCCCGGCACGGACCGGTCGTGCGTGCTGGCCGCGAAGCGGTACCGCGGCAACGACCACCGCATGTTCCACCGGGACGCGGGCTACCTCGAAGGTCGCCGCATGAAGAAGTCCCGCGAGACCCGGGCCATCGCCAACCGCACGGCGTTCGGGCGCAACCTGATCGCCGAGCAGTGGGCGGTGGCCGAGTTCGCCGCGCTCAGCGTCCTGTGGCAGCGGGGCGCGCCGGTGCCCTACCCGGTGCAGCGGGCGGGCACGGAACTGCTGCTGGAGTTCATCGGCACGGACGGCGCCGCCGCACCTCGGCTCGCCCAGTTGCGGCCGGAGCCCGACGAGCTGCTGGACCTGTGGCGGCAGCTGGTGGACGCCCTGGGCATGCTCGCCTCGGCGGGCTACGCGCACGGCGACCTCTCGGCGTACAACCTGATGGTGCACGACGGCCGGCTGGTCGTGATCGACCTGCCCCAGGTGGTGGACCTCGCGGCCAACCCGCGCGGGCCGGAGTTCCTGGAGCGGGACGTGCGCAACATCGTCGGCTGGTTCAGCCAGCGCGGCCTGCCCGTGGAGATGGCCGACCCGATGGAGTTGACGGCATCGCTGCTCGATCTGGCCGGATTGCGCTGAGCAGCGAGGTCGCGTCGGCTTGTCGCGGCTTTCAGGCGACCTCGCCGCGCGACGGAGTCGCGCCATTCAACACCGGCCAGATCAAGGTGAACACGTCCTCTGCCGGCCGGCGGCGGTCTGTGGCCAGCCAGTGGTAGACCAGCGGGCCGAACAGGAGATCGCGCACCAGCTCCGGGTCGATGTCGGCCCGGAGCTGGCCGCGCGCCACGCCCCGCCGCACCACCTCGGCGACCATCGCGTGCCGTTCGGCGAGGAACCCGTCCACCAGACCCGGCACCCGCCGGGCCTCGGCGTGCACGGCCAGCGCCACCCACGACAGGCCGTCGACCAGGGCGTTCGCGAGAGCCAGCAGGTCCTCGCGGGCGTCGTCGGTGTCCGGATCGGACATCGGCACGCTCGACAGGGCCGCGTGGGGTGGGCACTACGTCAACTCCGTCGCGAGGGGATCGCCACGCACACGTCGCCACGTGCGCTGATGTGGTTCCCGATCGCCGTGGGAACCGTGCACGGAATCGCGCATTTGGCGACCCGTGTGCGCGAGAACACCGCGGGGGTGCGACGCGCACGACATTGATCGGCTAGACTGAGTGGCGCACCGCCCGGTGACGCGAATCAGCGGTTCCTTCCACCGCGGTGCTCCCCAACCACGATCGGCGCGCAACCGCGCCGGGCTCGTCCTTGCGATCCGCGGCTACACAGGCAGATCCCCGAGACGTGCCATGTCCCGGAGGTTTGTTTTGCCACCACTGTCCCACGGCCGTTCCGAGCGCCCGCAGCACCGCAAACCGCGTACGCGGCGCCCGTCAGGCCAGGGCAACCGCCGTCCCCAGCCCGTGCTGGAGACGACCGTTCCGGACCACGTCGAGAGCACCGTGCCGGAAGGCCCGCTGCCCTCGTTCGCCGAACTCGGCCTGGCCGACGAGCTGCTCAAGGCGCTCGCGCAGGCCGGCATCACCGAGCCGTTCCCCATCCAGGCCGCCACGCTGCCCGACTCGCTGGCCGGCCGCGACATCCTCGGCCGGGGCCAGACCGGCTCCGGCAAGACGCTGGCGTTCGGCCTGGCCCTGCTGTCCCGCCTCGCGGGCGGCCGGGCGAAGCCGTTGAAGCCGCGCGCGCTGGTGCTGGTGCCCACGCGTGAGCTGGCCATGCAGGTCGAAGAGGCGCTCTCGCCGTTCGCGCGGGCGCTGGGCCTGTGGTGCCGCACGGTCGTCGGCGGCACGTCGTTCCCGCGGCAGATCGACGCGCTGCGGCGCGGGGTCGACCTGCTGATCGCGACGCCGGGCCGGCTGTCCGACCACGTCCGGCAGGGCACGGCCGACCTGTCCGAGGTGCGGTTCACCGCGCTGGACGAGGCCGACCAGATGGCCGACATGGGCTTCATGCCGCAGGTCCGCGCCATCCTCGACCTGACCCCGCAGGACGGGCAGCGGCTGCTGTTCTCGGCGACGCTGGACGGCGACGTCGACAAGCTGGTCCGCCAGTACCTGCACGACCCGGTGGTCCACTCGGTCGCGCCGCCGACCGGCAGCGTGACCACGATGGAGCACCACCTGCTGTTCGTGTCCGCCGAGGACAAGCAGAACGTGGTGACCGAGGTCGCCGCCCGCGAGGGCCGGACGATCATGTTCGTGCGCACCAAGCACCACGTGGACCGGCTGGCCAAGAAGCTGCGGTCGGTCGGCGTCCAGGCGGGCGCGCTGCACGGCGGCAAGGCGCAGAGCGCCCGGACCCGCGTGCTCGGCCAGTTCCGCGAGGGCACCACGCCGGTCCTGATCGCCACCGACGTGGCCGCGCGCGGCATCCACGTGGACGACGTCTCGCTCGTCGTGCACGTCGACCCGCCGGCCGACCCGAAGGACTACCTGCACCGCGCCGGCCGCACGGCGCGCGCGGGCCAGTCGGGCACCGTGGTGACCCTGGTGACGCACGACCAGAAGCGCGCCGTGCAGGGCCTGACGGCTCGGGCGGGCATCCGTCCGGCGACGTCGAAGGTCCGCCCCGGTGACGACGAGCTGGTCCGCATCACGGGCGCGCGCGTGCCCAGCGGCATCCCGGTGACCGAGCCGGAGGTGCCGGTGCGCACCCCGCGTCGCGGCGGCGCTCCGCGTCGCGGCGGCAACGGCGGTGGCTTCCGCGGCGGCCGTCCGGACCGCGACCGCGCCGATCGGGGCTTCCGCCCGCGCCGGAGCGCGCAGCACTCCTGAGGTAACTCCTGACGAGGCCGCCCGCACTTCGTGTGGGCGGCCTCGCCTTGTTCCCGGAGGCCGTTGGAGACGTTTCTAGAGGCCGTTGGAGACCTGCCGGACTTCCTTGTGCGGGAAGCGCCGGCGGACGTGGTCCTCGGCTTTCGACCCGGGCACCACGTAGACCGGTTCCTCCTTGTCCTGCAGCGGTTTCACCACGTCGGCCAGGAAGCCCTTGCGGTCGGCCAGGAACGGCCCGATGACGTCCGACCCGGCCGGGCACGCGGCCATGCAGTAGGCCGCCTTGTAGTTGGGCTTGTAGGCCAGGCTCTGCCACATCGACGCCGTCTCCCCCGCCGTGACGCGCTTGCGGTAGTCCTCGCGGTCGGTGCTCTCCACCACGGTCTCCACCCAGTCGGTGAAGCCGCTCATGAACTCGCGGTAGTTGTGGGTGTAGCAGGCCAGGAAGTCGAACGAACCCTCCTTGGAGATCGCCCCGACCGGGCACGCCGCCACGCACAGCTTGCACTCCAGGCACGGGTTGAAGTCCGTCGGACCGGTCGGCTCGTCGACCTCGAAGTCCGCGACGACCGTGCCGAGCAGGATGAAGTTGCCGAAGCGCGGGTGGATCACGTTGCGGTGGATGCCGATCCGGCCCAGGCCCGCCGCCTGCGCGACCAGCTTGTGCGAGATCACCCAGCCCCGGGCCGGGAAGGCGTCCATCTCCTGCGGGAACGCCGAGGCCGGGTGCACGACCCGGTGGCCCGCGTCCTGCAACGCCAGCGCGAGGCGGTGGCCGACCTCCTCCGCGCCGTCCAGGGCCTGGTGGAACTCGGTGTTGGCGACGCTGCGCAAGGGGCTGCGGACGTTGTCCCGGTTCATCCGCACGCAGAACGCGACGTACGTGCGGGCGCGCGGCAGGGCGGTGCGGGCGTGCGCCAGGTCCACTTCCAGGCCCGGGGTGTCGACGGGCACGAACCCGACGTCGTCCGCGCCCGCCCGGAACGCCACCTCCCGCAGCCAGGCCGCCGACACCCGGGTCTGCGGGGTCGCGGGAGGGTTGGCGCGGACCTCGCGCACGGTCGGGTGGTCGTCACGCATGGCTTGCCTCCGCTTGCAGGCTGAGTTTTGCTCAGCAACCTAGCCTGGCTGGGTTCCGTTTGACAACCCAGGGAGTACCGTGGGAGGGGTGCGAGGAGTCGTCATCGACAACGACCGGTGCTCGATCGCGCGTGCCCTGGGCGTCCTGGGCGAGCGCTGGTCGCTGCAGATCGTGCGCGACGTGTTCAACGGCGTGCGCCGCTTCGACGCGCTCCAGCAGCACCTGGCCATCGCCCGCAACGTGCTGACCAACCGCCTGCACGGCCTGGTCGAGGCCGGTCTGCTGGAGCGCAGGCCGTACCAGGAGTTCGGCAGCCGGGTCCGCTACGAGTACGACCTGACCCCGGCGGGCCGCGACCTGTGGCCGGTCCTGATGTCCCTGATGGCGTGGGGCGACCGCCACCTGGCCGACGGCCCGCCCCCGGTCGAGCCGGAACACGTGGACTGCGGTGGCCGGGTCAAGTTGGTGCCGGTGTGCGAGCACGGCCACACGGTCGACCCCAAGCAGCTCGGGCTGCGGCTCAGTCGATGAGCGCGTCGGCGCGGGCGGTGCGCATGTGGAGCACGGCTCGGCCCTCGCGGCGAGTCGTGACCAGGCGGGCCGCGCGGAGCACGGCCACGTGCTGGGACACCGCGCCCGCCGTCACGCCCAGCCGGGACGCGAGTTGTGTGGTCGACATCGGGGCCGACAGCAGGCCCAGCAGCGCCGCCCGGGTGCGGCCGATCAGGGCCGCCAGCTCGTCACCGACCACCGGCGCCGGGTCCTCCCACAGCGTCCCGATCCCGCGCGCCGGGTAGCGCACGACGCCCGGACCGACCGGGTCCACCGCCGCCCACGCTTTGGGCCAGCAGAACACGCTCGGCGACAGCACCAGGCCGTCCTCGGACAGGTCCACCCGGTGCGGCTGGTCCGCCCGCCGGTCCGCGTACAGCACCAGCTCGCCGCCCGACCAGCTCACCTCCGGGTGCAGGTCGCCGAACACCGCCTCCACCCCGCGGTCGGCGAGCACCGAGGCCCGGAACGCGATGTCCGCCTCCAGCACGGCCGTGATCCGCGCCCAGAACGGCGCCACCAGCACCTCGTGGCACGCCCGCACGACGTCCGCCACCCGCGCCGGCACGCCGGCCAGCTCCGCCTCCAGGTCCGGCATCCGCACGTCCGGCACCGGCATCAGCACCGCGGGCTTCACCGGCCCCGCGACCAGGTCCAGCAGCACGTCGAGGTCTTGAATGGACTCCGCCCGCTCGCGCGCCCAGGACACCCACGGCAGGTGCACGGCGTGCGCACCGGGCACGCGCAGCCCGTCCACCGCCATCACCGTCTCGAACACCGGCGAGTACGCGAACCGCACCCTGGCCAGGCCCACGCCCGCCAACGAGATCCGCACGGCCACCGGGCCAACCCTCCCTCGCGGCGGGGGACAGCCCTACCCCGGACTCGCCTGCCGACACCAGTGATCGCCACGGTACAACCGAGCAGGCTCTGCGGCATGACCAAGACCTGGCACCGCCCCTCCCTGTGGGTCGCCGTCGCGATCGCCGTCCTGTCGCTGGTCCCGCTGGTCGGGCTGGTGGTGGACGACCGCGTCCTGAACGGCGAACCGGTGTGGCTCAAGCCGTTGAAGTTCGGCCTCTCCCTGGCGATCTACTCGGCCACCCTGTCGTGGATGCTCTCCTTGCCGCACAAGGGGAAGCGGTGGACGTCGGGGCTGGCCACGGCGATCACGTGGATCTTGTTCGCGGACGTGGCGCTGGTCGGGGTGCAGGCCGCGCGCGGCACGTTCAGCCATTTCAACAGCACCAAGGGCGACCCGTACAACCAGGTCGTCCAGTTCATGTTCGGCACGTCGATCCCGTTGATGTTCCTGGCCAACGTGGTGCTCGCGGTGTTCCTGTCGGTGCAGAGACTGGGCGACCGGTCGACCACCTGGTCCATCCGCACCGGCCTGTACCTCGCGATCCTGGGCATGGCGTCGGGCTACCTGATGGTCTTCCAGGGCAAGAACAAGAAGTCCGTCGTGACCGACGCGGCCGGGAACAACATCAAGCTCGGCGGCGGGCACGCGGTGGGCGTGCCGGACGGCGGCCCCGGCATGCCGGTGACCACGTGGAGCACGACCGGCGGCGACCTGCGCATCCCGCACTTCTTCGGCATGCACGGCCTCCAGGTCCTGATCCTGCTGGGCCTGGGGCTTGCCGCGCTGGGCCTGGCCGAGCGGACCCGCCTGCGCCTGGTCGTGGTCGCGGCGCTCGGCTACACCGGGGTGTTCGTCGTGCTGACCTGGCAGGCGCTGCGCGGTGAGCCCCTGGTGCACCCGGGACCCACCACGCTCGCCTCGCTGCTGGCCGTGCTCACCGCCGTCGTGCTGGGTGTGGCGTGGGCGTTCAGGAAGACCGGAACGGCAACTCCTGCGCCAGTCCGGCGACCGGTCCCACAACGATGATCGCGGGCGGGCGGATCGCGTGCTCGACCACGTCGGCGGCCAGGGTGTCCAAAGTGGACCGCACGACGCGCTGGGTCCGCGTGCTGCCCTCCTGCACGACCGCGACCGGGGTGTCACCGGGCCGGCCGGCGCCCAACGCTTCGGCGAACGCGCCGGCCCGTTCCACGCCCATCAGGATGACGACCGTGCCGCGCAGCCGGGCCAGGGCGTCCCAGTCGACCAGGGACCGCTCGTCGTCGGGGGCCACGTGCCCGGAGACCACGACCACCTCGTGCGCCACGCCCCGGTGCGTCACCGGCACGTCGGCCAGCGCCGGCACGCCGAACGCGCTGGTCACGCCGGGCACCACGGTCACCGGGACACCGGCCTCGGCGCACGCGATCAACTCCTCGAAGCCGCGCCCGAACACGTACGGGTCGCCGCCCTTGAGCCGCACCACGAACTTGCCGGCCTTGGCGTTGTCGACCAGCGTGGTGTTGATGAACTCCTGCGACGCCGCCCGGCCGTACGGGATCTTCGCCGCGTCCACGACCTCGACGTGCTGCGGCAGCTCGTCCAACAGCTCCTGCGGGGCCAGCCGGTCGGCCACGACGACGTCCGCGCGGGCCAGCAGCCGCCGCCCGCGCACGGTGATCAGGTCCGGGTCGCCCGGGCCGCCGCCGACCAGCGCCACCCCGGCGAGCTGCTCGTGCTGGTCGTTGAGGGACCCGTCGCGCAGGGCGGAGAGCAACCCGTCCCGCACCGCCGCCGACCGCCGGTGCTGCCCGCCCGCGAGGACGCCGAGCAGCAGCCCGTCGTGCTCGCCGACCGCCGGCGTGACCGCGGTCCCCTGCACGGCTACGTCCGCCCGCACGCAGAACACCCGCTGGGCGGTGGCCTCGGCGGTGACCCGGGCGTTGACCTCCGGGTCGGACGTGCAGGCCAGCACGTACCAGGCGCCGTCGAGGTCGCCGTCCGCGTAGCGGCGCCGGTGCCACACCGCGTCCCCGGCGTCGACGATCCCCTGGACCGCGGGCGTCACCTCGGGCGAGACGACCTCGACCCGGGCGCCCGCGGCGACCAGGCGCGGCAACCGCCGCTGGGCGACCGTCCCGCCACCCACGACGACGACCTTCCGGCCCGTCAGGTCGAGGCCCACAAGGTAGTGCTGTTCACCGTGCATGGGTAGAAGCATCCACACCAGACATGTCATGTCCAATCTGGGTGGGTCACATCACTGTGTTGAACGGCGCGACTGGCGTCGCGCGGCTCGGGCCGCCTGAAAGTCGGCTCGTCGCGCCGCGTTTCCCGCCGATCGAAAAGCTGATCGTCGGGGAAGGCGGCGCGACAAGCCGACGCGGCCCTCGCGGGATCCGGCGCTACATCGCCAGCAGCTCGAAAGGTGAGGCGAGGCGGCCGCCGAAGCGCTGGGCGGCGGACTCGGCCATCCGGCGCAGGAACACCTCGGGGTCGGCCATGTCTCCGCCGCCGAGACCTTCCAGGTAGGCGGCGTGTGCGCGGAGCGAGGCGATGCCCAGGTCGAGGGTGTCGGTGACGTCCACGGCGTGCGCGGATTCCGGTGAGGCGGCGAGGGCGACGTGGCGGACGCCGTTCCACGGTTCGAGACCGAGGTCGCGGAACACCCACCGGTTGCCGGCGTCGCGCACCGCGTCCACGACGGCCCGGCCGACGACCTTGTGGTCGGCCATGTTCAGGAACCCGCCCGGGTAGGTGTCGCGGAAGTTGTTGGTGATGATCAGCCGCGGCCGGTGGCGGCGGATCGCGGCGGCGAGGTCGCGGCGCAGCGGCAGGCCGTACTCGATGGTCCCGTCGGGGTGGTCGAGGAACTCCACCTCGGAGACGCCGACCACGTTCGCACTGGCCACCTGCTCCCTCATGCGGACCGGACCGGCCTCCTCGGGCGGCATCGAGTCGATCCCCGCCTCGCCCTTGGTGACCAGCAGGTACGCGACGGACCTGCCCTGCCCGGTCCAGCGGGCGACGGCGGCGGCGCCCCCGTACTCGAGGTCGTCGGGGTGGGCCACGATCGCGAGGGCGCGGTCCCAGTCCTCGGGCAGCGGCAGGTAGTCGTCCACGGCCCGGGAGGCTACTTCATCTCGATCTCGGCGCCGACGGCCTTGGCGTTGGTGCAGGAGATGCCGACGGTGCCCTGGCCGGTGTGGATGGTCATCCACTGGCTGCGCGCGAACTTGCCGTCGTCGCACGCCACGACCAGGCGGAAGGTGCCGGAGCCGGAGCACCACCCGTTCCCGGTCGACCCGCTGACCGAGGTGCCGCAGCCGTAGAGGCCGGGCTCGGCGTGAGCGGTGGCGGCGGTGGCGGTGGCGGCTGACGCGGCGAGCATGACGAGGGCGGCGGTGAGCAGTCGCATGGCCTCGATCGGACCACGCGGGCCGTGCCCACGCCCGGTGAATCACCCGGACGTGGGCACGGCGTCGGGTCACGAGTTGATCTGCTGGGTGAGCGCGGAGTAGTAGGACGAGATGCGGGCGTAGACGCCCGGGTACCCGGCGAGCGCGCACCCACGGCCCCACGAGGTGGCGCCGATCAGCTTGCCGCCGGCGACCATCGGGCCGCCGGAGTCACCCTGGCAGGTGTCGACACCGCCCTGCGGGTAGCCCGCGCACACCATCGTGGTGGCGCTGTACTGGGAGTACGCGGACTTGCAGGTCGCGTCGGAGGTGACCGGGACGGTGGCCTTCAGGAGGTAGCGCGAGGCGGAGCCGCCGGAGGAGGTCGTGCCCCAGCCGAGGATGGTGGCGTTGGTGCCGGCGGCGTAGAGGGCGGTGTCGGAGGGGGTGGCGAGGGGGAGGTAGGCGGAGGAGATGGAGCGGTCGAGGGTCAGGACGGAGACGTCGTAGCCCGAGGTGGCGGAGCGGTAGCTCGGGTGGATCCAGATGCGGGTGACGTTGGCGACGATGCCGGCCGTGCTCTGCTTGTCCTCACGCCCCCAGACGACCTTGGTGCTCGCCGGCGTCCGGCCGCTGGTGCAGTGCGCGGCGGTGACGACCTTGTTCGCGGAGACGAGGGTGCCACCGCAGAACTGCCCACCGCTGGAGGTGGCGAGGTAGACGGTCCAGGGGTACTGGCTGATCGAGGCCCGCGTACCACCGACGATGTACGGCTCGACGGTGTCCGCTTGCGCAGGTGCGACGGTGAGCAACCCGACCGCGGCGATGGCTGCGGCGAGAGCGGTGATCAGGCGATGCAGGGTTTTCGCCATGGCGCTCTGTCCTTCCGGCAGGGATTGGGTCGGCGGCGTCCTTTCAGCTAGGCGGAAAGTTGGAGGTGCGACAAGCACCAGAACCGGCTTCACACTTGACGACCTGGGTGGGCGGGGTGCGTGGGTGTGGGTTGGGTGGGCGTGGGTTGGGCGGGCGTGGGTTGGGCGGGCGTGGGTTGGGCGGGCGTGGGTTGGGCGGGACCGGGCGGGCGGATCAAGGCGGGTCGGCGCGCGCGAGGCGAGGCACGCGGGGCCGGGCGGGGCACGCGGGGCCGGGCGGGGCACGCGGGGCCAGGCGGGGCACGCGGGATGAGGCCGGGCGGGGCACGCGGGGCAGGGTGGGGCACGCGGGATGAGGCCGGGCGGGGCATCCAGGGCGAGGCCGGGGACGCGGATCGGGCGGGTCGAGGTAGGCGGGTCAGGCGGAGCGGGCGTCGGCGGAGCGGGCGTCGAGGTGGGGGCGTCGGGGGGCTGAAGGGTGGGTCTGGCTCGGGTTCGCCGGGTGCCGGTGTGGAGTGGTCGGCGGTGGGATCGGCTGTCTCACGTCGGGCGTTCCGCCCGCCCACCCCCACCCAGGCCACCTGGCACAAGCCAGGCGCGCGGTGCGCGCCAAGCGCGCTTCGCGCGCAGACCCGAGCGCTGCGCGCTCGGGTCGCACGGCCCGGCGAAGCCGGGCCGTGTCGGCCGCCGCAGGCAGCCCCGCCGCAGGCGGGTGCAGTTGGGGCTCTTGCGGGGATGGCCTGGGTGGGGGTGGGTGGGTGAGTGGAACGCAAAAGCCGCCGAAGCCACCTGTCGTACCCCGCCGGCAGAATGGACCCCAGGGGGCGCTTCGACCGAATTGTCGTACCCCCGTGGGACAATGGAACCGGGGCCGGAGGCCAAGCAACCGCAGACCGAAGTTGAAGTAAGCGCGGGGCTGAAGACCAGGCAGTGCGGGCTGGAGGCCGGGCGCGGCGCCCTGAAGGCCAAGCCCGGCGAGCACGGGGCGTTGGTCGGCGTCGGAAGAGAGTGTGGGTCAGCGGTTGGGGTTGAGGGTGATCCCTGGTACCCGCACGACCTCCGCGCGCACCGGGCCCGTCACCTCCGGACCAAAATCGCGGCCCACGTAAGCCACCGCCGCACCCGCCTCGGCCAACTCGACCGCACCCTCCGACACCACCCGCGTCCCCGGCCGCAGCAGATGTCGGACCTGGGCCACGCACTCCTCCGTCCCCACCACCACCGAAGCCCGCCGCAACTCGGCCTCCGCCCGCGGCGTCCGCTCGTCGGCCCCGCCGGGACCCAAGCCCACCAAGGCCAACCGGCCGCGAGGCAGCACCCGGGCCGCCGCCACCGTCACCGCGGCGCCCTTCACCTTCTCCACCGCGATCTCGACCCGGCCGCCGCCCGAGAGTTCCATCGCACCGCGCAGTGCCGCCGCCTCCGCCACCGAAGGAATCCCGATCGCCAGCTCCGCCGGGTTCGGCACCGGCACGACCGCCAGTTCCTCCGCCGGGTACACCAACAGCGGCGCGACGCCGGAGTGCCAGAAGCCCCAGTCCTCTACGGCATCAGTGATCCCCTGCTCGGACAGCTTGCGGTCCACCGTGGCGAAGGCTCGCACCGCGCGCAGGTCCAAGCCCCGCGCCTCCAGCTCGCCCAGCACGTCGGACACGGCCTGCGCCGACACACCGGTGCTCGACCCGATTCCCACCACCAGCGAACGCGGCACCAAGCGGACGACGTTCTCGCGTGGCCGGCCCGGTGGGATGCGGTCATCAAGCAACACAGTCCAGGTCGCCGGGAGATCCGCGTGGCCGACCACGACGTTGTCCGGCAGGGCAGGCAGGGGGAAGCCCAGCGGGTTGGCCAGCACCACCTGTTCGCCCTCGCGCAGGGCCGCGCCGCACGCCGCGAGGTCGCCCTCGACGGACACGTCCAGCAGCTCCACCAACTCGTCCAACGGCGAGATGTCCGTCGACGTCAGGACCGGGGTGTTGTCCAACAGGTCGGCGACCTGCACCGCGAGTGCATCGGCACCGCCCAGCAGCGACACCGTGAAACCGCCGTCCACGCACACGACCCCGGGGTCGGAACGCTCGTCCCGCAGCAGCGGCGCGACCAGTCGGACAGTCGCCTCGGTGCCCAGGAAGAACACCGCGGAACCCAGCCGCGGCCACAGTCGGCGCAGCGCGGGGCGGACCGGGCCGTCCGGGACCACGGCGTCCGGACCCAGCCGCTTGGCCAGCTCCACCGCGGCCCGGCGCGCGGGTTCGTCCGCGGCGAAGACACCGATCACGACTTCCTCGTCCCCCACAGCACGGTCACCGGGTTCGCCGCGAGCAGCGTCCCGCCGGTCAGCCGCGCCGCCGACAGCTGGCTGCCCTCGACCTCGTACCCGGCCCGCACGAGCGCGTCCCGCGCGGGCAGCACCCGGTCCAGGTCGGCGGTGGCCACGACGATCCGGCCGGCGCCGACGCGCGCGCACTGCCGCACCACGTCCGCGCCACCGCCACCGACGAACACGGCGTCGGGTCGGGGCAGGTCGGCGGCCTCGGCCAGCGGTGACTCGACCACCCGCACGTCCACGCCGTGCGCGGAGGCGTTGGCGATGATCCGCACGCACTGCACGGGGTCCTGCTCGACCGCGATCACCGCCGCGCCCAGCCGGGCGCACTCGACGCCGACGGCACCGGGTCCCGCGCCGACGTCCCAGACCAGCACGCCGGGGCGCGGGGCCAGGCGGGACAGCGCGAGTGCGCGCACCTCGGCGGTGGCGACCATGCCGTCCCGGTGGGCGAAATCGTCATCCGGCAGCGCCCAGCCACCCGAAACCGGCGGGAAGGCGTTTTCCGCCACGCACAGCACGAAATCCGGCGCAGACCAACGTCGTACGACAGCATCAGCCGGGTCCACACTGGACAGTTCGCCGCCGTCGGACACGGTCAGCGACCGCCGCCACCCGGCCAGGCCGGCGGCCAGTTCGGCCGGGTCCGCCCCATGTACGACGACCGCGGACCGGGCGCGGCACACGTTGAGGGCGTGGCGGGCGCCGACCACGGCGGCGTCCACGACGGTCACCGAGTCCCACGACCGGCCGGTCGCGGTGAGGAACCCGTGCAGTGCGGCGACGTCCATGTCAGTTGGCGCGCTTGGGCTTCTTGGCGGTGCGCGAGGCAGCCGGCTTGCGCGGGCGCGGGGTCGTGCTCGCCTGGACCGACGCGGGCTTCTTCTTGGCCGCGGCGGCGACGGCCGCCTTGGGCTTCAGAGCTTCCTCGACGGGCGCTTCCTCTTGCACCTCAACGGGTTCCGGTACGAGAGCGAGCACCGGTTCGGCGGGCTTCGCCTTCGGCGCCGGGCGGTTCGCCCGCGCGGTCTCCTGCCAGTCGTGCACCATCGACCACGCCGTCGCGGACGGCGACTCCCGGCGCTTGCCCCACTTCGACGCCCGCGACCGCCGCACCGGCTCGTCCGCCGACCGCCGCCCGGACGCCTTCAGCACGTCGCCCACCAGGAACAGCGTGGTCCGGTACAGCTTGTGCTCCTTGACGCACGCCTCCAGCTCGCCCAACGTGGTCTGCACGACCGTCTCGTCGGGCAGGGAAACCTTGTACGCCACCACAACCGGCGTGTCGTCGGCGCAGCCACCCGCGCGCAACTGCTCCACGATCCGCGCGGTGCGCGCCCCGGACGCGGAGATCGCCAACGTCGTGCCGTGCGCGGCGAAGTCCTTGAGGTGCTCGGCGCCCTCCGGCCCGGCCAGCACCAGCGACCGCGCCACGTCGGACGAGGTCAGCTCCCGCCCCACCGCCGCACCCGCCGCCGACACGGCCGACACACCCGGCACCACCTCGACCGCGAGCCCCAGCCGCTGGCACGCCTCGTACTGCTCGCGCAGCCCGCCCCACAGCGACGGGTCGCCCGCGTGCAGCCGCACCACCTTGAGCTGCCCCGCCGACGCGCGGCGGTAGACGTCCAGCACCTCGGACTCGGACACGCGGGAGAAGTCGACCAGTTCGGCGTCGGGACGGACGTGCTCGCGCACGCACTCGATCTCCACGACGCTGGGCGCCCAGATCACCACGTCGGCCTCGGCTATGCGTTTGGCGCCCCGGAGGGTGATGAGATCGGCGGCACCGGGACCGGCGCCCACGAAGGAGACCCGACCAGTCATCACAACTGCTCCCCACGACGTGTTCGGCTGCTTGGTGGGCAACGACCGTACCGCGCCCGGGCGATCCACTATCGAGTGGCCTCGACCCGAACCTGCTTCGATTCGCGGAGTCGCGTCGGTCGTCCGGCGCTGATCCCGCTCCGGCCGCGCCTTTGGCCGGAGCGGGATCAGCGCCGGACGACCGACTCCCCGGGCGACTCCGCCGCCCTGCCGGAGGCAGGGCCATTCAACACAGCCCGCACAAAGCGGGTGATGGCGTCAGGGGCGGAGGCCGGGTGGGTGTGCAGATAGGACGCATGCACCCCACCAAGGACGTAACCCTCGGCCACCGGGCGCAGGTCGTAACCGCGCCACTGCCAGGCCGGCTTCGCGCCCGCCGGCACGCTCAACGTCGTCCGGTGGAACTCGTGCCCGGTGATCCGCGTCCCGGCGCGGGCCAGCACGGAGTCCACCGGGGCGACGGCGTCCCGGTAACCCAGGGTGAGCCGGGGTGTCATCGAGCCGTCCGCGTCGAGCACCCCGCACATCGGCACGCCGTCCAGCGACTTCGCCAGGTACAGCAACCCGCCGCACTCGGCGTGCACGGGCGCGCCGGACCGGGCCAGTGCCGCGACCGCGTCCCGCAGCCCGACGTTGGCCGACAACTCAGCCGCGTGCTGCTCGGGGAAACCGCCGGGCAGGACCAGCCCCGACGTGCCCTCCGGCAGGTCCTCGTCGCGCAGCGGGTCCACGGTCACCACGTCCGCGCCGGCCGCCCGCAACAGCTCCACGTGCTCGGCGTAGCCGAACGTGAACGCCGCCCCGCCCGCGACCGCGACGACCGGTGCGCCCGTCACGGCCGTGACCTCCTCCGCCGGGTCCCACGCGGGCACCGCCATGGCCGGCACCCCGGCCGCGAGCCGCCGCACCGCGTCCAGGTCGACGTGGGCCGCGACCGCCTCGGCGACGGCGTCCACCGCCTCGACGGCGGCCGAACCGTGCTCGGCGGCGGTGACCAGGCCCAGGTGGCGGGACGGCAGCGCGAACCGGTCGTCCCGGGGCAGCACGCCCAGCACCTCCAGCCCGACCTCGGCGCACGCGCCGCGCAACACGTGCTCGTGCCGCGCCGACCCGACCTGGTTGAGCACCACGCCGCCCAGCCGCACGGTCGGGTCGTAACCCCGGAACCCGTGCAGCAGCGCCGCCAGGCTGCGGCTCTGGCCGCGCGCGTCGACCACGAACAGCACGGGCGCGGACAGCAGCTTGGCGACGTGCGCGGTGGACCCGATGCCCTCGGTGTCCACCCGCCCGTCGAACAGCCCCATCACGCCTTCCACCACGGCGATGTCGCAGCCGCGCGACCCGTGCGCGAACAGCGACGCCACGCGGTGTTCGCCGACCATCACCGGGTCGAGGTTGCGGCCGGGACGGCCGGTGGCGAGCCCGTGGTAGCCGGGGTCGATGTAGTCCGGCCCGACCTTGAAGGGGGCCACCCGGTCCCCCGCGCGGCGCAGCGCCGCCATCAGGCCGGTGGCCACGGTGGTCTTGCCGCTGCCCGACGCGGGCGCGGCGACCACCAGGCGGTTCACCACTCGATCCCCTTCTGGCCCTTCTGCCCCGCGTCCATCGGGTGCTTGACCTTGGTCATCTCGACCACCAGGTCGGCGGCGTCGACCAGGGCCTGCGGCGCGTACCGGCCGGTGATGACGACGTGCTGGTGGCCGGGCCGCTCGCGCAGCGCCGTGACCACCTCGTCCACGTCGATCCAGCCCCAGTGCAGCGGGTAGGTGAACTCGTCGAGCACGTACAGGCCGTGCTGCTCAGCGGCGAGCCTGCGGGAGATCTCCTGCCAGCCCTCGCGCGCGGCGGCGGCGTGGTCCTCCTCGGTGCCCTGCTTGCGCGACCAGGACCAGCCCTCGCCCATCTTGTGCCACTCGACGGGCCCGCCCTCGCCGGTCTGCTCGTGCAACCGACCCAGCGCGCGGAAGGCGTTCTCCTCGCCGACCTTCCACTTGGCCGACTTCACGAACTGGAAGACGCCGATCGACCAGCCCTGGTTCCAGCCGCGCAGCGCGAGGCCGAACGCGGCGGTGGACTTGCCCTTCATCTCCCCCGTGTGGAGGACGACCAGCGGCCGGTTGCGCCGCTGCCTGGTGGTGAGCCCGTCGGTGGGCACGACGGACGGCTGTCCCTGGGGCACTGCGGGCTCCTTTACGCGGCGCGTGCGGCGCGCACGACGCCGGCGACCTGGTCGGCGGACAGTTCTTCGAGGCGCAGGCACACCGCGTCCAGCGCTTGGGCGACGCGGGCGGCGAGGCCCAGCCGGATGTGGCCGGACTCGCAGTCGACGACCACGGACGCCACCTCGTCGGCGGCCAGCAGACCGGCGGCGCGCAGGGCGTCGCGCATCGGGTCGCCGCCGGTGCTGGTGGCGGTGGCGCGGCCGTCGGTGAGCAGGACCAGCAGCGGGCGGCGGCGCGGGTCGCGGACCCGTTCGGTCTGGAGCACCCGGCGGGCCTTCAGGAGGCCGTCGGCCAACGGGGTGCGTCCGCCGGTCCGGAGTTGGCGCAGCCGGGCGGCGGCGGCGTCCACCGAGTTCGTCGGCGGCAGGGCGGTCTCGGCGGCGGCGCCCCGGAACGTGATCACACCGACCTTGTCGCGCCGCTGGTAGGCGTCGCGCAGCAGGGAGATCACCGCGCCGCTGACCGCCGACATGCGCTGCCGGGCGGCCATCGAGCCGGACGCGTCGACCACGAACAGGACGAGGTTGCTCTCCTTGCCCTCCCGGACCGCCTTCCGCAGGTCAGAGCCCCGCAGCACCAGTCCCGGACCGCTGCGCCCGCGCGCGGCCTGGTGCGGGGCCGCCGCGCCCAGCGTGCCCACCAGGTGCAGCCCACTTCCATCCACAGTGGACGAACGGACGACCCGCCCGGTGCGGGCGCGCGCCCGGGACCTCTTGCCCGGCGCGCCCTCCCCCACTCCCGGCACTTCGAGCAGGCGGGTGCGGAACGACGGGGCGGGCGCGTGGGTGCGCTCCGGCGCGGTCCCACGACCGTCCGAAGTGGACTGTGCTTCCTCTTGTCCGGGCGGAAGTCCGCCGTCTTCGGGCAGGCCGCCACCGTCCGGCCCATCCGGATCGGGTTCCGGTTCCGGTTCGGCGGCGTGCTCGGCGCCCTGCTTCATGGCGTCTTCGAGCTGCTCTTCTTCGAGGCCGGGCTCGTCGAACGGGTCCCGCCGCTTGCGGTGCGGCAGCGCGAGCCGAACAGCGGCCTCGACGTCGGCCTCGGCGACCTCGTCCGCACCGCGCCAGGCTGCGTGCGCGACGGCCGTCCGGGCGACGACCAGGTCGGCCCGCATGCCGTCCACTTCGAAGGCCGCGCACACGGCGGCGATCCGGCGCAGTTCGGCGTCGGGCAGCACGACGGTGGGCAGGCGGTCTCGGGCGTCGACGATCCGGGCGGCCAGCTCGGCGTCCTGCTCGGCCCACCGCGCGGCGAATCCGGCGGGGTCGGCCTCGTAGGCGAGGCGGCGGCGGATGACCTCGGTGCGGGTGGCGACGTCCCGCGCGGCCTTGACGGAGACGGTGAGGCCGAAGCGGTCCAGGAGCTGCGGGCGGAGTTCTCCTTCTTCCGGGTTCATCGTGCCGACGAGGAGGAACGAGGCCGCGTGCGAGACGGAGACCCCTTCGCGCTCGACGTGCGCGCGGCCCATGGCGGCGGCGTCGAGGAGGAGGTCGACCAGGTGGTCGTGGAGGAGGTTGACCTCGTCGACGTACAGCACCCCACGGTGAGCGGCGGCGAGCAACCCCGGCTGGTAGGCGCGGACGCCCTCGGTCAACGCGCGCTCAAGGTCGAGGGACCCGATCAACCGGTCCTCGGTGGCCCCGACCGGCAACTCCACCAACCGCGCCGGCCGCCGCTCAACAGCCCCGCCCGCGCCACCACCGCCCGAAGCCCCGCTTGCGCCGCCACCGCCCGAAGCCCCGCTTGCGCCGCCACCGCCCGAAGCCCCGCCCGCACTGGCAGCGCCGCCCGAGACGCCGGAAGCGCCGGAATTGTCGGTGGTCCGTGAGACGATGGAGACGGGGGCCGGAGGCCGCCCGTGCGGACCATCGGGGCAGTCGACCTCCACCGCCGGGTCGCACGCGAACCGGCACCCGGGCACCACGTCCAGCTCCGGCAGGAGCGCCGCCAGCGCCCGGACCACGGTCGACTTCGCGGTCCCCTTCTCGCCCCGCACCAGCACACCGCCGATCCCGGGGTGCACGGCGTTCAACAGCAGGGCCAAGCGGAGGTCGTCATGTCCGACGACGGCGGAAAAGGGGAAACGCGCGCCCATGCGGCGGTGTCCTTCCTCGGGTGTCCACGCCCGTGTCCGGTCGAGTGGTTCCGGGGGCCGAGTTCCTGACTCCCGGAAACGACCTCCGGTCACAGTGGCGGGACCGTGCCGGATTCGCACCGGCTTCCTCGCGCACCCCTACAGCGGAGGCATCGTCGCATCCCGGCCGGCGCCGACCAAGTCCCCGGTCAGCACGGCCCGCGCGAGCGCGATCACACCCAGCCGCACCTGCTGCACCGGCAGCCCGACCCGGTGGACCAGGTGGTGCAGGTGCTCGCCGCGCAGGTTGGCCAGCAGCGCGTGCGCCAGGAAATCCGCGTCCTCGTACGGCCTGACCTGCGCGATCAGTGCCGACAACCGCGAGTGCGTGAGGTCGAAGTTCGCATCGCACCCGCTGCCCCGCGCGGACACCTGCTCCAGCGCCCGGACCACCGGCAGGTGGGCCATCACGTGGTCGAACAGGGTGGCCACGAACGTGATCACCCTCTCGTCCGGCGGCCGGTCGGTGGACGTCACCAGCACTTCGGACTCGGCCTTCCACGCTTCGGCGCTCTCCGCCACGACCGCCTGGATCAACCCCTCCCGGTCGCCGAACCTGCGGAACACCGTCCCCTTGCCGACGCCCGCCGCGACCGCCACGTCCTCCATGTTCACCGCGTCGAGCCCGCGCTCCCCGATCAGCCGCGAGGCGGCGGCGAGGATCGCGGCCCGGTTGCGGGCGGCGTCGCGACGTTCGGGCACGGGCACCTCCGAAGGAACTTGACAAAACCGGACCGGCAGTCCGTATCGTAGCGGACAGCAAAGCGGACCGCCGGTCCGCTTCATGGGAGGACGAAGACATGCGCGCAGTGCGGTTCACCGAATTCGGCCCGGCCGACGTCCTGGAGGTCGTGGAGGTGCCGGACCCGGTGCCCGGCCCCGGCGAGGAGTTGGTCCGCGTCACCGCTATCGGCGTGAACTACGGCGAGACGGTCATCCGCTCGGGCAAGGGCCGCAAGCTCTTCCCGTGGTACCCGGCGGCCCTCACGCCCACCGGTCAGCTCGGCACCGAAGTCGTCGGCACCACCGAGGACGGCCGCCGGATCATCGGCGTCCCGTCCGGCGACGGCTACGCCGAGCTGGCCGCCGTGAAGGACGGCGTCGAGGTGCCCGACCACATCACCGACCACGAGGCCCTCGCCCTGCTGCTCCAGGGCTCGACGGCGGTCCAGGCCGTCGAACGCGCCCGGGTCGCGCCCGGTGACCGGGTCCTGGTCGAGGCGGCCGGCGGCGGGGTCGGCGGCCTGCTGGTGCAGCTCGCCGCCCGCGCCGGGGCCACCGTGGTCGCCGCCGCGAGCAGCGCGGAGAAGCTGGCGCACGCCCGCGAGCTGGGCGCGCACGAGACCGTCGACTACAGCGCCGAGGGTTGGACCGAGCAGGTCGGCGAGGTGGACGTCGTCTTCTCGTCGGTCGGCGGCACGACCGCCCGCCAGTCGTTCGACCTGCTCCGCCCCGGCACCGGCCGGCTGGTGGTGTTCGGCTTCGCCAGTGGCGAGCCGCTGGACGTCACCGCGTCGGACGTCTTCGCCAAGGGCGTCTCGCTGATCGGCCTGGGCAACCCGCTCACCCCGGACAACGTGCGCAAGGTGTTCGAGCTGGACCTGAAGACGACCCTCGGCGACGCGCTACCGCTGGCCGACGCCGCCCGCGCCCACGAGGCCCTGGAGTCCCGCGCCACCACCGGCAAGCTCATCCTCGTCCCCTAGTAGCTCGACGAGCACGCTCAGCGGCGCCCGGAACGACAGCAGCCCCAGCATCGGCGGCGGCTCGGTGGAGGCCGGGCGGAGGTTCGGGAACCGCGCGAAGGTCTCCCGCAGCACCACCTCCGCCTCCAGCCGGGCCAGGCCCGCGCCCAGGCAGAAGTGCCGGCCGAACCCGAACGCGAGGTGCTTGCGCGCGTTGGGCCGCGCGGGGCACAGCCGTTCCGGGTCGTCGAACACCTCCGGGTCGGACCCGGTGCCCGCGAGCATCAGCAGCAACTGGGCGCCCTTCGGCACCTCCACGCCGGAGATCGTCACGTCCCGCGCCGCCACCCGCCGCCACGTGTTGACCGGCGGGTCGCGGCGCAGCACCTCCTCGACGCACCGCTCCGCCATGCCGGGCTCGCCCAGCCGGTCCCACAGGTCGCCGTGCCGCAGCACCGCGTCGAACACCGCGCACAGCAGCTGGGTGGTGGTCTCCTGGCCCGCGATCAGCAGGAAGTAGCACAGGCCGGCGGCGTCCCGGATCGGCACCTCCTCGCGGCGCAGGGCGGAGAACAGGTCGTCACCGGCGGGGTCGGCGGCCTTGATCCGCGAGGTCAGCCACTGGTGGAACTCGGCGGCGGGGCCGGCCAGCTCGTGCTGCCGCTCGACGGTCACGTCACCCCAGAACAGCTCCAACGAGGCCGTGCTCCACGCCTTGAGCTTGTCGACGTCCACGTCCCGGATGCCCATGACCTCCAGCAACACGATCGCCGGCAGGTCCCGGGCCAGCGCGGGGTGCAGGTCGACGGTCCCGCTCAACCCGCCCAAGCGTTCGCTTGCCAGCTCGGCGATCCTCGGGCGCATGGCGGCGACCCGCGAAGGCGTGAGGAAAGCGGCCACCAACCGGCGCAGGCCCGTGTGGGTGTCGGTGCCGTTGTTGGCCAAGGTCGGCGGCAGGGAGAAGCCCGACCGGGCGAGGGTCCGCAGCACCGGGGACGGGATCGGCGTCACCGCGGTCAGCGCGTTGTCCGGGTGGAACGTCCTCGGGTCCGCCAGCACGGCCTTCACGTCCGCGTACCGGCTGACCAGCCACAACCCGGTCCGCTCGTCGCGGTGGACCGGCGCGTCCACGCGCAGCGACCGCAGGTCGTCCCGCCCGAGCTGGAAGAGGTCCACGCGGGGACGGTATCCGCCGGATGCGACACTGCCGGCGTGAGTGTGAGCACAGGGGTGTCCGCGCCGGAGTCGGTCTTCGACTGGATCGACACGCGTGCCGAGGCGCGTGCGAAGGCGGGCCTGGCCCGCCGGGTCCGTCCGCGCCCGGCCGACTCGACCGACCTCGACCTCGCGTCCAACGACTACCTGGGCCTGGCCCGGGACAAGCGGGTCGCGGGCGCCGCCGCGGCGGCCTCGCTGCGCTGGGGCGCCGGGTCCACCGGGTCCCGCCTGGTCACCGGCTCCACCGAGCTGCACACCGAGCTGGAGTACGAACTCGCGAACTTCTGCGGCACCCAGTCCGCGCTGGTGTTCTCCTCCGGCTACGCGGCCAACCTGGGCGTGCTCACCGCCCTGTCCGGCCCCGGCACCGCGATCGTCGCCGACCAGCACATCCACGCCTCGCTGATCGACGGGACCCGGCTGTCCAAGGCGGACGTCGTGGTCGCGGGCCACTGCGACGTGCCGAAGGTCGCGCACGCCCTGGCCACCCGCGGCAAGCGGCGCGCGCTGGTGGTGACCGACTCGATCTTCTCCGTCGACGGCGACCTGGCCCCGCTGGCCGAACTCGCCGCGACCTGCCGCGAGCACGGGTCGGCGCTGGTCGTGGACGACGCGCACGGCCTGGGCGTGGTGGGCGACGGCGGGCGGGGCGCGGTGCACGCCGCCGGGCTGGCGAAAGCACCCGACGTGGTGACGACGGTGACGTTGTCCAAGTCGCTGGGCGCGCAGGGCGGCGCGGTGCTCGGGCCGAGCCGGGTGATCAAGCACCTGGTGGACACCGCGCGCACGTTCATCTTCGACACCGGTCTGGCCCCGAGCAGCGCCGCCGCCGCGCTGGCCGCGTTGAAGGTGCTGCGGGAGGAGCCGGACCGTCCCGCGCGGGCGCTGGACGTGGCGCAGGACTTGGCGTTCCGGTTGAAGGAGAAGGGTTTCCGGGTCAGCAACCCGACGGCCGCCGTGGTGTCGGTGCAGGCCCCCTCGCCGGAGGCGGCGGTCGCCTGGGCGGAGGGGTGCCGGGCGCGGGGCGTCGTGGTGGGCTGCTTCCGGCCGCCGTCGGTGCCCGACCAGATCTCCCGCATCCGGCTGACCGCCCGCGCCGACCTCACCGAGGCCGACGTCGAGCGGGCGGTGCGGGTGATCAGCGAGACCGGCGCATCCGCAGGTGCGGTATCCCGTCCTCGATGAACTCCGCGCCCTCGGGCCGGAAGCCGAACGAGGCGTAGAAGTCGGCGACGTAGGTCTGGGCGTCCAGCACGCACTCGGTGCGCCCGACCTCGACCAGCGCCGCCTCCACCAGCCGCCGGCTGAACCCGAGGCCGCGCGCGGCGCGAGCGGTGCACACCCGCCCGATGCGGTAGGTGCCGTCGGGTTCCTCCAGCAGCCTCAGGTAGGCCTGCGGCGCGCCGTCGACCTCCAGCCAGAAGTGCCGGGTGGTGGGTTCGAGGTCACGCCCGTCGAGGTCGGCGTACGCGCAGTTCTGCTCGACCACGAACACGTCGTTGCGCAGCCTGAGCAGGTGGTAGACCTCCGCCGCGGTCAGGTCGGCGGACCACTTGCGGCGCAGGGTGGCCGGGAACGGTTGCGAACGCACCCCGCGTTGGTACCACAGGCTCAGATCCGGTCGAGGTACCGGCTCACCCTGGTGTAGGCGCCGGGCAGCCCGACCCGCGCGCACCCCTTGCCGTACGAGACGACCCCGACCAGCGCGCCGCGCACGGTCATCGGCCCGCCGGAGTCGCCCTCGCAGGCGTCCTTGCCGCCCTCCGGATAACCCGCGCACATCATCGCGTCGGACCGGAAACCCTCCAGCACCCGTTCACAGGCCTGGTCGCTCAGGATCGGCAGGTCGACCTCGCGCAGCGTCGCGCTCGGCGGGGCCAGTTCGTCGGTGCGGCCCCACCCGAACACGGTGCCCATGTCCCCCGGCCCGGCCTCCCCCAGCGGGATCGGCCGGTACGGCAGCCGCTGGACGAGGGTGAGCGTGGCGATGTCGTCCCCCTCGGCGGCGGTCCGGAAGTCGGGGTGCCGCCACACCGCGGCCACCCGGACCTCGCGCCCGTCCGAACTGTCGAGGTCCCGCCGCCCGGCGACCACCCGCAGGTCGCCCACCAGCCGTTCCCGGGTGCCCAGGGCCGACCGCTCGACCGTGCAGTGCGCGGCGGTCAGCACCTTGTCCGGCGCGATCAAGGCGCCCCCGCAGAAGAACTGCCCCCACCGGTCGTAGAGCGCGACCACCCACGGCTGGTCGGCGGACTCGCGCCCGCCCACGACCGCGGCGGCCGGCGTGGCGGCGAGGACGAGCACGGCGAAGACCAGCGCAGTGATCCGCATGGAGCACCCCTCTACGACAGGTGGCCGAATGCGCACTGACAGTAGCGGTCGTGCTCACCGGTATCAAATCCGGAAATTTTGTTGTTAGGATGCCGTAGAGCCGAAGATTCCACGGTGCGTGAGCTAGATCACGCGCATCTGTCCGGCCATCGAGGGAGGGAAACACATGCACCTGGACTTCACCCAGCTACCGGCGTTCCTGATCGCGTGCGCGGTGGTCGTGCTGACGCCGGGCGTGGACGCCTTCCTCCTGCTCCGGACGTCGATGCGCGCCGGGACGAAGGCGGGCCTGTGGGCTCTCGCGGGCATCCACACCGCGGCGGCCGTGCAGGTCCTGCTGGTCATCTCGGGGTTGGGCGTGGTGATCGCCCAGTACCCGCCGGTGCTCACCGCGCTGCGCTGGATCGGCGCGGCCTACCTGCTGTACCTGGCGGTGACCATCGCCCGGGGCCTGGTGCGCCGGACGGGTGTCGAGGACGGCGGGGAAGCCCTGTCGGCGCGCCCGTTCCGACAGGGGTTCCTGACCAACATCACCAACCCGAAGATGCTGCTGTTCTCCCTGGCCTTCCTGCCCCAGTTCATCGGGACGGGGAGCCCCACGGCTCAACTGGCGCTGCTGGCGGTCGTGTTCCTGGGCCTGGCGGCGTTGTGGGAGCTGTTCATCGTCCTGGCCGCGAGCCGGATGGCGACCCGCCTGGGCCGCCCCGGCGTGACCACGGCGCTGGACGCGGTGTGCGCGGCGGTCTTCTTCACCATGTCCGTAGGCCTGGTCGTCTGATCAGTCGGTCACGTACGACTTGACCCGCGTGTACATGCCCGGCTTGCCCGGCCTCGCGCAGCCCTCGCCCCACGAGACGAGGCCGGCCAGCTTGCCGTTCACGACGAACGGACCGCCCGAGTCGCCCTGGCACGAGTCCTTGCCGCCCTCCGGGAAGCCGGCGCAGAACATCGTGAGCCTGCTGTACTCGTCGTAGGACTCTTCGCAGTCCTTGTTGGACTGGATCGGCACGTCGACCTCGCGCAGCTCGTCACTGGCCTGGCCGCCCTCGGCGGTGCGGCCCCAGCCGAGCACGGTGCCCAGCGTGCCGGGCCGGTAGAGGACGTCCGCCGCCTCGGGCAGCTCGACCGGCTGGTAGCGGCCGGGGAACCGCTGCTCGGTGGTGATCCAGGCGATGTCGTCGCCCTTCTCCGCGGTTTCGTAGTCGGGGTGCAGCTTGATCTCCGTCACCTTGGACACCACGCCGGCGTCCGTGGTCAGGTCCAGCCGCCCGGCCACGACGCGGAGACCCTCCGGCTTCGCGTCGACCAGGCAGTGCGCCGCGGTCATGACCAGGTTGGGCTTGATCAGCGCGCCGCCGCAGAACTGCCTCCCCTCGGCGGTCAGGAGGGCGACGACGAAGGGGTAGTCGTCGACGTCCTCGACGATCGTGCCGCCGACGATCTTCGGGTCCTCGGTCGCGGCGGCGGAGGGGGCGAGCGTCACCAGTGCCAGCAGTACGGCCACGAGAGTTCTCATGACCAGCACTGAAATGAGTCGCCCCCGGCCCCGCCACTCACGTCACTCGGAGGTGTTTCCCCCCGTCAGGGCGATCTGCTCGGACAGGATCGGCTGGTAGGCCACCACCCGCGAGTAGATGCCGTACTTGCCCGCGCGGGCGCAGCCCTCGCCCCACGACGTGATGCCGATCAGGGTGTCGCCGACCACCAGCGGGCCGCCGGAGTCGCCCTGGCAGGTGTCCTTGCCGCCCTCGGCGTAGCCGGCGCACACCATCGACCTGCCGTCGTACTGGAAATACGCGTTCTCGCAGTCCTCGTCGGAGACCACCGGCAGGGTCACGCCCATCAGATAGCGCGAAGCCGGGGACTGCTCGCCGGTGCGGCCCCAGCCCAACCCGAACGCCCCGGTGCCGGGCGCGTACAGCGCCGTGGAGTCGGCCAGGCGCGCCGGGCGTTCGGCCACCGGCTCGCGCAGGGTCAGGACCGCCACGTCGTCGCCCCGGTCGGCGGTGATGTAGTCCGGGTGCGTCCAGATCGAGGCGAGCCGCACGACCCGGCCCTCGTCGCTCTGCTTGTCCTCGCGGCCGACCACGACCCGGGTCGACCGCGCGGTGCGGCCGGCCGCGCAGTGCGCCGCCGTGACCACCTTGGTCGGCGCGACGAGGGTCCCGCCGCAGAACTGGTTGCCGCTCGCGTCCGTGATGTACACGACCCACGGGTGGTCGGCGATCTTCACCCGATCACCGCCCACCACGCGGGGTTCGGCCGCAGCCGTCCCCCCGAGCAGCACCGCCAACACCGCCACCAGCGCACCCAGCCGCACAAGCCCTCCTCCGGTCAAAGGAACGAACCAGAGGCTAGCCAGAACGACCGACAGCGCTACGCCAATCGGCGGAGTTGCGGTGCTGTCACACTTTCAGGTTATTCCTGATCACCGTTGTTGCCGCCGAACCGCGAACGCACCTTGTCCGCCGCGCCTGCCAGGACGTCGCCGACCTCGTTGAGCACCTTCATCAACGGGTCCTCCGAGCGGGCCGCGGACTCCTTGTACGAGCGGGCCGCGTTCTTGATGTCCTCGGTGAACGACGACGTCGGGCGGTCGTCCTCGCGGCGCGGGTAGGTGCCGGTCAGGATCTCCCGGTACTCCTCGCCGGCCGCCCACCGCTGGAGTTCCGCGGCGCGCACGACGGCCATCGGGTGCGTCCGCCGCCACGTGTTGGCCAGCTTGAGCACGCTGTCCCGCACGTCCTCGACCTGCTCGTACTCCTTGGCCTGCTTGAGGAACTCGGCCGTGTCGACCTGGGAGACGTCCATGCCGCCCGCCATCGCCACGTGCACGCGCAGCGCGGCGGCCGGGTCCTGGCCGACCAGCAGGCCGGCGCGGTCGCAGCTCAGCTCGGTCTTGCGGTACCACTCGGTGAGCGCCGCGATCACCGCGCGCACCGCCCAGTAGCCGGCGGGCATCCAGCCCAGGCTGTTCTGCAACTGCATCAGGCGGAACAGGATCGTGCGGTACAGGGCGTGGCCGGACAGCACGTGCCCCATCTCGTGGCCGATCGCGAACCGCAGGCCCTCGGTGTCCAGCAGCTCCACCAGGCCCGTGGTCAGCACGATGAACGGCTTGTCGATGCCCAGCGTCATCGCCTGCGGGTCCGGGTTGCGCTCGATGAAGACCTCCGGGACCGGGTCGAGGTCCAGCGCCGCCGCGGCCTCCCGCCGCAGCCCGTCGATCATCGGGTACTGGCGCGGTCCGACCCGGATCGCCGACGCCACGTACATCAACCGCTCACCGCGCTCGGTGAACGCCCCCGCCACCGCCTGCAACACCGGCCCGATGCCCGGCACCGCGCGCAAGACCGCCAACGCCCCCCGGTCGGCCGGGTGCTCGTAGGCCCGCGGGCTGATGCCGGGGAACCGCACGCGCGAACTCGACCGCTCGATCTCCTCGCTCATGCCCTCCACAGTGCCACGGGTGGGCAGTGTCATCTCCCCGAAACGGTGATTCCCGATGCACACTGACGCGGTGAACGCAGACGTGCTCGGCACCGACTACGAGACCCGGACGCTGCCCCTGGGCGGAGTGGACCTGAGCGCGACCCTGGTCCGCCGGCGCGCCCGGCCCGCGTCCAGAGGTGCGGTGCTGTACGTCCACGGGTTCGCCGACTACTTCTTCCAGAAGCACGTGGCCGAGCACTTCACCGCGCGCGGCTTCGACTTCTACGCGCTGGACCTGCGCGCGTACGGCCGTTCGCTCAGGGCGGGCCAGACGGCGAACTTCGTGACCGACCTGGCCGAGCACTTCGAGGAGATCGACGCGGCGGTGCGGGTGGTCCGCGAGGAGGACGGGCACCGGAACCTGGTCGTCCTGGGCCATTCCACGGGCGGGCTGATCACCACGCTGTGGGCGCACGAGCGGCGTGCGGACGGGTTGTTCGACGCGTTGGTGCTCAACAGCCCGTGGCTGGACCTGGCTGAGCCGTGGATCACCCGGACCGTGGGCACGGCGTTGATCCGCGGCGTGGGCCGGATCGCGCCGAAGCTGGTGCTGAAGAAGGGCCTCGGCCCGGTGTACGGCCAGAGCATCCACTCCGACCACCACGGCGAGTGGGACTTCGACACGACGTGGAAGCCGATCGAGGCGTTCCCCGTGCTGGCGGGCTGGCTGCGGGCGATCCGCCGTGGTCACGCCACGGTCCACAAGGGCTTGGACGTGTCCGTGCCGGTGCTGCTGTTGCGGTCCGCGCGCAGCCACCTGCACGCCAAGAAGTGGACGCAGGAGGCGATGGGCGCGGACACCGTGCTGGACGTCGAGCACATGCAGCGGTGGGCGCCCAAGATCGGCTCGCGGGTGACGGTGGTGCAGGTGGAGAACGGGCTGCACGACCTGTTCCTGTCCGCCGAGCCGGTGCGCAACCGGGCGTTGGCGGAGATCGACGAGTTCCTCGACTCGATCTGATTGTCGGTGGTCGTGGGTAGCGTCCCGGGGCATGGCGGAGATCTCCTACCTGGCCGGTGACGCGACGAGCCCGCAGGCCAAGGGGCCCAAGGTGGTCGCGCACGTCTGCAACGACCGCGGCGGTTGGGGGAAGGGTTTCGTCCTGGCCGTCTCCCGGCGGTGGCCGGAGCCCGAGGCCGCTTACCGGCGGTGGCACCGGGAGCGGGCGCGCAACGACTTCGGGTTGGGTGCGGTGCAGGTGGTGCAGGTGCAGCCGGACCTGTGGGTGGCCAACATGATCGGCCAGCACGGGACCAGACCCGGGCGGAGTTCGGGGCCACCGGTTCGGTACGACGCGATCCGGCAGTGCTTGGAGGCGTTGGCGGGCCACGCTGTGCGGCTGGGTGCGAGCGTCCACATGCCCCGGATCGGGACCGGCTTGGCCGGTGGCCGGTGGGACCGCGTGGAACCGCTGCTCGCCGTGCTCACCGACCGGGGTGTCGCGGTGTACGTCTACGACTACTAGTCAGCGCAGGTGTTCGACCGCCAGGCGAGCGGCCGTTCCGATGACCGCGTCGGCGGCGGGCAGGGTGAAGGCGGTGCTTGCGCTGCGGGTGAAGACCGCCACCGCGTACCGGCCGCCGTCGGGGTAGGAGACCACGCCGACCTCGTTGCGCACGGTCGGCAGCGTCCCCGTTTTGCCCGCGACCCGGACGTCGTCGAACGGGAAGCCCGACGCCAGCCGGTGCGGCCACACCTGGAGGGCCATCGCGCGGCGGATCAGCTCGTACCGGTCGTCGGTGAAGACGTGGGTGAGCAAGGTGGTCAGTTCCCTGGCCGTGCCGCGGTTGGTGCGGGTCGGGTCCAGGGCGCGCAGGCGGGACAGGACGACCGGGTCGGCCAGGGCGGCGGGGAGTTCGGCGGGGGCGGCGTCCTCGGCCATCGAGTGCATGAAGTCCCGGGCGCGGTGGACGACCGTGGTCCTGGTCAGGCCCAGCTCGCGCAGCACCCGGTTCACCTCGTCCAGGCCGACGACGTCCACGAGCGCGTCGGCGGCGGCGTTGTCGGAGACCGTCATGGTCAGGAAAGCCAAGTCCCGCAACGACATCGTCACCGGGTCGACCATGCCGCCGATGCCGGTCGGGCCGGTGCTGCGGCGGTCCGGGCGGAGGGTGACGCGGCGGGTCAGGTCGGCGCCGCCGCGCAGCAGGGCCACCAGCAGGGGCAGTTTGAAGACGCTGGCCAGCACCACGGGGTCGTCCGCGCCCACGGCCACCTCGCGGGTCGGGTCGGCCAGGTCGACCGCGTGCAGCCGGCCGGTGACCCCGGCGTCGGCGAACGCGGCGCGGATGCGGGCGGCGCTCACGACAGGTACTCCGCGGCCGGGCGCGGGTAGCGCGGGAGGGTGCCCTCGGCGGGCCGCATGCCTTGTGCCACCAGGACTTCCGCGACGGCGTCGGCGAACGCGGTGACCGCCGGCGTGTGCCGGCCGCGCGGCCACGCGGGCGCGGTCCGCCACAGCAGCGGGGTGCCGCGCAGGGGTCGCCACACCACGTCGGCGGGCGGCGAGACGCCGTCGTGCAACGCCACCGCGCCGCCCGCGAGCACCAGGCCCAGCGCGAACTCGGCGTTGCCCGCCTGGTGCACCTCGGTCGGCGTGTACCCGTGCCGGGCGCACGTCGTGAGCACTTCGTCATGCAACGCGGGCGCGGTGGCGCGCGGGAACAGCACGAGACCGAGGCCGTTCAGGTCGGCCAGCCGCACGTCGGGCGCGGCGGCCAGCGGGTGGTCCGGGCGCAGCAGCACGCCCAGCGGACTGGTCAGCACCTCGCCCAGGCTCAGCCACGACACGTCGAACGGCAGCCGCAGCACGCCGACGTCCAGCGTGCGGTCGGCCAGGGCGCGGAGTTGTTCGGCGGTGCCGATCTCGCGCAGCTTCAACGCCACCGGGCTGCGCACCCGGAACGCGGGCAGCAGCGCGGCGACCGCCCGCCCGCCGAGGTCCGGTGGCACGCCCGCGCGCAGCGCCCCCGCCTCACCGCGCCGGAACCGGTCGGCCAGCGCGCGCAACCGGTCCTCGCCGGCCAGCACGTCCCGCGCCTCGGGCAGCAGTTGCCGGCCGGCGTCGGTGAGGGCGACCCGGCGGGCGTCCCGGTCGAACAGGCGGACCCCGAGTTCGCGTTCCAGCCGCTGGATGCTCTGCGACAGCGGCGGCTGGGACATGCGCAGCCGGGTGGCGGCCCGCCCGAAGTGCAGTTCCTCGGCGACCACGAGGAAGTACCGGAGGTGCCGCAGGAGGTCCACGAGCAGCGATGATAGTGGTTCGAATATCGCTGTCCGCGCGATATTGGTCTTGGACACGTCCGCACGAGCACTGCTGTCCTGGGGTCATGTGCTTGAACAGACGACAGGTGTTGGTCGGGTCCGCGGCGGCGTTGGCGGGGGCGGCGGTCGCGGGATCGGCGGTGCCGGCGTTCGCCGAGGGCCGCAGCGGGGTGCGGCTGCGGTGGCTGGGTGTCGCGGGGTGGGAGCTGACCTTCGCCGGGCGGCGCGTGGTGATCGACCCGTACCTGACCCGGCTGCCGGTGTTCGACAAGGACGGCAAGTTCATCCCGGATTTCCCGCTGAACGTGCGGACGGACCTGGTCGACCGGCACCTGGCCGAGAAGCCCGAGTTGGTGCTGGTGTCGCACGGGCACTACGACCACATGCTGGAGGCGCCGTACCTGGTGGCGAAGCACGGTTGCCGGGTGATCGGGACCGAGACCCACCGCAATCTCCTGCTGGCACAAGGGGTTCCGGCGGGGAACATCACACTGGCCTCCGGTGGCGAACACCTGGACTTCCACGGGTTCACCGTGCAGGCGTTCCGCAGCCTGCACTCGGTGTTCAAGGACTACGGCACCTTTGCGCCCGGCACCCTGACCGCCGTGCCGCCGCGCCCGCAGACGATCGCGGACCTGGTCGAGGGTGGGACGCTGGCCTACCTGGTGGACGTCGGCGGGTTCTCGGTGCTGTTCCTGTCCGGCACGGCGAACTTCGTCGAGCGCGAGGTCGCCGGGTTGCGGCCGGACGTGCTGGTGCTCGGGATGAGCGGGCACGCAAACGTTTTCGACTACACCGCGCGGGCGTTGCGCGCGACCCGGCCGCGGGTGGTCGTGCCCAGCCACCACGACGACATGGTGACCCAGCTCGACGACCCGAACCTCCCGCCGCGCGGCAACCCGGCGGCGGCTGCCGAACTGGCCGACACGGCGCGGCGGATCGGGCTGGCGACGCGCGTGCTCGACCCGGAAATCCTGCGCTGGTACGAGTTCTAGTCGCGGTCGAGCACCCCGGCCCGCGCGGCGGCCAGTGCCGCGCGGGCCGATCGCCGGGCGGTGTCGCGGTCGAGGGGTTCACCGGTGATGAAGATCCGGACCGGGCGTGCGCATCGGCGACGGGGCGATCATCGCGTCCGGCGCGGTGGTGACGTCGGACGTGCCGCCGTACACGGTGGTCGGCGGCAACCCGGCCAAGCCGGTGAAACAGCGCTACTCGCCGGCCGACGTGGACCGCCTGCTGCGCGCGGCGTGGTGGGACTGGCCGATCGCCCTGGTGACCGAGCACGTGCGCACGATCATGTCGGGAACCCCGGCGGAGATCGAGGCCATCGCCCGGGACCACGGCCTACTCGGATGAGGGGCGGTCAAGCCTATTGGTCTAGCGACGGCTCCGGTCCGGTGGCGCGATCATTGAGCGCGCACGAGGGAGGTCGCCATGGGCGATGACCGCGAGGAGTTCAACCGGTACTGCGACGTCACCATGCGGGGTGGGGCGGCCAGTGGGGTCGTGTACCCGTGGGCGGTCGTCGAGTTGGCTCGGCACTACCGGTTCCGGTCGTTGGGGGGCGCTTCGGCCGGGGCCATCGCCGCGGCCTTCACCGCCGCCGCCGAGAAGGGCCGGGACGACGGCGGGTTCGGCAAGCTGGAGGACGTCATCCGGTGGTTCGCCGCGCCGGACTGGCGGCTGGCCCAGCTCTTCCAGCCCAGCGAGCACACCCGCAAGCTCTACCGGATCGTCGCCGCCTCCATGCAGTCCCGCGACACCACCGGCCGCAGCGCCACCACCTGCCTCGTCCTCGCCCTCCTGGGCGCGATCGGGTTCCGGGCCAAGGTCGCGCTCGGCCTGGTGCTCGCGCTGTGGCTGGTCGGACCGTTCGCCTGGTTCCTCGCGCTGGACTGGGGAACCACGCCAACATGGGCACTGGTCGCGATCATCGTCACCGTGCTCCTCGTGGTCCCCAGCGTGCTCATTCGGGTCCGCCCCAAGCGCAGGACACGCAAGAACACCGCCCTGACCTGGCTGCGCCGCCTGGGCACCGCGGTACTGCTCGCCCTCCCGCTCATCCCGGTCTACCTGGCCACCCGCTGGACCACCCAGAGCCTGGCCTCCGCGGCCACCGCCACCGCCTGGTGGATGGTGCTCGCCTTCGCCTTCGTCAGCGCGGTCGCCACCACCTACCTCTTGGGCGCCAAGCGTTTCCTCACCACCAAGGCGCAGACCATCCACTTCGGACTGGTCCCCGGCACCGGCGAGTTCACCGCGAACTTCTGGGACCGCCGCTGCGGCGTCCCGCGCTCCACGGGCGTGCCGCCGATGAGCGACTGGTTCGCCGACCGCCTCGACGACCTGTCCGGCACGGAGAACCTGAGGTTCTCCCACCTCACCACCAACCTCGTGCTGATGACGACCGACCTGTCCGAGGGCCGCCCCTACCGCCTGCCGTTCAGCGAGCCGTCGCCGGCCTGGCTCTACTGCACCAAGTGCCTCAACAACGTCGTCCCCCAGCGCATCACGGACACCCTCGACGGAACCGAAACCGAGCACACCTGCCCGTTGCACAAGGACAGCACCCTGCGCACCCTCCCGCAGGACCTGCCGGTGGCGCTGGCCGTGCGGATGAGCATGCCGATGCCGGGCCTGATCGCCGCCGTCCCGCTGTGTTGCGCGGAACCCGAGCCGCGCGTGCACTGGTTCTCCGACGGCGGCGTCACCAGCAACTTCCCGATCCACTTCTTCGACAGCCTGCTGCCGCGCTGGCCCACGTTCGGCCTGACGCTCGGCCCGTTGCGGGACGGCGGGGACCCGGTGTGGCTGCCCGAACAGGACTCGTCCACCACCGGCACGCCCTACCGCGAGGTCTCCCGGCCGCTCCAGTTCGCCACCGCGATCCTGGACACCATGCTGGACTGGCGCGACACCATGCAGTCCGCGCTGCCCGGCTACCGGGGCCGCATCGCGCACATCCGGCTGGCCGACGGCGAGGGCGGCACGAACCTGTTCATGACGCCCAAGACGATCCGCACCCTCGCCGAACGCGGCCGGCGCGCGGGCACGCTGCTGCGCGACCGGTTCACCGCCGACGACGCCGAGAAGACCGACCGCTACCGCTGGATCCGGATGCGGCTGGCCATGCGCGAGTACCAGCAGCTGGCCGCCCAGGCCAAGCAGCGCGCCGACCTGTACAAGGACCTGGCCGACGACTACCCGATCCCCGAGGACCTGCACGAGTGGTTCGACACGCCGCCCGCCGGCGCCGACCCGCACGGCACCGACATCATCCTGACCCTGGACGGCCTGGCGGCGCTCAGGCCGGGCCCGTTCGACGGCGAACCGCCGGTGGACCCGGACCTGCGCCTCACGCCCCCGGAATAGGCTTGCGGCCGACGCCGACGAACGCGCTGATGTAGGCGTCGTCGGAGTCCGGCCGCCACTCCGGCAGCGCCACCACGCCCGGCTCGACCACGTCGAACCCGGTGAAGAACGCCTCGATCTCGTCGTGCGACCGCAACGCCAGCGGGCTGTCGGTGCGGCGGTAGATCGCCTTGATGCGCTCGGTGTCCTGGAGGCCGTCCCGCGGCACCCCCTCCAGGCTGCCGTGCGACAGGGCTAGCCAACTGCCGGCCGGCAGGGCGTCGCGGTAGCGGGCCACCGCCTTGCCCGGCTCGTCCGAGTCCGGCACGAAGTGCAGCACCGCCACCATCAGCACCGCGATCGGCCGGTCGAAGTCGAGCACGTCCCGGGCGGCCTTGAGGACGGTGTCCACCTCGCGCAGGTCGGACTGGACCGCCGTGGCGAGGGGGTTGTCGGCCAGCAGGGCGTTGCTGTGCGCGACGGCGACCGGCTCGACGTCCACGTACAGCACGCGCGCCGAGGGGTTGGCCTGCTGGGCGATCTCGTGCACGTTGCCCACGGTCGGGATGCCCGAGCCGAGGTCGAGGAACTGGTCCACGCCCTGCTCCACCAGGTACCGCACGGCGCGGCGCAGGAAGGACCGGTTGGCACGGGCGGCGCCGGACATCCCGGGGTAGATCCGCTCCACCGACTGCGCGGCCTCGCGGTCCACCGCGAAGTTGTGCGACCCGCCCAGGAAGTAGTCGTACATCCGGGCCGCGCTCGGGCGGTCCAGGTCCACCGACGCCGGGACCCAGCTTGCCTGCTCCATGCCACTTCCCCTCAACGATCGCGACGCGCGTGATCGTCGCGGAGGGTCACACCGGGCACAACCCCTGAACGGGCTACGCCCCGGCTCGGAACGGGTTGGCGGGCTCGTCCGGTTGGCCGGTCAGCAGGCGGTCGACCAGGGCGGTCACCAGGTCGCGGCGCTGGTCGTCGGTGAGCAGGTCGGGCAGGGTCAGGCGCTCCACGATCAGCCAGTTGAGCGCCAGCCACAGCAGGACGACCATCGTGCCGTCGCCGGGCAGGCCGGACTTCTCGTGGTAGTCGACGTTGAACTCCACGTCCTGGCGGATGCGGAGGGTGAGGACCTCGCGCAGCTCGGGGCGGCGGGTGGCCTCCAGGCGCAGTTCCAGCAGGGCCAGGAAACCGGTGGGGAAGGCGGCCACGCGGTCCACCAGCTCGTGCATCAGCTCGGTGACGCGCTCGCGGTCGCGCGGCCCTTCGAGCCCGCCCGCGATGACGTCCTCGTCCACCAGCCGTTCGTACACGCGCTGGCCGGCCTGCTTGAGCATGTCGTCGCGGTTGGCGAAGTAGTTCGAGGCCGTGCCGGTGGGCACTTCGGCCTGCTGGTCGACGGCCCGGAACGTGAGCCCGCGCGCACCTTCCTTCGCCAGGACCTCGATCGCGGCGTCGAGCAGCGCCGCCCGCCGCTCCGGATTGCGACGCACCATCGAAACCACTCCGCTTGTAGTACTACAAGGAACGGCACACAAAGTACTACGACCGGAATCGGGCCGGTAGGGGATGATCAACCCCGTGCGCGTCCTGTTCACCTGCATCGGCGGTCCCGGTCACCTCAACCCGCTGCTGCCGGTCGCCCGCGCGGTCGCCGATCGCGGGCACGAGGTGCTGTGGGCCACATCGGGGGCGTTGCAGGGACTGGTCGAACGCGCGGGCTTTCCGTTCCACCGCTTGGGTCCCGCGCCCGACGACGCGCCCCGGACCAGGACACCGCTGCTCGTCCCCGACACCCGGCGGTCCGAGGACGAGGTGCGGGAGGGGTTCGCCCGGCGCGGGACGCGGAGCCGGTCGCCGCTGGTGCGGGCGCTGATGCGGGAGTGGCGGCCGGACCTCGTGGTGTGCGACGAGTTCGACTTCGCGACCATGCTGGCCGCCGAAGGGCTCGGCGTGCCGACCAGCCGATGAACGCCGACCGCTGCGCGGCACTGGGCGTCGGCTGCTCGCTCGACCCGGTCCCGCCACCCCGGCCGACGTCCGCGCCACCGTGGCGGCGGTGCTCGCCGACCCGGCCCACCGCCGGTCCGCCGAACGCCTGCGCGACGAACTGGCCGTACTGCCGGGACCCGAGCACGCCGCCACTCTGCTCGAAGGGCTGGTCAGCCGCACCGCCAGGTGAAGGCGGACGCCGGCATGGCACGGATTCCGCGCGAGAACCGTTGAGGGAGAGGCGGGTTTCCGGGGTTTCCCGGCCCGCATCGCTCAGAGCGAACACCCCGGGGAAACAATCCTCCGCTCACGTTGGTTGAGCCGTACAGACTCAACTTTGGAGGATCGACATGGGTGAGACGTTGGCGCTTCCGGTGCTGCCGCTGGACGACGTGGTCGTGCTCCCCGGCATGGTCGTCCCGATCCGGCTCACCGGCTCGGACGCCGCGGCCGAGGCGCGCGCCGCCGTCGAAGCCGCTTCCGCGGCGGGCGGGGAGACCCGGGTGCTGCTGGTGCCCCGGCTGGACGGCAAGTACGCGAAGGTGGGCACGCTGGCCGTCGTGGAGCAGGTCGGGCGGCTGTCCGGCGGCGAGCGCGCGGCGGTCGTGCGCGGCACCGAGCGGGTGAAGATCGGGACCGGCACCACCGGACCCGGCGCGGCCCTGTGGGTCGAGGCGACGGTGGCCGACGAGCCGCCCGTGGACGACCGCACCCGCGAACTGGCCCGCGAGTACCGCGCGCTGGTCACCACCATCCTCCAGCAGCGCGGCGCGTGGCAGGTCGTGGACTCGGTGCAGCAGGTGGACGAGCCGTCCGCGCTGGCCGACCTCGCCGGTTACGCCTCCTACCTCAGCGACGAGCAGAAGATCTGGCTGCTGGAGACCAGCGACGTCGCCGAGCGGCTGGAGAAGCTGCTGGAGTGGGGCCGCGAGCACCTGACCGAGCTGGACGTGGCCGAGACGATCCGCAAGGACGTCACGGAGGGTGTGGAGCGCCGGCAGCGGGAGTTCCTGCTGCGCCAACAGCTCGCCGCGATCCGCAAGGAGCTGGCCGAGCTGGACGGCAAGCCCGCCACCGAGGAGCAGGACTACCGGGCGCGCGTCGAGGAAGCCGACCTGCCCGAGCACGTCCGCAAGGCGGCGCTGTCCGAAGTGGACAAGTTGGAGCGCACGTCCGACCAGTCCCCCGAGACCGGCTGGATCCGCACCTGGCTGGACACCGTCCTCGAACTGCCGTGGAACGAGCGCACCGAGGAGACCTACGACATCGCGGGCGCACGGGCGGTGCTGGACGCCGACCACGCGGGCCTCGACGACGTGAAGGAGCGCATCACCGAGTACCTGGCGGTGCGGCGCCGCCGGGCCGACCGCGGCCTGGGCGTCGTCGGCGGCCGGCGCAGCGGGGCGGTGCTCGCCCTGGTCGGGCCGCCCGGTGTGGGCAAGACGTCGCTGGGCGAGTCCGTGGCCAAGGCGATGGGCCGCAAGTTCGTCCGCGTGGCCCTGGGCGGCGTGCGCGACGAGGCGGAGATCCGCGGCCACCGCCGCACCTACGTCGGCGCGCTGCCCGGCCGGATCGTGCGCGCGATCGCCGAGGCCGGCTCGATGAACCCGGTCGTCCTGCTCGACGAGATCGACAAGGTCGGCGCCGACTACCGCGGCGACCCGACCGCGGCGCTGCTGGAGGTGCTGGACCCGGCGCAGAACCACACGTTCCGGGACCACTACCTGGAGGTGGAGCTGGACCTGTCGGACGTGGTGTTCCTGGCCACGGCCAACGTCCTGGAGTCCATCCCGGGTCCGCTGCTGGACCGCATGGAGCTGGTGCAGCTCGACGGCTACACCGAGGACGAGAAGGTCACCATCGCCCGCGACCACCTGCTCCCCCGGCAGGTCGAACGGGCCGGCCTGACCACCGAGGACGTCACGGTCTCCGAGGACGCCCTGCGCAAGCTGGCCGGCGAGTACACCCGCGAGGCGGGCGTCCGCCAGCTGGAACGGTCCCTGGCCCGCGTCCTGCGCAAGATCACCGCCCGGGTGGCGTTGGACGAGGCCGCGCTGCCGGTGTCGGTCGACGTCCCGGACCTCAAGGGCTACCTGGGTTCGCCGAAGTTCACGCCGGAGTCGGCGGAGCGGACGGCGGTGCCCGGTGTGGCGACGGGTCTGGCGGTCACCGGCGCGGGTGGTGACGTGCTGTTCGTGGAGGCGTCCCTGGCGTCGGAAGGGACGGGCTCGGCGGGTGTCACGCTGACGGGGCAGCTCGGTGACGTGATGAAGGAGTCGGCCCAGATCGCCCTCTCCTACTTGAAGTCCCACGACAAGCGGGCCGCGGCGCTGGCCGAGCGCGGTGTGCACATCCACGTCCCGGCGGGCGCGGTGCCCAAGGACGGGCCGTCGGCCGGCGTGACGATGACGACGGCGCTGGCTTCGCTGCTGTCGGGTCGGCCGGTGCGGTCGGACGTGGCGATGACCGGCGAGGTGTCGCTGACCGGGCGCGTGCTGCCGATCGGTGGGGTGAAGCAGAAGTTGCTGGCGGCGCACCGGGCCGGGATCACCACGGTCCTCCTGCCCCAGCGCAACGAGCCCGATCTGGACGACGTGCCGGAGTCGGTGCGGGAAGCGCTGACCGTGCACCTCGTGGGTGATGTGCGCGAGGTGCTGGAGTTGGCGCTGGAGCACGAGTCGGTCGCGGTGGCCGCGGCCTAAGCGCTAACGCAGGTTGCACAGCTCCAGAGGAGTTCCCTCGGGGGTTCGGCACGGCAGGTAGCCCGCGTCCGTCATCCGGACGCGGGCTTCGTCGTGCTCCAGCACGTACCGGATGAACCTGCCCGCCAACGAGTTCCCGTCCGGCTTCCCCTTGGTGTACAGGTACTCCACCGTCCAGAAGGGGTAGCCCGCCTCCACCCCCACCGACGCGTCGAACATCTTCCCGTCCAGCGACAGCGCGGTCATCCGGTTGGTCTTGCGGGCCTCCGCGACCGACGGCGCGTCCGCGTAGCCGATCGCACCCTCGACCGCGGCGATTTCCCTCACCACGTCGGCGTTCTTGTCGCGTTCGCAGCGGATCACCGTGGCCTGCGGGGCGCGGTCCTTCGTTCGACAGTCGTCCGAGGTGAGCGTGCCTTCGCCGGTGCCTAGGACGCGTTGCTCGAACAACTCGCGCGTGCCGGACTCGCCGCCGCGGCCGACGATGCGGATCGGCAAGGGGTCGCCGCCGCGCAGTTGGCTCCAATCGGTGTACGCGCCCGCATAGATCCCCCTGAGCTGGTCCAAGCGCACGGTGTCCATGCCCACCGAACTGTGCACGACCACGTGGTACACCACGATCGCCGCCTGCTCGGCCACGACGTCGCTGACGTCCTGCTTGCCGTCCGACATGGCGATCAGGCCGTCCTCCGGCGAGGCCGCGGCGACCGAGCGGACACCGGCGATGCTGCCGTTCGCGTCGGTGGCGATCTGCGCGTCGGGGCAGGCTTTCCCGTACTCCTCGGCGATCTTCGCCATGGTCGGCATGAAGACGCTCGAACCCTCGACGCGCAGCGGCCCGGTGCCGCACGCGACCGAGCCGTCCGAGGACGGCGGTGCCCACGCCAGGGTCACCACGAGCACGGCGGCGAGGAGTGCGGCCAGACCGCCGGTCAGGCGGGGCAGGGTGAGGAACCGTTCCTGCTTCTCGTCGTGCAGGACGCCCGCGCCGCCCAGGTGGCCGGTGATCTTGACCTCCTTGCCGATCTCGCCCGTGGGGTTGGTGTCGGGCTCGCGCAGGACCACCAGCAGCTTGAACTTCTGCTTGCGGCGCAGGGTGAGCGACTCCAGCCGGACGCCGTGCCACACCGGTTCGACGACCGCCCTCGGCCGGTCGCCGCCGTTGCGGAACAGGCGGGCCATGCTCTGGGACACCCGTTCGCGCACGGTCGGCAGGGACACGCGCAGTTCATCGCGGCCGAAGAACTGGAGGCTGCGGCGGACCTCCTCGCGCAACTCTTCCGACCCGGCCTCCGACACCCGCGCGTTCCAGACCACCCGATCGCCGAAGGTGAAGGTGAGGGGCTTGTCGAAGTCGTCCGGGTCGATGTCGTAGTTGCCGCTGTTGCGGACGCGGACCACGACGATGCTCATCCGCTCCAGCTGGCGCACCAGCTCGCGCAGTTGCGGCGCGTGGGAGTCGGTGCCGTCGTGCAGCTGGTCGGGACCCAGGCCGATCTTGGAGTTGTAGAGCACCCGGAAGCTGAGCCGCTTGCGGCGCACGAACAGCCGGTCGATGAGCGGCGTCGCGAAGAGCAGGGCGATCGCCAGCGCCACCGGGCCGGGGCCACCGAGGAAGTCCAGCGCGGACCGCAGGATCTGCACACCGAATTCTGCGTCGGACTACCGGTGGCACTCCGCGGAAAGCCGGACGTTCACTTGGACTTCATGTTGCGGCAAGGGGGTCCCGGACGGACGGGACCCCCTTGCCTCGCAGGACGTCAGTGATGGGCACCGACGTCGATGACCAGGCGGGTCGGGTTGCTGAGCAGGAACACGCGGTGCCACGTCTCCACGCGGAGTCCCAGGCCGACCGTAAGGTTGGCCTCGTAGTCACCGGTGATCGCGACGGCCTGCACGTTGTTCAGCGACGGCGTGTTGAACTGCTGCGGGCCGGTGTAGGTGGGGTTGCCGTTCTCGTCGTGCGCGGCGACGGGGGTTGCGCGGCTCAGGGTTGCGTTGTGGAGAGGAAGTCCTCCAGGGGCACCGGGGTCAGGCCGTGGGCCTTGCAGTGCTCCAGGAACGCCAGGAAGTCCTCGACGAACGTGTGCCGGAAGTGCATGAGGACGATGTCGCCCGGGACGAGCTTGTTCCCCGCCTGGAACTGCACGACCCCGTCGTTGACCGCCGCCGTCCACATCACCAGGGCCTTGAAGCCGCAGTCCGTGGCCGCCTTGCGGGTGGTGGCGTCGTGGTTGCCGAACGGCGGGCGGAACAGCGTGGGCCGCACCCCGGTCTGCTGCTGGAGGTAGTCGGCGTTGCCGCAGATCTCCTGCTTCTGGAACTCGTAGCCCTTGCCCAGCAGGTTCGGGTGGTTCGCGGTGTGCGAGTGGACGGCGGCCTTGGCGTCGTCCTGGAACGCCTTGAAGAACGCGGGCTGCTCCACGACGTGCTTGGTGTTGAGGAACAGCGACGGCCGGGTGTTCGACGACTTCATCAGTTCCAGCGCCGCCGGGTGCCGCACCGCGCCGTCGTCGATGGTGATGAACACGTACGGCTTGTCGGTCTGGATGCGCCGCACCACCGGCAGCAGGCCGTCCTGGCTCGCCGGGACCTTGGCCTGCGGGGTGCCGTACTCGTAGGGGTGCTGGAACACCGGCACCGTCGTGCCACCGGGACCGGGGACCGCCGTGGGCGGCGTGGTCGTGGTGACCGCGGTGGTCGTGGTGGTGGTCGCCGAGGTGGTCGGCCGCGCCGCGGGCTCGGGCGCGCAGGCGACGGTGACGACGGCCAGGGCAGCCGCGACCGCCACGCCGATTCTTCGCATTGTCGGGAGTCCCCCCAAGTAAAGATCCGCCCCTGAACGATCCGCCGCCGGCGCGGCGGCCCCTGATATTGGAGACGGTCCGAGCACCGCTCGGGTTGCGCGGTGATGGTTTCGCAACCAATGTTCACCCGACCGATAAGGTCGAGTGAGGACCGCTTGTGTGGAGGACCGCAGATGAGCCTTGAGCGCCCCGTCGCTCCCGACCCCTACTCCCTGCTCCCGGCCGTGGCGTCGTTCGACGTCACCTCGACCGACGTGCGCGACGGCGGGACGCTGCCCGACGCGCACGTGTACGCGCAGGGCGACACCTCGCCCCACCTGAGCTGGTCGGGCTTCCCCGCGGAGACCAAGAGCTTCGTCGTCACGTGCTTCGACCCGGACGCGCCGACGCCGTCGGGCTTCTGGCACTGGGTGGCGGTGAACCTGCCGGCGTCGACGACCTCGCTTCCGACCGGCGCCGGCAAGTCGGACGACGGCCTGCCCGGCGACGCGTTCCACGTGCGCAACGACTACGGCACCCGCTCGTTCGGCGGCGCCGCGCCGCCCCCGGGCGACCGGGCCCACCGGTACTACTTCGTGGTGCACGCGGTGGACGTGGAGGCGCTGGACGTGACCGAGGACTCGTCGCCCGCGGTGGTGAGCTTCAACCTGGCGTTCCACACGCTGGCCCGTGCCGTGCTCGTCGCGACGTACGCCGCCTGAGGTGCGGGAATGAGCGCCTCACGTCGTGGGTTGCAGCACGACGTGAGGCACTTCGACCTGGTCATCATCGGCACCGGCTCCGGCAACTCCATCGCGGACGAGCGATTCGCGGACTGGGACATCGCGATCGTCGAGAAGGGCGTGTTCGGCGGCACGTGCCTGAACGTCGGGTGCATCCCCACGAAGATGTTCGTGCACACCGCCGACGTCGCCGCCGCGCCGCGCGCCGGTGGGCGCCTGGGCGTGGACCTGGCGCTGGAGGGCGTGCGCTGGACCGACGTGCGGGACCGGATCTTCGGCCGCATCGACCCGATCTCCGAGGGCGGCCGGCGGTGGCGGGCGGAGGAGAACGCCAACGTCACCGTGTACGAGGGGACGGCCCGGTTCGTCGGCCCGAAGGCGCTGGACACCGGCACCGGCGAGGTGATCACCGCGGACCGGTTCGTCATCGCGGCGGGTTCCCGCCCGGTGGTGCCGGAGGTCGCGGACCTGGCGTCGGTCGGCTACCACACCAGTGACACGGTCATGCGCCTGGAGTCGTTGCCCCGGCGGCTGACCATCCTGGGTTCGGGGTTCGTGGCGGCGGAGTTCGCGCACGTGTTCTCGTCGTTCGGCGTCGAGGTGACCGTGATCGCCCGCTCGGACCTGTTGCTGCGCCACGAGGACCGCGAGATCGCCGAGCGCTTCACCGCGCTGGCGGCGGAGAAGTGGGACGTGCGCTTGGGCCGCAAGGCGGTGCGGGCGGAGCGCGCGTCGGACGGCTCGGTGCGGCTGCACCTGGAGGGCCCGGACGGCGCCGAGGTCGTGGTGTCGGACGAGTTGCTGGTGGCGGTGGGCCGCAAGCCGAACTCGGACCTGCTGGACCTGGCCGCGACGGGCGTCGAGGTGCACCCGGACGGCCGGATCGTGGTGGACGAGTACCAGCGGACGTCCGTCGAGGGCATCTACGCGATGGGCGACGTCAGCTCGGAGTACCAGCTCAAGCACGTGGCCAACCACGAGGCGCGGGTCGTCCAGCACAACCTGCTCAACCCCACTTCCCTGATCGCCTCCGACCACCGCTTCGTCCCCGCCGCGGTCTTCTCGTCCCCCCAGATCGCTTCGGTGGGGCTGACCGAGGAGCAGGCGGGCGCGCAGGGCATCCGGTACGTGGCCGCGTCGCAGGCTTACGCGTCGATCGCCTACGGCTGGGCGATGGAGGACACGACCGGCTTCGCGAAGGTCCTCGCCGACCCCGCGACGGGTCAGATCCTGGGCGCGCACATCATCGGCCCGCAGGCGTCGTCGGTGATCCAGCCGATCATCCAGGCGATGAGCTTCGGCCTCGACGCCCGCACGATGGCCCGGGGCCAGTACTGGATCCACCCGGCGATGCCCGAGGTGGTCGAGAACGCCCTGCTCAACCTGCCCCTGGACTGACCGACCTCACACCGGCACGACGCTCGGCCGCGGCGATGGACGCGATCACGGGATCGACGGGTCGTCGCCGCGGTTTTCCGCCCCGAGGCGAGCACGAGCGCGAAGGTGCTTGGTCGACCAAGTCGTCCAAATCCGTGCGGAACTGCTCGGCGTCGATGACCGGGGCGTGGCCGGCGGCGTGCGCCAACTTCGCGTGCGGGACGAACCTCCGAGTGATCTTCCGAGTCACCCCGCAACGCCATTGCGGCGAGCTACACCGTGCGCGGGCGGCCGGCGATCCAGCCGAGAGTTGTGAGCAGTGCGAGCAGGGCGACCAAGAGCAGCATCGACACGGTCCACGTCCCCGTCGCACCCCGCAGCAAGCCGAACGCGAACGGCCCCGCCGCCGAGATCAGGTACCCGATCGACTGCGCCATCGCGGACAGCCGCGCGGTGTCCGCCGTCGAGGACGTGCGCAGCGAGATCATCACCAGGGCCAGCGGGAACATGCCCATGCCCAACCCGACCAGCACGACCCACAGCCCCGGAGCCGCCGCCGGCGCCAGCGCCAGACCCACGACACCGGCCATGGACAGCAGGCCCAACCCCAGCACCAGGCCGGACTGGCTCGGCCGCCGCGCCGCCAGCGGCGGGACGATCAGGCTCACCGGGACGCCCAGCACCATCGTGATCGCCAGCAGCAGACCCGCCGTCGTCCGGTCCACGCCCGCGTCACCGAGGATCTGCGGCAGCCAGCCCATCACCGTGTAGGCGAGCAGCGACTGCAAGCCGAAGAACACCGTGATCACCCACGCCAACGGGCTCCGCACCAAAGAACGCTTGCGAGCCGAGCCCCGCGACGTCGAAGTGCGGACCGGAGCGCCGTGACGAGCGCCCGCCAGCCACACCAGCAAAGCCGCCAACGACAGGAACGCCCACGCCCCCACCGCGAGCCGCCACGACCCCAGCCACGACTCCAGACCGGGCGTGAATGCCGCACCCAGCGCCGCACCGGCCGCGAGCGCCGCCGTGTAGACACCGGTGATCAGGCCGACCCGGCCCGGGAACGAGTCCTTGACCACCACGGGGATCAGGACGTTGCACACCGCGATCCCGGCGCACGCGATGAACGTCCCGCCCAGCACCACCGCCGGCCCGTCGACGACCCGCAGCACCAGACCAATGGTCAACACCAGCAGCGAGAGACCGACCGCCCGCGCCATCCCCAGCCGACGCCCCAACCACGGCGCCAGGAAGGCCGCGAAGCCGAAGCACAGCGTGGGCACGGCGGTCAGCAGCGACGTCCACGCGGTCGACACGCCGAGCGACCCGCGCACGTCACCGAGCACCGAGGCCAGGCTGGTGACGGCCGGTCGGAGGTTCGCGGCGGCCAGCGCTACGCCGATCGCCAACAGGGTGCTGCCGACCAGGGCAACTTGGCGGTTCGCACCCCCGAACCCGGCGCCCGTGCCAGAAGGATTGACCGCGATCGTCGCATTGGCACCGGCATCAGTGGCAATGTGAACCATCGACGGTGTCCGGTCTGGCTGGGTCTGCTGGATCGTCACCGGACTACTATCGCAGACATAGGATGTTCGGATGAAAGGACGACGCTGTGCCGTTGGCCACTACCCGACGGGCCGGACTCGTCGACCAGGTGATCGACCAGATGCGGGGCGCGATCGCCGGCGGTGAATGGCCGGTGGGCCGGCGCATCCCGCCGGAACCCGAACTGGTCAACGCCCTCGGCGTGGGCCGCAACACCGTGCGGGAGGCGGTGCGCGCCCTGTCCCACGCGGGACTGCTGGAGGTCAGACAGGGCGACGGCACCTTCGTGCGCGCCACCAGCGAGCTGTCCGGCGCGGTCCGCCGGCTGTGCGGCAGCGAGTTGCGCGAAGTGCTCCAGGTGCGCCGGACGCTGGAGGTCGAGGGCGCCCGCCTGGCCGCGACCGAGCGCACCGACGAGGAGCTGACCCGCCTGACCGCCCTCCTGGCCGAGCGGGACGCCGCGCTGGCCGCCAAGGACTGGGACCGCCTGGTCGAGCGCGACGCCGCGTTCCACCTGCTGCTGGTGCAGAGTTCGCACAACAACCTGCTGTTCCAGCTCTACCAGGGCCTGACCGAAGCGGTCCGGGCCAGCATCACGGCCACCGTGGAGACCGACCACGAGGACGACCACGTGTCCCACACCGGCCTGCTCGACGCCATCCGCGACCGGGACCCGGCACGGGCGGCGGCGGAGGCCGGCGGGTTCCTGGAGGAGCTGCTGGAACGCCACAAGGACTAGCCGGCCGGGCTTTCCGCGGCACCGACGGAAAGCCCGGCTCTGCCCGAAAGAGGGCGGGGACCCCCCACGGCGGCGGATGAATCCTTGGGAGGTCCCCTGGGTGATGGCTGGTGTTAGCGCCCACAACCAGGGTCGCGACGAGCCACCCCGTCGCAACAACGGTTTGCACGATCGTTACTCAAGCGGTGGAACGTTCACCCCAACAGCCGTGCAGCGCCGCCAAAGTGGCCCCCACCGCGGGCCGCCGAGTGGCCTGCGTCCGCCACACCGCGAACACCCGCCGGGTCGGCGTCGGCGTGAACGGCACCGCCCGCACCCCGCCCGGCAACTCACCGCGCCCCAAGCGCGGCAGCAACGCGACGCCGATCCCCTTCGCCAGCAAGGCCAACTGCGTCTCGTACTCGGCGATCCGGTAAGCCAGATCGGGTTCCATGCCCGCTCCGCGGAAGGTGTTCACCAGCCAGTCGTGGCAGATCGTCCCCTCCGGCTGGCAGATCCACCGCTCCCCCGCCAAGTCCTCCGGCACCACGACTTCGCGCTCCGCCAACCGGTGCGACACGGGCAGCAGCACGTCCGCGACGTCCTCCCCCAACTGCACCCGCGACACCGCGTCCGGCACCGCCAACGGCGTGTTCACCCAGTCATGCGTCACGGCCATGTCCAACTCGCCGCGCGCCACCGCCTCCAACCCCTCCGGCGGGTCCAGCTCCACCAGCCGCACGTCCAGCGCCGGGTGGTCGCGCGCGAGCGCCACCAGCGCGGCCGGCAGCAGCCCTCGCGCGGCCGTGGCGAACGCGCCGATGCGCAGCTCGCCCACCGCCGCCCCGCGCTGCTCCTCCAGCGTCACCTCGGCTTCCTCGACCAGCTTGAGCACCTGCCCCGCCGTGGTCGCGAGCAGGTAGCCGGCGTCGGTCAGCGCCACGCCACGGCCGCGCCGTTCCAGCAGCGTGCTGCGGGTCTCGCGTTCCAGCTTGGCGATCTGCTGGGACACCGCGGAGGGCGTGTACCCCAACGCCGTCGCCGCGGCGCCGACCGACCCGTGCGTGGCGACGGCGTGGAGGGCGCGGAGCCTGCCGAGATCGAGCATGTAGCAATCCTAAACCAAAAGCCTTAGCAGTATTCGCTGGTGCTAAACGATCGGTCCGCCAAGACTCGAGGTCGTGAAACCTCGCCACGCCGCCCTCGCGGTCCTGATCACCAGCATCTGGGGCGTCAACTTCGTCGTCATCAAGGTCGGTCTCGCCGAGTTCCCGCCCCTGTTGTTCTCCGCGCTGCGCTTCCTGGCCGCCGCCGTGCCCGCCCTGTGGTTCGTCGGCAAGCCGCGGGTGGCGTGGAAGTGGGTGGTGGCGGTCGGGTTCCTGCTGGGCGTGGCCAAGTTCGGGCTGGTGTTCCTCGGCATGGGCGCGGGGATGCCGGCCGGGCTGTCGTCCCTGGTCCTGCAGAGCCAGGTCATCTTCACGGTGATCTTCGCCGCCGCCCTGCTCCGCGAACGGCCCCGGCCCGTGCAGTTGGCCGGTATGACCGTGGCCGCCGTGGGGATCATGCTCATCGCGCTGGACTACGGCGTCGGCAGCCCGATCTCCGCGTTGCTGCTGGTCGTCCTCGGCGCGGTGGCCTGGGGCCTGTCCAACGTCGTCACCCGGTACGCCAAGCCGCCGGACGCGCTGAGCTTCATCGTGTGGGTCAGCGCCGTCGCCGTCCTGCCGCTGCTCGGGTTGTCGCTGGTGTTCGAGGGGCCGGCCGCCGGGTTGGCCGCGTTGACCGACCTGCGGTGGACCGGGGTGAGCGCGTTGCTGTTCATCGCGTGGATCTCGACGCTGTTCGGGTTCGGCGTCTGGGGGTTCCTGCTGCGGGAGTACGACGCCTCGACCGTGGTGCCGTTCGCCCTGCTGGTCCCGGTGGCGGGCATGTTCTCCGGCTGGCTGCTGCTGGACGAGGCCGTGTCGCCGCTGCGGATCGGCGCCGCCGTCCTGGTGATCGCGGGCATGGCGGCGACGACCGTGCGGTGGTCAAAGCCGAAGCCGGCCCTGATCGTGCACAGAGAGGTGATTGACGCTCGCACTGGGTGATGATGGACTGGTGGTCGACGCCGAGCCCGCCTTCGGTGGCACCCCGCGCGACTTGGCGGTCGCGCACACCCCGACGCCGGGTCAGGCGATCGGCGGGACGCCCGCGGGCGGGACGACCCGGAGTCCGGTGGGCGCACCGCGTTCGAGCAGCGCGAGCAGCGCGTCCGTGTCGAGGTGGTCGGCGACCAGGTCGCCCAGCAGGTCCAATTGCGCCGCGCGGCGACCGGCGAAGTCCGTGTCCGGTGCGGAGGTGAACCCGTCCCGGCCCGCGTGCCCGGCCGCCCAGCGCAGGAACGCGCGCCGGAAGCCGTCGTTCTCCAGCAGGCCGTGCCAGTGCGTGCCGGCGACCCGGCCGGCCAGGACGCCCTCCGACGTGCCGTCGGGCAGGGTGATCAGGCCCTCGCCGGTCGAGCGGACCACGCGGCCGTGGTGGATCTCGTAGCCGGTGACCGGTTCGCCCAGCGCCTCGCCGTGCGGGCGGTGCAGGGTCTTGTCCGGCTCGAACCGGATGTCCACGTCGAGCAGGCCCAGGCCCTCCACGGTGCCCGCGCGCGACTCGACCGCGTCCTCGATGGTGCGGCCGAGCATCTGGAACCCGCCGCAGATGCCCAGGACCGGGCCGTCGTGGCGGACGATCGCGTCGGCGAGTCCGGTGGTGCGCAGCCAGTCCAGGTCGCTGACCGTGGCCTTGGAACCGGGCAGCACCACGAGATCCGCGTCCGCCAGCCGGGACGGCTCGGTGACGAACCGCACCGACACACCGGGCTCGCACGCCAGCGCCTCCACGTCCGTGGCGTTGGAGATCCGCGGCAACCGCACCACCGCCACCCGCAGCCACTGGTCGCCGTGCGGGGGCGCGGGACGGCCGATCACGCCGTCGGCGGTGTAGGAGAGGGAGTCCTCGGCGTCCAGCCACAGCTCCTCGCGCCACGGCAGGACGCCCAGCACGGGCCGGCCGGTGAGGGCGTCGAGCCGGCGCAGACCCGGTTCGAGCAGGGCCGGGTCGCCGCGGAACTTGTTCACCACGAACCCGCTGACCAGGGCCTGGTCGGCCGGGTCGAGCAGGGCCAGGGTGCCGAACAGGTGCGCGAAGATCCCGCCGCGGTCGATGTCGCCGACGACGATGACGGGCAGGTCCGCCGCACGCGCCAGGCCCATGTTGGCGATGTCGTTGGCCCGCAGGTTGATCTCGGTCGGCGAGCCCGCGCCCTCGCACACCACGGCGTCGAAGTCGGACCGAAGACCATCCAAAGTGGACAGAACAGTCTGCATCAGCTCGGCCTTGCGCTCGCGGTAGGACAGCGCCGACACCTCGCCGACCGCCTTGCCCAGCACGACCACCTGCGAGCTGCGGTCACCGCCGGGCTTGAGCAGGACCGGGTTGAACCGCACGCTCGGCTCCAGCCCGCACGCCGCCGCCTGGAGCGCCTGGGCCCGGCCGATCTCGCCGCCCTCGACCGTGACCACGGAGTTGTTGGACATGTTCTGGGCCTTGAACGGCGCCGTCCGCACACCCCGCCGGGTCAGCCAGCGGCACACCCCGGCCGCCAGGACGCTCTTGCCCGCGTCCGAGGTCGTGCCCGCGACCAGCAGCGCACCGCCCACAGTCCTCAAAGTCCCCTCGTTGTCGGTCCCGGCTGACATCATCCACGTCATGGTCGACGTGCCCGCCACCACCGTCCTGGTGCACAGCCCCTACCTCGGTCCGGCGAGCCTCCGGCCCCTGGCCGACGCGCTGGCCGCCCACGGCCACCCGACCCTGCTGCTCGACCTGCGGGTCACCGTGAACGCGGCGCCGGTGCACCAACGGATCATCGGCGTCTTCGCCGACGCGGTGGAGGACTCGCTGGTGGAGGGCGAACTGGTGCTGGTCGGCCACAGCGGCGCCGGCCCGTTGCTGCCCGCGTTCGCCGACGCCCTGGAGACGCCCGTGGCGGGGCTGGTGTTCCTGGACGCCGAACTGCCCACACCCGGCCGGAGCTGGCGCGACGACGCCCCCGAGGACCGCATGGCGCACCTGAAGTCGATCTCGCGGGACGGGCTGATGCCCCGGTGGGACACCTGGTTCGCGCCCGAGGCGTTGTCCGCGATGGTCCCGGACGTGCGACTGCTGGAGGAGATCGTGGGCGAGGCCCCCGAGGTGCCGCTGGCGTTCCTCAAGGAGCCCCGCCCCACCGTGTCCTGGCCCGGGCCGTCCGCGTACTTGCAGCTCAGTGAGGCCTACGCGACCGCCGCCGAGCAGGCCGCCGCCCTCGGCTGGCCGGTGCGATCGCTGGCCGCGCACCACCTGGCCGCCGCGTCCGCGCCGGAGGAGGTCGCCGCCGCGCTCGCCGGCCTGCTGGCCGACCTCAGCAGACCGTGAGGATCTCGGCGCCGTCCTCGGTGACCACGATGGTGTGCTCGAACTGGGCGGTCCAGCTCTTGTCGCGGGTGGTGACCGTCCAGCCGTCGTCCCACATGTCGTGGTCGATGCCGCCGAGCGTGATCATGGGCTCGATGGTGAACGTCATGCCGGTCTCGATGACCGTGGGGACGTGCGGCGCGTCGTAGTGCAGCACGACCAGGCCGCTGTGGAAGGTGCGGCCGATGCCGTGGCCGGTGAAGTCGCGGACGACGCCGTAGCCGAACCGGTTGGCGTAGGACTCGATGACCCGGCCCACCACGTTGAGCTGCCGACCGGGCTTGACCGCCTTGATCGCCCGCATGGTGGCCTCGTGGGTGCGCTCGACCAGCAGCCGGACCTCTTCGCGGACGTCGCCCGCGAGGAAGGTGGCGTTGGTGTCGCCGTGGACGCCGCCGATGTAGGCGGTGACGTCGACGTTGACGATGTCGCCGTCCTGGACGACGGTCGAGTCGGGGATGCCGTGGCAGATGACCTCGTTCAGCGAGGTGCAGCACGACTTGGGGAAGCCCCGGTAGCCCAGGGTCGAGGGGTAGGCGCCGTTGTCGCACAGGAACTCGTGCACGACCGCGTCGATCTCGTCGGTGGTGACACCGGGGACGATGACCTTGCCGGCCTCCTGCAACGCCTGCGCCGCCAACCGCCCGGCGACGCGCATCGCCTCCACCACCTCGGGCGGCTGCACCCACGGGTCGGTGTTGCGCTTGGGCTCCTTGCGATCCACGTACTCGGGCCGCTCGATCTCAGCGGGCACCGGACGACGCGGGGAGAGCACACCGGGCTCAAGAGGGGCACGCACGGACATGCCCACCACAGTACGGCCTGCCCGTGACGCTCTGTGCGCCGTATGCCCGCAATGCGGTCAGGACACCCCTGGCGAGGCGACCGGCAACCCCAACTCGTCCGCCGCCGCCAGCAACCGCTTGTCGTAGGCGACGAACGCGCTCAGCTCACCGCGCAAGCGCAACGCCGAGGCCAAGTGGATGGCGTCGAGCGACCGCAACGGGACCGGCAGCGCGCCGGCCGCGTCGAGGAGGTCCATCGTCATCGGCATTTGGTGGAGTTCGACCAGCAGGCGGGTCGCCACCCGAACAGCTGGGTCGCCTTCGTGGCGCACCGCCCGGACCAGCTCGACCCGTGCCAGCGTGCTGGTCGTCAGCCGAACCCCGTGACGCGCCTCGATCCACTCCTGCAGCGCGGCCGTTTCCGCTTCGGTCTGCACCAGCTTCACCAGCGCGGAGGTGTCGAAGTAGATCACCAGCGCTCGTCCTCGCGCATCTGGCGCAGCACCTCGGACAGCGGCGTGCCGGTCGACGGCGGCAGCGGCTCGGGCAGCGGACCTCCCCGGCCGCGCAGCATCTCGCCGTTGGCGACCAGTTGGTCCCAGAGGCTCAACGCCTCGTCGTCGGGGGGGACGATCTTCGCGACCACTCGACCGTGGTCGGTCACCGCGATCCGCTCACCCGCCTCCGCACGACGAACGTAGTCGTTGGTGTGGTGCCGGAGTTCGCGAAGCCCGATACGCTCCATGTATCACAATGTATCACATTGATGTTTGCCCCGTTCAGCCCAGTGCGCGCAGGAAACGGGCCGAGGCGTCGACCGCAGGCGCGGACGTGTTCGTGCCCAGCAGCAACGTCGCGAAAGCCACATCGCCCCGGTACCCCACGAACCAGCCGTGCGAGTTGGTGCCGTCGCCGAACTGGGCCGTCCCCGTCTTGCCCCGCACGTCCCCGTACGGCCGCAACTGCGGAGCCGTCCCCGACTCGACCACCTCGCGCATCATCGCCCGCAACGGCTCCAGCACCGCCGGCGACGGCGCAGTCGGCTTCAGGTTGGCCTTCGTCTCGCGCCCCTTCAGCAGCACCGGCGTGGGCATCGAGCCGTTGGCCGCCGTGGCCGCCACCAGGGCCATGCCGAACGGGCTCGCCAGCAGCTTGCCCTGGCCGAAGCCGTCCTCCGCGCGCTCCACGACGTCCGTGGCGGGCGGCGCCGAGCCGGTGATGGTGGTGATGGCCGGGATCTCGAAGTCCACGCCCAGGCCGAACTTCTCCGCCTGCTTGGTCAGCGCGTCCGCCGGCAGCTCGGCGGCGATCTTGGCGAACGTCGTGTTGCAGGAGAACGCGAACGCCGAGTGCAGCGGGATCGTGCCCTTCTCGAACTCCTTGTCGTTGGGCACGATCCGCCGCCCGTCGATGGTCATGCGACCCGGGCACGGCTGCGGCGAGTCCGGCGCGATGCCCGCCTCCACGGCCGCCGCCGCGGTGATCATCTTGAACGTCGACCCGGGCGGGAACCGGCCGGTCAGTGCGATGGCGCCCTGCTCGTCGGCGGGCTTGTTCTGGGCCACGGCCAGGATGTCGCCGGTCGACGCGGACAGCGCCACCAGCATCGCGGGCTCGGCGATCGGCTCCAGCGCGTCCTCGGCCGCGGTCTGCACGGTCCGGCTCATGCCCGTCGACACCGCCTCGGCGGGCTCCGGCGCCACCTCGTGCAGGTCCTCGACCTCGTCGCCGGCCGCGTTCACGGTGTAGATCCGCAACCCGGCCCGCCCCGCGATCTCCTCCTCCACGGCCTTGCGCACCGCGGGCAGCACCTGCGACCCGAAGTCCCGCGCGGGCGCGAGCAGGCTGGTCTGGGTGGTGAACCGGACCCCGGGCAGCTCGTAGATCTCCGGCTTCACGCTCTGGTAGTCGGCGTCGCGCAACGCCGCCACGTGGTACACCTGCCCGGCGGGCACCTTGCCCACGCCCTCGGTGATCGACGCCGCCGTGATGGCCGGGTCGATCCGCCCCAGCGCCGCGCCCAGCGCACCCGCGACCGCCGCCACGTCACCGGCCTGCGCCGGGTCCAGCAGGATCGAGATCACCTGTTCGGGCGACAGCAGGGGTGTGCCCTCGCGGTCCAGGACCGGGGCCAGGGCGGGCCTCACCTCGGACGCCCCGATGGACTGCTGCGCGCCCAGCTTCGGGTGCAGCACGGACGGCGACCAGTGCACCTTCCACGCGTCCTCTTCCCGGCGCAGGTCGAACTTCGTCTGGTACGACCACACCCGGCCGTGCGCCAGCTCCCACTCCAGCTTCGCCGTGGCGTCCGCCGACGACGACTCGCCGGCCGACCGCACCTGCTCGACGGAGGCGCGCACGGCGGCCGGTTTGAGCGCGCCGCGCACCTTCTCCAGCAGTTCCTTGGCCCCGCCGGAGTCGTCGGTCATGGCCGCGGCGCCGTCGACGTCACCCGACGCGAGCTTGCCGAGGAAGTCCCCCGCGATCTGGTCGGGACCGGGTTTGGAGGAGAACAGGCCGCATCCGCTGAGCACCAGGAGAGCCACCACGGCCAGGGCAGTCCGGAGGGTCACGGGTGGTGAGTATGCCGGGTGGCCGGAACAGCCCTAGAACAGCACCGTCGCGTACTGGCCGACCTGGCTGAAACCGATGCGCCGGTACGCCGCCCGCGCCACGTCGTTGTAGCTGTTCACGTACAGCGAGGCGGTCCGGCCCAGCCCCCGGACCAGGCGTTCGGCGACGGCCGCGGTCCCGGCGGTGCCCAGGCCGTGCCCGCGCCGGTCCGGCCGCACCCACACGCCCTGGATCTGGCCGACCTTGTTCGACATCGCCCCGATCTCGGCCTTGAACACCACGTCCCGGCCCTCGAACCGGGCGAACGCGCGACCGCTGGAGATCAGCTCGGCCACCCGCGCCCGGTAGGACGCGCCGCCGTCGTCGGCGCACGGGTCGACGCCGACCTCCTCGATGAACATGGCCACCGCCGCCGGCAGGTACCGGTCCAGTTCGTCCGGGCGCACCGGCCGCACCAGCGGGTCCGGCGCCACGGACGGTGTCCGCCCGAGTGCCATCAGCGGCTGGTCGCCGCGCACCTCGCGGGCCGGACCCCAGTCCGCGGCCAGTTCCTCCCACAGCGCGAGCACCTGCTCGGCCGGACCGACCAGGGACGAGCACATCCGGCCCCGCCGCCGCGCCCGGTCGGCGAAGCTGCGGATGGCGGACGCGTTGCCGCACAGCGGGATCAGGTTGGGCCCGGCGAAGCACAGGGCGTCCAGCCGGGCGCCGCGCAGCGACCGGTGGTCGTAGGCCCACACCTCGCCGCCCAGCCGCCACGGGTCCAGCCCGGCGACCTCGACCCGGGCGGCCACCATGCAGGCGGCCACCGGGTCGCCCGCCAGCACCGCGAGGACCTCGTCGAGGTCCCGCTCGTCCAGGACGCGCGCGCCAGCAAGCCTCAGCACGGTTCAAGCCTGCCAGATGGACCGCATTCCACGCGCGTCCGCCACCCGCTCAGCCGACCGTGACCACCGGTTCACCGTCGCCCGCGGCCTCGCCCATCTCCTCGGCGATCCGCATGGCCTCCTCGATGAGGGTCTCCACGATCTGGTGCTCGGGCACGGTCTTGATCACCTTGCCCTTGACGAAGATCTGGCCCTTGCCGTTGCCCGACGCCACGCCCAGGTCGGCCTCGCGCGCCTCGCCCGGCCCGTTCACCACGCAGCCCATGACCGCGACGCGCAGCGGGACCTCCATGCCCTCCAGACCCGCGGTGACCTGCTCGGCCAGCGTGTAGACGTCCACCTGGGCCCGACCGCAGGACGGGCAGGAGACGATCTCCAGCTTGCGCGGCCGCAGGTTCAGCGACTGGAGGATCTGGTGGCCGACCTTGACCTCCTCCACCGGCGGCGCGGACAGCGAGACCCGGATCGTGTCGCCGATGCCCTGGCGCAGCAGCGCGCCGAACGCCACGGCGGACTTGATCGTGCCCTGGAACGCCGGACCGGCCTCGGTCACGCCCAGGTGCAGCGGGTAGTCGCACTGCTCGGCCAGGAGCTCGTAGGCCCGGATCATGACCACCGGGTCGTTGTGCTTGACCGAGATCTTCAGGTCGTGGAAGTCGTGCTCGGCGAACAGCGACGCCTCCCACAGCGCCGACTCGGCCAGCGCCTCCGGGGTGGCCTTGCCGTACTTGGCCATCAGCCGCGGGTCCAGCGAACCCGCGTTCACGCCGATCCGGATCGGGGTGTTGTGGTCCTTCGCGGCCCGCGCGATCTCGCGGACCTTGTCGTCGAACTTCTTGATGTTGCCCGGGTTCACGCGCACCGCCGCGCACCCGGCCTCGATCGCCGCGAACACGTACTTGGGCTGGAAGTGGATGTCCGCGATCACCGGGATCTGCGACTTCTTCGCGATCGCCGCGAGCGCGTCCGCGTCGTCCTGCGACGGGCACGCCACCCGGACGATGTCGCAGCCCGCCGCGGTCAGCTCCGCGATCTGCTGCAGCGTCGCGTTCACGTCCGCCGTGACCGTCGTGGTCATCGACTGCACCGACACCGGGTACTCACTGCCCACACCGACGGACCCGACCATCAGCTGGCGGGTCTTGCGGCGCTCGGACAGCACCGGGGGCGGCAGCGCCGGCATCCCGAGGAGCACGCCGTCACTCATGGACAAACACCTCTCACAACGATCACTGGAGCCGGATGGGGTTGACGATGTCCGCGGTCACGGTCAGCAGCGTCACCGCACCGCCCACGAAGATCACGAAGTAGGTCAGCGGCAGCAGCCGCAGGTAGTTGACCGGCGCGCCCGCGGGCAGACCGCGCAGCTTCCGGATCCAGTTTCGCACCCGCTCGTACAGGTTGACGGCGATGTGACCACCGTCAAGCGGCAGCAGCGGCAGGAGGTTGAACACACCGACGAAGAAGTTCAGGCCGGCCAGCATCAGCCAGAAGAACGGCCACAGGCCCTGCTCGACCGCCTCGCCACCCAGCCGGGACGCGCCGACCACGCTGACCGGGGTGTCCAGGTCGCGCTCGCCGCCGCCGATGGCCTTGACCACGGCGGGGATCTTCTCCGGGAACTTGAGCAGGCCGTTCCACGTGTTGACGAACATGTCGCCGGTGTACTTGGTGGCCCCGCCGAAGGCCGTGAGCGCGTTGTAGTTGAACTCGGTCTGGTGCAGGATGCCGATCGCGCCGACTTCCTTCTTGTAGGTCGTGCCGTCCTTGCGCACGTACTCCCGGTCGACCCGGGTCACGTCCACGCTGAGCACCAGCTCCTGGTCGCCGCGCTTGACCTTGAAGTCGGTGGCGCCGAACCGGTCGCGGGTCACCTTCAGCACGTCGGTCCAGGTCGGCGTGGGCGTGCCGGCCACCGCGAGGATCTCGTCGCCCGCCTGGAAGCCGGCCTTCTGCGCGGGCGAGGTGTCGCCGGGCTTGCACTCGGTGACCATGACGCTGGTGACGCACGGCGCGACCTCGGCGACCAGCGGCGTGTTGCGCAGGTTGGGGATGCCGATGATGGCGGCCATCAGGTACAGGATGATGAAGCCGAGGATGAAGTGGGTGATGGAGCCCGCGCTGAGCACCACGACCCGCTTCCAGGTCTTCTGCTTGTAGAAGGCGCGGTGCTGGTCCTCGGGCCGGACCTCCTCCAGCGCGGTCATGCCGGTGATCTCGCAGAACCCGCCGGCCGGGATGACCTTCAGGCCGTACTCGGTCTCGCCGCGGCGGAACGACCAGATCCTCGGCCCGAACCCGATGAAGTACCGGGTCACCTTCATCCCGAACATCTTCGCGGTGGCCAGGTGGCCCAGCTCGTGCAGGGCGATCGAGATGCCGATCAGCAGGGCGAACAGCAAGATGCCCAAAAAGAAGACCACTCTCAGTCCCTTCCAGACCCCACCGAAGTGGCCACGAGTTCCCGCGCCCGCGTGCGGGCCCAATCCTCGGCGGCGAGCACCTCGGCGACGTCGGCCGGCTCGTGCGCCCAGCCGTCCGCCTCCGCCAGCACCCGCTCCACCGTGTCCACGATGGACGTGAACGACGTGCCGCCGTCCAGGAAGGTCGCGACCGCTTCCTCGTTGGCGGCGTTGTACACCGCCGGCAGGCAACCCCCGCCGGAGCCCGCCTGCCTGGCCAGCCGGACCGCCGGGAAGACCTCGTCGTCCAGCGGCTCGAACGTCCAGGCGGTCGGTGATTCGAAGGTACACGCGGCGGCGGCGCCGGGGACGCGCTCGGGCCAGCCGAGGGCGAGCGCGATGGGCAGCCGCATGTCCGGCGGGGACGCCTGCGCGAGGGTCGACCCGTCGGTGAAGGTGACCATCGAGTGGATGATCGACTGGGGGTGCACGACCACGTCGATGCGCTCGTAGGGGACGCCGAACAGCAGTTGCGCCTCGATCAGCTCCAGCCCCTTGTTGACCAGGGTGGCGGAGTTGATGGTGATCACCGGCCCCATCGACCAGGTCGGGTGGGCGAGGGCCTGAGCTGCGGTGATGCCCTCCAGCTCGGACCGCTTGCGGCCCCGGAACGGGCCACCGGACGCGGTCAGCACGAGCTTGGCGACCTCGGCGTCCGTGCCGCCGCGCAGGCACTGGGCGAGAGCGGAGTGCTCGGAGTCCACCGGCACGATCTGACCGGGCTTGGCGGCCTTGAGCACGAGGGGACCGCCGGCGATCAACGACTCCTTGTTGGCCAGGGCCAGCGTCGAGCCGGAATCGAGCGCCCGGAGAGTCGGCTCCAAGCCGATGGAGCCGGTGATGCCGTTGAGGACGACGTCCGCGGGGGTCGAGTCGATGAGGTCGACCATGGCGGTCGGCCCGGCCAGGACGCGCGGCAGCTTGAACTGGGCCTTCGCGTAGCCGCGCTTCTGCGCCTCGGCGTAGAGGGCGAGCGTGACGTCCTCGACGGCCGTGGCCTTGGCGACCGCGACGGCCTCGACGCCGTGCTCGACGGCCTGGGCGGCCAGCGCGGCCGGGTCGGAGCCGCCGGCGGCGAGCCCGACGACGGAGAAGCGGTCGCGGTTGGCGGCGATGACGTCGAGGGCCTGGGTGCCGACCGAACCGGTCGACCCGAGGACCAGGACCGTGCGTGGTGTGCTCATCACCGCCCATTGTTCCGGAACCAAGCTGACAGACCGCACAGCGGTACTCAGGTCACGGAATGGTAACGCAGGCGTGGGCTCACCCGTCCGTGGGCAACCCCTGATCAAGCGCCACGACGGATTCCGCCCGTCGAGGCCGGCAGGAAGGAGAGCCCCTGTGGGCATCTTGGGTTGGATCGTACTCGGCTTGATCGCGGGCGCCATCGCCAAGGCGATCATGCCTGGTCGCGACCCGGGTGGCATCATCATCACGATGCTGCTCGGCATCGTCGGGGCCATCATCGGCGGGTTCATCGGCCAGGCCTTGTTCGGCACCGACATCAACACGTTCTTCAGCCTGAGCACGTGGCTGCTCGCCATCCTGGGCTCGCTGGTCGTGCTGGGCATCTACCGCCTGGTGACGGGCAACCGCGCACGCGCATAACCGCACCGGACCTCGCGGAGCGCGCACCCCCTCGCGCGCCGCGATCCACAGCCCCCTGTCGACTATCCCCCAGGTCGGCAGGGGGCTGCCTTATGCGCACGTTGGGCTGGGCGCGGCGCACCCTGCTGAGCGCGGCTCCCGGCGCAACCGGGCGGGCGAGGTGGCGCTCCGGCGCAGCCGGGCGCTTTCCGGCGCAGCCGGGCGCTTTCCGGCGCAGCCGGGGCTCTTCGGGCTCTTGCGTCGGGCTCTTGCGGGGACGGCCTGGGTGGGGGCGGGTGGGTGGACCAACGAAACCTCAGCCGGGATTTTCCGGCGCAGCCGGGGGCTCTTCGGGCTCTTGCGGGGACGGCCTGGGAGGGGGTGGGCGGGTGGAAGCTCAAGCGAGAAAGCCCAGCTCAGACCTCCGGCCCCGATCACGCCGGCCTCCGGCCCCCGATCACCATTGTCCCACCCACCACCGACAAAACAGCCCGCTCAGCCCGCCAAGAGATTCCGGCGGCGCAGCTCAGCCCGCCAAGAAGCAAGCCTGCTCACCCAGCCAAGCCCGCGTCCCGCGCCAGCAACGCCGCCTGCACCCGGTTCGTCAACCCCAACTTCGCCAACAACCGGCTCACGTACGTCTTCACCGTCGCCTCGCTCATGTGCAGCCGCTGCCCCACGTCCGCGTTCGACATCCCCAACCCGAGCAGCGCCAGCACCTCCACCTCCCGCTCGGTCAACCCCTCCACCTGCCGAATGGCCTCCTGCCGGCGCGGCTGCCCCACCTGGGCCACCATCCCCACCACCCGGCTGGTCACCATCGGCGACAGGTAAGCCTCCCCCGAGTGCACCGCCCGAACGGCCCGCAGCAACTCCTCCGGCGCGGAGTCCTTCAACAAGAAACCCGCCGCCCCGTCGGACAAAGCACGCACGATGTTGTCGTCCTCGCCGAACGTGGTGAGCATCACGACCCGCACCGAAGGGGCCACCGACCGCAGCTCCCGCGCCGCCGCCAAGCCGTCCAGACGGGGCATCCGGATGTCCAACACCGCCACGTCCACCCGCCGCTCGGCAGCGATCCGCACCGCCTCCCGCCCATCACCAGCCTCGGCCACCAGCTCGATGTCGTCGGCGGTGCCGAGGATGGCCTTGATGCCCGCGCGCATCAACGGCTCGTCATCGGCGATCAGGACCCGGATCAACGTTCACGCCCCATGGTGCAGGTGGATCTTCTTCTCAACGAGCTTGCCGTCCGCGAAGCAGAAGCGCACTACCTTGACCCCGCCGGAGGTGTAGCTCTGGTCGTCGGTCACGAAGTACTCGCACGCGGTGCCGGCCGGTTCGGGGTCGGCGCCCTGGGTGATGTCGCTCAGGACCGGCGACGAGCCGCCCGGGAATCGGCTCCTCAGGTCCGCCTCCGAGTCGCCGATCGACGCCTTCTCGTACAGGTCCGACGGCACGACCTTGGTCAACGGCCGGCTGCCCAGCCACACATACCCGGCGATGACGATCAGCACGACCATCCCGGCCAGCACGATCGACCCCACCCCGGCCCACTTGCGGATACCGGTCGCGGGCTTGGTCTGCTCGATGGGGATGCTGTCGTCGGACGGCTCGTCGTCGGCCGCCGCCGTGTCCTCGTACGGCAGCAGGGCCGCGATCCGGAAGCCACCCGTGGGCAGCTCGCCGACGTGCAGCATCCCGCCCGCCAGCCGCACCCGCTCACCCAACCCGACCAGCCCGAACCCGACTCCGTCGCGCGGCTTGACCTTGGGCGGGTTGTTGCGGACCTCGACCACCAATGCGTCCGGCTCGTACTTGACGGTCACCTGGACGCTCGCCCCGGGCGCGTGCTTGCTGGCGTTGGTCAGCCCCTCCTGCGCGATCCGGTACGCCGCGTGACTCACCTTCGCGGGCAGCGGACGTGGCTGGCCACCACGCACCAAGCTGACCCGCACCCCGGCCCGCCGCGCCCCCTCGACAAGCTCGTCGATGGCGTCCACGGTCCGCCGAACCTGCTCCTCATCGGGCTCGTCCCGGCGCAGAACACCAATAACCCCGCGCAACTCCTCCATGGCCGTCAATGCCGCACTACGCAGCACCTGCACGGCCTCGCGCTGCTTGTCACCGAGCCCCGAATCCAGGGACAGCGCGCCCGCGTGCACCGAAATCAGGCTCAGCCGGTGGCCGAGGCTGTCGTGCATGTCCTGGGCGATCCGGTTGCGCTCGCGCAGCCGGACCTGGCGGGACACCATCTGCCGTTCCCGCACGACCCGCTCCTCGCGTTCCTGCAACGCCGCGACCAGGGCGTTGCGCTGCGCGGTGTAGCGGCCGACGAGGAACGGCAGGACCACCACCATCCCGTAGACGGTGAGGATGATCCACGACCCCAGCGGGCCGGAGAGCGTCGGCGCGGACAGGTCCCAGGCCACCATGTACACGGCCAGGCCCAAAGCAGCGGTCACCAGCGAGCGCTGCCACGCCACGATCCGGTAGCCGGCCGCGTAGGCCAGCATGATGATCGTCGCGATGCCGCCGTGTTCGAGGGTGAACACCACCCAGGTCGCAGCCAGCAGCGCGATCGCCGGGAACCCCAACCGCAGCACGTACAGGCCCACGTACCCGAGGCCGACCAAGACCACGGACCAGCCTTGGACCTGCTTGTCGCCCGCGATGAACCCCGGGTACACGTCGAGCACCAGCAGCAGCGCGATCGCCAAAAGCTCCCGGCCGACCCGCCACCAGGTCACCTCGCGCAGTCGCTCGGCGTGCGTGCGGAGGAACTCCCGAGGCGCGGCCCGCAGGGCCACCACCTCGGGCCGCAGGCGCTGAACGACAGCCGTCACAACGGACAACGGTAAACACTCCCCCCGCGCGCCACGGCGTTCATTCGTCGCGGATCGAGCCGACGAAAGTTGACGACCGCGCACGTTTGGCGGCGACCAGGACACCCGCGATGAGCAGGGCCGCACTGGTCGCCACGAGCAGCGTGGACAGGGCCACGATCTCCGGCGACACGCCCCGCTTGCTCGCCTGCGCGTAGACGAACACGGGCAGTGTCGTGGACCCGACCCCGGTGAGGTAGCTGGACGTCACCACGTCGTCGAAGGACAGCAGGAACGCGAATGCCGCGCCCGCCGCGACGGCCGGCGCCACCAGCGGCAGCGTGACCGTGCGGAACGCCACCAGCGGGCCGGCCCCGAGGTCGGCTGCCGCCTCCTCCAGCCGGGGGTCCATCCCGGCGACCCGCGCCCGCACCACCACGACGACGAAGCTCAGCGAGAACGCCACGTGCGCGGCCAGCAGCGCGCCGAACCCGAGCGGGATGCCGGCGAGCTTGACGCAGAACCCCAGCAGCGCCACGCCCAGCACCACCTCGGGCACCACCAGCGGCAGGCTCAGCAGCACCGTCCACAACCCGCGCCCCGGGAACGCCCGCCGCAACCCGAAGGCCGCCGACGTCCCGATCACCGTCGACACGACCGCACTGGCCCCCGCGAGCCGCAGGGTCAGCCCCAGCGACTCCAACACCCGTGAATCGTCGAGCAGCTCCGCGTACCACCGGGTCGACAACCCGCTGATCCGGCTCAACGACCGCGAATCGTTGAACGACACCAGCGCCAGCCACAGGATCGGCAGGTAGAGGAACGCGAACACCGCCCCCGCCACCGCGCCCAGCACCCACGGCCGCCGGTTCACAGCACGTCCTCCCCGCGCCGCCCGCGCAGCACCAGCACCACGACCACCAGGACCAGCAGCAGGACCGCCATCGCCGACCCCAGCGGCCAGTTGTTGCCGCCCCGGAACTGGTCGTCGATCACGCTGCCGAACGTCGACTGGTCCACCCCGCCGAGCAGCCTCGGCGTCACGAAGTCACCCGCCGCCGGCACCAGGACCAGCAACGACCCCGCCAGCACCCCCGGGAACACGGCCGGCAGCACGACCCGGACGAACGTCGACACCCGCCCGTGCCCGAGGTCGTAGGACGCCTCCACCAGCCGGTGGTCGAACCGCTCGCACGCCACGTACAGCGGCAGCACCATGAACGGCAGGAACCCGTACGTCAGCCCCACCACCACGGCCCCGTGCGTGAGCAGGAACCCGCCGTCGCGCCCCAGCCCCACCGCCCCGAGCAGCCGGTTGACCAGCCCCTCCCCGTCCAGCAGCGCCTTCCACGCGTAGACCCGCGCCAGGTACGACGACCAGAACGGCACCAGCACGGCCGCCAGCAGCGCCGTCCGGTACCGCCCGCCGTGCCGCGCGATGAACCACGCCAGCGGGAACCCCAGCAGCAGGCACAGCGCCGTGGTGATCCCGGCGTAGGCCAGGGTCCGCCCGAAGATCGGCAGGAACGCGGGGTCCAGCGCGGTCCGGTAGGCCTGGGTCGTCCACGGCAGCACGGCCCGCGCGACGCCGGTGTCCCGCGTGGCGAAGCTGAACTGGACCACCAGCACCAGCGGTGCGATCAGGAAGGCGCCCAGCCACAGGCCGGTCGGGGTGAGGAGGCCGGTGGCGACGAGCCACCTGCGCCGGGTCCGGGACACGAGCCCAGATTCTGCCCGACCTCCAAAACGCGTGAACAACCCAGTTCGGCTGCGAACGTTCGTGTACTGTTGTGAACATGAGTGTTCACCTCGTCGACATCGCCACCCGGGTCCTGCTGGCCGACCCGTCCGCCTCGCTGGGCGACGTCGCCAAGGCCGCCGGCATCGGGCGCACCACGCTGCACAAGCGCTACCCCACCCGCCAGGACCTGGTCGTGGCGCTCGCGGACAGCGCGCTGGACGTCGTCGACGAGGCGGTCGCCGACGTGGACCTCACCCGGCCCACCCGCGAGGTGCTCGACGACCTCGTCGCCAAACTGGTCCCGCTCGGCCCGCGCCTGGAGTTCCTGCTGCGCTTCCCCGGCCTCGAACAGGACCCGCGCGTCGCGGAGCGGCTCGACCGGATGGACCAGCCCTTCCTCGCCTTCGTGGCGACCGGCCAGCAGCAGGGGCAGCTTCGCGCCGACCTGCCCGCCTGGTGGGTCCTGCACACGTTCTACGGGGTGATCTTCACCGCCTGGGAGGCCATCGCGGCGGGCCGGCTCGCCCCGCTGGACGCGCCACGTCTGGTGCTGACCACGTTCCTGGAGGGGGTTCGACCATGACCACGTTCACCGAACTGCGGTACGTCGCCGAAGCGAGCGCGACACGCCTCTTAGGCCGCACGTTCAGCCTCATCGGCAAGCTGGACACCACAACCGACCCGTACCCGCTGTACGAGCGGATGCGCGCCAAGGGACCGCTCTACAAGGAGCGCACCGGCCAGTGGGTCACCACCTCGCACGCGCTCGCCAACAGCGTCCTGCGCGACCGCCGCTTCGGCGTCCGGAAGACCGACGGCGAACTACCCGGCATGTCACCGGCCGCCCGCGACGCCACCGGCACGTTCTACGACTCGTTCCTGGAGCAGGACCCGCCGGACCACACGCGCCTGCGCCGCCTGGCCGCGCCCGCGTTCAGCCCGCGCCGCATCGACGGCTACCGCGCCCGGGTCGAAGAACTCGTCGACCAACTCCTCACCCGACGGGACTTCGACCTCATCGCGGACTTCGCCGCGCCGCTCCCGATCGCCGTGATCAGCACCCTCCTCGGCATCCCCGACGAGGACACCGCCGAGTTCGCCGAGCACGGCAAGGTCGTCGGCGCAACCCTCGACGGACCGACGTCGTTGGCGCAGGTCAGGGCCTTGCGGAAGACCACGGCCGACCTCGACGCGTTGTTCACCCGCCTGATCGAACGCCGCCGGCACGACCCGGGCGAGGACGTGATCAGCGACCTCGTCCAGGCCGAGGGCGACGGCAAGATCAACACCCACGAACTCGTCGCCACCTGCGGACTCCTGCTCATCGCGGGCTTCGAGACCACGGTCAACCTCATCGGCAACGGCACCGCCGCCCTGTTGCGCCACCCCGACCAGTTCGCCCTGCTGCGCGCCGACCCGGACCTCGCGCCGGCCGTGGTGGAAGAGGTCCTGCGCTTCGACCCGCCGGTGCAGCTGACCGCCCGCGTCGCGCACGAGGACGTCGACCTGGCCGGTCACCGGGTCCGCCGGGACGAGGAGGTCTACGTGGTCATCGCCGCCGCCAACCGCGACCCGGAGGTCTACCCGGGCCCGGACCGCTTCGACCTCGCCCGCGAGCGGAAGCCCGAGCACCTGGCGTTCTCCAGCGGCATCCACTACTGCCTCGGCGCGACCTTGGCCCGCATGGAGGGCGAGGTCGTGTTCCGCGCCCTGGCCCGCCTGCCGCGCCTGCGCCAGGCGGGCACCGCCTCCTACCGCGCGTCCACGGTGATCAGGGGTTTCGCGTCGTTCCCGGTCAGCCGGTCTTGACCTTCGTCCACGCGTCCGCGTAGCGGGCCTCGACCTCGGCGCCCAGGTCCTTGGTGAACGGCAGCTTCGCCAACTGCTCGTCGGACGGGTACACCAGCGGGTCGTCCAACAGTTCCTTCTCGATCAGCGGCTTGGCGGCGGCGTTCGGGCTGCCGTAGCGGATGGCGTTCGCCAGGGCCGCGCCCACCTCCGGACCCAGGACGTAGTCGATGAACCGGTGCGCGTTGGCGGCGTGCGGCGCGTCCTCGGGTATGCACAGCAGGTCCACATAGGACAGACCACCCTCGGCCGGGATCGCGTACGCGATGTCCGGGTTGGTCTCCCGGGCCTGGAACGCGTCACCGGAGTAGGCCTGCGCCAGCGGCACCTGGCCGCCGGTCAGCGGTTCGATGACGTCGGAGGTGATCTGGCCGATCTTCTTCTTCAGCTCCAGCAGCACCTTGACCGCCTCGTCGAGGTGCTTGGGGTCGGTGGTGTTCGGGTCGTGGCCGGCCTTGAGCAGGCCCAGGGCGAGACCGTCGCGGGCCTCGTCCAGGATCGTGCTGCGGCCCTGCGCGGCGGCCAGGTCGTAGGCGGTGAACCCGGACACGTCCCCGAGCTGGGATTTCGCGTACGCCAGGCCCGTCGTGCCCCACGCCCACGGCACCGAGTAGGCGTTGCCGGGGTCGTAGTCGGCCTCGGTGAACCGCTTCTCCAGGTTCTTGAGGTTGGGCAGCAGGTCGTGGTCCAGCGGCGAGAGCAGGCCCGCGCGCAGGAACCGGCGCAGGAAGTTGTCGCTGGGCACGACGAGGTCGTAGCCCGCCGCGCCGGAGGCGATCTTGGCTTCCATCTCGTCGTTGGTGCTGAAGTTGTCGTAGGTGACGTCGATGCCGGTCGCGGACTTGAAGCCGGACAACGTGTCGGACGCGATGTAGTCGGTCCAGTTGTAGAAGTTGAGCTTCGCCTCCTCCTTGGCGTTGACCGCCTTGGCCTTGGAGGTGGTGGGTTGCGAGGTGGACGGCGCTTCGCCGACACCACACGCCCCGGTCGCGGCGAGCGCGAAGAACGCGGTGGAGCGCAGCATCGTGCGGCGGCTCACCCCGGCGTCCCACAGGCGGGCGATCCGGAGGTCTCGATCAGTCATCGGCGCTCTCCAACAGCACGGTGAAGTCGGGGTCCCAGCCCATCCGGACGGGCTGGCCGGGCGCGCCCGCGTCGTCGATGCGGCGGGTGTTCTGCACGAACGCGACGAGTTCGCCGCCACCGGGCACGTCCACCACGTACTGGGTCGACACACCGGTGTACACGACGTCGCGGACGGTGCCGGCGACCACGCACCAGCCCGTCGGCGGTTCGGCGGCGTCGTCGTAGAGGTGGACCTTCTCCGGTCGCACGATCGCGGCGACCCGCTGCCCGTGGCGGACCTCGCCGTCCAGGCGCGCCCGCAGCCGGGTGGTGCCCGCCGCGTCCAGCTCGACCCAGCGACCGTCCACACCGGACACCTTGGCGTCGAGGATGTTGGACGTGCCGATGAACCCGGCCACGAACCGGGTCGCGGGCCGCTCGTAGACGTCCTCGGGGTAGCCGACCTGCTCCACCCGGCCCGCGTTCATCACGGCCACGCGGTGCGACAGAACCAGCGCTTCCTCCTGGTCATGGGTGACGTAGAGGAACGTCGTGCCCACTTCGCGCTGGATGCGCATCAGCTCCATCTGGAGTTCCTTGCGCAGCACGGCGTCCAGCGCGCCAAGGGGTTCGTCCAGCAGGAGCAGCCGGGGTCCGGCGGCCAGCGCGCGGGCGATCGCCACCCGTTGCTGCTGCCCGCCGGACAGCTGGGCCGGGCGGCGCTTGGCGTACTGGCTCAACCGGACCAGTTCCAGGTGTTCGCCGACGGTCTTCTTCAGCGCGTCGCCGCGGACGCCCTTGCGCTTCACGCCGTAGGCCACGTTGTCCCACACCGACATGTGCGGGAAGAGGGCGTAGGACTGGAAGACGGTGTTGACGTCCCGGCGGTAGGGCGGCACGCCGACCATGTCGACGCCGTCCAGCTCGAGGCGGCCCGCGTCGGGGTGCTCGAACCCGGCGATCATGCGCAGCAACGTCGTCTTGCCGCACCCGGAGGGGCCGAGGACGGAGAAGAACTCGCCTTCGTGGACCCGCAGCGAGAGGTCGTCCACGGCGGTCTGGTCGGCGAACCGCTTGGTGACCCCGTACAGGCCGACTTCGACGGGTGCGAACGTGTCCGGCGCGGGCTGTTCGGCCGGGTGGAAGCCGGGCTGGTCGGTCACCTCGTCACCTTCCGCACAGCGCGTGACGTTAGCGGCCGGGGGCAGTGCCGCGCACCTCACGTCTCGACCGTGCTCGTGATGTGCGACGATGACGCCGTACGTGAACTTGATCGGGCAGGAAGGTCGTGCGGCTGTGTCTTCGTCCTCTGAACTGGACAAGCGTCCGGCGGTCGACACCCACGACGAGCCGTCGGCCGAGTGGGGTTGGCACGGCACCTTCCCCAAGGGCATCCGCATCGCCGGCTGGCTGTCCGTGCTGGCGACGTTCTCGCTGCTCATCGGCAACCACCACGGTCGCACCGAGGACATCTGGGTGATCGCCTTCGGTGCCGGCATGGCGCTCCTGCTCATCTGGGAGCAGGTCCGCAGCCGCACCTCGTGGCGCCGCTGACGGCGTTGTACACCGCCGCGGCGGGCACCGACACGGGCCGCCGCTACCACGCCAACTTCGACGTGGCCCACCTGTCCACCGAGCCCCTGGTGGCGATCGTCGCCGACGGCATGGGCGACGGCCCGGGCAGCGCCATGGCCGGCCGGACCGCGGTGGACCTGGTCGTTTCCCACATCCAGTCCTCGGGCGTACCCGGCATCCGCCCAGCCCTGTCGGAGGCCCACCGAGCGGTCGCCGACTTCGGCCGCACGTCCGGCACCCTGGCCGGCTGCACCCTGACCGCCCTGGTGGAGTCCCCAGACGGCCTGTGGCTGGCCCAACTCGGCGACTCCCGGGCGTACCGCCTGCGCTCAGGCCTGCTGGAGCTGCTGACCGTCGACCACACGATGGCGTGGCTGGGCGCAGTCCACGGCTGGTGGCCCCACGACTCGCCCCAAGCCCACGCGGCCGGCTACCAACTGACCCGCTACGTGGGCCACTCGTCCCACCCGGACCCGGATCTGCTCCACATCCGGCCACAGGCGGGCGACGTCTACCTGCTGTGCACAGACGGCGTAGCCGAACAGGTCCCGTACTACCGGATCCTGGACATCCTGCGCACGTCGTCCCCGGAGCAGGCCGTACGCAGCCTCCTAGCCGACTCAGAATCCGCCGGCGGCAACGACAACGCCACCGCCATCGTGGTCAAGACGTCATAGCCGCCTGTTCGGTGTTCGGTAGTGACAGAACGCCGAACAAGCCACGCCGGATTCCGCATTCGCCGCTGTGAAGGCCGGACGCTGAGCCTGGTTGGGACGACACCGGCCGGAGCGGGTGCCGCTTCCGACGACATCGCCCTGGTCCGCTCGCCGCCCTTCGATGGCGAGAACTGCCGTCTCCGGATATCAGCCCTCGGCGGCGAGTTGGCCGCAGGCGGCCGCGATCTCCTGCCCGCGGGTGTCGCGCACGGTGCACTCCACACCCTGCTCCTTCACCCGCCGCACGAACTCCCGCTCCACCGGCTTCGGCGACGCGTCCCACTTCGACCCCGGCGTCGGGTTCAACGGGATCACGTTCACGTGCACCAACTGCCCCAGGTGCTTGCGCAGCACCTTCCCCAGCAGGTCCGCCCGCCACCCCTGGTCGTTGATGTCCCGGATCAGCGCGTACTCGATCGACACCCGCCGCCCGGTCCGATCCGCGTACCCACGCGCCGCCTCCAACACCTCGGCGACCTTCCACCGCGTGTTCACCGGCACCAACGTGTCCCGCAGCTCGTCATCCGGCGTGTGCAACGACACCGCCAACCGGACCTGGAGGTTCTCCTCCGTCAGGCGACGGATCGCCGGCACCAACCCCACCGTCGACACCGTCACCGACCGCTGCGAGATCCCCAGCCCCGAAGGCGCCGGATCACAGATCCGGTGCACCGCCTCGACGACCCGCTTGTAGTTGGCCAGCGGCTCGCCCATGCCCATGAACACGATGTTCGACAGCCGCCCCGGCCCACCCGGCAGTTCGCCGTCGCGCATGGCCGCCGCACCCCGCCGCACCTGGTCCACGATCTCCGCCGTCGACAGGTTGCGGGTCAACCCACCCTGTCCCGTGGCGCAGAACGGGCACGCCATGCCGCACCCCGCCTGCGACGAGATGCACAGCGTGGCCCGGTCCGGGTAGCGCATCAGCACCGACTCGACCAGCGTCCCGTCGTGCGCGCGCAGCAGCGTCTTGCGGGTCGCGCCGCCGTCCGCCTCGACCGCGCGCAGCTCCGTCCACAGCGGCGGCATGAGGTCGGTCACCAGGCGTTCGCGCGACGCGGCCGGGATGTCGGTCATCTCCGCCGGGTCGACGGTCAGCCGGCTGAAGTAGTGGTGGGACAGCTGAGCGGCCCGGAAGGGCTTCTCACCCAGCGCCGCCACGGCCTCTTTCCGCTGGTCGGCGGTGAGGTCGGCGAGGTGGCGCGGCGGCAGGCCGCGCTTGGGCGCGTCGAACACGAGGGGAAGGGCAGTCATAGCACCTCCCAGTGTCCCACGACCGCACGCCAACACCGACCGTTGCATCGCGACAGGTTCCGATATATCGTTGATGTGTCAGAACCGATCGATGAAGGAGCAACGACATGCGTATGCACCCCCACCACCCAGGACACCGGTTCCACGAACGCCACCAGCGGGACCACGGCTTCGGCGACCCGCGGCGCGGTTTCGGCGGCGGTTTCGGGTTCGGCGGACCGCCGATCCCACCCGGTCCGCCCGACTTCTTCCGGCGCGGCGGACGCGGCCGGCAGCGCAAGGGCAACGTGCGCGCGGCGGTGTTGAGCCTGCTGGCCGAACGGCCCATGCACGGCTACGAGATGATCCAGGAGATCGGGCAGCGCACCGACGGCCTGTGGCGGCCCAGCCCGGGCTCGGTCTACCCGACCCTCCAGCTGCTGGCCGACGAGGGCCTGGTCACGTCGACCGAGGAGGCGGGCGGCAAGAAGCTGTTCTCGCTCACCGAGGCGGGCCGCGCCGAAGCGGCCAAGCTCGGGGACACCCCGCCGTGGCAGCAGGTGACCGACGACCAGGACGCGGGCGCGGCCAAGCTGCGCACCGCCGCGCGGCACTTGGGCGCGGCGATGCACCAGATGGCCCACGCGGGCACGCGTGAGCAGCAGTCCCGCGCCGTCGAGGTCCTCAACGAGGCACGGCGCAAGCTGTACGCGATCCTCGGCGAACTCGACGTCGAGGAAGACGAGGAGTGACCTACCAGCGGTCGTGCACCACCGGCCGCACCAGCTCGTCGTACACGGCGCGGACCTCGTCCTGCACGGTCAGCGGGGCGAGGTCCGCCGCCGCCGAGTTCGCCCGCGCCTGCTCGGGGTTGCGGGCGCCCGGGATCACCACGGTCACGCCCGGCTGGTCGATGATCCAGCGCAGCGCGAACTGCGCGAGGGTCGCACCGGCCGGCACCAGGGGGCGCAGCCGTTCCACGGCCTCCAGCCCCACCTCGAACGGCACGCCGGAGAACGTCTCGCCGACGTCGAACGCCTCGCCGTGCCGGTTGTAGTTGCGGTGGTCGTCCTCACCGAAGCGCGTGTCGCGCGTGTACTTGCCCGACAGCAGCCCGGACGCCAGCGGCACGCGGGCGATGATCGCCACCCCAGCCTCTTCAGCAGCCGGCAGGACCCGCTCCAACGGCTTGAGCCGGAACGCGTTGAGGATGATCTGCACGCTGGCCACACCCGGCCGGGCGATGGCGGTCAGCGCCTCGTCCACCGTCTCCACGGACACGCCGTACGCGGCGATCCGCTTCGCCTCGACCATCTCGTCGAGCGCGTCGAACACCGCGTCGGTGGAGTACACCGGGGTCGGCGGGCAGTGCAGCTGGACCAGGTCGAGCGTGTCCACGCCCAGGTTGGCGCGGGACCGGTCGTTCCAGGCCAGGAAGTTCTCGCGGGTGTAGTTCTCCGGCACCTGCTCCACCCGGCGGCCCATCTTGGTCGCCACGGTGATGCCCGCGTCCCCGCGTTCGCGCAGGAAGCGGCCGACGAGCGTCTCGCTGCGCCCGTCGCCGTAGACATCGGCGGTGTCGAAGAAGTTCACGCCCGTGTCGGCGGCGGCGTGGAGCACCGCCAGCGCGTCCTTCTCGTCCACCTGGCCCCAGTCGGCGCCGAGCTGCCAGCACCCGAGGCCCACCACGCCGACCTGACGTCCCAACCTGACCGCGTTCCGGTTCTCCACGCCCGCAATCCTATGTGCACGTTCTCACGGGAGCACGAGCCCGGCCGGTTTCCGTCGGGTGTGGACCCGGTAGCCCACCTCGAACGACAGCCCCGGGGTCTGCGTGATCGCGCGGGCGGCGATCTTCGCGGAGAACTCGATGCGCAGCACGGCCTCCAGGTCCTCGCGCTTCTCGAACCGCCACAACGCCCGCACCCGGCGCAGCCCGAAGCCCTGCGCGGCGAAGAACTCCTCGACGTCGGCGGGGTTGTAGCGGGGTTCGTCGGCGCACAGCCACGGCCCGTACGGCTCGGCCGTGCCGTCCAGGTCGACGATCGCGAGCGTGCCGCCCGGCCGCAGCACCCGGTCCGCTTCGCGCAGGCCGGGTTCGCAGCCCGGTCCGAAGAAGTACGCGGTGCGAGCGTGCACAAGGTCCGCGCTCGCGTCGGGCAGCGGCAACCGTTGCGCGGGACCGGCCACGACGGAGGCGTTGGGGACGTCCGCGACGCGCTTGGCGGCCCGTTCGACCAGCGGCGGGTGCGGTTCGACGCCGATCACCGACCGCGCGCGTCTTGCGAACGCGATCAGGTGGAATCCGTCGCCGCACCCCACGTCCACCACGTCCCCGCCGGTCCAGTCGCAGGCCTCGCGCAACGCCTGCCAGATGGCGCCGTCCACGTCCTGTGCGCGGTTCTCCACCTCGTACACGTCGGGCCAGTGCCAGATGTTCGGGCTGGGCAGGACCGTGGCCGGGCGGACGGCGGCCAACGCGGCGCGGACGAATCCCTTCACGGGACGACTGTAGAGCCGTAGCGTGATCATCCCGACGCCCATGCAGGAGGTAGCCGGTGTCGATCGTCCCCAACTCCCCCGCCCTGGCCGAACTGCACCACGGCGCGCCCTGCTGGGTGGAGCTGCCCGTGGTCGACGAGCAGGCCGCCATCGACTTCTACACCGGGCTGTTCGGGTGGACCTACGCCGACGTGCACGGCCGCACGATCGCCGTGGTGGACGGGCTGCCGGTGGCGGAGTTGGTGCCGGCAGACGGCGGGTTCGGGTGGACGCTGTACCTCAACAGCCCGCACGCCCGTGCCACGGCGGAGAAGGTGCACGCGCTGGGCGGGCACGTCCTGCGGGAGCCGGACGAGGTGTCCACGCTGGTCGCCGACCCGACCGGCGGGGTGGTGGGGTTCCGGCACGTGCCGCCGGACTGGCTGTTCGGCACCGACGGGCACGGCGCGTACGCGTGGGCGGAGCTGAACACGTGGGACGGCGCGGTGGCGGACGAGTTCTTCCGCGAGCTGTGCGGCTTCGAGATCACCCAGATCGGTGACGGTCACGCGGTGGACTACACGATCTGGGGCGTCGAGGGGCACACCGTGCTGGGGCGGCAGCGGATGGGTCGCGCGTTCCCGTCCGACACGCCCGCGCACTGGATGGTGTACTTCACCGCCGCGCCCGAGATCGGCACCGACTCGGTCGCCAACAGGGTGCTTGAGCTGGGCGGACGAATCACCGTGGAGCCCTACGACACCCCGTACGGGCGGGTGACCGTGGTCGCGGACCACACCGGTTCGGTGTTCTCGGTGATCGACCCGTCCCGGGCGGTGCCGCTGTCCGAGCAGGAGATCGGCGCACCGGTCGACGACCCGTTCGACGACTGATCCGCCGGCGCTCCCGACCGCGCACGCCCGGGATTGTCGTACCCCTCCCGTACCGTCCGATGCGATCCACACCACATCCGCATCGACTCGAGGAGAGGGCGATGTCCACCCCCGGAACCCCGGCCTGGATCGAGGCGCCCACCGGCGACCCGGCCCAGACCCGAGACTTCTACACGGGCCTGTTCGGCTGGACCTACACCGACGCCTACGAGGGCTACACGGTCGCGATGAGCGACGGCGAGCCCGTCGCCGGCTTCTACCCGCCGTCCGACGAGCCCACACCGCCGGGCTGGCTGTTCTACCTGCACACGGCCGACCTCGCACGCACGTCGGAGCGGCTGGCGGAGCTGGGCGCGAAGACGGTTATGGGTCCCTTGGAGATCCCGGGGACGGGCCACGTGCAGCTGGTGCACGACCCGGCGGGCGCGGTCGTGGGGTTCTGGCAGGCCACATCGGACACAGCCCTGGCCACCGGCCGTCCCGGCGCGCTCGCGTGGCAGGAGGTCAACACACGGGACGCCGCCGCGACAGACGCGTTCTACGGCGCGATCTTCGGCTACCAGGAGCGGCAGCTCGGCGACGGCGAGGCGTTCGACTACAAGGTCTGGTCGCTGGGTGACGAGGAGGTGGCGGGCCGCCTGCGCATGGGTGAGGAGTTCCCGCCCGACCTGCCGCCGCACTGGATGCTCTACTTCGCCGTCACACCCGAGGTCGGCACGGACAAGGCGGCCGAGCGGGTGACCGAACTCGGCGGCGCGGTCGGCGTCGAGCCGTTCGACTCGGCCTACGGCCGGATCGCCGTGGTCCGCGACCCGTACGGCTCGACGTTCTCCCTGGTCGACATGTCGCGAACAACACCCGACGCCTGAGCGTTGCGCCACCGGCGGAACGGCCCCGTTCGAGGGGTCGGAGCCGTTCAGCCGGCGCGGTGCTCAGTCTCAGGCAGGCACGAAGGCGCTGAGCAGCAGCCAGGACACGACGGCGGACGGCAGGAGCGAGTCCATGCGGTCCATGAGGCCGCCGTGGCCCGGCAGCAGCGTGCCCATGTCCTTCAGGCCCAGGTCGCGCTTGATCAGCGACTCCACCAGGTCGCCGGTCGTCGCGGTCACGACCAGCGCGGCGCCGAACAGCGCGCCGTGCCACCACTGTCCGTCCAGCATGAGGCTCACGGTGAGCGCGCCGCCGACCACGCCCGCCACCATCGACCCCGCGAAGCCCTCCCAGGACTTCTTCGGGCTGATGGTCGGGGCCATGGGGTGCTTGCCGAAGAACACGCCGGCCGCGTAGCCGCCGGTGTCGGACAGCACCACGCCGATCAGGAAGCACAGGACCCGGAAGACCCCGTCCTCGGGGACCACCAGCATGACCGCGAAGGAGGCGAAGACCGCCACGTACACGACCGTGAACACGGACGCGGTGACGTCCCGCAGGTAGCCGTCCGCGCCGTCCTTGAGCCGCCACAGCAGGCACACCAGGACGGTGACGACGAACGCCGTCAGCACGCCGTCGCGCCCGAACGGCCAGGCCAGCCACACCACGGCCTGGGCGCCCACGAGCACGGGCACCAGCGCGACCCGGATGTCCGCGGCGCGCTTCAACGCGCCCGCCAGCTCGTAGACGGACACGGCGACGGCGATGGCCACCACACCGATGAACAACTGCCGCACCGTGAACAGCGCGAACAGGATGACCGCGCCCAGACCCACGCCGACGGCGATGGCCGCGCGCAGGTCCCGACCCGCCCGTGACGGGCTCTTCGGGGCCGCGCCCTGGTCACCGCCGCCTGACACCTGTGCTCCTATCACGACCGGCTACCCGGCCGGGCAAACCCGATCCGGCCGGTGTTCCGGCCGGTCCCTACACCGCGAGGCCGCCGTCGGCTTGTCGCGTCGCCTTTCCCGACGATCACGCTTTCGATCGGCGGGAAACGCGGCGCGATGAGCCGACCCTCAGGGCGGCCGAGCCGCGCGACGGAGTCGCGCCATCCAGCTCAGACCTCGAGGAGTTCGGCTTCCTTGTGCTTCACCAGCTCGTCGACCTGGGCGACGTACCGGTGGGTGACGTTCTCCAGCTCCTTCTCGGCCCGGACGCCCTCGTCCTCGCCGACCTCGCCGTCCTTGACCAGGCGGTCCAGCTCTTCCTTGGCCTTGCGGCGGATGTTGCGGATGGAGACCTTGGCGTCCTCGCCCTTGCCCTTGGCCACCTTCACCATCTCGCGGCGGCGCTCCTCGGACAGCTGCGGGATCACCACGCGGATGACCGAGCCGTCGTTGCTGGGGTTGACGCCCAGGTCGGAGTCGCGGATTGCCTTCTCCACCGAGTTGAGCTGGCTGGTGTCGTACGGCTTGATGACCGCCATCCGCGCCTCCGGGATGGCGACGCTGGCCAGCTGGTTCAGCGGGGTCGGCGAACCGTAGTACTCGACGACGATGCGGGAGAACATGGCGGGTGTAGCGCGGCCGGTGCGCACGGACGCGAGGTCTTCCTTCGCCACGGACACCGCTTTTTCCATCTTCTCCTCGGCGTCGAGGAGGGTCTCGTCGATCACGGCTACTCCCTTGGTGTGCGCAGTTCGGCTCGAATCCCAGCAGGTCTAGAAGGACGGGCGACCACCGGGGGTGCTCACCAGTGTCCCGATCTTCTCACCACGCACGGCACGCGCGATGTTCCCCTCGGTGAGCAGGTTGAACACCATGATCGGCATGTTGTTGTCCATGCACAGGCTGAACGCGGTGGCGTCGGCGACGTTGAGGCCGCGCTCCAGCACCTCGCGGTGGGTGATGTGGTCGAACATCAGCGCGTCCGGGTCGGTCTTGGGGTCGGCGGTGTAGATGCCGTCCACCGCCTTGGCCATCAGCACGACCTCGCACCCGATCTCCAGCGCCCGCTGCGCGGCGGTCGTGTCGGTGGAGAAGTACGGCATGCCGGCGCCGCCGCCGAAGATGACCACGCGGCCCTTCTCCAGGTGGCGCATGGCGCGGCGGGGGATGTAGGACTCGGCGACCTGGCCCATGGTGATGGCGGTCTGCACGCGGGTCTCGATGCCGTGCTCGCGCTCCAGGAAGTCCTGCAGCGCCAGGCAGTTCATGACCGTGCCGAGCATGCCCATGTAGTCGGCGCGGCTGCGGTCCATGCCGCGCTGCTGGAGTTCCGCGCCCCGGAAGAAGTTGCCGCCACCGATGACGACGGCGACCTGGACACCTGTTCGGACGACCGCGGCGATCTGGCGGGACACGGTCTGGACGACGTCGGGATCGACACCCACGCCGCCACCGCCGAACATCTCGCCACCGAGCTTGAGCATGACCCGGCGGTAACCACCGGACTCGGCGTTGTCTGCCCCTGGGTGGGCTACCTCTGCGCTCACAGGTCCTCCTCTGGACACGGCAAGGGCGGGGTTGCATCCTCGCGCAACCCCGCCCTCACGCGAATCAGGCCTCGCCGACCTCGAACCGGGCGAAGCGGGTGACGGCGATCCCGGCCTCGTCCAGCACGGCCTTGACGGTCTTCTTGGACTCGGTCACGGAGGCCTGCTCCAGCAGCACGACGTCCTTGAAGAAGCCGTTCACGCGACCCTCGACGATCTTGGGCAGCGCCGCTTCCGGCTTGCCCTCCTCGCGCGAGGTCTCCTCGGCGATGCGGCGCTCGTTGGCGACGACGTCGGCCGGCACCTCGTCGCGGGTGAGGTAGCGCGGGCGCATCGCGGCGATCTGCATGGCGGCGCCGCGGGCGGCCTCCTCGCTGTCGCCGGTGTACTCGACCACGACGCCCACGGCGGGCGGCAGGTCGGCGGCACGGCGGTGCAGGTAGGTGGTCACGGTGCCGTCGAAGACGGCGACCTTGGCCAGCTCCAGCTTCTCGCCGATCTTGGCGGACAGCTCCTGGACGGCCGCGTCGACGGTCTGACCGTCGAGGTCGGTCGCCTTGAGCACCTCGACGTCCGCCGGACGGGAGGCCTTGGCGACGGCGACGATCCGGGACGCCAGGTCCTGGAAGTCGGAGTTCTTGGCGACGAAGTCCGTCTCGCAGCGCAGCTCGATCATCACGCCGTCCTCGGCGGCCACCAGGCCGTTGGAGGTCGTGCGCGCGGCGCGCTTGTCGACGTCCTTCGCACCCTTGATGCGCAGGATCTCGACCGCCTTGTCGAAGTCGCCGTCAGCCTCGTCCAGCGCCTTCTTGCAGTCCATCATGCCTGCGGCGGTCAGCTCGCGCAGGCGCTTCACGTCAGCGGCGGTGTAGTTCGCCATCGTGCGGTTTTCCGTTCCTTCTGCGGGATACGCGCGGGGATAGTGCCCGATGCGCGCCGCGCCCGCGAGTCGAGAGCGGGCGCGGCGTGCGACGGATCAGGACTGGACGGTCTCGGAACCCTCGGCGGGCTTGTCCGCCTCGGCGCCGACGAGCAGCTCCTGCTCCCACTCGGCCAGCGGCTCGTCGGTGGCGACACCCGGCTCGGGCTTGTCGGCGCCGTCGGCGGCGGCGGTGCGGGCACCGGAGCGCGCCATGAGGCCGGCGGCGGCGGCCTCGGCGACGACCTTGGTCAGCAGCGCGGCGGACCGGATGGCGTCGTCGTTGCCCGGGATCGGGTAGTCGACCTCGTCCGGGTCGCAGTTGGTGTCGAGGATCGCGACGATCGGGATGTTCAGCTTGCGCGCCTCACCGACCGCGATGTGCTCCTTCTTGGTGTCCACGATCCACACGGCGCTGGGCACCTTGGACATGTCGCGGATACCGCCGAGCGTGCGCTCCAGCTTGTCCTTCTCGCGGTTCATCATCAGGATTTCCT
>NZ_JAPSLK010000025.1 GCF_031180885.1 Saccharothrix sp.
CGCGGGAGCGGTCGGTGCTGGGGTTGGTGGCGTTGGGGCGGACGAACCGGGAGGTCGGGGAGGAGCTGTTCATCTCGGAGAAGACGGTCAGCGTGCACTTGACCCGGATCATGGCGAAGCTGGGGGCCAGCCGGCGGGCGGAGGCGGTGGCGATCGCCTTCGACCGGGGCCTGCTGGACCAACCGGGCTGACCGCAGATCTGCGTAGGTCACCCACGGCCGCGCGGTGAGAATCCGCGCATCGAACCCGATAGAACGCGCAACACGGTCAGCGGCCACAGCGGAGCCACCGCGCAGACCGGCCACGCCCGCGACGTCCACATCGGCGACCGCCACGACCGCCGCGGCCTCGCCGCCGTGACGGTGATCGCCCTCGCCCTGGTGCTGGCGGTCGTCGTGGTGGCAATGAGTTCGCGGCCGACGACGACGACCGGTTCCGCCGTGGCCGGGACGCCGGAACCTGCGGCGCCGGATCCAAGCACGTCGAATGTCGGCACTCGGGGCACCGGGACGTCGGGGACACCTGTCCCACCTACCACTCCGGCGGGGCCGCCACCGCGGGAGGTGACTTTCGGCGTGGGCACGGGCCTCGACCTGGAATCGGCCGAGACGAAGGGGCGCCGCAGCGCCGGCGCGACCGGCGACATGGACCTCCACCTCGGCGAAAGTCGGATGTTCACCGCGAACTCCAGCGCCTTCTTCAAGGACACCGGTGCCGGCGAAGGAACCCGGGAGCGGTGCGCCGAGGCCGTCGCCGTCCCGGAGGACGGGAAAGCACAGGTCATTCCGTCACGCGGAGACCGCTATTGCTTCCGCACGTCGACCGGCCGCCTCGCGTGGCTGCGCGTGGAGCACGAGACGGTGCTGGATCGGGCCGAGGATGTCGTGGTGGTGCTCGACGTCGTCGTCTGGTGATGCCCGGGTAGGAGCCGTGGTCATCCTGTGGGTGGACCGGCGGTTCCGCCGGCGAGGTGACGACCGGGTACGTCCCCCGCCCATAGCTTTTCCCTCGTCCGAGAGACCGAGGGAATGAGGGAGCATGTCCGCACTGGTGTCCGACGTCGGGACCCGTACCGCTGTAGCCGCCGCGAACCTGGTGAAGGTCTACGGCAAGGGCGACACCGCGGTCCGGGCGCTGGACGGCGTGAGCGTCGCGTTCCAGGCCGGGAGGTTCACCGCCATCATGGGCCCCTCCGGCTCCGGCAAGTCCACCCTGATGCACTGCCTGGCCGGGCTGGACGACGTGGACGGCGGCGCGGTGCACATCGGCGGCACCGAGATCACGTCCCTGGGCGACAAGGACCTCACCAAGCTGCGCCGCGACCGGGTCGGCTTCGTCTTCCAGGCGTTCAACCTGCTGCCCACCCTGACCGCCGAGGCGAACATCCTGCTGGGCCTGGAACTGGCCGGCCGCAAGCCCGACCGCCAGTGGTTCGACCGGATCGTCGACGTGCTCGGCCTGCGCGAGCGGTTGAAGCACAAGCCGACCGAGTTGTCCGGTGGTCAGCAGCAGCGCGTGGCGTGCGCGCGGGCGTTGGTGTCCAAGCCGGACGTGGTGTTCGCGGACGAACCCACCGGCAACCTCGACTCCCGTTCGGGCGCGGAGGTGCTGGACTTCCTGCGGATGTCGGTGCGGCAGCTCGGCCAGACCGTGATCATGGTGACGCACGACCCGGTCGCCGCCTCCTACGCCGACCGCGTGGTGCTGCTGGCCGACGGCCACCTGGCCGGCGAGATCGACAACCCGACCGCCGACTCCGTGCTGGCCGCCCTGAAGCACCTGGGGGCGTGACCTGATGCTGCGCACGATCATCGCGGGCCTCAAGGCCCGCACCGCGCGGCTCGTGCTGTCCTCGGTCGCCATCGCGCTCGGGGTCGCCTTCGTGACCGGCACGCTCGTCCTCGGCGACGCCATGAACGAGAGCATGCGCGACGAGTTCGCCAAGAGCGCCCGGGGCGTCGACGTCTCGGTCACGCTCGACGGCCCGGGGGACGCCAAGGGCATCACCCCGGAAACTCTCGCAAAGATCCGGCAAGCGCCGGGTGTCGCCGGGGCGGATCCGCGCGGGTACCTCCAGGTGCCGCTGATCTCCAGTGCGGGCAAGGCGAAGCCCGCCATGGCCACGCCACTGGCCGGCACCGAGAAGTTGCGCGAGTTCGACCTCGCCAACGGGCGCTACCCCAACAGCGCCAACGAGATCGCGGTGGACGTCCGCACCGCCGAGACCGCCAAGCTGTCCGTCGGGCAGAAGGTGAAGCTGCTCGGCCAGGACGACCAGACCCGCGAGTACACCCTCGTCGGCACCTACAAGCAGGGCGTCGGCGAGATGTCGATGGCCGGCGGCGACCACCTCGTGCTGACGCCGGACGCCTTCCAGGCGCTGGCCCCGGAAAACCTGCCCTACCAGGTGGTCGCGGTGGCGGCCAACGGGTTCACGCAGCAGCAGGTGGCCGACAACGTCCGGAAAGCCATTGGTGACAGCGGTTTTCGCGTCCAGACCGGTGAGCAGCTCACCGCGGAGACGCTGAAGTCCATCAGTTCGCAGGCGGCCGAGTTCACCACGTTCCTGTTGGCGTTCGCGGTGATCGCGCTCGTCGTCGCGGCGATGGTCATCTACAACACGTTCACCATCCTGGTCGCTCAGCGCACGCGTGAGCTGGCGCTGATGCGGTGCGTCGGCGCGAGCCGGAAGCAGGTGTTCCGCGGTGTGCTCGCGGAGGCCGTGGTGATGGGCTTCGCCGCGTCCGTGCTCGGCCTGCTCGGCGGGCTCGGGGTGTCCGCGTTGCTGCAAAAGGTGATCGCCTCGTTCGGCGACGCCTCGGAGACCGTGGTTCGGCTGCCGATCTCCTTGACGACCGTGCTCGCCGCGTTCGGCGTGGGTGTCGTGGTGACGGTGCTGTCCGCGGTGCTGCCGGCGCGCAAGGCGACCCGTGTGCCGCCGGTCGCGGCGCTGCGCAGCCAGCCCGACAGCGGCGAGGAGGTGTCCCGCACCAGCAAGCTCCGCGTGCTGTTCGCCACGCTGCTGGGGGTGGTCGGTGCCGGGACGATCGTCCTGGGCATGAAGGCCGAGAGCGAAGAACCGGCGATGTTCATCAGCGGCGCGGGCACGATGGTGCTGCTGGCCGCGGTCCTGGTGCTCGGCCCGCTGCTGGTCGGCCCGGTCAACCGGTTCCTGGGCGCGGTGCCGCGGGCGATCTTCGGCGTGCCCGCCAAGCTCGCCTCCGCCAACGCCGGCCGCAACCCCAAGCGCACCGCCGCCACGACCGCGGCGCTCATGATCGGCGTGACCATCGTGGCCATGGTGACCGTGGTCGCCAACAGCGCCAAGGAGACCGCCGGCGAACAGGTCGACCAACGCCTGCCCGCCGACTACACGGTCACGTCCTCGGTCTACGACCGCCCGCTGCCGCGCGACCTGGCGACCCGGTTGGCCGCCGTGCCCGAGGTCGCGAAGGTCGCGCCGACCAGCCGGGTGATCGCCGAACGGCTGTTCTTCACCGCCGTGTCCCCGGACGCGCTGGGTGACCTGTTCCGGCCGAAGGTGGAGAGCGGTTCGCTTTCCGACCTGAAGGACGGCACGGTCGCTTTGAAGGCGGATTACGCCAAGAAGGCGGGTTTGTCGGTCGGTTCCACCACGACCGTGAAAACCGACCAGGGCAGCGAGTCGCTGAAGGTCGTGGCGATCGTGTCCGGCCAGCGCCTGGGCGACGGCGTCCTGACGCTGAACACCGCCGCCAAGCTCAACCCGGAGTTCGACGGCTACGAGACCATCATGGTCAAGCTCAAGCCCGGCGTGGCCAACGGCCGGGCCGCGGTGGAGAAGGTCACCGACCCGTCGCCGCTGGCCCTGATCGACTCGGCCGCGGAGACCAAGGCGCAGCTGAACAAGCAGCTCGACCAGGTGTTGGCGTTCGTGTGGGCGCTGATCGGGCTGGCCGTGGTGATCGCGTTGTTCGGCATCGCCAACACGCTCACGCTGTCGGTGCTGGAACGGACGCGCGAATCGGCCCTGCTGCGGGCGCTCGGCCTGACCCGGGGGCAGCTGCGGTTGATGCTGGTCGTGGAGTCGGTGCTGATGGCCCTGATGGGCGCGGCGATCGGGCTGGTGCTCGGCGTCGGGTTCGGCTGGGTGCTGACGACCGCGCTGTCGACCGAGGCGGTGCAGCTGGCGTTCATCGTTCCGTTCGGGCAGATCGGCGCGATGCTGGCGGCTGCCGTGGTGGCCGCGGTCGTGGCCGCCGCGATGCCGGCCCGCCGGGCGGCGAAGACCTCGGTGGTCGCGGGGATGGCCGAGGCGTAGGACCACCTGGGGCGCGCGTTCGGGGCGTGTGCTCGGGGTGTGGCCAAGGCGCGCGTCGGGGGCGCGCCGCGGCCGGGGGTGTGGGAGGCCCGTTCCGGGGAACCGGAGCGGGCCTCCCGCGTCTTCGCGCACCACGCACCAACTCGCTTTCCGCCGCACAGCGGCTGCTTTTCGCTTTTCGCCGCACAGCGGGTGCTTTAGGCCGCGCTCCGCGCGGCGGGCTGCTCCCAGCCACAGGCGGGGCTTCGGTTCCCACCGTATGGCCTGCCCGAAGGGCAATGCCGCTAACTTAAGGTTTCGGCTGGTCAGAGCCCGCTTCTTGGGTGCTCCGGGCCCTGTGCGGGCCCGTAGCAGTGTCCACTTAGGACGCATGGGGGCCACGCTGGCGCAAAGTCCCTGGTCGAGTCTCGCGCCGACTGGCATCACCCTCAGGAAGTTGATCAATCTGAACTTGATCTGAATCAGCGCTGACGTGCGAAGATCATCCTTAAGTTAGCGGCATTGGCCCGAAGGGCTACCACACTTTGGTCGGGTGCGGCCGAAATTTTTTGTGAGGAACGAGCAAAAAATTTCAGCGGCATCCGACACAAAGTGTGGTTGGCTTTGCCAGGCCATGCGGTGGGGGAACCGACGCCCTTCCCTTCCCCCATTGGCGGCCTGCCCGCCGGCGAGGCGCCTTTGATCTTGAGAGCGCGCGGCGCGTTCAGCTTGAGGGCGCGTCAGCGCCGTTCAAGAGCGCGAAGCGCGTTCATTCTCCAGCAGCGCGGAGCGCGTTGCATCTACACGCGCGAAGCGTGGACTTGAGCGCGTAAGCGCAATTCCAAAGATTAAAAGAGCCTCGCCGGCGGGCGAGCCGCCAATGATGACACAACCACAACTGCGGGGGCTTCTTGCTTGTGTCATCCCCGCATGACCCGGCAAAGCCGACCACATTTTTGGCCGGGTGCCGCTGAAAATTTTGCTCGTTCCTCACAAAATTTTCGGCTGCACCCGACCAAAAATGTGGTAGCCCTTCGGGCGGGCCATACGGGGATGACGCAAGCAAGAAGCCCAAGTTGAGGTGTGTCCGCTCGGCGGACTGCCCGCTCGGCGAGGACTTCCCGCTTGGCGGGAGCTTCTGATCTTGAGAGGCGCTTGGTTTGTGGTGGGGGTCACAAGGTTTTTCGCGGCGGCGCGTCCCATCCGGGTCGCTGTCCCCTCTAACCAGAGTGCGGGGTGGCCCGGGCGAGGGCCGGGCCACCCTCGCCCTTCACAGCTCGTGGCACCGATGTGACTTCGCGTCCACAAAAGCGCTTCAGAAAGTTACGGAACGGTGTCGACCGTCCGCCCTTGGCTTGACACCGTCCACCGCTCACCGCACCGTGAGAGCGCTCTCACAGCGGACCGCGGGAGTGGTCCGAAGCGTCGAGGAGGACGGATGAGCAGGACTCTGGTCGGCCGGGTCACGGCGACCATCGCGACGGCCATGGCTGCCACCATGGCGGTCGCGTGCGGCGGGGGTGGGGACGCCGGTGACGGGAAGATCAAGCTGTCGATCGGGATCTTCTCCGACTTCGGGTACGACAACCTGATCAAGGAGTACCAGGCGCAGCACCCGAACATCGAGATCGAGCAGCGCAAGGTCAAGATGGAGCAGCACCACACGCAGCTCGCCACCCAGCTCGCCGGCGGGCGCGGCGCGGCCGACATCGTGGCCATCGAGGAGGGCAACGTCGCCCTGTTCCGCCAGTCCAAGGACAAGTTCGTCAACCTCGCCGACTACGGCGCCAAGGACCTGAAGTCCCAGTGGGCGGCCTGGAAGTGGAACCAGGGCACCACCGACGACGGCAACTTCGTCCTCGGTCTGGGCACCGACATGGGCAGCCTCGCCCTGTGCTACCGCCGCGACCTGTTCCAGGCCGCCGGCCTGCCCACCGAGCGCGACGCCGTGAGCAAGCTCTGGCCGACGTGGAACGACTTCCTCGCCACCGCCGACAAGTTCACCGCCGCCACGCCGAACGTGAAGTTCGTCGACGCCGCGCAGAACGTCTACAAGGCGATCCTCGACCAGACCGAGGAGGGCTACTTCGCCAAGGCCGACGACTCGTTCATCGCGGACAAGAACCCGAAGGTCGCCGACGCGTTCAAGCTGGCCGCGAGCCTGGGCGAGAAGAAGCAGACCGGCGCGCTGGCCCCGTTCAGCCAGGACTGGAACGTCGCGCTCAAGCAGGCCTCCTTCGCCACCACCACCTGCCCGGCGTGGGCGCTCGCGCTGATCAAGGCCGGCGCCGGCGACGAAGCCGCGGGCAAGTGGGACGTGGCCGCCGCGCCCGGTGGCGGCGGCAACTGGGGCGGCTCGTTCCTGGCCGTGCCCAAGCAGGGCAAGCACCCCAAGGAGGCCTACGAGCTGGCCAAGTGGCTGACCGCGCCGGAGCAGCAGAAGCGGATCTTCAAGGAGACCGGCAACCTGCCCAGCGAGCCCGCCGCGTACAAGGACCCCGAGGTCACCGCCGCGGTCAACGAGTACTTCAACAAGGCTCCCGTGGGCCAGATCTTCGGCAACTCCGCGGAGAACCTGAAGCCGACCTACCGCGGCACCAAGGACGCCAAGGTCACCCCGGTGTTCAACAACGCCCTGTCCCGCGTGGAAACCGGCAAGCAGTCCACAGTGGACGCCTTCGAGCAGGCCGTGCGGGAAGCGCGGGACGCGGCCAAGTGACGGTCGCTCCGGCGCGAAGCGGGACGGAGTCCGGGCGCTCCGTCCCGCCGCCGCGCGTGGACCCGCCGTCGTGGCGGCACCGCCTGGGGCGCTGGGACACCAGGTACACCCCGTACCTGGCGATCGCGCCGTTCTTCGTCGTCTTCGGGATCTTCGGCCTCTACCCGCTGCTCTACACGGCGTGGGTGTCGCTGCACGACTGGCAGCTCGTCGACGGCGCACAGGGTTTCGTGGGACTGGAGAACTTCCGCGAACTCTTCACCGATCCGCACTTCTGGAACGCGCTGGGCAACACGGTCAGCCTCTTCGTGCTGTCGACCGTGCCGCAGCTGTTGGCGGCACTGGCGTTGGCGGCGCTGCTGGACCGCGGGCTGCGCGGGCGGGCGTTCTGGCGGGCGGGGGTGTTGCTGCCCAACGTCATCTCGGTCGCCGCGGTGGCGCTGGTGTTCGCGCAGCTCTTCGGGCGCGACTTCGGCATCGTCAACGGGGTCCTGGGTGTGTTCGGGATCGACCCGGTCGACTGGCGCGCCGAGACGTGGGCCTCGCACCTGGCCATCAGCTCGATGGTGATGTGGCGCTGGACCGGCTACAACGCCCTGATCTACCTGGCCGCCATGCAGTCCGTGCCCAAGGACATGTACGAATCCGCGATGCTGGACGGCGCGTCGCGGTGGCGGGTGTTCTGGTCGATCACCGTGCCGAGCATCAGGCCGACGATCCTGTTCACCGTCATCGTGTCCACCATCGGCGGCATGCAGCTGTTCGTGGAGCCGCAGCTGTTCGACCCGGGCGGCACGGCGACCGGCACCGGCGGCGCGGACCGGCAGTTCCAGACGCTGGTGATGTACCTGTACGAGAAGGGTTTCCGGCTGTTCGACGCCGGCTACTCGTCGGCGATCGCGTGGGTGCTGTTCATGCTGATCCTGCTCGTGGCCCTGCTGAACTTCACGTTGACGCGGCGCATCGCGTCCAAGGGGTGAGCGCCGTGGCTTCCCGTGTCGGCAGGGCGGGGCCGATGGCGTACGCGATGCTCGTCATCGTGCTGGTCGCCTCGATCTTCCCGCTGTACTACTCGTTCCTGATCGCCAGCAAGGACAACTCCGCCCTGGGTGACGCGGTGCCGTCGCTGATCCCGGGCGGGAACCTGTTCGAGAACCTGGGTCGGGTGTTCGACACCGTCGACTTCTGGCTGGCCATGCAGAACTCGCTGATCGTGGCGGGCACGGTGGCGGTCAGCAACGTCGTGCTGGGCACGCTGGCCGGGTTCGCGTTCGCCCGCCTTCGGTTCCCGGGCAGCAACTCGCTGTTCCTGGTGGTCGTGGGCACGTCCATGGTGCCGACCCAGCTCGGCGTCATCCCGCTGTACATGCTGATGTCCGACCTCGACTGGTACGGCACGCTGCAAGCGGTCGTCGTGCCCGCGCTGATCGGCGCGTTCTCGGTGTTCTGGATGCGCCAGGCGTGCGAGGAGTCCGTGCCGTTCGAGCTGGTCGAGGCGGCGCGGGTGGACGGGTGCTCGGTGTTGCGCACCTTCTGGCACGTGGCGTTCCCCGCGGTCCGGCCACAGGCGGCCGTGATGGGCATGTTCACGTTCATGACGGCGTGGAACGACTTCTTCTGGCCGCTGATCGTGCTGGACCCCAACGACAGCCCCACCGTGCAGGTGGCACTGTCCACTTTGGCCAGCGGCTACTACACGGACTACTCGCTCATGCTCTCCGGCGCATCGCTCGCGGTGCTGCCGGTCGTCGGGATCTTCCTCCTGCTGGCCCGCCAGATCGTCGGCGGGATCATGCAGGGCGCCGTTAAGGGGTGAACACATGACCGCAACCGACCCGGACACCCAGGTCGGGCAGGAGCTGCTGCGCTTCCCACCGGACTTCCTGTGGGGAGCGGCGACGGCCTCCTTCCAGATCGAGGGCTCGACCACCGCGGACGGTCGGGGCCCGTCGATCTGGGACACCTTCGCCGCCACGCCGGGCAAGGTCGAGGGCGGCGACACCGGTGAACCCGCGTGCGACCACTACCGGCGCTACGCCTCCGACGTCGGCCTGATGGCGGACCTGGGACTGGGCGCGTACCGGTTCTCGGTGGCGTGGCCGCGCGTGCAGCCCACCGGGGCTGGTCCGGTCGAGCCGAGGGGGCTGGACTTCTACGAGCGCTTGGTGGATTCCCTGCTGGCGCACGGAATCCAGCCCGTGGCCACGCTCTACCACTGGGACCTGCCGCAGGCGCTGGAGGACCACGGCGGCTGGCGCAACCGCGACACTGCCTACCGCTTCGCCGAGTACGCGACCCTGGTCCACGCCCGCCTCGCTGACCGCGTGAAGGCGTGGACGACGCTGAACGAGCCCTGGTGCTCGGCCTTCTTGGGCTACGGCAACGGAATCCACGCGCCAGGGGTCGTCGACCCGTTGGGCGCGTTGGAGGCCGCGCACCACCTGCTGTTGGCGCACGGCTTGGCGGTGGAGGCGCTGCGCGCGCAGGCACCGGCCGACCACCGGTTGTCGATCGTCCTGAACTTCTCCTCGGTGTACGCCGACGACCCGGCGCACGCCGAGGCGGTGCGCAAGGTCGACGGGCTGCAGAACCGGTTCTTCCTGGACCCGTTGAACGGCAAGGGATATCCGGCGGACGTCGTCGAGGACACCGCGTGGCTGGGCGACTGGCGGCACGTGGTGCGCGACGGCGACCTGGACGTCATCGCCGCCCCGATCGACTGGCTGGGCGTGAACTACTACAGCCCGTCCAGGGTCGCCCTGTCGGCCGATCCCGATCATGCGACCCCCGGTCCGTTCCCGGGGCTGCGCGGTGTGGACCTGGTGCCGCCGCGCGGGGAACTGACCGGGTTCGGTTGGGAGGTGGACGCGGACGCGTTCACGGATCTGCTGGAGCGGTTGGACCGTGACGTGTCGGTGCCGTTGGTGGTCACCGAGAACGGCTCGGCGTTCCCGGACGTGGTGACCGGTGGCCGGGTGGCGGACGTCGAACGCACCCGGTACCTGGTGGACCACCTGCGGTCCGTGCACACCGCGATCGCCCGGGGTGTGGACGTGCGCGGGTACTTCGCGTGGTCGCTGCTGGACAACTTCGAGTGGGCGGCGGGGTACAGCCAGCGGTTCGGCATCGTGCACGTCGACTACGCCACGCAGCGGCGGACGGTGAAGGACAGCGGCCACACCCTGGCCCGGGTCATCCGGCACAACGCCGTGCCGGCCGAGGGCCACCGGTTCTGACCGGAGCCCGCTACCATCCGCCGCACGGACGGATGGGGGCTCGATGAGCGGGAGAGGCGCGGTGCGGCCGGCACCCGTGCGGCCCGGCCCGGTCGTCCTCTGGGGCGGCGCCGGGTCGGGCCGGACCACGTTCCTCGCCGCACTGGCCGCCGCGGCGGCGCAGGCGCACCCGCCGTGGCAGGTGACCGGGCGGGCCGAACAGGCGCACGAGTACGCGCTCAGCGCGGACTTCACGGTGCGGCGCAAGAGGTTCCTGCGGTTCCGGACGGACACCGTGCGGGTCGCCTTCGACCTGGCGGTGACCGACCGGCCGGGCGCGGACTTCACCGCACCCGACGACTCGTGCAGCGGGATCGTGTACTTCTTCGACCCCACCCGGTCCGCGGACGACGGGGCGGCGGACGCCATCGCGGAGGCGGCCGGCGACGGCCCGGTCCCGCACCCGCTCGCCGTGTGCGTCACGAAGTACGACGAACCGGACATCCTCGCCGAGGCGCGGGCGGCCGGTGTCCTCGCAGTGGACGACGAGGGCGGCACCCCGACGGTCCCCATCGACTTCGCCGAACGCTTCTTCGACCACCTCTGCGACACCGGCGGGCGCGCAGCGGTCCGAGAGGCGATCAAGCGCCACTTCGCCCCCGAGTCGGTCCGCTACTTCACCACGTCGTCGATCGGCTTCCACCATGACCCGGTCCGGCCGGTCAACGTCCTGGAACCGCTGCTCTGGGTGAAGCTCGGCGTCTAGGCGGATTCGCGGCGCACGAGCACGGTCGGCAGGACCTCGCGGCGGGCGCGGATGGGTTCTTCGCGGAGCAGGCGCATCAGGTGGGTGACCATGTGCCGCACCTGGTTGCTGGTGTCCTGCTGCACGCTGGTCAGCGGCGGCACGGTGTGCGGCGCGATCATCGGGTGGTCGTCGAAGCCGACCACGGCCACGTCCTCCGGCACGCGCTTGCCCGCCTCGCGCAGGGCGTCCAAAGCCCCCGCGGCCATCAGGTCGCTCGCCACGAACACCGCGTCCAAATCCGGCACCCGCGCCAGCAGCGCCGCCATCGCCTGCTTGCCGCCCTCGCGGGAGAAGCCGCCGTCCTCGGTCAGCAGCTCGACGTCCGCGTCCGACGCGCCGGTCGCCGACCGCCAGCCGGCCAGGCGGTCCATCGCCGAGTGCTCGTCCAGCGGACCCGTGACGTGCGCGATCCGCTTGCGGCCCAACGAGATCAGGTGCTCGGTGGCGAGCACGCCGCCACCCTCGTTGTCGTGGTCCACCAGGTGCATCCCGCGCAGCGGACCCCACGGCCGGCCCGCGTACACCACCGGCAGCGACAGCTTCCGGGCCAACGCCGGCAGCTGGTCACCCTTGTGCGGCGCGAACATCAGCGCGCCGTCGACGTGGCCACCGGCCAGGAACCGCTCGGCGCGCGCCATGTCCTCGGGCGAGTGCACGAGCAGCAGCACCATCTGCACGTCGGCGTCGGCCAGCGACCGCGCGGCCGACCGGATCAGCCACGCGAAGTGCGGGTCGTCGAAGATCTTCGGCTCGGGCTCGGAGAACACCACCGCGACCGCGCCGGTCCGCCGCGTCACCAGCGCCCGCGCCGCCTGGTTGGGCTGGTACCCCAGCGCGAGGACGGCCGCCGTGACCGCCTCGTGCGCCTCCGGGCTCACCCGCGGCGAGGCGTTGAGCACGCGGGACGCCGTCGCCCGCGACACGCCCGCCCGCGCCGCCACGTCCTCCAGCGTGGGCCGGGCGCCGGAGTGCGACTGGACGGACACGGGCACCAACTCCTCGAACGGCTCGCAGACCGTCCCAGCTTAGCCCGAGGCCACCTGCGGGGAAGCGCTCTCCACGCGAGACGACCCGACCGACACCCGCAGCAGACCGTCCTCCCGCCGCGACGACACCGGCAGCCCCGCCTTGGCCGCCGTGCGCAGCAGCCCGGTCTCGGCGGTCAGGCACCAGCCGACCAGCTCCCGGTACCCGGCCGCGCGCGCCGTGCGGGCCAGCGCCAGCAGCAGCCCGGTCCCCACGCCCCGGCCCTGCCAGGCGTCCTCCACCAGCAGCGACACCTCGGCGCTGTCCGGTGTGGACATCGGGATCAGCTGGCCCATCCCGATGACCTGGTCCGCGCACTGCGCGAGCACCGTCGTGCCGCGCGGCGGGGTGAGCAGGCGGTGCAGCCAGCGGCGGGGGAGGGTGCGCAGGCCCGAGTGGTAGCGGTTGAACAGGGTGCCCATCGAGCACCGCGTGTGCAGCGCGGCCACCGCGTCGGCGTCACCCACCAGCCCCGGCCGCAGCACCACCGCCATGCCGTCCTCGGTCATCAACGCCGACGTGGTGGGCGCCCCCGCACCCAGCAGTTCGACCAGCGCCTCCGCCCGAGCCACCTCGACGTGCGTGAACGGCGCCCACCCCCGTCGCGCCACCAGCGTCGCGTCCGCCGTCTCGATCCGGATCCGGTGGTCGTTCTCCTCCACGTCCCCGTCCGCGACCACCACCGAGTCGGCCCCCAGCACGCCCCGCACGGCGTCGCACACCCCACCCGGCAACTTCATCGCGTGCCCGGCCGCCCGAAGCGCCGCCGTGGGGCCGTCCACCAGGTCCCGCATGTCGGCGGAGGTGATGCCCACGCACCGGCCGCCTTCGGCCTTGACGGCGGCGACCAGGTCGGCGGGCAGCAACCCGGGCGCGGCGCGCACCACCAGCTCGTCGATCACCCCGCCGGGCACCGGGATGACGGACAGGGCCAGCACGTTGCACTCGCGTTCGGCCAGCCGGATCGTCATGCGGGCCAACGCGCCGGGGCTGTCGTCCAGCTCGACGCGCAGGCGCCAGGTCTTCGGTGTGGACTCCATGCACCCAGGCTGACCGGCCGACGTTGCGTCAAGGGGACACGCACGTAAAGGCGTGGCTCACTCGTCGCACTGGGGCGGTGGCAGGGGGTTCAGGGGGCCGCAGGGCCACTCGGTCTTCTTGACCTTCGTCGTGGTCGGCGGCGGTGGTGGCGGCGGGGCCTCGGTGGTGGACTCGGGCGTCGTCGTGGCCACCGTGGTCGTCGTGGGCTTCGGCGCGGACGTCGAGGCCTTCGGCGCGGACGCGCCTTCCGTCGTCGGGACGCTCGCCGGCGCGGACTCGGTCACCGAGGTGGACGAGCGGCTCGTGATCCAGGTGGACGCCGGTGGTTCGGCCTTCTGGCCGTCGTCGATCCCGTGGATGTACACGCCCACCAGCACACCGGTCAGCGCCGACGCCGCCACGGCCAAGCCGCACGCCGCCCACACCACCCGCACAGCCGACCCCCTCCGTCCCGACGTGAGCGCCAGAACAGTACCGCTTGATCGACCGGACCTACCCGGCCCAGGCCACCTCGACCGACCGGCCCCAGCGGTCCGCCTCCGCGGCCACCGCTTTCCGCACCTCGGCGGTCAACGAGCGGAAGGGTTCAACAGTTATGACCACCCGGCCGCCCTTCCGTTCCTGCGACCACACGCCGGCCATCAACCCGTCGACGAGCAGCACCGGCGACAACCAGCCCTGCGACCGGTACACGGCGTCCGGCGAACCGCCGTCCATCAGGCACGCCGCGTGCTTGGTCGCCGCCACGACGTACTGGTCGAACGCGGGCAGCAGCCGCACGGTGCGCACCGGTTCGGCTTTCCGCAACGCTGTTACCAAATCGCTGCGCGCCCAGTGCGGCACGCCCTCGACGTCCACGGACGTGAGCCGGTCGCCCAGCGCCTTGACCACCCGACCACCCTCGGCCGGGCTGACGCCCCACCAGCGCGCGAACTCCTCCCGCGTCGCCACGCCCTGCACGCCCCACCACCGCAGCGCGATCTCGCAGACCGCGTCGGCGGGCGGCGGACCGACGGCGATCCACGTGTCCGGCCGGGTGAACCGCACCAACTGGCCCTCTCCCGGCCCGAACACCAGCCGGCCCTGGAACGACGCCGGTTTCAGGTACGCGCCCCAGCTCTCCCGCAGCTTCTCGCCGATGTGCTCGGAGGTCCGCGCGGCCACCTCGTCGGCCAGTTCGGCCCGGGTCAACACCCGACCTTCCAACGCCGCCGACACGCCCTCCAACAGCGCCTGCAACTCCTCGGCGGTGATCTTGAAGCCCCGGTGCCAGACTGGTTTCGTGTAATGCTTGTAGGTCGCGAACCCGGCCTGCCACAACGGGTACTCGTCGGAGCGCAGCAGGTGCAGCGTGCCGCGCATGCACCACGTCTTGACCAGCGTCCGGTCCTCCCACAGGGCCTTCTCGACGTAGTCGGCCGGCAACCCGTCGACCCGCGCGTGCAGCATGGCCTCGGCCGACGACATGAGCTGCGCGTGCAGCCCGCACAGCTCCGACACCACGTCCAGCGCGTCCGCCGCCGGTCGCCGCACGTCCAGGCTGTGCGCACGCGTCCGCCACGCCGCGACCCGCCCCCAGGTCAGGCTCACTCGTCCCCCTTCTCGCGCACCGCGTGCTCGATGGCGGCGAGCCTGCGGGCCAACTCGGCCGTGCCCAGGACCCGGGCCAGCACGAGGGCGGCGCCGGACAGTCCCGCGACCAGCACCGATCCGGTCATGTGCCAGGTGGGCGCGTCGCCGGTGCAGGTGAACACGTCGCCGAACTTCGCCGACGAGCACGTCACGAACGGCACCGACGCGATGCCGACCCCGGTCGCCGCGACCCCGCCGAGCAGGGCCGAGCCGAACGTCCGCATCAGCGGGAAGACCGCGTTGACGGCACCGGCGGCGGCGATCGCGAACAGCAGCGGCACCGGGTGCGGGAACGGGCCGAGCGCGGCGCAGCCCACCATCAGCGCCGTCACGACCACGAGCCCGGTCCGTTCACCCACCCGGCGACCCTAACCCGCGTCGACAGCCGGACGTCAGAAGTTCGTAAGGCGTTTCCGGGACTCTGAGGGGCGTCCGGTTCGTCACAGTGGGCACAAGCGACGAATCGGAACGAGGCGAGGTCATGTCCAAGCGGGTTGTCCTGATCGGGGTGTCGGCGGTGCTGGTGGTCGCGCTGGCGGTGGGGCTGTACCTGTTCCAGCCCTGGCGACTGGTCACCGACCGGACGGCGGACGAGGCGCTGCTGGTGCCGGTGTCCACTTCGGAGACCGCTCCGGCGACGACGGGGAGCGCGACGACCGGGAGCGCGGCGACGACGAAGCCGGCCGCGCCGGCGGGTCCGGTGGCGGTGGCGTCCGGGCCGTTCCGGTCGCTGGAGCACGCCACGACCGGAAGCGCGTCGCTGGTGCGGCGGCCGGACGGCACGCACGCCGTGCAGTTCGAGGCGCTGGACACCAGCGACGGTCCGGACCTGTACGTGTACCTGTCGGAGAAGCCGTCGGACTCGCCCGAGTCGGCGTTCGGCACCGGGTTCGTCGACCTGGGCAAGCTGAAGGCCAACCAGGGCAACCAGGTCTACGAGGTGCCCGCCGGGACGGACCTGACGACCGTCCGGAGTGTCGTGATCTGGTGCAAGAGGTTCTCCGCGGGCTTCGCGGTAGCGCCGTTGGAACAGGGCTGACACATGGGGGAAACAAACGAGCATGGTCTGGACCAGGTATAGCCTTTTCGCAGTATTGACGCATCTGGTCTAGACCATTTAAAGTGGTCGGGGACACAACGAAACGTCCCTCGTGGATGGGCGGGCGGATGCCCCATCCACGAGGAGCCGGCTCACTGGGGTGGGCCACCGGGGGCGGCGGCGCGGTACCTTCTCTCTCCCCACACCGCGTCGCCGCCTTCGGCTGTGCGCGATTCCGGCCACCCGCGGTTCCTGCCACACTGTGAGTGATGCTCACGAGGACCATCGCCATCCACTACGTCAAGGCGGCGCTGCGCGGTGCCCGGCGCCACGGCCACGACGTGTCCGGCCTGCTCGCCGCCGCCGGCATCCCGGAAGCGCTGCTGGCCGACGACCGCGCGCGGGTGACGCCCGCCCAGTACTCCCGGCTGATCCAGGCGCTGTGGGAGGTGCTGGACGACGAGTTCATGGGTTTCGGGCCGCAGCGCAGCAAGCGCGGGACGTTCCCCACCATGTGCCTGCTCGCGGTGCACTGCTCGTCGCTGGAGGACGCGTTGCGCCGGGGGCTGGCGTTCTACGCGCTGTTCGACGTGCGGCCGGAGATGACGCTGGGGGAGCGGGGCGGCGTCGCCCGGTTCACCCTGGGCACGGAGGGCGTGGACGACCCGGACCGGTTCCTGGTGGAGTCGCTGCTGGTGCTGTGGCACCGGTTCTCGTCGTGGCTGATCGGTCGGCGGATCCCGTTGCGCGGGGTGGAACTGGCCTACCCCGAGCCGCCGCACGCCGCCGAGTACCACCTGATCTTCGGGTGCCCGCTGCGGTTCAACGCGCCGGAGACGGTGCTGGCGTTCGACACCCGGTTCCTGCGGATGCCGGTGGTGCAGGACGAGGCCGCGCTGCGTCGGTTCCTGCGCAACTCGCCGGGTGAGCTGCTGTCGAGGCGGGACTACGGCGCGGACTTCTCCAGCCAGGTGCGGCGGATGCTCGGGGGAGGGGTCGTCGGCTTGGACAACGTGGCCGCGCGGTTGGGGGTGTCGGCGCCGACGCTGCGGCGGAAGTTGGCGGCGGAGGGGACGTCGTTCCGGGAGGTGCGGGAGCAGTTGCTGCGGGACCAGGCGGTGGCGAGCCTGGTGCGCGGCGGGGAGTCGGTGGAGGAGTTGGCGCTGCGGCTGGGGTTCTCCGAGGCCAGCGCGTTTCACCGGGCGTTCAAGCGCTGGACGGGCAACAGCCCTGGCGCCTACCGGACGGGTGCTGCTACCCAGTAGTGCGGGCGGCCGCACTTGCTCCGAATGGCCGGTGTTCTGCCAAGCTCTCACAAGGTTGGCTGACGGCGGGTAACTCATTCACCACACTGCGGGAGTCCCCGTGTCCAGACGCCTCCGACCGCTGGTGGTCGCCGCCGTTCTGACCCTCGTCCCCCTGACCCCTGCCCACGCCGACCCGCGGCCTCCGGCCCCCGACACCATTGTCCCAGGTACCACCGACAATTCGGGCCTGAGCACCCCCGGGGTCAATTATCCCGCGCCCCACCGACAAACCCCCGACCTGCCGGACTGGCCCGTCGTCAGGTCCGCCGTCGAGCGCCGCATCGAGACCGCGCGGACCACGCGGCCGGTCGCGCCGGGCGTCGAGCTCAGCTCCTTCGACTGGTACGAGCCGGGCGACGCGGGCGGCTGGATCCGCGGTGACGCGCTCACCGTCGACCTCACCGCCGGCACCCGCGTCGACTACCTGCACCCCGGCCGGGTCACCGCCGCCGAACCCCTGTCCGCGCAGGCCGCCCGCACCCGCGCCGTCGCGGCGGTCAACGGTGACTTCTTCGACATCAACAACTCCAACGCGCCCGAGGGCGTCGGCGTCCAGGACGGCCGCACGATCAAGTCCCCCGCCGCCAACCACCGCCGCGCGGTCGGCATCGACGCGGCGGGTGTCGGCCGGGTCATGGACGTGCTGTTCGACGGCCGGATCACCCGCGCCGACGGCACCACGATCCCGCTCGACCAGCTCAACAGCGCCTCCATCGCCACCAACGGCACCGGTGTCTTCACCCCGCTCTGGGGCTCCTACAGCCGCTCCCGCGCGGTCCGCGGCGCCACGAAGGTCGCGGAAGTGGTGGTGCGCAACGACGTCGTCACCGAGCGCCGCACGACCGCCGGCGACGACCCGATCCCCGCCGACGGTTTCGTCCTCGTCGGCCGCGAAACCGGCGCGGACGTCCTCAAAACCCTGGAAATCGGCCAGAAGGTCACCGTCGACCACACCACCAAGGCCCAGGGCGGCACCGCCCTCCAAGCCGCCATCGGCGGCAACCAACTGCTGATCAAGGACGGGCAGGTCGTCGCGCCCGACGACCCGCTGCACCCGCGTACGGCGGTCGGCTTCTCCGCGGACGGCAAGAAGATGTTCCTGCTCACCGTGGACGGCCGGCAGGCGCCCTTCCTGCTCGGCCTCAACCTCAAGGACATGGCGTCGATCCTCAAGGAGATGGGCGCGCACAACGCGCTCAACCTCGACGGCGGCGGCTCGTCCACGCTGCTCGCCCGCACACCCGGCACCGAGGCCGTCACCGTGGAGAACACGCCCTCCGACGGCGGCGAACGCCCGGTGCCCAACGGCCTCGCGCTCTACGCGCCGGAAGGCAGCGGCGACCTGGTCGGGTTCTGGACCCGCACCGCGATCGACCCGCGCCGCGCGCCCGGCGCGGACACGGTGCCCGGCGGCCACCCGGAGCGGGTGTTCCCCGGCCTGACCCGCGAGCTCGTCGCGGACGGCTACGACGAGACCTACGGCCCGGCCCGCGACGGCGCGCACTCGTGGCACTCGACGCGCCCGTTCGTCGGCCACGTCCGCGACGGCGTGTTCCGCGGCCACACCCCCGGCACCACCAAGGCGGTGGCCCGGCGCGGGGGCGTCACCGGCGAGGTCGAGCTGACCGTCCTGGGCCCACTGACCCGCCTGTCCGCCACCACGAACCGGCTCAGCCTCACCACCTCCGGCGCGTTCGGCGTGATCGGCCACGACCCGGACGGCTTCACCGCGCCGATCGAGCCGACCGACATCGCGCTGGACTACGACAGCTCCGTGGTCGACATCGCCCCCGGTCCCAACGGCTCGTTCACCGTTACCGCGCGCAAGACCGGCGCCACCACGGTGACCGCGCGCGTCGGCGGCCAGGAGGTCCGGGTCGCGGTGACCGTGGGGCTGGAGGAGAAGCTGGTCGCGGGCTTCGACGACGGCGCGTCCTGGACGTTCGGCTCCGCGCGCGGCTCGGGCTCGGTCACGCCGGTCCCGGACGGGCGGACCGGCGCGGGCCTGAAGATCTCCTACGACTTCAGCCAGTCCACCGGCACCCGCACCGCGTACGCGATCCCACCCAAGCCGATCGTGGTGGAGGGTCAGCCGCTCGCGCTGGGCGCGTGGGTGTACGGGCACGGCCGCGGCGAGTGGACGGCGTTCACCGTGACCGACAACGCCGGGCTCACGAGATCCCTGTACGGCCCCTACGTCACGTGGACCGGCTGGAAGCACTTGGAAGTCCCGGTGCCCGCCGGCCTGGCGTTCCCCTTGCGGATCAACAGGTTCTACACCATCGAGACCAAGGCCGACCGGCAGTACAAGGGCGAGGTCGTGGTGGACGACATCGTGGCCAAGGTCCCGCCCGCCGTCGACCTCCCGCCGGCCCATCCGACCTCGGACCGGGTCGTGGTGCGCGACGGCACGGTGGACGACCGGCCCTGGCGGTTCGCGGTGATGTCCGACGCCCAGTTCGTGGCCCGCAACCCGGACAGCGACCTGGTCCGCTCTGCCCGCCGGACGTTGCGCGAGATCAAGGCGCAGAAGCCGGACTTCGTCGTGATCAACGGCGACTTCGTGGACGAGGCCGCACCCGCCGACCTCGCGCTCGCCCGCCGCATCCTCACCGAGGAGCTGGGCGACGAACTGCCCTGGTACTACGTGCCGGGCAACCACGAGATCATGGGACCGGGCACGATCGACAACTTCCGCCGCGAGTTCGGGGCCACCAACCGGACGTTCGACCACAAGGGCACCCGCTTCGTCCTGCTCGACTCGTCCACCGGCACCGTCCGCGGCGGCGGCTTCGACCAGGCCGCGATGCTCCGCGACGCCCTGCGCAACCACGAGAACGTCGACTCGGTCGTGGTCATGGAACACCACCCGCCGCGCGACCCGACGCCCACCAAGGGCAGCCAGCTCAACGACCGCCTCGAAGCCGACATGGTCGAGGACTGGCTGGCGGAGTTCCGCCGCTCCACCGGCAAGGGCGCGATGTTCATCGGCGCGCACGTCGGCGTGTTCCACGCGTCCAGAGTGGACGGTGTGCCGTACCTGATCAACGGCAACTCCGGCAAGTCCCCGGCGGAGGGCGGCTTCTCCGGCTGGACCCTGCTGGGCGTCGACCACCGACGCCCGGACTGGATCGCCGCCGAGATCCGCCCCCACGTGGACGCCCTGACCCTGACCGCGCCCGAAGTCGTCGTGGTGGGCGCCCCGACCACGGTCAGCGCCACCCTCACCCAGGGCACGCGCCAGGTCCCCGTCCAGTACCCGGTGAGCGCCGACTGGACCGCGTCCCCGAACGTCCACATCGGACCCTCCCGCGGCCTGCGCCCCTGGCACGCCGCGTGGTTGGACCCCGAGACCGGCCGGCTCACCACCTTCCGAGCCGCCAACATCTCCCTCGCCGTCACCGTCAACGGCACGACCCAGCGCCAGGACATGGCCCTCGTCTGGCGCGAGTGGGGTCGCGAGGTGGCCTGACGTCGCACGCTTGACGCAACCGGGCGGTTGCCATACTTTGGCAACCGTCCGGTTGCCACACGTGTGGAGGTCAGTCATGGGTTTCCCCGACCGCATCGAGCGGACCGTCGAGGTCGCGCAGCCGCCCGGCCGGGTCTGGTCGGCGATCACCACGGCGGAGGGCCTGGCCTCGTGGTTCGGCGACAAGGCGACGATCGACCTGCGGCCCGGCGGTGAGGTGAAGATGTCCTGGGAGAGCGGGGACGCCGTCGAGATGCGGGTGGAACGCGTCGAGGAGCCCTCGGTGTTCGGGTTCACCTGGCGGATGCACGGCATGCCCGAGGACGACCCGCGCCGCACGTACGTCGAGTTCACCCTCGAACCCACCGAGTCCGGCACCCGGCTCACGGTCGTGGAGTCCGGTTTCGCCCAGTTGCCGGACAACTGCCACGGCAAGGCCTACGACGCCCACTCGCAGGGCTGGAAGAGCGAACTGGGCCAATTGGTCGACCTCCTCGATGCGGCCTGACGCCGACTCGACCCGGCCCGCCGACTCGACGCCGCCCGACGCCCGCTCGACGCGGCCGGACGCCGGGGCGGTGCGGCCCGACGCCGGCTCGACCCGGCTCGACGCCGAGGCGATCGCCGAGCAGGTCTTCACCGCCCTGGCCGACCCGACCAGGCGCTCGATCCTGGCCACCCTCGCCGCGCGCGGCCCCGCCACGGCCACCGACCTGGCGGACCGGCTGCCCATCACCCGGCAGGCGATCGCCAAGCACCTGGCCCTGCTGGCCGAGGTCGGCCTGGTGACCGCCGAACCCGGTGAACGCCGCCGCGTGCGCTACCGCCTCGACTCCGCTCCCATGCAAGTGGCCCAGCAGTTCCTGGCCGCCCTGGCCCGCGACTGGGACGGCCCTCTCGCCGCCTTGAAGAACCACCTCGATCGCATACCCGACGAACGATGAGGACCCGATGAAAACTCCGCCGATCGTCACCGCCGAGGAGTGGGAAGAGCACCGCCAAGCCCTTCTCACCAGGGAAAAAGAACTCACGAAGGCCCGCGACGCACTGGCCGCCGAACGCCGCAGGATGCCGTGGCTCCCGGTCACAAAGCCCTACGCCTTCGACACCGCCAATGGCCCCAAGTCCCTGCTGGACCTCTTCGAGGGCCGCCGCCAGCTGATCGTCTACCGGGCCTTCATGGACCCCGGTGTGCACGGCTGGCCGGACCACGGCTGCAAGGGCTGCTCGATGGTCGCCGACCAGGTCGCCCACCCGGCCCACCTGAACGCCCGCGACACCACCCTGGTCTTCGCCTCCCGGGCGCCGCAGTCGGATCTGGTCAGGATCAAGGCGAAGATGGGCTGGGAGCACATCCCGTGGCACACCATCACCGACGACTTCGACAAGGACTTCGGCGTCGACCAGTGGCACGGGACGAACGCCTTCATCCGCGAGGACGACAAGGTCTACCGGACGTACTTCGTCAACAACCGCGGTGACGAGGCCATGGGCAGCACCTGGTCCTATTTGGACATCACCGCGCTGGGCCGCCAGGAAACCTGGGAAGACTCCCCGGAGGGCTATCCCCAGACCCCGCCCTACGAGTGGTGGATCTGGCACGACGAGCCCGTTCGCTAGGGCATGACGAAAGCAGCCGCCGCACCGGCACGACGTGGGGCCGTACCGGCGCGGCGGCTGCCGTGCCCGGCTGTCAGAACTTCTCGCCCTTCGCGGCCCGCTCCCGCAGCGAAGCCGCGGGACGGAACCGCTCGCCGTACGTGTCGGCCAGGTAGTCCGCCCGCTCGACGAACTCACTGACCCCGTACGAGTTGATGAACTGCAAAGTCCCACCGCTCCAAGGCGCGAACCCGAACCCGAACACACTGCCCACGTTCGCGTCGCCCACGGACCGCAGCACGCCCTCGTCCAAGCACCGCACCGTCTCCAGCGACTGGATGAACAGCAGCCGGTCCTCGACGTCCTGCTCGGTGACCCCGGCGTCGTCCCGCGCGTACCGCGCCAGGCCGGGCCACAGGAACTTCTTGCCGCCCTCCGGGTACTCGTAGAACCCGGCGCCACCCGCCTTGCCGGTCCGCCCTTCCGCGACCAGCTCCTCCAGCACCTTGAACGCCGGGTGCTCGCCCAGCGCGCCGGCCACCGAAGGGTCGTCGGCCAGCGTCTGGTCGCGGATCTTCAGTTGCAGCGTCAGCGTCACCTCGTCGGACACCGCCAACGGCCCGACCGCCATGCCCGCGCGCTTGGCCACGTTCTCGATCAGCGCCGGCCGCACGCCCTCCGCGATCATCGACACGGCCTCGGTGACGTACGTGCCGAACGTCCGCGACGTGTAGAACCCACGACTGTCGTTGACCACGATCGGGGTCTTGCCGATCTGCAACACGTAGTCGAACGCGCGCGCCAGCGTCTCGTCGGACGTCTCCGCGCCGACGATGATCTCCACCAGCCGCATCTTCGGCACCGGCGAGAAGAAGTGCAGGCCGATGAACTTCGTCGGGTCCTGCACCGCCTTCGCCAACCCCGTGATGGGCAGCGTCGAGGTGTTGGACGCGATCACGGCGTCGGGCAGCGCCACCGCCTCGGCCGCCGGCAGCACCTTGTTCTTCAGCTCGCGGTTCTCGAAGACCGCCTCGATGACGAGGTCGCAACCCGCCAGGTCGTCATCCGAGTCGGTGGGCGTGATCCCCGGGTTCCCGGCCGCGCCCCGCGTCGCCGCCTCCAGCGTCACGTCCTTCAGCACGACCTCGATGCCCGCCTTGGCCGACACCTCGGCGATCCCGGCGCCCATCATGCCCGCGCCCAGCACGCCGACCTTGGTCACCTTCGCGGCGTCCACACCGGACGGACGGGACCCGCCCGCGCCGATCTCGTTGAGCTGGAACCAGAAAGTCCCGATCATGTTCTTCGCCACCTGGCCGGTGACCAGCTCGACGAAGTACCGGCCCTCGATCGTCAGCGCGGTGTCGAAGTCGACCAGCGCACCCTCGACCGCCGCCGCCAGGATCTTCTCCGGAGCCGGGTAGACCCCGTGCGTCTTCTTGCGCAGCACGGCCGGCGCGGCGGCGAGCAGGCTGTAGACGTTGGGGTCGCCGAACTTCACGTCCGGCACGGTGTACCCGGGCTGGTCCCACGGCTGCACGGGCGCCGGGTTGGCCTTGATCCACGCCCGCGCCTGGGCGATCAGGTCCTCCCGCGACGACGCCAGCGCGTGCACCAGACCGGCCTGCAACGCCCGCTGCGGCCGGAGCTGCTTGCCCTCCATCAACAACGGCAACGCCGGCTGCACGCCCAGCAGCCGCACCAGCCGCGTCACGCCACCGCCACCGGGCAGCAGGCCCAAGGTCGCCTCGGGCAGTCCGATCTTGATGCGATCGTCGTCCAGGACCACCCGGTGGTGGCACGCCAGCGCGATCTCGAACCCGCCGCCCAGCGCGCTGCCGTTGACGGCCGCCACGACCGGCTTGCCCAGCTGCTCCAGCCGGCGCAGCTGGCCCTTCATGTCCTCCAGGAAGCCCAGCGCCTCGGCGGCGTTGTCCGGCGTGACCTGCACGAGCAGGTTGAGGTCGCCGCCCGCGAAGAAGGTCTTCTTGGCCGAGGTCAGCACCACGCCGGCGATCTCGTCGCGCACGGCCTCGACCTTCGCGACCGCCTCGCCCATCGCCTCGTGGTACTCGGCGTTCATCACGTTCGCCGAGCCCGACATGTCCATGGTCAGCGTGACGATGCCCTCGTCGTCGCGCTCGAAGTGGATAGCCATCAGACCCTCTCGATGATCGTCGCGATGCCCATGCCGCCGCCCACGCACAGCGTGGCCAGGCCCCGGCGCAGGTCCCGGCGCTCCAGCTCGTCGAGCAGGGTGCCCAGGATCATGCAGCCGGTCGCGCCCAGCGGGTGGCCCATGGCGATCGCGCCGCCGTTGACGTTGACCAAGTCGGTGGGCAGGTCCAGCTCGCGCTGGAACTTCAGCACCACCGACGAGAACGCCTCGTTGATCTCGAACAGGTCGATGTCCTCCACCGACAGCCGCGCCTTCTCCAGCGCCTTGCGCGCCGCCGGGGCCGGGCCGGTGAGCATGATCGTCGGCTCGCTGCCGACCACCGCGACCGACACGATCCGCGCCCGCGGGGTCAGGCCCAGGTCCTGGCCGACCCGCGCGTTGCCGATGAGCATGGCCGCCGCGCCGTCCACGATCTGCGACGAGTTGCCCGGCGTGTGCACGTGGTGGATGCGCTCGACGGTCGGGTAGCGGTCGATGGCCACGGCGTCGAAGCCCAGGTCGCCGTGGAACTGGAAGGACGGCTTGAGCCCGCCCAGGCCCTCCAGCGTGGTCTCCGGCCGGATCGCCTCGTCGTGGTCCAGCACCACGGTGCCGTTCTGGTCGACCACCGGCACCAGGGACTTCTCGAAGTACCCCTTGTCCCGCGCCAGCGTGGCCCGCTGGTGCGAGCGCAGCGCCCACGCGTCCACGTCCTCGCGGCTGAAGCCCTCCAGCGTCGCGATGAGGTCCGCGCTGACGCCCTGCGGCACGAAGCTCGTGCGCAGGTTGGTCTCCGGGTCGGCCGCCCACGCGCCGCCGTCGGAGCCCATCGGCACCCGCGACATCGACTCCACGCCGCCCGCGACCACGAGGTCCTCGAACCCGGACGCCACCTTCGCCGCGGCCAGGTTCACCGCCTCCAGGCCGGACGCGCAGAACCGGTTGAGCTGCACGCCCGCGGGCCGCAGGTCCCACCCGGCCGCCAGCACGGCGGTCCGGGCGATGTCCGAGCCCTGCTCACCGACCGGCGACACGACGCCGAACACCACGTCGTCGACCACCGACGTGTCCAGGTCGTTGCGCCGCGCCAGCGCGTCGAGCACCCCGGAGGCCAGGGTGATCGGCTTGACGCTGTGCAGCGAACCACGCTTTCCCCTGCCACGCGGTGTGCGTACCGCGTCGAAGATCAAGGCTTCGCTCATGACACCCACGGTAGGCAGCGCGGACGCCCAAGCCCATGACCGCGCCGACTGACTTATTAGCTCACCGCCAACTGCATCACCTCGCCGTCGCCGGAGAAGCCGAGCCGCTCGTAGAGCCGCCGCGCGGCGAGGTTGCCGCGGAACACCCGCAACTGCACGCGCCGCCACCCGTGCTCGCGCGCCCACGCCACCACGTCGCGCACCAGGGCCTCGCCGACGCCCCTCTTCCGGAACGACGGTTTGACCCACATGGAGTAGAGGTACAGCACGTCGTCGTGGTCCTCGTGGGGGACGCCCGCCACGAGCCCCACCGGATCCGGCGCCTCCGCCACCACTTTCACACCCCACTTCGGGTGCAGCAGCTCGCGCCACCGGTCCTCGTCGTAGTCCTGTTCCCGGGACAGGGCGGAGCCGAACGCCTGCGGGTCGCTGGCCAGCGCGGTGAGCCTGAGATCGCGCCAGGTCGCCCAGTCCCCCGGGGACAGCCTGCGGAGCTTCATGACCGCAGTGTTGCGCACGCCCTGACAATTGCGCTCACGATCTCGGGGCGACTGTGGGTGCGGCGGTCATGGCGGGCGGCCGGCGGCGGTGGGACCGTCGAGGCATGCCTACTCGCCGTTCACCGTGGATGACCGACGACCTGGACCAGCTCCGGCAGCTCGCCAGGACGTTCTTCGAGAAGGAATCGGTCCCCAACCAGGAGCGCTGGGCCGCGCAGAAGCAGGTCGACCGGGAGTTCTGGAACAAAGCGGGCGAACTGGGCCTGCTGTGCCTGTCCATCCCGGAGGAGTACGGCGGTGGCGGCGGCACGTTCGCGCACGAGGCGGTGCTGCTGGAGGAGCAGGCGCGCGCCGGTGACAGCGCGTGGGGCAACAGCGTGCACAGCGGCATCGTGGCGCACTACATCAACGCCTACGGTACCGAGGAGCAGAAGCACCGCTGGCTGCCGAAGCTCGCGAGCGGCGAGTTCGTGGGCGCGATAGCGATGACCGAGCCAGGCGGCGGGTCGGACCTGCAGAACGTCAAGACCCGGGCCATCCGGCGCGACGACGGGTACGTCATCAACGGCTCGAAGACCTTCATCACCAACGGCGCCCAGTGCGACCTCGTCATCGTGGTCGCCAAGACCGACCCGGGCCAGGGCGCGACCGGCATCTCCCTGCTGGTCGTCGAGACGGCGTCGACGCCGGGCTTCCGGCGCGGCCGGGTGCTGGACAAGGTCGGCCTGAAGGGCCAGGACACCGCGGAGCTGTTCTTCGACGACGTCCACGTGCCCGCCGAGAACCTGCTCGGCTCGTCCGAGGGCCAGGGCTTCATCCAGCTCATGCAGCAGCTCCCGCAGGAGCGGCTGATCATCGCGGTGGCGTCCATCGCGGGCATCGAGGCCGCCGTCGACCTGACCGTCGACTACGTCAAGGACCGCACCGCGTTCGGCCGGGAGCTGATCAAGTTCCAGAACACCCGGTTCACCCTCGCCGAGTGCGCCACAGAGGCCCGCGTGACCAGGGCGTTCGTCGACGAGTGCATCGAGGCGCATCTCGAAGGCAAGCTCGACGTGCCCACGGCGGCGATGGCCAAGTGGTGGTCCACCGAGCGGCTGTGCCGGGTCGTGGACGAGTGCGTGCAGCTGTTCGGCGGGTACGGCTACATGACCGAGTACCCGATCGCCCGGGCCTGGGCGGACGCCCGCGTCCAGAAGATCTACGGCGGGACGAACGAGATCATGAAGGAAATCATCGCGAGGTCGCTCTAGTGGGCGGGCCGCTGGCGGGGTTGAAGGTGGTCGAGCTGGCCGGGCTCGCGCCCGCGCCGTTCGGCTGCATGGTGCTCGCGGACCTGGGCGCGGACGTGGTCCGGGTGGACCGGGTGTCCGGCGGGCTGGAGGTGCCCGGCGACGTGCTCGGGCGCGGCCGGCGGTCCATCGGCGTGGACATCCGCCGGCCCGAGGGCGCGGAGCTGGTGCTCAAGCTGGTGGAGCGGTCCGACGTGCTGGTGGAGGGCTTCCGGCCGGGCGTGACCGAGCGGCTGGGCATCGGGCCGGCCCAGTGCCTGGCGCGCAACCAGCGGCTGGTCTACGGCCGGATGACCGGCTGGGGCCAGGACGGCCCGCTGGCCGACCGGGCGGGCCACGACATCAACTACATCGCCCTGGCGGGCGCGCTGGAGCCGATCGGCCGGGCCGGGCAGCCGCCCACGGTGCCGCTCAACGTCATCGGCGACTTCGGCGGCGGCGGGCTGCTGCTCGCGCTGGGCGTCCTGGCGGCCCTGTACGAGCGGGAGCGGTCCGGGCGCGGGCAGGTGGTGGACGCGGCCATGGTGGACGGCGCGGCGCTGCTGACGACGTTCCTGCACGGCATGAAGGCCGCCGGGGCGTGGGGCGGCGAGCGGGGCACCAACCTCCTCGACGGCGGTGCGCCGTTCTACGACGTTTATGCCACAGCGGATGGAAAGTTTGTCAGCATCGGCGCGCTGGAGGAGAAGTTCTACGCGGATCTCCTGGCACTGCTCGGGCTGGCCGACTCGGACGTGCCCAACCGGCACGACCCGGCCCAGTGGCCCGCCCTGCGGGCGCGGATCGCCGAGGCGGTGGCCACCCGGACGAGGGACGAGTGGGCGGCGCTGGCGGAGGGCAGTGACGCGTGCCTGGCGCCCGTGCTCGCGCCCGACGAGGCGCCGGCGCACCCGCACAACCGGGCGCGCGGGACGTTCGTCGAGGTCGGGGGCTTGGCCCAGCCGGGACCCGCGCCGCGCTTCGACCGCACCCCGGCCGGTGCACCGTCCGTGCCGCCCTCGGCGGGGCACCACACGAACGAGGTGCTGGCGTCCCTCGGACTGGGTGAAGCGGATATTGCGGAACTGCGACGGTCCGGTGTCGTGGGCTAATGCGAAAAGGGTGCGACTAATCGTCCGGAGTGGTGCCGGGAAATGGACGGCCGTGCCTCGGCCCAATGACACACGGTGCGTGTGTCGCGCAAGCGGGTGATGTGCTCTGCGATTGCCGACGAGTGGCGGAACCTCGGTGTCCGTGCTGGGGGGAGTGGGGCGAGTGGCCCGCACCCTGGTCATCGGCGGACGCCGGGGACCTCTTGATCGGCCGTTCGGGTGATGCGGGTCACGGGCCCCGCGTGGCAGCGTGCCTCCCGCTACCCCCGGTCGTGGGATCACGGCGGGTTCTGGGCTCATCGTCCGGGTGAATGAGGGACCATGTGGGGTAACACGGCGGGCGCGCGGGCCCGTCACCGCGCACCTGTGAACGGACGGAGAGACACCGGTGAACGTCAAGAAGGTGGTGACGCTGGCGGCCGTCGCGCTGCTGCTGTTCCTCCTGATCACCCAGCCCGACCAGTCCGCCGAGGCGGTCAAGACGGCCCTCGGCTGGCTGCGCCAGGGCGCCGAGTCGATCATCACGTTCGTCCGGAGCCTGTTCAACTAGTCCACCTGACAGATCATCAATGGTCTGCTCACCATCCGTGACGGGCTGCCTCCCCCGTTGGACCGTCTGGGTGGAATGAGGGCTATAACGTGCTGGTAACAGGGTTTTTGACAAACCAGGGTCTAGCGGTTGCCGGTACCCGCTAATACGGTGCGCTGCATTGGCTGATCTTCGACCGACGAGGAGGCAGAATGGTCGAGGACTCCGGAGTCGACGAGCTGCTGCGGCAGTGGGCGGCCGAGCGCTCGGACGACGCCGAGCTGCGCGAGGTGAACCGGATCAAGGACGAGTGGCTGGCCGAGGCCCCGCCGTCCGCGCCGGGCATCCCCGTGCAGCGGGCGAACGGCGGACCGCGGGGGCTGGTGAAGGTCGAGTCCGCGGACCCGGCCTACGTCGCGGCGATGCGGAAGCGGGCGCCCGAGGTGCCCGAGGTCCTGCTCGCCGCCGCCGCGAGCTACTGGCAGCTCGTGGGCGACCTGTCCGAGGCGGAGGCGTGGTGGGACGCGGGCATCAGCCCGTTGGACCAGCGCGCCCTCGACTACCGGGCCGCCGGGCTCACGCCCGCCGACCTGGGACGTCGGCTCGGGCCGATGACGGTGCTCCAGCACCTGCGTCGGGGCAGTGCGGCGGCCTGGTGCGTGGCCAGGTTGCAGCGGCAGCGCCGGGACGGCGTTGCGTGATGTCGAACGCGCCACGCGCGAGCGTGGCGCAGCGCAAGGGCGTCGCGCGGTGAGGGCGCGGCGTGGTCGGGACTAGCGTGATCCGGGAGGGCGGGCTCCTGTGCGGGGAGCCCATCCCGGTTGGCGGTCGCCTTGTCGGTGGCCCGAAGTACTCTTGAGGCGTGACCACCCCTCCTCCCCGCGAGGTCGCGTCGGTAGGTCGAGACTCATCCGACGACGATCACGCTTTTCGATCCGCGGCGGATCAGGCTCGAACTGCCGACCCCCGGGCGACCTCGCCGCGCGAGCGGGGCGAGCGCAATTGGACACCGGTGGCGATCGGCGCTGTGTGCTTGCTCTCGCTGGTGGTGTGCTGCGGGCTCGCGTACTGGCAGTGGGAGCGGTTCTCGCAGGCCGGTGGGACGTTCCAGAACCTCGGCTACGTCTTCCAGTGGCCCCTGTTCGGCCTGTTCCCGGCCTTCATGGTGTGGCGGATGCGCAAGCTCGCCGCCCAGCGCAGGGCCGAGGACGCCGCCGCTGTGGGCGCCGACACGTCCACGCAGGTGGTCGGGGAGCCGGTGCCGGCCGCTCAGGAGCCGGTCGTTACCGTGGAGCCCGTCAGGACACCCGCGCACGACGACGAGGACGACGAGCTGGCGGCCTACAACCGCTACCTCCGCGAACTCCACGCGCGGGACCAGCGGTGAGCGAAGGCGGTCGGTAGGGCGATGAGCGGTGCGTTGGGCCGGTTCCGGTTCATGGCTTACGTGGTCGGTGTGGGCCTGCTCCTGCTCGTGGCGGCGATGCTGGTCAAGTACGTGGGCGACAGCGACGGCATGATGAAGGTCGTCGGCCCGGTGCACGGCTTCCTGTACGCGATCTACCTCGTCATCACGGTCGACCTGGCGCTCAAGGCGCGCTGGTCGCTCAAGGGCACGGCCCTGGTGCTGCTCGCGGGCACGATCCCGTTCGTGTCCTTCTACGCCGAGCGCAAGGTCGTGGAGAGCGTCCGCCTCGAGCGCGCCCTGTGACCGTGTCGACCGGGTCTGTGTCGACCGGACCCGTGTTGACTGGTCTGGCCAGGCACAACTAGCGTCTGGCGGTACCAACTGAACACGGCCGTCGATGTCGCGCGGGAGAGTCCCCACGCACCACGGGGCGCCGAAGGAGCAACTCCTCCCCGGAATCTCTCAGGCACCGTCACCGCGCAGACGAAGGCAACTCTGGAAAGCAGGCGCCCGGCGCCTCGCCCACGGTGCAAGCCGCCCTCGCCGACGTGCGGGGTCGCGGTGAAGCTCTCAGGCTCATGACAGAGGGGGAGGCTCACTCGGACGAGGAGTCTCGATGGACCGTGTCATCCTTCGTAGCGGCAGGCCGACCCACCCGGTCGGCGACGCTGCCGTGCCCGCCTTCAGGGAGGACCCCGTGGAAACCCGCCGGACGCCGCTGCACGCCGAGCACGAGGCGCTGGGCGCCCAGTTCACCGACTTCGCGGGCTGGCGGATGCCGCTGCGCTACGACAGCGAGCTGGCCGAGCACCACGCCGTGCGCACGTCGGCGGGCCTGTTCGACCTGACCCACATGGGTGAGATCGTGTTGACCGGCCCGCAGGCCGGCGCCGCGCTCGACCACGCCCTGGTCGGCCACGCGTCCGCGATCGGCGTCGGCCGCGCCCGCTACACCATGATCTGCCAGGCCGACGGCGGCGTGATCGATGACCTGATCGTGTACCGCACCGGTGACCAGGAGTACCTGGTCGTCGCCAACGCCTCCAACGCGGCCGTCGTCTTCGACGCCCTGAAGGAGCGCGCCGAGGGCTTCGACACCACCGTCGAGGACAAGTCCACCGACTACGCGTTGCTGGCCGTGCAGGGCCCCAAGGCGGTCGCCATCCTGGAGGGCCTGACCGAGACGGACCTGTCGAAGGTCAAGTACTACGCCTCCTACCCGACCGAGGTGGCCGGCAAGCCCGCGCTGCTGGCCCGCACCGGCTACACCGGCGAGGACGGCTTCGAGCTGTTCCTGGCCCCGGCCGACGCCCCGCACGTGTGGCAGGCGCTCCTCGAAGCGGGCAAGCCGCACGACCTCAAGCCGGCCGGCCTGGGCTGCCGCGACACCCTGCGCCTGGAGGCCGGGATGCCGCTGTACGGCAACGAGCTGAGCACCTCCCGCACGCCCTACCACGCCAACCTGGGCCGCGTGGTGAAGCTGGACAAGCCGGGCGACTTCGTCGGCCGCGAGCCGCTGGCCAAGGTGGCCGAGGCGGGCGTCGAGGCCAAGCTGGTCGGGCTGAAGACCGAGTCCCGCCGCGCGCCGCGCCACGGGTACGCCGTGCTGGACGTCGACGGCACGGCCATCGGCGAGGTCACCAGCGGCGCGCTGTCGCCGACGCTGGGGTACTCGGTGGCGATGGCGTACGTGCCGCCCGCGCACGCCGAGCCCGGCACCAAGCTGTCCGTCGACGTCCGGGGCCGGCAGGAGCCCGTGGAGGTCGTCGCCCTGCCGTTCTACAAGCGCAACTCGTAGGGAGAGGTCCCACATGTCCGAGCACTTCAACACCTCCCTCGCGGAGTTCGACCCCGAGGTCGCCGACGCGGTCGCGGCCGAGCTGCGCCGGCAGCAGGGCACGCTGGAGATGATCGCGTCGGAGAACTTCACGCCGGTGTCGGTGCTCCAGGCGCAGGGCTCGGTGCTGACCAACAAGTACGCCGAGGGCTACCCGGGCCGCCGCTACTACGGCGGGTGCGAGAACGTCGACGTCATCGAGCGGCTGGCCATCGCGCGGGTCAAGGAGCTGTTCGGCGCGGGCTACGCCAACGTGCAGCCGCACTCGGGCGCGCAGGCCAACGCGTGCGCCATGTTCGCCCTGCTCCAGCCCGGTGACACCATCCTGGGCCTGGACCTGGCGCACGGCGGCCACCTGACCCACGGCATGCGGATCAACTTCTCCGGCAAGCTCTACAACGTCGTGCCCTACCACGTGTCCGATGTGGACGGGCGGGTGGACATGGCCGAGGTCGAGGCGCTGGCGCAGGAGCACCGGCCGAAGCTGATCGTGGCGGGCTGGTCGGCCTACCCGCGGCAGCTGGACTTCGCGGAGTTCCGCCGGATCGCCGACTCGGTGGGCGCGTACCTGCTGGTGGACATGGCCCACTTCGCCGGTCTGGTGGCGGCGGGCCTGCACCCGAGCCCGGTGCCGCACGCCCACGTCGTCACGACGACGACGCACAAGACCCTCGGCGGCCCGCGCGGCGGCGTGATCCTGACCAACGAGGCGGACCTCGCCAAGAAGATCAACTCGGCGGTGTTCCCCGGCCAGCAGGGCGGTCCGCTGGAGCACGTGATCGCGGGCAAGGCGGTGGCGTTCAAGCACGCCGCGTCCCCGGAGTTCGCCGACCGCCAGCGCCGCACGGTCGAGGGCGCGAAGATCCTCGCCGACCGGCTGTCCCAGCCCGACGCGGCGGCCGCCGGCGTGAAGGTGCTGACCGGCGGCACGGACGTGCACCTGGTGCTGGTCGACCTGGTGAACTCGGAGCTGGACGGCAAGCAGGCCGAGGACCGGCTGCACGAGGTGGGCATCACGGTCAACCGCAACGCCGTCCCGAACGACCCGCGCCCGCCGATGGTCACCTCGGGCCTGCGCATCGGCACCCCGGCGTTGGCCACGCGCGGCTTCGGCGCGGCGGACTTCGCGGAGGTCGCCGACATCATCGCGACCGCTTTGCAGCCTTCCGCCGATCTCGCTGAGCTGCGTTCGCGGGTCGAGGTGCTGGCCGCGAAGCACCCGCTCTACCCCAACCTGTAAGGGTGCGACCTCGCCGACCCGCCGGAGGCGGGTCAATTCAACACAGCGCATGACATGACCCCCGGCCCAACCCCAGGCCGGGGGTCATGTTCTTGGGGATTCAGGCTCCTGAGGGAACCGCCACACCGGGCGGCAGGCACTCCACGTTGCGCTTGCCGTCGGGCTGCACGACGAACCACGTGCCGCCCACGCCCTGGCCCTTCCACTGGCCCGGCGCCTCGTCCTTCGAGTACGTGTACAGCGCCCAGCCCGCCAGCGTCACCTGCTCGGTCCCGTCGGCCCGCTTCACCGTGCCGACCAGCGCCGGGTCGACGCCCTCCAGCTTCGGCGCGCCGTTGGCCAGCAGCGGCGGCCAGGTCTCCGCGCACTTGCCCTCGCAGTTGGACTTCGGCGGGTTCGGCGTGTCCTTGTCGAACCGGTACAGCGTGCGGCCGTCGCCGTCCTGCACGACATCGCCCATCTTCGGCACGCTCTTGGCCACCAGCGTGACGCCCGGCCCGGACGGCGCGGGCGCGGCCTGGCCGGCCGGGGTCTCCTCGGTCGTTTCGGCGGCGGGTTCCTGCTGCTCGGCGGGGGTCTCCGCGGCCGGAGGTGCCGGTGGGACGTCCCCGTAGTCGGCCTGCGCGGCGGCGCCCACCTGCTCGGTCTGCGCGACGTTCGTGCCCTGCACGCCGACCGCGTTGGAACTCCACATGACCAGCGCGAGCACGGCCGCCATGCCACCCGCTGCGGCGATGGCGATGCGGTTTCGTCGGATCACACTCAACTCCTCCTCGATGGCGTCGGTCGCTCACCGACGATTACGGCCCGGTCACGGGCGCGGTTCAGCGGCGGCCCAAGACAGGGGCTCCGGCGCGGTTAGGAGGAGTGCGGTCAGGACTGGAAGGTGACCACGTAGACGGTCACGTCCTCGGGGTGGCCGAGGTCCACCATGACCTTGCGGTTGCCGTCGATCACCCCGGCGACCTTCGTCGCCTTGTCCGGGTGCCACGTGCCGCTGTCCGGGAAGTCCTTGTCGGTGATCGTGCGCTGGTCCGGCACGGCCGCCTCGAACCCGCTGTTGGCCAGGAACCTCGGCACGGCGGACGCGGGCATCCGCAGTTGCGCCATCACCCGGCTCTCCAGCCCGCCGCTGAGCGACGTGCGGGCCGCCGACAGCAGGACCGTGCCCGAGGGCAGGCGGACCCCGGCGTTGGCCTCCAGTTCGGCCGCGGACTGGGGGCTGGTGGAGTCGGGCAGGAACCGGTCGTCGGCCGACCCGGACGACGAACACCCGGCCACCACCAGGGCCGCGGCGAGCCAGACCAGACGCATGGCCCGCAGACTAGCCGCCGCCGCCCGCCTAGGCTGTCCCGGTGGGCAACGAGATCTCCTTCCCGCGCCAGCAAGCGCGCACCCAGCGGTTCACCCTTGGCGCTCCCCGGAACTTCACCGTCGCACCCGACGGTGGCCACGTGTACTTCCTGCGCACCGCCGCGGCCACGAGCCGCGCGAACGGGCTGTGGGCGTTCGACACCGCCACCGGGACCGAGCGGTTGCTGGTGGACCCGAACGACCTGCTGACCGACCCGGAAGACCTGTCACCCGAGGAACGCGCGCGCCGTGAGCGCAGCCGGGAGCAGGCGGCGGGCATCGTGGGGTACGCGACCGACGCGGACTGCCGGCAGGCCGCGTTCGCCTTGTCCGGCCGACTGTTCGTGGTCGAGTTGGCGACCGGCGTGGTCCGCGAGCTGTCCGCACCCGGCAGCGTCATCGACCCGCGCCTGGACCCGACCGGCCGCCGCGTCGGCTACGTCACCGGCGGCGCGCTGCACGTCATGGACCTGGAGTCGGGCGAAGACCTCGTGCTCGCCGAGCCGGACGGCGCCGACGTCACGTGGGGCCTGGCGGAGTTCGTGGCGGCCGAGGAGATGGGCCGCTACCGCGGCTACTGGTTCTCCCCGGACGGCGAGCACGTCCTGGCCGCCCGCGTCGACAACTCCCCGGTCACCCGCTGGCACATCGCCGACCCGGCCAACCCGGCCACCCCCGCCGCCGAGATCGCCTACCCGGCGGCCGGCACGCCGAACGCGGTCGTCGAGGTCTTCGTCCTGGCGCTGGACGGCACCCGGACCCCGGTGGTGTGGGACCACGAGTCCTTCCCGTACCTGAACACGGCTACCTGGTCCGCCCACGGCCGCCCGCTCCTTCAGGTGCAGAGCCGGGACCAGCGCCGGGTGCAGGTCCTGGCGGTGACGCCCGACGGAGTGGAGGTCGTGGCCGACAACTCCGACCCCGTCTGGCTGGAGATCTTCCCCGGCGCGCCCGCGTGGACCCCGGACGGCAAGCTCGTGCAGGTCCTCCCGGTGGACGGCGCGAACCGCCTGGTGGTCGACGGCACCCCGTGGACCCCGGACGACTTCCAGGTCCGCTCGGTGGTCGAGGTCGCCGACGACGTCCTGGTCACCGCGTCCACCGACGACCCGACCCAGGTCCACGTCTACCGCGTCACGGCCGATTCGGTGGAGCGCCTGTCCACGGAGCCGGGTGTTTATGGCGTGGCACGTGGTGCTGACACGGTGGTCCTGTCGCGTAGCGGCTTGGACCACTTCGGCGCTAAGACGACCGTCGGCGGCCACGAAATCCCGTCCCACGCCGAAACTCCGGTCCTGACGCCGGAAGTCCGCCTGCTGACCGTGGGCGAACGCGACCTCCGCGCCGCTCTCTTGTTCCCCCGGGACCACGTGAAGGGCACCAAGCTGCCGGTCCTGCTGGACCCGTACGGCGGGCCGCACGCGCAGCGCGTCCTGTACGCCCGAAACGCTTACCTGGCTTCACAGTGGTTGGCCGACCAGGGCTTCGCGGTGCTCGTGGTCGACGGCCGGGGCACCCCGGGCCGCGGGCCGGAGTGGGAGCGTTCGATCGCCTTCGACTTCGCCGGCGCCACCCTCGAAGACCAGGTGGACGCGCTGCAAGCCGTTGCGGCGCAGGAAGAAGACCTCGACCTGACCAGGGTGGGCATCCGCGGCTGGTCGTACGGCGGTTACCTGTCGGCGTTGGCGGTCCTGCGCAGGCCGGACGTCTTCCACGCGGGCATCGCGGGCGCACCCGTGACGGACTGGCGCCTGTACGACACCCACTACACCGAGCGGTATCTGGGTCACCCGGACGAGAAGCCGGAGGTCTACGACAGCAACTCGCTGATCGAGGACGCGCCGAAGCTGGAGCGCCCGTTGATGATCGTGCACGGGTTGGCCGACGACAACGTCGTTGCCGCACACACACTGCGCCTGTCCTCGGCACTCCTGGCCGCTGGCAGGCCGCACACGGTGCTGCCGTTGTCGGGCGTCACGCACATGACCCCGCAGGAACAGGTGGCCGAGAACCTGCTGCTGCTCCAGGTCGACTTCCTCAAGAAGTCCCTGGCCTGAGCGAAAGGGCCGCTTCCCGCTGTCGGACAACGGGAAGCGGCCCTCGGCTCACGTCAGGCGTTGCGGACCTGGTACGGGGGGATCGAGTTGCCCAGCAGGGCCAGGTCGTCGATCGTCTCCGGCTGGTAACCGCACTCCTTCAGGCGCTCGGTCATCAGCGCGGTCGGGTCGGCGACCTCGTCCGCGCGGCCGAACAGGTAGGCCCACTCGTGCTCGTCGGAGCCGTAGTACGCCACCGTCGCGAACACGTCGTTGAAGCGCTGCCACATCCGCTTCAACGTGGTGTTGCGCCACATGGTCTGGCAGCCGGCCTGGGAGACCACCACGCCGCCCGGGGTGAGGAGGGCCTTGCACATGGCCAGGAACTCCTCGCCGTACAGGCGGTTGTGCTGCGCCTCCTCCTCGCGCTCGTCCGGCAGGTCCACCAGGACGATGTCGTAGCGCTCCGACGTCGTCCGGATGTACTCGTAGCCGTCGATGTACTGCACGCGGACCGGGCCGTCACCCTGCTCGGCCGCCGCCAGCTCCTCCGGCGTGTAGCCGTAGGGCAGGTGCTCGGCGCACAGCTTCACGGCTTCTTCGTCGATGTCGATGTGGTCGACCACCGACGCGCCCGCGGCCACCGCCATCTGGCACACCACGCCCTCGCTGGACCCGATGACCAGCACGCGGTCCACGCGGTCCGCGAGCAGGAGCGCCGGGACCATCAGCGCCTCGTGGTAGGTCAGCTGGCTGAACTCGGTGCTCTGCCGGTCGTCGTCGCAGAACAGCGACAACCCCTGGGCGGTGCGGGCGATCACCAGGTGCTGGAACTTCGTCTGGGTGTCGACGACGACCTCGTCGACCTCCCAGACCCTGGTCAAACCGGCCGCGAGCGGTTCGCGGATCAAGACGCCTTCTCCTCACCGACGAGCGCGGGGACCTGGGTGCCCCGGCTGATCATGTCCGTGCGTGCGGAACGGGCACCCAGCGCCTCGGCCAGGAGCTGCACCGCGAGCGCGGGCTTGGCCCGTGTGCCGCAGGTGAACACGTCCACGAACACCGCTCCGACTTCCGGATAGGTGTGGATGGACGCGTGCGACTCCGACAGCAGGGCCAGCACGGTGACCCCCTGCGGCTCGAACTGCTTGGAGACCACCTCCAACACCGTGGCATCAGCCTGGGTGAGCGCCTCGCCGAGGGCGTGTCGCAGGAACTGCTCGTCGTCGAGCAGTTCCGGGCTGACACCTTCCAGCTCGGCCAGCACGTGCTGTCCTGCGAACAAGCCAACCGGCTCGGATTCGCACGGGAGTCCGGACATCAATCACTCCAAACATCTTCAGAAGGGTGAAGCTTCGAACAAACCTTGAGCGCGCTCACCGCACGCAGTACGTGGCCAACGGCTCGAAGCCGTTGAACGCCACCGAGGAGTAGCTCGCCGTGTACGCGCCGGCGCACATCAGGTCGACGTGATCGCCCGCTCGCAGCTCCATCGGCAGCTCGTAGCAGGTGGTCTGGTACAGCACGTCGTCCGCGTCGCACGTCGGACCGGCGATCACCACGGGGCCCGTCGGCCCCTCGTCCAGGGAAACACCATCGCGGCTGGTTCGCAACGGGTAGGCGATCGCTTCGCCTTCCGTCTCCGCCAGACCGCCGTAGCGCCCGATGTCGAGGAACACCCAGCGGCGATCGTCCGAATAGGACTTCTTCGCCACCAGCACCACTTCGGAGCGCAGCACGCCGGACTCGGCGACCACCGCGCGACCGGGCTCGATCATCACCTTGGGCACGTCGTCCCCGAAGTGGCGGGCGAGTGAGGCCTTGATGCCGGCGGCGTAGTCGGCCAGCGACGGCAACGGGTCCAGGTAGCCCGCGGGCAGACCACCCCCGAGGTTCACCGTGCTCAGCTCGACGCCCTCGGCGCGCAGCTTCGCGGTGATCTCGGCGGCGTCGGCGATCGCGCCGTCCCAGCCGTCCGTGGCCAACTGCTGCGAACCCGCGTGGAATGCGACGCCCAGCGGCACCAGGCCCAGTTCCCCGGTCAGGCGCAGGAGATCCGTCGCCATCTCGGGCGAACAGCCGAACTTCTTCCCGAACGGGTACGTCGAACCCCGGCTGTCGACCTGGATGCGCAGCATGACCGACGAGCCGGGCGCGTGCTCGGCCAGCGCCCGCACGTCCTGCTCGCTGTCGGAAACGAAGATCCGCACGCCGCGCGAGTACGCGTAGGCGATGTCCCGGGCCTTCTTGATGGGGTTGCTGTAGGAGATGGTCCCCGGCGCGGCCCCGCGGGCCAGGCACAGGTCGATCTCGTTGGGGCTGGCCACGTCGAAGCTGCACCCCTCGGCGGCGAGCAGCTCGACCACCTCGGGCGTCGGGTTCGCCTTGACGGCGTAGAAGATCCCTACCCCGGGCAGGGCGTCGCGGATCGCGGTGAAGCGGTCGCGAACCGTGGGGAGGTCGATGACCAGGCAGGGCGTGCCGGGTTGCTCATGGTCCAGGAAACGACGAATACGAGCTGTTGCCTCGTGATCAAGCCGTTGGCCGGCAAAGCTCGTCTTCATCTCGCTAGGGGTCCCCCTCCGCAACCGCATGTTGGCACGGCCGTCCACTCTAAGCGGTTTCGGTGAAGATCGCCCTATCGGGACGCGAAGTTGTGATGCAGCTCCACCAACGAGATGTCGGGCGGGGCGCCCACGCGGACCGGCGGACCCCAGAAACCGGCCCCGTTGGTGGTGTAGACCTGCACCCCGTCCACCACCTCCAGGCCACTGCGGACGGGCTGCTGGAGGCCCACCGCGAGGTGGAACGGGAACATCTGCCCGCCGTGCGTGTGGCCGGACAGCTGGAGGTCCACGCCGTGCTTGGCGGCCTCGTGCGCCTGCACCGGCTGGTGCGCCAGCAGCACGACGGGACTGGCCGGGTCGCGGCCGTCCAGCGCCCGGGCGAAGTCCGGACCGTCCTGGAAGTTCGTGCCCGTCACGTCGTTCACACCGGCCAGTTCGAACGAGGCGCCCGCCCGTTCGATCCGCACCCGCTCGTTGCGCAGCGGGTGGACGCCCAACCGGTCGAGTTCGGCCAGCCAGGGCTCGAAGCCCGAGTAGTACTCGTGGTTGCCGGTGACGAAGTAGGTGCCGTGCGTGCTCACCAGGTCGCGCAGCGGCGCCGCCGCCTCGCCGAGCTGCTCGACCGTGCCGTCCACGAGGTCGCCGACGACGGCCACCAGGTCCGGCTGCAGCTCGTTGATCATCCGCACGATCCGCTCGGTGTGCGCGCGGCCGAGCAGCGGGCCGAGGTGGATGTCGCTGACGACGGCGATGCGGTATCCCGCAAGCCTCCGGTCCAACTTCGTCAGGTTCACCGGGACCGTCTTGATACGCGGCGCACTCAACGCCTCCGTCGCCCCGTACCCGACGATGCCGGCCGTCGCCACCCCACCCGCAACAGCCAGTGAACGTGCGATGAACAGCCTGCGACCTGCGTTGAATTGCCGCTCCTCCGTCGCGGCGGGCGAGGTCGCCCGAAAGTCGGCACGTCGGGCCTCGTCTTCCGACGATCGAAAAGCGTGATCGCCGGAAGACGAGGCCCGACCCACCGACGCGACCTCGCGGATGGGCACCTTCCGGCGGGTGGTCCGGTTGAGCGCCAGTCGCGGGATTTCCAGGACGCCGAACACCACGGCCAGGTAGAACACGCAGGCCAGCCAGATGTACCCCGGCCACGACAGCACCGGCGTCTCGACCAGCAGCCCGGCGATCATGAGGGCGAACAGCCCGACGACCGCCGCGGTGCCGATCCGCCGGGCCCGGCCGGGGGCGGTCGTGTTCCGCACGGCCCGCCGCCACACGTAGTAGTGCGCGGACCCCATCACGACCGTGAACAGCAACAAGAACAACAACGCCCGGCCTCCCAGAGTCTCTGGCAACCAGTCTCCACGAAACTCGTGAACGGGATGCAACCCGCCGGCCCGCCGCGAGCGTGACTAACCCGGTACCGCTGGATGGGGAGGACAGATGGGTGATCGGGACACCGCGTTCGCGGAGTACTTCGCGGCGCGGTCCGAGGCCATGCGCGGCACGGCGTACCTGCTGTGCGGCGACTGGCACCGTGCCGAGGACCTGGTTCAGGCCACGTTCACGAAGCTCTACGTGGCCTGGAAGCGGATCAACCGGCACGAGGCACTCGACGCCTACACCCGGCAGACGCTGGTCCGGACGTTCGTGTCCGACCTGCGCCGGGGCTGGTTCCGCAAGGAGCGCGTGAGCGACACGACGCCGGAGACCGCGAGCGTCGGTCGCGGGTCCGCGGAGGACCGGTTGGTGCTGCTGGCGGCACTGGCCAAGGTCCCGCCGCGGCAGCGCGCCGTCCTCGTCCTCAGGTACTGGGAAGACCTGTCGGTGGAGGAGACCGCCAGGGCACTGCGCTGTTCCGAGGGAACGGTGAAAAGCCAGGCCGCGCGGGGGCTGCAGACGCTGCGCGGCCTGATCACCCCGCAGCAGGGAGAAATGGTGCGATGAACGAGCACGAGCTGAAGAGCGCGTTGCAGGACGCGATGGTGGCGAGCAGCCCGCCGCCTCCGATGAGCCCCGAGGGCGCGGTGGCGGCCGGTCGGGCGGCCCGGCGCCGGCGCAAGACGGCGTGGACGGGCGGTGTGGCGGGGCTCGCCGTGGTGGCGATCGCCGTGGGCGCGGTGCTGGTGCCGCAGTTCACCGGCGGCGGCACCACCGAGGCCGGCGGACCACCGCTGACCACGACGGCTCCGCCCCCACCGTCGGCGTCGCCCTCGGTGTCGCCGACCGCGTCGCCGCCGCCCAGCGCCTCCGTCGACGCGTCGGGCAAGCCGGAGTGGCCGGACGGGCAGACCGACCGCACGGCCCGCTCCGGTCCGCGCGCCGACAAGTCCGTCCAGGTGCTCAACGACCTGGGCGCGTCCCTGCCGCCGACCTACGAGGCGGTGGACAAGGAGCCCCTGACCCCGGGCGACACGCCCGAGACCTGGCACGGCCCGATGCGCTACACCCAGTCGCAGTTCGAGGACTACTACGACGGTGACAAGCAGGTCTGGGAGTACATGGGCACCACGCCGGTCACCCAGGACGGCACGTCCGGCGTGGGCAAGCTGTGGATCTTGGTCCTCACCAAGGGCAACCGGTTCGCGGACGTCTCGTCGCCGTGCGAGGCGAAGCAGGCGGTGTGGACGATCAGCCGCGGCGAGTGCCGGCTGGTCGACGTCGACGGCAAGAAGGTCGCCCACCTGACCGCCGGGCCGTCCGGTGAGGGTCCGTACGACATCAACGGCATGGACGAGGCCGCCATCCACAAGCACGACGACGGCACGCTGGTCGTGATCGCGCAGAGCCGCGAGTTCCGCCGGTCGGGCCACCCGGCGCTGGCCGAGCTGCCGTTCACCGCCGACCAGCTCGCGAAGCTGGCGACGGAGCGGAAGTTCCACCTGGACTGAGTCGGGGAAGGACCTGCGGGGCCGGTCTCTCGCGACCGGCCCCGCAGGGGTACTCCATCCGGGTGTTTGGGCAGGTAGCCTGCTGTTTGCCATGCGGACCCTGCTCATCGACAACTACGACTCGTTCACCTTCAACCTGTTCCAGTACCTGGCTCGGGTGAACGGGCGGGAACCGGTCGTCATCACCAACGACGACCCGGGCTTCCGGCTGTCCGACCTGCGCCGGTTCGACAACGTGGTGATCTCACCGGGTCCCGGGCGCCCGCAGAACCGGGCCGACTTCGGCCTGTGCCGCTCCGTCGTCGAGCACGCCGACCTGCCGCTGCTCGGCGTGTGCCTGGGCCACCAGGGGCTGTGCCTGGCCGAAGGCGCCTCCGTGGGGCTGGTCCCGCCCCGGCACGGCGTGGTCGACCGGGTCCGGCACACCGGGGTCGACGTGTTCGCCGGGTTGCCGTCGCCGCTGACCGTGGTCCGCTACCACTCGCTGGCCGTCACCGACCTGCCGCCGTCGCTGGAGGCGATCGCCTGGTCGGACACCGACGACGTGCTGATGGGCGTGCGGCACCGGTCCCGGCCGGTGTGGGGCGTGCAGTTCCACCCCGAGTCCATCTGCACCGAGCACGGCCACGAGCTGCTGGCCAACTTCCGCGACCTCACCGGCGGATTCTCCGCCGCCACCCCCGAGCCGCTGGCCGTGCCCACGCCGCCCCCGGTGACGCACGAGGTGCTGGTGCGGCGGCTGGACGTCCACCCCGACCCCGAAGCGGTGTTCCAGGCCCTCTACGGGGGCTCTGAGGACGCGTTCTGGCTGGACAGCAGCCTGGCGGGGGAGCGGGGCCGGTTCTCGGTCATGGGGGACGCGAGCGGGCCGCTGGCCCGGGTGGCGACCTACGACGTGTGGACCCGCCGGGTGCGGGTGGGCGACGAGGAGTTCAACGGGCCGTTCCTGTCGTGGCTGGAGGCCGACCTGGCGGCGTGGCGGGTGGCCCGGCCCGACGTCCCGTTCGAGTTCGCGCTGGGCTGGGTCGGCTACCTGGGGTACGAGCTGAAGGCCGAGTGCGGCGGCGAGGCGGCCCACCGTTCGGAGCAGCCGGACGCGGCGTTCGTGTTCGCCGACCGGGCCGTCGTGTTCGACCACCACGAGCGGCGCACGTACCTGATGACGCTGTCCGACGACGGCTGGTTGGAGCGCACGGCCGCTTTCCTGACCGGTTTCACACCGCCCGCCGCGGCTGCCCCCGTCCCGGCCCGCGCCGAATCCGTCCAGCTCAGGCACAACCGGGCGCACTACCTGAAGCTGGTCGACGCCTGCCAGGAAGCCATCACGGCGGGCGAGACCTACGAGGTGTGCCTGACCAACATGGTGACCTGGCGGGGCGCGGTGGACCCGTGGGACGCCTACCGGTTCCTGCGCGCCGAAAGCCCCGCACCCTTCGGGGCGTTGCTCCGTTTCGGTGCTCTCTCGGTGCTCAGCACTTCACCCGAGCGGTTCATCCGGGTGGACCGGCGCGGTGTCGTGGAATCCGAACCAATCAAGGGCACCCGCCCGCGCGGCGCGACGCCCGCGCAGGACGAAGCTTTGCGCACAGCCTTGGCGACCAGCGAGAAGGACCGCGCCGAGAACCTGATGATCGTGGACTTGGTGCGCAATGATCTGGGCCATTGCGCGGAAGTCGGCAGCGTCGAGGTGCCCCGGATCTTCGCGGTGGAGACCTACGCGACCGTGCACCAGCTCGTCAGCACCGTTCGGGCGACACTTCGGCCGGGCAGTTCGGCGGTCGCGGCGGTTAGGGCGGCGTTCCCCGGCGGGTCCATGACGGGTGCGCCCAAGATCCGGACAATGCAGATCATCGACGGGCTGGAAGCGGGCCCGAGGGGTGTCTACTCGGGTGCGCTGGGCTACTTCTCACTGTCCGGAACGGCCGACTTCAGCATCGTCATCAGGACGCTGGTGGTGGACCGGGACAAGGTGAGTTTCGGGGTGGGCGGGGCGGTCATCGCCCTGTCCGACCCGGCGGAGGAATTCGAGGAGACGGCGGTGAAGGCCACCGCGCTCCTGCGCCTGCTGGGCACCGCCTTTCCGGGCCGCGCGAATCGCTGACCTGGGGTTTTCCCCTGCGGTCGGCGTCGCACGCCACCGCAGGGGATACGACACCCGGTATCAGGAAGCGTGCGCTTCCTGGAACTGCACCACCAGTCCCTGGGGAATCCGGCCGCGGTCGGAGATCTGGTGCCCCTGGGCCCGCGCCCAGTCCCGAATGGCCTGGGCCTGGGCCTTGTCACCGGCCTTTACCGTGCTCTTGCCGCTGCCCTTGCGCTGCTTGCGGCCACCCGCGCGGCGCGCCTTGGCGACGAAGTCGGCCAGGGAGTCGCGGAGCTTGTCCGCATTCTCCTTGGACAGGTCGATGGAGTACTCCACACCGTCCAGCGCGAAGGTCACGGTCTCGGCGGCTTCGCTGCCGTCGAGGTCGTCGATGAGTTGGACGACGGTCTGCTGTGCCACTGTTCCTCCGTGTGTGCTCGCATAGCGCGTGTTGCCGTCGACTTGTATCTGCGCCACACGCTCCGGTCGACACCATAGTGCACGGAAGGAATATCGCCTAACCTTTCGTCCCGAAAATGTGACTGATGCCCCCGGACGGGTCATTTCGGGACGTTAAGCACCACCCCCGAAATGTGAGGCCGCCCTTCGGACGTCCGCGTGGTGCCCGTCACACCCGGTCGAGTGGCCTATCCTGGAGCGCAGGGGTACCCGCCCAGGGTAGGAAGGCCGGGAGCGATGCACGGTTACACAGCGGACAAGGACGCGTTCCTCAAGCGCCTGCGCCGCATCGAGGGCCAGGTCCGCGGTCTCCAGCGGATGGTCGAGAACGACGAGTACTGCATCGACGTGCTGACCCAGATCTCGGCGGCGACCAAGGCCCTCCAGGCGGTCTCCCTGGGCTTGCTGGACGAGCACCTGAAGCACTGCGTCGCCCAGGCCGTGGCCGAGGGCGGCGACGTGGCCGACGAGAAACTGGCCGAGGCGACCGCCGCCATCACCCGCCTCGTCCGTTCGTGAACCCTGCGGTCAGCCTCTCCAGCCTGATCGAGTAGAGTGCAGACCGACCGGCCCCCGTAGCCCAATCGGCAGAGGCAGCGGACTCAAAATCCGTCCAGTGTGCGTTCGAGTCGCACCGGGGGCACTCACAGCATTCGCGCCGGCCTCCACGCCGTGCGGTTCCGGTCCTGGCGCGCTCCGTCTCCGGCCGGCGGGTCTCCGCGGGAAGCATGATCATTGTCGTGGCTTCGCTGTTTTGAACATCCACTGTGGAATGAGCGTTTCGCGGGAGCGGAGAATTCCGCCCCGACAGCGACCGGGCATCCGACCGCCGGCCGCGGTTCCGGCCAGCCGGAGACGTCCCAGACGCAGTCCTGATTGGACGCTGGTGGTGGTGCCGTCGGCGTTGAACCGCCACTGCTGGTTGCCCTGGCCTTGGAATGCACCGGGAGGCGATCGCACTACGGCGAGAGCCATCCCGGTCATCAGTGCCACGGCTATACGTGCAACGCCTCGAACTTCACCACCCCTCCTCTGAATGGACCCGTCGGTTACCGGTCAGAACCTCCACTGTTGGTTGGCCGCACCGGTGCAGGTCCACAGGTGGAGCTTGGTGCCGTTGGCGGTGCCGAAGCCGGAGGCGTCCAGGCAGAGGCCGGACAAGGCGCTGGTGATGGTGCCGTTGGCGTTGAGGTTCCATTGTTGGTTCGCGCCGCCCGTGCAGTCCCAGATGGCCGCCTGGGTGCCGTTCGTGGTTCCCCAGCCGTAGGCGTCCAGGCACTTGTTGCCGTAGACGACGAGCTGGTTGCTCGCGGTGTGAATCCAGGTCTGGTTGGAGCCGCCGTGGCAGTCCCACAGCTGGAGCTGGGTGCCGTTGGTCGTGGTGGCCGCGGGGACGTCCGCGCAGCGGCCTGACGGGACGCCCACGAGCTGCCTCGCGGTGCCGATGGCACCGGGCACCGCTTGCAGGGCCTCGTACCACTTCGCGGCCATCTTGTCGTAGCCGCCGGCCGTGGGGTGGACGCCGTCGATCAGGTCGGCGGTGGTGAGTGCCGAGTGCATGTCCACCAGGTGCACGCGCTTGCCGGCGTTGGCCTTGCTCTGGACCATGCCCGGGATCGAGGCGTTGAAGGTGCGCGCGAGGGACTCCTGCGACTGGTTGGTCAGCGGGATGATGGTGGCGACGAAGACGTCCGCGTTCGGGACGGTGGCGGTGATCTTGTCGACCAGGGCGGACAGGCGGGCCGGGGCGTTGGCCACGTCGTGGTTCTGGAGGACGTCGTTGGTGCCGATGTGCAGGAGTACGGTGCGCGGGTTGGTGTTGTTCAGCCACGTGACGACGTTCGCGTCGATCTGGTCGATGCGCCAGCCCGGGTGGCCCTCGTGGTCGTGGTCGCCCAGCGAGTCCGGGCCGTTGAACTGGGAGCCGACCAGGTCCACGCGCTGGTTCGCGGAACCGAACCGCTGCCACAGCCCGATGCGGTAGCCGCCCGGCACCTGCGTCCCCTCGGTGATCGAGTCGCCCAGGGGCATCACCCGGGTGCCGCCGTTGGACTCCGCGACCGCTGTCGGCGCGGTGGGCAGCAGCGCGGTGGCGAGCACCGCGGCGGCGCAGGCGATGAGCCGCCGTGACCTTCCCTGCATCATTGCCTCCACTCAAGTGTTTCGTTAGCGCTCACATTGGCGAGGTGGAGGGTCGGTTGTGTCAAGTGATTGATCCACTTGAGACGATTGTTGCTCCATGAGTGGCGAACGAGTTCGTGTTACGGGGCAGTAGGTTTGTTCCCGTTGTCTTGATAGGGCTTGACGGTCTTGTGGCCGGGATGTGGTGGTGTTAGCGTTCACAGCACGCTCGACCCGCTGACCTGCGGGCGCGGGGCGGCTACCACGACGGCCCGTCCCGCGCCCGTTTCCACTGCGCGCCGGCGCATATCGGCGGCATAAGCGAAAGTGCATACCGGCTCGCTACAACCAGTCCTCTTCACTTGGAGCTGATCTTCCAGGTTCGAGAGGGGTGGCGTGGTGAGCGGTCAGGGGATGTGGGATCGGCGGTCGGCGTTGCGGGCTGCCGCGGTGATGGCCGGGGTGGCCGCGGTCGTGCCGTTGGCGGGGGAAGCCGCGGCGGAGGAGACGAGCGCCGACGCGTTGTTCAAGGCGGGGAAGTTCGAGGAGGCCGGCCGGGCTTACGAGGCCGTGCTCCGGAACGATCCGACCGACGTGCACGCGGCCCGGCAACGCGGGTACGTGGGCTTGCTGTCCAACAGGTTCGCCGACGCGGAGAAGTACCTCGGCATGGCCCTCGCCTTGGCACCGCAGGATGTGGCGGCGAACCGGTTGATGGCCGATTGCTACACCCGCCAGGACAAGCTCGTCCGGGCGGCACCGCACTGGCGGGCGGCCGGCAAGGAGGCCAACGCGAAGTGGTTCGAGGCGGTCGACGGGGAGCCCTACCAACTCAGCGGTGAGGTGGCGCGCCTGCCGTTGCAGCAGATGGACCCGATACCGCTGCTGGCGGGCTCGATCAACGGCGGACCGCCCAAGCGGTTCTCGTTCTACACCCGGATCGCGTCCCTGAACGTGTCGGCGAAGACAGCCGCGGAAGCCGGGTTGCGCGCGGTCGGCGAGGAGATCGAGTTCAACGGCAGAACCGTCTGGAGCTACTACGGGTTCGTGGATTCCTTCCGGCTCGGTGACGTCGAACTGCGCAACGTCCCGGTGCGCTGGTCGGACGGCGAAGCCATGCCGGGATCGGGTGACGGCATGATCGGGACGTGGATCTTCTACCACTTCCTGACCACGTTCGACTACGCGGGCCGATCGCTGATCCTGCGCCGCCGGACACCTGAAACCGCCGCCCGAGCAAGTGCCGGCGCAGAACGCCTCCCGCTGTGGCTGGCCCGTGAGCACTTGACCTTCAGCCGGGGCAGTGTCGCCGACTCCGGAGAACGGGTGGTGGCCCTGCACATCGGTGGCGTCGGCAGCAACGTCGCGGGCATGTACGAGGGAACAGCCAGACAACTCCGCGTCCGCACGGATTACGAACGCCCGGAGGAGTCCTTGGCCGGCGGCCAGCCCGTCATCGTCTACCCGTGCTACCCGAAGGAAGTCCGGCTCGGCACGGCCAACGCCATCGGCAGCTACTCCGTGGCGAGCGCGAACAACCTCCACACGGGCCACGGCTTCGACGTGCTGGCCGATTTCGCCCACAGCTTCTTCAAGCCCTACAACATCACCCTCGACTTCGTCGACATGAACGTCCACATCGGCCGCGGCAAGGCCGCCTGAAAGCTCAGTCCGCGGTACGACGGCGGTACAGGAAGGTCGCCAGGACGAACGAACCGACCAGCAAACCACCCGACCACACCAGGGCGAGCGCCGCGTTGGCCCCGATCGGCGTGCCGGTCAACAACCCCCGCACGGTCTCGATGACGGGCGTGATCGGCTGGTGCTCGCTGATCACCCGCAGCACCGCGGGCATCGTCCCCGGCGGCACGAAAGCGCTGCTGAGGTAAGGCAGGAACAGCATGAAAAAGCTCAACGCACTCGCCGACTCGACCGACTTCGCGACCACCCCCAACCCCGCCGCCAACCACGACAGCGCGAGCACGTACAGCAGCACGATCCCGGCCGCCGCCAGCCATCCCCCGAGGCCGGCGGTCGGCCGGAAACCCATCAGTACGGCCGCCACCACCACGATGGTCGTGGACAACGCGTTGCGGGTCACGCTCGCCACGACATGTCCGGTCAGCAACGCGAAGCTGTTGACGGGCATGGACCTCAGCCGGTCCACCATGCCGTTGGACATGTCGTCGGTGACGGACATCGCGGTGGACGCGGCGCCGTACCCGGTGCACAACAGGATGATCCCGGGCACCACGTAGTTCACGTAGGCGGTGCCGGTGTTGATCGCGCCGCCGAAGACGAAGACGAACAGCGCCATCATCAGCAGTGGCAGGAGGATCGACATGATGAGGGTCTCGACGTTGCGCCGGCTCAAGCGGATGCTGCGGCCGATCAGCGTCACCGAGTCGGTGAGGGCGTGGCTCATGCCCGAACTCCTTGCGGTGCGGTGAGGGCGAGGAACACGTCGTCGAGGGTCGGGCGGTGCGACGAGACGCGGGCCACCGGGACACCGGACCCGCGCAGGTCGTCGAGGAGGCGGTGCAGGTGGGCGGCGCTGCCGTCGGACGGGACGCTGAGCAGCAGTCGGGCCGGGTCCGGGAAGCCGTCGAGCAGCGCGGTCGCGGCGTCGAGGTCGGCCACCGTGTCGAACGCCAGGTCCACGCGGTCACCGCCGACCTGGGCCTTGAGCGCGTCGGCGGTGCCCTCGGCGGCGACCTTCCCGCGGTGCAGCACGACGATCCGGTCCGCGAGCCGGTCCGCTTCCTCCAGGTACTGGGTGGTGAGGAAGATCGTCGTGCCGGTGTGGACGAGGTCGCGGATGGCGTCCCACATCGTCGCGCGGCTCGCCGGGTCCAGGCCGGTCGTCGGCTCGTCGAGGAAGATCACCTCGGGTCGGGCGACCAGGCTCATCGCGAGGTCCAGGCGGCGGCGCATGCCGCCCGAGTACGTCTTCACCCGCCGGTCCGCGGCCCTGACCAGGTCGAACCGCTCCAGCAGTTCGTCTGCCCGGCGACGCGCCCCGGCCCGGCCCAGGTGCCGCAGCCGGCCGATCATCGCCAGGTTCTCCCGGCCGGTCTGCTCGGCGTCCACGGCCGCGTACTGGCCGGTGAGGCTGATCGCGGCGCGCACCCGGGCCGGGTCGCGCAGCACGTCGTGCCCGGCCACGCGGGCCAGGCCGCCGTCCGGGCGGGACAGCGTGGTGAGGATGCGGATGGTCGTCGTCTTGCCCGCGCCGTTCGGCCCGAGCAGGGCGAACACCGACCCGGCCGCCACGCGCAGGTCGAGCCCGTCCAGCACGACCGTCGGTCCGTACCTCTTCCGCAGGTCAGCGGCTTCCACGATCACGAGTACCCCCTCTTTGCGTATGTCCTACGCAAATTAGCGTAGCTCATACGCAATTGCGGGCGGAAGCCCTAGACTCTGGAAGCGATGACCGAGATGCCCGCCGACATCGCGCTGCTCTGGGGCCTGCGCGAGGCGCCACGCCGCGGCCGCCGACCGACCCTGACGGCGGCGGACGTGACCAAGGCCGCCATCGCCGTGGCCGACGCGGAGGGGCTCGGCGCGGTGTCCATGGCCCGCGTGGCGGCCGAACTGGGCAACTCGACGATGGCGCTCTACCGGTACGTCAAGAGCAAGGACGAGCTGCTCACGCTCATGTCCGACGCGGCACTGGACGACCCGCCCGAGCTGCCCGCCGACGGCGACTGGCGCGCCGGCATCACCCTGCTGGCCCGGTCCATGCTCGACGTCTGGCGCCGACACCCGTGGTACGTGCAACTCCCGGTCAACGGCCCCCCGGCCGGCCCGCGCAACCTCCAGTGGTTCGACCGCCTCCTCAGCGCCCTCGCCGACACCCCGCTGGACGAGGGCGAGCAGGTCGGCGTGGTGATGGGCCTGCTCACCTTCGTCCACGGCGAGATGCGCCTGCGCTCCGAACTCGCGGCCGGCTACCGCAACAACCCGGAGTCCTTCGGCCGCGCCTACGCGGCGGCCCTGCGGCGCCTGGTGGACCCGCGCGAAATGCCCGCACTGCGCCGGATCGTCGACGCCGGCGTGTTCGACGTGGACAGCCTCCACGACGAACCCGACCTGGACGCCGACTTCACGGCCACCCTGAACCGCTACCTGGACGGGGTCGCCGCCCACATGGCACGCCGTGCTCAGGGTCGTTCTCAGAGCATGGGCGGCAACAGCCGATAGCTCTCGGTGTAGTAGTCGCCGGTGCGCCTGCGATGTTCCTCGGCGTCAGCGTCCGGGTCGTACTCGGGAGCGTTCTTGATCTGCTCCTTGGTCCGGTCGACGTAGACCTTGCGCTCTTCGTGGTCCACCCGGTGCACAGTCCCCACCGGCAACACGACCTTCCGCCCGAAGATCCACGGCCCGGTGTCGACCATCAGGCAGTCCGCGGGCACAAGCGCGTTGTCCTCGTCGATCTCGCCGATCCGACCATCGGTCGCTTCGACTTCGTACCCGATCAGCCCGGTATCAGGCCGTTCATCACGACCCTCGGCATCCTCGGTGTCCGCAGCATCACGCTCAGCCAACCAGGTCGGATCCCGCCACACCCAGGGGACGAACGGAAACGGCTGCATATCAACCTCCCAGATCGATGCCCACCCCCGGACTACCCTCGATCGCCCCACCGAACACCCGCCCAGACACCGCATCACCAACCGTGATTGACCCGTTTGGTCGCTGTGAGATCAAGCGGGGCCGGTCATAGTGCTCTTCGGGGTCGGGAACCTCGCATCACGACTGGGCGGCGTTCGGTCGGCCTTGGGGGGCTGGTACATGAGATCGCGCGTTGTCGCGCAACCTGTGCGGCGTTCGCTCCGCGATCATTCTGCCCGCTCTCGGTGGCCGTCGCGATCTGCGGAACCTTCAGCGGCCGGCTTGGCGGCGGTAGTCCGACCGAGGTGGTTCGGGTAGACGATCGGCCTTTGGGCAGGCGCACCGTTTCAGCAGTGCCGGGTGTCGTCGGGAAGCATGAGGACGCAGGTCGGGGGTTCGGCGGTGTTCTTCACGTCCGGCACGCGCAGGATGGTGATAGGGCGGTGGTCGCCCGCTCGGCCCGCCCGGAAGTCGATGGCGCCGGACGCACCGTCGTAGCAGTTACCCCGTGGAGCGTCCGGGGTGGTGGGGCAGGTGAGTTCGAGGAGTTCGTGGGAGATCGCCGCGCGGTTCGGGGTGCGGGTGGTGGGGTGGGTGCGGGCTGATTGGTTCCAGCGGATTGCGTGCAGGAACAGGCCGGCGCTGTCGTAGGCGATGGCGACCCGTTCACCGATCCACGGGATCTTGTTCTTGTCCAGCAACGCACCCAGGGCGCGCCACGCCGGTGGGTCCTCGTCGGTGGGCCGGCGCAAGTCGCGCAGGGCGGAGCACAAGGCCGTCGGGGTGCTCGGCGGCGTGGAGGACAGCCAGTCGCGGTTGTCCAGGACCGCCACGCCACCCAGCGAGACGTACAGGATCTCCTTGCCGGCGTAGTCGGGGTCGTCGCGCTTGTCGGGTTGGGCGACGAAACGGGCCACGGTGTCGCCGCCCAGGATCGTGGGCAGGTTGCCGGCGCATTCGCCGAGGACGCGGTCCAGGAAGCCGTCAAATGCGGCCTGCCTTCCCGCGTAGACAGCAATCCTGTTGCCGCACAAGGGCTTTGCGCTGCTCACCGCGCCGTCCCAGTAGCGGAAGGACGCCTCGCCCACCTGGGCCGCCAGCTCAGCGCGCAGCGACGCCAAGTAACCGTCGCCCGGAATATTGCGCTGTTGGTACACGTCCACCGGCCTCCCCGAGCGGTCGACGTAGGCCTTCACGATCGCGGCCTGGGCGCGGTTGCCGGGTACGAACTGGAAGTACATCGGGGAACGGGTGGCCACGGAGTCGCCGGTCAGGGTGGTGCCGATGACCGGAATTCCGTTGTCCCCCAAGGCTGCGATGGCGGTTTCCACCGGGTCCACGGTGCGGCCCATGCCGACCACGCCCATCAGGGATGGATCGGATGTGAACAGCGGGATGAGGAAGTCGTCGGTCACCTCCCTCGCGCGGTTCATCTCGTAGCCGCCGTTGGCGATGAGCACGCGCAGCAGCGGGCCGTTGTGGTCGCTGGGGACGTTGTCCTGGGACTGGCGCAGCAGCAGGCCCGTGAGCTGCTCGGTCACCGAGTCGGCGGAACCCAACTCGCCCTCCGGGTTGGTCAACTCCGAGAAGTAGACGATGCTGACCAGCGGACGGTCCGGGTCCACCGCGTGCAGGTCCTCGGCCTTCTCGTTGAGTTCGAAGATCGCTCGCTGCGCCGCCCGAAGCCGTTGGTTGTCGCCGAAGACCTGCGCCGCGCTGTCGCTGTAACCGACGCACTCGCCACCGCGCGCGTCCTCGACCCACCGCACGCCCACGCCCGCGCGTGGCGACGGCAGGCAGTCGCCGGTGATCCGGGGCCACAGCCACGACCCGCCGGTGGTGGCGGCCAGGGCGAGAGCGATCACCGTGGCCAGGACCAAAGAAGAACGGCGTGCGAGCACCGGGACCGGTCGTGGGTGGATCGGCTCGACGGCGGTGTCGTCGTCCGGCGACAGGTCAACGGTGATCACCCGCATGCCGTCACCCAGGAGGCGCTTGCGGTTCGGCCGGTCGACCCAGGCGTCCAGGTCGTCACCGATCCGGTGGACCGGTTGCGCCATACCGGTTTTCGTCAGCCACTGCGGGTGATCGCGCATGGTGGCGACGACGAGCAGCGGCGCGTGCGCGGGGGATTCCTTGCGGACGTCGTTGATCAGGTGCAGCAGTTCGCCGCCGGCGTTGTCCTCGGTGACGTTGTTGAGCAGTACCAACGGGTACATCGTGCGGCGGAAGCGGCGCAAGCGGAAGGTTCCGGTGCCGTAGGCGGTTCTGAGGTCGTTCAGGAAGGCGTGGACGAGGAGTTTCTTGAGTTCCCACTGGCCTTGCTCGTCCTCTTCGTGGTCCCGCTGGGCGGCGAGGCGTTCGGCGAAACCGACGAACCCGGTGGAGTGGCCGGGCAGCGCGAACCGTTGCCGCATCAGCCAACGCGGCTCCGCGCCGAACGGCCACACCCCGCGCGACCAGAGCCAGTAGCGCACGGGCCGGTGCCAGGCGACGAAGATCGCGAGGAAGAACTGCGCCCACGGCGGGAGCGCCGCCCTGGCAGCGGCGCCGGCTTCGACACGTTCGGGGTCGGGCTCCTCACGCCGCCTGCGCCACGCCCCGGCGAGCCCGCCGTCCCGAGTCTGCCGCGTGATGTCGTCCACCAGCCGGAAGTGCGGGAACGCCCGCACCCGCTGGTCGCCGAACCGGTCCTCCGCCAGCCGGTCGCGCACCTCGACGAGCAGCGGGAGGAGCGGGGGCCGCTGTCTCGCGGACACGTCGGCGACCGGCGGGTTCTCCGCGTCCACCCTGGCGAACAGGACCTTCGGCGGTTCGGCGTCCGCGAGCCGGCGGGCCAGCGCGACCGAGGAGCGCTCGGCGGCGGGCTGCCCGATCAGGCAGACCAACGGCAACGCCCGTTCGCCGCGCTTCGGCCGGTCCAGCAAGGCTTTCAGCACTCGGGAGACGCTGTGCGGACCGCGTAAGGCAGGGGTGGACAAAGTTTTCCCCGTTCCTGTGAGGCGTCACCGCGAGTATCGCTTCACGTGCCGGAGTCGTTGCGCCCCAAGCCTCCTCCATCGGCCACCGATCGAACCCCGACCACGACAGCCATGTCCGGCGCCACCTGTACCTCGGTAGCGGTGAGCTGCGCGTGGGTCAGGTAACGCATGCGCAGCACATCCACCTCCCCGGCGTACCGCGGCGGCCAAGTGGTGGCAGGCACGAAGTCGTCAAGCACAAGAACCCCACCCGGCGCCAGCAGCCCCACCACACCGTCCGGATCGTCCCGCTTACCGCCACCATCGCAGAACAGCAGGTCGAACGGCCCGTGCTCACGGAGTGCGGTCCAGTCGCCGGTCAAGACGGTCACGCGGGGGTCGTCGGCGAACAACGCCCGAGCGGCCCGGGCACGCTCGACATCCCACTCGACAGTGGTGAGCCGAGCCCCGGCAGCCATCCCGGCCACCAACCACGCCGCCCCCACCCCGTAACCCGTGCCAGACTCCCCAAGCCGCCCACCGGGCTTGCTCGCGGCCAGCACCGCGAGCAACCGACCCGTGGCGTCCCCACTGCTGTGCTCGAACCCGGCGGCTTCGGCGTTGGCGATCGCCGCGCGCACCAATGCTGGTCTCATACCCCGATTGTCGGGGGAGGGTCGAAGCTCTGAGGAGGTTCCAAGCCGGCAAGGAGCGAGCGCACCGACTCCGCCTCCGAGAGGCGGCTCTGTGCCCGGTAGAGGCTGTACGCCTGGTGCAGCACCTCGCGGGCCTCCACCTGCTCCCCGACGGCGGCGAGGCAGCGGCCGAGACCCGCGGTGCTGTCGGCCGCGCCGTAGGCGTTCCCCAGTTGGCGGCGCAGCCGAAGGGCTTCCCGGTACAGCGTGACGGCGGTGTTGTGGTCGCCGGAGCGGACGTGGACGTCGGCGAGGCAGTCCAGCGACGCCGCTTCGCCGTCGAGGTCGTTCAGCTTTCGCGACAACTCCAGCGACCGGGCGCAGAGTTCGCGCGCCTGCGCGTGCTCGCCGAGGTGGGCCTGGTAGCTGCCGGCGAGGTTGAGCGCCCTGGCCTCCCACACCGGCGTGCCCGCGTCGCGGAAGAGGGGCCACGCCAGCATGGCGTGCTCCAGCGCGTTCGCGTAGTTTTCCCGCGCTTCCCACGCGTGGGCGAAGTTCTGGTGCGCCCGCGCCTGCTCGCGCACGTCGCCCGTGCGCACCGCCAGTTCCAGCGCCAGGGTCAGGTGCCGTACGGCCTCGTCGTGCGAACCACGTCGCGACGCGGCGAAGCCGAGGTACCGGTGCGCCTTGCCCAGCAGGCCGTCGTCGTCCAGCGCCCGCGCCGCGTCCAGGGCGTCCTGCCACAGCGCGAAGTGGTCGTGGACGTGACCGCGTCGCCAGTGGAACGTGTCGAGCGCGTACGCGAGCTGCCAGACCTTGGCGTGCCAGCGGCGGGCGACGGCGACCTTCCCGGCGGCCAGCAGGCAGGCGTGCTCGGCGTCGAGCCAGTCGAGCGCAGTGGTGCGGTTCGGGAAGTCCAAGGGGCGGCAGCCGGTCGTCGGTTCGGCGGTCGGCACCCTCGTCCGCTGGCCGTCGACCTGTACGGACGCGGCCAACGCGGTGTGCAGGTGGAAGTCGACGAACCGCTCCTGCGCGGCGGTCCGGTCGGTGTCGCTGTCGAGCTGTTCGGCTTTCTCCAACGCCCATAATCGCACCAGGTCGTGCATGCGGAACCGGCGTGGCGCGTGGTTCTCCACGAGGTGCGCCTCGACCAGGTGCCGCAGGAGCCGTCGGCTCTCCGCGTCCGACACCGCCGCCAGGCTCGCCACGGCGGCGGTGGTCGTGTCCGGGGCCGTCACCTCGCCGAGCAGCCGGAACACCCGCGCCTCGGCGCCGGGCAGCGCGCGGTACGACCAGTCGAACACCGCGCGGAGGTCGTGCTGCGGGATCCGGCCGTGGAACGCGTCCAGCCGCCGACCGGCGTCGCGCAGTTCGGCCACGAACTCGTCCAGCGGGAAGTGCGGGTACATGACCGCCCGGGCGGCGACGATGCTCAGCGCCAGGGGCAGCCGGCCGGTCAGCTCGACCAGGGCGCGGACCGCGTCCGGTTCGGCCGCGACCCGGTCGGCGCCGAGGTAGCCCGCGAGCATGTCGACCGCGGCTCGTCCGGTCAGCACGTCCAACGACAGCAGCCGTGCGCCGTGCGCGCTCACCAGGCCGCTCAACGTGTTGCGGCTGGTCACCAGCACGGTGGACGTGCCGCTGCCGGGCAGCAGCGGCAGCACCTGCTCCTCGTCCACGGCGTTGTCGAGCACGACCAGCACCCGGCGGTCGGCCAGGAGCGTCCGGTAGAGCGCGGCCTGCGCGTCGAGGTCGGCGGGGATCGAGGCGGGCGCGACGTTGAGCGCGTCCAGGAAGCCCCGGACGGCGACCGCGGGGTCCAGCGGCTTGCCGCCCGGGTCGAACCCGCGCAGGTTGACGTAGAGCTGCCCGTCGGGGAAACGGGACTGGTTGAGGTGGGCCCAGTGCAGCGCGAGCGACGTCTTCCCGACACCGCCCATGCCGCCGATCGCAGAGATCGCGACGGTCGCGCCGTGCCGAGCGCCCTCGTCCACGGCTTCCGCGAGCACGGCGAGCTCCGGTTCGCGGCCCGAGAACGAGCGCGGAGCGGCGGGCAGTTGCCGCGGCACGACCGGCCCGGCCGCGGCGGACCCGTGGATGTGGACGTCGCCGGAGATGGTGCCCGCCTGCACCGCCGTGTGCGGGTTGCCCCCGATGTCGTTGCGTGTCGTGGCGGTGTCGTCCGCCATTCGGTGCTCCAAGGCGTGTGGGACGAATGAGCGGCAGGGTAGTGGTTGAGCCGTCGTGGTCCGGGGTGTTCGCGTGAACTGGGCTCGCAGCCGCACAAATGCGGTTTCGTTGTGGCCTGCGCGAAACGGCTGCGTTGTGCAACGATCCGTCCGTTGTGCGACCGTCGACCGAAGGCCTTCCTGCGATGACCCGATTGCTGATCCAGCCCGTGCGGAACAAGGAGGCCAAGCGCAACAGGCAGAAAACGCTGCACAACGACGTGCCCTTCAGCGAACCTCGCTACCGGTCGAAGTTGGTGGACGGCGAGTGGGCCGCCTTGGAGCGGTTGCACCCGGACGGCCGTGCCCGGTTTTGGGGCACCCGTCCCTTCCTCGACGAGGCCATGAAGCAGGTGGCGTTGGGTGATGTCGCGCTTTTCGCCTGGGAAGGCCGCATCGGGGCCATCGGCGAGGTCGGTGCGAGCTTCCGCAACCAGGCGTTCGCGGACGAGCTGTGGAAGGAGCCCGGCGACGCCGACAGCTTCGTCAACGTGTACAGCCTGATCACAGTGGAAGAAGACCTGGCGATCTCCTACGAGGAACTCGCGGACGTTTCGGATGGCCGGCTGTCGGGGCCGTTCCGGGCCGGTCGGGTGATCACGGACAACGCTCTCGTGCGCCAGGTCCTGGAGGGCCTCGGCAGGCGTGCGGCGGAGGCCGCGGAGGCAAGCGACAAGTACGTCGAGTCGCAGTTGGAGCAGGGCCTGGTCGTGGAACTCGAGAACTTCTTCGCGTCGAAGGTCACGTACAGCCGCACCGCCCGCGACATCACCGTCCACCGGGCCGAGTCCCTGTTGATGACCGAGTACCTGGAGGCGCACTCCGACCGGAAGTTCCAGCGGCTCAGGTCCGGTGCGGGTATCTCGGACATGTACACGCTCTGGCCCGAGGGCGCGGAGATCATCGAAGCCAAGGGCGGCAGCACGCGCGAACGGGTGCGCCAAGCGGTGGCCCAACTCCTGCACTACTCGCTCCACCGCCCGAAGGAGGTCGAAGTAGTGCGGCTGACGGCGTTGTTCCCCGCCCGTCCGGACCGCGACGACGTGCACTTCCTGCACAGCGTGGGCATCGACTGCGTGTACCGGAGCGAGCCGGGGAGGTTCGAGCGCCTGGAAGCACCGGCGGCGCGACGGCTCCACATGAAGCCCGTGTGGAACGACTGCGTGCCGGAGTAGCGACTACCGGCGCAGCCGCAGGAGGAAGTCCTGCGTCTCGGCGTCGGTCGAGTACAGCCGGCAGCCCGACATGCCGCGGCTGGCCAGCACCCAGTAGATGTTCAACGCGAGCGGCAGGTACTCCTCGGCGGAGAGCCGGTTGACCCGGTCGTCCGCGCTCTCCGCCGGCTGCGCCACCCACCGGTCGTCCCGCCGCACCAGGTCCGGCCCCATGATCACGCCGCCGTAGTCGTACTCGAGGCCCTGGCACGTGTACACGCACCCGACCTGGTCCTGGCCGCCCGCGTCCGTCGCCCAGAACTTGCGCCCGGGGACGGTCACGGCCCCGGTGCGGTCCCGGTGCTCCACATGCGCGTTCCACGGGCGGCGCCAGGTCCGGTCCACGCCGTTCCGGTCGGTCCAACGGAGCACGACGTCGTCCACCAGCGGTTGCTTGGCGTCGACTTCGGTCCAGTCCCAGCAGAAACCCGCCGCGATGCGTGCCGTGAACCCGTGGGCTCCGTGGTGCCGGACCCACGCGTCCAAGTCGTCCGGGTCACGCGCGATGTCGAAGTCGTAGGTGCGCTCGGTCCACGGCTCGGGCGTCTTGTCCGCGGACAGCAGGCGACTGAGCCAGTTGAGGTAGGACTGAGACCCACCGCACCGGAACTGGCTCTCGAGTTCGACGTGGTGGAATTCGGCGCCCAGCCGCAGCGCCTCTTCCCGCAACTCGGCGACGCGGTAACCCTCGTTCGGCAGGATCACCTGCCTCTCGTCCAACATGAACAGGCTGACCGGTGCGCACGTCATGAGCCGCTCGAGTTGCCAACCATTGCGCTCGAGCCGCTGCGCCTCGTCCACCACTGGCACGACCGAGGTGGACGGCGGGTGTGAACTCGGGTGGCCGAACATGCCCCTGGCGCCGTCGACCCCCTCGACGTCGCGTTTGAGCTGCGCGAGGAGGGTGCCGGACGGAGTGAGGTACCTGGCCTCCGTCCTGATGGACGGCTGCCGGCGCGTGAGGTCCACGACCAGTCTGAGGGCGATCACGGACTTGCCGGTCCCGGGGCCGCCGGACACGACGATCACCCGCTTGCGCTGCGCGGTCACGTCGGTCGCCGCTTTCCACACCAGCGCTTGCGCCTCCAGTTGGGCGCCGATCAGCCGGAACCGGGATCGCTGGTCCAACACGTCGCCGATGCCGTCCAGCAGCTTGGTCGACGGCCGGGGTTCGAGCGCGAGGAACGCAGCCAACTGCGCCTCGGCCGGTGACACCAGGTCGCCGCACCGCAACAGCCCCGCGAGGGTTCCTGGGTCCGGTTCGGCCAGCTCACGACGTCCCAGCACCGCCACGTCACCGCTGCCGACGCTGCCCCGGACCGATTCGGCGAGCAGCGCCGTCGACCGGTCGTCGGCGTTGTGCAGCACCGCGGCAGCGCGGAACTCCAGCCGCAGGACCTCGTCCTCGAGCCACTGCTCCAGGTGCCCGACGTACCCGGCGGCCTGCCGGCAGGGGTGCCCCCGGTGCTCGCCGCGGGTCTCGACCAGAGCCGTGCCGGCGGTCGCGATCTTGTCCCACTGCTTGAGTTCGACCACCACGCCGGTGACGCCGCCGTCCGGTCGTGCACCGAGGACCAGTGCGTCGATCCGCTCGGAAGTCCTGGGTAACTCGTACTCGAACAACAGGGCGAGGTCCCGCAGCCCGGCTCGGACGAGGGCATCGACGAGCACCGGCCAACTGTTGCGCCAACTCCGAAACTCGGCGTCGCCGGGCGGCTCACCACGTCGCCTGCGGAAGTCCTCCGCGCACCGCTCCACGAACGCTTCGGGAGCGGATCGCAGCCACTCGTCCGCCTCGCCGACCGTGCCCAGGTACACCTGCATGATCAAGGACTACCAGTCTGGCACCGTGTGCGTGTGCGATCGATGGAAGATGGGCAGCCGCCGGTTCAGGTGGACCGGTCGTGGGCCGACCCGGTGGAGAAGTTGATGGTGTCGTTGGGGTCGCTCAACCGGTACCAGCGGGACGGGCAGCCGAGCCTCCACAAGCCGCTTGCCGTGATGTGGGCGTTCGGGCAGCTTGCGGCGGGGCGTGGGCGGCTGTTCGGGTGGCCCGAGTTCCGGGAGGGGGTCGGGGAGGTGTTGGCCGAGTTCGGGATGTCTCGGAACACCCCGCAGTACCCGTTCTGGCACCTGGGGTCGGATGGTGGGTTGTGGGAGCGGCATGGGTTGGTGAAGGAGCCCACGTCGGCGGATGTCGATGCCGTTGCGGGGTTCACCGAGCAGGCCGCGGCGTTGTTGGCGGACCCGGCGGTGCGGGCGCAGGCGGTGGATGTGGTTCGGGCTGCTTATCTCGTTGACCTGGACGACCAGCCTTCCCTGTTGCGCCGAGTGGGGTTGCCGGTGCCGGTGGCGCCGGCGGCGGTGGACGTGTTGCAGCGGCTGGTGGGGGTTGAGATCACCACGGTCGACGGGAGTCTCAACCGGGTGTTGGAGGTGGATTCACGCAACGCCCTGGTGGCTACCGAGCGGTCGCCGCGGGGGAAGTTGGTGCCGGTCGCCTGGGTGCAGGAAGGGCTGGACAAGCTGTACGCGCGTGGGCGGGTGGCGGCGTCTGTCAAGGAACTGAAGTACCGGAGTGCGTTTGTGGCGGCGGTGTTGGCGACCTTGCCGCGGGCCGTGGTGACGACGAAGCCGGCGGCCGTGTCGCTCGGGTACGCACCGGTCGCGCCGGATCGGCAGTTCGGTGTGCTCGACCGGACCGCGCTGGCCAAGTACCGGGTCGAGCAGGGGGCGCTGCGGCACGTCCTGATCGGTGACGCCGCGGTGGGGACGTGCGCGCTGTGCGGGCGGGAACTGCCGGTCAACCTGCTGGTCGCCGCGCACATCAAGCAGCGGGCCGAGTGTTCCGACGACGAGCGCAACGACCTGCGGAACGTGGCGATGCTGGCGTGTTCCCTGGGGTGCGACCGGCTGTTCGAGCTGGGGTACGTGACCGTGGGACCGGACGGGACGATCTTGGCCACTCCGGTGGAAGGCGCACTGGCGGAGCAGCTCGCGACCCTGGCCGGCCGGGTCTCACCCGCGCACCACGCCGCGTCCGCCGGCTACTTCGCGTGGCATCGCGAACACGTCTTCGCGCGGGGCACGCGGTCCGTTGTCGGTGGGGGTCGTTAGGATCGGTTCGTGACTTCGCACGAGGTTCTGCGAAGGGTCTTCGGGTATGACTCCTTCCGCGGGGACCAGCAGGAGATTGTCGAGCACGTCATCGGTGGTGGTGACGCGCTGGTCCTCATGCCCACGGGCGGTGGGAAGTCGTTGTGCTACCAGATTCCCTCGCTCGTGCGGGACGGGGTCGGGGTGGTGGTTTCGCCGCTCATCGCGTTGATGCAGGACCAGGTGGACGCCCTGCGCGACCTCGGCGTCAAGGCCGGCTTCCTCAATTCCACGCAGTACCCCGACGAGCGCTCGATGGTGGAGGCGGAATTCCTCGCCGGGGAATTGGACCTGCTCTACCTGGCGCCCGAGCGGCTGCGGGTGGAGCAGACCGTGCGGTTGCTCGAACGGGGCAAGATCGCGTTGTTCGCGATCGACGAGGCGCACTGCGTGTCGCAGTGGGGCCACGACTTCCGGCCCGACTACCTTGCCCTCTCCCACCTGCACGAACGCTGGCCGGACGTGCCGCGCATCGCCCTCACCGCGACCGCCACCAAGGCCACCCACGCGGAGATCGCCGAACGGCTCAAGCTCGGCGACGCCAAGCACTTCGTGGCCAGTTTCGACCGGCCCAACATCCAGTACCGGATCGTCCCCAAGAACGAGCCGAAGAAGCAGCTGCTCGAACTGATCAACACCGAGCACCAGGGCGACGCGGGAATCGTCTACTGCCTGTCCCGCAATTCCACCGAGAAGATCGCCGAATTCCTCAACGCGAACGGGATCAAGGCGCTGCCGTACCACGCCGGTCTCGACGCGAACAAGCGAGCCGAGCACCAGTCGCGGTTCCTCCGCGAGGACGGCCTGGTGATGGTCGCCACCATCGCGTTCGGCATGGGCATCGACAAACCGGACGTCCGCTTCGTCGCCCACCTCGACCTCCCGAAGTCCGTCGAGGGCTACTACCAGGAAACCGGCCGCGCCGGCCGCGACGGGCTGCCCTCCACCGCCTGGCTCGCCTACGGCCTCCAGGACGTCGTCCAGCAGCGCAAGATGATCGAGGACTCCGACGGCGACCAGGTCCACCGCCGCAAGCTCAACCTCCACCTCGACGCCATGCTCGCGCTGTGCGAGACGGTCGAGTGCCGCCGCGTCCAGCTGCTCGAGTACTTCGGCCAGAGCGGCGAGCCGTGCGGCAACTGCGACACCTGCATCGCCCCGCCGGAGACGTGGGACGGCACGATTCCCGCGCAGAAGGTCCTCTCCACGGTCTACCGCCTGCGCAACGAGCGGCGGCAGAAGTTCGGCGCCGGCCAGACGATCGACATCCTGCTCGGCCGCAAGACCGCCAAGGTGATCCAGTTCGACCACGACGCGCTGAAGGTCTTCGGCATCGGCACCGAGCTGAACGAGAGCGGCTGGCGCGGCGTCGTCCGGCAGCTGCTCGCGCAGGGTTTCCTGGCCGTGGAAGGCGAATATTCGACGCTCGTCCTCACGCCCGCCAGCGAAGAGGTGCTCTACAAGGGCCGCAAGGTGATGATGCGGCGCGAGCCGGAGAAGAAGGCGGTCAAGGCCGTGAAGGCGGCCAAGGCCGCCAAGGCCCCCGAGGTGGAGATGCCCGCCGAGGCCGCGCCGGTGTTCGAGAAGCTCCGCGCGTGGCGCGCGGCCACCGCGCGGGAACAGGGCGTCCCCGCGTACGTGATCTTCCACGACGCCACGCTGCGCCAGATCGCCACCCTGTCGCCCACCACGCTCGACGAACTCGGCACGGTCAGCGGCGTCGGCGAGAACAAGCTGGCCAAGTACGGGCAGCAGATCCTGGACGAACTGGCCACATGACGGAACTGCGCGCCGACTGCGAGCGGTGCTTCGGGTTGTGCTGCGTGGTCCCGGCGTTCGCCAAGTCCGCGGACTTCGCGATCGACAAACCGGCCCGCACGCCGTGCCGCAACCTCGGCGCCGACTTCCGCTGCCGCATCCATGAGACCCTGCCGCAGCGCGGTTTCCGCGGCTGCACGGTCTACGACTGCTTCGGTGCGGGCCAGCAGGTCGCCCAGGCGACCTTCGGGGGCCGCAGCTGGCGGGACGCGCCGGAGTCCGCCGAGCTGATGTTCGACGTCTTCCCGGTCGTGCGGGAGCTGCACGAACTCCTCTGGTACCTCACCCAGGCCCTTGCCCTGCCGAAGGCCGCGAGCCTGACCACGAAGCTCGACGAGGCCCGGAAGGAGATCGAAGCGCTCACCGCCGAACGGCCGGAAGTGTTGGCACGGCTGGACGTCGGCCCCCGCTGGCGCGCCGTCGCCGCCCTGCTGGAACAGGCCAGCGACCTCGCGCGCCGGCACGTCAAGGGCCGCAAGTCCAAGCGGGGCGCGGACCTCGTCGGCAAGAAGCTCGCCAAGACCGACCTGCGCGGCGCGGACCTGCGCGGCGCCTACCTGATCGGCGCGGACCTGAAGGGCGCCGACCTGCGCGAAGCGGACCTCATCGGCGCCGACCTGCGGGGCGCTGACCTGCGCGGAGCCGACCTGACCGGTGCGCTGTTCGTCACCCGGGTCCAGCTCGACGGCGCCAAGGGCGACGCCGCCACCAAGCTGCCCGCCGGCCTGACCCACCCGACCCGCTGGACGTCATAGCCGCGCCAGCGCCCCTTCGACCACGTCCTCCAGCACCCGCCGGTCGTGGACGACCTTGCCCAGCACCCGCAGCCCGTAGTACGCGCTGACGAACAACCTGGCCGCCACCAACGGGTTCACGTCCGTCGCCACCTCGCCGTCGCGCTGCCCGCGCGCGATCACCTCGCGCACCGCCGCCTCGAACCGCGAGAACTGCCGCAGCACCTGGTCCGCGACCACGGCATCGGTGCCGCCCGCGTCCACGGCCGCGTTCACCGCGAGGCACCCGCGCTTGGCCGGGTCGCCCAGATCGGTGTCGATCACGTCGATCATCAAGGCCCGCAAGCGTTCCTTCACCGTGCCGGGCCCGTCGAGGATCTCCGCCTGCAACCCGAAACCCACCTCGGCGTACCGGCGCAGCACCCGCTCGTACAGCCCGTGCTTGCTGCCGAAGGCGTTGTACAGGCTGCCGCGGCCCAGTCCCGTGCGCACGCACAGGTCCTCCGTCGAAGTGGACTCGTACCCCTTCGACCAGAACACCTCCATCGCGGCGTCCACGACCGCCGCGTCGTCGAACTCCCGTGGCCTGCCCACGTCACCGCAGCGTAGCCGTTCGTGCACGCAGGGATAACCGGCGAGACATCGGGGTGTCGACCGGAGTTCGGGAAGCTGTCACGTCATGGGCAGCAGCCGTCCCGCGTTGACCGTGGTGCACGGCACCGCGCTGTACGTGGGCGCCGTGCTCGGCACGGGCGTGATCGCGGTACCGGCGCTGGCCGCCGCGGTCGCCGGACCGGCGTCGCTGCTCGCCTGGCTCTGTCTGGTAATGGGGTCCGCCCCGCTGGCGGCCACCTTCGCCGCGCTCGCGGCCCGGCACCTGGACGCGGGCGGCGTGTAGACCTGCGCCCGGCTGGCGTTTCGGCGAACGGGCGGCGGCGGTGGTGGGCTGGTGTTTCTTCTCCGCGGTCCCGCCGGGGACGACGGCGTCGGCGCTGCTCGCCGGGTCCTGCGTGGCGGACGCGATCGGCGGCGGCCGGCTCACCCAGGTGGTGACCGCGTTGGTGCTGATGGCGCTGGTGTTCACGACCAACTGGGCGGGGCTGCGCGCGTCGGGACGGGCGCAGTGCGTGCTGGCCGGACTGCTGGTGCTGCTAATCCTGGCCGCCGTCGCCGTGTCGGCCCCGTTGGCGGACCTGGCGAACCTGGAGCCGTTCGCGCCGCACGGCTGGACCGCGATCGGTCCGGTGGCGGCGCTGCTGGTGTGGAGCTTCGCCGGCTGGGAGGCGATCGCGCCCCTGGCTCAGGAGTTCGGGAAACCGCAACGCGACCTGCCGCGCGGTCGTGGCGTTGCTGCACCTGTCGGTGGCGTTCGTGACGGTGGCGGTGCTGGGGTCGGCGGATTCGCCCGCGCCGCTGGAGGAGTTGCCGGCGCGCCGGCGCGGGCTGCTGGACCAGGACGGGAACCTGTCGGCGGTGGAGCTACGTCGACGGGCGTAGGCGGGTTTGCCGCTGTGCGGGGGACGTGGCGACGGGGCGTGGGCGGGCACATTGCGGTGCCATGAAACCTGTCGCACGCAAGTCGTGGTTGTTGCTGCACGTCGTCACGTCGGTGGGGTGGCTGGGGGTGACGCTGGGGAACCTGGTGCTCGCCTCGTTCGACCGGGTGGAGTTCTACCGGGCGATGGTGCCGCTGGCCGACTTCGTGGTGCTGCCGCTGGGGTTGGGCGCGCTGGCGACCGGGGTCGTGCTGAGCCTGGGCACGAAGTGGGGGCTGGTGAAGCACCGGTGGGTGCTGGTGAAGTTCGTGCTGACCGTGATCGCCGTGGTGGCCACGACGTTCTCGCTGCGGTCGGGCGTGCGGGACGCTGCGGACGGGGTCGCCGGGGCGGGGGTCGACGTGCTGGTCGCGTGCTGCGTGTCGCTGACGTTGTACCTGGTCAACACCGCTTTGTCGGTGTTCAAGCCCTGGGGGCGGACGCGGTGGGCGTGAGCGCGTCTCGGCGGCGTTCGACGGTGGTGGCCAGCTCGACCGGGTCGCAGTCGGCGAGGTGGTCGCGGACCAGGGCGTGGGGGAAGCGGTTTCCTGTCACGAGCAGCACCCGGTCCCGGGCGGACTGGATGATCGCCTTGCGCCGCAACGGGAACTCGTCGAGGGCGAGGGGTTTGGCGAGGAGTTCGACGACCGGTTCGGGCGGGCGGACGGTGGGGGTGACGGCCAGGCCGATCAGGAGGCCGGTGATCGGGGCGATGTGCGGTGTGATGGGTGCGCCGAGGGCGGCGGCGAGGGCGATGGCGGGGAGGCCGGCCAGTGGCAGCCAGTGCAGGGGGCGGGGTGCGGGTCGGTCGAGGGTGCGCCAGACCCTGGTCAGGCCCGCGGTGAGGGCCCCGGCGGCGGTGCCGGCGAGCAGGCCGGTGCCGAGGCCTTTGAGGAGGTCGGGGGAGGGTCCGGTCCAGATCATGACGGCGGTGGGGGCGAGGGCGGCGGCGACGGCCCAGTAGCGGTCGCGGGTGATGCTCAGGGTGATCAGGAAGGTGATGATGAGGACCAGTCCGAACGTCACGAACGCCGGCCAGTTCGTGGCTTGAGCACCCAGCCAACCGCCCACTGTGGACAGTGCGGCTCCGGTGGTCGCTCCGGCCGCGAATCCTGCGGCGGCCCAACGGAGTCCGCGGCGTCGATCGTCGGTCGTGGTGTCGAACCGGCCTTGTCGCAGCCCGATGGCGGCTAGTGCGGCGACGATCGCCGAGGGCAGGTTGTGGAAGGCGATGACGAGGCAGGTGCCGGTGACGAGCCCGGCCATCGCGCCCGGTCCGGCTCTGCGGAACAGCCGCCAGACGGCGGGTTCGCCGACGAAGTCCAGCCAGACGCGGCGGTGGGGGAGGCGGTGGTCGGCGCGGAGGTCGTTGCGGCGGCGGGCGATGCGGGCGAGGAAGCGCAGTGCCCTGATGGTTCGCTCGGCCTTGCCTGGGCCGCGGGCGGCGGATTCGACGAGGTAGGTGTCCAGGACGCCCCGGTACTCGGCGCGGCCGGCGCGATAGGCGAGGGCGAGGAGGTCGAAGGCGAGCGGGGTGCGGACTTCGTCCCAGAGGTCGGGGTCTTTGGTGAGGGCTTCGAGGAGGCCGTCGAGGCGTGGTTCGCAGGCGGTGATCAGGTCGAGGACGTCGGTGCGGCGCAGGGGTTCGACGTGGACGACGTCGTAGCGGGGGAGGCGTTCGTAGTCGTCGGTGGAGGTGCAGAGGACGACTTGGGGGAGTTTGAGGGCGGTGATCCAGCGCAGGCAGTCGGCGCGGTGCGCGGCGGGCAGGTCGTCCAGCCCGTCGAACAGCATCGTCAGCCGCCGCTCCCGCAACCACGTCCGCCCGAGCCGAACCCCGATCCGGTACCGCCGCCGGAGTGCTGTGAGCAGCCACTCGCCGAAGTCCTGCTCGGGCCGCCACATGCCGACGTCGACAACTACCGGCACCGGCATACTCGGATCAGCCCGCGCACGCTCCAACAGCCGCCCGGCCAGGTCGAGCAACAGCGTGGTCTTCCCACAGCCTGGTTCTCCCGCCACGACTAGCGGTGCCCTGATTCTCGCGGACAGCCTCGGCCCGACCCGCGGCACCACCCCCAACTTCAACCGAACCTGCTCGGCAAGTGATCCCTCCACCCGACTCCGTACGAACCGGTCGACCCGGTCGAGCGCGGCTAGCCGGTTGGCGGGGTGTGCGGGGCGTCGCTGGACGAGGAGCGCGCTCAGCGGTTCCCAGGCGGCGAGTGCGGCGGTGAGGGTGACGAGCAGGGTCAGGGAGGGCCAGAGCCAGGTGGCGTAGGGGCCGAGCACCCGGAGCGCCGAGCCGCCGGTGGCCGCGTTGATGGCGACGGGGACGACCACCAGACACGTCACGCCACCCACGCCGATCAAGGCGATCGTGCGCGAGGTGCGGGCGAGTCGTCTGTGGTCCATATACCCCTTCCGCAGGTCGCACCGACGGTAACGGCGTTTGCGGCCCGGTGGTAGGCCGCTTTATGGCGTTAGGGGGCAGGTGTTGCCGATGTTGCACCTGTGACGCGGTTGCCGCTCCCGGAAGTTGTGCGTTTGTGAGTGCTGTTGTTGGCGGGATGGCGGCTTGGGGATGGCGCTCTGCGGGTGGCGGGTGGTGGCGGCGGTGGGTGGCGAGCGCGTGGTGGTGGATGGGGTTGGTGGTGGCTTGCGGATGGGGGCCGGCTGACGGTGGGCGGGTGTGTGGCAGGGGGGTGGGGGCCGGGAGGGGTGGTCCGGTGGGCCCGCGTTCCTTTCTCTCTACGGGACGCGTGAGGGTGGGAAAGGTCGCGGATTCTGTATGTCGCTCGATCGGGTGATGTTCGGCTGGGGGCTTTGTCAGGTGGTCAGGAAGGTGGTGATCAGGTGGTTCACCTCGGCCGGTTGCTCGAGGAAGCCGAAGTGGCCGGCGTTCTTGACCTCGGCGTACTGGGCACCCGGAATGGCCTCGGCCACCTCCCTCGCCAGGTGCGGCGGCAGGACGCGGTCGTCTGCGAAGCCGACCACCAGGCACGGGACCCTGACGTTGCGCAGCGCGTCCAAGCGGCTGTCGAACTCGTCCAACTCCATCTGTGCCCGCACACCCGCACCCACCGCCGAACCCGTGAACTCGAAGACGTCCAGCCAGTCGCGGATCGCCATCGGATCGCGGAGGGTCGCGGGGGACAGGTTCAGGACCGCTGTCATCGCCGCGTAGTACCGGCCGGGGAGGGCCACCTGCTCATCGTGTAGGGCACGTTCACCCTGGGAGAGGGCGATCTGGAGAGGGTCGTTGCGGGCTGCGGTGGCCATGAGGACTGCCTTCCCCACCAAGTCGGGGCGGGCCAAGGCCAGCTCCTGGGCCACCCGTGCGCCCATCGAGGTGCCGACTACGTGTGCGGGGCCACCCAGGTGTTCGATCAAGGCCGCGGTGTCGCCTACCAGGTCCTCGATCTTCATGGCGGACGCGCACTCGTCCGTCGGTGGGATGCCGCGGTTGTCGAACGTTGCCACGCGGAAGCCGGCCGCGACGAGTGCAGGGACCTGGTGCGGTTGCCACACCCGCCCGGGGCTGCCGGTGCCCATGATGAGGACCACCAACGGGCCCGTGCCCTGGACGTCGTAGTTGAGGTTGATCCCGTTGAGCTTGGCTACCGGCATGTCGCGAGGTTAGCCGCCGGGCTCCGCCGCACTCTCGGCACGGACGGCTCAACCTGCCTCGGGCTTCGGACAACCGGACAGTTGATCGCTCAGCGGGGGCCGTTGGCGGGCCATTCGATGGCGGGGCAGCGGTTCATGACCATGTCCAGGCCGGCGGCGGTGGTGCGTTCGTACGCCTCCTCGTCGACCACGTCGAGTTGGAACCACACCGCCTTCGCCCCGATCGCCACCGCGGAGTCCGCGAACTCGCCCGCCGCCTCGGACCGGCGGAACACGTCCACGCAGTCGACCGGGAACGGGATGTCGGCCAGCTTCGCGTACCCCTGCTCACCGAGCACGGTCTCGGCGTCCGGGTGCACCGGCACGATCCGCTTCCCCTGCTGTTGCAGGAACCGGGCCACGCCGTACGCCGCCCGGTGCGGGTGGTTGGCCAAGCCCACGATCGCCCATGTCTCACACCCGGCCAGGATGCGCCGGATCTTGTCGGTTTCGCCCCAAGGCTCGGTGCCGCCCCACACTGCGCTCATGTGTCCAGCGTAGGACGAGATCACGTGAAACTCTTTCGCGTTCTATCGGAGTAAGTGATCCTGTGGGGTGTCCGCCGCATCCTCGAAGATCGTCGAGAGGACTGCAATGCGAGCTACCCCTGCACTCGCGACCCTGCTCCTGCTCACAACAGCAACCGCACCAGCGAACGCCGCCGACGACCTCGTCTACCTCCAAAGCGTCACCACCGGCCTCAACGCGGCCGTCTCGGGAACGTCGGTCGTCCAGCACCGACCCAAGGGCAACGAGGACCACCAGCAGTGGAGTGTGAGTGGTCGAACACTCAAAGAAGGTGCCGTCTGCCTGGGACGCGCGGGTGACCAAGCCGTCATGACGGCCTGCGACAGCCCTGACGCGCAGTGGGACATCCAAGCCGCCGGCGACCGCCACCGGCTGCGCGTCCCCGGGACCGACCGCTACCTCATCTCCGCCGGCGACCAGGTACGGATCGGCACCGGCGACGACCTCTGGTACCTCACCCCGGTCAACCCCACCCGCACCCCCGTCCCCCAGGACGGCACCCGCCGCCTCGACCAGGTCACCTTCCTCACCACCCACAACGCCTACGCCAACGGCGTCGACGGCGGCTTCGCCCCACCGTTCGTCAACCTCGCCCCCAACCAGCAACGCGGCATCGCGCAACAACTCGCGGACGGCGTGCGCGCCCTCCAACTCGACATCCACCAGACCCCCGACGGCGCGATCCTGTGCCACAACAGCTGCACCTGGGTCAGCCGCCCGGTCGCGCTCTGGGTGGACGTGCAGAAAGTCGTGGACTTCCTGCGCGCCAACCCCAGCGAGTTCGTCACGATCTTCCTGGAGGACTACGTCTCCGCCCAGGTCCTCAAGAACGAACTGGCCCGCGTCAACGGCCTGCCCGACGTCCTGTTCCGCCCTGACCAAGCCGGCGTCCGCACCAACGGCTGGCCCACCCTGAACACCCTGCGCGCCACCGGAAAACGCCTGATGATCTTCACCGACCACACCCGCTCCGGCGACACCCCGCAACGCGACAGCTTCGGCGTCATGTACCAATCCGAGTGGACGGTGGAGAACCACTGGTCCATGGGACCGGGCCTGGGCACCTCGGACTGGTCCTGCTACAGCCGCTGGTCAACCCCGCTCACCCGCACCGAACCGGGCTTCGTCCCGCTGTTCGTGATGAACCACTTCCGCGACGTCCCGTTCACCAGCACCGCCACCACCGACAACGGCAAGCTCGCCGACCGCGCCCGCCGCTTCTGCGAACCCGCCGCCCGCAAAACCCCCAACTACCTGGCCGTCGACCACTACCACCTGGGCAACCCCATGGCCGCCGTCCAAGCCCTCGCGTCGGAACGCTTCTAAGGCTTGGGCAACGAGCAGTCCGGCGCGGCCAGGTCGAGCACGCTGCCGGGCTTGAGGCACGCCACGAACTCGTGGGTCTGCTGCGCGTAACCGGTGCGGTGGCGAACCGTCACCGCACCGGTTTCGTCCACCTCGCAAGGGTTGTTCAACGTGCAGCTCTCTCCGCGCTCGTTCATCGTGTTGTTCACCGCGACCACCCGCCCCGCCGGGTCGAGGACCGGCGAACCGGAACTGCCCGCGACCGTCTCGCACTCGGGGGTGTAGCGGGCCGAGTCGTGCCAGGTCCACTTGTCCTCGCGCAAGCGGTGGACGAACCCGTCCAGCCGGCACGAGTAGACCTTCTTCCAGTACCCCGAAACCACGTCGATGGCGATGCCGGCGGCGGGCCGTTCCGCCGCCAGTTCCAGCGCCCGCGACCCGGCCGCCTCGACGTCCGAGTACGTCATGGACAGCCGGTACAGGGCCGCGTCGGTGCGGGTCATCGTCGCGTACAGCAAGCGGTCGGCACGCACCATGCGCAGCGAACCCGTGCCCTCGCGGTCGATCAGCGAGAACGAGCGCGACGACGGCCGGTCCACCAGGACGTCCCCGTCCGGCATCATGTGCACGCAGTGCCCGTTGGTCAGCACCAGCGCCGGGTCGGACGGCTGCGCGGTCGGCGTCCGCACCACCGCGCCCGAGCACGTGCTCGACGCGACCGTGCCGGTGAAGTCCGCCGTGACAGCATGCGCGGGCACGGCGGTCGCGAGCAGGATGAGCACGGCGACCGCCACCGACCCGAGCTTGGCCACGGAATCCTCCTGGAGTGGGGTTCCGGGGCATGAAACCACCGACCCGGCGGCGGTGTCCGATCGAGCACCACCGCCGGGCGACGGAATTCACCGGTACGCGGGAATCCCGGTCAGGGCGTGACCGAGCGCGAGCGTGTGGATCTCCGACGTGCCCTCGTAGGTCAGCACCGATTCGAGGTTGTTCGCGTGCCGCAACGGCGAGTACTCCAGCGAAATGCCGTTCGCCCCCAGTATCGTGCGCGCCTCGCGGGCCACGGCGATCGCCGACTCGACGTTGTTCAGCTTGCCCGCGCTGATCTGCTCGGGCCGCAGCACACCCTTCTCCTTCAACCCGGCCAGGTGCAGGGCAAGCAACATGCTGTTGCCCACCGCGAGCGACATCGACGCCAGTTTCCGCTGCGTGAGCTGGAAAGCGGCGATCGGCTTGTCGAACTGCACCCGCGTCCCGGCGTAGTCGCGCGCCACCCGGAAGCTGTCCAGAGCCGCCCCGACCGCGCCGAACACGATGCCGAACCGGGCTTCGTTCAGGCACGACAGGGGAGCGCCGAGGCTCGTGGCCAGCGGCAGGCGAGCGCTTTCCGGCAGCCGGACGTCCTCCAGCACCAGTTCCGACGTCACCGACGCCCGCATGGACAGCTTGCCCTTGATGTCCCGCGTGCTGAACCCGGGCGTGCCGCGCGGCACGAGGAACCCGCGCACGCCCTCGTCCGTGTTCGCCCACACCGTCGCGACGTCGGCCCAACCACCGTTGGTGATCCACATCTTGGTGCCGTTGAGCACCCAGTCGCCGCCCTGCCGCACGGCCCGCGTGCGCATGCCGGACGGGTTGCTGCCGAAGTCCGGCTCGGTCAAGCCGAAGCAGCCGATCGCCTCACCGGACGCCAAGCGCGGCAACCACTCCTGCTTCTGCTCCTCCGACCCGTACTTCCAGATCGAGAACATCGACAGCGAGCCCTGCACCGACACGAAACTCCGGATGCCGCTGTCCACGGCCTCCAGTTCCAGGCACGCCAAGCCGTACGCGGTGGCGGATGCGCCGGCGCACCCGTAGCCGGTCAGGTGCATCCCGAGCACGCCGAGTTTGCCCAGCTCACCGGCGATGTCCCGGGGCAGGGCGCCGGCCTCGAACCACTCGGCCACGTGCGGCCGGACGCGGTCGGCCAGGTAACGCTCCACGGTGGACTGGATGTCCCGGTCCTCGTCGTTCAACAGGGAGGGGATGTCCAGCAGGGTCAACGGGTCCACGTCACTCCAGGTCGGGCGGCGGCAACCGGTAGGTCGCCGGGGTTTCGGACAGGCGGATGGGGTTGGCGACCAGGGTCAGGCCGCCGACGTCGACGGTCGGGCGCAGGTCCAGCGACTCGGCCAACTCGACCGCGCCCGCGATGTCGTTGACCGGCCCGCACGGCACGCCCAGCGGCGTGAGCAGGGCGAACCAGTCGACGGCCGGGCGGGTGCGCAGGCGCGCGGAGAGCAGGTCCGCCAGCGCGTCCACGTGCGCGACGCGGTCGGAGTTGGTGGCGAACCTCGGGTCGGGGTCGAGGTCCAGCGCATCCCACAGCCGTTCGAACTGCCGGTCGTTGCCCACGGCCAGCACGATCGGCTTGTCGGCGGTGGGGAACACCTCGTACGGCGCGATCGACGGGTGCCGGTTGCCCATGAACCCCGGGACGACACCGGCGAGCGTGTACGCGGCCGTCTGGTTCACCATGCTGGACAACAACACCGACAACAGGTCCACCTCGACCAGTTGCCCCTCGCCGGTGCGGTCCCGGTGGCGCAGCGCGGCCAGGATGCCGACGGCGGCGTGCACACCGGTCAGCACGTCCACCAGCGCGACCCCGACCTTGGTCGGCTCGGTCGTGCCGGTGACGCTCATCAGCCCACCGACCGCCTGCACCAGCAGGTCGTACCCCGGCAGCGCCGCGCCTTCGCCCGCGCCGAACCCGGTCACCGAGCAGTACACAAGGCGTTTGTGCTCCGCACGCAGTGACGGGTAGTCGAGGCCGAAGCGCTGCATGGTGCCCGGCCGGAAGTTCTCCACGACCACGTCCGCGCCCAGCGCCAGCTCCCGGGCTTCCGCGAGGCCCCTCGACGTGGCCAGGTCGATCGTGCGCGAGACCTTGTTGCGATTGACCGAAAGGAAGTACGTGGCCCGGCCGTGCGCGTACGGCGGACCCCACGCCCGCGTCTCGTCGCCGCGCGGGTGCTCGATCTTGATCACCTCGGCGCCCAGGTCGGCCAGCACCATGGTCGCGTAGGGCGCGGCCAGCACGCGGCCGAAGTCGGCGATGACGATCCCGTCGAGCGCGCTCACGCGACCCGTCCCTTCAGTCGCATGGCCGCCAGCACCCGTTCCTGGGCGACGGCCCGTGCGGTCTCGTGCGGTGTGACGCCCCGGGAAGCGCTTTCCGCCACCACGAACGCCGCGTTCGCCCGCAACTTCCGGGACACAGCGTCCATCACCACGACCGGGTCGACGGGGAACGGCGAATACCGTGCGTCCATGCCGTAAGCCGCCGCCACGACACCGCCCGCGTTGGCGATGAAGTCCGGCACGACGGTGATCCCGCGCGCCGCCAGCACTTCCTGCGCCTCCACCGACGTCGGCAGGTTCGCGCCCTCCACGACCAGGGAAGCGCTTACCCGACTCGCCAGCGAGGTGTCCAAGACGTCCTGCGTGGCTGCCGGCACGAGGATGTCGCACGGCGCAACGAGTTCCTCGCCGAGCGGCTGCACCGGACTGTACTCGGTCACCGCGTCGTCACCCAGCTCGTCCCGCAGCCCCAACAGCTTCGGCACGTCCAGCCCGTCCGGGTCCAGCACCGCCCCGCGCACCGACGACACCGCGACCACGACGGCACCCAGTTCCGCGAACCGCCGCACCGCCGCCGCCCCGACCGCGCCGAACCCCTGCACCGCGACCCGCTTGTCCCGCAAGGGAAGCAGCTCGTCCGCGACCTCAGCGACGCCGAACCCGGTGACCCCCAGCTCGTCGTAGGGCAACCCGCCCAACGCGGCCGGCGCGCCCATCATCGCGCCCCGGTCACCCAGTTCGTCCTGCACGATCGCCGCGTCCCGCTCGGTGAGCCCCATGTCCAGACCCAGCACGTACTCGCGCGGCACCTCGTTGGACAGCGCCCGCGCGAACGCCCGCAGCGCCCGCTCCTTGTCCGGCGACGCCGGGTCGAACGCGATGCCCGCCTTGGCCCCGCCGAAGAACAGGTCGACGCCGGCCCACTTCCACGTCATGACCCGCGCCAGCCGCGCCACCTCCGCCGCGGTCACGGTCGGCGACATGCGCGTGCCGCCCTTGCCCATGCCGCGCGCGGTGTTGTCGATGACCAGCACGCCCTTCATGCCGGTGCGCCGGTCGGACACGGCGACGACCTTCTCCGGACCCCACTCGTCCACCAGGTCGAGGACGTCCATCAGCCGTCCAGCCGGAAGCCCAGGTCGGCCTCGACCGACAGCGTGTCCATCTGCGCCTTCTGCAACGAGCCCGAGTAGTCCCAGTTCATCGACTGCCAGCGGGTGAACTGGTCGAGCACCCACACCCCGGACTGGCGGGAACCGTTGCCGGACTTGCCGTTCCCGCCGAACGGCAGGTGCGCCTCCGCGCCCGAGGTCGAGTTGTTGACGCTCACCATGCCCGCGCTGATCCCACTTCGGAACGCGAACACCTTGTTCGGGTCGGTGGTGTAGATGGCGCTCGACAGGCCGTAACCGGGCAGGTTGGCGAGTTCGACGGCCTCGTCCAGCGTCCGGTACGGCGTCACGCCCACGATCGGGCCGAACGTCTCGTTGAGGAACAGCTCGTCGTCGGGCCGCACACCGGACACGATCACCGGGTGGTAGAACAGGCCCGCCTCCGGGTCGCCGAGGAAGCCCTTGCGGGGGTTGGTGCTCGTGATCCGGCCGACGCCGGTCGACCCGTGCGTGGTGTGGTGGTCGCGAACCCAGCCCAGGTACTCCTCGTAGGACGCGGCGAACTTGCCGTCCAGCATCGGCCCGTACAGCACGTCGCCGAACGGGTTGCCCACCACCGCCGCCTCGGTCGCCGCCGCGAACCGGCGCAGGAACTCGTCGTGCACCGACTCGTGCACGATGGCCGTGCCCAGGGACGTGCAGCGCTGCCCGCCGGTGCCGAACCCGGAGAACAGCGCGCCCTGCACCGCGAGGTCGAGGTCGGCGTCCTCGGTGACCACCATGGGGTTCTTGCCGCCCAGCTCCAGGCACGGCGACTGGAGGTGCCGCCCGCACAGCGCGCCGATCAGCGCGCCGACCTCGGACGACCCGGTGAAGCCGACCTTGTCCACCAACCGCTCCTGGAGAGCGCTCTCCAGACCCCGGAACGTCTCCGACCCCTCGGCGAAGACGATGTTCAGCACGCCTTCCGGCAGGCTGGACGCGGCGAAGATGTCGTAGAAAGCCCGCGCGGACGCGGCGGAGTACTCGGCGGGCTTCCACACGACCGTGTTGCCGCACAGCAGCGCGGGCACGATGTACCAGGACGGCACGGCCACCGGGAAGTTGCCCGCGGTGATGAACGCCGTCACGCCGACCGGGTTGCGGAAGGTGAACAGCTGCTTGTCCGGCATCTCCGACGGCACGGTCTGCCCGTAGAGCCGGCGGCCCTCGCCGACGAAGAACGCGCACGTGTCGGCGATCTCCTGGACCTCGCCGCGCGCCTCGGCCAGCGGCTTGCCGATCTCGCGGGTGACCAGGCGGGCCAGCGCCTCGGCGTTGGCCTCGACCAGCTTGCCGATGTTGGCGACCACCTGGCCCCGGACCGGCGCGGGCACCCGGGCCCAGTCGCGTTGGGCCTGCTTGGCGCGCCGCGCGGCGGCGGTGAACTCGCCCGCGCCGACCAGTTCGACGGTGGTGACGACGTCCGCGAGGTCGGCGGGGTTGGTGGACACGTAGGTCATGGTGCTCAAGCCTGGTGTGCGGCGCGCCGTCGTGCCAACTCCGCCAGCGTGAAACCTCGCGGGCGCGAGCATAAGCTGAGCTGGTGCTGAACCCGGTCCACCTGCGCACGCTGGTCGAGGTCGTGAAGACCGGCTCGTTCGCGGAGGCCGCGCGGTCGCTGGGGTACACGTCGTCGGCGGTGTCGCAGCAGGTGTCGGCGTTCGAGCGGGCGGTCGGGGTGACCCTGTTCGAGCGGGAGGCGCACAGCATCCGGCCCGCGTCGGCGGCGCTGTTCATCGCCGAGCGCGGCGCGGAACTGCTGGCGGCCTTGGACGGGTTCGAGCAGGAGATCGCGGGCATGGTGAAGGGCCTGCGCGGCCGGCTGCGCCTGGGCACGTTCCCGACCGCGTCCGCCCGGGTCGTGCCGCACGCGGTGGCCCGGCTGACCGCCGAGCGGCCCGACGCGGAGATCCTGCTCGACGAGGCCGAACCGGACGACGTGCTGCCGCTGGTGCTCGACGGTTCGCTGGACCTGGCCCTGGTGTACGCCTACGACCTGGTCCCGCGCACGTGGCCGGACGAGCTGACCGTGTTGCCGCTGCTGACCGAGTCGCTGCTCGTGGTGCTGCCGGAGGGGCACGCGGCGGCGCGTGCTCACGTTCGGATCGAGGATCTGCGGGACGAGCGGTGGGTGTCCAGCCGGGACGGGACGGCGGGCTCGACGTGCGCTGTGCGGCTGTGCGCGGCGCACGGGTTCACGCCCCGGATCACCTTCCGGAGCAACGATTACGGCGTGGTGCAGGGGCTCGTGCGGGCCGGGGTGGGCGTGGCTCTGGTGCCTGCCTTGGGCTACGAGGCGCTGCCGGGGACGGTCGGTCGGCTCGTGCGCGGGAAACCGTTGCGGCGGCACGTGTTCGCGATCCACCGCACGGCCAACGCGAACCCGTTGCTGCGGGACGCGCTGACCGCGTTGGCGGCGGCGTGCGACCTGGTGGCCGACGAGCACCTGGCTCGGGCTTAGGTCACTCGCCCTTCTCGCCGTCGGCCAGTTCGCGCAGGAAGTCGAGGTGGCCGACGTGCCGGCCGGTCTCCTGGACCAGGTGGGCGAGCACCCAGCGCAACGTCCGGCCCTTGCCGTCGCGGTCGGCGCGGGTGCGGTCGCCGGGCGCGAGACCCGCGATGGCCTGCGCGGAACGCTCCCACTCGGCGCGGTAGTCGGCCAGCACGGAGTCCACGGTCTCGTGGTCCTCGATCAGCCAGGAGGCGTCGGCGTCCTTGCCCCACAGGGCGGGGACGTCCTGCCCGCCGGCCTCGATGGACAGCCAGTAGCGCTCGACGGCGATCAAGTGCTTGATCACGCCCAGCGCCGTGACGACGGGGGAGGTGGGGATCGGCGCGGTCGTGGCCAGGTCGCGGCTCAGGCCCTCGACCTTGCCGACCGCGGTCAGGCGCAGGAAGGTGAGGAAGTCGGTGAGCAGGCGCAACTCGTCGTCGGCCGCGGCGGGCGGCCACACACGGTTCGAACTCATGTTCGAACCTTACGGTACCAGCGGGGCGAGGTGTTCACCGGAGGCTTCAGCGCGGCTTTGACGACCAGGACGTTGGGACCGTCTGTGGTTGTGCAGTGGGTCAGGCGTTCGGTGAAGTCGGTGCCGAAGCCGTCCACGGTGGACGATTCGACGCCGAAGCTCCGGGCCAGGGCGGCGAAGTCCGGGGTGTGCAGGTCGACGCCGTGGGCCGGGTGGCCGGCTTGGACCTGGTCGTAGCGGAGCATCCCGTAGCCGCCGTCGTCGACCAGGACGACCGTGACCGGGAGGTGCTCCTGGGCGGCGGTGGCCAGGTCGCCGCAGGCGAACAGGAAGCCGCCGTCGCCGCAGACGGCGATGGTGCGTCCGGTGAGGGCGGCGCCGAGGGCGGCGGGGAAGCCGAAGCCGAGCGTGCCCCAGCCGACCGGGTAGGCCAGCGTGCGGGGTCGGGTGACCCGGTGGAAGCCGCCGATCCAGTAGCCCGCGATGCACATGTCCGCGACGACCCGGTGGCCTTCGAGTGCTTTGAGCAGTCCCTTGACCTGCGGTTCGTCTTGTGCGATGGCTTGTTGGGCGATCTTGTTCAGGTCTTGCACGCGTTGCGCGGTGCCGTTGGGCGGCCGGTGGTCGAGGGCTTTGACCAGGGCTTCGGTGACGGTGCGGGCGTCGCCGCGGAGGGTGACGTCGGGCGGGTAGTTGCGGATGGTGTCGACGTTGATGGACAGCAGCTTGGGCGGGGCTGGTTGGAGCCAGTTCTGGGTCATCATGCCGTCGAAGTCGCTGCCGATGCCGATGACCAGGTCCGCCTCGTCCCAGAGGGCGCCGATCTCGGGGAGGTGGACCGGTCCGTGCACGATGTGTGAGTGGTTGACCAGTCCCTTGGCGGCGTAGGTGGTGAGGATCGGGGCGTCCAGGCGGTCGGCGAGTTCGGCGATGGCAGGGCCGGCCTGTGCGCGTTGTGCGCCGCCGCCGGCCCAGATGAGGGGGCGGTGGGCGGTGGCGATGAGGTCGAGGGCGGCGTCGAGGGGCGGGGTGACCTGGGGGTTCTCCGGGATCTTGTGCCAGGGGCCGGTGTCTGCGGTGAGGTGGTCGGTGGGGATGCCGAGGTAGACGGGGCCCTGCGGGGCGGTGGTGGCGAGGTGGGCGGCGTTGTCGGTGTAGGTGCCGAGGTCGAGGGGGTGGCGCAGGGTCCAGCCGCCTTTGACGACGGGGAGGAACATGGCGCGCTGGTCGCGGGTTTCGTGCAGGACGCCCCGGTACTCGCCGGGTCGGCGCAGGTGGGAGGGGATGTCGGTGGCGATGACGAGGACCGGCGACCCCGAGGCCATCGCCTCTCCCGTTGCTCCGAGGCAGTTGGCAGCTCCCGGCCCGGTGGTCACGACCGCAACCCCAAGTCGCCCGGTCGCCCGCGCGTACCCGTCGGCGGCGTAGACGGCGGTCTGCTCGTGCCGCACCCCGACCAGCCGGATGGGCGACTCGCGCAGGGCTTCCCAGACGGGCAGGTTGTGGACCCCGGGCAACCCGAAGACCACCTCAACCCCATGCGCCGACAAAACCTCAACCAACCGCCCCGCACCGCTCACCATGGGCTGAAACTAGGGACCGCACACGGCACACGGCAATGAACCACCCCAAACCCTGTCGCTCAGCCCCAGCCCCACTAACCCGCCACCCCGCACACCCCGCCACCCGCGCACACCTGCCGCCCGCACGCCCCGCACACCCGCCGCCCGCGCACACCCCCCCGCACACCCGCCGCCCGCGCACACCCGCCGAGCCGAACTCCGCAAGCGGGGACTCCGCCGAGCCGAGCCGCGCCGCCGAGCCGGACGCTGCCATCGCCACCGGCGCGCAGACTCGGCTCATCACGAGTGCTCGGATGTGCCCACAACCGGCCCGAACCCAAAGGCCTCGCGTCCGCCGCGCCGAACCACCTAAAGCGCCGAAGATCGCGCACCCGCCCGCACATCGCGATCACCGTCCCTGTGAGGACGAACCGCGAAGGCTATATACAGAGCAAAGTTCGGCCGCCGGACGGAGGCTTCGCGTTCGATCAAGGGGCGGCCGCCGGCCCCCGATCACCATTCTCCCAGACGGGTACGACAATTCGCCGTTCACGCGACCGCGGGAGCAAGCGACCAAGCGACCAAGCATCCAACATGGCAACACGGCAACACGCGCCGGCCGCCAAAGCGAGTGAGGCGCGGTAAAGCGTCGTGAGGGGCTGGTAACCTCTGAAGTGGCGTGTGTGGGCAGACGTGAGGCTGGAGCCACCTCCCGGCAAACGGGTGGCATGATCCGCCGCGGGGTGTGGGCACCCCTGTCCTCGTTTCGACCTTCATCCGATCACCAGACGCGTGTGCCGCGTCCTTGTGCGCCGAGCCGGGCGGCGGGAGCGAGGACCGCGATGTCACGTTCGTCGTTGACCGAACAATTGGTCGACCTGCGCCGGCGCTACACCGGTGAAAACCTCTCCCAGGCGGTTCCCGCCGTAAAAACCGTGTTGCACAACCTGCCCGACGACCGGCGGGAGCGGGTGGTCGACGCGCTGCACGGCAAGGCCGACGTCCGAGGGCTGTTCCTGCCCGACGCGCCCACCGACGACCAGCGGTCGCTGGAGTGCGTCCTGCTGCAGACCGCCACCGACGCGGCCTCCCACCTGCAACTACGCCCGCCCGCCTCGATGCTGCGGCCCGCGCACGTCTTCAAAGCCGTCGAACCCGGCGAACACCCGCGCCTGCACCTCACCGAGCACGCCCTCGGCCCGCTCCTCTACGAACTCCTACCCCGTTACGAGGACCGCTGGGTCGCGGGCGTCCCCGGCCTCCGCATCACCAGGCACCCCCGCTCCGCTGAGATCCGCCTCCTCGACCTCGACGCGAGCGCGATCCTCTCCGGCGTCGACGACGCGGCCTGGGCGGTCGGCATGAAGTACGTCCGAAACCTCCTCAAGGGCCGTGACCTGCACGGACCCTTCATCGAAGGCCCCCTCGCCGCGGTCGAGGAAGAACACCTCGCCGAACACCCCCGCCCCAACGGCCTGGGCAGCGCCGTCCTGCGCCGCTACCACCTCTTCACCACCGCCCCCTGGATCCGCTCCCTCCCCCGCGGGGACGAGTGGTGGCTGGAGTGGCCGCAGAGCCTCGGTGTCACGACCGTCGCCGACCGCCTGCTCGACCCCGTCTTCGGCGTCCCGAGCGCCACCGAGGTGCCCAGCTCGACCGGCGGACTGGGCCTCGGCACCGGCTGGTACGACCTCTACCTGCGGGAGGTCGAAGCCCCCGACCCGGCCGGCGAGGAGGCGCTGGGCGACTTCGAGTGGCCCGAGGGGGTCACCGGTTGGTGGGAGCCGCCGCAGAAGACGGCCACGTAAACAACCTTCACGGGTGAAGGGCGGAAGGCCAGCTCAGGGCACTGTGAACCGACGGAGTGACATCGGTGTCGGCGATCACGGTGCGACGCCGGCCGTCCGCCCGTCCCGCGCCGGTAGACTGCCCTTTCGGCCGGTGCGACCGCGTCGAGAGCCACCAGTGACGAGTTGTAGGAGGACCCCGGTGACCCAACAGGCTGCCGAGGCCCAGCGCACCGCGCCCCGTCGCGTGCTCGTGGCCGAGGACGAAGCCCTCATCCGCCTCGACCTGGTCGAGATGCTCCGCGAGGAGGGCTACGAGGTGGCGGGCCAGGCCGCCGACGGGGACGAGGCCGTGACGCTGGCCGAGGACCTGCGCCCGGACCTGGTCATCATGGACGTCAAGATGCCCAAGGTCGACGGCATCGAGGCCGCCAGCGCCATCGCCGGCAAGCGCATCGCCCCGGTGGTCATCCTGACCGCGTTCAGCCAGCGCGACCTGGTCGAACGCGCCCGGGACGCGGGCGCCATGGCCTACCTGGTCAAGCCGTTCGCCAAGCGGGACCTGGTGCCCGCGATCGAGCTGGCCATGAGCCGGTTCGCCGAACTCCAGGCGTTGGAGAACGAGGTCGCGGGCCTCACCGAGCGCTTGGAGACGCGAAAGGTCGTCGAGCGCGCCAAGGGATTGCTGATGACCAAGCAGGGTCTGTCGGAGCCCGAGGCTTTCCGGTGGGTGCAGCGCACCGCCATGGACCGCCGCACGACCATGAAGGCCGTCGCCGAAGCGGTCATCGAAAACTTCGGCTGAGTTCGACCTCTTACCACCCCGGGGCGTCCGTTACCTGTTCAGGGTTACCTGTTCGGGTATCGGACGCCCTGTCGTGCTGATTGTTGGTTACTGCCCGCATTGGTGCTGTGACCTGCGGCGATTTGAGCTGGATTTAAGACTGCTAACCGGCACGCATTTGCCCGGTGACTACCGTCACGATGTGGACACAGAGCAGTAAGACCACCTGTTCACGGAACTCATCTGAAGCTACGTTCCTGCCCTAACCCAAGCCCTCGTGCGAGGGCTCCGCCTACCGGCGGGCTGGTTGGTCATGGGAGGTATTCCGGTGTCAGGAGCACGACTCGGCCGAGTTCTCGCGCTGGCGGCGGCTTCGTCGCTGGTGCTTGCGGCTTGCGCCGGCGGCGGTGGCGGTGGCACGGGTGGCGGCGACTCCACCACGGTCAAGATCGGGTTCATGGGCGACCTCACGGGCGAGAACTCGGCGATCGTGATCCCGCCGTACAACGGCGCGAAGATGGCGATCGACGAGTACAACGCCAAGAACCCCAAGAACAAGATCGAGCTGATCAAGTACGACAGCCAGGGCAAGCCGGACCAGGCGACCTCGCTGATCACCAAGGCCGTCGGCACCGACAAGATCGTCGCCCTCATCGGGCCGGCGTTCTCCGGTGAGTCCAAGGCCATCGGCGGCACCCTGGAAGAGAACAAGATCCCCAGCGTCTCGCCGTCCGCCACGAACCCGGGCCTGGCGAAGAACGGCTGGACCTACTGGCACCGCGTCGTGGCCAACGACGACGACCAGGGTCCCGGCATCGCCGACTTCCTGATCAAGGCGAAGGCCCCGAAGAAGGCGTTCGTCCTCTCCGACGACCAGGAGTACAGCGTCGGCATCGCCGAGGCCGTCACCAAGACGCTGAAGGACAAGGGCGTCGCGGTCGAGACCGACAAGTTCGCCAAGGACGCGTCGGACTACTCCTCGACCGTCACCAAGGTCAAGTCCGCCAACCCGGACATGATTTTCTTCGGCGGCTACTACGCCCAGGGCGGTCGCCTGCTCAAGCAGCTGCGTGACGGCGGCGTGACCGCGACCTTCGCCTCCGGCGACGGCTCGCTGGACCAGCAGCTGGTCAGCGGCGCGGGTGCCGCCGCGGCCGAGGGCGCCGTGGTGGGCTGTCCGTGCAACATCCCGTCCGCGGACGTGACCGGCACGCTGAAGACGTTCTTCGACAACTACAAGAAGAGCGCCAACGCCGACCCGGCCATCTACGCCACCGAGGGCTACGACGCCGCGACCGCCTTCATCAAGGCCGTCGAGGCGGGCAACACCACCTCGGACGCGATCAACAACTTCCTGAAGACGGTCAGCTTCGAGGGCGTGTCCAAGCCGATCAAGTTCAAGGCCAACGGCGAGCCGGAGAACAACGACATCTTCGTCTACCAGGTCAAGGGTGGTGTCCTCAAGCTGCTCGGCCCGTCGGCCAGCGCCAAGCTCGAGGGCTGATTCCGAGACGGCAGTACCGAAGCAAGTTAGCGCGCTGGGGAGCGGGTTCGTCGTGCTCGTGTGCGACGTCCCGCTCCCCGCCACTATGGCGAAGATGCTCTCTCCCCGCCCCGTCTCGTGAGGCAAACCTGTCATGCTTGATGATTTCCTCAACCAGTTCCTACCCAGCACGGTGGGTGGACTGGTGATCGGCTCGATCTACGCGCTGGTCGCCCTGGGCTACACGATGGTCTACGGCGTGCTGCGCCTGATCAACTTCGCGCACTCCGAGATCTTCATGATCGGCACCTTCGCGTCCCTGGTGACGCTGACGGCCATCGCGCCCTCGGCACCGGTCACCGGCTTCGCGCTGATCGGGATGTTGCTGCTGCTGATGCTGGTGTCGGCCGCCGCGTCCAGCGGCGCGGCCGTCGTCCTGGAGACCGTGGCCTACCGGCCGCTGCGCAAGAAGGGAGCCACCCGGCTCGCCGCCCTGATCTCCGCGATCGGTGCGTCGCTGTTCCTCCAGGAGCTGTTCGCGCTGGTGGTGATCCCGTGGCTGACCGGCAAGCCCGGCCGTAACCAGGCTTCGGCGCCGCGTTACGTCGCCCGCGACACCCTATTCAAGATCGGCAACGCGGACGTCCGGCTCGACCACGTCATCGTCGTCATCGCCGCGGTCCTGGTGATGATCACGCTGGACCGGGTCGTGAACAAGACGCGGATCGGCCGCGGCATCCGGGCCACGGCCCAGGACCCCGAGGCGGCCGTCCTGATGGGCGTCAGCATCGACAACGTCGTGCGGGTCACGTTCCTGCTCGGCGGCGCGATGGCCGGTGTGGCCGGTTCCCTCTACATCATGGAGATCGAGAACACCTCGTACTTCATCGGGTTCGTGCTCGGCATCAAGGCGTTCACCGCGGCCGTCCTCGGCGGCATCGGCAACCTGCGCGGCGCCCTGATGGGCGGTGTGGTGCTCGGTCTCATCGAGAACTGGGGCGCGATCTTCCTCGGTTCCGAGTGGAAGGACGTCATCGCGTTCACCGTCCTGGTGATCGTGCTGATGTTCCGCCCGACCGGCATCCTCGGCGAATCGCTGCAGAAGGCACGCGCATGAAAGGCGACGAAGTGACGAGGGAATCGACTCCCGTGAAGCGCGGTGGCCGCAACGCCATCGTGCACAGCCTCGACAGGGCGCGTGACTGGTGGGAGCACGCCAAGGTCTGGCAGCGCTACCTGGTCTACATCGCACTCGTGGTCGGCGCGCTGATCCTGCCCGCGCCCGCGATCGGCCAGTTCATGACACCGGGCTCCGACTGGACGACCGTGCTGATCTACCCGATCGGCACGTACATCCTGCTCGCGGTGGGCCTCAACGTGGTCGTCGGCCAGGCCGGCCTGCTCGACCTCGGGTTCGTCGCGTTCTTCGCCATCGGCGGCTACTCGGTCGCCTACTACGGCGTGGAGCACGGCTGGAACTACTGGGTCACCGTCGTGTGGGGCATCGCCCTCGCGGCCGTCTCGGGCGTCATCCTCGGCGCACCAACGCTCCGGCTGCGCGGCGACTACCTGGCGATCGTGACGCTGGGCTTCGGTGAGATCATCCGCATCACCGCGAACAACACCGACGAGATCGGCGGCGCGCGCGGCATCCCCGGCATCCCGCACCCGGACCTGTTCGGGTTCAAGTTCAAGCTCGACCCGGCGCCGTACTACTACCTGATGGTCGCCGCGATCGTCCTGGTGATCATCTTCTCGGTGCGGCTGCAGAAGTCGCGCGTCGGCCGCGCGTGGGCCGCGATCCGCGAGGACGAGGACGCCGCCGAGCTGATGGGCGTGCCCACGTTCAAGTTCAAGCTGCTCGCATTCGCGATCGGCGCCATGATCGGTGGTCTCGCGGGCGGCCTCTACGCCGGGAAGGCGGTGTTCATCGAGCCGAACACCTTCCCGTTCATCCTGTCCGCGACGATCCTCGCCGCGGTCGTGCTGGGCGGCTCGGGCAACCTGCCGGGCGTGATGCTGGGTGCGTTCCTCATCGGCTGGCTGCCCGAGCGGTTCCGCGACCTGGCCGACTACCGCATCCTCGCGTTCGGCGCCGTGCTGGTGCTGATGATGGCGCTGCGGCCGGAGGGCCTGCTGCCGTCGCGGCGGCGCAAGGCGGAACTGCACGAGGGAACCGGGGGCATGGGCACGATGGGCGCCGAAGTCCCGGGTCCCGACACCGATGTCTCGACGGCGGAGGCGGCCAAGTGAGCACTCCCGTCCTTCAGCTCGACAACGTGACGATGCGCTTCGGCGGCGTCGTCGCGTTGCGCGAAGCGAAGATCAGCATCAACGAGGGCGAGATCTTCGCCCTGATCGGTCCCAACGGCGCGGGCAAGACCACCGTGTTCAACGTGGTCACCGGCGTCTACCAGCCCACCGAGGGCCACGTGCTGTTCAACGGTGAGCGGATCGACGGCGGCAAGCGGTTCAAGATCACCAAGAAGGGCGTCGCCCGCACGTTCCAGAACATCCGGCTGTTCCACAACATGTCGGCCCTGGAGAACGTGATGGTGGGCGCCGACGCGCACCACAAGACCGGTGCCATCGGCGCCACGCTGAACCTGCCGTGGCACCGCAAGGAGGAGAAGCGCGGCCGCGAGCTGGCGCGGGAGCTGCTCGACTTCGTCGGCATCTCCGCCCGCATGACGGAGACCGCGAAGAACCTCCCCTACGGCGACCAGCGGCGCCTGGAGATCGCCCGCGCCCTGGCCACCGACCCGAAGCTGCTGCTGCTCGACGAACCCGCCGCGGGCATGAACCCGGCGGAGAAGATCGCGCTGCAGGAGCTGATCCGCAAGATCCGGGACAGCGGCCGGACCGTCTTGCTGATCGAGCACGACATGAGCCTGGTCATGGGCGTCAGCGACCGCGTCGCGGTGCTCGACTTCGGCCAGCTGATCGCAGAAGGGCTGCCGCACGAGGTGCAGAACGACCCGAAGGTCATCGAGGCGTACCTGGGGGTGTCCGAAGATGCTTCTTGAGGTCAAGGACATCCACGTCCACTACGGCAAGATCGCCGCGATCAAGGGCTTGAGCCTCCAGGTCAACGAGGGTGAGATCGTCTCCCTGATCGGCGCCAACGGCGCCGGCAAGACGACCACCCTGAAGACCATCTCGGGTCTGCGCCCGCTCAGCAGCGGCAGCGTCGTGTTCAACGGCCAGGACATCTCCAAGATGCCCGGCCACAAGCGCGTGCAGCTGGGCATCGGCCAGTCCCCCGAGGGTCGCGGCGTCTTCCCGGGCATGACCGTCCAGGAGAACCTCCTCATGGGCGCGTACATGCGCAAGGACGACCTGACCAAGGACCTGGAAGAGGTCTACGGCCTGTTCCCGCGGCTCGCCGAGCGCAAGAACCAGGTCGGCGGCACCATGTCCGGCGGCGAGCAGCAGATGATCGCCATCGGCCGGGCGCTGATGACCAAGCCCAAGGTGCTGCTGCTGGACGAGCCGTCCATGGGCCTCGCGCCGATGCTGATCGCGCAGATCTTCGAGATCATCAAGGAGATCAACAAGCGCGGCACGACGGTGCTGCTGGTCGAGCAGAACGCCCAGCAGGCGCTCAAGCTGTCCGACCGGGCGTACGTCCTGGAAACCGGCCGAGTCGTGAAGTCCGCGCCTGGCGTGGACCTCCTGGACGACCCGCAGGTGCGCGCCGCCTACCTCGGCGGCCACTGAGAACGGTTTAGCCCGTGAAGGCCCGCCTTCTCCCCGGTGGAGAGGGCGGGCCTTCGGTCATTGTGCGAGCAGGATCTCGGTGCCGGACGCGTCCTGCGGGTCGGCCAGCGTCGGACCGCCGAAGACCTTGATCGCCAACGGCTTCGCGTCCTTGGGGATGTCGTAGTAGACGTCGTACTCCAGCCGGACGTTCGCCCCCAGGTCCAGCGTCTCCGGCTGGCGCTTGATCAGCATCGCCTGCAGGTCCACCGCGTGCTCGGCCTTCTTGTCGTCCACCAGGACGTGCTTGCGCGCGTTGAACTGGACGCTGCTCCGCCCGTTGTTGACGACCGACATGCGGATGCGCACGAACTGCCCCTTGGCCGGCATCTCGGCGTGACTGCCGACCAGACTGGGCAACTCCGCCGTCAACCCCAGCAGGGTGAACGACGTCTCGCCGTCACCGGCCGTCGGCACGCGCAGCACCTTCTCGTCCGGTCGCACCGGGACGTTCGGCACCGGGTAGGTGGCGGACGCGGAGGTGGGCGGCGGTTCGGACACCGCGGGCACGTCCGTGCACCCCGCTACGAGCAGGACCGCCGCGACTCCCAGTACCCAGCGCACCTCTCAGACTTTAGGCGCTTCCTTGAGGAAGCAGGTGAGCCGCGCCGTGCACGACCTGCGCCCCTGCTCGTCGGTGATGACGATCTCGTACGTCGCCGTCGAGCGGCCCCGGTGGATGGGGGTGCAGACCCCGGTCACCATGCCCTCCGCGACGCCCCGGTGGTGGGTCACGGACAGTTCCAGACCGACCGCGATGCGTTCCGGAGCGGCGTGCATGGCGGCGGCGACGGAGCCCAGCGTCTCGGCCAGCGTGGCGTTGGCGCCGCCGTGGAGGAGGCCGTAGGGCTGGCGGTTGCCCTTGACCGGCATGGTGCCCACGAGGCGGTCGGCATCCCATTGGGTGATCTCGATGCCCATCCGGGTCATCAACTGCTCGTCGGCGACCGCCTGGTCGGCGCCGGGGATGTCGGCGGGGTTGAGGGTCACGGGCTGCTCCACTCGGTGCATGACTGTCGGACCCTCACCCTAGACTCGCCCCGTGAGCACTTCAGAAGCCTCCCGCCTGCTGCTGGTCGACGGCCACTCGATGGCCTACCGGGCGTTCTTCGCGCTGCCCAAGGAGAACTTCCAGACCGGCACCGGGCAGACCACCAACGCGGTCTACGGCTTCACCTCGATGCTGATCAACCTGCTGCGCGACGAGCAGCCCACGCACATCGCGGTCGCGTTCGACGTCTCCCGCAAGACCTTCCGCACCGAGGCCTACGCGGAGTACAAGGCCGGTCGCAGTGCGACACCGGACGAGTTCCGCGGCCAGGTGAGCCTCATCCAGGACGTCCTGGCCGCCCTCCGGATCCCCACCCTGGAGAAGGACAACTACGAGGCCGACGACGTCATCGCCACGCTCACCACGCAGGCGACGGAGCAGGGCTACGAGGTCCTCATCTGCACCGGCGACCGGGACGCGTTGCAGCTGGTCAACGACAAGGTGACCGTGCTGTACCCGGTCAAGGGCGTGTCCGAGATGGCCCGCTACACCCCCGAGCTGGTGCTGGAGAAGCAGGGCGTCGCGCCCGCCCTCTACGCCGACTACGCGGCCGTGCGCGGCGACTCCTCGGACAACCTGCCCAACACGCCGGGCGTGGGTCCCAAGACGATCGTCAAGCTGCTCAACCAGTTCGGCTCGCTCAACGGCCTGATCGACCACGTCGACGAGGTCCCCGACAAGACCGGTGACGCGATCCGGGCGAACCTGAGCAACATCATGCTGAACCGGCAGCTCACCGAGCTGGTCCGGGACGTCGAGCTGCCGGTCGGCCCGGCCGACCTGGTCGCGCAGCCCTGGGACCGGGACGCGGTGCACCGGCTGTTCGACGAGCTGGAGTTCCGGGTCCTGCGCGACCGGCTGTTCGCCACCCTGACCACCGCCGAGCCGGAGGCCGAGGAGGGCTTCGAGGTCTCCGGCGGCGCGATCGCGCCCGGCGCGCTGCCCGCGTGGCTCGACGCCCACGCGCGCGGCCGGCGGGTCGGCCTGGCGTTCAAGCAGGCCGGAGCCGACCTCGAAGGGCTCGGGTTCGCGGGCGCCGAGGGCGGGTACGTCGAGGTCGCGGCGCTGACCGAGGAGGACGACCGGGCGCTGGCCGCGTGGCTGGCCGACCCGGCCGTGCCCAAGGCCGCCCACGACCTGAAGCTGCCGCTGCGCGCGCTGCGGGCCCGCGGCTGGACGCTGCGGGGCGTCACCAGCGACACGGCGCTGGCCGCGTACCTGGTACGGCCGGGCCAGCGGTCGTTCGCGCTGGACGACCTGGCGCTGCGCTACCTCAAGCGCGAGCTGCGCGCCGAGGAGTCGGACGACGGCCAGCTGTCCCTGCTCGCCGACGAGGCGGAGGAGCGGGAGAAGGTCGCCCGGTCGGTGATCGTGCGCGCGTTCGCGGTGGCCGAGCTGGCCGACGCGCTGGACGCGCAGCTGGTGGAGACCGGTCAGGCGCACCTGCTGGCCGACCTGGAGCTGCCGCTGATGCACGTGCTCGACGAGGTCGAGGCGGTCGGCATCGCGATCGACTCCGAGCACCTGGCGGCGCTGGAGGCGCACTTCGCGGCGGGCGTGAAGCAGGCCGCGCAGGACGCGTACTCGGTGATCGGCAAGGAGATCAACCTCGGCTCGCCCAAGCAGCTCCAAACGGTGCTGTTCGACGAGCTGAACATGCCGAAGACCAAGAAGACCAAGACCGGGTACACCACCGACGCGGACGCGTTGCAGAACCTGTTCGAGGCCACCCAGCACCCGTTCCTGCAGCACCTGCTGGCGCACCGGGACGTCACCCGGCTCAAGTCCACTGTAGACGGTCTGCTGAAGTCGGTGGCCGACGACGGCCGCATCCACACCACGTTCCACCAGACCATCGCCGCCACCGGCCGGCTGTCCTCGACGGACCCCAACCTGCAGAACATCCCGATCCGCACCGAGGAGGGCCGCCGCATCCGCGAGGCGTTCGTGGTCGGCCCGGGGTACGCGGAGCTGATGACCGCCGACTACAGCCAGATCGAGATGCGGATCATGGCCCACCTGTCCGAGGACGAGGGGCTGATCGAGGCGTTCCGGTCGGGGGAGGACCTGCACACGTTCGTGGCGTCGCGGGCGTTCTCGGTGCCCACGTCGGAGGTGACCGGCGAGCAGCGGCGGCGGGTGAAGGCGATGTCCTACGGCCTGGCGTACGGGCTGTCGGAGTTCGGCCTGGCCCAGCAGCTGCGCATCTCCACAGTGGAGGCGCGGGAGCAGAAGGAGGCGTACTTCGCGCGGTTCGGCGGGGTGCGCGACTACCTGCACGCGGTGGTCGAGGACGCCCGCAAGAAGGGCTACACCGAGACCATCCTCGGGCGCCGGCGCTACCTGCCCGACCTGACCAGCGACAACCGGCAGCGGCGGGAGATGGCCGAGCGGATGGCGTTGAACGCGCCCATCCAGGGGTCGGCGGCGGACATCATCAAGGTGGCCATGCTCGGGGTGTTCCGGGCGCTGGCCGAGGCCGGGTTGCGGTCGCGGATGCTGCTCCAGGTGCACGACGAACTGGTGCTGGAGATCGCCGAGGGCGAGCGCGAGGCGGTGGAGGCCCTGGTCCGCGAGCAGATGGGCAAGGCGTACGAGCTGTCCGTGCCGATGGAGGTCTCGGTCGGCGTCGGCCGCTCCTGGGACGACGCGGCCCACTGACCTCGGCTTGGGCGGGCGGTCGCCGGCCCGGGCGGCCGCCAGCCTTGGCCGGACGGACGGGAACGAGCCCCGGGCGGGGCCGCTAGCCCCGGTGCCGCTGGACCTCGTCGAGGGCCAGCGTGAGCACGCGCCGGTCCTCGACGTCCAGCGGCCACGGGTCGGCTCGCTCGGCGTCGGCCATGCGTTCGACGACCAGGGTTTCGAGGACGTCGGGCAGACCGGTGCCGAGCAGCACCTCCACCAACCGGGTCGACCACCCCGGCCACGGGAACTGCCCGGACCGGCTCTCCCGGGCCTCCTGCCAGACCCGGCGGGCGGCGTCGGGGCCGTCGACGTGGGCGGCGTCGTGCAGCAGGCGGCACCAGCCGATGTCGGCGCGGTCCACCAGGCCGGCGTACTCGCCCCGAACGTCGGCCTCGGCCACCTCGCGGAACAACGCGAGCGCTTGCGCGCGGTCACCGGCCGCGTAGAGCGCGTGCGCCTCCTCCAGCTTGGCGTCCAGGCGCTGGGCCGGGGTCGCGCCGTGCTCGGCGACGTACTCGTCCATCGCTTCAGCCTCGGCGGCGACCTCGCGCATGCGGTCGGAGTAGAGCCACAGCTCGTCGAGGTCGTCCTCGACCCCGTACGCCTCGGCCTGTTTGAGCAGCGCCACCGCGCGGTCGTTCTGCTCGTCCATCTCGGCGCCGCCGAACGACATCAACCCGTCGAGGAACCCGTACGCCCCGGCAAGCGCCACCGCTCCCCGCACCTCCAAGTCCACTTCGTCCACCGCGATCTCCGCGGCTCCGGCGAGGAGCGGCCACTCGACGTGGTCGGTCACGTGTTCGGCGAGCGCGGGCGGCAGGTCCGGGGAGGCGAGCAGGGCGGTCACGGTGTCGGGCACGGGCGGAACGTCCACAGGGGTGGGACCACTCGGTACCCGGATCGGTTCCCTGCCCTGGGGTTCGGGGCACCGTTGCCTGGGGGTGCCGCGTGAAGGTCCTGTTCGTCTCGGCCCCGTTGGTGGGGCACGTGTTCCCGATGATCCCGCTCGCCAAGGCACTGCGCGCCGCGGGACATGAGGTGGTCCTGGCCACCGGTGCGGACGTGACCCCGTAGCCGCCCAGACGACCGCGGCCCAGGTGACCGCCGTGGCCCGGTGCCCGTGGCCCGGTGCCCGCGAGGCCTGGCGAGCGCCCGAAAAAGTTCAGCGCAGGCGGGTGACTCGGACGTCCCGGGCGCCCAGGCCCTCGCCGCACGCGGTGCACTCGACCTTGACGTCGACGTCCCCGCCGCAGTCCTTGTGGTGCAGGTCGAACGACGTCCCGTCGGCGGGGGCCATCCACTTGTCGCCCCACTTCCGCAGCGCCATCAGCACCGGGTACAGGTCCAGGCCCTTCTCGGTGAGCCGGTACTCGTAGCGGGTGCGCGAGTCCTTGTACGGGACGCGCCGCAGGATGCCCTCGTCCACGAACGTCGCCAGCCGCTCGGTCAGCACGCTGCGCGAGATGTCCATGGCCGACTGGAAGTCCTCGAACCGGCGCGTCCCGAGGAACGCCTGCCGGAGCAGCAGCAGCGTCCACCGCTCGCCCAGCAAGGCGGCGGGCAGCGACAGCGTGCACAGCTCGTCGACGACCTTGACGCGGGACATGACCCTCAGAATACCCCTTGCGTTCGGAAACAGGACCCAGCTAGGGTTCGGAATCCGAACTTTGGGGGCGTGACCGATGACCACTGTGCGCGTGCTCGACCGGGAAGGGGCCGGCGCCGCCGTCGACGCCGTGTTCGACGGCCTCTCCGCCCAGAGCCGCTACCTGCGCTTCCACGCCCCGATGCCGCGGCTGACCGCGTCCATGCGCCGTCAGCTGATCGACTTGGACGGCTGGCAGCGCGCGGCCGTGGTCGCCGAGTGCGGTCACAAAGCCGTGGGAATCGCACGATTGGCCGCGACCAGCGGTGGTTGCGCCGAGATGGCGATCGCTGTGGTGGACCGTTGGCAGCGCAAGGGGATCGGCACGCGCCTGATCACCGCCCTGGGCAACCTCGCCGTCGAACTGGACTACTCGGCGCTGACCGGCGACATCCTGCACGAGAACCTGGCCATGCTCGCCCTGGTCCGCCGCGCCTTCCCGGGCGCGCGGCTGGAACCGACCGAGGACGAGGTGGTCCGGGTGACCTACCCGCTCACCTTCACGCTCACCCACGAGGAGTTGGTGGCGGACTTGCGCTGGTGACCACAATCGTGGTCATGCGAAAGGTACTCGGGTTGGCCGCGGTCCTGGTGCTCCTCCTCGCGACACCGCACGCGTCCGCCTCGCCACCAGGGGACCAGCCACTGCCCGGGTACACGATCAACAACCCGCCGCTCCCGCCCGCCACCGTCGGGGGACAACCCAGCCGAGTGCTCCAAGGCGTCCACAAGCACGCCGCGTACACCATCGAGGTCCCGCCGCAGTGGAACGGCCGGCTCGCCATGTGGGCGCACGGCTACCGGGGCGCGAGCACCGTCCTCACCGTCGACCCGCCCGGCTACGGCCTGCGCCAGAGGCTGCTCGACCAGGGCTTCGCGTGGGCGGCGTCCAGCTACTACGCCAACAACTACGACGTGAAGGCCGGCGTCGAGAGCACGCACGACCTGGCGCAGGAGTTCGCCAAGCTGGTCGACAAGCCCAAGGACGTGTTCCTGCTCGGCGTGTCCATGGGCGGCCACGTCACCGGGCGTTCGCTGGAGCAGTACCCGCACTTCTACCGGGGCGCGCTGCCGATGTGCGGGGTGCTCGGCGACCACGAGCTGTTCGACTTCTTCCTGGACTACCAGGTGGTCGCGCAGGCGCTGGCCGGCATCGACGCCTACCCGCTGCCCGACGACTACCTGTCCGCCGTCGTGCCGCGCATCAAGGAAGCCCTCGGCCTCGACGGCACGCCCAACGACCTCGGCAAGCAGTTCGCGCAGGTGGTGATCAACCGCTCCGGCGGGCCGCGGCCGGGCGGCGAGGCGGCGTTCGCGTTCTGGAAGGACTTCCTGTTCCAGCTGTCCGCGTCCAGCACCGGCGACGCCCTGTCCACCGACCCGAGCCGGCTCGCCACCAACGTCTTCACGCAGTACGCCCCGAGCGCGCCGGTCGACCTGAACAGCGAGGTCGAGCGGGTGTTCCCGGAGAACGTCAAGGCGCGGCTGACGCCGAAGCTGACCGAGGTCCCGCGCATCGCCGGCCGCCCGACCGCGCCCGTGCTGTCGCTGCACAACCTGGGGGACCTGTTCGTGCCGTTCTCGATGGAGCAGCGGTACCGGCGGGACGTGCGCCTGCACGGCCGCGGCGACGCCCTGGTGCAGCGGGCGATCCGGGCGGTCAACCACTGCGAGTTCAGCCCGGTCGAGGCGGGTCGGGCCTGGGACGACCTGGTGGCCTGGGTGGACACCGGCAAGCGGCCGGACGGCGACGTCGTGGACGACCCGGCGGTGGTGGCCGCCCCGAGCTACGGCTGCCGGTTCACCGACCCGACGGCCTACGGAACGGGCAGCCGCAAGCTGTTCCCGGCCTGCTAGTCGGCACCGTTCGGCGGCCCGGCAACCGGGTGGTGCCCGCCGCACAACCGCGTCCCGACGGGAACGACACCCCCGGGTGCCGGTAGGGATGGACGAGTGGACAGCTCACCGGATGCCGCCACCGGGCTGGACCTGCGCGCCCGTGTCCGGGGCGAGGTGGTCCTGGTGTCCCCGGCGGGGCGGCTGGACCTCTCGACCTACGTCGGCCTGCGGGACGGGCTGCTCAAGCACGTGGCCGAGCAGCCCGCCGCGGTGGTCGTCGTGCTCGGTCCGGCGCTGGAGGTCGGCAGCGACACGCTGGCCGGGGTGTTCGGCGCGGTGTGGCTGCGGTGCTGCCGGTGGCCGGGGGTGCCGCTGATGCTGGTGGCCACGACCGACAAGCACCGCCGGCTGCTCTCGCGCACCGGTCTGCGCCGCTTCCTGCCGTGCCACGACCGGCTGAGCACGGCGCTGGCCGCGGTGGGCGTCCCGGCGCCGCGCCGGCGCGACCACGCCGTGCTGCCGGGCGACGTGGACGCCTCGGACCTGGCCCGCGACTTCACCCGGCGCACCTGCCAGTCGTGGGGCGGCCTGCACGAGGTGACGGCGCGGGCGGTCCTGCTGTCGGCGGAGCTGGTGGTGATCGCGGGCCGGCTCGCGGACCGGTCGGCCACCCTGGAGCTGCGGGTGGAGCGGACGGCGCAGCAGTTGACGCTGGCGGTCCGCTACACCAGCGCGCCGGAGGCCAGGCGGACCCGGGAGCCCGACCTGACCCGCCTGCACCGGCTGGCGACCGCCTGCGGCCGGACGCCGACCCTGGGGCGGGGCGACATCGTGTGGGCCGCGCTCGCCCTGCCCGAGCCGCCGCGCTGAGGGCGCCGACGGGTCGTCAGCAGGTGGTGAACAGGTCCCGGAAGGCCTGATCGGCCTTCGGGTCGTCCTCGGCGATGATCGCCTCGCGCAGGGTCCGCGCCGCGTCCCGGCACTTGGCGACCGACGCGCTGTCGTCCTCCGCGCGCTTGCGGGCGGTCTCGGCGGCCTTCTGCGCGTCCTTGGCCTTGGCGGTCTCGTCCTGCGCGTCCTTGAGCTGCTTCGCGGAATCGGAGACCTGCTTTTCCTTCGCCGCCACGTCCGCGGTCAGCCGGTCGTTTCGGCTCGACTCGTTGGCGAAGAGGATGCCGAACACCCCCGCGGCCGCGAAGAACAACACCGTGATGATCGACAACACGATCAAACCGGTCTTCTTGCGCGGCGCCGGCACCGGCGTTCCCTGGGCCCGCGGCTCGAAGCCGCTCGGCGTTGCCTGCGTCGGCGACTCGAAACCGGTCGGGGTGCCCGGTGTCGGCGACTCGAAGCCGGTCGGCGAGAACGTGGTCTGGCCGCCGGTCTGGCCCGCGACCGGGTTGATCACCGGTTCCCCGCCGGGCGGGGTCGGCGGCGCGAAACCACCGGCCGGCGGGGCGGGCGCGACGCCGCCGGCGGGCGGGTTCGGCTGGACCCGGGCGACCTGGTCGGGGTGCAGGCTGTAGGGCTCCAGCACCGGGAACGACGGCTGGTTCTCCGGTCTTCCGGAGTCCGGGTAGGTCATGGCTATCCCCCTGAAATGACGTGCGCCCAGTATGCGGCTCGACACCCGGATCGCGTAACGGGAATTGGCAATTCCGCACAAATTATCCGTCGTTACGTGAATCGCATCTCAAGAACAGGCGAACGGAGTACCGGGGCGCAGTCAGCGGACCCGATGGGCACCAGTTCGCCCAGCAGCCCGACTCCGATCGCCGGCGTCATGGGCCGCGCGTCCGGTGCATCCCGCCGGCCGTCACCGCGAAGCCCATCCCGAATTGGCCGTGAACGCCGTGCTCCAGCCGGACCTGGTGACGCCCGCGAAGATACGCGCCGTGTTGCGCCGTCACCTGGACGAACTGGAGGCGTCGCGACGGTAGCCTTGCCCGGTGCCGCTCTTGGGACCTACTGACGAGTTGCCCCGGTCGCCCCGGCGGGTCGTCGTCGCGGGCACGTCGGGCTCGGGCAAGACCACGTTGGCGCGCCAGATCGCCGAAGCGCTCGGTCTGTCCTATGTGGAGATGGACTCGCTGTTCCACGGTCCACAGTGGACCCCGCGCCCCGAGTTCGAGGACGACGTGCGGGCCTTCGTGCGCGGCGACGCGTGGGCCACCGAGTGGCAGTACACCCGTGCCCGCCCGCTGCTGCTGGAGCGCGCGGACACCCTGGTGTGGCTGGACCACCGCAAGCACACCGTGCTGCGCCGCATCACGATGCGTACCGTGGTCCGGAGACTGCGCAACGAAGAACTTTGGAACGGTAACGTGGAGCCCCCGCTGCACACCGTGTTCACCGACCGCGAGCACATCCTCCGCTGGGCGTGGAAGTCCCACCACCGGACCGGCGAGCGGATCGCCGCCGTGCTCGCCGGCGAGCACGGCCCCAGACTGGCGGTGGTGCGCCTGCGCGGGCAACGTGAGGTGGACCAGTGGCGCACCGGACCCCTCCGGCGCGCGGCGGAGCACGGCGAGAGGTCGGTGCGATGAGGACGGCGTTGGTGCTGGGCGGGACCGGGATGCTGAAGGGCTGCGCAGATGAACTGCTGGCCCAGGGCTGGCAGGTGGTGCTGCCCAGTCGCAGAGCGGGCTCGGGGCCGGGCTCGGCGGCGTTGCGCGCGTTGGGCGGGCGCGGCCACGTGCCGCAGGAGGCGCAGGGCAACCAGCCGACGCTGGTCGAGGCCGACTGGTCGCGGCCGGAAGAACTGGCCAACCGGGTGCGGGCGGCGTTGAAGGCCCCGGCGGACCTGCTGGTGGCCTGGGTGCACGCCAGCTACCGGGTCCCCGTGCTGGAGGCGGTGGCCCCGCTGCTGGCCCCGGACGCCCCGGTCGTCGAGGTCCACGACATCGGCGACATCAACCCCCGCGAGGGCGTCCGGGACCCGATCCTGCCCGGCCACCCGACCCAGCAGGTGGTCCTGGGCTTCGTCCGCCACGGCTCCACCACCCGGTGGCTCAGCCACGAGGAGACCTCGGTCGGCGTCCTGGAGGCGGTGCACCGGGCGCTGGACGGCAAGTCGCCCTCCATCCACCAGATCGGCGAGGTGGACACCTGGGCGGTCCGCTCGTAGCCCGGCGCCTCAGCCGCCGCCGGCGACCGACTCTGTCGGTACCTCGTGGGACAATGGAACCGGGGGCCGGAGGCCGCGCCACCGCACCTCAGGGCTTCAGGCCACGCACCAGCAGCAGCACGGCCTCGCGGACGTCGGCCAGCGTGCGCTCCGGCTGGAACACCTGCCAGTCCAGGGCGATCACCAGCAAAGTGCCGAACAACGCCGCCGACGCCGTCCCCACCTGCACGCCCTCGGGCAGCCGCCCCTCGTCGGACAGCCGCTGCATCTGCCCCCGCACGATCGACACGATGTCGTCCCGCAACAGCGACAACGTCCCGTGCCACTGCCCCGGCGTCCGCCACAGCTCGCTGACCAGCAGCTGTCCGAACGCCGGGTACTCGGCGAAGAACCCCAGCACCCCGTCGACCAGCGACTCCATCGCCCGGTCGGTCTCGGCCTCGCCCTCGGCCACCCGCAACCGGGCCGCCAGCAGGTCCACGCCGTGCCGCAGCAGCGCGTCGACCAGCGCGTCCTTGCTGGCGAAGTTGTAGTAGACGGTGCCCTTCGCGACCCCGGCCTCGGCGGCGATCTCGTCCACGGTCACGCTCGCCGCGCCGCGTTCGCCGACCAGCCGCAGGGCCGCGTCGAACAGCTTCTGCTTGGTGACGGCGGTGCGGCCGGGGCGCGTGCCGGTCACAGCACCAGCTCGGGCTTGAGGCGAGACGGGGTCCACACCCGCTGCTTGTACGCGGCCAGCGTCGACAAGGCAAGTGAACCGACCAGGTAGGCCACCAGGATCAGCGCATCCCTCCCGACGCCGCCCAGCGACCCGCCGTACATCAGGTGCCGCAGACCGTCCACCGCGTACCCCATGGGCAGGCCGTAGTGCAGCGGGTACAGCGGCACCGGGATGGTCTGCCACGGGAACGTCCCGCCCGCGCTGACCAGCTGGAGGATCAGCAGCACCAGGCCGATGAACTTGCCGACCGCGCCGAACAGGGCGTTCAACGCGTGCAGCAGCGCCACGAACGTCGCCGACGTCAGCAGCAGGAAACCCAGTGTCAGCAACGGGTGCGACGGCCGGATGTCCACCACCAGCGCCACCACCGAGAACATGATCACGACCTGCGCCGCGCCCAGCAGCACCCCCGGCAGCCAGCCGCCCAGCGCGACCCGCAGCGCGTTCTGCCCGGCCGCCAGCCCCCGCTTCGACAGCGGCTTGAGCAGCAGGAACAGCACGAACGCGCCGATCCAGGTGGCCAGGCCGAGGAAGAACGGGGCCAGGCCCGCGCCGTACGTGCCCGCCGAGGTCTGGCTGACGCCGCGCACGTTCACCGGGTCGCCGATGGTGTCGGCGGTGGCGTGGCGGGTCGGGTCGTCCGGGTTGGGGATCTGCTGGACGCCCGCGTTGAGCCCGTCGCGCAGCTGGTTCGCGCCGTCCACGAGCTTCTGCTCGCCGTCGCGCAGCGCCAGCGCGCCGTCGCGGAGCTGGGCGTTGCCGGTCGCGACCTGCGCCGCGCCGTCGTCGAGGCGGGTGATCGCGTCGGTCAGCGCCGGGGTTGCGGCGGCGAGCTGGGCCGCGCCGTCGGCGACCTGCTCGGACCCGTTGGACAGCGTCCGCAGTTGGCCGGCTGCGCCCTGCACCTTGGCGTTCGCGTCGTCCACGGGCGCGCGGACGTCGGTCATGGCCTGCACGACCCGCTGCACCTGCTCCTCGGTGAACCCGAGCGCGCGCAGCCGGTTGGCGACATCGCCGTTGAGCTGGTCCAGCCGACCGACCAGGGCCTGCGACTTCGCCGCGTAGTCCTCGGCGGTCTGCGCCACGGTCTCGTTCCCGTCGGAAACCTGCTTCGCGCCGTCGGCCAACTGCTGGGACTTGCGCGGCAGATCGGCCGTCGAATCGCGGAGTCGCTTGAGACCCGCCGACACCTGCGCCGACCCGTCCGCGAGCGGCACAGCCCCGTTGGCCACCTTCACACTGCCGTCATAGGCCTCCTGCGTGCCCGCCGCGAGCCTGGTGGCGCCGTCCGCGGCCTCCACGGTCTTCTGCCGGATCGTGGAGAACCCGAGCAGGAACCTGTCCGCCGCCTCCGCGCCGACCTTCACCGACACCGACCGCCGCACCTCGGCGACCACCTGGTTGGCGATGGTCGACCCGAGGTAGTTGTTGGCGTCGTTGGTGGTCAGCATGATCACGCCCTGGCGCGGCTGGAACTCGCCGGAGGACAGCAGGGCCTGCGAGAAGTCCTCGGGCAGGGTCAGCGCGAAGGTGTACTTGCCGCCGCGCACGCCCGCCTCGGCGTCCTCCTCGCCCACCCGGTGCCAGTCGAACTTGTCGCCGTTCACCAGCTCGGCGGCGACCTCCTCGCCGGCGTTCTTGAACGCGCCGTCGCTCGCGGTCGCGCCCTTGTCCTGCACGACCAGCGCGGCGGGCACCTGCTTGAGGTTCGCGTACGGGTCCTTGTTGGCGTAGAGGTACAGGGCGGCGTACAGCAGCGGGACCAGGCACAGGGCGAGCACGGCGAGCTTGGGCAGCTTGCCGGAGGTGATGCGGCGCAGTTCGTTGAACGCCATCCGCAGGGCGGTCACGACTTCTCCTCGACGTCTTCGGTGTTCTCGGCGACGGCGTTCTCGGCGGCGTTGTCGGCAGCGCTGTCTGCGGCGTTGTCGGTGCCCAGGCGCGCGGCGGGGACGTCCAGCGCGGCGGCGGAGGCGGTGGTGCACAGCACGACCACGGACCGTTCGGCGGTCACCTGCTCGCGGGCCAACTTCCACCAGGTCGCGGGATCGCCGTGGTACCGGTCGGGCGTGTCCAGCACGAGCACCTCGGCCCCCGGCCGCCCGGCGGCCAGCTCCAGCATCAACGAGCACCGCAGGTCTGCCGGCACGTACTCGTAGCGCGTGGTCAGGTGCTCGTCCGCGCCCCGCTCGACCAGCCAGTCCGCCACGGCCTTGCGCCCGCTGCGCCGCCCGTTCATGGCCAACTCCTCGCCGACCACGCCCGCCAGCGTCAGCGACGCCTCCGGCTCGTTCACGCCGGGGGAGTCGACCAGCACGACGTGCCGCCGCAACAGCGCGGCGTCCGGCGACACGGACCCGGTGCTCGGCCGCATCCGCCCGGACAGCACCAGCCCGAACGCGGTGTGCCCGGCCCCGGGCGGGCCCGCCACCAGCACCGGCTCACCCGCCGGCACGCGCAGTCCGGTCGGCTTGAGCAGCGGACCGTGGGGCCCGGCGACGCCGACGCGCTGGGCGTGGATCTCCACGAGGAACCCTCCTTTTGAACTGACCGGTCAGTTCAAATAGTGGCCCAGTCGTCGGCCCCTCGCAACTCGAACACGTGTGACGTCGATCGACCGCCGCTACAGCATGCGGTCACCCGCTCATGCCCGCTGGGTGGTCAAGCCCAGGACGATCAGCGCAGCGCGCCGGCGGGGCGGACTTCCCAGACCGTCCACAGCGGCCGGTACCCCTGCCGCGGCCAGAACACCGACGAGAGCGGGTTCGGCGGGTTGTAGTAGAGGTAGCTGCCCACCGTCCCCAACCGGTGCAGCTCCCGGTGCGCGTGCGCCATCAACCGCTGCCCGATCCCCGTACCCCGAGCCCCCGGCAGCACCGACACGCAGTTGACGTACCCCCAGCGCCCCGGCGGCAGCCGCGTGGACGTCCAGTTCCCGGGCTCCGACACGACCACCGCGCACTCCGCCAGCGCCACCGCGATCCCGTCGCGCTCGGCCAGCCACGCCGGGCCGCCGGCCGCCAGGCGCTCGGCCAACGTCCGCCGCTTCAGCTCGGCCGCCTCCGGCCGGTCGACCGTCGAGCCCACCATCGCCGAGTAGCGCAGCTCGACCAGGGCCAGCGCCAGCACGGTCTCCAGGTCCGCCGGAGTCGCCCGGCGGATCGCCAACGAGGGATCCACCGGGGGCGGGCCCTCCAGGCGCACCGCGATCACCGACAACGGCACCAGGCCGTGGTCCAGCAGGACCCGCGCCACCTCGGCGTCCCGGCTCGGCCACGTCAACACGCACGCCGAGTCGTGCTCGGCCGGCCCGACGAGGTCCATCCGGTGCCGCCACGCCCGCAGCAGGGCGTCCATGGCCGCCGCGCCACCGCCGCCGAGCAGCGGCGTCAGCTCCCACACCTCGGTCGCCGACCACAGCCGGGCGGCGGACCGGCGGTCGTGGACCTGCCTGGTCACCACGCCCGCGACCCGGGTCCCGTCCGGCAGGGCGGCGGTGATCACGTCGCCGTCCGGTGGCGCGGTGACCACCGGCAGCAGCGAGTCAACGCACGCGAAGCGCGCGTTCTGCGCCTCCACCAGCCCCCGACTGACGGTCATGCACCGCAGGTTACGGCTTGCGCGTCCGCAGAATCGCGGTCCCGGGGAATAGCCGCCCGCGCAGGGGGGACCACTGGCCCCACGTCCGGGTGTGCCCGGCGGGCCACTCCGGCTCCACCACGTCCTCCAGCACCAGCCCGGCCGCGACCAGTGCGCGCACGTAGTCGCCCATGGTGCGGTGGTGCTCCACGTACGTGGCCCGGCCGGTGTCGTCGACCTCCACGTACGGGGTGCGGTCGAAGTACGACTGCGTCACGGTCAGTCCGCCCGGCCCCGGATCGTCCGGGAAGATCCACCTGATCGGGTGAGTCACGGAGAACACCCACGGCGCGCCGGGTCGCAGCACCCGGGCCACCTCCGCGAACACCTCGCCGACGTCCGCCACGAACGGCACCGCGCCGAACGCCGAGCACGCCGCGTCGAAGCTCTCCGCCGCGAACGGCAGCTGGTCCGCGCTGGCCTGCACCAACGGCACGTCGATGCCGGTCGAGGCGTTCCCGGCCACCGCGTGCCGCAGCATCCCCGCGGAGATGTCGAACGCCACCACGTCCGCCCCCGCGGTCTTCAGCCAGCGCGCGCACGGCGCCGACCCGCAGCCCACCTCCAGCACCCGCCGGCCGGCCACGTCACCGAGGTACCGGACGTCGGCCTCGCGCACCCCCTCCGGGCACCACATGAAGTCCGCCGCGCCGAGGAAGTCGCCGTGCTCGGCGTGGTAGTCGTCGGCGTCGGCGTCCCACCAGATCCGGTTCGCGGTCCGGGACTCCGCGGCGTCCGCGCCGCGCTTGGCGATACCGGTGGTGCCCAGCGCGAGTTCCGCACTGGCGTGCTGGTCGGACACACTGCTCCTTACGAGGGGTACCGGTTTGCCCGGTGGTCGTCGAGCCGCGTACGATACCGCCCGCGTAGTGGGTTCGCGCTGCCCATGATCGGTGTGCAGTCACGGGATCGGTCGTCGGGGGAAGCCTTGCCTCCCGCGCAGCGTTGCACCCAAGGCCAGACAACCCCAATCCGTACCGGAGCCACCTACCTAATGTCCACCGACACCACCACTGTCCCGGCTGCCACCGCGCCGAAGCAGCAGATCGCTATCAACGATATCGGGACGGAGGAGGACTTCCTCGCCGCCATCGACAAGACCATCAAGTACTTCAACGATGGCGATATCGTCGAGGGCACCATCGTCAAGGTCGACCGGGACGAGGTCCTGCTCGACATCGGCTACAAGACCGAGGGTGTCATCCCCTCGCGCGAGTTGTCGATCAAGCACGACGTCGACCCCAACGAGGTTGTGAAGGTCGGTGACGAGGTCGAGGCCCTGGTCCTCCAGAAGGAGGACAAGGAAGGTCGGCTGATCCTGTCCAAGAAGCGCGCCCAGTACGAGCGCGCGTGGGGCACCATCGAGGCCCTCAAGGAGAAGGACGAGCCGGTCCGCGGCACGGTCATCGAGGTCGTCAAGGGTGGTCTCATCCTGGACATCGGCCTCCGGGGCTTCCTCCCCGCCTCGCTCGTGGAGATGCGGCGCGTCCGCGACCTCCAGCCCTACGTGGGCCGCGAGCTGGAGGCGAAGATCATCGAGCTGGACAAGAACCGCAACAACGTGGTCCTGTCCCGCCGCGCCTGGCTGGAGCAGACCCAGTCCGAGGTCCGCAGCGAGTTCCTCAACCAGCTGCAGAAGGGCCAGGTCCGCAAGGGCGTCGTGTCCTCCATCGTCAACTTCGGCGCCTTCGTGGACCTGGGTGGCGTGG
>NZ_JAPSLK010000091.1 GCF_031180885.1 Saccharothrix sp.
CGCACCTTGCGGTTGAAGTCGTCGATGTGGCGCACCCGGTTGACCTGCATGTCCTGGTAGCGCTGCTCCATCTCCTCGACCAGCCAGGCCAGCGCGGCGGCGGCCTTCTTCGGCTGGGTGATGATGGGCGTGATCAGGTGCGGGATGCCCTCGTACGGGGTCAGCTCGACCATCTTCGGGTCGATGAGGATCATCCGGACCTCGTCCGGCGTGGCGCGGGCGAGCAGGGACACCAGCATCGAGTTCACGAAGCTCGACTTGCCCGAACCGGTGGAGCCGGCGACCAGCAGGTGCGGCATCTTGGTCAGGTTCGCGGTGACGAAGTGGCCCTCGATGTCCTTGCCCAGCCCGATGACCATCGGGTGGTTGTCCTTGACCGTGCTCGGCGAGCGCAGCACGTCGCCCAGCCGCACCATCTCGCGGTCGCTGTTGGGCACCTCGATGCCGACCGCGGACTTGCCCGGGATCGGCGCGAGGAGGCGGACGTTGTCGGTGGCGACGGCGTAGGCGATGTTCTTGGTCAGCGCGGTGATCTTCTCGACCTTCACGCCGGGGCCGAGTTCGACCTCGTAGCGGGTCACCGTCGGACCCCGGGTGAAGCCGGTGACCTGGGCGTCGATCGAGAACTGGTCGAGGACGCCGGTGATCGCCTCGATCATCTGGTCGTTGGCCTTGCTGCGGGCCTTGGGCGCGTCGCCGTCCTTGAGGATGGTGGGCGGCGGGAGCTTGTAGTCGCCCTCGACCGCGCGCACCGCGATGGTCGGTTGCGGCTTGTCGGGTTCGGCCTTGGGCTTGGGCTTCGGGGCCGGGCGCGGCGGTGGCGGCGGCTCGTCCTCGGCGGCCTCGTCCAGCGGGAGTTCGGGTTGGTCGTCGGCGGCGGCGGCCTGGCGGCGGCGCGACGGGCGGCGCAGCTTGGCGGGCTTCTCCTCCTCCGCCGGCTGTTCCTCTTCGCGGCCGAACCCTTCCAACTGGTCGTCGGTCTTGCGGCCGCCGAGCAGCGAGCCGAGCTTGGCGGGCACCTCGCGGATCGGCAGGTGCGCCAGGACCAGCACGCCGTAGACGAAGATCAGCACCAGCAGCGGGCCCGCGACCCACGGGGTGAGGCCCTGCGCGAGGAAACCGCCGGCGAGGTAGCCCAGCGCCCCGCCCGCGCCGCGGCGCTCGACGGGGTCGGTGGGGAGGCCGCCGACGAGGTGGAACATCCCCAGGAAGCCGACCGCGACCAGGATGCCGCCGATCACCAGGCGGGGCCGTGCCTCCGGCTTGGGATCGGTGCGCATCAGGGTGACGCCGACCGCGAGCAGCACGAGCGGCACGATCATCGCGGGCGCGCCGACCGAACTGCGCACGGCGACGTCGACCCACTGCCCCACCGGTCCGCCGGCCTGCCACCACACACCCGCGCCGGTGATCACGGCGAGCGCGATCAGCACCAGGCCGAGGCCGTCGCGGCGGTGCTCCGGGTCCAGGTCCTTGCCCCGGCCGACCGCGCGGACCACGCTGCCCACGCCGCGGCCGAGCAGGCCCCAGGCCTTGCCGACCGAGCCGCCTCCAGAGGGTTTGCGGGCCGCCGGGCGGGACCTGGATGTGCGTGCCCGGGGCTTCGACCCGCCTTTCCGGGTCGTGCCCTTGCCGCGGGGGGTTCCGGTTCGGCCAGCCATGGTGTCCAACGTTAGTCGCTCTGGTCCCACCGGCCCCAACGGTCACGGCAGGACGTGACGTGCGCTGCTCGTCGTCCATAGTTGCCCGGAATCGGTTACAGCCACACCTCGACACGCCGTAGCCTTCCCCGCTGTGTCCACACCACTGCTGTGGCGCGTGCTGACGACCCTCGACCGCGGGTTCGTGGGTCTCAGCGGACGGCTGCAAGTCACCGGCGACATCCCGGCGGACCTCAAGGGCCGTCCCCTGCTGCTCGCGTCCAACCACATCGGCAACCTCGACCCGTTCGTCCTGATCGCCGCGTGCCGCGAACTCGGCGTGCACCCGCGCTTCCTGCTGGCGGGAGGACTGCTCGACGCCCCGATCATGGGTCCCGCGTTGAAGGCCTCCGGTCACCTGCGGGTGGACCGGGCGTCCGCGTCGGTCGGCGAGGCCTACCACCGGACGGTGGAGGCGTTGCGGCGCGGGGGTGATCCCATCGCGGTGTACCCGGAGGGGAAGATCAGCCTCGACCCCGGGCTCTGGCCGGAGCGGGGGAAGACCGGGGTGGCGCGGCTGGCGTTGAGCGGCGGTGTGCCGGTGGTGCCGGTGAGCCAGTGGGGCGCGCACGAGGCGGTGTACTGGGGGAACACGCACGTCAACGGGTGGGACGACTTCAAGCCGTACCTGACTTCGTACTTGCGCGGTCTGCGGCGGCGGCCGGTGTTCAAGGTGCACTTCGGCGCGCCGGTGGACCTTTCGGACTTGAAGGACGGTCGGCCTGGGGACGCGCGGCGGGCGCATGAGCGGATCATGCGGGCGATCACGGCGGGGTTGGTGCCTTTGCGGGCGGACGAGCCTGATCTGCCGAAGTTCCACGACCCGACCCGGCCTACGACGGGCAGCAGCCCTTGGCGTCCTGAGGCGGCGTGAAACCGCGCGCCGCGCGGCCGAAAGCCGCGCGGCGCGTCGTTGGTCAGACGGGGATGATCGTGGGCACGATCATCGGGCGGCGGCGGTAGGTTTCGGCTACCCAGCGGCCGACTACCCGGCGAACGGCTTGCGCGATGCGGTGGGAGTCGGTGATGCCCTCGACCTCCGTGCGCGAGAGTTCCATCTCCACCAACGAGATCGCCTGGTCCAGCGCCTTCGGGTCGTCCGAGAAGCCGCGGCCCGAGACGGTGGGCGGGGCGACCGCGCGGCCGGTGTTGGAGTCGACGGCGACCGTGATCGCGATGAAGCCGCCCTCGCCCAGCACCAAGCGGTCCGACAGGGTGGATTCGCCGACGTCGCCGACCGACAGGCCGTCCACGTAGACGTGGCCCACCTCGACGCGGCCGGTGATGGAAGCCTTGCCGTCCACCAGGTCCACGACCACGCCGTCCTCGGCGATCACCACCCGGTCTTCGGAAACGCCTGTCGCCACAGCAAGAGCGGCATTCGCCCGGAGGTGGCGCCATTCGCCGTGGACCGGCATGACGTTGGACGGGCGGACCGCGTTGTACAGGAACAGCAGTTCACCGGCCGGCGAGTGGCCCGACACGTGGACCTTCGCGTTGCCCTGGTGCACGACCGTCGCGCCCAAGCGGGACAAGCCGTTGACCACGTTGAAGACCGCGTTCTCGTTGCCCGGGATGAGCGACGACGCCAACACGATGGTGTCCCCGGCACGGATGGAGATCTGGCGGTGTTCACCACGGGCCATGCGGGACAGCGCAGAGAGTGGTTCGCCCTGGGAGCCCGTCGAGACGAACAGGACCTCGTTCTCGGGCATGTCCATGGCCTCGTTCAGGTCCACGAACAAGCCGTCCGGAACTTGCAGGAAGCCCAGTTCGGCGGCGATGCCCATGTTGCGGACCATGGAGCGGCCCACCAGAGCCACCCGGCGCTTGTACTGCACGGCCACGTCCAGCACCTGCTGCACGCGGTGCACGTGCGAAGCGAAGCAGGCCACGATCACGCGTTGGTTGGCCTTGCGGATCACGTTCTCCAGGACCGGCCCGATCTCCCGCTCCGGCGCCACGAAACCCGGCACCTCGGCGTTGGTCGAGTCGACCAGGAACAGGTCCACGCCCTCGTCGCCCAGCCTGGAGAAGCCCGCCAGGTCGGTCAGCCGGCCGTCCAGCGGCAACTGGTCCAGCTTGATGTCGCCGGTGTGCAGGATCAGGCCCGCCGACGTGCGGATGGCGACCGCGACCGCGTCCGGGATGGAGTGGTTGACCGCGAAGAACTCCAGCTCGAACGGGCCGAACGTGCGGCGCTCCCCGTCGGTGATCTCCACCAGGGTCGGGGTCTGCCGGTGCTCGCGGCACTTCGCGGCCAGCAGGGCCAGGGTGAACCGCGAGCCCACGACCGGCAGGTCCGGGCGCAGCTTCAGCAGGAACGGCACGGCGCCGATGTGGTCCTCGTGACCGTGGGTCAGGACCAGCGCGTCGATGTCCTCCAGCCGGTCCTCGATGGCCCGGAAGTCCGGCAGGATCAGGTCGACGCCGGGCTGGTCGTCCTCGGGGAACAGCACGCCGCAGTCCACGACCAGCAGCCGGCCGGCGTGCTCGAACACGGTCATGTTGCGGCCGACCTCGCCGATGCCGCCCAGTGCGACGACGCGCAGACCTCCGTCGGGCAGGGCGGGCGGGGGTGACGTCGGGTTGATCACGCGTTGACTCCCAGTTCGGCCGTGACAGCGGAGACGGCCTCGATGTCCTCGTTGGATGCGGGTACCAGGGGCAGACGTGGGTTACCCACGTCCAGGCCCTTCAGACGCAGAGCGGTCTTGGCGTAGGTGACGCCGGGCATGCGGGTGAACGGCCGCAGCAGCGGCAGCAGTTCCTGGTGGACCGTCCGAGCCGCGGCGACGTTGCCGGACTCGTACGCGTCGAGCATGGCGCGCAGGCGGTCGGCGGCGATGTGCGAGATGACGCTGACGAAACCCACCGCGCCCACGGACAGCCACGGCAGGTTGAGCGGGTCGTCGCCGGAGTAGTAGGCCAGGTCGGTGGCCGCGATGACCTTGCTGCCCGCCAGGAGGTCGCCCTTGGCGTCCTTCACGGCCAGGATCCGGGGGTGCTCGGCGAGCCGCAGCAGCGTGTCGACCTCGATCGGGGTGACCGCGCGCGGCGGGATGTCGTAGAGCATCACCGGCAGGCCCGTGGCGTCCGCGACGGCCTTGAAGTGCGCCTCCACGCCCGCCTGGGGCGGCCGGGAGTAGTACGGGGTGACCACCAGCAGGCCGTGCGCGCCGGCGGCCTCGGCGGCGCGGGCCAGGTGGACGCTGTGCGCGGTGTCGTACGTGCCGGCGCCGCTGACCACGGTCGCCCGGTCACCCACGGCCTGCACGACCGCGCGGATGACGTCCGCCTTCTCGGCGTCGGTGGTGGTGGGGCTCTCGCCCGTGGTGCCGTTGACGACCAGACCGTCGTTGCCCAGGTCGACCAGGTGGTTCGCCAGCTCCTGCGCCTTGTCGAGGTCCAGCGCCCCGGAGGCGTCGAACGGCGTGACCATGGCGGTGAGCACGCGGCCGAAAGGGCGGCCGGGTGAGGCGGTCGGGCATCCGGTCATGGCTGAACGCTACCGCCTGCGGTGCCCGCAACCCCCTTTGGGCTGGGCTTACAGGCCCCGGTCGAGGCGCTTCACGGCGGTGACGGCGTCCCGGTCGCCGTCGTAGTCGACCTCGGCGCGGGCCCGGCCGAACGCGTGCATCAGCAGTTCCGAGACGTGACCGGTCAGGATCACCGGGTTCGGGCCGGACTTCACGGTCACCGACTCGCCGTCCGGGCGGCGCAGCACCACGCCGACCGGGCTGTTGCGGTAGGTCAGCTTGGCCACCCCGCGCAGGCCTTTCCACAGGGCAGCGTCGCGGCGCGGGTCGGGCGAGCGGGGCGTCCAGTCGTCGGCCGCGCGCCGCACGTCCTCGTGGTGGACGAAGTACTCGACCGTGTTGAGGACGTCGTCCAGCAGCGCGTACGGGGACCAGGCGGGCGGGCCGGAGCGGACCAGGTCGACCAGGTCGTCCCACGGCTTGGCGGCGTAGGCGTCCTGGACCTTCTGGGTGTGCGCGGCGAGCGGCTTGGCGAGGATGCCCAGGGCCGCGTCGAACCGGCGTTCGCGCAGCACGAGGTGCGCGGCCAGGTCCCGGGCGCGCCACGGGTCGCACAGGGTGGGCGCGTCCGGTCCGAGTTCGGTGAACAGGTCGCAGAGCAGCCTGCGTTCGTCCTGTGCGACGCCCATGCGGCCCACCCTACTTCTTGGCGTGCACCTGCTCGGAAAGCTCGACCCGGTTCTTGTCCCACAGCACGCAGAACACCTCGCGCGAGCCCTTGGACGCGGAGTAGTTCTCCTTCCACTCCGCCTGGGTCGGCACGACGGCCACGTAGCGCAGCTTGGTGTCCTTGCCCTCCAGCGGCACGCGATCGGACTTGAAGACCAGCGTGCAGAAGTTCTCGGCGTACTTGCGCAGCCACTCCTCGCCCGGGTAGGCGACCTTGTCGGAACTGCCGAACGGGCCGCCCTCCCAGTACACCTCGATGCTGTGCGCCTCGTCGCACTCGGCGCTGCCGACGCGGACCGAGGGGGCGAGGAAGTTGTCGCCGCAGTAGCCCGCGTTGAGCTTGAACTCGGGCAGGGTGCCGCCGTTGCCGAAGGTCATCGTCTCGGCCATCGCGGCGGGCGGCTTGTCGGTGAACAGCCACCGGTCCACCATGACGCCGAGGACCAGGAACGCCACCGCGCCGATCGCCGCGACCGCCGTGAGCAGGGGTTTCACCCACGGCTTGCGCTGCGGCCGGATGGTCGGCGGCTGGTACTGCACGGTCGGGCCGCCGGGCGGCGGGAACCCGGTCGGCGGCGTCGGCTGGGCGGCGGCGCGGTCGAGCATGGCGCGGGCCTGCGGGCCGGTGAGGCGGGCGTTCGGGTCGGGCATGAGCAGGCCCGTGATGACCGCGCCGAGCGCGCCGTGCGCCCTGGTGAGGCGCGGCATCTCGTTCATGATCGCGTGCAGGGTGGACGCGGTGGACGAGCGCTCGTAGGGGTTGAGGCCCTCGACGGCGTAGCAGAGCGTGGCGCCCAGCGCCCACAGGTCCGAGGCGGGCGAGGCCTCGTGGCCGTGGATGCGTTCGGGCGACATGTAGGCGGGCGAGCCGATGAGGCTGCCGCTGGTGGTCAGGCGCGGGTCGTCCATCGCCTGGGCGATGCCGAAGTCGGTGAGCTTGACCCGGCCGTTGGGCTGGACCATGAGGTTGCCGGGCTTGACGTCCCGGTGCACGATGCCGGCCTGGTGCGCGGTCTCCAGCGCGGACAGGGCCTGCAAGGCGATGGAGATGACCCGGTCCTGCGGCATCGGGCCGGACTGGGCGATGATCGTGGACAGCGTGGCCGCCTCGACCAGCTCCATCACGATGTAGGTCATGCCGTTCTCGGCGACCACGTCGAACACGGTCACCACGGCGGGGTCGTTGAGCCGGCCCGCGGTCCGCGCCTCGCGCAGCACCCGCTCCTCCAGCACCCGGCGCTCCTCGGCCGCGATGCCGTCGGGCAGGTGCAGCTCCTTGATGGCGACCTGGCGACCGATCACGTTGTCCTGCGCGCGCCACACCACGCCCATGCCGCCGCGGCCCAGCTCGCCGAGCAGCGCGTACCTGCCCGCGATGACGCGTGGTTGGGCGCTCACACCTTGTGGACCTGTCACCGCTGCGCAACTCCTCGAACCCCGGAAACGGGCGGAACGCTACTTCAGACCGCCGCCGGGGCCACCCGGTTTCAACGATTCTGTGTTGAATCGATCCCCGGTCGCCCCCTTGCGCGTTACACGTGCGCGCGGCCGGTTCGGCTCAGGTGGGCAGGTGGACCTCGTGGCCGGAGTTGCGCAGGGCCTGGGTGGCGCGGCCGAGGTCGGCGGCCTTCACCAGGAGGTGGTCGGTGTCGTAGGTGGACAGCGCGAACAGGCTCACGCCCGCCGCCGCCAGTTCACCCGAAAGCGCCGCCATGATGCCGGTCAGCGTGAACTCCAGCGGCCCGCGCACGGTCAGCAGCCGCCAACCCGCCTGGGTGTCGTCGCTGTCCGGCGCGTGCTCGCTCGGGCACACGATGGACAGCTCGTCCGGCGTGCGGGTCACCGACACGAGCCCGGCCCGGTCCAGCAGGCCGGGCGGGACGGCCGCGTCGGCGGGCAGCCGCGCGACCGTGTACTCCCCCGGCTGGACGTCGACGATCAGCCGCTTCACGCGCCTCAGCCCTCGGTGACCAGCGGGCTGGAGGCGACCTCGGTGCCGTCGGCCAGCGCGGAGATGGTGAAGTCGGCGAACACGTTGGCCGCCGCCTTCTGCAGCTGGCGCAGGCACTCGATGGCCAGGGCGCGGATCTCGACGTCGGCGTGCTCGGTGGCGCGCATGGCGATGAAGTGCCGCCACGCCCGGTAGTTGCCGGTCACGACGATGCGCGTCTCGGTGGCGTTGGGCAGCACCGCGCGGGCGGCCTGGCGGGCCTGCTTGCGGCGCAGGGTGGCGCTGGGGACGTCGGAGAACTTCTTCTCCAGGCCCTTGAGCAGCTCGGTGTAGGCGTCGACGCTGGCCTGGGTGGCCTTGAGGAACAGCTCGTGCAGCTCGGGGTCGGCGGCGATGACGTCCGGCTCGACCATGGCGGCGTTGCGCTCGGGCACGTACCGCTGGGACAGCTGCGAGTAGCTGAAGTGGCGGTGCCGGATCAGCTCGTGGGTGAGCGACCGGGACATGCCGGTGAAGTAGAAGCTGACGCTGCCGTGCTCGAGGACGGACAGGTGGCCGACCTCGATGATGTGCTTGATGTAGCCGGCGTTGGTGGCCGTCGCCGGGTTCGGCTTGGTCCACGACTGGTAGCACGCGCGCCCGGCGAACTCGGCCAGCGCCTCGCCGCCGTCGGCGTCGGTGGACCACGGGACGTCCGCCGGGGGGAAGAACTCCGTCTTCGCGATCAACTGCACCTTCGGCGACACCGTCTCAGCCATGCCGGGAACCCTAGCTCAGGCCCCGGTGCGGCTCAGAATTACGCCGCATGGAGCACGCCGCGCCGATCTCGACCGGCGAGCGACCTCCAGCGGTGGTGTCATCGTGATGTCACAGCTTCCTTGACTGATGTCAGATGTGGCGGCATGGTGGTGTCATGGATCTGTCGCCGTACATCGCGCAACTGCGCGAGGACCTCGCGACGGCCGCCTCCGCCGGGGACGACGACACCCGGCGCACCGCGGCCGTGCTGTCCGCCGCGCTGGAGCCGGCCGCCCGGCTGGCCCTCATGAACGCACTGTCCGACCTGGCCGCGGAGGTGACCGTCGCGCTCGACGGTCCCGTCGTGCAGGTCCGGTTGGACGGCCGGGACGTCCAGGTGGTCGTCACCGGCGCGTCCGCCCCCCAGGACCACGAACCGGAGCCGCAGGAAGTTCCCCGGCCGACCGCGGGTGACGCCACGCGCATCACGCTGCGGCTGCTGGACGAGCTGAAGTCCAAGGCCGAGCAGGCCGCGGCGGCCCAGGGGATGTCGCTGAACACGTTCGTCGCGCAGGCCGTGCAGGGCGCGGTCGGCGGGCGGCGCGGGCACCACAAGAACTGGCACGACAAGCACCAGCAGCCGCCGAAGGACGACAAGGGGTCCCGGGTCCGCGGCTGGGTGCGGGGCTGAGGGGGACGACGTGGACTCGGAAGTCGTGCGACAGCAGAGCTTCGAGGTCGAGGGCGTGGTGGAGATCGACATCGCCCTGCTCGCCGGCCGCGTGCAGGTGCACCTGGTGGACGAGCCCGGGGTGCACGTCGAGGTCCGCCACGAGCAGGCGCCGGGCGACTCCTGGACCGCCGGCCTCACCGGCCTGCTGAGCTGGGTCAACGACCAGTTCGGCCAGGGCGGCGCGGCCACGCCCCCCGACGCCGTGCGGGACGCCCGGATCGAGCTGACCGGGCAGCGGCTTAAGGTGCAGTCGTCCAAGGCGCTGCCGCTGCGCGCGGTGCCGCTGGGCGTGACCGTGCGGGCGCCCGTGGGGTCGCACGTGATCGCCAAGTCCGGCGCGGCCGACGTGACCGTGACCGGCGCGGCGGGTCGGCTGGAGATCCAGACCGGCACCGGCGACGTCACCGCGGACCGGGCGGACGCGTCGTCCCAGGTCAACTCGGGGTCGGGCAAGCTGCGCCTGGGCCCGATGGCGGGCGGCCTGCGGGCGAAGACGGGCAGCGGCGACATCGAGGTGGCGTCCATCGCGGGCAACTCCGTGCTCTACAGCGGCACGGGTCACGTGTGGCTGGGCGCGGTGCAGAACGACGTGCAGGTGCGGACTGGTAGTGGCGACGTCACCATCGCGGACGCCGCGGCCGGCCGCATCCAGCTGGGCACGGGTTCGGGTCACGTGCGCGTGGGGGTTCACCCCGGGGTGGCGGCCGAGGTGGACTTGCTCTCGACGGCCGGCACGGCGCGCAGCGACCTGGAGGTCTCGGACACGCCGCCGGCCGACACGCCGCCGTTGGTGATCACCGGGCGGACCGGCAGCGGCAACGCCCTGGTGACCACGGCGACCACCTGACGGGTTGCGCGGCACAGCCGCGTGACCGGTGGAAGCTCCGCGGCGTGCGCACCCCCGATGCGCGCGCCGCGGTCCCGGTCTGCCGGCGCGGTCACGGTCTGCGGGTTGCGGTCCTGATCTGCGGGGGTCTTGATCCGTCGGTTGGGGGCTTGAGCTGCGGGTTGCGGGGGCTTTGCTCGCTTTGGGCATCCACCCGCCCACCCCCTCCCGGGCCACCCCGCAAAAGCCCCAAAAGCACCCGCCTGCGGCGGGACCGCCTTCGGCGGACCGCCTCCCACCTTCGGCGGGGGGCGGGCTTTGGCGGGGTGGCTTCGGCGGCTGGCGTGGTGGCTTTGGCGGGTCGTGGGGTCCAAGCGGGAGCGCTCGTGGATCGTCAGCGCACCACCGCCTTCAGGGCAGGTGCCAGGTCACCCCGTGGCGTGACCGCGACCTTGTCCAGTTCCAGCCAGTCGGCCATGTGGCGCAACTCGGCCGCCAGTTCGACCGCCACCCGCCCCACGTCGGCCGTCGACTCCGAGTACGCCGCCTGCACGCGCAGCACCCCCGCCTGCCGGTCCGCCTTGAGGTCGACGCGGCCGACCAGGTGGCCGTCCAGCAGGAACGGGAACACGTAGTACCCGTGGACGCGCTTGGCCGCCGGCACGTAGATCTCAATCCGGTAGTAGAAGCCGAAGATGCGTTCTGTTCGGTCCCGTTCCCAGATCAGCGGGTCGAACGGGCACAGCAGCGCCCGACCGGTGACCTGGCGGGGCACGCGGGCCGAGGTGTGGCGGTAGCCCACTGCCGTCCAGCCCTGGACCTGGACGGGCTCCAGCACGCCCTCCTCGACCAGCTCCTGCACGGCCTGCCGGCTGCGTGTGGGCGCCAGGCGGTAGTAGTCGCGCAGGTCGGGTTCAGTGGCCACGCCCAGAGCGGTGGCGGCTCGGGAGACCAGCTCGCGGGCGCCCTCCTCCGCGGTGACCCGGCGGGACAGCACCTCCGGCGGCAGAACGCGCTCTGTCAGGTCGTAGAGGCGTTCGAAGCCGCGCCGCGAACCCGTGGTGAGCTGCCCGGAGCCGAACAGCCACTCGCAGATCTTCTTGACCTCCGACCAGTTCCACCCCCAGTGGTCCTTGCGCCGCGGGCCGCCGCCGGCCAGCGCCTTCTCGATCGCCCCCGCGCCCACCGGCCCTAATTCCTTCACCACGGCCAGGATGTCGTCCACCAGCCCGGGGTCGCGCTCGGCGATCGACGTGTAGTTGTGCCACCAACCCGGTCGCTTGGCCCCGGAGTGCAGCAGCGGCCAGTCCTCGACCGGCACCAGGCTCGCCTCGTGCGCCCAGTACTCCACCAGCAGGCGCGGCTTGCGCGTGCTGTGGGACCAGGCCGCGTCGTCGACCAGCGACGGTGTGTACGACCCCAGCCGGCTGAACGCGGGCATGTAGTGCGCGCGCACGGCCACGTTCACCGAGTCGAGCTGGATCAGCTGGACGCGCGACAGCACCCGCTGGAGGTGCCGCCGCGTGGGCGGCGACGCCGGCCGCGGGTCGGCGAATCCCTGGGCGCCCAACGCGATCCGGCGGGCGACGTCCGCACTCATCTTCTGCACGGTTCGGATGTTCCCACGGGGGTACGACACTTTCGCTCGGCCCGCACCACGAGCACCACCGCGACCACCACCAGCAGGCCGCCGACCAGCTGCAACGCCCCGAACCGCTCGTCGGCCAGCCACACCCCGAGCAGCACCGCGATCACCGGGTTCACGTACGCGTAGGTCGCCACCGTCGACACCGGCAACTGCCCCAGCACGTACACGTACGAGCTGAACGCCAGCAACGACCCGAACACCACCAGGTAGCCCCACCCCAGCCACGACGTCGACGACACCGCCGAGACGTCCAGCCGCTCCCCCGACACCAGGCCCACGACGGTCAGCGCCGCCCCGCCCGCCACCATCTCCACGGCGGACAACGCGAACGGGTTCGCCGGCACCGGCAGCCGCCCGCTCAGGTACGACCCCAACGCCCACCCGAACGCCGCGAGCAGCACCAGCCACGGCCCCCACCACGTCGACTCGCCCACGTCGTTCATCAACAGCACGGCCAAGCCGACCAACCCGACCACGACGCCCACGTACGTCACCGCCGGCGGCCTTTCACCGCCCACCCGGCGCATCAGCACCACGTACAACGGCACGGCCGCCACCAGCAGCGCCGCCAACCCGGACGCCACCGACTGCTCCGCCACCACGACCATCCCGTTGCCCCACGCGGGCAGCAGCAGCCCGAGCAGCACCCCCGTCCCCACCTGCGGCCACGTCATCCGCATCCGACGCCCCACCACCAGCGCCAGCACCAGACCGGCCGCCAGGAAGCGCAACCCGCCCGACAGCAGCGGCGGCATGGTCTCGATGTTGAACTTGATGGCCAGGTAGGTAGACCCCCACACCACGTACACGACGCCCAGAGCTGCCCAACGCATGTCCGCACGCTTTCACGGGACACCCGTCCGGTTCACGCGGGTTTCGGCCACTAGGGTCTCCCCATGGCCGACGCCGCAGTGCGGGCAGCGACTCCCGACGACGTCCAGCAGATCGCCCGCATCCACCGCGACACGTGGCGCACCGCGTACCGCAGCCTCCTGCCCGAGGAGGTCCTGGGCGGCCTGGGCGACACCACCCAGGCCTGGGCCGAAGCGGTGGAGGAGGACCAGGTCCTGGTGGCCACCGAGGGCGAGTACCTGGTGGGCTACTGCGTGGCGGGCCGCGCTCCCGCCGAAGAGGTCGCGAAAGCCGACGGAACCCTGCCCCCGGACGCCGCGACCACCGCGCTCGTGAGCATCCTGGTCGAACCCCGTTGGGGCAGAAGGGGGCACGGCGGTCGTCTACTCGCCACTGCGGCCAAAACGTTGCGTGACAACGGGAACACGCGCGGTATCGCCTGGGTCCCCGAAGCGGACCGGGCCTCGACGAACTTCTACGCCAAGGCGGGGTGGGAGCCCGACGGAACGGTGCGCACCCTGGACGCCGGCGGGCGACCGTTGCGGGAAATAAGGGTTTCCGGGGGGTTGACCCTACTGTTGGCCGACTGACGGGTTGCTAGCCTCGAACGGGTGTGGGCATTGCTGGGCTGGCTCGGCCTGACGTTCGGCGTGGCGTTCGGGTCGGCGATCGTCCCCCTCATCAGCATCGAGGTCTTCGTCATCGGCCTCGTGACTCAGCAGCCCCACATCTCGTGGTGGTGGATCGGCCTCGCCGTGGCGGTGGGGCAGGTGCTGGGCAAGATGTTCTACTTCCTGGCCGCGCGCGGCTCGCTGCACCTGCCGGCGTTCATGCACCGCCGGAAGAAGGAGAAGCCGCCGTCACCACGACGGCTGAAGTGGAAGGCCCGCCTGGACGGCATCCGGGACCGGTGCCACCGGCATCCTCATTGGATGTTCGGCACGCACGCGGTCAGCTCGGTGGTCGGCTTGCCGCCGTTCATGTTCACCACGGTGCTCGCGGGACTGGCGGGCATGTCGTCGTGGCTGTTCATCACCACCGGCATGGTGGGCAGGTTCGCGCGGTTCAGCGTGCTCGCCGCGTCGCCCGGCCTGATGGCGGGGTGGCTGCTCCACTAGGCGTGGCCGCTCCACCAGGCCTCACCCGCCGCACCAGCCGCTGCTGGGGCACGGTCAACCCGTAGTGGTCGTGCAGCCGCACGTGGTCCACTTCGGACACCTCGGCGCCGACCTCGGGCGCGTCCTCGATCTCCCGCTTGTCCACCGGCACGACCACTCGCCGATCCCGCACCTGCGCCCCGCGGATGGGCACGAGCGTGGTGGCGTGGTCGGTCCGCACGGTCGCCCACAGGGGACGGCCGCCGTCCATCCAGAGCTCCGCCACGGTGCCCACGCGCTCACCGTGACGGTCTAGCAGGTCGCAGTCGTAAAGGCGGTCCACCGCTGTTCGGTCCATGTGTATGCGGCTACCCCTGTCCCGCACTGATCGCACCCCGAACCACCCGGAGGTGTGACCCCCGAACGTCCCAAGGGGCCGGGCGCTCAGGTCAGGGCGACGGCCGCGCCCAGGGCGGCCACGATCAGCAGGCAGGCGACAGTCAGCCGCACGTTCTGGCAGGCGTTCGACACGCCACCCACGCTACTCACAGTCACCGGACAAACCTAGGCAAAAGCACGTGAAGGCCGGATGAAGTCCGTCTCACCCGAATGCTTCACGCCCGATTCGTCGGCAGGTGGAATAGCTCGATGGCCTTGCGCATGGTCTCCCGCGCCCGACCCCGGTCCCCGGCCAGGTCGTACGCCTGGGCCAGCAGGAACCAGCGCCGCCAGTCCGCCGGCGACTCCGCCACCTCGGCCCGCCGCTCCTCGAACCAGGCGTCCGCCGCCTCCCGGTCCACCCGGCCCGAAGGCCGCCGCGGCAGCGACGAGGTGTCCAGCAGCCCGCCCTCGTCGGCCAACTGCCGGGCCATGCGCTCGGTGACGAACCCGAACCGCAGGTTCGTCCACGCGATCCACGCCCCGATCAGGGGCAGCACCAGCACGCCGATCCCCAGCCCGACGCCGACCGGGTCGCCCGTGCCGATCAGCACGAACGCCCGGCCGCCGAGCAGCACGAAGTACACCGCCAGCGCGGCGGTGATCAGGAAAGCGACGGTACGGGTCTTCACAGGTCCATGTACTTGTCGAGCCCCACGGACAACCCCGGCCGCTCGGCCACGGAGCGCACCGCGAGCAGCACGCCGGGCATGAACGACGTCCGGTCCAGCGAGTCGTGACGCAGGGTCAACGTCTCACCCGCCGTGCCGAACACGACCTCCTGGTGGGCGATCATCCCGGCGATCCGCAGCGAGTGCACCCGGACGTCGCCGACCACCGTCCCACGCGCCCCCGGAGCCTCCTGGGTGGTCGCGTCGGGCATCGCCGCCAGACCGGCCGCCGCCCGCGCCTCCGAGATCAGCCGCGCCGTGTGGGCGGCCGTGCCGGACGGGGCGTCCACCTTGCGCGGGTGGTGCAGCTCGATGACCTCGGCCGAGTCGTAGTACTTGGCGGCCAGCTCGGCGAACCGCATCGACAGCACCGCGCCGATCGCGAAGTTCGGCGCGATCAGCACGCCGACGGACTTGCCGGCCAGCCACTCCTCCAGCGTCGTCAACCGCTCGGCGTCGAAGCCGGACGTGCCGACGACCGCGTGGATGCCGTGGTCGACGCAGAACCGCAGGTTGTCCATGACGACGTCGGGGTTGGTGAAGTCGACCACGACCTCGACCCCGGCGTCGACCAAGCCCTGCAACGGGTCGCCGGCGTCGACCCGCGCCACGACCTCCATGTCGGCCGCCGCCTCCACCGCGCGGCACACCTCGGACCCCATCCGCCCGTGTGCACCCAGCACGCCGACACGGATCGCAGAACGCTCACTCAAGAGATCACCTCGTGCACCTGGGACGGCAGATCGTCGGCGTGAGCGTAGGGGCCGACCACGGCGGCGGCGACCGGGCGCCGCAGCAACTCCTTCGCCAGCGCCGCCACCTCCTCGCCGGTCACCTGGTCGATCCGGTCCAACGTCTGCTCCACCGACAGGTAGTCGCCGTAGTTCAACTCGCCCTTGCCGATGCGGGACATCCGGGAACTGGTGTCCTCCAGACCCAGCACCAGCCCGCCGCGCAACTGGCCCTTGCCCCGGGCCACCTCCGCGTCGGTCAACCCGCCGGCGGCCACCACAGACAGCACGTCCCGCACCACGCCGGCCACGTCGCCGAGCCGGTCCGGCTGGCAACCCGCGTAGACCGACCACGTCCCGGTGTCGGCGTACGTGCCCACCGACGAGTAGACCTGGTAGGCCAGCCCGCGCCGCTCCCGCACCTCCTGGAACAGCCGGGACGACATCCCGCCGCCCAGGGCCGCGTTCAGCACGTTCAACGCGAACCGGCGCTCGTCGTGCCGGTCGAGCGCGCGCACGCCCAGCATCATGTGCGCCTGCTCGGTGTCGTCGCTGTGCAGCACGAGCTTGCGGGTGGCGGGGATGCGGGCGCGGCCGCTCCGCGGCGGCACCGGGGACCCGGAACGCGCCAGCCGGTCGCCGATCTGCTTGCGCGCCAACCGCATCACGTGGTTGTGGTCGACGTTCCCGGCGACCGAGAGCACCATCCGCGGCAGCGTGTAGCGGCGCTTGTAGAAGCCGAACAGCGCATCGCGGTCCATGTCCTGGATGGACCGTTCAGTGCCCAGCACCGACCGTCCCAGCGCGTGTTCTCCGAGGAGAGCGTCCAGGAACGCGTCGTGCAGCAGGTCCTCGGGGTCGTCGTCCCGCATGGCGATCTCTTCGAGCACCACACCGCGCTCGGTCTCGAAGTCGCGCGGCTCGCACAGCGCCTCGAACACCACGTCGCACACCAGGTCCAGCGCCAGCGGCAGGTCCTCGTCCAGGACGTGCGCGTAGTAGCAGGTGTGCTCCTTGGCGGTGAACGCGTTCAGCTCCCCGCCGACCGCGTCGATCTCCTCCGCGATGGCGGCGGCGGACCGGTTGGCCGTGCCCTTGAAGAGCAGGTGCTCCAGGTAGTGCGCGGCGCCGGCGACCTCGGGCCGCTCGTCGCGCGACCCGACCTGCACCCACAGCCCCACCGAGGCCGACCGCACGCCGGGGATCTGCTCGGTGATCACCCGCAGCCCGGACGGCAGCACGCTGCGCCGCACCGTCACCCCGGTCTCGCTGCTCTCCAGCAACCGGGTGCTGCCCGGCCGCTGGAGGTGCCCGAGCCGACCGCTAAGCGGACGGCCGCGAGTGCTCGAAGCACTCGCGGCCGTCCCGTTGACGCGTCCGGTCACTGCGCCGGGGTCTCCGAAGCCTCGGGAGCGGCCTCGGCCGGGGCCTCGCCCGACGAAGCGGCGGCGTCGGCCTCCTCGTTGACCAGCACCAGGCTGATCTTGCCGCGCTGGTCGATGTCCGCGATCTCGACGCGGAGCTTGTCGCCGACCTTGACGACGTCCTCGACCTTGCCGATGCGCTTGCCGTTGCCCAGCTTGGAGATGTGGATCAGGCCGTCCTTGCCCGGCAGCAGCGAGACGAACGCGCCGAACGCCGCGGTCTTCACCACGGTGCCCAGGAAGCGCTCGCCCACCTTCGGCAGCTGCGGGTTCGCGATGGCGTTGATCATGCCGATCGCGGCCTCGGCGGACGGGCCGTCCGCCGCGCCGACGTAGATCGTGCCGTCGTCCTCGATGGAGATGTCGGCGCCGGTCTGCTCGGTGATCGAGTTGATCATCTTGCCCTTGGGCCCGATGACCTCGCCGATCTTGTCGGTCGGGATCTTCACCGACGTGACGCGCGGCGCGAACGGGCTCATCTCGTCCGGGCGGTCGATGGCCTCGGCCATGACCTCCAGGATGGTCAGGCGCGCGTCGCGGGCCTGGCCCAGGGCCGCGCCGAGCACCTCGGACGGGATGCCGTCCAGCTTGGTGTCCAGCTGCAGCGCGGTGACGAACTCCTTGGTGCCGGCGACCTTGAAGTCCATGTCGCCGAACGCGTCCTCGGCGCCGAGGATGTCGGTCAGCGCCACGTACTCGGTCTTGCCGTCGACCTCGTCGGACACCAGGCCCATGGCGATGCCGGACACCGGCGCCTTCAGCGGCACACCGGCGTTGAGCAGCGACATGGTGGACGCGCAGACCGAGCCCATCGAGGTGGAGCCGTTGGAGCCCAGCGCCTCGGAGACCTGGCGGATCGCGTACGGGAACTCGTCGCGCTTGGGCAGCACGGGCACCAGCGCCCGCTCGGCCAGCGCGCCGTGGCCGATCTCGCGCCGCTTCGGCGAGCCGACGCGGCCGGTCTCACCGGTGGAGAACGGCGGGAAGTTGTAGTGGTGCAGGTAGCGCTTGTGCGTCTCGGGGGACAGCGAGTCGATCTGCTGCTCCATGCGCAGCATGTTCAGCGTGGTGACACCCAGGATCTGGGTCTCGCCGCGCTCGAACAGCGCCGAGCCGTGCGCCCGCGGGATGATCTCGACCTCGGCGGACAGCGACCTGATCTCGGTCAGGCCGCGGCCGTCGATGCGGACCTTGTCGCGCAGGATGCGCTGGCGCACCAGCTTCTTGGTCAGCGAGCGGAACGCGGCGCCGACCTCCTTCTCCCGGCCCTCGAACTGCTCGGCCAGCTTCTCCAGCACCGACGCCTTGATCTCGTCGAGCCGGTTCTCCCGCTCCTGCTTGCCGCCGATGGTCAGCGCCTGGGCCAGCTCGCCCGACGCCGCCGCCTCGACCGCCTCGTACGCGTCCGGCTGGTAGGCCGGATAGGTCGGGAACTCGCCGGTCTCCTTCGCGGCGACCTGCGCGAGCTGCGCCTGCGCCTCGCACAGCACCTTGATGAACGGCTTGGCCGCCTCCAGGCCCGCCGCGACGACCTCCTCGGTCGGCGCCTGCGCACCCTCGGCGACCAGGTCGATCACGTTCTCGGTGGCCTCGGCCTCGACCATCATGATCGCGACGTCGTCACCCACGACCCGGCCGGCGACGACCATGTCGAACACGGCCTTCTCCAGCTGCTCGTGGGTCGGGAACGCCACCCACTGGCCCTCGATCAGCGCCACCCGGACGCCGCCGATGGGGCCCGAGAACGGCAGGCCGGCCAGCTGCGTGGACGCGGACGCGGCGTTGATCGCCACCACGTCGTACAGGTCGGCCGGGTTCAGGCTCATCACCGTGATGACGACCTGGATCTCGTTGCGCAGACCGTCCACGAAGGACGGGCGCAGCGGGCGGTCGATCAGCCGGCAGGTCAGGATCGCGTCGGTCGACGGGCGGCCTTCGCGGCGGAAGAACGAGCCGGGGATGCGGCCCGCGGCGTACATGCGCTCCTCGACGTCCACCGTGAGGGGGAAGAAGTCGAAGTGCTCCTTGG
>NZ_JAPSLK010000026.1:0-15002 GCF_031180885.1 Saccharothrix sp.
CCACGAGCATGTGCAGGAAGTCGATGACGTCGAAGTCGTCGACCAGGGTGTCGGCCAACTCGACGAACGTTTCGACGAGACGTTCACCGTCCATCGCAGCCACCTCCGCTGGTGTGCTCACAGTGCGTTCGTGTTCCGGGCGTGCTCACGGTTGTCCCCCGTCGTGGTCGAATCGCCGTCGGCGGGCCACGACGTCGGACGCGAGCGCGCCCAGCGGCACCTGCTCGGCGAACGCCCGTGCGCGCAGGTGCGCGAAGGCGTCGGCCATGCCCAGTCCCAGCTGTGCCGCGACCATCCCGGTGGCCTGGTGCACCTGCGGGTTGTGCAGCGGGAGGCCGTCACCGTCGGCCGCCGCCAGGTGCGCGTGCTCGTCCAGCAGCAGCCGCAGGGCCAGTTCCGCGAACGCCAACGCGTCGATCAGCGTGGCGGCGTCGAGGTGGCCCGCGTCGAGCCGGTGCAGGGACAGCACCCCGACCCGGATCGCGCCGACGCACAGCGGCAGGGCGAACAAGGCCGCCGCACCGGCCTCGACGGCCAGCGGCGCGAACATCGGCCACCGGGCCTGGCCGGCCGGGGCGTCGAGGTCGGCGATGAGGGTCGGGCCGCCTCCGCGCCAGACGTCCACGGCCGGGCCTTCGCCCACTGTCACCTGCAACTCGGCCAGGCGTTCACCCAGCGCGTCCGTGGCGCACCCGACCTCGGGCCAGCCGGAGGTGTCCACGGTCAGGACGGCACCGCTCACACCCAGGCGCGCCACGGCGGCCCGGCAGAGCGCGCGGGCCGAGACGGGCGCGTCGAGTTCGGCGGCCTCCTCCGCGATCCAACGGCTCACCTGGATCAACCGACTGGTGGTGTACCGGGCCACCCGGAGACCTCCCAGTCATGGAGCGGTGCGACGCGACGCGGGCCTTCCCGCATCGGCGGGACGTGATCGTCCCACCCGGCGCACCGGCGGCGGTGTTCCCGCGCCGTGGGTGCGCCAAGTCGCCCGGTCGGGAACTCCGCACCCCGCGGTCCTGCGCGCACGAGCGGGTACCGGTCAGTGTCGAGCGGTGCGCGACCGCCGGCGGCTCACGTTCACCCGGACGCGCCTGCGCCACAGCGGTCCGTGGAGCGCGGTGGCGTCGGTCGGCGGTCCCGGTGCGGCGTCCACCTGCGTCCCGGTGGGCGGGTAGGTGGTGGGGAGACCGGACTGGTTCGAGGTCAACTCGGCGTTCCCGCCTCCGGCTCGATCGGCCGGACTCGTCGTGCGCCCGAGGCGACGCCGGCTCGAACGCCGGCGTTCGACGCGCCTTTGGTGCCTCTGACGGTACACCCCCGAACGCCGGCGGAGGTCGTCGCCCGGGGCTCGGTCGCTCTCCCCGCGCCGGGTTTGGCCGCCACCGGAGCCGGGCATCCCATCGGGTAGCAGCCGCCCCGGACCCAGGCGACGCCGGACACCGGGAGGTCTGCTTGCCCACATCCTCATGACGCCTTCCCGCGTCACCTCGCGGCAGCCCGGTCGAGCGGACGCTCCCGGTGCTCCCGCCCCGGGCGTGAAGCCGCTCCCGCAGAACGCCCCACCACCGAACGCAAGGTCGAGGAGACCGCCGTGACCAACCCCACCACCACGCAAAAGCCGCTCACCCAGAACATGAACGCCGAGGTCGTCCCCCGCGAGGCGGGCACCTCGGCACCGACGCGGGGGACGACCACCGTCGCTGACACCGTGGTCCAGAAGATCGCCGGACTGGCGACCCGCGAGGTCTCCGGCGTGTACGCGCTGGGCGGTGGCGCGGCCCGTGCCTTCGGCTCGCTGCGCGAGCGCATCCCCGGCGCGACGGCCTCGGCCGGCCAGGGCGTGTCGGTCGAGGTCGGCGAGCGGCAGGCCGCTGTCGACCTGCACATCCTCGTCGAGTACGGCGTGTCCATCACCGACCTGGCCCGCTCGGTTCGCCGCAACGTCATCGGCGCGGTGGAGCAGATGACCGGCCTGGAGGTCGTCGAGGTCAACATCGCCGTCACCGACGTCCACATCCCCGGTGACGACGAGGGCGACAAGGCCCCGGAAACCAGCCGCGTGCAATGACACCCGAGATCGAGGCGACGGTCATCGCCACCGCCGTGCGCACCCTGCCGCAAGTGGCGGGGTCGCACAGCGGGCGATACGGCGAGATCGCCACCCACCTGCCCGGGCGCAGGGTCGACGGCGTCCGCGTCCGGCCGACCGAGATCGCCGTGGGGGTCGTCGCGCGGTACCCGGCCACCGCCGCCGAGGTCGACGTCGCCGTCCGAGCAGCCGTCCGCGCCGCGCTCGGCCGGGCCGTGCCGGCGCTCCACGTATGGATCGGCGACATCGCGCTCCCCGACACCCGTGCGCCCGGCACACACCCACCACCGGGTGCCACCGCCGACCGCGCCCCGGCAGGCGGGCTCCCGGAGCGAGCCGGGACCGGCGCGGCGGCACCTGTCAGAACAGCGAGGCGGTCATCGTGAACTCCACCACCACCGGGATGCTCGCGGGCATCGCGCTCGGCTTCGCCGCGGCGTTCGGCGGCTTCAGCGCCTTCGTCGTCGTCCTGCTGCTCGGAGCGGCCGGGCTCGTCGTCGGCAGGATCCTCGACGGCAAGCTCGACATCTCCGCGTTGACCGGCCGCGACCGGGGATGAGCGCCGTGGACACGCGCACGGCGGACATGAGTGCCTTGGACACAAGCACCGCGGACACGAGCGCCGCCACCGACCTCCGCGCGGCGGCACCGGAAACGTCGGCGGACCTGGGTGACCGGGGCCGCCTCACCATCGGCGACACCGCGGTGGCACGGATCGCCGCGCACGCGGCGGCCGAGGTCGATGGCGTCGGCGGCTCGGCGTACCGCCTGCTCGGCATCGCCCTCGGCGCGGAGCAGGCCGAGGAGGACGTCCGGGTCACCGCGCACGTCGTCGGTGCGTTCGTCGCGCTCGACGTGCGGTTGTCGGTCACCTACCCGATGCCGGTGCGCCGCACCACCGAGGAGGTGCGGCAACACTTGACCCGACGGGTCCGGCACCTCACCGGTCTGACCGCGTCCCGGGTCGACATCACCGTCACCGCGCTGCACGCCCCCGCGGTGACGACCGGGGGGCTCCGGTGAAGCGGTTGCCCCGCCGGAGCACACCGGCCGTCCTCGTGGCCCTGGCCGTCCTCGCCGTCTGCGTGCTCGTCACCGTCGTGTCGGTGCAACAGGCCCTCGGACTGGCCTCGTGGATCGACACGCGCGCGGTGTTCGGCGCGCTGCACGACACGCGCTGGACCGACCCGGTCGCCGTCCTCGCCGCCGTGACCTGTGTGGTGCTCGGCGTCGTCCTGCTGCTGTGCGCGCTGCTCCCCGGCGCGCCCACCGTCCTGCCACTGCGCGACGACGACCCGGACACGGACCGGGCGGTGGACTCCGGGATGACGCGCCGGAGCCTGCGCCGCGCCCTGCGCACCGCCGCGTCCTCGGTCGACGGCGTGACCACCGCCGCGATCGCCCTCAAACGCCGCGCGGTGACCGCGACCGTCACCACCGACCGCACGACCACCGCCGGGCTCGCCGACGCCGTGCGCGCGGCCGTCGGGCAACGGCTCGACCGCCTCGGCCCGGCTACCCGGCCCACCGTGGCCGTCCGGCTCAAGGCCCGGAGGGCGCGATGAGCGGCCGTGACCGCCCGTCGGGGCTCAACCGCGCCGTGTTGGCCCTGACCGGGCTGCTGCTGCTCGCCGCCGGCGGCTTCGCGCTGGCCACCCGGTTCGCCTTGCTGGACCTCCTCGCGCCCGACGCGCCCCTGGTCCCCGGTGACGCCCCGCCGCCGACGTGGGTCTGGTGGGCCGTCGCCGCGGGCGCGGTGGTCCTCGGGCTGCTCGCCGTTCGCTGGCTCGCCGCGCAGGCGGACCGCACGCCGAAGACCCGCACCTGGCGCTCCGACACCGGCGGCAGCAGCGACACCAGCGGCAGCGCCACCGGCGGTCGGACCGAGCTGGCCGCGGGCACCGCCGTCGCCCCGCTGCTCGCCGAGATCGAGACCTATCCCGGCGTGCACGCGGCGCACGGCACCCTCGCGGGAATCCGGGACGAGCCGCGCCTCGCGCTGGTCGTCACCACCGACCAGGACGGTGAACCCGGCGCGATCCGGCACGCGCTGGTCACCCGTGGGCTGCCCCGGCTGCGCCAGGCCCTCGACCTCGACGAGCTGCCCACCGCCGTCGAGTTCCGCTTCACCGACAAACCCGCCCTCCGAGCCGCGACATCCCCGCACCACCGACCCGGAGCAGGTACATGACCTCTACGCACACCGTCCCGGACGCCACGGCCCAAGTCCCGCGCGGCAGCGACTTCGCCCGCCTGACCAGAGAGATCAAAGCCGCCGGTCTGCTGGACCGGCGGCGCGGCTACTACCTCCTGCGGATGGCGGTCAACGCGGTGCTGCTCGCCGCCGCCGCGACGCTGTTCGCGGTGCTGGGCGACTCGTGGTGGCAGGTCGCCACAGCCGTGTTCCTGGCCGTGGTGTCGACGCAGCTGGCGTTCATCGGCCACGACGCCGGGCACCGGCAGATATTCCGCAGCCGCCGCCACAACGACCTGGTCGGGCACCTGCACGGCGGCCTCACCGGCATCAGCTACGGGTGGTGGGTGGCCAAGCACAACCGCCACCACGCCAACCCCAACCACGAGGACGAGGATCCCGACATCGAGATCCACGCCATCGCCTTCAGCCGCGCGCAGGCCGCGGAGAAGCGGGGCGTGCACCGGTGGATCACCAAGTACCAGGCGTTCCTGTTCTTCCCTCTGCTGCTGGCCGAGGCCGCCGTGCTGCGCCTGTCCGGGCTGATGGCGCTGTGGCGGCGGGAACTGCGCAACCCGTGGCGCGAGGCCGCGCTCCAGCTCGTGCCGGCGGCGGCGTACCTGGTGGCGGTGTTCCTGGTGCTGTCCCCGGTGAAAGCGCTCGTGTTCATCGCCGTGCACCAGGGCCTGATGGGTGTCTACCTGGGGTGCTCGTTCGCGCCCAACCACAAGGGCATGCCGATCATCGCCGCCGGCCGGCGCCTGGACCACCTGCACAAGCAGGTGCTGACCTCCCGCAACGTCACCGGCGGCCGGTGGGTCGACGCCCTGCTCGGCGGCCTCAACCACCAGATCGAGCACCACCTCTACCCGCACATGCCCCGCCCCAACCTGCGCCGCGCCCAGCCCCTCGTCGAGGACTTCTGCGCCCGGCACGGCATCCCCTACAGCAAGACCACCATGCGCCGCTCCTACGCGCAGGTGCTGCGCCACCTGCACGGCGCAGGCGAGCCCCTGCGCGGGTCTTGCACCGGGTCACCGCAGAGGTGCCTGTCCGGCCTGGTCGATGACCTCCAGGGGGTGGTCGAAGAGCCGGTTGAGCAGGCCGGTGCACGCCGCGGTGGCCTGGAGGGAGGAGCCGAGGCGGGTCACCGAGACGGGGCCGGGCAGGGTCGTGGTGGTGGCGTACGCGCTGAACAGGTCGGGCAAGGCGTTCGGCGGGGTCGGTGATGGCCTGGCCGCCCAGTACCACGCGGTCGGGGTTGACCGCGCCGCGCAGCAGGGCGACCGCTCGGCCCAGCGCGGTGGCGCGGTCGGTGAGCAGGCGCACGGCGACCGGGTCGTTCCGCCTCGCCGCCGCTCTGACCAGCGTGATGTCGGGGTCGGGCACCACACCGGCGCGTACGGCGAAGACCGAGTCCCGCCAAACCGACCCCGCCCACACCCGCTCGGGACCACCCCGCGCGTGCCGCGACTGCTCGCGGGGCTGTTCCTGGTGGTCGCCATCGTGAACGCCGTCGTCGCCACGTGCGACCGCGTGGTGTGGCCGTCGCTGTCACCTCGCTGAGCGTCGCTGTCGCCCTGGTGCTGGAACGGCACACGACCACGCTGGTCGGCGTGGCCTCGTCGCGGTGACCGCCTCGCCGTGGCCGGGAGCGGCGGTTTCGGTGCTCCGCTGGAGCGGGTAACCCACTCTGACTGGGCCGTCACAAGTAGGCGACCCGGGGAGTGTGCTGGAGGCCGCCATGATGCCGCCGCGGGAGGCGCTCGACGTCGCGCTCACGGCGCCGGTGGCGCCCTTGGCGTAGCTGCGCCGGTGGGTGGCCGACGTCCTGGCCAGGCTCGCCGAGGACGTGCTGCACGACGTGCTGCTGGTGTGCTCCGAACTGGTCGCCAATGCCTACGACCACGCCCGAGGCCCCCGCCGGCTGCTACTACACGAGGTCGAGGGTGGCGCACGCCTGCGCGTCGAGGTCGAAGATGCCGGCCCCGATCATCTGCCCGCACCAGGCCGGTCGACCGCCGGTCCCACCCGGGGCCGCGGCCTCGTGTTGGTGGACGTCCTGTCTGGACACCGCTGGGGCGTCCACGTCTCATCCGGCGCCAAGACCGTGTGGGCCGAGATCCCGTTGTCCTGACGCCCTGTCCGGGGAGAGGTGTCACGTCGGTGCGTCGCGGGCGACCTCCAGCAGTGACCTGTCGGTGGCGAAGGCGTGTGCCCGCAGTCGCGGAACGGGTCTTCCAAGCTGATGCGCAACTGCGCCGCGCGCATGCGGGTGGCCATGTCCACATACCGGTAGGAAAGCGGCTCCTGGCCTCCCGTCGTTCTGCTGTGGTTGAGGACGCCGGTACTGCGAAGTCGACGGCAACGCGGCCTCGGCGACCACGTCGGGCGCCGAGTTGCCTGGGCGGTAGAGGTGCGAGGCGCCGAGCCGGATGCCGCCGAGCTGCAACGGGAAGGCGACCGCGGCGGCCGGCGCTCGCTGAAGTCGGTGCAGCCGGGCCACCTGCCGCGGCGGGCGAGGTGAGCGGCGTGCATCGGTGCCGGCCGGCAGCGACGGGTTCGCGTGCCGAGGGGCGGCCGGCGGGGCTGCTCCGAACGGTGCGGGTGATCGGGAGACGGTTGGGTGGGAGGGCCGCGGCTAGCGTCGGATGGCCCGGCGTCGAATCGCTCCGACCGTGGCCGTTCCGACGAAGAGGACGACGCCGATGATCCCCAGCCACATCAGTCCTTCGAGCGCGAAGCCGACGATCGAGAGGATGAGCCACAGCACCAGCAGGATGATCACGAGTACCAGCATGTTCGCCTCCTGAACCCGACACCCGAGCCGGGCCTGTCCCCAAGCCCTTCGCCGGTCGCGACGCCCTGGTCGGCTGCGGACGTGCCACCGTGGCCGAGCTGTTCTCGCCGACCTGCCTCGACGGCCGGTCGACCTACCTGGAATTGCCCGTCCACCGAACCGGTCAAACCCGGATGGCACCGTGCAGGGCGTCCGAGGGGAACGGGCGTGGCGGGGGTGTGAGGGCGTGGGCGGGCGTCATGCACGGGTGCGCGCGGGCTTGGCCGGTTTGCCCAGCCTCAACCCGAGCGCGATCATGCCGACGCCGAACACGAGGTGCAGCCAGTTGTCGGCCTCGTTGACGGGCAGGGCGTTCGCGACGCTGTCCTCGTCGATCCACAATCCGTACACCCACAGCAGCCGGTAGATCACGCCGCCGGTGACCAGGAACAGGGTCGCGCCGCGCACCGTCCTGCCCAGGAGCACGCCGGTGACACCGAAAGCGAGGTGGACGAGGTTGTGCAGGATCGACACCTCGAACACCCCCAGCAGGAGTGCGTGCGAGTGCCGGCCCGCGAACCGCAGCCCGTCGTAGTCGGGTCACCAGCCACGGGGTGAAACCCGCTGCGCCGGCCAGGAGGAACACCGCGCTCACGGCCAGGGTCGCCACGCGCACAGGGAAGGTGCGGTCATCCGCGCTCGCGACGTCCCGACTCCCGTCAAGCAGAGCACCGCCCCGCGGGTGGACTACCCGGCCGCGCGAACGGGAAACCGAGCGCGACCTCCCCTGACGACCGCTATGCCGGCGCTGGGCAAAGGGCGTCCGAACGGCGTCAACCGGGGATCCGAGGTGTAGCGTCGTCCTCATCGGGCAAGCCCGTCGTGCGGTCGCCCGAACACCCCGTGTCGTGAGACGGCTCCGACATCGTTCGCGTTGAGCCGCGAGGACGCGGAAAAGGACGGAAACCATGCCAGCGCAATATGTTTCACGTTACGAAGCACGGGTCGACCTCGTGCGGAAGACGCTTCGGGAACTGTCCGACCTGGACGGTAAGACGGCGCAGGAGGTCGCGGTTCGCGTGGTGCACGTGTTGGACCACCTGCCGGAAACCATCCGCTGAAGCACGCCGGCGACAACTTGCCGTTGTGCGTGGGCGCGATCCGGGTCGGGGTGCTGTCGCTGTACCGGGTGCGGGCGGGCTCGACGCGCCGACGCTGACCGACGCGCTGGCGTTCGCCGAGTTGGCCCTGCGGCTGCTGCTGGACGAGCAGGCCGGCCTGGACACCACGGGCGTCGCCGAGGACACCCTCCCGCTGCACAACCCGCAGGTGCACCAGGCCACCGGGATGGTCGCGGCGCAACTGGGCGTGGGCATGGCCGACGCCTTCGCGCACCTGCGCGCACGGGCGTTCGCCGAGCAGAGGCCGCTGGGCGACCTGGCGGCCGACGTGGTGGCGCGCCGGCGGCGGTTCGACCGGGACGGGGGACGTCCATGACAACAGGTGGGGCGAGGCCGCACCCCGAACACACCAGTGGAGGTGGCGATGGACGGTGAGCCTCCCGTCGAAACGTTCGTCGAGTTGGCCGACACGCTGGTCGACGACTTCGACGTCATCGACTTCCTGCACCTGCTCGCGGACCGGTGCGTCGAACTCCTCGACGTCCACGCGGCCGGGCTGCTGCTGGCCGACCAGCGCGGCCGGTTGCAGCTGATCGCGACGTCCAACGAGCAGGCCCGACTGCTGGAGCTGTTCCAACTCCAGAACGACGAGGGACCGTGCCTGGAGGCGTTCGCCGGCGGCCCGGTCAGCCACCCCGACCTGGCGGGCGCGAGCGAGCGGTGGCCGAGGTTCGCCGCGGCGGCCACCGAGGCGGGGTTCGCCGCCGTGGACGCGTTGCCGATGCGCCTGCGCAGCGTGTGGGGTGTCAGAACTCTGCATTGGGGTGCTGAGCTGCGACGATCGCGCACGCTAGGTCTCCAGGGCATGATCGTGAGGTGTGGCGTTACGACTGCTGTACCTGATGTTCGTCCGACTCGGTGACTGGTTGGTTCTGCTCGGCCGGTCCTCCGCGGCCAAGGACGTCGAACTGCTGGTGCTGCGGCACGAGGTCGCCGTGCTGCGCCGGATCAACCCCCGACCGCAGTGGGACTGGGCCGATCGCGCGGTGCTCGCCGCGCTGGTTCGCCGACTCCCCCGACTGCTGCGCGAGCACCGGTTGGTGACACCAGGAACCCTCCTGCGATGGCACCGACGCCTGGTCGCGAAGAAATGGACCCACCCCCGCCGGACCGGCCGACCGCCGATCGACGACACCATCGTGGCGCTGATCGAGCGCATAGCGCGGGAGAACACCGGCTGGGGCTACCGCAGGATCCAGGGCGAGCTGCTCAAGCTCGGCCACCGGGTGGCCGCCTCGACCGTACGGCGCGTGCTCAAGCGCCTGCGGATACCACCCGCTCCCCGGCGCGAAACCGACACCTCCTGGCGGCGGTTCCTTCGCACCCAGGCCACGAGCATGTTGGCCTGCGACTTCTTCCACGTCGACTGCGTAGTCACCCTCAAGCGGGTCTACGTGTTCTTCGTGATGGAGGTCGCCACCCGCTACGTCCACATCCTCGGCACCACCACGAACCCCGACGGGCGATGGACTACCCAACAAGCCCGCAACCTGTTGATGGACCTCGGCGACCGAGCAGACGACTTCCGGTTCCTCATCCGCGACCGAGCCGGCCAATTCACCACCTCGTTCGACGCGGCACTCTCCGACGCAGGCATCCACGTCGTGAAGACACCGCCACAGTGTCCACGAGCCAACGCCCACGCCGAACGCTTCGTCGGAACCGTCAGACGCGAAGCCACCGACCGACTACTCATCATCAACCAACACCACCTGCGGACCGTGCTAAACCGCTACACGACCCACTACAACCACCGCAGACCACACCAAGCCCTACAACTCACACCACCACGACCAGACCACCCAACCGCAGAGCCGGGCCGCACCTCGATACGCCGCCGCCCAGTCCTCGGCGGCCTCATCAACGAGTACGAACCCGTCGCAGCATAACCACAGGTCAGACCGTGTGACCGACTTTTGACACCCCACAGGGGAAGTGGTACCGGACCCCGTGTCCTTCCATCTGGAATCCGAACGAGAACTGGTAGACGTCCTGGTGGAACAAGCTGTGCGGCCGGACCTCGGCACAACGAGCACGGAAGGCTTCGACCCGCTCCTGGACGGTCGCCGGGGACGACGACTTCGACCTCCTCGCCATAGGCGGACGTTACGTGCCAGCGGCGCAGAAGTCATCTCGATACCGAGCTAGCGCCGCCCCAGTCGGGACACCACGAACCGGGCGTCCCGCCCGACGCCACGCAACGTGGCCGAGGCCAGCGTCCGCTGCCACTCCAACCCGACGAACCCCAACCCCGGGTGCGTGGTCGACAGGCCCTCCCGGTGACGCGGCCGTCCCTCGGCGTCCAGCGCCCCCGACGGCTCCAGGTAGCCGAAGTCCGGTCGGTACCCGGTGGCCAGCACGATCGCGTCCACCTGCTCGCGCCGCCCGTCCGACCACGTCACCGTCGTCCCGTCCAGGTCGGTGAACATCGGCCGCCGGTCCGGCCGCTCCGCCTGCAACGCGGCCCGATAGACCCTCGCGTCCAGCACGGGCGTCGAGAACCGCGCGGGCAGCCACCGCCCGACCGGCGCCACGTCCACCCCGGTCACCCGCCACCACCAGTGCACGTCCCGACCCCACGGCCGCTGCGGCACGAACCTCACCGGCGACCGCGAGGCCAACGACACCGACGCGACCCCGGCCAACTCGTACGCGATCTGGACCGCCGAGTTGCCCGCCCCCACCACGACTACCCGCTGCCCCTCGTACCCCTGCGGGTTCCGGTACTGCGCGGCGTGCACGACCGACCCTGCGAACCGCTCCAGCCCCGGCAACGCGGGCCGATAGGGCCGGCCGAACCCGCCGTTGGCCGCGATAACCAGCGGCGCGGCCAACCGCCGCCCGTCCTCCAGCACTACCTCGAACCCACCCGAGCCGCCGCCCACCTTGACCACCCGGTGCCCGGTGCGGACGTCCACGTCCAACCACTCCGCGTACCGCGCCAGGTAGTCCACGACCTCGTCACGATGCGGGTATCGGTCCGGATCACCACCGAAGCCCAGCCCCGGCAATGAACTGAACCTCGCCGGCGAGAACAGCGTGAGGCTGTCGTAGTACGACCCCCACGACCCCACCGGCCGCCCACCGGCCTCCAACACCACCGGCACGCCACCTGCGGCCTTCACCGCCCACGCCGCAGCCAGACCGGACTGCCCACCACCGATGACCAGCACATCACCCATAGACATACGTCGATAATATCGGAACCTCCCGAAATGACGACACGTGCGACACTTGAGCCGTGGTCGAACTCGGCGAAGCCTCCCGCCGCTTCCTCAAAGCCCTGGCCGGCGAGACCCGGCAACAGCTCATGCTCCAGTTCGCCGACGGCGGTGAGCTGACGGTCGGCCAGGCCGCCGAACGCGCCGGGATCGCCCACTCCACGGCGTCCGAGCAGCTTTCCCTACTCCGCGAGGGTGGCCTGCTCACGTCCCGCCGCGACGGCAAGACCGTCTACTACCGCGCCGACGGCACCCGGATCGCGCAAGCCCTGACCGAACTGCAGAACCACCTGCTCACCTGCTGCCCACCGGGCACCATCCCGTCCACGCCGTAAGGGGGGCGTCACCGGCGGAACCGCCTTCTACCGCAATCGGGTGCTCGCTCACCCGACAGGACTGTGCTCCGGCCGTCCAAGTCACGTTTGCCGTCAATCGCGCGGATGCCCCGGTCCCTTCGGCAGGCCGGCTCGAACTGCTCCATCCAGGCGAGTTTGCCGAGCCCCTCGTCATCACGGCGCGGGTGCCCGGTCACCCAGGCACCCAACCCGTCCGATGTCGAGGACCACGCCATGACGGTGTCCGCCACCCTGCCACGCCCCACCACACTCGCCGAGTGGATCGCCGCCGCCCTCCCGCCGGGCATCGCGGCCTTGGACTCCGCTCCGGTGGGGAGTCTGCGGTTTTTGTTCTACGGTCGCGCTTCCACCTATGAGCACCAGGACCCGCGTACGTCACGGGCATGGCAGCTGGATGTCTGCCGCAGGCTCACCGGAGCGCACGGCACGATCACGGGCGAGTACTTCGAGGTCGGGTGCTCCCGCCAGGTGCCCTGGCATTTGCGGCCTCGGGCCGCGGCGATGCTGCGCTACATCGCGGCCAACGCGGATCGGATCGACGCGGTGGTGGTCGGCGAGTACGAACGCGCGTTCCTCGACGGCGCCCAGGTGCGGGAGCTGCGGGCGGTGCTGGAGCGGTACGGGGTGCAACTGTGGCTGCCCGAGGCTGAAGGACCGGTGGACTTCGACAACCCCGCCCATGAGGCGTTGCTGTCGTTGCTCGCGGCGCGCTCGCAGACGGAGGTGCTGCGTTCCCGGCACCGGGTCGTCACGGCCATGCGGATGCAGACCGTCGAGCAGGGACGTTACCTCGGCGGCAGACCGCCCTACGGCTACCGGCTCGTCGACGCCGGGCCGCACCCGAACCGGGCACTGGCGCGGCGCGGCGTGCGGCAGCAGCGGCTGATGCCGGACCCGACCACGGCACCCGTAGTGACGCTGATCTTCTCCTTACGCCTGGCCGGGCACAGCGCCGCGGGCATCGCGCGTCACCTCAACGAGCAGTCCGTGCCCAGCCCGTCGGATGCGGACGCGGAACACGACAGGGCTCGGGGCGATCATGAATGGTCGCTGCGCACCGTGCTGGAAATCCTGGGTAATCCCCGCTACACAGGCCGTCAGGTGTGGAACCGCACCAGCGCCGACCGCACCACCCGCTCGCCGAGCGGGCGACGGGCCAGCGTTCGCAACGAGCAGCACGCGTGGGCGGTCTCGACCCGCATCGTCCACACGCCGCTGGTGTCGGAGCAGGACTTCGTCACCGCCCAGACCATCCAGGCCACCAGGAACAGCACCCGCCACGTCGACGCCAACCGCGAAGAGCGCGTCTACCTGTTGGCCGGCAGACTTCAGTGCGGTGTGTGCGGGCGGAAGATGGACTCACACCGTTCCCACGGTCGTGCCGCGTACCGTTGTCGTCACGGCCACACCAGCGCCCGTATCCGACAGGAAAGCGCGCCGAGCAACCTCTACCTACGCGAGGACCACCTGCTCAGCCGCATCGCCGCGCACCTCACCGCAATGGGCATCGCCGACAACCCAGACCCGGAGCAGACCGCACACTTGGTCGACGAACTCGACCTCGTCTTCCGCTGCAACGCCGCCGGGGTCGCGCTGCTCGACCGCAGCACCACCGGGCGAGCGCCCACAGCACGCAGACGCCTGGCACCGCAGCCTGTCCATCACACGCCCGAGACCAGAGATCGTGGAAACGCAGGCGAACAACTCCTGCTGACCTTGGGTCGTGCGACAGCCTCGGCGGCAGATCAGCCCGACGCACCAGCGGGCCAAGTCGACGCACCGGCTCACAGAACTCACCCCACGCGCCAGCCCCTCCGACGACCGATCCGCGCAACGCCTGAGCGTCGGCACCGACAAGCACGGCACCGCGTCCCCCTCCTTGGCACCCGCTCGCGGGACGCATCCCAGGCCGGGCCCGCCGAGTGCCCGCCTCCAGGCGAACACGACCGTGACCGCGATCGACAGGTCGTGGCACGACGAGCCGCACGCCGCCCGCTGCTCCTGCCATCCCACCGGCGAACACCCCACGGGCAGCGATCACCAGCTAGGCTCGCACTGATGTCGGAAAGCACAACGCCCCACGAGCAACCCAGGTGACCTGGAAATATCTCGCGGGGCAAATTATGTGTCCGAGAGGGCGTTTTGAACACCCTCCGGTGGGATGCATCCCACTGCATAGATGCAGTGGGGGACATGATCCAATGCTACACAGAGCGGTCAAGCCGCTACATACTCGGCTTCGACCAGCGGTTTCGCTTGCGTTGGTTAGCGTCACCGCCGTCGTCCGGCACCGGGCGGGCGAGCACATTCCGGGCGTGTTGTGCCTCGCGTTCGGTGCTCATGACGATCAACGCCCGCTACTGGACTGTGCCTAGTACTCCAGTAATAGATCGTGACCTTCACGGCTTTTAGCAAGATACGTGCGCGTCGATCAGCTTGAGTCGAGGTTGGCGTCAGCGGTGGTGACCTACCTGCGAGACGATGTCGACGATTGCAAGCCCTGCTTCGCCCGCGAAGGCCAGTAAACTAGCGTCACCGTTGGTGGACTCATGGCCAACTGCGATGCCTGCAATGGCTGCTCCTGCAACGACACGTCCGACCTCGCGGCCATCCAGGTTCCACAGCCGCACGGTCTGGTCGTTGCTGCCGGTGGCGATCAGGGTGTGGCCGTCGGGCATCGGCACCGCCGCCACCGCGTTCACCGAGTCGGTGTGGCCGGTGAGAGGGTCGCCGACCTGCCCTCTGATGGCCGGGTCCCACAACCGCACGGTCTGGTCGTTGCTGCCGGTGGCGATCAGGGTGTGGCCGTCGGGCATCGGCACCGCCGCCACCGCGTTCACCGAGTCGGTGTGGCCGGTGAGCGGGTCGCCGACCTGGTGGCCGGTGGCCGGGTCCCACAACCGCACGGTCTGGTCGTTGCTGCCGGTGGCGATCAGGGTGTGGCCGTCGGGCATCGGCACCGCCGCCACCGCGTTCACCGAGTCGGTGTGGCCGGTGAGCGGGTCGCCGACCTGCGTTCCGGTGGCCGGGTCCCACAACCGCACGGTCGTGTCGCTGCTGCCGGTGGCGATCAGGGTGTGGCCGTCGGGCATCGGCACCGCCGCCACCGCGTTCACCGAGTCGGTGTGGCCGGTGAGCGGGTCGCCGACCTGCGTTCCGGTGGCCGGGTCCCACAACCGCAC
>NZ_JAPSLK010000026.1:15102-103523 GCF_031180885.1 Saccharothrix sp.
GCCGGTGAGCGGGTCGCCGACCTGCGTTCCGGTGGCCGGGTCCCACAACCGCACGGTCGTGTCGCTGCTGCCGGTGGCGATCAGGGTGTGGCCGTCGGGCATCGGCACCGCCGCCACCGCGTTCACCCAGTCGGTGTGGCCGGTGAGCGGGTCACCGACCTGCGTTCCGGTGGCCGGGTCCCACAACCGCACGGTGCGCAGCCCCGACCCGACACCACCTCCCGGGAACGGCGGCGACTACACAGAGATCTTGGTCAGCGTCGCCCGGTGGCACGCTCGTCCTCCTCGTCGTCCGAGGCGACGACCGTACCGGGTGTCTCGCGAGAGCCCTTGGCGTTCCTTGCGCCGGGTACTGCTGCTTGCGTTTCCGGCGCGGGTTGGCACACGGCGGGTGGAGGTTTGAGGTCTTACCGGGTCGAACACCGAGATCGGGCCATCAGGCGTTGCCTCCCCCGGGGGGTGTCGGTGAGTGACGGGATGCTCAGCTCTGCTGGTTCGCATCCGTCCTCGGCGATGGCTATCGGTGCACGCCGCCGACAGCACGGTCACCGGGCAGCCACCACCGACCTCCCACAACCGCAAGCGCGGACCCGGTGTGCGTACTGCGGCCGTCTGGTGGGAGAACCCACCAGACGGCTCGCGCAGGTGGGCAGGTCGACAGACACGGAGGCGAGATGACGTTCCACGACCCCGGACATCACGACCCGGTGGTGAACCACGAGTTGGTCCTGGTCCCCACCGCTGGCCTGAGCAGGCTGGTCGCGCAGATGGTCGACCAGCGCGGCCGGACCCGCCGCGCCCGTGACCGCGGGGACACGATGGCCGGCCTCGCCCGCACGATCGGCGCGGCGGGCGCCGGCGCGGAGATCTCGGTGGTGGACGACGACGGGGCGAAGTGGTCGATGACCCTCACCCCGCACCCCGCCGCCGGCACGGACGAGCTGCGGGACAACGCCCGGTGACCGGCGGCGCGCACGCGGACCTGGAGCACCCCGACGGCCGAGAACCCGACGGCCCGCTCGACAATGCCCCGGATGACGCTGGCGACGACGCGGAGTTCACCGCGATCCTGCACCGACTGTGGGACGAGCTGCTCGCCTACATCGGGCGCCGGGTGCGGCCCGACGAACAGCACCTGGTGCAGGACTTGGCCAACCAGGCGGCGGAAGACCTGTACGTGCAGTGGCGCAAACGCCGCGGCGCGATCGAGGACGACCTCGCCGCGGCGATGGTCCGCCAGTCGGTGAAGGGAGACCTGGCCAACCACCGTGCCAAACAGACCCGCCGGCGCACGGATCCCGTCGCGGTGGATGACCAGGCGTTGGCCGACCACGCCGACCCCGCCGCCGAGTCCGAACTCTCGGCCGTGCTCGGCCGCGTCGACCACGAACGCCTGCTCGCCGAGCTGCCTCGGCTGCTCACCCAACGTCAACGCCAGGTCGTGCTGGCCGTCGACGTCGACGGGCTCACCCAGGCCCGCGCCGCCCGGCAGCTGGGACTCAGCGTCCGGGGCTTGCAGGAGCAGCGCAAAGCCGCGTTGCGCAGGCTACATCGTCACCTGACCTCACCACCTGCCGACACCACACCCGCCGGAGCCACGCCCACGCCGACCACCAGCAGGGACACCCGATGACCCACAACCCGCCCACCCTGGCCGACCTCCGCCGCCGCCTCGCCGACCGCGACCCGCACACCGCCGCCGACCGCGAGCAGCGCATCGACTCGTGGCTGCTCGGCCGCGACGCGCAGGCCGTGGCCGAAGGGCACCTGGCCGCCGGCGACCTCGACGCCGCCCGCGACGCGTACACGATCGCCGCCCGCCACGGCGCGCCCGACGCCCAGGCCATGCTCGACGCCGTGGCCGCACTCACCGAAGCCGCCGACAGCCCCGAGATCCGCGCTGCCGCCGCCGAACACGCACTCACCGGCGGCAGCGACACCGGCGGGCGGATCGAGCCCGACCTGCTCGCCCACCGCGCGCTGACCGGTACCGCCTTGCTGCACAGCATCCGGACCGCGCAGCAGGCCGCCGAACACGACCGCACTCGCGCCGCTGACACCCTCACCGCCGCGCTACTCGCCACCTCCGCCGTCCTAGCCGACGCCCACACCCGCGCCGAAACCATCACCGCGCGGGCCCGTGCCGATGCAGCCCGCACTTCCCTCACTGCCCCCGCCACCGACGTCGTCATCGACGGCCAGAGCCGTGTGCACGCCGCCCTCGCCCTCGCCCTCGACCGGTTGCATCGACGCGACCGGCACCGGGACGCCTTCGCGAACCTCGTCCAAGGGGTTGCCGCACACCGGGCCACCACCGGCTCGGTCGAGCGGGCAGCCGAGATCGCCCGCTCCTGCGCCATCCCCGGCCACCCTGACCATCCCGTCGCGTCCGTGCTGTCCCCCTCCGGGGGGTTGATCGTGGAGGCGAAATTCGTCCACCCGTCCGCGGATGTCCTGGCTGCGCTCGACCGTTTCGAGGCCCAATTGTTCGTCTCCGGCGCACGGACCAGAGGACTGTGGCTGCCCAACTCGGACCTGCATCGGCACGACCCCACCACCCGACCACGACAAGCGCTCGATCGCGACCAACTCGTCCTCGCCCTCACCGAACTCGCCGACCACGACCCCGACCTGCTCCACGCCGCCGCACGCCACGCCCGCCACACCCACCCAGACCGCCGCGACCACGCCCACACCGACGCCCAACCCCTGCCCGCCTGACCGCTCGGCGAACCCGCCACCAACCTCGTCGCCACCCAACCCAACAGGCCGGGCCCGGCCGCAGCAGCCGCCGGGCCCGGCGGGAGCCGTGTCCGTGCCAGGTCCTGCACCGGTGACGCATCCGGGAGTTGATCGGGCGGCGGTCGAGCTGGCTCACTGACGCGGCCCGCGTCGAGTGCGGGCGAGGCGGCCGACGGTGGAGCGGCAGAACCTCGTGAGCCCGCGCAGATGTCCTCCACCATCGTGGCCAGCACGCCGGTCAAATCCCAACCTGACATATACGTCGTCCGCTGTGCAGTACACGTCGTCGCACGGGTCGGGAACGTGATCGTGGCGTTGCACCGGGATTGCTTTTAGCCCGCCCGACGGCCAGGCCGAACAGTGGGAGCGCGCCACCGTAGAGGCGATGGAACATACCGTCCGGCACTACTGCGACTAGGGATGGTGGTGCGGCGGATAGTCCATGCAAGCGACGTGGTGCGCTCTGCACCGTGGGCAGGCTTCGGGCGTAGTCCGGCCGTCCTCATTGGACCGGGCGGTCCCACCCGGCAACACGTCCGGGTGACTCCGACCGCTGGCACTGCGGCAGCCTCGCCGTGGGGCCGATGAAGGTGCATGGACGTCGGATCGACGCCCTCACTCGGGGACCGCGTGTTGTTCACCGCCTTGGTGTCGCTCGCTGCCCTAGCCGAGCGGGCCGAGGCGGTCACGGCGCGACTCGCCGCCGAAAGCGACGCTGCACGCGCCCGGCGGGAGGCGCAGCACGCCAACGACAGCGCCAGCGCCGCCCTGGCCGGCGTCGACGCCCTTACCGACCAGCTCCGGGACGCCACCAGCAGGGCGGAGACCGCCACGACCGAGCTGGCCACCCGCACCGTAGAGCTGGCCACCTCCCGGAACCGGACCGCGGAGTTGGTCACCGAACTGGTCACGATCCGCCGGGAGCACGAGCGGCAAATGGCGTCGATCGCTCACGAAGCACGCTCGCGGGAAGCCGCCCTGCGACAGAACCTCGAATGCACCCACGAGGTCAGGCTGGGCGGACAGCAGGCCGAGGCGCGCGTCGAACGTGACCGCCGTGACCAAGCCGCCGAGGACAAGGTCGACCGGCTTACCGGAGCGTTGGGCGCTGCCCGTGTCCAAGTTGGTCAGACCGCCGCGTTGCAGGCCGAACTCGACCGGCTCTGGATGCGTCTTGCCCGGTTGGCCGCCGCACCCGAGGCGTCCGGATCGCTGCTTCAGGCTGTGGTGCTGGTGCTGCTGGAAGCCTCTCCCGACGATTCCGACGGAGAGCGCGGTGCAGGCGACGTCGAGGAGGGGCGGGCGTGAGTGCACCGTGGACCTCCGCCGTCCGACTGGCTCACGGCCTGGACCGGCGATTGTCCGAATTGTGGCGCACCTGCGCGGCCGACGACTGCGGCGCCGTCCCGGCCGGCCGGCGCGATGAGGGGATCCACTGCCTGCGTCACCTCCCCGAACCGCAGGCGCGCAAGGACGCGGTCAAGGCGATGCTGCGCACGCGGACCGCGACACGGACCGGCGGCTCGATCGTCGTGGTGGACCTGCGGGGCACGACCTTCGACTCGCGCCTGCTCCAGGAGACCCTCCAGACGGTGCGCCGCGTTCAACCCGCCGAGGACGCGCCGGCGTTGAGCTGGTCGTTCCGAGGGTGCGTCTTCACCGGTCCCGCGAGGTTCACCGACATGCAGTTCGGAGGCACGAGCCACCCCGAGGAGGACTACGCCGACTTCAGCGATGCCCGCTTTCACGACGAGGCGGAGTTCACGGCCGCGCGCTTCCACGGAAGGGTGTACTTCCAGGGCACGGGATTCACCACCGTCCACTTCGACGAGGCAGTGTTCGGTCGGGACGCCTGGTTCCTGGGCACGCGCTGCGACACAGCGATCTTCAGCGACACGACGTTCTACGGGCCAGCCAACTTCCTTGACGTGACGGCCGACTCGGCGTTGGTCCTCACCAGCACGACCTTCGACGGGCCCGCGCACCTGGACCGGATCACCGCCCCGGTCGTGGACGTGGGGCAGGCGGTGTTCGCCAAGCGTGCCACGCTACACGTCGCGGGTGACTGCGTGGCCGACCACGCCCGCTTCGACGACGGTGTCGCCGTGCGGCTTCAGCCTCGACCGACCGGCGTGTCGACCCTGAGCCTGACCGGTGTCAGTCTGGGGGCCCAGTCCACCATCACCGGCGAGGTCCCACACCCCGAGCAGGACGACGCGGCGCCCGCCGAACACGGTGAACCCGTCCCTGCAACGCCGCCAACCGGCAGCTTTTTCCGACGAGGGCGCGGACTTGGAGGTGTCCGCGATCCGCCCAACTCGGTCGACCTTCATGCACACCTCAGGGTCCGGCGCGTTCTCCGGGTTGCGACGTTCAGGCGAGAGCGCTTCCTGCCACGTTGCCGTGATGGTTCGATCACGCACCGTGAGGAAGCTGGCTGCGTTAGTCGTCGTTGGACTCGCCCTCTACTACGTCTTCCTCTCCGGAGACGACAGGAAGTTCGAGTGCGTCCAAGCCGCCGCGTTCGGACTGGGCGTGGCAGGCGCCCAGGACGAGGAACGCGCCTGCACGATCGAGATCGAGCAGGCCGCGGTGGACCGGCAGTGGGCCTCGGCCACGTGGGACCAGCTCAAGGCCAGCAAGCGGATCGTGACCACGGCCTGGTACTACTACGCGGACGGTGAGCGGCGGGAGGTCCAGAGCGGCGTTTCCGGTTCGGATGCGGCGCTTGAGGCGATGCTGGACGCCGGGATCGACGAGCCGACGGCCGCGCGGCTCAAGACGCACGTCGAGATGAAGATCGCCGCCGAGATGATCGAGAAGGACGAACCCGACGTGGTGATCGTGATCAATCATCCGGGCGGCATGTGCGCCCCTGTGGACCGCGATGGGTGTTACGACGTCATGCCCAGGCTGCTGTCCGCCGAGAACCGGCTGGCAGTGTGGTGGAAGGACAGAGACGGCGTCCTGCAGCGCAGGCCGTTCGCGGGGACGAGGTGAGCGACGGGATGGGCAGCATGCGTAGCTGGGCCGAACACGGAGTGACCGAGCACGACTGGACGATCTCGGGCACCCTCCAGGTCCACGGCGCGACCTATGGACTCGGCTTCACAGCCAGAGCGGAGCTGGCGAGGTTCCTCGACTTCGCCGCCGGAGCGGACGGGCAGCCCTACGCCGCACGCCTCACACGACACCGGGCCGTCAGGCCGGTCACCGAGCAGGACCGGCTCTCGGAACTGGATTTCCACTTCGACCCGGCCCACGGCGTCGGTGCCGCGCTGCTCCGTGTCGCCGACGGCCCCGACCGGGCAAGCTCGTACTGGTTCACCGGCGGCTCACCCGATGGCGCCCGCCTGGCCGCGACCGTGCCCGCCGACATCGAACTGGTCTACGACACGTGGAACCCGGCCGAAACCAGGTTTCCCCGCTCCTCGTGGATCACCCTGCCCGAGCTGTGGTCAGCGGTGCTGGAGTGGGCCTTCGGCGAGCACTACCCGCCCGACGTCGTTTCCTGGACCGCCGTCCCGCCCCCGACAGGCCGTCTCTAGATGTTCAGATCGCGTACGTGCCGGCATCGCGCAGGGCGGTGGCCGGCGTCGTGGGACTTCGCCCTGGATCAGGGCGAAGCCGACGGTGCCAGCCGGTCTTGGCTGCCTGCGACTGCGCCGCGCACCTGACCGACGGGCCGGCTGCTGGACGACACCCTGTTGACCACGAAGACCAGCGCGGCGGACAGTCCTGAGTATCGCTCGATTAGTCGGACGCGACAGCGAAGTTTCGAAACCATGCGAATGGCCGTGTGTCGTAACACAGGAGCTGCCGGCTCTCTGCCAGCATGAGCTGCAATTGTCGTCGAGGGCAGTCGATCGTTCGACGCAGGGTGGGCCGGATGTACGCCAAGATCGATCCGAAGCAATGGCCCGGTCGGGTCGTGCCGGAGGACGAGAGCCACGTCGCCTCGGCCGTTGAGTCGTTGTGTCTGCGCGCCCAGTGGCACGACGCCGACCGCGACAAGATCACCTCGGTGGTGCAGCGATGGTTCGACCGCGGCTGGTGTGTCGACGCCATCCTGCGGGCCGTGGACCTGATGCCCGACGGCAGGTTGCAGCGCCGCAAGAGCGAGAAGCAGGACCCGCATTCCTTCCTCAAGGACCGGCTGCGGTTCTGGTTCGCCGACGAGGGCGCCGACAGCGCCACGGAGCCGAGAGACCCGCCAGTCCAGGGCATGACGTTCGCGATGTGGTGGGCGATCAACCGCCGCAACGAGCGGATCAACCGGCTCCGGCGGCGCAAGCCGACGCTCGGCGCCGAAGGTGAGCAGGCACGGCGTTTCGCGACGGGGTACGCCCGAGGTCTGCGTCGCGACTCCATCGCCAACGCTCGGGAGAAGGGCAAGCGGCGGGAACAGGCGCTGGATGATCTTCTGTCCGAGGGGGCATCACCGCCTCCGCTGGAACAGTCACGCCGCCGTGCCCGCCGCAAGGTCGTGAACAAGCTGGTGTGCGGCTGGGTTGCCCGGCAAGAGGTCATCGCCAACGATCCGGCGGTTCTACGGGCGCTGCACGTCGTGCTCGCTTCCACGAACCACCCGACTCCGGAGTCTGTCCGGTGTCTGCACAACGCCGTCCGCGCGGCGCGGTGGAAGGCGCAGATGGCGCACCTGGAAGCGCTGGTGACCTCGGCAGGAGACAAGTCTGCGCCGCATCTGAGCCGGGAGGCCCTGCGCGTCCTGCGCTACGTCGACCAGGCCGTCGAGGAAAACCTTCCGTTCAACGTGCTGGTATTCCTGCTCCGCAACGACGTTCCACTCAGCACCAACAAGGCGGCCGCCGACAGCCGTGAACATGCTTCGTGATGCACTCCTTCAGGGCTCGGCCGTCGCCTCAGGGCCCTTACGGACCGCCGGGTTCGCGGCCTGGCACTCACGCCTCCGGGTGACCCTGCGAAGCCGCTCTGCCGATGGCTTGCGGACACCTCGGCAGCTTGAGCAAGGTGGGCGGCAGCCTGCACGGCCATGAGGACTCCTGGCACTGGCGGGAAGGTGCGAGGCTGCCAGATCACCGGGTCGGCTGGCCGCCGCTCGGCAACATTGTGACCTGACCGGGGGAGCACCGGTCCGGGGAGGCGCTGTTCCCGACGGTACGGCTGCTCCCGCGGCGTAGTCGTCGCCGGCGTCAGCGCGAGTGCGCAACTCGTTCGACTCGCCCCGCCTCAACAGCAGTTCGGCCAACCGCCCGGCGGCGTTGACGCTGCCGGCGTCGGAGCAAGGGCGTAGAAGCGACAGCCGATGTCACGGCTTCCCGGCCCTCCGCCACGCCGCCGGACGCCGACACGGATAGGGCGTCCTTCGTCCTCATCACCCCGAACGACGCGCTGACCACCGCGTCGCCGACATCCGCAGCGCGCACGGGCTGTGGGCGCGCGTCGCCGGCGTCTCCCGGTCGCCGCCGCGAGCATGCGCGACCCAGCGGCGCCACTTACTTGACGACCGGCCCCACACCCACGCGTCCACCTGTCCCGCTTGGACGGTTCGGACGGGCATGCCATTCGTGATGTGATCACTCAGTCGTCAGCAGGATTTGGCCTGGCAGCTTCGGGTCACTAGTCCAGATGGTCACCACGGAGATCACCTGGGTGACTGCCACGACAGTGTCTGCGGTCGACAGGAGGAGATCGCCGAGGCCGCGCGGATGACCGCCGACGAGGTCGCACGCCCCCCAGTGGCCCGCCGCGGGCCGCGTGGGCGATACGCTCCCGGCCGTGTTCCCCGCGCCAGCGGGGGTGAAGAACTCGGCGCTGTCGCGCCGTTCTGCGCACCGACCCCACGACGCGCCCCCGCTGCCGACGACGGCAAGGCCGCCACGGACTGGAACGAACGGTTGGCAGGCGCCGAACACGCGGCGCTCCAGCTCCTCGCCTACGGCATCGACACCCAGCGTGTCCGGCTGCAATGGCGGACCCCGTTCTGGGAGTGGCTGAACCGGATCGCCGACACCGACTCCCACGACAAGGCCCCGGACAACTGGGAGCCGGGCATGGCCAACCACGGCGGCGCGGACGCCATCAGCGTCGAGAGCATCGCGGAGTGGGCCCACGAGGGCCAAAAGGCGCTCGCTGGCGCGGTCATGATGCTCGCCGAGGCGATTCGGTGGGGCCGCCAACTCGAAGCCGAGGACGACGCCAAGACCGCGGCAGAGGTCGTGGTCAACGCGGTTGCCCAGTTCCCCTACCGGGTCGCGGAGGCGTTCGCCGACACCGCGCAGATGCACCAGGGCGCCATCGTGCAACGGGTCGTCGCCGAGACGACGGCCATGCAGACCGAGTCGACGATCAGCCGGGCCGCAGGCGACCGGATCCGCAGCGTCCTGAGGGGCTGAGGTGAGCCTGAAGACGCCGATCCCGCGCGGCACGGTCTCGGGCTGACGCGCGGGCTGCCGGTGCGACGATGCCGTACCGCGCACAGCCAGGACATCGCCGCGCACCGCAGCGCACGCAATCGGCGGCGGCTCCCGGACCCGGTGCGGCGGCACATCGTGCGGGAACTGCGCGACGGCAGGCCGCTGGCCGAGGTCGCCTCCGCCTTCGGCCTGTCGCCCCGAGCGATCACCGCGCCCGCCTCGCCGCCGCCGGGGCCGCCGCAGAGGTCGACCAGGTCCGCGTCGACCCGGCCGACCGGTTCCGGTCGGCCGCCGGGCATCCGGGTGGTGCGCCCAGCACGACCTCGCCGCCGCAGACATCCGGGCCGAGCCCCACGTCGGTCGTTAAGGCCCGCATCAAGACCAAGTCGAGGTGGACTCTCGATAGAAGGTGATGTGGTCCAACCCCAGTTCGACCCTGTAGAGGATCTGTTGGCCGAAGTGCGGCGGGGATACACCCGTGGCGCTGGCGGGCATCGCCATGTCATGTCGTTCGGGCCGGACGGGCGTTCGCGGGGCCAGCGGGCCGCTAGTCGTTCGTCTGCGGGTAGTTGCCCTTGAGGACTGCCAGCAGATTGCGCAGGTACGCGTCGGGTCCGAGTTGACCGATCAGCTCGATGTTGGACGCGACCCACTCGTCCTCGCTGATCATCGGCTGATGCGGCTGGGCCAACATCGGGTCGATCTCGATGGCGTAGAACGGGTTGGCGATCATCGCCGCCACATCGCCGGGGGTCCACTCCTCGTGTGCGTGCTCGTTCATAGCGGCGAGGCTAGCTGTTCCTGCGGTGATCGATCGGGTGATACCGCCTCGTCGCAGCACACCACCTACCCAGATGCAGCGCGCGGGCCGCTGGGCAGGATGACGAGTCGCATTACCGACCGAAGGGCTGGCGGCGTGGAACAGCGTGCAGTGGCGCCTGGGGATAGGCACGCGACCATTTGAATACCGAACCTGCGCCGATGAACCACGGTTCTACCGACCGGACGGGCGCGTTCCGCGTCATTTGACGCTCCGGTCGCTCGTTCGGTCGTGCGAGTCGACCCGACCGGGCGGCACGCCGCCACCCCACGTGCGAGCTCTCAAGAGCCAAGTCAGCTCGAACAGGCGTGTCAGGAAACACCGTCAGTGACGAGCCATCTGTTCAGCCCAGGAACACAGGCCACTTGAACAACGGCTCCGACCAGTCCGGAAGGCCAACGTCGGCCGCCCGGCGGTTGTTGATCGACATGCGCAGCGTCTGCTCCACCGGATAGCTGCTGCGTCGAGTGCGGCGTCCCCCTGTTCGAGCGACACGGGGGTGTGATCACCCGCAATGACGAGAAATCCGTACGCCACCAGGTCCTCATTCGCAGCGCCGCCATCGCCTCTGGCTTCGCCACCTCTGGCACATGGCCTGGTCAGTGTCGGCGGGTCTGGCACTGCCTCCAAGTGATGGGCGGGCATGTCATCCACGATGTGATCAGTCAGTCGTCAGCAGGATCTGGCCTGGCAGGCTTGGATCACCGGTCCAGATGCTCACAACGGAGATCACCTGGGTGACTGCCACGACAGTGTCCGCTGTCGACAGATCGTCGAGCAGGTCGCCTGTGGCGGTGTTCCGGTCAGCGAGATAGCGCAGGAGTGCACTTCCAGGCTCGGGGCAACTGGGAATCTCGTCGACTGCGCCGATAGTGGTGTGGAGGTAGTGCAAGTAGTTCGTGGTGGCGTTCCACCAGTTGGTTGCCTCGTTGCGGAGGGCCGGTTCGTCGCGGGGATCGTCACTGTGGAGGGCTGGGAGGTCCGCCGCGATCGCGGCTACCAGTTCGGGCCCGACGGCTGCGGCGGCAGCGAGGATGCGGAGCGTGAGAGCGTGGTCGGCAGCTCGGCCATCAGGGAACTCGAATGCGATCCCAGCCGCTTCAGCTGGTTCGGTGATCAAGTCGCGGGCGAGGGTGAATGCGAGGTTTGGGGTCTCATGGTGCGCCCGGATCAGGGGGCCTAGCAGAGCGTTGATGTCGCGTCGTCGACTGTGGGCTGGCGCGTTCTCCTCGGGCAGCATGTCTTCGATGGTCTCGAACAAGTCGCTGAGCAGGTCGATCTCATCCTGTGTGTCCTGGGGGCGGTCACGGGCTGTCTCGATCGCGCGCAGGATGGGCGCCAAGGCTGCCGCTGTGTGGCTAGCGCGAGCGTCGCCAGTCGTGGCGGCACGCTCGATGACGTCTGCACCCAGGGCAAGAGCGCTGTAGTGGATCAGGTGGTTTAGCGGGTCGGCCGTGACATTTGGGTCGTCGATGGCGGCAGTCGCGGGTGCGGCCGCCAGCAGGTGTGGTGCCCGTAGCGCGATCTGCACAAGCATGTGAGCCTTTGCAGACGCGTCGTGGTCCAGTTCGGCGTCGTGAGCTGCTTGGGCATTGTCGTCGAGGTCGCGCGTGGCGAACCAACGCGCGGTGTCGTCGATCGAGTCGCTACCCAGGGATGCAAGCCATACCCAGGGCGTTGGTGCGCTTCCGAGTGCCGGGCCGCCCATCGTGGCGAGTGCACGGAGTCCTGCCCAGAGCACTGCCCGCACTTGCTCGTGTCGGTGGCGCAGCGCGGTTTCCGGGGAGCGGAATCGGTCGGGCGGTTCCCGTCGGAGGTCGTGGGCGTCCATGAATGTGTGGACGAGGGCGTGGCCGCGCATCTGGTCGTCGTCGAACCCGGATAGAGGGTGATCATGTTCGTGACGCGTTGCGTCGAGCAATGCTTGGGCTAGTGCGCGGTCGCCTTCTCCGCGGCCGGTGAGCGGCCTGCGGTCGCCCGTGGCTTGTTCGGCGCGGCAGGCGGCGATCAGCAGCGTGCCGAGTTCCTCGGTCAGGTCTCCGTCCCAGGGGCGTTCGACTGCCTCGGCCACAAGGTCGGCCGCGTTGACGAGGCTCTCTCGGTCCGGGGCGGCGAGATCGGCCGCGGCGCCAGCGAGGAGGTACTGGGCGATCAATCGGCGGATCGGCCACGGCAAGTGCCCAGCCAAAGACTGGCGGGCATTCAGATGCTCCTCGCGCGGCAACCATCTCCCAGACTTCAGCGGGGTGTCCAGGCTGTGGACGCTGAACGATGTCATGCGATAGCCGGACAACTCAGGGATGTCGGGTAGCGCTCGTGCCAGGCTCGGGCCCACAGTCAATGCCTGGTTGAGATCACTGTCGAGGGCCAGCCCGATCCGAACTCCGGAAGGGAGGGACTGGAGTTGCAGGTCGAGAATGGCGATTCCGCGACCGTCAACCTGCAGCACCGGTGGGGCTCCCTCAGGCCCTTCGGCGATGTGAGATTCCAGCACTGCGAGAAAAAGTTGGTACGCCACGTCGCCGGGCGACCCAATCGGCGCCGGGTCGGAACCGACCAGATCCAGCCACAGGGCGTGAGGCACGCGTCTCCTAGTCGGTGAACAGCGGGCAGGCCCGGCTGAAGATACCGCTTCGCCGTCGCGACCGTGTATCGCGATGGCATTGTCGGCCTCCGTGTCGTCTGCGGTGGGCGGTGTTCAGCACGCCGATGTCTGTAGGCACCGGTGGGAAACGCAGCCGGATGGGTCCGTTGAGCGGACGGTGCTCCACAGCGGACCGGTGTCGCTGAGGGACGTGTTCGAAGCCGGTCATCAGACCGGGGGAGAACCTCGGCTGAGCGGGCTTGGACCTGCTCGGATTACCCGTTAACTCTGACGGTCGCAAGGGGTGTGGCTCTATCAGTCCGACAGCGAGGTCGGCTGCGCGGCCCGCTCGATTGCTACTCGCGGGGCAAGTTCGCGCAACTGGCCGTAGGAGTTTGCTGCGTCGAGTGCCGTAGCCAGGGCGGTGACGACGAGGTCGGCGCGGATGGCGGCGGCTAGCAGGCTGTCTACGCTGGGGCGACCTCACCAGTAGTCTGCTGCATCGCGGCCGTGGAGGCCTCGCCGCCGGCGCGTGATCGTCAGGTCGCCGACAGGGGCACTACCGGACAGTGCCCACGAAGGCTCACGCTGGCTGATCAAATGAGATTTTTCAGACGCCGTCGAGGCCCGGATCGTGGAGGAAATCACCGCGTTGAGGCGGGCCCGGTCAGGCTAATGCGGATTGCGCAAGCAGCGGGGACTTCGCTGGAGCCAGCCACCACACGGAGGTGCTGTCCGCATGGGAGCCGCTTTCGGTCTCGGCAGTTGGGCCGGACGGTCACTTCGTCGCGGAGCCGCACCGCCTCGCGAACCAGGGCTGACCCGGATCACGGCGGCGGACGCTAGCCTTGTCGTGTTCCTCTTCGCGGAGGGCACCGCCCCCGGTTGGCCCCCGGGGGCACCCGCGAACCAAGGGGAACAACTCCGCGACGAGGGGCAGGTTTGGCGTGGAACAGGCGCACATCGGACGGCGGGTCCGGGAGATCCGCGCGTCCCGCGGCATGGAGCAGCAGGTCGTGGCCCAGTTGGCGGGCATCACCCCCGCCTACCTGAGCATGATCGAGCGCGGCTTGAGACCGGTGAACTCGCGGAAGCTTCTGGAATCCCTGGCCAGAGCCCTGCGGACCTCGCCGGAGGAGTTGACTCGCAGGCCCGAGTCGCCGATCGATCCAGCTGCGGAGGCGGCCCTGGCCCACGTCGCGGCGATCGAGGACGTGCTGAACGCGTGGCGGGTGGGCGAGACACCCGACGTCGAGGCACGTCCGTGGCGGCTGGTGCTGGCCGAGTTGGACAAACTGAACCTGACACTGCGGCCCAACGCCGACTACGACGCCGAGGGCGGACTGCTGCCCACGCTGATCCAAGACCTGCTGCTCGGCGTGAACGGGGCGGGACAGCGGCGCCAGGCGCTGATCGGGCTGATCGCGGCGTACAAGGCGGTGGCCTACTTCGCCCACGACCTGAGGGTGGCGGGTCTGCCGGCGCTGGCGGTGCAGCGGATGCAGGAGGCCGCCGAACGCCTGGAGGACCCGGTGTGGCTGTCCTACGCCAACTACCAGCGCGCGCAGTTGATCAGCGGGCGCAACCGGCAGCGCCAGTATGACCTGGCGGTGCAGGTCGCGCAGACCCCCGGAGCCCGGACCGAGGTGCTGGGCATGGCGCACCTGACCGCCGCCTTGGCCAAGGCCGCCCAGGGCGACGGCGACGCCGCCCGCACCCACCTGGACGAGGCGACCGACCTGGCCGAGCGAATCGAGCCGGACGTCAGCCCGTGGATGCAGACCAACTATGGCCGCGTCAACGTCCGCATCTGGAAGGTCTCCATCGGCGTCGAACTCGGTGCCGGGGCGAAGGTCCGCGAGGTTGCCGCTGGCCTCCGCCTCGACGGCGTGTCCGTGTCGCGGCAGGCCGCGTTCTGGACCGACCTCGGGCGCGGCCTGGTCACCGACCGCAAGCACCGCGACGCCGGGCTGTCGGCCCTGCTGCGCGCGGAACAGTTGGCGCCGGTGAAGGTGCGCCACAACCCGTTCTTCCGCGAGTCGGTCACCACGCTGCTCAACGCGGCCATGCGCGACGCCGGCGGGCCGGCTTTGCGCGGCCTGGCGCGCAGGATCGGTGTGCCCCCGACCGGGTGATTCCGCCTGTTGCTTAACAACCTGTGAAATAGCGCTCCACGGTCCCACCTAGCGTCAGATCCCGGACACGGGAGGTGACGCCAGGTGGGATCTTCGTTGTTCAGCAGGGTTCGTCGTCGCATCGTCCCGGCGCTCGCCGGCCCGGCCACCCAGTCTGCGGCGGCCCTGCCGACGCCCCGACCCGGCAGGGCCGCCGCGACCACCCCACTGCCGGAACCCGCCGGGCCGGACACCGAGCCCATCCGGCCTGGCGACGCGCCCACACCCCGACCGGACACCTCGTCGTCCCGGCCGGGAGCGCTGCGGGTCGCGCCGTATCTCCAGGGAGACGCCGATCATGTCCTCGCAACCCGACGCGCCCGTGCCCTCGCCGGATGGCAGCACGGCACCCGAGCAGCCCGCGACCGATCCGGGCTGGACCGCGGCCCGCGACCGGCTGGCCGCGGCGCTGGCGGCCACGAGCCTGCCGACCTACGGCGGATCGGCGCACCTGCACCACGCCGCCCGGCGGCACCACCGGTCGTGAGCGGCCACCACTGGCTGATCGGCCGTGACGGGCAGGGCCACGCCATCCCGAGGGGCCGGCCCGCCGAGGACGGGATGGTCGACGCGGTGTGCGGCGCGGTCATCCTCACCGACGAGGCCACCACACCCGACGGCCTCCTGCACGCCCTCTGCCTGGAGCTGGTGGGTGCCAGCACGCCGGACGCCGGTTCCTGGCGGGACTAGCCGTGGGCCTCCCGCAGCACGTCCTCCGGCAGGGCAACCAGTGGGGCGTCACCGTCGCGGAGCTGATCGAAGCCGCCGTCGCCGAGGGCCGCCCGCTGCGACTGAACTGGCCGTCGGGCGACACCGCCGACTGGCCGGGCGACGAGTACCCCACCGCCGTCCTGCCCGTGATCATTGACGACACCCCCGACCCCAGGAGGCGGACGTGACCAGCCCACGGCTGCTGCCTGGCGTGTTCACCGCCCAACAGCACCTCGTCGCGGCCGACGCAACCGCCCACGGCTCCGCCCACCTGGGCAGCCGCTACCGTGCCCTGTGCCGGGCACTGTGTCTGCCCGCACCCGCGAACCCGCGCTACACCTGGCGCCGGTGGCCGATCTGCCCCGCCTGCACTGCCCTCCGCGTAGCGGCACAACCGCACCGACCCGCCTCGACCCCGCACATCCGCCGTGAACAGGGGCTACACCGCATTGTGCGGACCCCGCTCGCGTGCTGACCACAGAACCGGGTCCGCACCGCACCGCCGACACGGCCCTGCCCGCCCGCTGGCACTCATCGAGCCTGCGTGCGGGGTCGTTCACGCTGCTGCGGTGGCGAGGTGTCCGCAGCACGGCGGGAAGTGAGGTGCGGCGTCGGCTGCCACACGTTCGGCCGAAGATCACCGGGCACCACCGTGCACCGGCGGCACTCTCCGAGTTCTGGATCCGGACCGGTCCGCAGTCGGCCGCAGGTGCGGGGGCGTATGCGACGGTAAGGTGGCCAGGCTCGCGCACGCCCTCGCACGTAGTTCCTCTGTCGTGGCGAACCCCGCGCCGATGCCGCGGGCGAAGCGGAAACCGGATCGAGTCCGCAGGGATGGCGGGCGGGTCGTGGTGCCTAGGGGAACGCTTCCGTCCGGGCCGTGTTCGGAAGGGCTGGCACGGCTGTACAGCACCGTCCACTGTGGAACGGAGCGCACGAGCGTATTCCAGGTCAGCAGACCGTCCTTCAGGTCGTCGTTGTTGGTGCAACGGAATGATCGCGTCCAGCCGTCTCCACGTGACGGTCGTACCATGCTCGACGTCAACAACGGTGCCGCGGCGGGTCACGGCCAGCACCAGCTCCCTGTACGACGTCGCGTCGCAGGAGACCGGGCGCGGCTGGCGCCAATGGTGGGCGGTCGACATCAGCCAGACGAAGCGCGCCCGACGCCCATCAGGGCGGCAGCCCAACACGGAATGCTCGCCCAGGGCAGGTGGAGCAAGAGTAGTAGCGCCAGCGGCACGGTCAAACACAGGTGCCAGGCCGTAGTGGCAGCCATCGGTGGTCAAGCGCGGTCCCCGCTAGCTGGCCACCACAAATTGATGGCAGGTGCGGTGACGTCCCAAAGCTCGGTTAGGTGCTCTCCGTAATCAATCACTACTCCATTCGAGTGAAGAAAGGGTTCGTTGCCCGCCTAATGGTGACTGTGTGTCAGATTTCTGCCTAGGGTGCAGAAGCCGAGTCCAGGGTCCACACGGGACCGCAGGGACCGCGCGTGGGTGGCCGGGAGGCTTGCCCGCGTTCGGTCCGGCGGCGGTGCGGGGCCGTGGAGGACGCGGCGGCAGAGTCGTGTCGGCGGGGCCCTGGGGAGGGATCCGCCCGCCGAGTACCGCCCTGCCGGGACGTCCAGACAGACGGCCCGCAGGGCGGGTGCACGGCGATGGGGGGCGTGCCAGTCCGTCGTCGCCGACCTGTGGTCGACCGGCTCCTGGGCCGGGACGATGTCGACATCGGGGGGTGTCAGGTGGTTGTTGGCGCGCACAGCGCCGCGGGCTCGGAAACGGAGATCCCTGACGGGACTTCCGCCGCGTCCGACGAGCAGGCAGGGCGGCTGGTCTTCCAGCCGCCACCGGGCTGGTGCGGTTGGCGGTTGGACCCCGCTCAGGTCGAGGTTCCCGAGTGGTTGGCGGACATGGTCGACGGGCACGTGTGGCCCTCGGCCTCGCCCGACGAGTTGTCACGGAACGCACGGACGCACTGCGGCCACATCGACTACGAGGTGGTCTGGCAGCGCGCGCCGGAGTTGTTCGAGCGGCGCATCCACGTCGGCGCTCCGCCGCCGGAGGAGCTGTGGGCCGCGCGGCGGACCCTGGCCAGGCATGGGTTCGAGCTGATTCTCGACGTGCAGTTCGAGGTCGTGGCGGAGGGGTTGGCGTTGGCCGTCTACGGCGCCGGTGTCGTGGGACGCTTGACCGAGGCGGCCTGGCGCGACGTCGCGCCCCTGCTGACCACGTGCACGTGCTCGGTGCGCGAGCCGCGTGAGGACGTCGACGTGTCGCGGGGCGTGATGCGGCCGGGCCGACCGCCGGTGCGCGGGGCGTTCGCGATGCCCTTGTCGGTGCGGCCGGAGCTGTGGGAGGCCTCGGACGTGTCCCACACGTGGTGGGCCTACCCCTTCTTCGGCACGCTGCGCGAGGGCTGCACGTGCGTGGCACACACCTCGACCGCGAGCGGGATCCGCTTCGGGCCACCGATTCCGGGCCTGGATTCCGTCGCAGCGGTCACGGCGCATGCCGCGCTGGAGGCAGACGTCGGGTCTCCGCCCGACAACGAGGACGCAGCGTCGCCCTGAAGGTGCGGCGGCCGTCCAGCGTGGACGCTGGACGGCGCGAGAACTTCCGTCGGCGTCGGCCGGACTGGGTCCTCACCCGGGTCCAGGCACCCATTGCCCACGATGTCATCCCCGCGCCGGGAGCGCGGAGACGACGGCGCCGGGTGGTCGGTCGTGCCAGCGGATCACTGGGGGGCGTGCACGAACAGGTCGTCGTCCCGTCGCGGGCAGTGGCACCCCAGCACTGTCGATTGCTCGGGGCGGCGGCCGTCGAGCCGGTTCCGCCGCTGCGGTCTCCCGGGTGGGCCAGGAGGCCGCAGGCGGAACCGGCGTCAAGACGTGAAGGGGGAGGACGCGATGGCGTCCGACGACAGGTCTGCCGGGCGGCCCGTTGTGATCAGGCCGGTCACGATCGTGCTGGGCCTCGCGGTCGGGGTGCTCGGCTGTTCCGCAGGCGGTCCCGCCGCGGTACGACCGTCGCCGTCCGCGACGGCGTCGACGGGGCCACCGGTGGTGGCCTCGGTGGAGCTTCCCCCACCCGAGCGGGAAGGGCCGGTGGTCGTGGTCGAGGGACGGACGTGGTGGAACTCGCCCAGGCCGGGATGCGCGGTGCTCCGGTTGGACGGCGGCCAGGTGCTGCGCCTGACCGGTTCCGCGGTCGAGCTGCGCCTGGCTGAGGCGGGGGAAGGCCGTGCGGACGTGCCGCAACGGACGCGGATAACCGGGCATGTCGCCCGCTCGGGTGCCTCCGTGTGCGGGCCGCACCCTGCGTTCGTGGTGCAGAAGGTGGACGTCACGGCCGCTGGGTAACACGCCACATGCACGTCGACACTCTGGGGAATCAAATTTCCCGGAGCGCTTTCCCCTGTTCAAATCAGTGTCCTGACTACCTTTTCAAATAGGCCGCAAAATGTGGGCGTGAATGGTTGACGCGACGCTGATCCGTGAGGCAGGGTTGTCCGCAGATCGGCGGTTACCGCAGGTCAGGCCGACAGGGGGACGTCGGTCGCAATGGAACGGCGTGTCGCCGCGCGGGGGACTCACCGCAGGTTCGTCTCATTTTCGGGGCGTTGTGCAGGTTCGTCGCGTGTCAGCCGTTCATTGTCCGCAGCACAGTGATGAGCGAAGAGGAATCGGGGGCTTTTCATGGCGCTTCGACCAGCCCGTGTCGCGGGCGTGGTAGTCGGGTGCGCGGTACTGGCGGTGGTCTCGGCCGCGCCGACGTCGGCCCAGATGGCGTTGTCGCAGCCGAGTGGCGACCGGGCGGTCGTCGAGGGTAGCGCGCCGGTGTGGGCCACACCGCAGGCCAAGGTCGGCGGGGTCGACGACCGCGAACGCCGGCGCGTCCAGGTAGCGCTGGCGCTGCGCGACCCGCGCGGCGCGCAGCAGCTCGCCCAGGCGGTGTCGGACCCTGACTCGCCGCAGTACCGCCAGTTCCTGGACAACAGGGCGTTCACCGAGCGGTTCGCCGCGAGTCCGGCCACCGTGGACAAGGTCACCTCGTGGCTGCGCTCGGCGGGCCTGACGGTGGAGGGTGTCAGCGACAACCGGGCTTTCGTGCAGGTCAGCGGCGACGTCGGGCGGCTGCGCGCCGCGTTCGGCGTCACCCTGGCCAAGTTCCGCACGACCCTGCGCGACGGACGCACCGTCACGCTGACCGCGCCCGAGCAGCAGGTCAGCCTGCCGCGTGGCCTGCGCGGCGCGGTCGAGGCGGTGCTCGGCCTGGACGACGCGTCCAAAACCATCACCACGCAGCAGATCGCGCGCACCGCGCCGGCCGACCGGAACGCCCGCGGCGCGGCGCGTCCCGGCGACGTCGCCGCCGCGGGGGAGGAGGACGAGTGGTGCGCGCTGCACTGGGCGGAGACCAACAACTCCACCGTGCCGCAGCAGCACCCCGCCGGGCGGCAGTCGAACTTCCTGTGCGGCTACGACACACCGCAGATGCGGGCGATCTACGGCCTGGGCGGCGGTAACACCGGCGCGGGCCAGACCGTGGCGATCGTAGGTGCCTACAACTTGGCCACCGTCGAGTCCGACACCAACCAGGCCGCCGCGCAGTACGGCTCGCCGGCGTTGACGCCGGGCCAGTACAGCGCCGTGCTCCCGCCGGCCTACGACAACCACGACCAGTGCAACCCCGAGGCGTGGGCCAGCGAGCAGGCGTTGGACGTGCAAGCGGTCCACACCCTCGCCCCGGCAGCCAAGATCGTCTACTACGGGGCTTCGTCCTGCTTCGACCTCTACAACGCCCTGATCCGCGCGGTGGTCGAGAACAAGGCGAGCATTATCTCCAACTCCTGGCTCTACCCCGGCGAGCGCCTGGTGCCGGCCGCCGAGCGCGAGCAGATGGGCCGCATCGCCATCCAGGCGGCGATCCAGGGCCAGTCGATCGTGTTCTGCTCCGGCGACACCGGCGACAACAGCGGCGTGCAGGGCCAGGCCGAGGCCACCTTCCCGGCCAGCCACCCGTGGGTCACCGCCGCCGGCGGCACCAGCGTCGCCCTCGGCGGCGACAACAAGATCGCGTTCACCGCGGGCTGGGCGAACTCCGGCTACACCCAGAACGGCGGCTCGTGGGTCGCGCAGTCCGACGACGACGGCCGCTTCGCGGGCGGCGCCGGGGGCGGCGTCTCGATGTACTACAAGACGCCGGCCTACCAGCAGGGAGTCGTGCCGACCCAGCTCGCGGGCGGCAAGCGCGCCATTCCCGACGTCAGCGCCCTGGCCGACTCCATGACCGGCATGGCCATCGCCTACACGAACTCCCACGGCCAGTTCGTGCAGTTGGCCAGCGGCGGCACCTCGCTGGCCGCACCGCTGATCGCCGCCCTGGTCGCCGACGCCGCCCAAGCCCAGGGCGTGAGCCGGTTCGGGTTCCTCAACGACGCGCTCTACGACCTGATCGGCTCGCCGCAGATCACCGACGTCAAGCCCGTCGCCGCCGGGATCTGGTCGCCGTTCATGCACAGCTTTGGCGGCGTGCACGTCCCGGACGGCCTGGGCAGCTACCTGCTCGACATCGACAGCCGGCCGCAGAGCCTTCAGTCCGGGCAGGGCTGGGACACCCTGACCGGCATCGGCACGCCCACCACGGGGTTCGTCACCGCGCTGGGCAAGTGACCCGGTGGGGTGGCGCGGCAACGGGTGCCCGCCGCCACCCCACCGCTTCCACCGCACCCGACGACGCGCGCTTGCCTCGCACCCTCCCACCTGAACTCGTCCCGTACTGGCTCGCTCATCGCGAACCCGTGGCGACCCACTGCACGAAGGGAACGGACATGACCGACCAGCACGACCACGACCGCGACCACCCCGGCCGGGACAGGCCCGGCGGTACGCCGCGGCACCGCCTGGTCGTCCTGGCCGCCGTGCTCGCACTGGCCACCGCGGCCACGGTCACCACGCTGATCACCACGGTCGCGAGTCCGACCGTGGTCGCGGGTCCGGTGTCGCCGGCCGACGGACGCGCCATCGACCCGGCGCTCACCGCGGTGATCGTGCCCATGCCGGTGACCGACGCCGAGCTGGCCGCGCTGCCCGAGGCAACCACCTTCACCACGCTCCCCGAGACCCCTCCCGACCCCGACCCCGCCGGGGTGCCTTCCGGTCGGGTGCTGCACCCCACCACGGCCATCCCGGTCTACATGGACCCCGGCGCACGGGCATTCGCCGCGCTGCCGCCACTGCAACTGGGCAGCGACACCTGGGTGCCCGTCGTCGAGGAGCGTCCCGGCTGGGCGCGCGTGCTGCTGCCCACCCGCCCACAGCACTCCACCGGCTGGGTGTTCACCGACGACCCGCGCGTCACCTCTGCGCGCACCCCCTACCGGATCGTGGTCGACCGCGCGACCTTCAGCCTCACCCTCCTACAGGACGAGGTACAGGTCGGACGCTGGAGCGTCGGGGTCGGCAAGCCCGAGGCGGTCACCCCGACCGGCCGCACGTTCCTCCTGGCCTCCATCCGCGAGACCCAGCCGATCTACAGCGACATCGTGCTGCCGCTGGGCACGCACAGCCAGACCCACACCAGCTACGGCGGCGGCCCCGGCACGGTGGGCATCCACACCTGGCCCACCCCCGAGGTCTACGGCACCGCCTCCAGCGACGGCTGCGTCCGCGTCCCGCGCGACGCGCTCGACGCGATCAGCACCCGCGTCCCGCTCGGCACGCCCGTGCTCATCGCATGAACAACCCATCAGGCCCACACGGGGCAACACCACACCAAGGGGGACCAGTGGTCCGCACCACCTCCAGCACCACCCGCCGAGTGCTCGCCGCCAGCGCGCTGGGCGCACTCGCCGTCGCCGGCGTCGCCTTCCTCGCCGGAGCGCCCGCCACCGCCGCGGCGCAGGAGTCCACCGCCTACGGTGTCTCGGCCACCGGCGTCGACCCGGTCGGCGCCACACCCGCGGTCGCCTCCGCCGGCGAAATCAAGACCGCCTCCGGCTCGGTCGCCAGCGAGGCCGGGACGTTCACCGCCACCGGCATGACCGTCAAGGCCGGAGCCGGCATCGCCGAGGCCACCGTCGCCTCGGTCACCGTCGGCGGCGTCACCGTCGGCCCCGTCAACGCCAAGTGCGACAACGGCACCATCACCTACGGCGGCGGCGGACCCACCAACCCCTCCCCGAACCTGAAGGTGGCCTACGGGCAGGGCGCGGGCGCGACGATCACGATCCTCGGTGCGAACGGCAAGGCATCCCAGACGATCACCGTCGCCGTCGTCAGCTGCGCGAAGTCCGACGGCCCCGGCCCCACCACCACGCCGAGCACCACCGCGCCCACGACCACCAAGCCCGGCACGACCGCGCCCACGACCACTAAGCCGAGCACCACTTCGGCGCCGACCGGCAGTTCCACGACCCGGCCCGCGCCGACATCCACTGGCAACCCGCCCACCAGGACCGAGCAGCCGGCACCCGTCCAGCCGCCGCGTGACGGCCACCACGCCGTCACCGGCTGACGACGGGGTCGGACTGCTCGAACCGTGTGGCCTGCCGACTCGGCTCCCCCCGAGCGCAGGCCACGCACCCATCCGTCGAACCCGGCGGGTGGACATCACCCCACATGGTCGTGACACGACCACCCCGAGGTGGTGCCGCCACCGCACGGTGGCGGCACCACCTCCCTTACACACCAAGGAAAGGCGACGCCGATGAACACCATCCGCACGACCTCGGCCCGCAAGACACTGACCCGGATCGCGGCCGCGGCGGTGCTCACCGCCGGACTGGGCGTGGCCCTGGGCGGCACCGCCTCCGCCCAGATCGCCCTCGGCGGCCCGTTCACCCCGCCCTACTCCGCGTCCGCGCAGGGCGGGACCGACTCGGTCCGGATCTGGTCGCAGATCCAGGGCGGCGACACGGACTCACAGATCCAGGGAGTGTTCCTGGGCATGCAGGTCCGCTGATCGTCGGCACCCGCGTGAACCGGCGGCGTCGGGGGACGCCCGGCACACGCGCACCAACCAGGGCAGTCGCCGCACCGCCCCGACACCGGTGATCTCAACCTCCCGTCACCGGCTCCGGTGCAGGCGCACTGCCCTCCCACGCGGCCCGCCTGTGGATACGCCCCCCGCAGGCGGGCCGCGCCCTCACCTCCACGGAGACAGAAATGCGGGCCGACACGCTCACCGCCGCACCCGCCGGCGGCACCACCGTTTCGACGGCACCCCCGGCGCGGCACCGGCGACCACCCACCGACCACCACTCCCGCCGGCGCGCACGGAACCGTCGCCCGCGCGGCGCGCACCGCCGCCGACCGCGCCGCCCGGTCCTGCGCACGATGCGCGTGGTCACCGGCGCCGCGCTGATGGGCGGCGGCGTCGCCCTGGTCCTCAAAGCCCGGCTGGGTCTCGTCCCGCTCGACGTGCTGCACGCCGCCGTAGCCGACCGCGCCGGACTCACCCTCGGCTGCGGCATCGTCGCTGTCCAAGCCGTGCTGCTGCTGCTCTGGTGGCCGTTGCGCATCCGCCCGGGGCTGGCCACCGTCGTCACCGCGGTCCTGCCCGGCGTGGCGTGCGACGCCGTCCTCGCTGTGCTGCCCACCGCGGGCACCCCGGCTCAGCGGGTCACCGCACTCGCCACCGGCGGCCTGCTCTTCGCCCTCGGCGTCGCGCTCTACCTCGGCGCACGACTGGGCGCCAACCCCCGCGACGGCATCATCGGCCACCTCGCGCAACGCGGACACCACCCGGCCGCCGTCCGGGTTGCCCTCGACCTGGGCTGCCTGACCGGCGGATGGCTGCTGATCGGACCGGTCCACGCGATCGAGACTGGGATCGTCGGCGCGGGCAGCGTCGTGCTCGCCCTCGCCTTCGGCCCGCTGATCAGCCGCCTGCGCCGCCTGATCGACCCAGGCCTGGCAGGCGCGCACACCCACTCTGGCGCACCACAGTCGGCTTCCGGCGGACAGGCCCGCCGATGACCTCCGTCCATGAACCCGTCGGCACGGTCTGGCAGTCGTTGGTTCCTACCGCGTCGGTCCTGGTGCCCCGCACCCGCTCCTACCTCGGACTACTCACCCTCATAACCGAACTGCGGGTGCTCCAGCGCGCCCACGTGCGCCCCGACGGCCTGTACGCCACCGCCGACGCCGCCCACCGCGTGGTGACCGCACTGCGCGAGCACACCGCCGCCGCATCCGACCGGGGCGCAGCCCTCCTGGCCGGCTGGGCACGCCAGTCCCTGTTCGCCCATCCCGCGGTGCTGCGCGACACCCACACCCGCTGGAGCCGAGGCATCCCTGAAGCCCTGCTCGACCAGTGCGTCCAGGCCACCGGCCGCGCCCTAGCCGAACTCGAAGGGCCCTGGACGCTCGACGCGTTCCTCGACGACCCGATCGGCAAGGCACCGCACCTGGTCACCGGTTCGCCGTTGACCGCTCCCGTTCGACTCGACCTCGCCCTGGGACGCCCGTCGTACCCCGTCACTCCCGACCGAATCGACCGCGCACACCGAACCGTCGCCGACCTGGTCGACCAGTCGTCATCGTCCGCCCGGTCTGGCGACGCCGCCGCGCTGCCGCCAGGCGTGCGGCGCGCCCTGGGCGAAGTCGACGAGGCGTACCCCATGTTCCTGACCGACGCGCTGGCGCTGGTCGGCCTGGCCGCCGACCGGCTCGCCCGGGTCGACGGCCGTCCCGTGGCACCCGAGCTGACCGCCCATGTGCTCAGCCTGCACCACCGCGCCGCTGCCGCCCGCCACCCCGACGCGATCCCCACCACCACTGTCACCGTCGCCGGGCTGGCCATCACCCACCTGCCCGCCGCGCCGGGACGCGAGGTCCAGGTGGAGATCGATGCCGCCGGCAGCACCGCGGTGCTCACCTCCGCCCAGCTCGTCCCAGTGCTGCGCACCCTGCTGCGGCCGCCGGACGAGCTGGTCACCGCCCTCGGCCTACTCCACGCCGCACGCCCCGCCGGGGTCCGTGACCGTGAAGTAGGTCCCGCAGGGGACGGCGTGGCCGGATCAGACGCCGAGACGGGCGATCCGGGACCCGACACGGCCTCCCTGGTCCTCGGCGAGCAGCGCGAGCACCACCATCCGACGCCCGCGACGACCCCGGAGAGCTGATGGAACACGACCTCGCCACCGTACCGATGATCGAAGTGGTCCCTGCCGCCCTCTTGGCCGACGCCAACCCGTACCAGGACGAGATCCGGCGCCGGTGGGAACTCGCCACCCGCACTCCGGACGGCAGCCTGCGCCCACAACTCGGGCCGAACAACGCCTGGTGGCCCGAGTCCGGCGCTCCCGATCCCGACCCGGTCGCCGTCGAACACGCCCGCAGCTACCTCGGCGTCCTCACACTCATCCACAACCTGTGGACACTCCAGGAAGCCGACATCGCCCCCAACCGGATCTTCGCCTCGCCCGACGGGCCGCAACGGGTCGTCGAAGTCCTGCGGCGCGAGTATGCCCGCGGAGAACGGCAGCAGGCGCTCGAAGCCAATACCGAACCCGAGCCACACGCCGAGATCCCCGGCCAGTTGGCCATGAACGTCGCCGACGACGACCCGCTGGGCGCCGCGGCGGCGTTCCTGGCCATGCGCACCGAGGAGGCGCTGCTGCACCAGCCGCGCGTGCTGGACATCAGCCTCAACCGCCTCGCCGGACGCGCGCACCCACAGTTCCTGGCCGACATCGCCGAGGTGTGCAAGGGAATCCTGCGCCGACTTCACGGACCCTGGACGCTGGAGCGGTTCCTGGTCGACCCGGTCGGCGAGGACTTCTATCTCTTCCACGACCCGGAGGAGTTCGTCCCCGCCACTGGACTGGACGTCGCTCTCGGCCGGCTGGGCGAACCGGTCTCCCACAAGGAGATCCGCAGCATCCGCGACGAACTTCGGACCGCCGTCAACGAACGCGCCGCGACGCTGACCGACCTACCGGCGCTCGACCCGGCCACAGTGGACGGACCACGGCTGCAACGTATGCACGCCACGATGCGCGAGCATCTGGACTTTTTCCTCGACGCGCTCGCCGTGGTCGACCTCGCCGCCGACCACCACGCCCGCGTCGACGGCCGGCCCATCGCGCCCGAACTGCGCGGGCACTTTCTCGCCATGCACCAAAGTGCTGCCCATCACGGCCGCGGTGCCGTACCCACCACCCACATCACCGTCGCAGGATTGATCATCAGCCACCGCCACGACCACGCGATCGGCGAGACCGTGGTCGACATCGCCGCTGCGAACTCCGAGCGGACCCTGCCCGTCGACGAACTGCCCCAGGTGCTGGCGATGTTGCTGCAACCACGGACCGACGCCATCACCTCCTTGGACAGTATCGAGGCTGCCCTGCGACGCGTGGAACTCGACTTCGGCCGCCGCTTACACCGCTTCGGCGTTCGACTCGATCGACTTCAGTTGCTGTACGGCGTCGAGTCCGATCACAACACGCCCCAGCGCCCCCACCTCGCGAGTCCGCTTGCCCCGCCCAACCTCCGCGGCCAGACGCAATGGCCCAAGCCGCACGGCACGACAACGAGGTAACCATGTCCGAACCCACCATCGGCCTCGACGCCGGAACCGACGACGACCGCCACACCGACGCCGGTGACACGGCGGCGAGCACAGCACCGGACTATCGCGCGGCCGCGGCACCGAGAACCCTGGGCCAGGTGCTCGGCGAGAACGTGCGGCGCCTGCGCTACGAACGCGGCCTGGACATGCTCCAAGCGGTGGCTTGGTTCAGGCAGCGAGGCATGAACGTCTCGATCCGGAACCTCCAGGACCTCGAACGCGGCACCCAGGGACGTCTGACGTTCGGCACCATCGTGCGCGTCGCCCTGGACTGGCAGGTCCCGGTCCGGGAACTGTTCGCCGGGGACGGTGACGTCGCCGTCGCCAGCGGGATCCGGCTCTCCCGCGAACAGCTGCGTGAGCTGCTGCGCGACACCGGTCACGACGACCCGCCGCCCGCCACCGATCCGGGCGCACCGGCCCCGCAGGGCAGAACCTCCGCTGGATCCGCCTGTGCGACGAGGTCCACCGGCACCACCCAAACCTGCGGCTGTGGCCTGGTCTGCTGGAGGGCGGCCCGGTCCAGACCTTCACCACCCCTACCGGGGACCAGCCCCAGTCCATGCGGCAGTTCCTCGCCGCCGCGGCCGACCTGGGCGTCGCGGTCGTCTACGGCAGGTTCCTCGACCTGCCCTCGCCGCACCATCACGCCCTGATCCAACCCGCTCCCGGCGACACCGTGCTGGTGCTCCAGTACCCGGCATCCGGCGGTGTCGTCCACAACTGGACCGGTCCGCCGGCCGCCCTGGGTGAACCGGTCCCGCGTACCACCCCGTCCACCTCCGGCCGCTGATCCGCCCAAGGAGACCTTGTCATGGCCGACCACCTCGCCGACACCGGGATGATCGAACTGGCCCTCGCCGCCCTGCGATCCCCCACCGCCGGACCGGGCGCCGACGCGATCGGCGAGATCCGCCGCCGCTGGGACGCCGCCACGGTCCACCAGGACCTGGCCTGGTCCGTGGCGGTCGACGGCCACGTCGACTACAGCGTCGCCCACCCCGATTTCGACCCGATGGTCATCGAGCGGGCCCGCTGCCTGCTCGGCGCGTTCACGCTGGTGTTCGAGCTGTGGGAGCTGCAACGCGCAGGCGTCGAGCCGGACGCCCTCTACCTCGACCCCGACGCCACCACCCGTCTGAGCACCCTGCTCACCCGCGACCTGCACCCCCGCGGCGGCACCGACCTTGCCCTCGTGCTGGACCGCCACGGCCGCTACACCGCGCGCACCGACCCACGCCGCACCGCGCGCCGCTACCTCGCCCACTGGGCGCAGCTGGCGCTGTTCGCCCATCCCGCCGACCTCTATGACCACCAGTACCGGCTCACCGGCCTGCTGCACCCTGATTTTCTGGAACACCAGCATGTGCTGTGCTCCCACGCCCTGGCGCGCCTGCACGGCCCGTGGTCCCCGGACGCCGTGCTGTCCGGTCCCTCCCCGGCCAAGCCCTACTGGCTGCCCCGCCCGACCACCGCACCCCGGTCCGACGAACCACTGCTCGGTCTCGACATCGCACTGGGCCGCCCCGGCGACCGGGTCACCACCGACGAAGTCCGCATCTCCCAGGCCGTGGCCGAAGCCGAGGTCGCTGCGGAAATCCACCGCCTCGGCGACGCGCCAAACCGGATGCTCTCCACCCTGGTTCCCGCGCCACATCAGGACCCGGGCGGCCTGTCGCTGCATCTGCGCCTGACCGCCGAATTCCTCGCCGCTGCCCTCGGTGTCACCCGCCTGGCCGCCGACCACGTCCTGCGGATCGATGGGCGCACCGTCGCCGCGCACGACGAGGAACGCGTCCTGATGCAGCACGCGGTCGCCGCCGCGGACGACACCGGCACCAGCCTGCCCACCACCGTGCTCACCGCCGCAGGCCTTTACTTCGCCTTCCACCTCGATCCCGAGCTGGACAGGGTGCTCGGACAGGTCGACGCCGTCGGCATCGCCCACCACGTCGAGCACGTCGAGGATGTCCGCGACATGCTGGCGCTGCTGCGCCGCCCCGACGCACCCAGCGTCATCGCCGCGATGTGGCTACTCGGCACGCCCGACCGGCAGGACCACGCCACCCGCATGTCCACCGCGTGGTGGCCACCCCGACACACTCCTCGACACCGATGACCTTCCTCGTACTGCTCGCCCTCGGCCACCTAGCCAGCCGCGCACTTGCAGGCCAGTTGCGCGCCCGCGGCACCGGCCGCCGCGCACCGGCCGTCGCCGAGTTTGGCACCACCGCCATCGGCGGCACCGCCGGACTACTGACCCTCGCCCTCGCCGGCGACCTCACCCCCAAAGCGATCACAACCCTCGACGAGGCACTGCGACTGGTGGTGGGTGACCTCGCCGAACCGCTGACCGTGCTGCTGCTGCTCGCCGCGATTCTCACCGCGCTGTACGGGTTCTGCGTTGCGACCGGCCACCTCGTGCTGCTGCTCGAACTCGGCCTGCAAGCCCTGCGCCACACCGAACCTCACGACACGGCCGAACCGGTCCGGCACCCCGATCCCGTCGACGAGTCCACTCGCCTGCGCCGCGCGGCGCTGCGCGCGTACGGCCGCGCCGTGGCACGGCTGGCCGACAACCGCGACGGCGACACACCGACACTCGACGTCGCCATCGCTGGCGACCGGCTGCGCCTGAACACCCACGCCATCGCCGCCCGGTGGACCGCGACCGAAGGCTGGAGCGCGGTCACCCACAGGGGCCGGCGCTGGTACCCGCACGTCCGGGTGCCGCCCCCGGCCGCAGTCCTCGACTGGCTGCGCATCGTCGGCACCCGGCCTCACCTCGGTGCCCTGCGCGCGCCGCTCTGGCCCGCCATGCCGCCCGACCACGCAAAACCCGACCACGCCGCCGACTCGGACACGCTGCTCGTGCTGCTGGCCGCCGCCGCCGCGACAGCGCCCGCTGGCCTCGCACAGCGGCCTGCTGACTGCGCCGAACACGACCCCGCGCCACCCCGGCGGGATCGCTTCCCGCCCCGTCGCCGCACCGGAACCGGAGTGGACCTCATCCCCGCGCAGCGGACCGGTCAGGAGGACCCGGCACCATGATCAAAGCCACACCGCAGTCATCCCGCCGACCGCCGCGACGACCGGTCCCATTCCGCCTTTGCCCCGCAGCACCGACAGCGTGGGACTCTTCGGGGCGGGGTGACGAGCGGACGGGTACCGGCGTGCCTCGCGAACCGGATTTCGTGACAACCACAGCCCGGAAAACACAACGCCGGCACCCACACGCAGAATCCCCGACCCGACTCCTCGCGCCAACCACCACCCGGAGGCTCCCTGCCACAACCCGGACAACCGTCGGCGCGAGACGACACGGGTGCGCGGGAGGTCAGCGCGGGACCGCGGTGTCTCTCGGCATGCCACTCAAAGTAGGTCACCCTGAGTGGGATCATGCGTGCGCACCTGGCAGTCGACGGTGCGAGCACCGGTCAACGAGCCAAGGTGGTGCGCGGTGTCGTCGGCCCACTCCAGGTGCGACCACAGTCGGCGAGCCGGACCGTCGAGTGCGCGGACGCCGGGCGCAGGTTGTCCACCTGGGGACCAGCGCGCGCACCGCGGCGAGCAGGGATTGCGGGAAGGCCCGGTAGCTGGTCGACGCGATCCGCGCTGCACGAGAGCACCGATGGCGGACCGCGCCCATGACCATGCAGGCGGCAGAAGGCACCAGCACCCAACCGGTTCTGAGCCCGGCACCACTGGGCACCGCGAACGGTGTTGCCGACTGGGGCGTCACCGGAACCGGCACCAGTACGGTCAGCGCCGGGCACAGCACTTACCTCGGGAAGTGCCCCGTGACTGGCTGTACGACGTCGGTCTACCACCGGGCCGATGCCCCCGACGAGACCCAGGCCTGCGAGGAGGGCCCGCGTTCATGCCACTCAGGCCCGCTGCGGCGCGGCCACGTTCGCGCGGTGTCGTGCCGCTGGTGTCAGGTCGTCGTTGTGGCGCCCGCCCTACCTCGACGACCCGAGAGGGCGGAGGACCACCGGGCCAAGTGGATCCGCAGCCGATAGCCGGCCGTCGCACCGGGCTCGTAGCGTCATTCCTGGGGATTGTCCTGGTTTGGGGCGGGTGTCGATTCGACGGCGAGGAAGCTTTCGACCACCTCCGACAAGGTCTTCTTGTGAGCGGGATCTGCGATCTCCGCGGCGCGCAAAGCCAGCTCCAGCACGCCGGCGTCCCGGAGGACGCGCAGCATCGCCAACTGCTCCTCGACCTGGCGTCCTGTCGCTGAGTCCACGCCTACCAGGTAAGTGACCGGCACGCCGAAAAACTTGGACACCTCGCGCAGGGTGTCCACTCCCAGTTCGTCGGCTCGTCCTTCTCGCAGGCGCCTGATTTCGTCGATTTCGCAGTGCACCGCGGCGGCGACGTCGCTCTCGCAGCACTCCGCTGCGGCACCGCCGGTCTGATCGGCGCGCGGGGTGGGCGTGCCGAAGCGGAGCAGCATGGCCACGCGCGTGGCCACGACCTCCCGGTGGCCGACTTCGTCCTGGGTCACCGCCACGCCGGGCGTCTCTTGCGGCAGGCCGGGGTTCTGCTCGGCGAGCAGGGCGACGCTGATGCCGAAGAAGTCCGCGATGCCCCGCAGGTAGGAGATGCCCGGGTTGTCCCTGTCGCCCTTAACGAGGTAACCGACGTACTCCGGCGTGGAGCCGATCGCCGCCGCGACCTCCTTGTAGGTGTGCCTGCGCAAGCGGCGTTCGACTGGCGCTCCGCCCGCGGCCGCGACGTCGCGGTCGTGTTCGGCATCGTCGACCGGCACCGTAACGGTCCGGAAGAGCAGGTCCAGCTTCGCGGCCAGGGTCGGCAGGCGCTCCAGGGCTGCGGCCAGATCCTTGTAAGAAGGCCCTCTTATTCCATTCGCCGAGGCACGCATGCGGCTCCCCCCGTTGCACACCGTCGCTTCCTCAAGCCTAACCGGCTATCGCACAGCCAAACACGACCGTTACCCCCAACAGGCCCAGTCGAAGGCATCGACGCTTCACTCAAGGTCACATCGCTGGTTCTTTCGGGTTATGAGTACTGCTAGGCGGATGTGAGATGTCGGACTGACCTAGCCTGCGTCGTTGGGGTGTGAGAAATCAGTTCGGCGTTGGCCGAGACTGCCCGGTGGCGAGTTCCGCGCGTTGAGGACCGCCGAGGCGATGTAGGTGCTACCCGGTCGTCACCGCCCCAGTGCTCGCCCGGTTCGTCGACCGGGTGCCACGACGCGAGCTGATGATCATCTGCTGTCTAATGCAGGGGTTGTTCGTGGGCCTCACGGCGACCCCGGGCGCGCGGCCGCGTAGTCGTCGGGGCTCAGCGCACGGCGGACGCGCGTCGGCGTCGGGTCGGGACTGGGCTAAGGGCCGGGGGCCCGCCGGGTCCGCCGCCACAGTCCGGCGCGTCTTGTCGGCCGCGCCCATGACGCGGGCTGCGGATCGGGGCCGGTCGAGTCGGGCGGGCTTTCCAGGCACCCTCTGGAGGCGCCCGACCTTGCTCACAGAGCAAACCAGCTCTGATCACTAAGGGTCACATTGCGAGTTTATGCGCTACTCCATTCGAGTGATAACCAAACTGAAGTCCCCCACTCGATGGCGCTTACGGTCAGCGACAAGGTAGACCTGTAGAGCCCCCGAAAGGGGGGTCGCGGTAACATTGAGTAGCCAAACGGTCGCTTTCGCCCCTGGGTGAACTGATCGACACACGGCGAAGCGGAGTCGACACCCGGTGCCGCCGAACTCGTTTCGGACACCGAGAGTCACCGACTGGGGGATGTCCTGCGGGCAGGCTGGGGGGCTGCGCCCGCCGATCGACACCTCGACGTCACCGCCGCCGGGCGCTCGGTGAACCCGCGGTCCGGGGGTGACCGGAGCGGCCGGACGGACTTCGTGACGTCCACACCGGACGGCGGAGCCGTCCGGCCGTCGGCCGGCGACGCCCCGCAGGAGGGTCCCACGCCGTTGACGGTGTGGTGAGCCGCACGACCCCGGTCTCCCCGGACCGGGCCGAGGACGACAACGACGACCGTCGGACTGGCCCACCCGGCCGACGGTGACGCCGCCGTATGCGGCGTCGCGACCTGTGTCGGGGGGACACGGTGACGGGTGGGCAGATTTCGGCACTTCGCGTGGCCGGGGTCGTCGGCGGAGCGGGCACCAGCACGCTGGTGCGCCTTCTGCGTTTGGCGTTTCCCCGCCACCCCGTCGTGGACCTCGGCCGCTACCAGGGCGGCGAGGTCGACGTCCTGGTCACCAACAACACCGTCGACTCCGTCCGCGTGGTCGGCGACGCGCTCGCCGCCAATCCCCGCCGTCCGGTCCTGGTGATGATGCGCACCGTGCCCGGCGTGGTCCACAACACCAAGCCGCACATGATCAACATCAGTCCGAACATCTCGGCCTTGTTCGAGGTCAACCACAGGCGTGCCTGGGTCGAGATGGCCGGCGCGCCGGGGACGAGGCTTCCCCGGGGCAAGGGGGCACGCGACCTCGCCAACCTGGTGACGAACCTCCCCGGCGCGATCGCCGCGATGTTCGCCCAACCGCCGAGGTTCGGTCCTGCATCCCGCACCGCGCCCGTTCGCGCCCTTCCGCCGCGTTCCGCATTGCCCGGGGTAGGCATGCCCGCGATGCCGGGAGCGCATGGTGTTCCCGCCGTGGGAGCCCGCGCTGGCCCTGACACCCGTAAGTGGCCAACGCCCAACGGCGCGCCACACCACGCGTTCCGCGGCAGCCAGGGGGGCTGACCGTTTCTTTCTCGCAGCGTAGTCGGGGGATTCCGTGCGATGACTTTGTATGCATATCTGACGGAACTGACGGGCGTATTGGCCCAAATCGAAATCCCGGATCCGCCACCTCAGGCACCCGAGGGCCCTTTGGCGGAAGCAACCAACACGATGTTGGGCTTCATGAAGTGGGGCGGACTCGTCGGCGGTGTCGGCGCCGGGATCGCGGCCGGGATCATGATGGTTATCGGTCGCCGCAACCGCAACAACATGGCGATCGAAGGGGCGATCTCGATTCCGTGGATCGTCGGCGGTCTGGCGCTGGTCCTCGGGGCCGCGTCCCTTGTCGGGTTCTTCGTCGAATGAGCGGCCACCTGCACCCGCCCGTGCGCCGCGGTTCGGCGCACGATGTGCCCGCGGTCCTGCGGGCGGCCGTGATGATCCTGATGCTGGGCGTACTCAGCCTGGTCACCGGCTTCGGCACGGGGAGTACGGCATCCGCTGTTCCCGCTGCAGAGACGGCGGCACCGGACCTCGCGGACCTTCCCGCCGAACTGAAGAAATACGATCCGCACTCCGCGGCGTGGAAGACCGCGCCGTGGAACGCCATCCCCGCCTGCACCGACCGTGGAGGGGACTTCTCCCTCTGGGTGATCAGTGTCATCAAGGACGCGCCCGCGTTGCTGGAGTTCTTCCAGCCGAGCGCGTTCGGGCCGGACGTCGCGGACGGTGACCGGAGGGACGCCATCCTCGCTGGTTACCGGAAACTTGGGGAATCCGCTTTCGACATCGTCCCAGCCGGACTGTGTGTTGACGACGTCAAACGGTGGGCGAAAGCCGATCCCGACATGAAGCCGTTCGGTTTCGTCTGGGGTGTCGGCGGTCAGCAAACTTCTTTCTACTGCACCGACCGCGACCCCTCTGCGCCCCGCGCAGGGGAGATCAACCGCTATCTGGGCGCCGAACGCGCGGCGTGTGACGGATTCACAATCCCCTGCGACAACGCGCGGGGCGGCGACCAGGCGCGGTGCGCCGCGTGGAACGCCTTCGCCGAGAACCACGCGCGGCAGGTCGAGGAGCTGCGCCGCGAAGCCGTGGCCCAGCACCCGGCGAACACGCGGGCCCAGGTGCGGAGCCGCGTCGGTTCGGGGCCGATCGCCGGTGCGATCGGCGTCGGGGTCACCGCCGTCGCCGTCCTGGTCGTGATGCTGCTGGTGTCGCGCCGCGGGCGGCGCCCGGCTTCCGGGCGGCGGTGACCGATGACCGGGGCAAGGCACCGCACTTCCGTGCACACGGTCCGCGGATTCCGGATGGCCGTACTCGGGCTGCTGCTGGGCGTGCTCGGGCTGGTGACCGGCTCGGCCACGGCCGCAGCGGCCCCGGTGGCCAGCCTCGACAACGTACCGAGCACGTTGCACAAGTACGTGCCGGGCAGCGATGCCTGGAACGCCTCGCCGTGGATGAGCTCGTCGACCTGCCGCGATCGCGGCGGCGACTTCGGCCTGTGGGTGACCAGCGTCGTCATGGACACTCCCGAGTTGCTGAAATTCTTCCAGGCCAGTCTTTTCGGGCCGGAGGCCAAGGCCGCGGACAAGCCGCGCAGCGACGCGATCATGGCGGGGTACCAGACGCTTCGCGGCCAGGTTGCGACCACCGTCCCGCGCGGGTACTGCGTGGACGACCTGCGGCGCTGGACCGGGTCCGTAAGCAACCTGCGCCCGTTCGACTTCAGGTGGGGCGTCACCTCCGGAGACGGGCACCAGACCTCCTACTACTGCACGGACCGTGCCACCACCGACTCGACCCGCGAGCAGGAGAACAACCGGTACTTCGGGGCCGAGAGAGTGCCGTGCGACGGTGTCTACATCGCCTGTGACGGTGCCCGGGAGAACGAGAAGGAGCGCTGCCAGTCGTGGAATGCCTGGTCGGACGACTACGTGCGGCGGATCGAGGCGTTCCGGGCCAAGGCGATCACCGACTTCCCGGCGACCGGAGCCGCCGACACCGACGTGGTGCTGAAGTCGCCGTCGGAAATCGCCGAGGACCTCGGCATGAGCTGGTTCGCCAGCCTGACCAAGTCCATCGTCGAGGGCTCCTCACGCCTGATGGCCGAGTCGATGACGTGGTGGACGCGCGACGACCGCTCGGTGATGTTGGAGAGCCCCGCGATCGGCAAGGTCCAGGACATGCTGCGCGACGTCGGGATCGCGCTGCTGGTCGCCGGCGTCATCTGGCAGGGCATCCTGATGATGTACCGGCGCAAGGCAGACCCGCTGGTTAACACGGGCATGGGCCTGCTGACTTACGTCGCCTGGTCCAGCCTCGGCGGCACCATCGCGGTGCTGTTCCACCAGGGTGGCATCGCCCTGGCCGACCAAGTGCTCGACGAGAGCATCCAAGGCTTCAGCCAGAGCATGACGGCCACGATGCTCGTGCTCACCCCGAGCATGCCCGGCGCGATCTTCTTCCTTGCGATCATCCTGCTGCTGGTCTCGGCGATCCAGTGGGTGCTCGGGTTCTTCCGCATGGCGGCGCTGGTGATCCTGCTCGCCCTGCTGCCGACCGCCGCCGCAGGTCAGATGACCGACCGTACCAAGCCGTGGCTGCCCAAGGTGTTGGGGTGGGGCCTGGCCTTGGAGATGTACGCGCCCGCGAGCGGGGTGATGTACTCCATCGCCTTCGTCTTCATGAGCGACGGCACGATCGGCGTGGTGCTGGTCGGCGTCACAGCGGCGGTCATGTCGGTGGCCTCAATGCCGGTGCTGCTGCGGTTCTTCGACTGGGGCGGCCAGAAGTTCGTCGGCTCGGGCGGTGGTGGCGGCGCGATGGCCGCCGGCGCGGCCGCGTCGATGCTCGGCGGCGGTACGGGCGCCGGCGCCTGGAGCCGGTTCATGGACCGCAGCGGCCCCGGCGGCGGCCAAGGCGGCGGCGACGTCAGCGGTGCCATGCAGGTGTCCTCGGCGCACGGCGGCGACGGCCCGGCAGGCGAGCTGCCCACCGGTGGTGAGGCGCAGGCCTCCTCGACGTCCGGCACGAACCCAGCGGCGTCCACCAGCCCGACCCCCACAGGGACCGGATCGGCCGGCAGCGCTGCGCAGGCCGGTGTGGACACCGGCGTTACCTCCGCGACCGGCGCGTCGACCGGCAGCGCGAGCACCGCAAGCGCCTCGACCGCCGCTGCGGCGGCAAGTCCGGCGGGTGCAGTCGCCGCAGGCGCAGGACAGGCAGTCGGCCACGCCTCACAGACCGCCGCCGGTGCGATGACCGAGGGCTCGGACAACGGGAGTGGGCGATGAGCATGCGCACATACGGAGGCTGGCGTCCGCGCAGGGGCTTCGGGGTCGGCCGTCTCTCCGAGGCGCAGACCGCAGTGGTGGGCGTATGCGTGTTCGCGCCGTTGGGCACCTGGATGGCGATCTCCGCCTTCGGCCTGCCGCTGCTTATCCTGCCTGTCGTGCTTGCCGTCGCGGCGGTGACGGCACTGCTGACGCTGATCCCGCACCGCACGCACGGCACGTCGCTGGGCGGCGCATTGGTGGTCTGGGCCCGTACCCGCACCGCGATCAGGAAAGGCTGGTCCGATTGGGAATCTGGGATCTTCACCACTCACCCGCGAAAGCACGAACTGCCCGGCGTCCTCGCACCGATCGTCCCTCTGTCCACAAAGGACGGGCTCGGTCAGCCGTACGGGCTGCTGTGGGACCGTCGGACCGGGCGGCTGACCGCCGGGGTCAGGGTCGCCCCGGTCGGCACGGTGCTGGCCGACCAGGAGCGCACCGACCTGTGGATCGGAAATTTCGCGGCGTGGCAGGCGAGTCTGGGCTACGAGCCGACCATCGAGCACGTCGCGATCGTGGTGGAGTCCGCGCCGTCCACGGGTACCGAGCTGGCGGACTACGTCGCCGAGCGGCTCGATCCGGCCGCGCCGGCGATCGCGCGCGAGACGATGATCGAGGTCGCCGAGGCGCACCGCGGCTCGACGGCGGACATCTCGGTGCGGGTGAACTTCACCTTCCAGCCGCAACGGGCCCGCCCGGCCCCGGCCGACGACGCCGAACGGGTGGCCGAGGTCAGCCGGGCGTTGGCCGGACTGGAGGGCGACCTGCCGCTGACTGGCGTGGCGACACTCGGCCGCGTGACGGCGGCGCAGTGGACGCATTGGCTGCGCGGGGCCTACGACCCCGACGCGCGTGGCGAGCTGGCCCGTCTCAGCGAGCAGGGACACCTGTTGGCCTGGGCCGACGCCGGACCCGTCCGTGCGCAGACTCTCAACGACCACTACTGGCACGACTCCGGCTGGAGCGTGTCGTGGGCGATGAGCGGGCTGCCGACCCAGAACGTCACCTCGAACGTTCTGGCGCCATTGGTCACACCCGGCCGCTACCACCGGCGCGTCTGCATTACCTACCAGCCGATCCCAGCCGACCAGGCCGGGGATCTGGTCACCCGGGAGGCCTCCGGTTCGGCATTCCGCCGGCAACTACGCCGCCGTCGCGGCGTCGACGACACCGCCCGTGACCGCGCCGACGAGCAACGCGCGGTCCAAGCAGCCGAAGAAGAGGCACAGGGGGCCGGTGTCGGTCTGTGGGCAATGTACGTGACCACCACCGTGTCCGACCCGCGCCAACTGCCCGACGCGATCGCGGATGTCGAGGCGCGCGCCCGGAACGCCAAGCTGCGGCTGCGGCGCGCCTGGGGCTGGCAGCACGCCGCGTTCGCCGCATCGCAAGGCGTCGGGATCAACCCGCCGGACCTGGCCCGACGGGGGCGGTGGGCCCGATGACGCCGCCGGCACGGCTCCCTCGGCGGGGCCAACGCCCGAACCGTCGCACGCCGGAAGTCCCGCTCGGGTCGACGCCGCAGCTCTTCGCCGGGCGTCGCGGTACGGGCGCACCGGGCGGACGGCCATGGCGGGGCCTAGCCGCCGCGCACTACTAGCGGAACCGGTTAGGGCCGGTCCGGTGACCAGGGGATTCCAGTCGTTGGGGGACGACATGAAGCTGACAGGCCGTCGACGTCGCCAGCGCGACACAGCACCGAACAACACCACAACCTCGCACACCGCCGCACCGGCGGATCGCCGCGCGAAGTCTGACATCAGCGATCAGGTGCCGCAGACGGTCGCCGATGCCGCCGCGCGGGTCGTGGCGACCCGGACCGATCCGCTGGCCGACCTGCGGGCGCTGCCCGTCCCACCGGCCCGGGGTTGGGCCACCGCCGGTGGCGGACGCGACCACCACGTGGGGTCCGCGACGCTGTGGCAGGGCACGAGCACCCAGCTGGCCGGCCTGTACCCGTTCGTGGGCGGTTCGGGCAGCCGGGTCCGCGGCGTGCCCATCGGGCACGACCTGCACACCCACGAGCCCGTCGGGCTGCATCCGGGCGACTGGCTGAAATCGGGCCTGATCACCAACACCGGCATGTGGATCCAGGCTCAGCCCGGCGTCGGGAAGAGCGCGTTCGCGAAGAGGTTGGGTACCGGGCTGGTGTCGATGGGGTGGATGCTGTTCGTCCCGGCCGATGTCAAGGGCGAGTACTCCCCGTTGATCTCCCGCCTCGGCGGCACCGTGATCAAAGTCGGCCGAGGCCACGACGCGATCAACCCCCTCGACCCCGGGCCGCTGGGTGCGGTGCTGGCACGCGAACCCGCCGGGCGGCGACGCGAGGCGCTGGCCGAGTCGATCCGGGCCCGGCAGACCGCGCTGCTGGAAGGGCTGCTGCTGCTGGAACTCGACCGCCAGCCCAGCCCCATCGAGCGCAACATCGTCTCGCGCGCGCTGGATGTGGCCACCGACGCCACACTGGACGGGCAGCCCACCATCCCGGAGGTCCGCGAAGTCCTCGACCAGGCACCGCGCAAGCTGCTGGACGCCGCGCGGGTGGAGGGACGCGTCGAGCGGTACTTCGACCTGATGCGCCCGGTGCTCTCGGCGCTGGACCTGTTGTGCGACGGGCCGTTGCGCGGGCTGTTCGACCAACGCTCCACCGCGACCCTGGACCCGTCCTCACCGGCGACCAGCCTGGACATCAGCGCCTTGGACGAGGAGACCGACGAGGTGGTCGCCGCCGCCATGCTGTGCAGCTGGGCCTGGGGCAGCGGCATGATCGAGGCCCGTCAGGCCGGTGCCGGCCGCAACATCCTCTGGGTCCAGGACGAGGCGTGGCGGGCGTTGCGGACCGGGCCGGGGCTGGTCGAGAAAAGCGACCGGATGACCCGGCTCAACCGCCACAAAGGTGTCGCCTCGGTCTACCTGACCCACTCGATGGACGACCTGGAGGCGCTGCCCTCGGCCGAGGACCGCGCCAAAGCACGCGGCATCGCAAGCCGGTGCGCGATCCACGTCTACGGCGGACTGCCCGCCTCCGAGCTGGACTCGCTGGCGGTGACCCTGTCCGGGCGCGAGGCGGAGATGCTCGCGTCTTGGCAGAGCGCGGGCACATGGGTGCCCGGCCAACGCCACCCCGGCCGCGGCCTCTACCTGATCAAGGCGGGGGAGAGGGCCGGATTGCCGGTCCGGATGCACCTGCACCGACGCGAACTCGACCTCTACAACACCGACGCCGCCTTCCAGACCAGGCGCGCCGCATGAACCGGCATGCCCGCCCGTGTCCGCGACGCCGGACCACAGAGGCCTGATCGCACACCGCAGATCAAGACCACGCGGCGGTCCCGACCGGATCGACACCACGGGATCACCGCACCACCACTGTTCGGGGGGACAGGGGAGATGAACGACAGCACGACCACCACGACCAGCACCATCGGATCCGACCGACTCCGACCGTGCCCGGCGGGCCGCTTCGCGTCCGACGCCGCCCGGCGGGCGTGAGCGGGGACCGACATGACGAGTCCGACCTCACGCCAGCACGCCAGTGGATCCTCACCGGTGGCACCCTGGGTAATCACCGGCCTGATCGGCGCGGTGTTCGCCGCCCTGGGCGCGGTCTGGATAGCCGCCCGCCTGGCCGCAGCCAGCGACTTCACCGTGCCCGATTACGGCGACATTCCTGGAGCGCTGAAGAAGAACGGCGTGGCCGGAGTGATCGGCCCGAACGGGTCGGTGCCGCTGTTCACCGCCGTCCTGGGCCTTCAAGGCGCCGTGGTGCTGGGGATCGCGATCACGGTGGCCGTCTCTGTATCGCGCCACGGCATCCCCCGCGACGGAATGCGGTGGATGACCTCGCCGAAGGCTTTCCGCGACCTCCAGCACAAGGCGATAGCCAAGCGCGCGCTGGGACTGCGCCCCTCCCTCGCAGGGCAGAAGCCCAAGAACCTGCTCCCACGCGACGTCGGCGTCGCCCTAGGTGACGTCAGCGGCGTCAACCTCTACAAGAGCTGGGAGGACGTCGAGCTCGTCATCTGCGGCCCGCGCAGCAACAAGACCTCGGCCAAGGTGGTGCCCGACATCATCGCCGCACCGGGCCCGGTGGTCGCCACCAGCAACAAGCCCGACGTGTGGATGCTGACCGCCGGCGTCCGGGCGAAGAGGGGCCGGATCTGGCTGTTCGACCCACAGCGGATCACCTACCAGGGTCAGGCGTTCTGGTGGGATCCGCTCTCCGCGGTGCGCGACGTGGAGAGCGCCTCCCGCATGGCGTCCTACTTCATGCGCGAGGTCGGCGGCGGCGCCGGCTCCTCCGGCCGGGCCGACCCGTTCTTCACCCCGGCCAGTACCAAGACGCTCCGACAGCTCATCCTCGCGGCCGCATGCAGCGGACGCACCCTGCGCGACGTGGTGATGTGGGTGTCCACCCGCTCGGAGGAACCCGCCACCTATCTGGAGCGGGCCGGGCACGGGGCGCAGGCCGTCAGCCTGCGCTCCACCCTGGAGCTTCCTCCCGAGACCAAGGGCGGCATCTTCGAAGGCGTGTCCACGGCGCTGGCCTGCCTGGACTCCGAAGCGTTGCTGCGCTGGGTGACCCCGCCGTCCACTTGGAAGGAACCTCCCACCGATCCGCGCACAGTGGCGCAGTTGGACCTGTGGTCGCTGATCACCAAGGTCGGCGACCAGCACCCGACTCTGTACCTGCTCTCCCGCGAGGGTGAGGGCAGCGGCCGGCCGATCGTCGCCGCGATCGTCGGCGAGCTGATCGACGTCGCAGTCCAGGCCGCCAGCGCCCGCGGCGGTCGGCTGGACCCACCGATCACGCTCCAGCTCGACGAAGCGGCCAACATCGTGCGCCTGCCCGAGTTGCCGTCGTGGATGTCGTGGTTCGGCAGCATGGGGTTGCTGGTCACCGTCGTGTTGCAGTCGCGCGAGCAGGGCCGCAGCGTGTGGGGCCGCGAGGGCTTCGATTCGCTATGGAGCGCCGCGACCATCAAGACCGTGGGCGCCGGTGTCGCCGACGCCGATTTCGCCGAGGAGGTCTCCCGCCTGGTCGGCGACCACAAGATCGAGGAGACCTCCACCTCCTACTCCTCAGGCGGCCGGTCGACCTCACGGTCGTTGCGCACCGAGCGGATCCTCAGCGCCGCCGACGTCGCGGCCATGAACCGCACCAACGCCATCCTGCTCACCTCCGGGCGGCGGCCGGCGCTGCTGAACCTGCATCCCTGGTACGCCGAGGACGACGCCGAGAAGCAGCAGATCACCGCGTTCTCCCGACAGGCCACCGACGAGGTCCAGCAGGCCGCGATCGCCTACCTCGGGCCCGACAACCCGGTCGCCGCGGCGCTGATGGCCGAACGCGAGCAGGCCGAGCAGGCACGCGCCCGAACCGCACCCGTGGGCGGAGGCCGGCGATGACCGCGCCCGACGTGGTGGAACGGCTGCAACGACTGGAACGGCGGTTGGGGGCGCTGGAGACCGAGCACTTCGCGCTCACCGAGCAGGTGCGTCGGGTAGGCGAGACCGCCGACCGCGCCGCCGGTGGCCTGGACGAACTGGAGGAGATCCTCACCGACGTCACGGTGGACAACGCCGAGCGGGCGGACGCGATGGACCGCGCGATGGCGCAACGCCAAACCCAACTAGACGCCGAAGTCGAAGTCGTGCCCGCGCCTGGCAGTGAACTCGCGCCCCTGCTAGGCGTCACCGGCGTGCCGGCGGTGTCCGCTGGCGGCGACAGCGGGCAGGCGGCAGACGGCGGGATCGACGCGCCCGACATCGCCGTGTTGCACGCCTGGGTGCAAACCCACATCGCCCCGCTGGTGCGCAAGACCACCACCTCGGGCGAGGGCGCGGGCATCCGCTGGTGCCGGCGGTGGTGGGAACACGTGGACGCGGTAGAGCGGTTCATCGCCCTCTACCTGGCCTACCACGCGCTGGCGGAGGAGGAGTCGCCGACCTGGCTCAGCGTCTACCTGCGCGACCACCTCGATCCCCACCTCGCCACCCTCACCAGCCCGTACGGACCGTTCTACCTCTGCCACCCCCGGCACCACAGCGACGCCTCCGAAGCCCTCGGTCAGGCCGAACTGCACGCCGCACAGCCGAGGGAGACCACGCCGTGACCACTGCCCGCCCGCACCAGGGCACCGAACCGGACAGCCTGTCCGACAGCGCTGCCGAGACAGTGACCGACCAGCCGGTCGCGCACCCCGGCGGCCAGGCCGGATCGCAAGTCACGACGCAGGAGACCTTGCTGGAACTGCGCGTGCGGGCACTGGAAGAGGAGACCGAGCACACCACCGAGGCCGTCGACGACGTGCGTTACGCGGTCGAAGTGCTGGCCGGAGTGGACGGACGGCTTCGCGCCGACCTCGCCCAGGGCTTGGCCGAGATCGGCCGGTGGGCGACCTGGTTGTCCCTCCGCGTCGCCCACGAAGACGCGCTGGCCGACGGCGAACGACCCGAACCCGCCCCTGACGGCGGTCCCCCCGCCGATCCCGACGGCGATCCGGACGGGGACGGGAGATGAATCGCACCACCCGGACCGGGACGTGGCCCCCGACCACGTCCACCACCGTGCCGACGCCCTTCTCCGGCCGTCGGCGCACCCCGGCGCGGCCCGACCCCACGCGGGCCGTGCCGGGACCTAAGCCACCAGCCGCTCGACGCAGCCCCCGCCAGCACAGCAACCACACCGGCATCCGCCACCGCGCGGGTACCGGTCGACCGACCGCGGGGAGCCGACATGACCTCACCAGACGACCGCCCCGACCAACTCCGGGACGAATCCGGCGCGAACAACCCCGCGCCCGCCGGGCACAATGGACCGCAGGAGGGGTTTGACGATGAGCACGATGAACACCTACGGCCACCAGGCGATGGCGCACTGGCAGAAGGCCAGGGCAGCGGAGTTCGGCCGGATCGCGGACCCGACGGCCTTCTTCAGCCAGCTCGGGAGCGAGATCGCGGTCGAAGTGGAGCGGCGCCGCACCGAGCGGGAGAGGACGACCGAGGCGGGCCAGAGCGAGGACTTCCTGGCGAACCTGGCGAGCCTGAACTCGGCGTCGAGCGTGATCGACGAGGTGATGAGGGAAATGGTCTTCAACCTGCCGGAGGAGACGGCCGACCTGAGCTAGACCGGTTCCGTCCGCGCGGCCAGGAGGACTTCGCGCCCTCCGGGCAGAGAGCGCGGATCGAGGCCAATCTCGCCGCGCTGAGGCTGCTGTCCTCACTCGGGCAGGACGGCCGCATCGGCGGCACACCCGAGCGTGAGCCGACCCCGGACGAGCGGGCGGTGCTGGCCCGCTGGTCCGGGTGGGGCGCGGCCGGCCAGCTGTTCGACAAGGACCAGTTCGCCGCGCAGCGCGCCCACCTGCGCGAGCTGCTGACAGAGGAGCAGTACGCGGCCGCCCGCCGCTCCACGATCAACGCCCACTACACCGACGGCTCCCTGGTCTCCACGATCTGGGACGCCCTCGGCCGCTTGGGGTTCGACGGCGGCGAGGTCCTGGAACCCGGCTGCGGGTCCGGGCACTTCATCGGACTGGCACCCGACACCGCCCGGATGACCGGGGTGGAACGCGAACCGGTCAGCGCCACGATCGCGGCCGCCCTCTACCCGCACGCTACCGTCATCCGCGGGTCCTTCGCCGACGTCACCGCCGCCGAAGGCAGCTTCGACGCCGCGGTGGGCAACGTGCCCTTCGCCAAGGTCAAGCTCGACGACCCGAAGCACAACCCCGGCCGCCAGCACAGCATCCACAACCACTTCATCATCAAGTCGCTGCGCCTGACCCGGCCCGGCGGCCTGGTCGCGGTGCTGACCTCGCGGTTCACCATGGACGCCCGCAACCCGGCGGCACGGCGCGAGATGGCGCAACTGGCCGACCTGGTCGGCGCGGTACGCCTGCCCACCGGCGCGCACCGCCGCGCCGCAGGCACCGACGCGGTCACCGACCTGCTGATCCTGCGCCGCCGCGCCGACGGCGCCGAGCCGCTCGTGCCCACAGACTCCTGGGACCTCGCGATGCCGGTGATGGTCGGCGACGCGGAGGCCATGGTCGAGGTCAACCGGTACTTCCTCGACCACCCCGAGCAGGTCCTCGGCGAGTTCGCCGTGGAGCACGGCATGCACAACGCCGAGACCCTGGAGGTCAAGGGCGCGCTGGACCGGCTCGGTGTGGACTTCGCGCTGGCCGTGGACCGCGTGGTCGCCCGGGCGCTGGAGCAGGGCCTGGTGATGCGCCCACGGGTGGAGGCCGCGCCGCGACCGGCCGCCACCGTCACCGTCGTCGATCCCGAGGCGGCCCGGTTCAGCGGCTCCCTCAACGCGCTGGACGATGGCACGTTCACCGTCCGCGTCGGCGCAATCGACCTCCCCTACACCCCACAGAAAAAGGAGGACGTCGGCGAGTTGCGGGCGCTGATCGGTGTGCGCAACGTCGCGTTGGCGCTGATCCGCGAGGAGCAGGAGTCTGTCGACGACACGCCGCGCATGGACGAGCTGCGTGCCGAGCTCAACCGGGTCTACGACGACTACGCCGCCACCTACGGGCCGATCAACCGGTTCACCGAGCGCCGCCAGCTGCGGCAGGTCTGGCACGTTTTCGGCGAATGGTGCGACCGCAAGGGCTACAACAAGCTGCCCGCCTCAACCGACACTGTCACCGCGTACCTCGGCGAGCTGCACTCCTACGGCCTGAGTCGCACGCAACTCGAACGCCACCTCAAAGGGCTGGTCAAGAGCCACGCCAGCGCCTTCGACAGGTCGGTCAAGGCTGCCGCCGTGTCTTTGGCCAAGGACGCCAAGAGCATCGACAGCCAGGTCGACGTCAAGGCACTGGCGGCGAAGTTGCTCGCAGAGACGCAGCCAGAGAAGCTGCTGCGCCGGGCGAACATGGCCGATCTCCGGTTGCCGGCCGACATCGTGGCGGCAGGTCAGGCCATCGTCGACCAAGGCGCCGACGAGGACTTGCCCAACGACGTCCTCGACGAGCTGAACCTGCGCATGACTGTCATCAACCGGCCGTCGCAGGGCGGGTTCCGCGACGACCCGTTCGCCAACGTCGCCCGCGCCCTGGAGAAGTTCGACCCCGTCACCCAGTCCGCACGCAAGGCCAACATTTTCACCCAGCGCGTGATCAATCCACCCCGGGTCCGGCTCGGAGCCGAAACCGCCGAAGAGGCGGTCGCGATCTGCATGGACACGCACTCGCGGATCGACCTGGACGAGATCGCCAGCCTGATGGGGCTTCCCGACCGCGACCGGGCCCGTGAGGCACTGGGAACGCTGGTCTACGACGACCCGGCCCTGATTGAGCCTGTGTGGGCACCGTTCTACCTAGCCGGGAACGTGCGTCAAAAGCTTGCCATCGCACGTCGGGCAGCTGAAATGGACCCGCGGTACGAGGTCAACGTCGCCGCGCTCGAAAAGGTCATTCCGCGCGACCTCGGTCCCGAGGAGATCGAGGTCCGGCTCGGCTCGTGGATCGGGCCGGAGTACGTGCAGGCGTTCCTGCGGGAACTGCTGGAGGACGACAACGTCCGCGTCGAGGGCGTGGCCGGGCTATGGCTGGTGTCCACCGACAAGAGCAAGCAGTCCAAGGCAACTGTGCTCAAGGCCAACGAGATCTGGGGTGGCGGCGGCAAGGACGCCTACGACCTGACCGAGAGCCTGCTGTTCGGCGCGCCTATCGAGGTCTTCAAGAAGGTCGAGGCCGTCCGATCGGACGGCACCACCTTCGAGAAAGACGTCCTAGACCCGGAAGCCACTGCGGAGGCGGTGGACAAGGCGAGTGAGATCTCCGAGCGGTTCGCCGACTGGGTGTGGGAGGACAGCGAGCGCGCCCAGCAAGTGATGCGCCAGTACAACGACAACTTCAACGCCGAGATCGAGGTCGACTACAGCACGGTCGAACTGGCGCTGCCCGGCCTGTCGCAGGCATACAGGTTGCACGACCACCAGAAGATCGCGGTCGCGCGGATCGTGCACCAGGGCGGAACCGGGCTGGTGCACGAGGTCGGCGCGGGCAAGACCTTGGAGATGATCGTCGGGGTCATGGAGCGGCGCCGCCGGGGCCTGGCAAACAAGCCAGTGATCGTCGTGCCCAACGACAGCATTGCCGAACAGTTCGAACGGGAGTGGTTGCAGGCCTACCCCGCCGCGAAGCTGCTGGCCGGAACCACCGACGCCGTGTCCGACAAGGAGACCGAGAAGTCCAAGGGCCGCAATCGACGTGCGGAGTTCGTCGCCCGGGTCGCCACCGGCGATTGGGACGCCGTGATCATGACCAAGGAGTCGTTCCAGCGCATCCCGCTCCCCCCGGACATCCAGGGGCAGTTTCTGCGCCGGGAACTCGACGACCTGCTCGCGGCCAAGACCGCTCACGCGGAGTCCATGAGCCAGTCGATGACCAAACGCATCGAGTCGGCGATGGACAACGCCGAAGCGCGGCTGAAGTCCCAGTTGGATGCCATCGACCGCGACGTCGCCGGCATGACATTCACCGAGGCCGGCTTCGACTTCGTCGTCGTCGACGAGGCGCAGAACTACAAGAACGGCCTGGTGATCTCCGCCATCCCCGACCTGGCGATCGAGGGCGCCTATCGGTCGATCGACCTGGACATGAAGCTCGGTCACCTCCAGGAGCGATTCGGCACTGCCCGGGTCGTACTGGCCACCGCGACCCCGTGGACCGGAAAGTTCTCCGAGGTCTACCTGTGGATGAGGCGCCTGGGGCACGATCTGCCACGCTTCGACACCTGGGCTCGCACCTACGTCACCCAGAAGAACTTCCTGGAGATGACCCCCGGCGGGACGCTGCGCCCCAAGAGTCGCACCCGCGGCACCATCAACGAGACCGACCTGTGGCGGTCACTTCGGCTGACCTCCGACGTGAAGATGAAGCAGGACCTCAATCTCGCCACCCCGGAACTGCGCGGCGGACGCATCGAGATCCTTGAGGTCCCCGCGTCGGTGCAGGCCCGATTGTTCACCCTCGACGCCGCCCGCCGCGAACGCGAGCTCAAAGGCCCGCCCGAGAAGGGCAAGGACAACCACCTGGTCATCGCCCACGACGGGCAGTTGGCCGCCCTGGACCTGCGCACCGTGGGTATCACCACCCCAGAGCCGCAGAAGGTCGACATAGTCGCCGCGGACATCTTCGCCGAGTGGAACGCAGCCCGTGACAACGTCTACCTGCGCGACGACGGCACCGAGCATCCGGTGCGCGGCGGGCTGATCCTGGTCTTCTGCGACGAGTCCACGCCGACCAGCAGGCACTGGAACTTCTACACCGAACTGCGCGAACAGTTGGTCAGTCGAGGCATGGACGAGAAGTCCGTCCGATTCATCCACGAGGCCAGCTCACCGCAGCGCAAGGCCGACCTGCTCGCCGCCGCCCGCGAGGGAGCGGTGTCGGTATTGGTCGGCTCGACCATGAAAATGGGCGCGGGCATCAACGTCCAGGACCGGGTGCTGGGCGGCTACGAGATCACCGGTCAGTGGCGGCCCGACATCACGGCCCAGGCCATCGGCCGCGCCGAACGCCAGGGCAACCAGAACAAGTTCTACTTCTGGAAGCGTGTCGTGCTGGCGCCCAGCATGGACGCCAAGAAGTGGGAGATCACCTCGCAGAAGGCGCAGATGTTCGCGCCGCTGTACTCCTCCACTCCGCCCGAGCGGACCCGGGAGATCGCCAGCACCGAGATCGACAGCCTCGCCGAGACGATGGTCGCGGCCACCGGCGACATGCGCCACAAGGAGAAAGCTGACCTCGACGAGGAGCTTGGCCACCTCAAGCGACGTCGCTCCAAGCACATCCGCGAACAGCAGGCCCTCAAGCTGTCCGTCATCAACAACCGCGCCGCCATCCCGAAGCTGGAACGGCGCGCCGAACAGCAGGACCAGGTCGCCGCTCGGCTGGTCACCACCGAGGGCGAGAAGTTCTCGATGGTCGTGGGCGAGACAACCTTCAGCAAGCGCACCGAGGCAGTCGAGGCGCTGCGCCAAACCCTGGCCAACGCGATGGCCACCGCACCACGCTCGGGGCGGGGCACCGTGGTGCCGATCGGCTCGCTGGGCGGGCTGGCGATCGAGGCGGCGGTCTACCCGCTCAACGAAGGCGACCAGCGCCTCGTCCTGCGTTTTCCCGAGGCCAACCTCACTGCGTCGAGTACGTCGGTTGACCCGGGGGACCTGCCCAAGGGCATCGGCCTGATCACCCGGCTGGAAAACAAGCTGAAAGTGATCGCCGCCGCTGGGGATCGGACTCGTGAGGACATCGCCGAGACGCTGGACGCAATCGAGGCCGCTGAGGCCGAGGTCGGCAAGGCGTTCCCCTACGAACACCTCATCGACGAGTACACCCAGCGGCGCGCCGTGCTGGTCTCCGAACTCAGCGAGGTCGATGACCTGTCCGCCGATCCTGACGAGGATCCCAACTCGCCGGAGGCCATCGCCCGGCGGGAGCGTCGTGAAGCCCGGCACCGCGAACTCACCGAGCTGGCCTCCACCGCCCGCGACCTCGCGCTCCAACTGGGCTTCGACGGCGCCGCCGCCCAGTCGTTCGGCGCCTGGTACAGCGAGATCACCGGCCCCGTGCTCGCCGCACAACGCCCGCCGATCGAACCCGCCCTCGACGTGTGGCTGAGCATCGGTCGCCCCGATCGGGGCGGGCGTACAAGGCTGGCACCGCTGGGCGCGCGCAGCGGGCCCACGCTGCCGAACCTTGGCATCCCCGACAGTCTCCCCACAGGCCAGGAAACGGCCGGGCCCTTGCTGGACACGGCTGCCGGCACCACCCCCGCCGAGTCTGTCGAACCTCGAACCGCCGAATCGCGGACCTCTTCACCCTCAGCGGCCACCGGCGGCGGCGTGCAACGCGACCAGCGCCGCGATCCCGACCGGCACGTAGTAGCACCCGCCGACACCACCCGGCCGGGTGTACCGCCGATCGAGCAGATCGTCAGCGAACCGGCCGGGCTGGTGGCACTGGAATCACTGACCGATGCCGCCGACACCGCACAGCAGTGGGCACGCCTCGAACAGGAACTCACCACGGCGGGCTTCGAGCACGTGCGCCGCGACGAGGCCGACCTGGGTGGCGTGGACTACACGACGGGACAAGTACTCACCGACGCGGGCTGGCTTGTCGACGAGGAGGTCCGCGTACTGGCCGCGCACGTGGAAGAAGTCCGGATCTACCGGAACAACGCCGTGGCCACCGAGGCGGTCGACGCGATCATGGCCGCCGACGTAGCGGGACAGCCCGCGCTGCGCCCGGTCCGGAACCTGCTCCGCGACGCCGGTCTGCTGGACTCGCTCACCGAGCAGGCCGCGCGCGAGGTACAGCTCGCAGTGGCGCTGCGCGGTGTGGCCCGCGCTGCTGCGGGCAACACCGACGCCGAGCTGCACGACCCCGGCGGCGATCGCCTGCGCACCGACGAAGACCTCAATGCCTGGATCGGCTACACCGGCAGCCCGCTGAACGTCGGTGACGTACAGATCTACTTGTCGGAGGACGACGACGGGCTGACTGCGCAGATCCTGCCCAACGACGGCAGGTCCCCATCGGCCTGGGTGCCCCTACGGCCGCAGGGCGAGGGTCCCGCCCGGCTGATCGGCGCGATCACCGACACCATCTCCCGCGCAGGGCAGATCGCCGAGGACGTCAGGCGCCGGGTTACGGACCGGCTCGCCCGCAGTCTCAACCTGCCGCCCGTGCCCCACCCGCTCAAGGAGACTGCGACCGACAAACTTCGGGATGTCAGCGAGGCGCTTTCCAGCCTGCCCCGCGACCACGAGCTTCGCGACACCGGCTTGGACCTGCTGCGCGACGCTCGCGCCTACGACGCCATGTCCCGCGCCGTGAACTGGAGCTATGAGGTGGGCATGCTGTGGCCGGGCCCTCCGGTGGCGCGGGTCGCGCACGGTGATGAGGCAGCGGCACTCGTGGCCCTCGGCCGAGCGGCCTTGTCCGGTAGCCGCAACAGCACCCTGCTGTGGCGCGGTGTGCGCGTCGACCTCGGCTACCTCGGCGACCGCTTCCACGCCGTCCTGTCCAACCCCCTGTCGACCGACCGGCCGCGACTGGCCGCAGAACCCGGCCACCGACCACCCGCCGACAACGGCACCCACATCGCGCTGCCCCTCGATGAACAGTGGATCATCGACGGCGACGGACAGCGGATCGCCGCCAAACTGGATGATGCCGTGCTCTGGGCGGAGGACAGGGCGCACAGGCTGCTGGGGCGCATCCGCGACTACCTGGCTGACGTCGACCAGCATAAGGCGTCGGCCGAGTCGACCGCTGGCGCCGTCGCCGCTCTGGCCGTCGATCAACGGCCTGGCGTGCCCGAGGCCGTACCGGATCCCACAGCGGTCGACGCTCAGGAGTACCAGCGCCTGCGGCGGGTTGCCGCCGCCCGTCGCCACCGTGTTCGCAACATCACCGCCGAGTTGCCGTTGTGGGAGCAACTAGTAGACGCGACCGCACGTGCCCGCGTGCTCGCCGCGAGCACGCCACGTCGCGAACTCGTAACCAACGCTGACGGATCTTCGCGTTGGAGCCTGAACACGGCCGATGGCATCACGATCCTGCACGGCCGTTCCTTCGTGCACGCCATCGGGAACCGGGCACCGCGCGTCAGCAGCGCGCAGGTGCGGGAGTTGGGACGTCGGCTGGCCGACCTGCGCGACGCGGACGGCAACCCGGTGCCATTCGCCGCCCCCGGCTACCGAACCTGGTCACAGGGCTGGCGCGACGCCGAGGGCCGCACCCTGGCCGCAGCCATCGACGGGGTGGCCGCGACCTGGGCGACCGAACAAGGCTTCCGGTATCTCGACTCGCGAGAACACTCCACACCCGCGCCGCCCGGTGGTCCAATCGACACAGACGGATTCCGGCTTGCGCGTCCGGCTTCCGAGGTCGCCCCCGGGGATGTGATCCGCCTGGACGGCGAGTCCCGTGAGGTCGCCGACGCCGGGCGGTGGACCACCCAGTACTCCACGAAGGTAGGACGGCGTACCCAACGCGTGGTCCAAGACGTCTACCGGCTGACCTTCACCGACGGTCTCTCTGTGAACCTTCCCGGCCCCGAGACCCGAGTCGATGTGAGGTTCGCTCCTCACCACCATGTTCTCGAAGCAGGACGCGATCCGGGCATGGGCCGCTGGCAGGACACGCCGGCGGTCTTGGACAGAACCTCCCACAAAGACCAGTTCTCAATTCTCGACGGTACTGACGCCGCCAACGTGCCGGCCCGGCGCGTCGAGCCGGGAACACGGCTGGTGTTCACCCCGACAGGCGATCCCGGCTACGACGGACGGTCACGTGTCGGCGAGATCACGGGCCAACTTGCTTACTTCCCCAACCTGCGCCCGACCAGCTACAAGCGCGTGGTCCGGTTCGCCGACGGCACGCTCGACCTCGTCGACATCAACGACGAACAACGCGTCGTCCTTGATCCTCCGCCCGAGCAGTACCGGCAGATCCTCCACGACTGGAACAGCCTGCCACCGCCATCACCCCGCCCGCGGGAACTGCCGACTACGGTGCCCGCTCCACAGCCATCGCAGCGCCCGACCCTGCGCGTGGTGGAGCCATTGCTGCACGAGCAGGGCTGGGCCCGAAGCGCCTACCGCGATATCCGGGAATCCGGTGGCAAACCACAAGGAATCCCCGGGGCGGGGCTGACTCCGCAGGAATTCAGCCTGCTCTGGGTGAAGGCGGGTACGGACACCTCGCCCAAGGCAGAGCTGGAAGTGCACCTGTCCCCGGCGGGCGTGGTCACCAGGATCCAGCGCAACCCAAGTCTCCTGGACGGCACAAACCCGCCAGTGAACGATCCGACGCTGCGCGACGTAGTCGAAGTCGCCGGCTTCACAGCCAGCGAGCCGGACACGCCGCCGGAACAATCGCCATCCGCCGTCGCCGCTGTAGACGATCGCGCCGATGAACCGACCGCCTCCAGTGCCGCAGCAGGCCCGGATGGCATCGCCGCCGACACGGGAGACCAGGTCGCTGGCCTTCAACTCGACGCCAACCAGCTCAGCGCCGCCAACACTGTTCTGGACACGGTCACCGGCGACTCGACCCAGGCCAGGCTGGACAAGCTCCGCACCGAGATCACCGCCGCCGGCTATGCCTGGAGCCGCCCTGTCGGCGCAGTGATCGGCACCGTCGACCACGAGACGGCCACGATCGTCACCGACTATTCCTTGTCGGGCGAGGACGAACTGCTCGTACTGGCGGCCCACGTCGGCGCACTGCGCCGCCACCTCAACCACGACGCCGCTCGGGCCACTGTCGACAACCTGCTCGACGGAACCGACTTGTCCAACCGTGAGGCGGAGATCCGCGTCGCCGACGCGCTGCGCGAGCTGGGTGTGCGCGGCCCCGCCCTGAGGTTCGTCCGCGAAAGGCTGGCCGACGCCGCCGCCTTGCGGCACATCGGGGCCGCCATCGAGTCCACTCGGGACCAACCGGTGCGCCTCCTCGACCTGGACAGCGGTGAGCTCGGCGGCGAAGTTTCGGGCGACGTGCCGTGGACCATCCTTCCGACCGGCCGCAACCAGGCGTACACCGAGCGCGGTCTGGCCTGGGGGCTGGTCCGCGTGCGGGTTCTCCATAGTGCCGCCGACAGCCGGACGCTGTGGATCTCCACTTCCGCCGCCCCGGACGCGGTGTACCGGGTGAGAGCCGACCGCAACCCGCAGCTCGTCCTGGCCGACACCGTCGCCACCGCCACAGAGCAGGCACAACGCCGGTACGACTCGGTCACCAGCGAGATCGCCCTTCGCATGCCTGCGCGGCGACCGGATACCAAGCCAGCCACCCAAGCCGGCCCCACCCAAGCCGGCTCCACCCAAGCTGATCCGGCGACGGTGCTGCCCGACTTGGAGCAGGTGCTCGGCGCGACGGCCGAACAGGCGGCCTGGATCCGCAGCCGACTGGTGACGTTGACCCAGCACCCGCTGCTGCGGAACACGGTCGAGAACACGCCCGAGAACTTGGAGCCGACGCTTCGCGCCGAGCTCACCCGCGTGATCTCTGCACCGCTGACGGACCTCGCGCGCTCAGGCGCGCGCCCCGACCAAGTCGCGCTGGAGGTGGCGACCCGCTACACCACCAGGGACCGCCGGTTCGCTGAACGCCTGTTCACCGTGGCCGCCGCACTGGTGCCCGCACGGATCCGCCGCGACCTAGCCGCAAGTCTGCCGGAACTGGTCGACAACCTGGCCAACGACCTCGGCCTCTCGGTGACCGACCGCCAACGCCGCTGGCTGCGTTCCTGGATCGGCGCGGCCGCCGCGCACGACCAGGTCCGACAGTGGGCACGGGTCAACGCCCGCGACCAGATCCAGCACGTCCTCGACGAGCACCTGATCGACGCCGCCGTGCACGCCGTCGTGGACGACGGAGCGGAAATCGGACCCGATGTGCCGGGATTCGTGCTCGACGACCCGTCGATCGCACAGTTCTGGCTGAACATGGCCCGCCACGCCATCTACGAAGAAGTCAACGAGCTGCACGATCACGGCCTGGCACACGCCGAACGCGAACCTTCACCTGCGACTGGCGCCGCGGTACAGGAGCAGACACCGCAGGCCTCGCTCTCCGCACAGGAGGACAGTCCCGAACGTCCCAGCGGGGCAACGTCCGTCCTGCCGCCTGCTGCGGAGTTGGCAGCCCTTTACCCCAGCCAGCAGATCACCGCAGAGCAAGCCGAATCGTGGCAGGTACTGCTCGGTCAACTCGCCGATCAGGGTTTCACCATAAAGACGCAGGCCCCCGATCCTCGCTTGTATCCAGATCGGCCTGAGCGGGCGCACATCTTGAGCTTGAAGAGCGAGTCACAGGTCTTGCTCATTGTGATCGACCAGGACCCCGCCCTGGCGATCGTCGACCTAGCCCGTGCCGTGGTGGCACTCCAGACCGGCGCCTCGTGGAACCTCACGGTCTCGGAGCAGGACGGCAGAGCCTTGCTCGCGACCCTCATTCGCCACAGCACACCGGGCCAGGGCACAGGCGAGGAGCACGAGATCTCGGCCGTCGAATCTTCACCGTACGACGTCGTCGACGCGGGCGTCCCCGAGACGGCAGCCGTCTCGGACGGGTCCGGCGAGCCGGTGATCGCTGGCACGGTGGGTACACGGGCTGCACAGGTCGGGCACGGCGGCCGTTTGCTTCAGCTGGTGCCGCGGCCGATGGCCGACCGGCCCGTAAGGCAGGCTCCGTGGCGGACGCGGCGGGATGTGGCGGCGCAACTTCTCAAGGTGGGCGTGCCTGTGGCGACCGTGGAGGCGCTGCAGAAGTCCCGCGCCGTCGTCGCGTCGCCATCCGGTGCGCTGTGGGCGTTCCAAGCTCGGCTGACCGGAGCGCCCAAAGCTCGGCGAGGTCGGCGTTGGTTCATCGTCCACGTCCCCTCTGGGGCGCAGTTGGGAGCGATGCTCGCCCACGCCTCACAGGATCGGCCCCAGGTCCTGTTCAGCAACACCCGGTCCGACGCGGAGCACAACCGCGAGGTCGCCGCCTTCGACCTGCCAGACCATGCCGTGCCCGGCTACTTGCACGCCCTGGAGCATCTGCTCGACGCCCGCGGCGCCCACATCGACTGGACACGCCCGGTCGACGAGGTATGGCGCGCCGGGCAGGCATGGCGTGACTTGGACCCGACCGGCAGCCTGCCGGTCGAAGGCAGCCACCCCCGCGCCGCGGGCCTGCGCGCTCTCGACACCGCAGCCCTGATGCACCTGGCCACCGAGGAACGTGAACAGATCCCGCTGACCGAGGCGTTCAGCCGCGCGCTCAAGCGGGTGAGTCCGGGTTCGTGGGAGCGCATCGACGGTCGGTGGGCTGAGCCTGCGACGACGGCGCTTCTCGATCTGGAGCACGAGCTGACGAACGTCGGCCCCCGAGTGACGCCGTACCCGGTGACGCCTCCAACGGACGAGGAGAAGCGCAACGAGAGGTTGCGCGAGCAGGACAGCGCCACGCTGGCGATCGTGCGGGTGGCGGACGCGATGGCGTTTGGCGGTCAGCCCCACGAGGCAGTGGACCTGCTCAGGGCACGCGCCGAACGGATCGCCCCCGACGACGAGTTCTACAACGGCGGCCGGTCGCACCTGCTGCATCGGGCGGCCGACAGGATCGCCGAGCTGTTCTCCCCGCAACCGATCGAGATCGAGAGGCTTGCACGAGCGCAGGTGGGCGACGTCATCGCCTGGGCAGGCGCGATGGAAGCTGGCGGTCCAGACGTCACGACCTGGGAGGTTGTCGACGCTGCAGGGCCGGAGCGGCTGCGGCCGGGGGACAAGTCCACGGTCGTGGTGACCGCCCGCCGTCTCGGGCCGGTGTCGGAACAGGTGAAGCTGCGCCTCTCCACGACGATGGAACCGGGGCAACGGTCGGTCGACGTGCTCTACCAGAACCGCAACAACCGGGACCTTCGCCAGGTTGGACGCCGTTACCTCGGTTGGTCGGCCGTGGACGAGTGGGCTGTGCTCGATGCCGGGACACCTCCGCCCACCAACCGCGCCGAACTCGTCGAATGCTCGCGGCGGGCCATCCTGGCGTTCCAGGCACAGGCCTTGACAGCCGCCCCTACGCCCGTGGTCGAGGAGCCCGCCGTCAGACGCGGTCCCGAGGACGCCGCCAACACCGCCGTGCTTGCGGCGGTCACCGCCGGGGACATCGACCCCGTCGGCCCGCCGGTCGAGGCCACGCCGGAGGCAGGCGAGGCCCTGTTCGCGGTGTCCGACCTCGACCGGGTGCCACTGCGCCCTTACGACCCCCACACCCAGCATTCGACCACGCTGATCCAATACCACGCCGACACCGACGTCCTGCTGGACGACGAGCTGGAGCAGCGTTGGCGTGTTCTGGTCGGGCAGGCCGCCCTGCTTGGCCGTCGGGTCGTCATCCAAGGAGACCCGGGATGGGAAGACCACCCCGAGGGCAGCGTGATCATCCTGCAGTTCGGCATGACCCGCCGCACCCGGATGGAAGACCTGGAGCGAGCGCTCACCGAATTGATCACCGGACCGGTCGGTGACGAAGAAGGCGAACTACTCGACGAGCGCATGGAGGCGCTACTAGCTGACGGCACCTTGCCGGGATTCGCGGAGTTCGTCACCGACCAGCCGCTGACGGTGCCCGACGGCTCCGACGCCGAACGCCTCGTCGACTGGGCGGCACGGTTCAACCGCGACGACCGCCCGCACACCATTGCGACCCGCAATCCCTGGGAGCTGAAGACTCCCCTGACACTACAAATTCTCGCGGCCGGGTTCACGCTGGTGGAGTCGACCACGGGGAGCGCGGAGGTCGACCACCGACGAGGGCTCATTTCGCTCCCGCAGGCAGCAGCCAAGTGGTACGACAACGATGCCCTGGTACCGCGAACAATCGCGACAGCGTTGGCGAGGGCGGTCCAGGACCGGCGCGCGGCGTTGCAGTCGGGCGCACGCGAAGACTCTCCGGAGCGCTGGTCACGCCGGTGGGACACTCTTCTCCAGCAGGCGCGCTTGAAAGGTCTGGTCACCGAGGTCAGCGCAGACGGCTCCGTCGTGTTCGCCGACAGTGACGAGCACGGCGCGCTCGCGGCCGGTTCGCGACACACACTCGACCCTGAGGTGCCCACACAGCTGCGGGTGCGCTGGCTGTCGCGCCGGCTCGCCGCAGCCCCAACAGTGCCGCTTATCGACGACCCGTCCCGCATCGGGCCGCACAGTCAGCCCGCTGACGTCCGGCTGCCGTTCTTCGAGCGCCTGCCTGTGGGGTGGCCTGGATTCCTCGACGAACGGCCGAGGGCACAGGAGCCAGCACCTGCCGAGCCGGTCGTCCACCAACACGCCGAGTCCAGCGTCGTCGCTACACCGGGCACTCCGATAGTGGACGGCTCCACACCTAAGGTTCCTGGCGCTTCGCCCGAGTCCGTGCCACTGGCGGCCGCAGATCAGGGTCAGGACCAGTCCGGTGGGGCGGTCGGTCCTGTCACCCAAGAAGACCTTGGCTCGCCAGCGTCAGGTGGAGGCCGCCCTGCGACGCAGCAGGAAGAGGATCAGACGACGAATCCACAGTTCGGGCTGTTCGACGTCCAACTGCCTCCAGTCGACCAGTTCGAGCAGGCGCTGGCCAGCAGGTTCCCAGAGCGCAGCAAACCCGATGCCGAGGCGGACCGACTGCTTGCCGAAGCGGTGGCCTACACGTCGGTCACGCAGGCACAGATCCAGCAGGTGATGGACCTGCGCACCCGGATCAGCCAGGGCGACAAGGAAGCCGTCCTGGCGCAATCCGAACTACTCAGAAGCGACCCCGACGACCCGACGAAGGTCTACGGGGCGAACGACCCGGAGTTCCGGTCCACCACGATGCAGTGGGTGGGTGCGCTGGTCCGCGAACTCGCCGACCACGGTTGGACAGTCCGGCACTTCTACCCGAGCAACAGGGCGAGAGCCGATCACTACCGCCAGGTCGACGACCTGCGAGCCCTGCTGCTCAACAGCAGGCTCCCGCCGTTCACCACCGCCTCCGAGCTGGCGGACATCGTGCACTCCGTGCGGCCCACCCCACAGCCTGAGCTTTCTGCGACCGAGGGCAGCCCGCCAACGGTCGAGCAGATGTCCGCCGAACCGCACGACTCCAGTCATCGGGACCGCCTGTTCGAGCTGAAGGAAGCCGGAGGCGGCAGCCCAGAGGACGCGTTGGAGAACCGGCTTCCCGAACGCACCAAGCTGGACCCTGCCGCCGACGCGGCCTTGGCCGATGCCGTGGCAGCCACCGGCGTCACCGAGCAGCGCCTGGAGCAGCTGCTGAAACTGGGGGCGGATCACGTCCCGGGCAACGCCACGACCTGGCGACGGATCAGCAAACTCGTCTCCACCGACCTGAACAACCCGCAGCAACGCCACATCGCCGGCACACCCGGGTACACCGCAGCCGTAACCGAGTGGCTGGCCGCGCTTGCCCGCGAGCTGATCGACCGCGGCTGGGCCATCCGACACTTCTACCCAAGCAACACAAGCAATCCCGTCCAGATCCGGGTGCTCCAGGACCTCGGGATCGTGCTGCTCAACAGCCGTACGGCTGTCAAGCGAGGCGTGGAAAACCTGCTCAGCCTGGTAATAAAGCTGCGCGAGGGCGATGCGCAACAAAGTGATGCCGTCGATGCTGAAGCGGCACAGCCTGAATCGGCCCCCTATGCGACCAGCGAAGTCGGCGCCGCGATCACCGCCGGGAGCGAGCCCGACACCAGCGAGCCCAACGGCTCCGGCGAAGCGCAGCCGGACGGCCAGGTCGAGCAACCACGCTCCGATCAGGACGGGGACGAGTACACGGCCAGCGAGCGGCCGACGTTGTCCCAATGGCGCGACCTCGCTGCCAACCACAGACTTGAGGTGCGGGTCACCCGCGTCGCGGACCAGGCGTGGATCGTAGTGCACGAGCGCACTCCTGGCGCGCCCGTGGGCCAGCCGGACCAGCCCGCGATGCCCGCCGTGCTGGCGATCCCGGTTGAGGCCGACTACGCGGTCAACGGTGCCGGACGCTCGTTGCCGCTCACCGAGGTTGCCGAGTACTTGGCGGCATACCGCGAGCGGCTTTCCTCGCAGTTGTTCACCGTCTCCACCGGGCTGCGCGACTGGCCTCGCCGGCTGGCGCAGCTCGCGCCGTACATGGTCGACGGCCCCGATGCCCGGCAGGCGGTCGCCGACGAGGTGGCCGACACACTGCGCCACGCCTCCGAACGCAGGCCGCGGGACGCGGAGGACGCGCTGCGCCGCGCCGAAAACGCCGCCGGGCCGTTGCGCCCGACCCCGGAGCGGGAGGCCCAGATCGTGCGGGCCGTGCACGACTATGCGGCCGCCTACGACATCGGCGGTGATGTCGGACGCACTCTCACCGAATCCAAGAACCACCTCGACGGGTCCTGGCAAGAGTGGTCCTGGATCAACGCCTACCTGGGCCAACACCCCGAGCTGAAGAAGACACAGCCGGAGCACGCGGCGATCACCGCGCGCGACCGCGCCGAACTGGCCGAACAGGAGCGCCGGGGCGCGGAGTTCAACAGCCTGGCCGCCCAAGCGTTCAAGGAAGGCGATTACGCCGAGACGCTGCGCCTGCTCGACCAGGCCGAGATCGAGCACCCAAGCAACCGCCTGCGGTGGGACGACCTGCGAGAGCGGGTGCGCACGCGCGCCGCCGAAACGCCGGGCACGTCCCAGCCGGCCGCGCCGACCGACGAGTCGCCCGCCGTCCCGGAACCGGTCGAGGACGCCGTGGCCGGGCAGGGACGCCCGACCGTGGTGCAGGCCGCCGGGGAGCCGGTGCTGTTCACCCCGGAACGGCGTCTGGACGTGCTGGTCCGGGTCAACGAGGCCGCCGCGGCGTGGTTCGAAGCGCAGTTCGAGCGGTCCTCCACGGCACGGGACTACCTAATCCGGAGGTTGGGCGGACAGGACAAGCTGGACGCCGCCCGTCGCCCGTTGTCCGAGGGCACGCCGGGACTGATGGTCGGCTACGCGCCACCCGGCTGGACAGGTCTGGTCGACCACCTGAGTTCACGGGGCTTCCGCGACGACGAGCTGGTCGAGGCCGGTGTGGCGAGGGTGTCCAGCGCGGGCAACCTGATCGACGTCTTCCGCGACCGCATCGTGTTCGGCCTGCGCACCCTGGATGGCCGGATGGCGGGTTTCACCGGCCGCCCGCCCCGCGACGACTTCGCCAAGGAGACGCCGAAGTACCTGAACACGGCCACGACCCCACTGTTCAACAAGGGGGAGATCCTCTTCGGGCTGCACGAGCAGCGTGACCGCGTCCCGCACGCCAAGCCGGTCATGATCGAGGGACCGACGGACGTCCTCGCGCACGCGGCGGCACGCGATCCCGAGCAGCGCCTGCTGGTCGTTGCCGCCTGTGGTACGGCGGTCACCCGCGAACACCTGCGCCTGCTGGACCAGGTGGTGCCGCCGGAGCGTGGCCGAGTGCTCGCCCTGGATGGCGACGGGCCCGGAGCCAAGGCCGGCCTCAGGCTCGCGCAGGAGGAGTTGCCCCGCTACCGGCAGGCGCTGGAGGTGACCATGCTGCCCGACGGCATGGATCCCGCCGAGTGGGCGCTGAACCGGCCGCTGGAGCAGATGATCCGCGCCTACCTCGCCCCGCCGTACACCAAGCCCGCGGTCGACGTCCTGGTCGAAGCCACCCTGGAGCGGTTCGCGGACAAGCTCGACTTCGTCGACGGACGTGTCGACGCGGCTCGGGCGGTGGCCAAGCTGCTCGCCATCGCGGGTCCGTCGCAGGTCGTCAGCCAGGTCACTGCGCTGGAGGCACGGCTGCAGCTGCGACCGGGCGACATGGTCGAGTTCGTCACCCGGGCGTGGCTGGACACCGTCGACTTCACCGGGGATAACACGGAGCACGTCGAGGAGATCGCCGCGCTGCTGGCATCCGTGGACCCCCGTCTGCTGTCGCGGGAGACCGACTCGCCGGCGGTCCTCGACGCGATGATCAACGCAGAACACGCGTTGCGTCTCCCGCTCGGCGACCTGGCGCGGCTGGTAGCCCAGCGCAGGCAGGCCGCGTCGGCTCCGGCCGTCGCCGCGTCGTCGCAGGCGGGCGGCGATCCGCTCACCGGTGACCCGATGGTCGACCTGGCCCGCAGCCTCGGTCTGGTGGTCAGGCTCGACACCGTCGGCGAACGGCAGTGGATCACCGTCTCCGAGCAGACTCCCTCGCCATCTGCTGTGGCGTCCTGGCCCGTGGCGGCCAGGCAGTTCATCGCCGGCACCGGGTCGGCGCACGACGTCCCAGTCCTCGAAAGCTACCTACGCAGCTACCGCGGCGAGTTCGGGATTGCCACGCTAGCGCTGGCCACCGAGGTGCCCGACTGGGCTTCGCGGGTGGCCCGCCTAGCGCCCTTCGCCGTCACCGGACCGACTTACCGACGCGACGTCGTGGACAACCTCAACCGGGCGATCCGCATGGTCCGCGACGGCGGGCGCGACGCCGAAGCCGCCTACTGGCTGGTGCGCGCCGAGAGCGCAGCCCCTCTGCTGCCTCTCCCGTCGGTGACCAGCGCGGACGTTCCGGCAGGGACCACCTCGGACGCGCCTCCCGATCGGGAACACCAAGCCGCGGCCACAAACGACACCGTCCCGGCTCCCGCTCCCGTCGACGTGGACCGAAAGGCGTGGTCGCGGCGGATCGCAATCCGCGTCACGGGCACCACCGCGTTCGTCACCGGCACCGATGCCACGGACCCGGCGCCGCTGCGCAGCGCGCTCAAGGACAACGGCTTCTGGTGGCGCAAGAACGACCAGCACTGGGAGTGGGTCCGCTCACGCAAGCAGCCCTCACGCGACGATGCCGTGCAGGCACTGCGCGATGCCCTGGACGTACTGGACGCCCAGGCTGCTACCGAGGCAGAGACGAAGGCTGCCGCCAAGGCCGCGGCCGCGAAGGGGCCGACGTTCCCGCCCACCCCTCAGCAGCAGGCGATCCAGGACGCCTTCGCCCAAGGGCTCAACATCGCGGTGCGGGCACTCGCCGGTACAGGCAAGACCACCACGCTGCGGCTACTGGCCGCGTGGCTGGCTGCGAACTCCCCTGACAAGAAGATCGTCTACATCGCGTTCAATCGCAGCATCGCCAACGAGGCACAGGAAGCGTTCGGCCCGAACGTAGAGGCCGACACGATGCACGCCATCGCCCGCCACGCGTTGAACAACCACCCCCGCCTTGGCATGAAGGTCGGTGGGAACATCGCGAAGAACGACGGCTTCGGTAAGGACATCGCCAGTGCTCTAGGGCTTAACCCCGACGGCCGGGTGCGCTATGGCACGCACGGCCAGCACGAGGTCACCGCCAACCGCCTGATGTCGATGGCCATCGCCGTGGTGAAGAAGTACCGGGAGAGCGCCGACCGGGAGATTGGCGCCGCGCACCTGCATCCCGACATCGCCGCAGACCCGTCCGGCTTGGGTCTGGCCGTGCTGGACTGGGCACGCCGCATCTGGCAGGACAAGTCCTCGCCCGAGGGAACGCTGCCGTTCACCCACGACGACTACCTCAAGATCTGGGCCCTCGGGAACCCCGTGTTTCCAGGTGACGTGATCTTCTTCGACGAGGTCCAGGACGTCAACCCGCTTCAGGCCGCGTTGGTCCAGGCGCAGTCGGCCCAGACCGTCGTGGTCGGCGACACCTACCAGAGCATTTACGGCTTCCGCGGCGCGCAGGACTTCCTCACCGGCTGGCCCGCCGACGAGACATTGGACCTGACTAAGAGTTGGCGCTTCGGCGTCGCCGTGCAGGACGTCGGCAATCTCTTCCTGGAGCTGCTGGAGTCCGACCTTCGGCTGGAGGGCAACCCTGCCCTGGACACGCGCCTGGACGTCGTGGACGAACCGGACGCGGTGATCGCCCGCACCAACGCGGGTGCGGTGGCTGCGGTCGTCGAGGGCATCGAGGCCGGCGAGCGGGTCGCCCTGGTCGGCGGCGGCAAAGACCTGGTCGACATCGCGCTCGCGGCACAGGAGTTGCAGCGAGGGCGTGAGACGAAGCATCCCGAGCTGAAGTCCTTCTCCCACTGGGACGACGTGCGCGACTACGTCGAGGAACATGAGGAAGCCAAGTCGCTGCGGGCCTTCGTCCGGCTGGTCGACAAGTACACCCCCGAGGGCCTGATCAGGCTGGCCCGCCAGCTGGTGGACGAGAACGCGATCGCCGAGGACCTCAAGCCACAACTGGTGGTGTCCACCGCGCACAAGGCCAAGGGCCGCGAATGGGACAAGGTCAAGGTCGCCGACGACTTTAGGGGGCCGACCACCGACGACGACGGCAACATCGTCCTGCCAGACCCGGAGACGCTGCGCCTATCCTACGTGACCGTGACCCGCGCGAAGCGGGTGCTGGAGCTCGGCTCACTCGGCTGGATCCTCGACTTCGCCTCCAAAACCGTCCAGACCCCCGCGGAGGCACCCGAGCAGGCCACCGCCGTTTCCCGCACGGAACAGGAGGTGGCCGGGACAGAGAACGACGCGGTCGCGGCACCGGAAGCGGCCCCATCTCCGGAGAAGCCGACCGAGGTCGCACCGGCTGAACCTCGGGAGACGGCCGTCGCGACCGACGGCCTGATCTCCGAGTTGAGGAATGTGCCCGGACGGCCCCTCGACGCCTTCGGGCACACGATGGCCGCCGAACCACCGGCGGAGCTGCTCAACTCCCGTTTCCCCGTACTGCCGCAGGCCGTGAACCTGGTCAACGGGGAAGCTTTGCGCCAGTGGCTGGAACTGCGCGTGGCGGATCTTCCCCGCCAGGTCGGCGGCCTGCCAGCCGGACCTGCCCGGCTGGCGCTGGCCACTGCCGCGAGTGTGCTGGTACTCGGGGAAGACGCCTCGGTGGCCGATGTCGCCTGGCGGGTGGCTGGCAGCGACCCGTTGCCGCTGCACACCGCCGTACGGGTGCGCCAGTTCGCCGATGGGCTGAGCGGGCTCGTCGCCCACGACCTGTCGGCCCGTGCCGCTTTGGGCCGGTACCACAGCGGGCGGGACCTGCCGGGCTTCCTGGTCGCAGTCGGCGATCGGATCGAACGAATCGCCCGCGATCCGATGGCGCTGGCCCGTGCTCGCGCCCGCCTGATCTTCGCCCGCATCGACCCGCAGGTCATCGAGAACGCCGACGTCGAGGTGCGGCAAGCCGAGGAAGGGGCAGATCCGGTCCGGGACCTGCTCGGCCATGTGCTGCCGCCGGAACTGCGGGGCCAAGTCGACCCAGCGGCTTTGAAGATCGTCAACGACTCCTTCGTGGCGTTGGCGCTCAAGGTGCCCTTCGACCCCGCGCAGCGGGCTGCGCAGGAGATAGCCGACGGACGGGGGTTCGCCACCGCCGTGACGTTGCGGGCCCTCGCGGTCGAGGGCAGGGCGCGGGTCCGGGACGGCGGCCGAGCTGGCCGCATGTTGCGCCGAGTCGGATGGCCCGTCATCGCCCAGCGCTTGGACGAGGTCGCCGGCCGAATGGAAATCCTGGGCAGACTGGACCTGCCCGACGAAGACGCACCGACACCGCTGCTGACCCGGGACGATCCGCGCGAGGACACACCCGACCCAGCCTCGATCGCTGAGTCGGCACCACCAACGGTGGCAGACATCTCAACTGCCATGACGGCGCTGCCCACCAAGTACTTCGCCCAGCTCGTGCGTGACCTGGACCGTGGCACGGTGGCCTCACCGCTGGACGGCGCGGAACCCGTCGACCAACTCGACGGCGCCGCGCACAACCCGACGTTCAGGCATATCGAGTTCCGCACCCGCGGCCTCACGGTCGAGGTCCGCGACGAAGCTGGACACCGCACAGGCCGCCTGACCTGGAAGCAGGTTCAGGATTGGGTCAGCGCGGGAGTCACTCCTGCGACGCGTCGCGTACTGCTGGAAGCCGAAAGCACGCTGCGGCGGTTCGAGGCCGACCAAATCGGCTTCGACCTCAACGGCGAAGCCGAACTCGCGGCCACGGTGACGCAGGGCGAGCTGGCTGGCTACAGCGAACAGGCCAGGCGGGCGGTCATCGAACGCGCCGCCCAGGCGCACCGCGATGGCACTGCGGTCAAGCCTCGCCGTCGCCGCCGTGCGGGTGCGTCCGACTCTGCGGCGTTGCCGCTGACCGACGGGCTGGAGGACCTGCCGGAGTCGATCACGGCCGCGCTGGACCGAGTCGCGGTGCTGGGTACCGTGCTGACCGAGGAAGCCGACCGGGTGCGCACGGCGTCCCGGCTCAAGGCCGGTGACGTCGTCGTCCGCGACGACCCGTCGGGCTTGTGGCGGCTCACGAGGCCTCCCCGGCGCGCCGAGGATCACGTCGCGCTGGTCGGGGAATGGATCGACCGGTTCGGCACGGCGCTCGACGCAGCCAGCGGGTGGCAGCTGCCGGCTGAATCCGGTACCGACCCGGAAGTTCGGGTCGTCGCCCGCCCGGGGAGCCTGGCCAGGCTGGTCTCCGCGCCACGACCAGGCGCTCTCCACTTCGCCGGCACCCGACCAGACGGACCGTCGGCGCAGACCCCGATCACCGTGCCCGGCGAGTTCGGCCTTGCCGAGTTGGGTTGGCGGCGCATCTCCTTGGAGTGGGATCAGGAAACCCGCACGTCGGTGGAGCAGTTGCGCCGCGGTGACGCCGACCTACTGCTGCGCTGGGCACCCACCGACGACGGGCTCGCCTTGCTCAGCCCGGTCGAACTCAACGGGGTCGCACGAACCGTCACGTCGCTGGGACAGGTCGAGGATCTGCTCAGGCCCGTAGAGCCAGCACGCACTGAGCTGGCACCCACCCAGCCGCAGCGACCCGGCCGACAACCCGCACAGCGGCAGACCACAGCGCAGGACACCCAGCTGGATCTTTGGGCCGCGCAGAACGCCGAGGATGCCCCGCGTCTCGCGCCCGAGCAGGCCGTGCTGGCGGAGGTCGTGCCTGCTGCGGCGCGCGAGGACCGCCCGATCGATGGCCAATCCACCCTTCCGGCGGCCCCGGACGCGGTCGTCGTGGCCCTTCCTGCGGAGTCGAACACCTCCACTACCGGCGTCGAGCCCCGGCCGGAGGCGACCGCAACCACCGGATACGACGCCGACGCCGAGCAGGACGCGGCCTGGGAAGAGGGCGATGCGCACGTCGATGCCGTGGAATACGACTTCGTGGCCGCGGAAACCGACGAGGACGAGGAGCACCCCTTCGCCGACCTCGCTGACCGCGAAACCGCGCTGGTGGACGGCCCAGACGGTCCGACCGCGGACGCGGGTGTAGTGCGCCCGGTGATCGCGGCAGCCGACCCGGTCCCGCTATCCGATGCCGAGCCCGAGGCGGCAACGTCCGCCGACGGTGTCGCCGATTCGGCCACCGAGTCCGCGGACCGGGAAGGGGATTACACGTCCGACGCCGAGATCCCCGTCCTCGCCGAGGCCACCGACCAGCTCGCCGCGCCCGACACCACCGAAGCCGAGCCGCGTGCCGCAGTCGCTTCGGTCCCGGTCGACAGCGACCCACACGCCGATACGGCGGAGCCGGAGCAGGCGACTTCTGAGCAGGTGCACCACCAGGACGACGAGCACCCCTTCGCCGACCTCGCCGACTGCGAAACCGCGCTGGTGGAGGACCCGCCAGCGGGCGCCGCAGTACCGGAAGGGCCGGTGTCGACTGCCGGTCCGTCCGCGGAAGCAGTGGTGGCGGAGGCCGGGGACATCCTGGAACGTGCGTTGGGCCAAAGGTGGTCGGACCTGGTCGCCCAGGCCGACCTGCTCGGATTCGGGGTGCGGACGGGATACGAGCGGGACTCCGGCGTGACCGAGGACCCGAAGACGATCGTCATCTCTTTCGACAAGCCCGCGTTGGACCGCCTGCTCGACCTGGCCACGCTGGTGGCCCGGGTCGCCGTCGAGCAAGCGGGCGTCAACACCGTTGCAGCGGACCAGGTCCTGCGTGAACGCGCTGCCTACACCGCATACGAGTTCCCCACGTTCGCAGGGGTTCTCGATGTCGAGGACGTCCTGGTGGGCACCGCGTCGACGAACCGCGGCGCGGAATCCCGGTGGCGCCTTACCGGCCGGCTCGACGACGTTCCGGTGACACATGCTGCGGCCTACGCCGCCGGCCGCTCGCAGGGATGGGGTCCGGTCAGCGACACCCCGCTCTACGACGAACTTCGACGTGAACTCGGCCTTCCGGAGCCGGTGTCCACGGCGCCGTTGGTCGCCGAACCGGCCAGCCACCAGACGCGCGCCGGATGGCAGGCGGGCTGGAGCGTGGGCCGCCCACCAAGGGCCACCGGCGCCCACGGCGGGACAGGCCGTGCGGGGCACCGATGACCACCACCGGCGATCGGGGCCGACCTACGAAATGGGGGAAACACCTGTGACACACGGGAAAGCACCGAGCGGGCGGACCCCGCCCGAAGGGTTGCACACGCCCTACATCACCGAGGTGGTCCGTTCACTGCTGACGCTGGGGCTGTCCGTGGCGGACGACGAAGCGACCGTCCTCGCCGGCCCGCCGAGATTCGCCTCCATCCCGATCGAGGCGGACGTGATCGGCGGACGGTGGCGCGACGCAGAGTGGATGTTGCTGGCCTGGGACGAACGCTCCGGATGGTCCTGGCAGGTCAAGCTCGTGCACGAACCGAGCCCGCGTGACGCGGTCTACTTCGGTGTCGCCCTGTTACCCGAACCGGGGCAGATCGCCACCTGGGCGTCCACGCTGCTGGTCCACCGCGGACTGCGCCTCGCCCGGCGACCGCACAAGCCGCACTTCGCTGGCCCTGACCTGGACACCGCCCTCGCCGCCTACGACGGCCTGGCAGGGGCCGCGAGGGAGGTGAGCATCGCCGTCCGCGCCTCCGACGAGATGTAACCGGCACAACCGCGTTGGCGCGGACGACAGCCGTGGCTGGGGGGCCGCGGCACCGCATTCCTGATCATCGCAATTCGTTCGGGGGGACGAACGTGGGTACTGCACGCCCTAAATACGGCTTCATTTCGCGTGTTCCAGCATTTCTCAGCGCTTTCGTCGCTATCTCCACAGTGTTGTCGCTGACGTCCTGCACCAAGGACGAACATTCATCGGCGCCGACGCACGACGGGTCGCAGCCGGCACGGGCCGAACCTCACGCCGCCGCGCTGGAGGTGTGCGGCCGGTTCGCCACCCTGGCGCTAGCCTCGGACGCCGCGGTGGATCACGGCCCCTCCGACGCGCGTCGACGAGCTGCCGACCAGCTCGGCACCGCGGACCTGGCGGGCAGCTTGGGTGGTGAGGGCCGCGACCACGACTGGCCGGAGTTGGCCCGACGGCAGGCCCGCGTGCAGGTCAGCACGGACCCGATCGGGGACGATCCGCCGCCGGTGAGCACCCGCGCGGCGGCTGGCGTGCTCGCCCATCGGGTTGCGGTGTCCCAGGACGGGTGGCGGCGGCAACTGCCCGACATCGCCGTGTACTGCTCGCTGGTCCGAGTCGATGGCGGGTGGCGCGTGGGTCGCGTCAACTTCGCGGACTCCTCATCGAGTGGGACCACACGATGAGTTCCGGCAACAAGATGACCGGGATCGTTCTCGGTTTGGTCGTGCTGCTCGTTTCGACGCTGCTGATGGTGCTGGGTGGCGGGCAGGAAGAGCAACGCCGGACGAGCCTGACCGGCCACGTGTTGGGCGCCACCCAGCTGGACGAGACCAAAGTACCGCCGTGGGCGGTGGAACCGCTGCGCAGGGCAGCCTCACGCTGCACGGAGATCACCGCACCCATCCTCGCCGCCCAGATCGAAACCGAGTCCGCCTGGAACCCCGACGCCTACAACGAGGGCTCGCAGGCCACCGGCTTGTCGCAGTTCATCCCCACAACCTGGGCGCACTACGGCATCGACGGGGACGGCGACGGGTCGGCCGATGCGCGTAACCCGGTCGACGCGATCCTCACCCAGGCCGCCTACATGTGCTCCCTGATCGAGTTCGTCAAGGGGCGGGACGGTCTCACCGGGGAGATCACCGACCTCGCCCTCGCCGCCTACAACGCAGGACCGGGGAACGTCCAGAAATACGGCGGAATCCCACCCTTCCAGGAAACCACCAACTATGTGACGAAAATCAGGGACCTCGCGGCGAACAAGTACTCCAAACGCAAACGCAACCCGGGAGTCTCGCTGGAGAACCTCACCGGACGCGCCCGGGAGGTGATCCGACACGCATCCGAACAGATCGGCCTCGACTACGCGTGGGGCGGCGGCACCCTGGACGGTCCAGGGCTCGGGTTCGGCATCGACGAGGGTGTCAGCGGCTTCGACTGCTCGTCACTGGTCCGCTTCGCCTACTACCAGGGCAGCGACCACGCGATCACCCTGCCGAGAGTGACCGACGCCCAGTACGCGGCCACGCAATCGCAGCCCGTTTCGGTAGACGCCCTTCAGCCAGGTGACCTGCTGTTCTGGGGCGTCCTGGGAAACATCCACCACGTCGCCCTCTACATCGGCGACGGAAAAATGATCGAAGCCCCCCAGTCCGGCCAGAAGATCCTTGCCGCAGAAATCCGCACCGGAGGGGACTACTTCGGTGCGACCCGTGTATTCGGCGGCCCGCTCGACAACGCCGCGACCGTCTAGCACTCCCGGCACATACGAGCACTGCCGAGCACGGAATCCGGAAAACGAAACAGGCCCGATGTCCAGAGGGGGACACGAGATGGTCAGTACCGAAAAGGGAGATGCCCGGTCGTTCACCGGGGTCGCCCAGCAACAGGTGCCGCCGCCACAACCGGACTGGTTCGAAGACACGGAGGTCGTCGACCCGGCCGAGGCGGTACGGCACTTCCAGGAGACCGGGCGGCGGCACGCGCTCGATGTCATCAGGCTGCTCGTCGCCGACGCCCGCGATCCGTCCGGGCGATCACGGGATCCTCTCCGTGTGCTCAGCGGGACCGCCGTGGCCGAGGGCGACGTCGCGCACTACCTCGACGGCGTCGTCGCTTCGCTGGTGACCACGGCAAACCGGTTCCGTGAGGTCGAACGGACCTGGGCGTCCGGCGGCGCGGCCGTGCTGGATGTGCCGTTCGACCAACTGGAACCCGAGCACCTGGGAACGGTCGCCGACGCCGCCGACGCGGTCGCCCGCGAGCTGATCGGCAGGCTCGACGCGGCCGAGTTCGCGGCGGTGGTCGACGAGTACGCGCTGCACCGCGTGGCCCCGCACCTTGCCCCATCGGAAATCCCCAGCGTGCACGCATCGACTCGCGATCTGCTGGTCGCGCGGATCTCCATGCTGGTCGCCGGCCAGCCCGCCGTCGTCGCGCGACTGGACGACCACCGGGCATCGCTGGTGCACGAACTGCTCCCCGGCGTGCAGGTACCGCAGACTGGCCGGCCGGCGGGCGGCGGGCCTGCGGACCTGGTCCAGAAGAGGTTTGCCGAGTTGGCCAACGTGGTGCTGGCCACGCTGGCACACCCGTCGCGACGGTTCACTCCAGCCGGCGCGCCCGGCGTGGTCACGCTGGCCCTAGTGTCGACGCCCGCCAAGGATCTGCTGGCGCTGCACGCGGCGCGTCCGGAGCTGGTCTCGACATTGCCGCCCGCCCACGCGGGCCTGGTCCGTCACTTGGCCCGTGCCCAGACGGCCCCAGCCCTTACCTCCGGCGCTGCGCGGCCGCGGGGGCCCGCGCCTGTCGCTGGCGGTCTGGACCGCAGAACCACCACGACCACCGGGGTCCCGGTCCCGACCAAGCCGGCGCGTTCGACGCGGGCTTGACGCGCACGCAGGGCGGTCGCGCTTGGGGATGCGACCGCACAGCACCGACAGGGGGATGACGATGGGATTGAACGAGGAGTTGCAGACCGCCGCCGAGCTGGTGGCCTCGGGCGGGGCGGCGTTGGTCGCGGATCGCGTGGCCGACGCGGGGCCGGTGGGTGACTGGCCTGGGCACGTGCTGGTCGACGGACATGACGGCGACCCGTTGCCCTACCTCGATCTGCTGGTCGAGCGGATGATCGTGCAAGGGCTTGCGCAGATCCGTCCCGGCGATGACGTGGTGGCCAGGGAGTACGGACGCGGTGAGGCGGCCCGTCCGGGGCGGGTGCGTTGGGTGGTCGAGCCGATCAGCGGCGCGGCCAACCTCGTGACGGGAATGCCAGCTTGCGCGGTGTCGGTCGCCGCGCAGCAGGACGGCGTCACCCTCGCCGCTGCGGTCGCCGATCCCGCGTCGGGATGGTTGTGGTCGGCTGCGCGTGGTGCAGGCGCTGTGCTGCGAGAGCCGGTCGGCACCGAATTCGCGCTCTGGCCCCGGCACGTCGACCGGTTGGATCAAGCCCGGATCGCGACCGGGTTCAGCGGCGACCGTGGGGTGCGGCTGCGCCAAGGGCAGGTGGCCGGACGGCTGCTCACGGAGGTGCGGGACCTGCGCACGGTAGGTTCGACGGCGTTGCACCTGTGCTGGGTGGCGTCCGGCTTCGTCGACGGCTTCTACGAACACGGCGCGGACCCGGCGAGCTGGGCCGCCGGTGCGCTGATCGCCGAGGAGGCTGGCGCGATGGTGCACGCGCCGGGAGCTCCGGGGCACGACCACGGCGTCATCGGCGATCCGGTCTTCGCGGCCAACCGCGGTGTCGCCACGGACTTGGTGCTGGCGTTGCGACGCGCGGGAGCACAGACCGTGCTCTGAACCGGAGCCCCCGCGAGGCCCGAGAGCCCTGGGCCTCGCGGGGCCGGTCAGCGCGCCCGCGGCACCATGCCAGGTGCCGGTTCACCGGCCAGCCGCCGCGAGAGGGGGTTCGCCTCGGCAGGCAGCGCCATGGGTACGCCGGTGGTACCCAGCAGCCGGGACACGTGCTGGTCCACGCGTGCGGCGGCCTCGGAGGTGACGCCGATGACCTTGCCCGCGTCCAGGCTGCGGTCCGCGGCCGCACGCTCGATCTCCTCGCGTGCCCGACTCGCGATCCTGGTCAACGACGCTCTCGCGACCACCGTCACCGCGCCGTCCACTGCTGTTGCGTGCTGCGGGGACGAGCGCATCTCGACCAGTTCCTCGGGCGAGAGGGTTCCGCCGGACGGTGCTGAAGCGGCCAGCCTGCCCGATTCCCACCACACGGTCACCGGGGTCACGGGCTCACCGCGCTTGCGCACGTTCTGCACAGCGCGCCACGCGGTCGCCAAGGCCGCAGAGGCGAAGTCCTGCGGCCGCAACTGTTCCAGCAGGCCGTGGTGCGCGGAATCGGCGATCACGGCGTGGACGAGCGCGCGTTCCTTGCGTTCGACCAGTCTGGCCGGCAACGGCGTGGTCGGAACGACCGGCGGACTCGGACGGGCCGACGGAGAAAGCGTGCCCATCACTTCGCCCGCCGACCTCCTGGTCTGGGCGACCAGGTTCATCAGCCGGTTCTCGACCTCGCGCAGACCGCTCTGCACCGACGCCGCGTCTACGGTGAAAGGGTCCGTGCTCGCGACGGCCGCCTCCAGGTTCACCCCGAGTTCCTGAACCTGACGACGCACAGACAACTCCAACACGATCTGCCCGTAGAGGCCGGTCGGCACCGCCCCGGCGGCGGCGCCCGCGATGTAGAGGCCGGTCATCAGCTCGCGGTAGTTCTCGACCCGGACATCGGTGAACTCGCCTCGTTCCATCGCCTCGGTCACGGCCACCACGTTGGCAGTGATGGTCTGTCGAACCCGCTGGTCGGGGTTGGACAGCGCGGCGGGGTCGGCGGGCACCGGTCGCAGGCGGCCCCGCTCGTGGAGAGCGGAGACGGTCGCGTACACGGCCCGATGAGCCGGGTCGACGAAATCGCCGGGCTCCAGCCAGCCGCGCAGTTCGGCCACGCGTTCGGGACGTTGCAGCAGCGCGCCCAGCAGTTCCCGTTCAGGGAATCGCGCCTGCTGTGCGTCCGCGGAGGCGGCCGGTCCGGGCAACAAGCTTCCCGGACCGGCCTGAGGCGTCGTCACCGCACGGACCCGGCGGCCGCCCGTCCCAGGGCCGAGTCCGCCAACGCGAACGCCGAACGGGCGTGGCTTAGCACCGCCGCCACCAGGTCGTCGGCCGGCTGGTAGAAGTCGGTGCCGTACAGGACGACCCACCACCGTCCGTCGAGCTGGGCGGCGGTGGGGATGCGCCCGCCCAGCGACCGCGTCCATGCCTCTGCCCGACCGGCTTCGACCAGCGTGTCCATCTCTTCGCGGGCGATCCGGTCGCCGGCACGCGTGTCGGATGTGGTCATCGTGCGCTCCTGCCCTGCGTGCCGGTGGCGGCGTGGGTGATCTGCTTGTGGCGGTCCAGTGCCGTGGTGGTGGCGGCTTTGAGGGATTTGATCTCGGCGGCGACTTGGTCCACGACGGAGCCCACCGCCAGGTCGCGGTCGGTGGAGACGGCCTTGACGGCCGCGCGAGTGGCCTTGGTGTCACGTTCGATCGCGGAGTTGACCACCAGGAGCAGGGACCGCTTGATCCGCTCGCGCTTGACCGGTGGTCCCTCGGCCATGCGGGCGAGGTCCTCGCGGGACAGGATCGGCTTGTGGGCGAAGTCCGGCTTGCGGGCTTCGAGCCGCAGCGCGGCGTAGTTGACGTACTCACCGCCGCGTTGGCGCAGGTCTTGGATGGCCCTCCACATGTTCGCGTGCCGCGAGTCGGTGAAGTGCTCCGGCGCCAGGTCGAGAACCTCCTGCGGGATCTTGTCCAGCATCCCGGCGTGCAGCGCCAGGTGCAGGATGTGCCGCTCGGCGCGGTGTTGCAGCGGCGAGGTGAATCGACGCCACCTGTCGGGCACGCCCTTGCGGCCCTGCTTAGCGTCTTCGGCCACCGCCTTCGCCGATTGCGGCGTGTCGGCGACGACCTCAAGACCCGCGCGTCGAGTTGCGTCGGCCAGCCGGGCGGAGATGCGTTCGACCCTGGTCGAGAGGACCTCCAGGTTGTCCAACCGGGCCTTGAGCACGGCCTCGGTACGGCCGGCTGTGACGGTGGGCAGCGGGACCAATGGTGTGTCGCGCTTGATGTCAACTTCCAGACGGGACAACTGGCGCAGCACCGACTCCTCGAACACCTTGAGTCCGAGTTGGGTCTGGGCGGCAGGGTTGTAGACCCCGTCGAACGGCAGAGCCGTCGCCGGGGCGGCGTCGTTCATCCGGGCGACGATCTTGGCCGGGTCGGTGACTTCGTGGTGGGTGTAGGTCTTGTCGCGAAGTGCTGCGTAGAGCTTCACGTGGTTTTCGCTCGCCGCTTCGGCCCTCCTCGCCTGCGGCACGTCGTTGAGGTCTATGAGCGATCCCGAGCCGTGCAGACCGCGCAGGGTCTGGTAGATCGCCTGGGTGTCGCGGTCCGGCAGGTCACGCCAACGCAGGAAGCGAAGGTTGTCCATCCCCTTGGGGGCGTGCATCAGGCTTCCCAACAGGGCGTACTCGGGTTGCAGGTCGGGACCGAAGTCGATCCTCTCCGCTGGCGCGGTCTGGGTTTCGGTGGCGGCCTCACCGACGCCGCGATCGGGTTGCCCGCTGGTGGGCTTGGGCTCCGATGGCGGCCGCTCCTGGGCCAGGACGGCCCTCTCGACGACCTCGACGACGGCGTTGTCGACAGGCATGATGCCGTCGCGACCGAACAGGTTCGTCGCCCGTGGCCCGGCCACCTCCGACGGTTGCCGCAGGATGGTGTCGATGTTTCGGGCTACGGTGCGCAGGTGGTCGGTCAGGGTCACCCCGTTGGCCCCGTAGGAACCGAGGGCTTGACGCGGGATGCGGTTGCGGTCGAGATCGGTGTCGAGGGTGGCGGCGAACTGGCGCAACCTGGCAGCGGTGTAGGCCGGGCGCGGATCCACCGCCGCCACGCTCGTGGCCTGTGCTCCGGCGTCGCTCGCGCGGCCGGCGCCGAGTACCTGCTCGACCGTGGCCACCGCCATCACGACACCGGTCTGCGCCATCTCCGGCTGCTGCACAAGCGTCGTCAACCGGGTCTGCAACGCGGTCCGCAATGGACGCGGCGCTCTGATCTCGCGGTCGGCGAACACCAATGGGAAGGCGTCCCTGCGGTTGAACGGCCAGTGGGACAGGGGCAGGATGTCGGTCACCGCCCGGTTCACGGCTTGCGGCGTCAACGAGTCGAACAGCCGACCGGCGTGTGCCCGCAACGCAGTGGTCTGCTCGTCGGTGCGCCTGTCCGGGTACCAGTCCGGCCGGGGTGCGAGGCGGTCGGCCAGGTCGTCGAGCCGGTCGAACAGCAGCGCCACCCGTCCTTCGCGCAAGGCGGGACCGAGGACGGGGTCTTTCGTGCGCACGTCAGCGACGTAGGTCAGCGCCCGCAACGCGGCGGCGGTCTGCTCGGCGGACCCGCGCCGCTGTTCCCTCTCGACCAGGGCGTCGAGGATCCGATCGACCAGGCCGGCACGCTGCGCGGCGAGCACGTCCTGGACGATCCTGATGACCCTGCGGTCGATGGGGTTGTCCGCGTCGGTAGTCGGCCATCCGGTGCCGGGCCGCGGGGCGGGTGCGGACGCCGCCGTGTTCCTGGGTTGGCGGCTCGTGGTCGCACGACCCGTGCTCGGCGGGCCCTGAGTCGGTACTGACGGTGCCCCGTTGGCTCCTCTGGTGCGTTGCGGAAGCGGACTCGGTGGCGTTTGTGCGGCGACGGCTGTCGGTTCCGTCATGGTGTTGTCCCCCAATGGTTACCACCGCGAAGTGACGTCGCTCCGCCCCCACGGATCGCGCGGTGTGACGCCGCGTGTGGCGCCAGCGCCGGCGTGCGAAGAGGTCTGCGGTGGGTGAGTGCTGGCGGTGAAGGTCAGGTGCGTCGCGGCCCGGACGGGGCCGCAGGTACGGGCGTGACGCGCCGCACGGTGGGCGGCTGCTCACCCGGCATGCCGTTCGCGAGGCCATGGCGGGTAGCCGCTTGGCCGTGCTCGCGGCTCGCCGCGACCGCGCCGTCGATGTCCTCGCGGCGTGGCGTCCCGGTGTTGTCGGGTGTCGCGCTGTTGACCGCTGCCCGCACGTCGTCGCCGTCCGCGAGAACACGCTGGGCCGAGGCCTCGGCGGCGGAGAACCCGTCGGGGTACTTCTCGCTCACCGCCTGCTCGATCAGCGGGTCGCCGGCAAACCGTTCCGCGATCAACCGGTCGATTTCGGGATAGCCGGTGCGGTTGAACATCATCAGTGCCGCGCGGCGGTGCATCGGCTTGGCCGGGTCCAGGCGTGTGATCTCGGCCCTGTGCTGCTCCACGTCGAGGCGTTCGGAGTCCACCACCACGGTGGTCACCCGCTCACGCTCGCGAGTGTCGTCTGCGGAACGGGTCCGGTCCGCCGTGGGCCGCCCGGACGGCGTCACGCCCTGGCCTGCCACTCCGGGGAACTTGCGGGCCAGGACCCGATCGACCTCCGATCCCCAGTGCCCGAAGACGAGCTTGGCGGATATCCGGTCGCGGGCGTCTGCGGCGTTGAGACTGCGGGCGTAGAGCAGTGCCTGCTGCGGCGAGCGGATGTCACCGGGGCGTGAGGGAACCGAGGGCGCGGCCGATCGCGTCGATGGCGACGGACGCGAGACCGTCGGGTCCGCGTCCGGAACTCCGCGGACCTCCTCGGTGGCGGATGCCACGCTGGTCGGCTGCGCGCCGGTCGACTGGGCTGTGGGGTTGACCGCGGCGACGTAGCCGGGGTTGGCAAGCGACTCGGTGATGGCCCAGTGCGCCAACGCGGGCGGATTTTTCACGTCGGACCGCCAACGGGGCACGGAGTTGACCAGCCGCGCGAGGCGGTCCGGGTCAGCGCCGACCCGCAGCACCTCCTGGTTGGCCAGGGCGTGCAGCTCGCGCCACGCAGCGTGTTGCGGGTGCAGCGGATCCCGCACGGCGATCCGGTCGGCCAACGGCGGCCACAGCACACGCCGTAGTGCCGCCTCCCAGCCGTCCTCCGTGAGCGCCAGCGGTGCTGCCGGGCGAACCGTGGTCGTCGGCCCGGCGGGTGCGGGCGGTCGAGCGGACACGAACCGGCCGGGAGTGCCCGCCGCGAGCTCGTGCAGGTAGGACAGGTGCTCGGCCGTCCCATGCTCACGCAGGTTGCGGGTCATGGCCAACGCGTCGGCGGGATCGCGCAGCACGACGAACAGCGAGGCGGTCGGTCGCCCACGGTCCCAGGTGTGGGCCTCAAGCCCCCACTCTCCCGTGGGCTCGCCTTGGGCATCGACGACCTGGGCCGTCCAGACCGTGAAGGGCTCATCATGGGGCGTCGCGGCGAGTTCCCGCGGAACCCGGCTCTGCCACTCCGCCTGTTCGGCATCGCTCATCAGGCGCAGCGGCGGATGCTTTCGTGCCTCGTGTAGACGCGCTGCGTGCTCGTCGTCGGCGGAGGCCAGCCGCCAGTCACGCTGCCGACCGGCATTGCGCCGGGCGACCCACATGCTTATCGCGTTGATGGCGTGGGCCCACTGCATCGCGTCCTGCCCGGAGGGCAGAATGCTGGGTGGATCGTCGGTCATCGGTTCCCCCCGGAACCCGCCCTCGGCCGATCCGTGCCCCCGGCACGGCCTGCATCGACCTGGGCAGTCGTGTTGTGCTATCTCACCGTCCGTCCCCAGTAGTGGTGGTTCACCGCGGAGGTTGCGCCGGTCGAGTAGACCGGTGGGCGCGCAACAGCATCGGTCGTGCCGGTCGAAGGCGACGTGACGAAGAAGGACCTCGTGGTCCGACAGGGCGGTGTGCGGGTGGCCAACAGGCCGACTACACACCACCGGATGTCACCGTGAGTGACTTCCTTGTACACGTTTCCCCCGATAGCAGCCATCCGACAGTCAGCCTAACTCAGATTGACTACTTGGCGTCACAGATGTGGGCGCCGCTTCCGTCGTTAGTTGTGCATGCTGGGGGGCGGCTGTCGGCGCGCCCAACAACGCCAGCCGTTCAGCGGCTGGCGGGGCGGGTAGGGCCTTCGGTGCTGTCGTCGGCCGCACCACGGCCCGGGGCTCGTCGTGCTCTATGTGTTGGTGACACGCCATCGGGCGTACCGCCAACCCTGCCGGCGGTGAGCTGCGTGACTACTGGCGTCCATCCGCGAGACGCAGCCGATCTACGGCGACATTGTGCTGCCGCTGGGCACGCACAGCCAGACCCACACCAGCTACGGCGGCGGCCCCGGCACGGTGGGCATCCACACCTGGCCCACCCCCGAGGTCTACGGCACCGCCTCCAGCGACGGCTGCGTCCGCGTCCCGCGCGACGCACTCGACGCGATGAGCACCCGCGTCCCGCTCGGCACGCCCGTGCTCATCGCGTGAACAACCCATCAGGCCCACACGGGGCAACACCACACCAAGGGGGACCAGTGGTCCGCACCACCTCCAGCAGCCTTTGCCGAGGCCACCGTCGCCTCGGTCACCGTCGGCGGCGTCACCGTCGGCCCGGTCGGCGCCAAGTGCGACAACGGGACGATCACCTACGGCGGTGGCGTACCCGCCCCCCCGCAGCGAACCTCAAGGTCGTCTACGGCCAAGGCTCGGGCGCGACGATCGGTCCTCGGCGAGGGACGCTGGCGTGCTGGGAGGTGTCTCTTCTGCAACGACGACTCGGTTTCGGCCGGTGTTCTTTGCGCGGAACAGCGCTTCGTCCGCGCGCTGCGCCAGATCGCTGAACTGCTCGCGACTGTCTGGCGTGACGGCGACGCCGATAGAGACAGTGCAGCACGGAACACCGTCGAGGCCGACCCGCACCGGCTTACCCCCTGCGGGAAGTGTCACCTCGGTGGTCAGAGACTGCACGGCGTGGCGTATGCGCTGTGCCGCGTCCACTGCTTCTGCGTGTCCGGACCCGTGCAGTAATACCACCATCTCCTCGCCGCCGTAGCGACAGACCAGGTCCTGGTGCCGGGTCTGCTGGCGAAGAACCCCGGCGACCGCTTTGATGACCTGGTCACCGCCGAAATGCCCGAGAATGTCGTTCCAGCGCTTGAAGTGGTCGATGTCGACGAAGAGCGTCGCCGTCGGTCGGTCGTGGCGTTCGCCGTCCAGTAACGCCAGGGCAGCGGCTGGCTCGAAGCCACGTCGGTTCAGGAGACCAGTCAGCGGATCGTGCAGCGCGTCGGCCTTCAGTTGCGCACCGTCTGCCTCTGCTTGTTGTAGGCGCTGCTCGGTACGTGCGAATCGCACCGCTACGGGAACAAGCAGTAGCGCAAGCGGAGGGCTGAGTGATTGCAACACCGCGATGCCTACGGCCAGAGCGAGGATCACGAGGATGGTGGTGTTCGTGGTGCGATCGCCGAGCAGACCTCTCAGACTCCAATCCCCGGTCGACAGGCCACGCACGATGCCGATGACCAGTGCCTGCGCGGCGAAGTAGCCGCCCAGGGCGGCCGTGACCGCCGCCAGCGCCACGGCCATCTCGCCGGGCTGGTGCGGCAATGGTGCGCCCAAGGTCAGCCAGGCCCGCAGGGGGGTAGTGGTCGCCACAAGGTCTGCGCACAGGACGCTGAGTGCGATCGCCGAACTTGTGAACAAGTATGTGTGCGGTGGGCGGCGTGCCACGAGGTAGCGCTGAGTCCGGACAACGACCAGCAACGCCAGTGACAACGGCAGCGGAAGTACGAGCGCGCTGCTGAACAACCACAGGCTCGTCTGGTCGACGTACTCCCCACCGGGACGGTGGGCGCCGCGCCGACGCTCTTCGGGTTCCCGAGTCAACGCCATGTGCACGATCGCTGCTGCGAACACGGCCGTCGCTCGAAGCAGATCGTCTGGGCTGAAGGGTGCGGTCATCACCGACCAACTGCTGAAACCGGTCGCGACGACGTGCACCAGCGCAACCCACACCACGACACGACGGGGCCGGTTCCACAGCTGCCAGGAACGCACCGTCGCTCGTAACCGCAACGGTGCGGCTGTGATCCACTCCGCACAGTGCAGAATGCGTCTGTTCAGCAAAGTCCCCCCCGACGGAGCGACAGGTGGCCCCCCTTTTGACCTGCCGCCAGCTTTTCGCGCCGTAGGACTGAAACCCTGCGGAGGTGAGATCCGTGTCCGTGCCCCCCCTGTGCGGTGACCGCGAGTGGACCTGATCCACATCAACCGGCATCCCCCTCGTTCGTCATAACCCACTGGGATGTGTCGAGGTCGCTGGGCGGGCCTGTTCGCGGGTTTGCCCAGCGTCGACCTCGCCGCCGCACGAACTGCCTCCTCAGGGTCTAAGCGGCGTGGCTGGCACGGGATCGGGTGTCACGGTCTCGGCAAGGTCGTTGACCACTGTTCGCAGGCATTCGGTGTAGGCGGTCATCGCCCGTTCGGCAGCCGCGCCCAGTTCGACCGCCCGGTGCCGCAGGCTCTCGTCGGCGAGCTGCATGGGGTGCCCTGGTGCGCGCACCCGGGTGAGCAGGGAACGCACAGATTCGACCCCGAAGATTTCGCGGACCAGGGTGTGCGTCCGAGACGGATCAACCGCCGATGACCGCGGTAGCCGGCCTTCCAGACGTTCTGCGATCGCGCCGGCGTGCGAGATGAACTCCTCGACGGCGTGGGCAGCACGCACCAACAGTTGCGCGAGTTGCTCCACCTTGAGCGTCTCCGCCGCCGACCCGTGGCGTGTGGCGCACGTTGATAGTGCGGACATCACGCCGGTCAACCTCGGTTCGATCTCAGCCAGTTCCACCAACCGCTCGCGCGTGTAGGCGATCTCTGCCGTGTCCGCACACCCCATGAAGCCCCCCGTTTCGCAGGACATGGTGGAGGGGCGATCCCCCGATCGCCCCTCCACTTCGGTGGGCACCGGTGCCCCCGTCGGTGCCCCCGTCGGCGGCCCCCGATACCCCCTCCGGGGGACTCCGACGGGCCGAAACCCTGCCATTGGTAACGCTGTTCCGCTTCCGTCAACCTACGTAAAAGGGGTCAGGAGCCCGCACTAGTGCGGAAAGCGGCCATCCTGTCACCGTCTGTGGATGGGGTTGATGCAGACTGTCACGCTCCTACGTAAGGTGACGTAGGTAGGTTGCCCCCAGAAAGTTCTCGCTGGTCAAGCACTTCCGGCATCTACTTATCCGTACTGATGCGGATTGCCGCCCGTGTCAGTCACAGTGGAGTTGCACCGTTTGGGGACGGTGCCGCCTGCCAGTCCACGGGGCTTCGACGACACAAGGGGGAGAGCTTGTCCGTCACCACCCTGAACTCCGCTACCGGCTTCGTCCCGGACCCTCGGGCTCTCGTGGGCGCAGTCCCGTTGAAGGGCTATGAACATCACCGCCATGAACGGTCTTTGGCCGACCAGGCGCCTGTGCACGTCACCAAGCTTCCCGACGGCCTTGAGGTTTACGTCACCACGATGGGTCTGGCAGACACCCGCGTGCTGCTCTCGGGCACAGGCACGTGGCCACGCATGTCGAAGGACGCTTCGGCGCTGCGCTCGGCGATGCTGTCCCAAGGAGTCCAGCCGGGCGAGATCATCGGCCGCAACCTCCTCTACAGCGACCTACCCGAGCACCAGGTGCTGCATGGTTTGGTGCGCTCGGGCTTCAGCCGGGCCCGGATCGAGGGACTTCGTCCGCGCCTTCACGACCTGATCCTCGACCTGCTGGACGCCTTGCCCGAGGAAGGCGAACCGGTTGATGTCGTCGAAAGGATCGCGGTGCCGCTGCCGCTTACCATGATCTGCGAGTTGATGGGCGTGCCGACCGAGCTTCGCCCGGATATGCGGAGGTGGTCCGCGGCGATCATGACCAACGATCCCGCGGTGTCGGCCCCTGCCGGCCAAGCGATGGCCGAAGCGTTCAGCGCCCTCATCGCTCTGCGCCGCAAACGGCCGGACGAGGCCCTGCTGTCCGCGTTGGTCCACGCCGACGTGGATGGAGCCCGACTCGGCGATGAGCAACTGGCCACGATGCTGATTCTGCTCATCGTCGCCGGTCACGAGACCACCACCGCATTGATCGGCAACTGCCTTGCCGCGCTGCTGCACTCGCCCGGGGCCTGGAAGTCCCTTGCCGGACAGCACACCGGGATCGGGTCGGCGATCGCGGAGGTCATCAGGTGGGACTCACCGGTCCGGATGACGCCGCACTATCTCGCGACCGACACGATCCACCTGAGCGCCGACCACGCAATTCCGGAGGGAGCCGTCATCATGGTCAACCTCGGGACCGCGGGAAGGTGCAGGCGGCACAACGGGTCGGCGGCGGACTTGTTCAATCCATTCCGTGAGACCAACGCGGGAGACCACGTGGGGTTCGGTCACGGGCTCCACTTCTGCCTGGGCAACCTACTGGCGACGACCGAGGTGGATCTGCTTATGCGGGTGCTGTGCGACCGCTATCCGAACAGCACGCTGGTCGGGGACATTCGGCAGACGCCACGGGCGAGGTCGTCGATCACAAACGCCTGGGCTCGGCTCGACGTCCAGCTCAGGCGCTGACGTCGTCGCCGAAGGCGCGAATCCACATCATCACCAACTCGTGGCGGGGGTTGGGCTCATTGCTCAACGAGAGGCGGCGGTACGCCGTGCTGAGATGGGTCGCCACGGTCCTCGGCGAGATGGTCAATTCCTCGGCGATTTCAGGGTTCTTGCGGCCGGCGGCGACCAAGCGAGCCACCTCCCGTTGTGCGGGAGTCAGCATCGCAAGTCTGCGGCGATCGTCATCGGACGACTTGCGCCGCGTCAGCGCCGTTTGATTCGTCGCGTCGGCGTCACTGCCGCCCGCGCCGGGGTCGTCCGTGGTGGCCGACGGCTGACCCTTGGGGTGATGTTTCGACGGCCTGCGTTGGCGGCCGGCGAACTCCTCGTCGACCTCAGCGGCAGTGGCCTGACTCAGGCGTGCGAACTCCGCATCGCCGAGGTGGGCGCGAGCCTGCGACACCGCGACCTCGCGAAGCGCGGTGAATCCTGCGAGCCCGGAGATGCGGTGCCCTGTGAGGTCTCGCATCCGCTCCGCACAGGCCAGCTGCCGAGTCGCCTCGGCCGCCCCCGCCGCTCCACGCTGTGCCTCCGCCCATCCCAGCGCCTCGGTGGCCCACAGCCGGGTCCATCTCTCGTTCGTCTGCCACATCGTGTCGGGGTCACGGAGCAACGTGGTCGCGTTGTCGGGATCACCCCATCGGATCTCCCAGACCGCTCGGCACCAGTTGACCCATGCGCGGATCCACGGGCCGCCGAGCCGCTCGGTCGACCTGTCGAAGCTCACCACGTCGGCCCATGCCTGCTCGCTGTCCTGGTGTAGGGCCGTGACCGATCCCACCGCCAAAAGTACGGTGGCCAGTTGAACTTCACCTTCGGAGGCGTCAGCGGACTCGGCAAGTTGCCGCTGTACCAGGCGCAGCTCTTCCACTCCATCCCGCTGGCCGAGTGTCAAGGCGCGGTAGGTGCCCCAGCCGAACGTCAGCGGCGGTGACGTGGCGCCCTCAGGCAACTCCGACGACGCCGCCTCCAACAGATCGCGTGTCTCGTCCGGATCTCCTCCCTGCAGCACGGATGCGTAGGCGTCCAGCGCCAGCGCCGCCGCACGAAGTGGGTCGCGCGCGGTGGAGGTCGCCTTCAGCGCACGACGCAGCCACAGCCGCGCTTCGGCCAGACCGTTGGCGTAGGTCGGCCAGCGGGTGCGCATCAGGTCGATCGCCATTTTCAAAGCCGAAAGTTCTTCGCCCGGGGCCTCGACCAGCGAGGCGAACACCAGTCGGTAGTGGACGATGTCAGCTTCGACACTGTCCAGGATCGCCAGTTCGTCCTCGCCTATGGACTGGTCCGCAAGTTCCGTGAGCCTGTGGCGGAAGTAGCCAGAGTAACGGCACCAAGTCTCTTCGGTGGCACCCGACTCCCTCAAGTGCCGCCTGCCGAAGTCACGGTAGGTCTCCAACATCTGCAGCCGTGCCCGGCTGGGTGTCTCCCAGTCCAGCACCGACTTGTCGACCAAGCCTGTGATCGCCTCCTCGACCTGAGGTGCCTGGAGGTCGTCGCCAGTGCCTACGTGAACCGCCGCGTCCCAGGACATAGAGCCTGCGAACACACTCAGACGGGCCCACAGCAACTGCTCGACTGGAGTGCACCGCTGGAAGCTCCAGTTCAGCAACGTGAACGGCGTGTCGTGGCGTGCCATCCCGGCTGGCGTGCGGCGTCCCCGGAGGGGGAATTCGCCGAATGCGGCATCCAGCCGGTCGGCCAACAACTTGGCGGGCATCGCCAACAACCTGAACGCCAGCGCCTCGATCAACAACGGAATACCCTCGGCGCGTTTCAGCACGCGCTGGAGGTGTGGCCAATCCCTCTCGGTGATCGTCCAGTCCGGCACGCTGGCAGTCGCGCGTTCGTGGAGCAGCACTGCGGCGTCGTACTCACGCCAGCGGCTTACCGGCGTATCGGGAGGCGGCACCGCCAAGGGGGGCACCTTGACCAGCACTTCACCCGGCAATTGCAGGCGCTCACGGCTGGTCGCCACGATGCGAACCGTGTCGCCTGTCCATTCCAGGATCTCAGGAACTAGGCGCTGCACCAAGTCGACAATGTGCTCACAGTTGTCCAATACGAGCAGCACTGGGTGCCTGACCAGCCAATCCAACAACGTTCGGAGACGCTCCGAAGGAGTCTGATCCGGCACATCGAGTGCACGCATCACGACTTCGAGCAACAAGTCGAAGCTGGCTTGGACCGGGACCGCGAGTAGATTGACCACGCGTACGTCCTGACCGGTCTCGGCCTCGATTCGCGCAGCCAACTCGTAGGCCAGTCTAGTCTTGCCAGCGCCGCCGACCCCGAACAGTGTGACCAGTCGATGCTCGGCCAACGTCGAGCGCAACCAATCCAGTTGCCCGACTCGACCGACGAATGCGTTCGCAGGCCGCGGCACCCGCCCGTTACCCCTCGTCAGCGCCTCGTCCACCCAGACACGGTACGTCAGAGACGATGCCGGGGCGCTTGGATTAGCCCACGTCAGCGGGTCGCGAACTACTTTCGCCTCCGCGATCTGTTCCCATGCCCACCCTGTTGTCAGCAGAGCGACACGCGCGATGCCACCGCAGGGCCGGGTACGCAACCAGCGCCAGCCCGAGCAGTCCGGACACAGCAACCACGGTCATCGCCGATCCGATCCAGTCAGCCGCCACTCCGCTGACTAGGACCACCGCACCCTGCGTACCGCGCACGGCTGCGCCCATGACACCGTTGGCGGCTGCGGCCAACTCGTCGGGTACGAGTTGGCCGAACTCGCCCGCAGCCAGCCCGAGATAGGCGGCGCCAAGACCCGACATCACCAGCAGCAGCACCATCCACTGTGGCTGCGGCGCCAGCGCGAACCCGAGCAGTGGGGCCAGACTCAGCACGGCCAAGGGAGCGATCAACCCTCGTTGACGTGTTTCCGACTGTCGCTGTACCCACCAGCTTGCGGCGATCAGTCCGACGCAGTCGGCACCCAACAACGCTCCCGTCACCCAGGCTGGTGAGCCGGACTCCGCGACCAAGGGCATGGCCACTGCGTCCGGTACCGCGGTGAGACCCACAAGGAGGGCGAACCAGACGAGCAACCGTATGCGGTCGTTGGCCAGCAGGCCCCATAGCGACCTTGGTACGTCGGCTGGCCGGACTCGGGAGCTTCCCGCTGCCGGGCGTGCCCTTAGGCCGAAGCGAAGCAGTAGACCGGCTACAGCAAAGCTTGCCGCGTCCATAAGCAGCGCGGTTGAAATCCCGACCATAGCGACTACTGCGGCTCCACCCGCAAGACCTGCTAACTGTCCTACCTCGCGGATCATGCTGAGCCTTACACGCCCAGCCTTGTTGAAGTCGTCCCCGAGGACGTTTCGTACAATTGCCGCCTGTGCGGCTTTGAATGGCGCAGCGAGGCCGGCGACAGCCGCCACCGCGCCTGCCAGCAACCACATCGGGAGGTCCGGCACAACCATTAGGGCGACCAAGCTCATTTGCATGAAGCAAACCGTTGCCATAAACCCGCGGCGCGGCCTGATGTCAGCCAATGGCGACAGCAGGGGGCCCGTCACCAGCGGCGGGATGAGGGTCAACGCGTAGGTCACCGCACTCCAAGCAGCCGACCCGGTTCGCTGGTACACCATCACACTCAAAGCAACCTTGGCGAGTTGATCGCCCACAACGGACAACCCTTCGCCGAACGCCAGCGACCGAAACTCTCGGCCTGAAAGCCCTTCTGGTGACGCCACGCTCCGCCCCTCGCCCATGCCGCGTGGATACCCGATGCGGTACCACCGGCGGACGTTAGGCCACGTTGGCTTTCACTGGGCGTAACCGGTGCATTACCACCCCAATGGCGGAACGATCCCCGATCAGCCTTACCGTCCGGACGCCGTGCTGTCCTGCACCGTCGGCCGAACCCGCCAGGCGTGGCGTGCCGGGACCACGATCGAACTGACGATCCCCGACCCCAACCGCCAGTTGGTGCCCTGCGCCCGCGCCCTGCGGGCACAGGCCGCTCGGCTTGCACGGCAACACGACGAGCCCTCGTGCTCACCGTGGCCGAAATGGTGCGCGGCGCCCTGGATCCCGACGACCGCGCCCGCCAGGTCCGCCTCGCCCAGGCCGACGCCCCGCTGGACGCGGTGCGCGCCGAACTCACCCGACTCGGCAGCGACGACGGCACCGCGTGCGCCACGGCGCTGACCCCGCACTCCGCCGGCTACCTCGGCTGGGTGCTACGCACCTTCCACGCCTGGCCCGACAACCCCGCCGACGGCGATGCCGTCGACGTCTACCCCCAACGTTCACGCTGCCCGCAGCAGCGCTTGACCCGACGCCACGCGGCGCGGTCGAGTCTTCCGCGCAGCCTGTGCGACCTGCCACGCCGACCCGGTCGAATTCGCGCCCGCGGCACGCCACAGCGCTCTACGGGACTACCTCACCGCCCACCGCACCGCCTGGATCCGCCACCTCCGCGCCGTCGACCTCCCACCCACACCGGACGCCGGCACCACCCCAACCAGGTGACACCGGCTGAGCACAGCGTGCCCGGCGGCACCCCCGCGCCACGGCCAGCCAGACTGACGAGAGATCCACCGTCCGCTGTCCGATGACCCGCACCTCGGCGTTGGCGGTCATCGCCGCTGGCAATCTGCTCCTGCTGCAGCAGGTGCCAACGGGCAATTAGCCTGCCCGATATGAGGGTGGGAGGAAAACTTCTGATGCTCGCCGCCGCGGCGTTGGTGTTGTCCGCGTGCGCACGCACCTGGGACGGAGACTTGCGGTTCAAGGTCGACTCGATCCACCCAGGATACGAGTCAACGGGGGACAGACGGCCTGCCTACGCGGTCGTCAAAATCGGCGAGCACCCGGACGGGATGGTCGAGCGGATCGGTTCGGACTCCGTCGACCTGCACGACCTTCCCAACGACATCAAGGTCGGCGACGAGATCATCTGCGAGGCCACCCAGTACGACGCGAGCGGCTTCGACGGCGACGGCGTACGCACCTTTCTGGAGTTCTGCCGCAAGGCGAGCTGAGCCGAAACCGTCCCGGCGAACCGGCCTCGCTGCGCTCGGTCGCGCTGCGAGCGATCCCTGTAGACACATCGCCGGACCAACCTGCCAGTACGCCTGCGGAGGAGGCGCGGGCGACCACCGGCGTGCCCATCCACAGGGGCGTCCTGCTCACCGCAGCCACCCACGCAGACTCCAATGGAGCCGGTGTGCCGATCCTCCGGCAACCTCACTGAACCGGAGTAGCTGCGTGGACATCGTCCACATGATCGTCCGGAATGGACACGCCGCCTGCGGTGTTGCACAGGTCACACCCGGACCGTTGGGGGGAGATGCGGGGTGGCGAGTACTCGATCGGTTGGTCTGAGCCGGCGGCAGGCGATCCCGCTGGCGATCGGGTCGGTGGCGGGGTCGGGGATCCTGTTCCTCCCGTCCGCCGTCTACGCCGAGGCGGGCGGGAACAGCCTGCTGGTGTGGCTGTTGTCGACGGTGGTGTG
>NZ_JAPSLK010000027.1 GCF_031180885.1 Saccharothrix sp.
GACCGTCGAGCAGTTGGACGCCGAAGTTACCGCGGAGGCACGGCGCATCGTCGTGTCCGACTCCACAGGGCCCGGAGTATGAGCGCCTCTTGCTGGTGTGCCGACCAGCCTGCTTGACATTGAGGCAGGGGAATCCGGCGGTGACCACGTCGACCGGTGGCACCCGCCGCCAGTCGACGGCGCGCAGGTCGCCGAGGTTGGGGACGTTGGGCATGCGGGTGGCGAGGATGGTGGTGATGTGGGGGTCGTTGTCGGCGCACCAGGCGATGCGGCCGGTGCCGAGTGCGGCCAGGACGCCGAGGTCGAGTCCGCCGTAGCCGGTGCACAGCGAGCCGATGAGCGGGGTGGTGTCGGTGGTGGTCATGCCGCCAACCCCTGGGGTGCGGAGTGGACGGTGCGGTCGCGTGGGGTGCGGCGGTGTGCTGTGGCGTGGGTGTTCGGGGTGGGGTGTAGGGGTTGGCGGAAGACGAGGACGTCTTCGTGGGCGATGAGGTGTAGGGGGAGTCCTGCGTCGCGTTGTTTGCGGATGAAGTCGCGTTGGAAGAAGCTGCCGCGGGCGACGAGGTCGGTGTCGGTGGCGCGGGCGAGTAGGGCGACGTTGCGTTCGACGGGGATGAGTCCGGCGTTGCGTCCGCAGGTGAGGATCTGGGCGGGGAGGTCGATGAGTTCGGCGTGTTCTCGCCAGGGGCGGATGGTGATGGCGACGTGCCCGCCGGGGCGCAGGAAGGTGCGTAGGGCGGTGAGGATGCGGGTGAAGCCGGCCAGGAGTCGGTGGTGGCCGATGTTGGCGAGGTTGCCGCGGTCGAGGGTGTTGCCGTAGAGGTGGTGGTACTTCTGCACCCCCTCGCCCGGCGCGACGACGACCTGGCCGTGGGTGGAGGGCCCGTAGGGCGGCGAGGTCACGACGAGCGCGACCTGGCCGACGTAGTCGTTGGGTAGCAGGGTGAGTAGTTGGCGGGCGTCGCCGTGGAAGACGCGTGCGTCGACGTCGAGGCCTTGGTCGCGGGCGAGGTCGAGGTTGGCTTGGGCGACTTGGACCCAGTGGGGTTCGTATTCGACGCCGATGGCGCGGCGGCCCAGGCGGACGGCTTCGACGAGGGTGGTGCCGATGCCGCACATCGGGTCGAGCACCAGCTCGCCGGGCTTGGTGTAGTGGGTGACGGCGTGGCGCACGATCTCGGGGAGCATCTTGGCCGGGTGCGCGGTGGACTCGGGCGTGTACTTGTTCTTGCGCTGCGCGGCGGGGGAGGACTGCGCGGTCGTCCACACCGACACGGCCGGGTCGTCGGGGGTGTGCGGCGCGGCGTTCATCGGATGTCTCCGTCGAGCGCGGCCCGGCTGGTCGATGTGGTGAGTGGTGGTGGGCGGTGGTCGTGGGGTTGGGCGAAGACCAGGACGTCGGAGTGGATGCGCAGGTGCGGTGCGGGTAGGCCGCGAACGAGTGCGCGGTGGCGCGTGCGTGCTTCGGCGTCGGTGTCCTCGTGGTGGGCGAGGTGGAACTCGCCGTCGCGCAGGGGTGTGTGCAGGGCGACGATGTGTTGGAGGTAGAGCAGGTCGGCGTTCTGTCCGGCGGTCACCACGGCGCCGGTCGGGTCGGTCAGCTCGCCGGGTGTCCAGTCGCAGTGGGTGAGCACCGCGAGGGTGCCGCCGACGCGGAGCAGTCGTGTGGCGAGCGCGGCGACGACGTCCGCGGACTGTTCGCTGGAGTGCTCGGAATGCAGCGACGCGATGACGAGGTCTGCGTCGTGGACGCTGTCGGTGGCGACGCTTGTTTCGACCGGGTCTGCCGCTGCGGACTGAACCGGTGCGGTGTCCGGGATGCGCAGCAAGTGGGCGGTGCGGCCGAGGTGTTCGATGGTGTGCAGGGCGTCGGCCAGTTCGGGGTCCGGGTGGGTTCCGGGTGTGTGGTGGATGACGCCGTGCAGGTTCGCTTCGTGTCGTGTGGTCGTGTCGGGGTGAGCGAGCAGGACGACCTTCGCGCCGGGTTGGCTGAACGCGGTGACGAGCTTGTCGACCAGCGCGGCGGGCCACGCGGCGTCGAGGTCGATGGGGTGTTGTCCGGCGTTCCATACGGTGGCCGGGATGGGGTTCTTGGCGGTGGTGCGTGGCTGCTTGTCGGTGGGGGCGGTGGGTGGCTTGGCGGGGCTGACGCGGGTGGTGGTCGGTGCGGTCGGCCAGGCTCGGCGTTCGACCGTCCGGCGCGATACTGGGCGGCTGGGGGCCGGGCGGGTGGAGTCGTCGCGTCGTCGGGGTGAGCGGCGGCCAGGGTGCTCGGGCTGGGTCACGGGTGTCCCCTTTGCCGGGGTGGGGTGCGCCCGTCGATGCGAGCGCGATTACACCCCTGAACTCCGAAATACCGGTCGACCCGGGACAGACTGCCGCGACGTTTTGAGCGAGTGTTCTGGGTCGCGTCCGGAATCTCGACCGCGCCCGGTGAGAAAATCTTGGGAGCGACTTTTTGTTCCAGGCTTTGAGGTCTGAAGCGGGTGTGACCGAAGTGGTACCGGCCTAGTACCGTCGCGCCATAACAGCAGCTAGTGGCCGTGATGTGTGATCGACTGGCAGGCGGGTGACCAAGCTTGCCAGTCGGCTCGGCGAAGCCGTTCGGGATGTGCCGGTGCCTGGTTGGTAATAGTTCGGTACCTGTTTGGTGAGTGGTTGGTACCAGGTGGTGTGGCGTCCTGTGCGGGTCGTTGTTCCGACCCGTTTCGGGGGTTCGCCATGAGTTCGCGTGATGCTGTTCCGCGTTCGGGTTTCGAGCGTGGTTCGATGCCGTTGGACGTCGCCAGGGCGGCGTTCGAGTGGCTGGTCGTCGGGCCGCATCCGCTGTCGTTGGACGGCCGCTTGTTCCCTGGTTTCCCGGCGCGGCGGGTGCCGTTGTCGGAGGTGCGCGACCGGTTGCTGCGCCGGCGTTGTCCGCAGTCGTTGCGGGACACGGTGTGGTCGCATCTGGTGTTGCTGACCCGTACCGAGAGCGCGGCGTGGGTGGTGGGTGCGGTCGGGGTGGCGTTGCCGGCGTTGACCTCGATCGCCGCGACGTTGACGGCGCGGTTCGCGGGGGCCCCGAGTGACATCCACGCCGCGGTGTTGGCGGGGTTCGTCGCGGAACTCGGTGAGATCGATCTGCGTCGCCCGCGCATCATGTTGCGGTTGCGGTGGGCGGCTTACCGGGCCGGGCACACCGCGCTCCGGGAGGCGTTGGATGCGCCGGTGCCCTCCGGTCACGCGTTCCGGTCGGCGACCCCGCCGCCGCCGTGGGGTCACCCGGACTTCGTGCTCGCGCGTGCGGTCGCCGAGCACGCCATCACGGCGGCCGAGGCGGAGCTGATCGGCGCCACTCGGCTGGAGGGTGTGCCGCTCGCGGACGCGGCGATCGCGTGTGGCCTGTCGTACGAGGCGGCGAAGAAGTCGCGTCAACGCGCGGAGCGTCGGCTGGTCGCGTATCTGCGCGGTGATGCGGTGTCGCGTGAGGACGACCTGGTGACCCGGGTCGCGGACGCGGTGCTCATCGACAGCGCGACGCCGTGGTCCCGGACACCGACGAAGCGAGGGCCGGTGTCCCCGGGCGGCCGGGATTCCGGAGTTCAGGGGTGCGGGAGCGCACCGGCCGCGCCCGCGCACACCACCTCCTCGCCCGACCTGCCGCAGCGGTCGTCGGGCTCGAACCCGGGAGTGCCGCGATGCGCCTGACCCGAACCCTGGACCGCCGTCCCACCGACAACCGACCCTCGGGACAAGGCCGTCCTTACTCCGGTCGTCCACATCGGACGGGCTCTACACCTCCGATGTCTGTCCGGTTTGCGGGCGGGCTGGATCGCTGTGGCAGGGCTGTGTTGTTCGCCGAGTTGGTCGTGGCCGCGATGGTGTTGAGCGCGACCGCGGCGCATGCGGACACCGTGGTGCTCGCGGTGGTGGACAGCGTCGAGCAGGTGCTGACGAACATCCGGAATTGGTTGATGGGCATCCTGGCGCTGTTGGCGACGGTGTTCCTGACCATCGGCGGTGTGCGTCGCGTGTTCGGCGGCGGTGACCCGGGCGAGCAGGAGAAGGCCAAGGAGGCGTTCAAAGCCGCGGGCATCGGCTACACGCTAGCGATGCTCGCCCCGGTGGTCGTGTCGGTGCTCAAGGGCATCGTCGGGGGCTGAGTCATGACCCCGTCAACCAGGCTGACGGCGATCGCGGTCGGCGTGCTCGTGGCGCTGGGCGGTGTTCTCGCCGCGGCGGCTCCCGGCGCGGCACCGGTCCACCCTGTTGTCCTCGCGCAGCCGTTGCCGCTGCCGACGGGTGACCCGGACCCGTGCGGACCGGGCTCGCCGCTGTGTAGCTTCCCGACACCGACATCGTCACTGTCCACTCCGGTCACGCCGCCGTGCGTCGGCGAGGGCTGTATCCCGCGACCCACAACACCCACCGCGCCCACGGTGGTCGACCCCGGCCCAGGACAGCCGGGGCACATACCGGAGAACAGCGACGACTGCGGACTCACCGACATTGGCGCCTGTCTGAGTGAGGCGATCGACGAGTTCTTCCGGAACATCGTCACCGACGCGCTCAACCCGTTGCTGGACCTGGTGGCGCGCACGTTGTTGACCACGACGGTGCCGGATTCGCTGCCCAGGCTGGTCGAGTTGTGGGACAACTCCTGGCACATCCTGCTGGTGTCCTACGGGATGCTCGTGCTGGTCGCGGGCGTGGTGGTGATGAGTCACCAGACGTTGCAGACCCGGCACTCGGTCAAGGAGCTGGCGCCGCGCCTGGTGGTCGGGTTCGTGGCGGGTGCGTTGTCGTTGTGGGTGGCGACCAAGGGCGTGCAGGTCGCCAACGCGGCCGTGGCGTCGATCATGGGTGGCGGTGTCGACGCGGCCACCGCGGCCGAGCAGTTGCGGGCGATGCTGGTCGGGTCGACCACGTCGGGCGGGATTTTCGTCCTGCTGATCGGGATCGTGCTGGCCGGGATGCTGGCGGCGTTGCTGGTCTCCGATGTAGCTCGCGAGGCGGTGACGATCGTCCTGGTCGCCGGGGCGCCGTTGGGGCTGATGTTCCACGCGTTGCCGCAGACCGAGGCCATCGCCTACTGGTGGTGGCGGGTCTACGGCGGCTGTCTGGCCATCCAGGTCGCCCAGAGCCTGACCCTGATCACCGCCGCGCGGGTGTTCCTGGCACCGGGTGGGTTCACGATTTTCGGGCCGACCGAGTCGGGCTTGGTGAACATGCTCGTCGCACTGGCGTTGGTCTACATCCTCGTGCGCATCCCGTTCTGGGTGCTGTCGTCGGTGCGCGGCGGCGGCAGGTCGATGGTCGGTTCGATGGTGCGCAGCCTCATCGCGTTCCGGGTTCTCGGGCTGTTCGGCGGAGCGCGCCGGCACGGCGGAGCGCCCAGGCCGGTGCCCACCGGGGTTCCCTCCGGTGTCGGCGGTCGAGGTGGTGGGCAGCCGGATCCGCCGTGGCCGGTGACTCCGGTTTTCGCGCCGACTCCGGGGCTGGTGGCCAACAGGCTGCGGGACGCCTACGACGCCGAACGGGTTCGTGCGGCGCGCCGGTCCCGGGTCCCGTCGCAAGCGCCGCAGTTCCTGCAGCCCCAACCCCAGCAGACCGTGCACGACCCGGCGGTGACGCCCGCGGTCCCCGTGCCGACGATGCCGGAGTTCAGCGCCGCACCGGTACCCGACGCGCCGCGTGCGAAGTCGAGCCGACGTCCGCGCTCGACGACGCCGCGGTTCCAGGTCGCCGGAGGACCCCGTCGCCAGAGCGCCGGGCCGCCGGACCGGCCGATCCGTGTGCCCTCGGTCCCTCCGCAACTGCGGTTCCAGCAGGCCGTCCCCGAACCACCGCAGCCCGCGCCGCCCACGCGGTCGTCGGCACCGGCCGGACCGGTGTTTCGGCCGGAGCGGGCGGAGCCGCGCCGTGGTGACGCCCTGCGACGGACGCCGTCGGTGCCGCCGCCGCTGTTCCACGCACCCCAGCCCCGCCGAGGAAGCGAGAAGTCATGAGTCAGCCGGTGAGGATTCCCGCCGATGTGGACATGCACGACCGGGTGCTCGGTCCGCTCACCGCCCGGCAACTCGCGATCCTGGCCGCCGCGGGCGCGGTGCTCTACGTGGTGTGGACGGCCACCGCCGCGATCGTGCCCACACCGGTGTTCCTGGCCTTCGCCGTGCCGGTCGCGGCGGCCGCGGCGATGCTCGCCCTGGGCAGGCGCGACGGCGTCCCGATGGACAAGTTGATGCTCGCCGCGATCCGTCAACGACTGGCTCCGCGCCGCCGGGTCGCCGCGCCGGAGGGCGTGCACCCCGTGCCGGAGTGGCTGTCGGCCAACGCACACGACATCGGGCCCGTCGAGGGACGCACACGGCGGTCGGAACGGGCGTCGTTGTCGGCGCTGCGGTTGCCGGCGGAGGCGGTCACCGACACCGGTGTCATCGACCTCGGCGTGGACGGGTTGGCGGTGGTGGCGGTCGCGGGCACGGTGAACTTCGCGCTGCGCACACCGAACGAGCAGGAAGCGCTGGTCGCCGCGTTCGGCCGCTACCTGCACGGCCTCACCGCCCCGGTCCAGGTGCTGGTGCGCACCGAACGCCTGGACCTCACCGCCCAGATCGCGGAGTTGCGCGACCGCGCGGGTGGGCTGCCGCACGCGGCGCTGGAAGCTGCCGCGACCGAGCACGCCGACTACCTCGCCCAACTCGGCCGGCAGTCGCAGTTGTTGCGCCGCCAGGTCCTGCTGGTGCTGCGCGAGCCGTGGGAGGCGACCGTGCCGACCGACGGGCTCGGCGGACCCGGCCCGCTGGCGGTGCTCGCGGCGATCGCGGGCAGGCGCCGGGCACGGACCGACACCACGGTCGGCGAGGCCGCGCGTCGGGCGGCGGAGGCGAGGCTGGTGCGTCGGCTCGGCGAGGCGATCGACCTGCTCGCCCCCGCAGGGATCGTGGTGACCCCGCTGGACGCGGGACAAGCCACCGCCGTGCTGGCCTCAGCGTGCAATCCGGACAGCCTGCTGCCGCCCTCCGCCGGGTTGGCCGCCGCGGACGAGGTCATCACCTCGGGCTGGGACGACGACGCCTACGAGGGCGGGCGGTCGTGATGGCCGCCGACACCGGACCCGCGTCGGGGGCTGCCGCGTTCACGCCCGACGCCTTGTCGGTCGGCGCGCGGCACCTGGAGGTCGGCGGCGAGTGGGTGGCCTCGTTCGCCGTGGTCGGCTTCCCGCGCGAGGTGCACCCCGGCTGGTTGTCGCCGCTGCTGACCTACCCGGGTCGGCTGGACGTGGCGCTGCACGTCGAGCCTCTCGACCCGGCGATCGCCGCGTCCCGGCTGCGCAAGCAGTTGGCCAAGCTGGAGTCCGGGCGTCGCCAGACCGCCGACCGCGGGCGGCTGCTCGACCCGCAGGTCGAAGCCGCCACCGAGGACGCCTACGACCTGTCCTCCCGCGTCGCGCGCGGGGAGGGGAAGCTGTTCCGGGTCGGGCTGTATCTGACCGTGCACGCCGGCTCGGAGCACACGCTTGCCGACGAGGTGGCGGCCGTGCGGTCGCTGTGCGCGTCGCTGTTGCTGGACGCCAAGCACACCACCTACCGGTCGTTGCAGGGCTGGGTGTCCACGCTGCCCATGGGCCTGGATCTCATCGGCATGCGCCGCACGTTCGACACCAGCGCGCTCGCCGCGGCGTTCCCGTTCACCAGCCCGGACCTGCCCGCCCCCGACCCGACCACCGTCGCCGCGCCGTCCGGGGTGCTCTACGGCTACAACATCGGCTCGCAGGGCCTGGTGCACTGGGACCGGTTCGGCGAGGGGATGCACAACCACAACAGCGTGATCCTCGGCCGCTCCGGCGCGGGCAAGTCCTACCTGGTCAAGCTGGAACTGCTGCGCTCGCTGTACCGGGGCGTCGAGATCGCCGTGGTCGACCCCGAAGACGAGTACTCCCGGCTGGCCACCGCGGTCGGCGGCGTCCAGGTCCACCTCGGCGCGGCCGGGGTACGCCTTAACCCGTTCGACCTGCCCATCCACACCCGAGCCGACGGCCACCGCACCGCCCCCAAGGACGCCCTGGTCCGCCGGTCGCTGTTCCTGGACACCGTCATCGCCGTCCTGTTCGGCAAGCCGCTGGAGGCCGCTGAACGCGCCGGATTGGACCGGGCGATCGCGGCGACTTACCAGGGCGCGGGTATCACCGCCGACCCGAGGACCTGGACCCGGCCCTCGCCGACCCTGCGCACCCTGCGGGACCACCTCGCCCGCGGCGACCAGGTCGCCACGAACCTGGCCGCGCGGCTGCACCCGTTCGTCGAGGGCGCGTTCAAGCAACTGTTCGACGGGCCCAGCAGCGTCACCGCCGAAGGCCACCTCGTCGTGTTCAGCCTGCGCGAGCTGCCCGACGAACTGAAAGCCATCGGCACGCTGCTGGTGCTGGACACGGTGTGGCGACGGGTGTCCAACCCGGCCATCCGCCGCCCCAGGTTGGTCGTGGTGGACGAGGCGTGGCTGCTGATGCAGGACCGGTCCGGAGCCGAGTTCCTGTTCCGCATGGCCAAAGCCTCCCGCAAACACTGGGCCGGGCTGACCGTCGCCACCCAGGACACCGCCGACGTCCTGGGCACCGACCTGGGCAAGGCCGTCGTCGCCAACGCCGCCACCCAGATCCTGCTGCGCCAGGCGTCCCAGGCCATCGACGAGATCACCCGCACCTTCGACCTGTCCGCCGGCGAACGCGCCTTCCTGCTCTCCGCCGACCGCGGCCAAGGCCTGCTCTCCGCCGGGACACAACGCGTCGCGTTCCAAGCCATCGCCTCCCCGACCGAGCACTACCTGGTCACCAGCGACCCGGCCGAACTCGCCGCCCTCCACGACCCCGACGACCACACCAGCACCTCGTTCGTCGACCTCGGCCTCGACCCGCAGGACGGCGACGAGTCCGAGGACGACCAGATCACCCTCGACGCCGCGTGAACCCGTTGGAGGGCAACGTCATGTTTGAGGACTACCTGCGCGACCCCTCCGGAGCACTGGCCACCGTGCTGGACCGGCTCCGCGACCTCGCGCTCACCCACGGCCCTATCGCGGTCCCGCTGCTCGTCGCGCTCGCGACGCTGTTCGTGATCGGACGGCGGTGGTGGGCCCGTCGCTGCCACGAGCAGTTGGTGGCCGACGCCCGCCAGGTCACCATCCTCGCGCCGCCCGTCGTCGACGCCGCGAGCGGGGCGGCGTTGTGGTCCAACCTGGTCGGCCTGCTCCGGCCCGGGTGGCGCAGGGCAGTCACCGGACAGCCGCACCTGGCGTTCGAGTACGTCTTCTCCGAGGCCGGGGTCACGATCCGGCTGTGGGTGCCCGGTGTCATCCCGCCAGGGCTGGTCGAACGCGCAGTCGAAGCCGCCTGGCCCGGCGCCCACACCCGCGTCGGCCCCGCCGAACCACCACTCCCGCCAGCAGGACAAGACCAACGCCGAATCGTGGTCGGCGGGGAACTGCGGCTGGCGCGACCGGAAGCCCTACCCATCCGATCGGCGTTCGACGCCGACCCGATCCGCGCGCTGCTCGGCGCACCGGTCGGACTGGGGCGGGACGAACACGCCTGCGTCCAAGTCCTGGCCCGGCCCGTCACCGGCCGCCGGGTCCAACGCGCCCGCCGCGCCGCCCGTCGAGTCCACAATGGAACGTCAAGCCATATGGTTGGCCGTCTGCTCGACCTGCTTACACCCGGCCCTACCCGGCGTCGACACCGCCCCGCGTGGACCCGGACCGGCGCGTTGCACAGCGACCCGCAGACTTCCCTGGAATTCTCCGCGCACAACCGCGCCATCGTCACCAAGCAACGCGGCAGCCAGTACGAGACCGTCATCCGCTACGCCGTCGCCACACTGCTCCCCGCCAACACCACCAAGGAGCAACTGCGCCAAGCCCGAGACGTCGCGCGCGGCCGGGCGCACGCGTTGGCCGCCAGTTTCGCCTCCTACACCGAGCACAATCACTACACCCGACACCGCCTCCGCGACCCCGGCCACGCGCTCGGCCACCGCAGGCTCGGTCGTGGAGACCTGCTGTCGGTACCGGAACTGGCCGCCCTCGCCCACCTGCCCACCGACGAGGCCATCCCCGGCATCCAGCGCGCCGGAGCCCGCGCCGTCGCACCGCCACCCGGTGTCGCCGTACCGGGCCCGGAGGCCAAACCGATCGGTGTCACCGACACCGGACACCACCGCCCGGTCGCCCTGCGCGTGCCCGACGCCCGACACCACCTGCACGTCCTGGGCGCCACCGGCTCCGGCAAGTCCACCCTGCTGGGCACCATGATCCTGGCCGACGCCGAAGCCGGCCGCGGCATCGTGCTCATCGACCCCAAAGGCGACCTCGTCACCGACGTCCTGTCCCGCCTGCCCAGCACGGCCGCCGACCGCGTAGTGCTCTTCGACGCCGACAGCCGCTCCCGCCCACCCTGCCTCAACCCCCTCGACGGCGGCGACACCGACCTCACCGTCGACAACCTCGTCAGCGTCTTCCGCCGCGTCTACTCCGCGTTCTGGGGACCGCGCACCGACGACGTCATGCGCGCCGCCTGCCTCACCCTGCGCGCCCAGGAAGGCGTCGCCACCCTCGCCGACCTGCCCAAGCTGCTGGCCGACGACGCCTTCCGCACCCGCGTCACCGCCGGCATCACCGACCCGGTCCTGCGCGGCTTCTGGTCCTGGTACGACGAACTCACCGACTCCACCCGCAGCCAGGTCATCAGTCCGCTGATGAACAAACTCCGCGCCTTCCTGCTCCGCCCCTTCGTCCGCGACGCCATCGCCGCCGGGCCCTCCACAGTGGACATGAGCGCGGTGCTCGACGGCGGCATCTGCCTCGTCCGCATCCCCAAAGGCTCACTGGGCGAGGAGACCACCCGGCTCGTCGGCTCACTCGTCGTCGCCCGCACCTGGCAGGCCACCACCGCCCGCGCCCGCGCCCGCACCCCACAACGCCAACGCCGCGACGCCTCACTGGTCATCGACGAATGCCACAACTTCCTCAACCGTGCGGCCTGAAAGTCGCTTGTAGCCAGTGAATTACCAGAGAGGACAAGGTGATTCCCCGCCCCGTGGTCAAGGTAGGGCGGGTCTCCTAGGGCGAATGCGGGACTGGTAACGGACCCGTGTTAAGCCGCCTGACACGAAGCCCCAAGAGCTGGTGGACCATCACCGGCCACAGGGCAAGGAGAAGATCTGAAGGACGAACGCAAGTGAACCCTCGATGAGGCCTCGTGAAAGTTGACCCGCGCCAATGGTTTGTAGTCGGCGGGAAGGGCCCGGAGCTGTGAGGCTCAGGTGGCAACGGAGGGCGATTTTCCTTCGTTGCGTGACCACCACCGGTCCCGGGGTAAAGAGGGCGTCCTCCCAGATCGCAACTGGCACAAGCGGAACAGGACAACCCTGTAGAGGTCCAGGACGGATGCGCCCTGGTAAGCCGACGGCAACGGAAGCCGAAACCCTCTGCGGGCGAAGGAAGACCCGAGAAGCGAATGCCGCTGGGGCGAAAGCCCAGGGGAAAACGCGGACCAAGGCACCTCAGCCTCCGCGCATAACCCGGCGGATACCGGGACTGTGTTCCCGGGCCCGAAAGGGAGCCCACGCGGGTCTGGTGGGCCTGTGAAGAACCGAAGCAAGAAGCCGGAACCAGCGCCGGAGTTGGATACCGAAGGAGGAGAAGTGGCACACCAAGTCGACACGACCCAGGAGTCCCCGATCCTTCCCGAGGGGAACCAAGCGCTGGACGACGCACGGTACTGGCACAGCATCGACTGGGCCACCACCGAGCGGACCGTACGGCGACTGCGGCAGAGGATCTTCACGGCGTCGCAAGAAGGGGACCTGAAGAAGGTCCGTAATCTCCAAAAGCTCATGCTGCGCTCGCACTCCAACACGCTCGTGAGCGTGCGGAGCGTGACACAGCGGAGCCTGGGACGCCGCACCCCTGGGGTAGACGGGGAAATCGTGCTGCGGCCAGAGGACCGGGGACGGCTGGTGAGGACACTCACCGAGAAGCCCCGGCCCACGGCCCGGCCGGTGCGGCGTGTGCACATCCCGAAGGCGAACGGGAAGACCCGTCCGCTCGGTATCCCGGTCATCCGGGACCGAGTGCAGCAGACCAGGGTGAAGAACGCCCTGGAACCTGAGTGGGAGGCACGGTTCGAGGCACGGAGCTACGGCTTCCGGCCCGGACGCAGCTGTCATGACGCGATCGCCGCGATCTTCAATTTCGCGGCAGGTAAGAAGTCCCGGCGACGCTGGGCTCTGGACGCGGACCTGACAGCCGCCTTTGACCGGATCAACCACGATCGTCTGATGGAGGCCATCGGGGGATTCCCGGCTGCGGCCGAGATCCTGCGCTGGCTCAAGGCCGGTGTGATGGAAGACGGGCGGTTCGCCCCGACCGAAGAGGGAGCCCCTCAAGGCGGAGTGATCAGCCCACTGCTCTTGAACATCGTCCTCCACGGCATGGGGACCGCTGCCGGGGACCGTGAAGACGGCACCGCCCGGCAACGCTGGGTGCAGTGCGCCCCGGCGTTCATCCGCTACGCCGACGACTTCGTGGTGCTGTGCACCACCAAGGAAGAGGCCGAGCAGGCGAAGCAACGGCTTGCGGCCTGGCTGGAACCGAAGGGGCTGACCTTCAACGAGGACAAGACGCGCATCGTCCACCTCGACGACGGTTTCGACTTCCTCGGGTTCAACGTCAGGCGCTACAACGACAAGCTGCTGATCAAGCCGAGCGATGCAGCGGTGAAGAAGGTCAAGGACAAGGTCCGGGACACTGCGAAACGGATGCGCGCGGCCACGTGCGCAGACGTCATCCGCACCCTGAACCCCTTGATCAAGGGATGGTCGACCTACTACAGGGGCGTGGCCTCCGCGGAGACCTTCACGACCCTGGACCACTACGTGCACTACCGCATGTACAGGTGGGCCAAACGCAAGCACCACAACAAGTCGGTGGCATGGATTCGCGCCAGCTACTTCGGGTGCTTCAACCCGACACGGCAAGACGTCTGGGTCTTCGGAGACAAGGACACCGGGCGGTACCTGTACCGGTTCGCATGGACCCACATCGAGCGACACGCCCTGGTCACCGGGCGGGCGTCGAAAGACGACCCAGCGCTTGAGGGGTACTGGAAGGCACGCATCCGGAAGCGCAAGCATCCAGAGGCTGACAAGCGCAACCTGTCGCTGGCTGCCAAGCAGAAGGGGCTGTGCCCACTGTGCGGACTGGACCTGATCGCCGGAGCCGGCTACGAGCCCCAGTCCGTCCGTGAATGGGCGGCCTGGTTCTGGGCCAACTCCCGCACGATCAACAGGCACCACCTGGTCTTCAAATCCCAAGGCGGCTCGGACGATCGCGCCAACCTCATGCTCATCCACTCGGAATGCCACCGGCAGTACCACGCCCGGAGCATTCTCGAAGGAACCCAGGAGATCCCGAATGCGCGTCCATAGTGGCCTGCTTGAGCCGGATGCGGTGAAAGCCGCACGTCCGGTTCTGAGGGGGCTCTCGACCCGAGAGGGTCGTGGAGCTACCCGACTGCCCTACCCGATCGAGGACATGCTCGCCGAAGCCCGCGGCTTCCGCCTCGCCATGACCCTGGCCCACCAACACCTCGGCCAACTCCCACGCGAACTCCGCGAAGGCATCTCCACCAACGCCCGCAACAAGATCTTCTTCAACGCCTCACCCGAAGACGCCCGCGAACTGGCCCGCCACACCACACCCCGCCTGACCGACCACGACCTCGCCCACCTCGGCGCCTACCACGCCGCCACCCGCCTGGTCCTGCACGGCGAACAAACCCTGCCCTTCACCCTGCGCACCCAACCCCTCCCACCCGCCATCCCCGGCCGAGCACGCGAAATCCGCACCACAGCACGACACACCACCCACACCACCCAACCCACCCGCGTCGAACCCGCCACCCGCCCAGCCGACCCACGCCGCCACACCTGACCCCGCCGCACCGGAGGTCCCGACATGATCACCAACCCGACCCGGCAACGCGCCCTACGCGGCCACAAACCCACCAGGCCCACCCCACGCGCCGCCAACACCGTCGAACACCAGGCCGCCCTGGCCTGGCGGCTCACCCCGCGCGACAAGTGGATCGCCCGCATGCTGTGGGAACACCGCGTCCTCACCGCGCACCAGATCACCGCCCTGGCCTTCCCCAGCTTCCGATCCGGACGCCAACGGCTGCGTGAGCTGTACCTGTGGGGCGTGGTCGACCGCTTCCAGCCCTTCGTCACCGTCGGCACCGCACCCATGCACTACGTCCTTGCGCCCGCCGGAGCCGCTGTCCTCGCCGCCGAAGACGGCCTGGACGTCAAAGAACTGGGCTACCGCCACGACCGCGCCTTCAGCATCGCCCACAGCCTGCGCCTGGCCCACACCGTCGGCGTCAACGAATGGTTCACCGCCCTCGTCGACCGCGCCCGCCACCCCCAACCCGGCCAACACCTCGAACTCACCGCCTGGTGGTCGGAAACCCGCTGTGCCCGCCACTTCGGCGACCTCGTCAAACCCGACGCCTACGGCCGCTGGCGAACAGAAGACAACGAGATCGAATGGTTCCTCGAATACGACTTCGGCACCGAAGCCCTCCCCAAACTCGCCGGCAAACTCACCGGCTACGCCGCCCTCGCCCAAGCCACCGGCATCACCACCCCACTGCTGGTGTGGCTCCCCACCACCCGCCGCGAAGCCACCGCCCGACGACTCCTCCACACGACCTGGCGCGAACTCGACAACCCCCACCAACTCCCCGTCGCCACCGCCGCAGCCCAACTACTCGACCCCACAACCCCACACCCCAGCCCCGCCGACAACGTCTGGCTACCCCTCGACACGCCCGGACGCCACGCACTGCACGAACTACGCCACGTCTGGCCCCACATCCCACCCCCGACCACCACACCACTCACCCACGACACCACCCCGCCACGGCCAACCCCACCGTCCCCGATGCCGCCCACCGCACCAGGACACGGGTGAGCCCGGTGTTCACCAAACTCGCCATCGGCGGCACCGCAACCCTGCTGCTCATCCCCGTCGTCCTCGGCCTGGCCACCACCGCCGTCGTCGACTCCCTCTTCCGCCGCACCCCCACCGGCACCATCGACTGCACCACCCCGATCGCCGACATCCCACCCCACTACTGCCTGCTCTACGTCACCGCCGCCCCGCACTGCCCCGGCCTCGACTGGACCGTCCTCGCCGCCATCGGCAAGATCGAAACCGACCACGGCCGCCTCAACGCACCCGGCGTCCACGAAGGCGAAAACCACGCCGGAGCCGCCGGCCCCATGCAGTTCCTCGCCCTCACCTTCAACGCCGTCACCGCCGCCCACCAGATCCCACCCGGCGGCGCCACCCCACCCTCCCGCTACAACCCGCACGACGCCATCCACGCCGCCGCCTTCCTCCTGTGCGACGAAGGCGTACGAGAAGGCGACCTCCACAAAGCGATCTACGCCTACAACCACGCCGACTGGTACGTCACCAAGGTCATCGACCAAGCACACGCCTACGCCCAAGCCGCCGCAGCCCACACCGGCACCGGCGACTGCAACAACATCCACGCCCCGAACACCATCGCCCACACCGCCATCAACTACGCCTGCGGCATGCGCGGACTCCCCTACGTCTGGGGCGGCAACGGCCCCGACGGCGGCCACACCGGCTTCGACTGCTCAGGCCTCACCAAAGCCGCCTACGCCGCCGCCGGCCTCACCCTCCCCCGCACCGCCCAAACCCAACACGACGCAGGCCCCCACGTCCCCGCCGGACAACCCCTCCTCCCCGGAGACCTCGTCTTCTACGGCACCCCAGGCAACATCCACCACGTCGGCCTCTACATCGGCAACGGCCTCATGATCGACGCCCCCGACTTCGGCCAAGTCGTCAAAATCGAGCCCTACCGCTACGCAGGTGACGACTACGCCGGCGCCACCCGTCCGGCAGGCGCCGGTGTAGCGGCCGCGGGTTACGGCTGGACCTGATCATTCAACGTTGTGCCACGTGGCGTTTCCATGCTTGCCTATGGTTCGGCGATCTCGACGCACCGTAGGCCGAGCAGTTCGCACAGCACGGATATCGCCCTCTCGGCCTGACCTGAGCGTCTCGAGTGCTGGATATTGAATCCCAACCTATTCGTAGCTCGTTGCGGGACGCGGTCAGCTTCAGCTTCCAGAACGGGGCACTCGAACGCGTCGTTTAGCAGTCGAGTAGTCACCTGCAAGTTGTCCGCAATTTAGGTTGTCATTGGCCAACGAATAGAAGTGGTAGGCATCAAAACCCATCCGTCTCGCAACACCTGCCAGGCGTTCAACTGTCGCGATATCGGGTGTGGCGAGCTTGTTGCGAACGCTAGCAGCGGTCTCGTTCATTCTCGACACTCGAACGACGCACTTGCCTGCCAGTCCTTCAAACAGCTTTAACGCCGCGACAAAGGTTTCGTCGCTGCTATTGAAGTCGCGGATCACCACATAGTTGAGCCTAAAGGTGAGATTCGTGGTCGTCAGCATAGCTGAAGCAATATCTTCAACGCGATACCCGGCAGGCTTCCCCATCCGCATAATTGAGTGAACTTTGCTGGAATTTGCATGAAGGAGGCTTACCTGAACGTACTTCAGCTCGACTTCCTCCGCCAAGGACTCCATGTGGGCAAATAGGTCCGGACGGAGACCCACGGTGGTTAGGTTGAAATAGCACTGTGGGAAGTCGATAGAGATTGCCTTCGCTGATCTTTCAACGGTCGCTCGCATCAGCGAAGCCTCACCGATGCCGGAGTATGTAAAAAGGAATCGCGAACTCCGAGGCAAGGATTGGTCCTCTGTCACGAATTTGGCGATATCATGCACCTCCGTGTGCGCCAAAGCTTCATGGGTACCGAGTTCGGTAGCCGCGCAGTGGTGGCACCCCACAGCACATCCGTAGCTCGTGGGAAGCTCTACCACATCTTTAACATAAGTGTCGTCTAGGAAGTGTCGAAAGTGCGAAGCCTCGACGATCTTGCCGCCGACGTCGACGACATACCGTGTAGCTTCTTCGCGATTCCAACCTCGTGTAGAGTAGTTCGTTGTCGCCTTCATTCTTTGCACGATCTCCATGGGGGCCTCGCTAGTCAGAATTGCTTGGATTTTCCTCGCAGGGACGTAATATCGGTGACAACACTTCGTGCAAATGGCGAGTTGTGATCGAATGAAAGATGTACGACATCCTTGCTATCTTCGACGTGAAGATATGGGGTAAAGTCCAGTCCAGCGTCTGTAATAATCGCCATATAGTAGGGCTCGACATCCTCTGGTAGATATCGAAGATCAATCCGACTGCGGACGCGAGATGGAAGTGAATCGCGAAACGCGACTAAGGCTTGGGCTGTTCGTTTTGTTTTCGAAGCATGATCGCGGCCGCACATTTCCTGGATACGCCTCTGAGCGGTACCGTTGGGGGCTAGCAGCAGGAAGCAGACGTCCCCTCCGTTGCGGGCAACACGTCCAATTGCAGACTTAAAAAGCGCTTGGTACTCTGGCTTTAACCAGCTTTGTAGGCTGTGTCCCATAATTATTAACCGGCCATTGGTGCCCTGCATTAGGCGATTCCAGTAATCAGGCTTGTCGGAATACTTTCCGTCGACTCGAAGTGCGCCTGTACGTGCCCTGATGTCAGCGAGGGCTTCAAGCTCTAAAAGCCGATCAATGATCTCTCTTTGAGCGCCAAACTCGCGACTGTTCAATGCGACCCAGATTAGCGACGCCATTAAGCTTGATATCGCGCCACTCGCCAGAAGGAACCCAAGCGATGATCGAGATGTGGCGAGTCCGTAGCCGAGGAGTATGAGGCAAGCAACAACGAATGCTACGTAGACCAGTCGTCTATTCACCCACCACCACATTTACTGTCGCTGTGATGTTGCCCACAGGGTGAGTCTACACTATCCTGTGATCACTTTCTAGTGAAACATCGAATCATCTGTATTTCGTTGCATGCACCCGCCACTGAAGTGCGCCAGAGATACAATTATCTGCATTGAGTTTAGCGGCATGGGTGGCACGATTGTCCCCTGCTGTTACGTGCAAAGCTGCTGTGTCGAGTCGGTCAATATGGACACGTATGCGGCGAGTACTCAAGCATTCCTGAAAGTGCTCAAGTTCGAGTGGAAGCTACATGTAGCTGTCGCTTCCTCGCCGATGTGAGCACTTCCGTGTGGACATGAGGCATTGTTCGCGCGTCGAAGCCGTTCCGGTCCGTGCGTTCAGGCTGCCGGACGCTGGCTGGCGAGTATCGCAAGGCTGAGGAGCACCGTTGCGCCGATCACCGCGACCACGGCCAGCCCGGCGGTGAAGCCGTGCCCGCGCTGGACGAAGGTGCCGGTGCTGCCGAGCACCACCACGCCGAGTGCCAGCCCGAACTCCACGCTGGTCTCGGACAACGCCGATGCCGCACCGGCCCGGTCTGGTGGCGCCGCGCTGACCACGCTGTCCATGCTCAGCGCCATCACCGGCCCCAGGCCGAGGTAGATCAGCACGAGTCCGGCGACCAGCGGCGCGACCCCTGGTCGTCCGGGGTCCGGGCCAGCACGGCGAAGCCGACTGCGGACACCGCCAGTGACCACACCAGCAGGCGGTGGACCGGGATCCGGCGGGCCAGTGCGGGTGCCGCCATTGAGGTCAGGACCATCGCCACGGCGGAAGGCGCCACCCACAACCCGGCCCTGATGGGGGACAGCCCCGCCTGCTGCTGGAGGTAGAGCGCGGCGAACAGGTAGACCCCGGCGACGCAGGCGAGCGCGGCGAGCAGGACCAGCAGCGCGTCGCGGAACGGCCGCGCGGCGAACAGTCGGAGGTCGAGCAGCGGCAGGCTCAGCCGCCGCTGCCGGCGCAGGAACACGACCCCGGCGCCGCGCTGGCGCGGATCGCGGAACATGCTGCCGATCAGCGCGAGTGTGGACGGCATGAGCGTGGTGCCGGTGATGCCGAGCAGCCCACGGGCGCTGGCGCAGGCCGATGCCGCCGCGATTGACGACATCGTCCGGTTGGAAGGGCACCACACCGAGCCGTCCACGCACCGGTGTTCGCCGGGCAAGGCACGGCTGGCGGAAGAATTACCAGTCAATGGTTTGTGTCGCGTGAGCGTCCACAAGAGACGATCCGGCGATCTGTTGAGGGCCGACTTGACTTCACACCCGCAAGGAAGCGTTCATAGTCCTGCGGGCTGATTCGACACCGGGTGCGCGCCGGGCCCGTAGCTCCGGCCGGGGCATGACCATTCGCGGTATCACGACGAAGCGAGGCAGTCATGTCCACCTACAGCAACACCGATGGTGCGAAGCCGTCGGCCACCGAGAAGGCACACGGGCGAACCGAAGCGGAGGACAAGCTGTGGCAGGCGATGCTGGACAAGCCGGGCAGCACCGCCGCCGAACTGTCGGCCGCCGCCGGTATCGGCAAGTCCACGGCACCGAAGATCCTCATGCGCTGGCTCGAAGCGGGACTCGTCACGCGCATGTCCGGTATCGCCGACGGAGGACGCCGGGCAGCCGACCGCTGGTCCATCCAGCCGGGCGAGGAGGGGCAACCGGCCGACGAATCGCCCGCTGAGGTGCAAGATAGCGACGCTGCCGTGGAAAGCATCTCTTCAGATGACACGGAGGCGTCGAAGCGATTGGCACCCGGAGCGCTGCGAGGGATGGTCGAGGACTACTTGCGCGAACACGCCGGGGAGGCGATCAGCCCCAACGGGATCGGCAAGGCGTTGCGGCGTTCCCCGGGCGCGGTGGCGAACGCCTTGGAGAAGTTGGTCGCGGCTGGCTACGCCGTGCGCGTGAGCGACAAGCCCAAAACCTACGCGATCACTCGCGCCGACGGCGACGCCGTCGAGACGTCGAGGCAGTAGCGGACGTTCACGGCGACACTCAACCGGACTGTGTACCCGATCGCTCGCCGATCGGGTCGCGGTCCGGTTGTTGTTCTGTGTCCGTGGGGGCGGTGGCGGCGTTGGCGAAGATCATCAGTTTCAGGCTGGGATGGGTGCGCTGGGTTTCGGGATGGTCGTCGCCGAGAAGGCGTTCGCGGATGGCCAGGACTTCGCGGAGTTCGGCTTCGGCGGCGGCGAAGTGGCCGCGTCTGCCCAGGACGACGGCGCGGGCGTGACGGACGTCGAGGGTGTAGCGGTGTTCGGGACCGAAGGTTCTCGTGTACGCGGTGACCAGGCTGTCGTAGTCGGCCGAGGCGGCCTCCAGGTCGCCTTGGTCGTCCAGGTACCCGGCGATCTGGTAGTGGGCGAACAGCACGGCGGAGTGGTCCGGCCCGAGCGCCTGGCGTTGCAGGCGCAGCACTTCACGTGCCTCGGCTTCGCCGTCGCCTCCGTCCTGGGTCATGCGCAACCACGCGAGCATCTGCCGGACGTCGAGGGTGTCCGGGTCCTCGGCGCCCATGACGCGTGTGCGGACCTTGAGCAGGTCGAGCAGTTCCTCTTCGGCGAGGTGGGTGTCCCGCTCGGCCAAGGCGAGTGCGAGCGTGTAGCGGCAGCTGAGCGTGTCGGGGTGTTCAGGGCCGAACGTGCGCTCGAAGTCCTCCACCAGCGCGCGGTACTCCTGCTCGGCGGCGAAGTGGTCACCGCGCTTGTACAGGATCGTCGCCAGGGCCATGCGGATGTTCAGCGTCTCCACGTGCTCGGCGCCGAGTACGTCCAGGCGTGAGGCCAACACTTTCCGGTACAGCGCCTCGGACTCCACGTCCAGGCCGACGTGGTAGCAGAACATCGCGGCGGCCCACGAAATTGCGTCCGGTGTGCCCTCCGGCATGCAGTGCGGCAGCATCGCCCGCCACATCGGCCATACCTGAGGGTCGCTCGGGTCGTGCGTGGAGGTGCCACGTTCGAGTAGACGCCAGCGGACCTCGTCCTGCGAGGTGGTGTCGCCGTGGTGGAGGTTGGCCTCACGCACCAGCGGGTGCAGGACGACGACGTCCACCGGGTCGCCGGAGCGGTACTCGATCAGGCCGAATCCGCGCAGGTCCTCCAAGAGCGTGGCCAGGTGGTGAGCGGTGAGACCGGCGAAGAGGTCGGAATCGGCGAGGATCCGGGCGTCGAGCAGCGCGGTCGGGATGGGCATCTGCTCGAAGGTGGACAGCAGCCGCAGCAGCGGGCGGGTGAGCGGCGCTCCCCGTTCGGCGAGCAGGTCCAGACTCAGTTCCCACGTGCGGGACAGCAGCTCACGTTCGCTCTGGGCCGTGGTGCCGGCGAGATCCAGGCCGTCGGCGAGAGCGACCTCGTACTCGGCGAACGACCGGGGCGTTGCGGCGCCCGGGACCGTCATCATCGTGCTGGTGGACTTCAGGTAGGTGCCTGCCAGCCTCAGCGCCAGCGGCAGTCCGCCTAGCCGCGTCGCCAGCTCGCGCGCCTCGGCGAGGGTGCCTGCGTCGGGGGCCAGGTCCAACAGCACGGCGGCGGCGTCCTCGACGTCGAGCACGCCCACCGGTACCAGGCGGTACCGGCCCCAGGTGGAGGAGCGGCTGTCCCTGCTGGTCACGATCACGGTCCCGCTGGTCGGCGGCCGGCGCAGCCAGCCACGGCCCGCGGTCAGCCGACCTTCGGGGGCGAGCAGTCGCGGGTCGTCGGCATTGTCGAGCACCAGCAGCCACGCAGCCGGGTAACCGGCCAGCCCGGACCACAGCAGGTCGGTGGCCGAGGCGTCGCCCGACCACGCTGCGCGCACTTCATCCGGTAACGCGCCCGTGCGCAGCGCGACCTCGCGCAGGCCTTCAGTGACACTGGCCGCGCTCGTGGCGTCGACCCACCACACGTGATGGGAGTGGGCGACCAGCTTTGCCAGTTCGGCCGCGACGGTGGTCTTGCCGTAGCCCCCGTTGCCGTGCAGCACCACGACCTGACCGCCTTGTCGTACCGTGGCAACGAGTTCTCCCAGCAGCTCGCCGCGCCCGCGGACGGTGTGGGTGACGTCCTCGGGGACCGCCAGCGAGGCAAGTCCGGGGCCGCGGGCTGCGCTGTCGCTGCCCAGGTAGAGGTCGCGGCCTGCCTGGTTGAGCATCGCCCGGTCGAGAGCTACGCCGAACTGGCCTAAGTCGGTCATCCGCCGAAGGCTACTGCGCGCCGGGGCACAGGGTGCGGCGGTCACACGAAGGACCCGAAGCCGTGTTCAGGCTCACCGATTGCGCGTGTTGCTGGCATGAGGCGTCTTTGCCACGGTCCCTGGGTTTCCGGCTGTCACCACGCTGAGTGCCTGGTACAGCTCGTGGAGGTCCTTCTGCGCTCCCTTGCGGCCCCGTCGGTGTTCCGGGCGGCGCACGTCGGGGAACTCGGCGCGCAGGTCGTCGAGCACCGCTCGGACCACCCGGGCGCCGCTGGCGTGGAAGAAGGCCCGCATCGCGGCGCGTTCCTTCTCCGGCATCAGGTCCGGGATCACCGGGACAGCGTCCGGCTCGTCCAAGGCCAGTTCGAGGCGGTTCTTCTCCAGACCGGGGATCGGGCGGCGGAGCACGCCGTAGTTGGGGTTGTCGAACCTCCGCCGCTGCCGGTCGATGAACGCCCTGACCGTGCGCGCCTGGTCATCGGTCGCGACGCCCCACTGCTTGAGCACCGTCCAGGCCGTGGTGTTGTCGCCGCTGGTGTCGCGGCCGTGTTCCTCTTCCAGCAGCTTCCGCAGTTGGTTCAACGTCCTCGTGCGTGCGGGGCCGATCGAGCCGACCGGCATGTTCAACGATTGCGCGACGTCGGCGTAGCTGGTCCCGGAGCTGGTCAGCAGCCTCAGCAGCTCCTGTCCTCGCTCGGGCAGTCGGGCGAATGCTCGCCACAGGGCGGCGTGGTCCTCGTCCTGCACAAGGCCTGTTTCGGGGCTTTCGACGACGTGGGTGCCGGCGGCCGTCTGCTCGGTGACCAAGGACGAGGCCACTCTGTCCAGCGCGACCTGTGAGGACCGCAGGCGCTGCGCAATGCGACGCGCGGTGACGACCAGCCAGCCCGCCAACGACTTCGGCTCCTGGATGCGCTGCATGTGGTCGAGCAGGGCCAGCCAGGTGCTTTGCACGACGTCCTCGGCCTCGGGCTGGGTGCACCCGGCGGCGCGGGCGACGTGCCAGATCAGCGGGGTCAGTTCGGCTACGAGTGCGTCGAGCGCGGCCCGGTCGCCGTTCTTGGCGTCGGCGAGCAGTTGCGCGTGGCGAGCGTGTCGGTCGGTGTTGGGCACGCCGGTGTCCCGGTCCCGAACGTTCGGGACCGGGACACCGGCGGCCGTCGAGCCCATCTCAGGCGCCGTGCGGTGCCAATGTGGTGTTGAGCGTCAGCAGCACGAGCATCGCCAGCGCGCCGAGCAGCACCGCGGGCTGCGCGGTCTCCCACCCGGTGCCGAACATGAGGACGACCACGACCCACACGGGGCTGGGGCGCGGCAGGGTACGTTCGAGGCCGCCCACGGGTGTGGGCGGGGACAGTCGGAACATCTCGATCTCCAGTTGTGTGTTCGGACGGGAAGCCCGCCGCCCCGCTCCGGCCAAGAAGACTGAGGACGAAGGACTCGTGGGGATCAGTCTGGCGGTTGACACTGTCAGGGGAACCGCGACAGTCGCGCCGTGAAGTGTGATCCTCATCACACGAGTAACGTGACCGGGGACCGCCGGAGCGCGCACCTTTCCACTGTCCGGATCGATGGTCCGGCACCCGAACACCGGTTTCCGCTGGTAGTTCGGACGGGAAGCCCACCGCTCCACGCTCCGGCCAAGAGACTGAGGACGGTGGGCTTCGCTATGCCCAGCGCTCGTTCGTCCGGCTGGACTGGTGCGAGCGCGGCCGTTCTCGGCCGCTGCCTCGCGGGCTCAGGGTGGCAGTAGAGCCCACACGATCTGGTCTCGTTGGTCGTCTTGGACCGCCCTCGCAACGAGCCACGCGGTGAGGAGCGCTCCCCGCTTGGCGTAGTTCCGCACGTTGATCTTGTCGTGCCGAGCGTTGTTCGGTTTGGTCATCGGCGACCACCTCCTTCGTCCTGCTCGTCGTCGGCTACCAGTTCGGCCCGGAACATGCGTTCTGCTTTCCGGCCGATCCATCCTGCTGACAACCACACTGCGAAGGCGGTCCCGAGCGACCACAGACTCGTGGGATCCACTGCTCCCGTGGCGAAGAGTTCGACTGCCACCCTCAACCCGCGAGCACCGACCGATCATATCGCGCGACCCGGGCCCGGCGGAGGGTCTCGCGGGGAGTCGATCCTTTCCCGGGGCTGGGGCCTTCCGGGCCGGTGTTAGGCACGCAAGCGCGTAGTCCCGTCCCTAAACGGCGTTCCTGGGACGCTCACGTCGCCCTGATCCGGCCAGAGCCTGTGTGCTGGCGTGGCGGTGTTCATCCGAGCCAGCCGTGGCGTCGAAGCGTCGGAGCGCGGTTGGCACAGTGTGGCGAGCAGTAGCGCCGCCTCATTCGGTGTGCCGCGTCGTCGAGGCCGGTGCCGCATACCGGGCAGCAGCCGCGGGCGATGCGCGTGGCCAGTTCTGCGAGGAGGTGGTCGACGATGATGCGTTGTTCCGGCGTCGGGACCGAGTCGGCCGGGCAGGCGGGGTGGCTCAGCAAGCTGGCGAACACCGTGCGGAAGTCGCTCAGGTCTCGGCGGCGGGCGCCGAGCAGGTGCAGGTAGTCCTCGACGGGCCAGCTGACCAGAGCACCGGCGCGGGTGAGGTACACACCCACCGCGTCGATCTCGTAGTGGTCTCCGTAGTCCATCAGGGCGTAGCCGAGCAGTTGCTGCATGGTGAGTTGCGGGAAGTCGTGGATGCGGCGGGTGCTCTTGAAGTCCAGGAGCAGGCCGTCGACGATCAGGTCGGCGTCCGCGGTGACGTGGTGGCTTCCGTCGAAGGTCGGTCCTGGGTGGCAGCGATTCGGCGTCGAGGCAGAGCGCAGTGCGGCGAGTGGGCCGTGCTGGGCGAGGTCGAGTTGCGCCAGGACGTCGTCGACGAGGTCGTGGTGTGGGATGGCGAGCATCCGCGGCAAGGTGAACCCGCCGGGGTCGGCGATGACGGCCTTGAACAGCGGTGTCTCGGGAAACGCGATCGGTACTCGGTACCGCAGCGCGTACCAGGCGGCGACCAACAGCATCCGCGCCAGGCGTTCTTCGTCCTCGTCGACACGGGTGAGGGGCCGGCTGCGGTCGTCGAGCGCCAGGTCGGCGACGAGTGCGGTGATCGCGGCGATCAGCTCGCGACCGAGAGCGGCCAGCACCGTGTTCACGTGCGCGCGGTGTCCGTAGAGGTCCGGCTCGGACGCGTACTCGTCACTCAGCAGGACGCCGGCTCGGGTGGCCAGGTCGACCGGGTCGGCGGTGGTGAACGCCAGGCGCAATCGTTGATCGACCGCCGTTCCGACGGTTCCGGCCTCGTTTCCGACGCCCTCGCCCGGCAGCACCAGGTGCGGGGTCGCCAGCCGAGCACGGTAGTTCGCGCGCAACGGCCGCGTGCCGGCGGACAACTCACGATCCAGGAACCGCCGGAGGGGAGTCTGCGGCGATCCCAGTCCCGACGTGAGACTCATGGGCGGACGGTATCGAGCACCACCGACAAAAAGTCGTCTGTGCCGGTCGACCACCCCGTCGTGGTCACACGTCCGGTGGAACGCCGTTCTCGCCGGGTGGTCAGATCAGGGCGGAGAGGTCGCAGTCGCCGTCGGTGGTGCCGCAGGCGGTGCAGCGTTCCGGCCGTTCCGTGGTGCCGCCGATGCTCTCGAACGACTCGCCTTCGGCGGTGTTGATCGCGCCGCAGAGGGTGCACCGCAGGTCGTCGGTGTTGTCGACGGGGGTGAACAGCGGTTCGCGGGGTGTGGTGGTGGTTGTTGGGTGGACGAGGGTGCAGTCGGGGTTGTGGTGGGCGGGGTCGCGTGCGTGGTCGGCCAGGTGGGTGTGGGTGCGGGGGTCGAGGTGGTTGCCGAGGTCGGTGAGGGTGGCGATGCGGGTGAGTGGGATCTGGGTGGTGCAGTCCGGGCAGGGGGCGAGGAGGAGCCATGCCTGGCCGGGGGTGGTGTGGTCGGGGATGAACTGCCATGTGCGGCCGGTGGGCGGGTCAGTGATGGTGATCAGGTCACCGGGGACCGGTCCGGTGCGGGTGGGGTAGGTGCGGTGTGGGTCGTCGGTGACGAGGACGGCGTCGACGGGGACCTGTAGTGCGGTGGCCAGGGTGCGGGTGACTCGGGCGCGGCGTGCCCAGCGGTTCCATGTGTCCTGGGTGTCGTGGCGGTGGCGGAACCCGTCGGGGTCGGCGGCGCGGTGGGCTCGTGCGGCGCGTACGGCTCGGACGGCGAGGCCGGGTGTGGTGGTCATCGGGGCCGGCCGTGGTCGGGTGGGGCGGTCCAGATGTGGTCCTGTGGGTCCCAGACGGCTTGGGTGAGGAGGCGGGCGAGGTCGGGGAGGCCGGGGCCGATCATCCAGCCGAGTCGTTCGCAGTCGAGGTGGCCTGGCCACCAGCCGGTCCACGTGTCCTGGCCGGAACAGCCGACCACCCCATCCGCCCACACGTCGCCAAGATCGTCATGCGCATCCTCGATCGGCGCGGTGCCGAACACCTCCCCACCCAACCTACACCGCCACTACGCCGGTTCACTCGTGTTCGGCGACGAGACCGGTTCCCGGGACGGACCTTGGTACCCACACAACCTCCACAAACGCCCTCGGCCGAAACCAATCCCGACGGACAACGGGAAGTGAAGGGAAATGATCAGGGACACCGCTCGAACCGCACCGCAATCGGGTGTGATCGCGGACTTCTACCACGCACCCGACAACGCCGACCCGCCACGTTGGTTGGGATCGCTGCACGGTGGCGACATTTCATCCGCCGCGCTTCGCAATGTCCGTTGTGGACACCTGATGTTGGAGGCCACCGACCTCAAGGAGTTCCTGTTCGCGGTCTCGGACCTGCTGTCGGTGTGGGGTGAGGGCGAACCCACCACCGCGCACATGCCGGTCGACGGCTGGCCCTGGCCGTGGGAGGACGATCGCCACGCCGACTGGATCTACACCTTCGACGGCCGCCGCGTCTGGGCCACCCACCGCTCCACGACACGCACAACCACCACCGCAGCGCTGATCCCCGACCCCGACGACATCCTCCTCGACCGCGCCGCCGTCATGTTGAGCCTCGCCTCCCACTTCGACGACACCAAGGCGGCCGGCCCGACCGAACCCGACCGGCCGACCGTGCACCGCTCCCGCTACGACATGGTCCACACGCACGTCGAACAAGCCGCCACACGAACCACACGCCTGTCCGACTTCGAGGTCGCCGAGTTGACCTTGGCGTTGTCCGACAACATGGTCCACGACTGCTGCCTGTCGTTCGCCGTCGGCGAGCACGCCGATGCGGCCGAGAAACTGTGGATCGAACTCGTCGCCGCAAGCCCATCCCCGGCGCGCGCCAACCCGGCCGCACTCCTGGCCATGTCGGCGTTCATCCGAGGCGACCACCGCCTCACCGACGCCGCCCTAGCCCACCTCGACGACACCGCACCGGGCCACCCCGTAGCGAACCTCCTCCGCCCCGGTCGTCCGCTTGTGTCCCAGGAGGAACTGCGTCGCACCGCCGAAGGCAGCCGGCAACTCATCGAATGCCTGTGACCTTCCACCCCGCCACAGGAGCCACCGATGCTCATCGATCAATCCTGGACCCCCGGCGTGTGGATCGACGGACAGGCCTCCACCCTCACCGACGACCCCATGACCAACTTCGCCCACCAGGTCCACGACGACCTGGTCGCCGCCCGCACCGCCGGACGCCTCCCCGCACACATCGAGATCACCGTCAGCCTCGCCCACGTCGAAGCACAGGACGCGACACCGGCCGGGACGCTGATCAGCGTCCGCCTCCAACCCACCCTCGCAGACCCCGCCGTGCGCCAAAGCCTCAAGCGTGAAGCCATCTCCACCATGGACCGCCTCGCCGTCGAACACATCCCCCCGGACCGCTACCACCAGTACGCCGGGTTCGTGTTCCTCGTCGACGAACAACACCAACCCACCGACTACAGCCCACACTCACTCGGCTTCTGACCAACCAACCCCGGCCCACCGCGTTCAGGAAACCAAGGGAGACAACGCCATGACCGCCGCCATCGTCGAACGCGACGAAACCGCCGAAACCCACCGCGACTACTACCGACTCGTCCGAACCGTCGAGATCACCGGACGCACCGTCCGCGCCACCGTCCACCGCGACTTCTACGCCGAGCAAAGCCTCGCCCACGTCGAAATGATCAACGACTACGGCACGTGGACCCATCTCGCCGACGAACCAACGGTCGAATGGTGGTACGACACCCCGCACCCACGCACCGACCTCACCGCCGACACGTTCCTCGGCAAGACCGCAGAACGCCTCATCCGCCGCGCCGCCGCGATCCTCGCGCCCCCGACCACCAGCGCCCCCGCCCTCACGCCCCACCTGCTCGACGCGATCAGCGCGCTCCTGGCCAACGCCCACGGCTATGACAGCCAACACCGCGTCGACCCGGACGACATCACCTGGGCGACAACCCACGGCAACCGATTGCACATCATCCAGCACGACGACGGCAGCGTCACCTTCACCCAAGCCCACCGCGACGACTGCCCCTTCATCACCACCACCGGCACCCAGGAGTGCGACGAAGACTGCTACCTCCCCCACGCCGCCGACCAGTGACCGCCGATCACCAACACGAGGAGACAACGCCGTGGTGCACAACGAGACCACCGATCCCCGGACACCATCGCCACCCCTGATCGACTTCATCGAGCGGTGCCCGGACTGCGCCGTACCGGTCGGCGAACCCCACGTCTTCGACCCCGACGACGGCGGCTGCGACGTCGCCCGCTGCCTCGTCACCGGATACCAACGCCTCATGTGCGCCCTCGACCACGACTGTGGCGAGGCCGTTGATGCGGACGGTCAGGAGCATCGAGGAGGGTTCGCCGTCGTCGTTCCACAGCTTGCTGAGGGTGGTGGCACCGACCGTGAACTCGACGTGGTCGGGGAGTTCGCCCGTGTCGCGCGCGGTGATCAGGTCGGTGTGCGCGCTGTGGGCGAACGCGCCGAAGCAGTCGGTCCCGGCAGGATCTTCGGAGCGGCGTCCGTTGATCCACACGCCCGGTTCCCAGTCGTGGTTGACCAGCATGATGTTCCTCCCGTGCGTTTAGCGGGCGGTGCGGAGGGCGGCGACGGCCGCGCGGCCGACTGCCTTGGCGATGTCGGTGGCGGGTGGTGCGGTGGCGAGGTGGTGTGCGGTGTGCGTGTCCGCGTCGGTGGTGGTCGGGCAGTCCTTGACCCATCCGCACGAGCAGTAGAGAGTCACGCTGCCCCGGCGGTGGGGGATCGTTTGGATTTCGTGGTGGGTCAGGCGGTGGACGGTCGCGCCGGCCAGTGGGGTGTCGCGGTGGTTGAGGGTCAGCCACAGGACGGCGCAACCTCTGGCGCGCAACCGGTCGAGTCGTTTCTGCCCGTCGTTGCGAGGCTGCTCGCGGAAGTCGCCGTCGGACACGATGACCAGCAGGCGGGCGGCGTCGGGGCGGGACAGGCCGAGTGCGCCGTCGATGGCGTCGATGGCGGTGGGAATGTCCTCCCAGTTGTCGCGCGCGTCGAACAGGGTGACCTCGGCCGGGGTGGTGCCGGGGCGGGTGATCGGGCGGACGTGGTGACCGAAGATCACCGTTGCGGTCCGGGTCGGGACGGTGGTGTGGCGGGCGGCGTTGGCGATGATCCAGGCGGTGGAGGCGACGGCTTTGGTGACGGCGTGAGTGGAACCGGACACGTCGCAGGCGATGCCCAGCCGTAGCGGTGGTGTCGGGACCGGGGTGCGGGTGGTGCGGGTGAACGGTGCGGCGGTGGGCAGCGCGCCGGCGGCGCGTTGGGCGTCGGCGGCCAGGGCCCCGCGCATCCGCAGCCGTCCGGGCGGGACGGGCGAGGCGGTCTTCACCGCTACGCGGTCACGGATTCCGGCGGTGGTCAACGTCCGGCCGAGGACGCGTGCGGCGTTGCGTTCCTGTGCGGTGGGCGGGCGGGTGCCGGCGGTCTCGGTCGTGCCGTCACCGGGTTCGGACGAGTCGAACACGACCTCGCGTGCGTGTTCGGCCGCTGTTGCGGCGGCGGACTCGCGCGCGCGTTCATCGGCGGCGCGGGCGGCGGGATCTTGGGGGAGGCGGTGTTTGGCGACCGCGCGGGCGACTTTGCCGAGTACGGCGTCGATGGCGTCGGACAACGGCGTCGGCTCCGAGGAGGTGCCGGACGGGTCGGGTGTGCCGGACGGGTCGGATTCAGGGTCGGTGGCGACGATCTCGCACCATCGGCGGCCTAGTTCCACCATGGTGTCGGCGTCGTCGTCGGCGGTGCGCAGTGCCTCACGCCACAACGCCCGTAGTTCGCGCAGGGTGTCCTTGCCGAGTACGCCTCGGACCACCGAGGTCAGCGGCGCGGTTTCGGCGCGGGTGAGGATGCCGGCGTCGACCCGTCCCAGCAGCAGGGTGGCGGACCGCGCGGCGTTGTACTTGGTCATCTGCGGCGGCTCGTCGGGATCGTCGAACAAGTCGGCGGCGACGATCTCCTTGGTGCACGCCCGCAGCCAGTGTCGGTCGTCGGGGCGGCGGCGGACCTGTGCCGCCTCCATTCTGGGCTCCTCCATCAACTTCGCGGCGTCGAGCACGTCCGGCGGTGTGTCGTCGGGTGGTTTCCACGTGGTGTGCTTGGCGTGTCCGCATTCGTGGGTGAGCGCGCCCCACACGCCTGCGTAGCGGGTCCGGTCGGACGGGTTGGCGGGGTCGGCGGTCGCGGGGTCGATCTTGAGGTGGTCGCCGTCCACCTCGATCAGGTCGAGGGTGGGGTAGAAACACGCCGCAGCACCGTTGCCCGCACCGGGCGCGATGGTGACCACGATGCCCTCGCGGTCGGCGATCAGGGGCACCTCGCCGGCCAACGCGGCGGACAGGGTGAGCCATTCCGGGCGTGCCGGGAACACGGCGGTGCCGGTCGCGGTCGGGTCGGCGGTGATGTGCGCGCTCATCGGGTCTGTCCTTTCGGGACGGTGCTGGTGTGGTGGTCAGATGCGGGAACCGAGTGCGAGCGGTTCGAACGGGGATCCGAACACTTGGCGTACGACGGCGGCGACGGTGTCGCGGTCCTCTTCCGGGGCGGTGCCCACGAGGTTCCCGGCGGCGGCACCCACGCCCAACACGCCGGCGATCTTCTGAAACGCCAACAGTTCCCGTAGTTGCGGTGCCCACCCGATCTCGCCGTTGGACTGCCGGGTGGCGAGGTTGCGGGCGACGGTGACCGCCCGTTTGTCGATCTTGAGTTGGGTCGCGAGGTCGTAGTCGGTGGACACCCGGATCTGCGCGCTGAACCGGGAGGACAGGGCGTCGGTGAGCACCGCGCCGTGAACCCCGGGGTTGTGGCCGGCGACCACGTAGAACCCGGGTGCCGCGTCGACCACTTCGCCGCCGTTGGCCTTGACGATGATCTGCCTGCGCCCGTCCATCGCCGGGTAGACCACGGCGAGCACGGTCGGCGGGATCAGGGTCGCGTCGTCGACGAACAGCGTCCGACCTTCGCGCATCGCGCGGACCAGGGGTCCGTGCACGAAAACGTAGCGCCCGTCGCCGGTTTGCGTGTACTCGCCGACCAGGTCGGCGACCGTGGTGTCGCCGTCGCCCTGAACCGTGATCAGGTCCGGGAACGCCGCCTCCACCACCGAGGTCTTCCCCGTCCCCGGCGGTCCGTACATCAGCGCGGCGACGCCCGCCTCACGCAACTTCCGCAACGCCGTGACGTCCGGCATCCCGGACAACCGGCGGGGGTGGTACGCCATCCCGTTCGGTCGCATGACCGGACCCGTCACCGCCGCAGTCGACAAGGACACCGCCGGCGGGGGTGGGGACGTCGTGGAGGATGCCTTCGAGCGGCGTTTCCGGGGCGGCGGCGGGGTCCCGGCAATGATCGCGACGGCGGCGACCGTGGACGTGGTCGCGGTCGCCCGGTACGCCAACGGCGAGCCCGACACGACCTCCGCCTCACGCCGCGAAGCCAACACCCGGCAGGCGTTGCCCACCGCGCCCGAGGACCGGTTGAGCGTGCGCGCGATCGCGCGCGGCGTGAGCGTCGACCCTGCGGGAGCATCGGCGAGCACCCGGGCGACCATCGCGCGCAGTTGCCCATTGCGCAGCCGTGCGGACGACGTGGACGCGGGCGGTGGCGTCGGAGGTGGTGTGGGAGCGGACATCGTCGCAACCCCTTTCCGGTCGCGGGTGTTCGGTTCGGCGCGGTGGGGACCGGGCGGGTTACCGGCGGTAGTAGTCGGATGCGGGACCGGGCGGGGGAAGTTCCGTGCAAAAAACGTCGTGGATGTCGATGATCTCGTCTTGTCGGTAAACTGAGCCGGCGGGTGCCACCTGCAAAAACCGTCGGCCGTCCGAACAACCCGGGCAACCCGTGGACGGTAGTTCGAAACACCCGTTCTGCCATGCGCGGGCGATGTCCGGACGCACGCCCGGGAACTGTTCGGTTGTCATGTCGGACCCCTGATGTGCGGGCATGGCTCACGCCACGCGTGGATTTGGGAAATGATTGCCGGGATGTGGTCGGCGTTTCCGCCCCGTCCCGTCTGCCAATTCAATTGTTGCTCGACTTGTGGCGGTGTGCAACCGGTTTGACGGACTTTTTCAAGACTCTTTTGGTTGCAATGTCGGCAGCTTGTACTTGAAAGGATTTCGCCAATCGCGCGACATGCGCGAACGCCGCGCGAATGCGAACCGGTCGATTTCGTTCGCGCGATGACAATGCAAAATGCAAACGGGCTGACTGAAGTGAGAGGGAATGGGGTGGCAGGAATCAAGGAAGGTGGATGGCCGCGAGAGCGGCAGGTGACCGCCTGCTGGACCGGCCCCAGAGAGTTCCGAGGAGCCAGCCCGCCACCCGGCCCGATGTCTCCACCTGCTTGTGGTCAAGCGAGTCTGGGAGGACGGCGAGCCCCTTGCCGTCCCGCCTTCCGGCACCTTCTCCGGCTGCGTGGGCACCGGTCTAACCTGATCCCCGACCTGATCCCCAGTGTGATCCTCTGTCTGCACCTCGGTCGCCTCGCGGAGGATGGGTCGCACGCGTCCCGACCGTTGCAGTCGGTGCATCTCGCGGCTGCCGCGCCGGCACTCCCCAATGCCTTTTCGGGTGCGCGAGTGAGGATCTTCGCACGTTCTACTCATCTTCTGTCTTGGTGAATGATGCGATCCTGCTCGATGTGTTTGCACATTAGCATTGACGGCCGGTCGATTGAAAACCGGTACAACGACGGAGGATGGATACCTCTCTCGTATTCGATCGATGCGGAAGACGCGGAAGTCTTTCAGTCGCCCGCTGGCTGCGTGACTTGTTCGGTGTCGCTGCGTGCGCGCAGGCGTGCGGCCAGGCTGAAAGCGTGCTCGGTGGGGCGCTCGTCGATTTCGGCGAGTCGGGCGGTCAGCAGGTCGAGCGTGCGTGGGATGGCGTCCAACTGCCCGAGGCGTTCCTGCAATCGCATGATGTCCCGGTAGATCAGCTCGTTGTGCGGGTCGAAGGAGCGCGCCACCTCCAGCAGGTCGAGTGTCCTTTGCGGGTCTTGGTCGATCAGCGTGCGGGCGAGAGCTGCCACGGCGTCGATGGCGTCCCGGCGAACTGCTTCCCTAGGCGTTTCGATCCATTCGGCGTCGAGTCCGTCGGCCAGCGGGCCGGTATAGGAGTCGACGATGTCGCGGTACGCCTCTGCCCGTTGCCGGTCGGTCGTCGCGGTGCGGCGTCGGGCGACGGCGGTCGTGAAGCGGTAGTAGTCGACTTCGACGAGGGCCGTGTTGAGCCTGAAGCGACCCTCGCCGACGAGGATGATGTCGGGGACTGATCCTTCGGTCGCGGCGGCCACACATCGGCGGAGCCGGCTCATGGTGGAGTTCAGGGCGTTGGTTGTCTTGTCCGGGCGGCTGTTCGGCCAGAGCGCGGATGTCAGCGCGTCACGGTTCACGCCCTCGAGGTGCAGTGCCAGGAACACGACCAGTTCTCGCACGCGTGGCTGGAACGCTGAAGTGACCTCGCGCTGCTCATCGATAGCCCCGGGACGCCACCACACCCGCGGCGGGCCCAACACCGTGATCCGCAACGGCGCCGGGGCCGCCTCGCTGCTCGCAGGTGGCTGGCCGACCGGTGGTTTCGTCACGTCAGGTGGCGGACTGACGGCGCTGGTGTCGGCGGCTGGTCGGTCGTCCTCGCCATCGAGGAGTTCGAGTTCGGCGTCGGCGGCCGAGGCTTCGTCGGGCTCGTTCGAATGCGCCAGGAGCAGCAGGTCAAGGATTTCTCGGGCGTGGTGATCACCCAAGCGGAACATGCTGGTGCCGCGCAAAGGCTCGCCGGGGCCGGGGCTCGTCGCCGACACGGTCCCGTCCTCGCGAACGTAGGCGGTCACACCCGGACTCCACTGGCCCAGCAACAGCCCGACCACGCCGACACCGGCCCCGTTGTCCAGCACCGCCTGCAACCGCCGGGACTGCGGTCCGGGCACGCGCGCCACCAGCACGACCGGTCCATGGCGGTCGTCGAGCGGAAGTCGGCTGGCGCGCACCAGGGTCTCCGTCTCCAGAACGTCCAGCGCGGTATCGAGGTCCGACACGACGCACACGCTCGCCGGCAGGGAACTCCGGGCAACCTGCCGACCGAACAGCTGCTCGACGTCCTCGGCGGGCACGACCACCCGCGCGCCCTCGGCGTTGGACGTCGAAGCCAGGGCAGTGACGACCAGCGCGCGGATTGCTGCGGAGGCGCCCGCGCCGATCAGCCCAAGGCCGTGCAGCGCGGCCAGGTCCACGGCGATCTCACGACCATCCCGAACCCCGGCTGGCACGACACCCGGCTCGTCACAGCTGCCGTCGGACCCTGGCACCACCAGCGGAGGTCGGCTGGCGACGTCCGGCTCGTCGAAGTCGCGATCATCACGGCTCGTGCGTAGGTGCGCCAGCCGGAGCTGGTAAACCACAGGTGCGACAGGCAGGTCGCTCCGATCGCGACTGCCTGGCCGGTACCGGCGGCGGTTCCGCCGGCGAACGACCACGAGGGCCGTGCTCACCGCGGAAGCCAGACCCAGCCCGACGAACAGTTCCTCGCCCCACCTGAACCCCGGTTCGCCCGAAGGTGCGGTGCTTGCCGTCGTTGGGGCGCTCGTGGGTGGCGTTGTGGTGGGGGCTGGCGTTGTCGCCGGCACGGCTGGGGCTGTCGGTGTCGGGGCTGGCGGAGATGGCTGAGGGTCGGGTGTCGTGGCGGTTGTCGCGTCGGCGGGCAAGATCATCTCTTCGCCGGGGAAGATCAGGCTGGGTTGGGTGAGGGTGTCGCCGTTGGGTTGCGGTTTGCCCTTGTTGAGTTCGAAGATCTCGGGCCACCGGTTGCCGTTGCCCAGGGTGCGTTCGGCCATCCTCCACAGCGAGTCGTACACATCGGTTTCGGGGTCGTACGGCTGGACGACTGCGGACTTCGCGCGGGGAGCCTCCTCCTCTGCACGTGGCCATTCCTCGTGTGAAGCGGCGGTCGGCCTGCCCCACGTGTTTGACGACGCGGCGACTGCTGGGACTTCTTGTTCGATGACGTGTTCGGAGATGGGGATCAGGAGCGTGCCGACGAGCACGGCCGCGATCCGGTACACCGGTCCGACGGCTGACAGGTCCGGCAGTCGCCTGCCGCGGGCGATCGTCGTGGCGCAGCGTGTGACGTCAAGGGCGAACAACACCCACGCCAGCCAGGTCGCGGCGGTCAGGACGTCCAGCAGCAACGCTGGTGTCATCGGTCCCAGCAGGACGTCGCGGACTTGCTCCCAAGACGGGAGGCGGTCGGGCAGCGGCCAGCCGATGAAGTGCGTGAGCGCCCACGGCAGGCCCGCCAAGAGCGTGGCCAGCGCCGCGGCGGCAAGCGACGTCCGCACGTTGTCACCTCATTCCCCGGCCACTCCTGCGAGTGCGGTCGAACTCCGGCCGTCGTGCCGGGTGGGCGACTGCTCCGGGATCGGAGATCGCGCGCCGGAGGAAGGTCGGCGCGCGTCGCCACGCTCGCTCGCGGTCTTCGTGCGTTTGCCCCGTCCGGACCTGCGTCGTCCGAGCCACTGGTTGAGGTCTGCGGGTTTGAGATCGGTGAACTCGGCCAGCTCGTCGATGTCCATGACGTCTTGCGCCTCGGCGAGCACGGCTGCGAGTGCACGATCGACCTCGCCGAGCTGCTGGACGATCTGGGCCCGTTGCTGGGCGAGTTCGGCGATCTTTTGCGCGGTGTCGGCTCGGCGCGTGCTGCGGGCGGTGTCCGCGGTCTCGACGCGTCGGCGGATCTCCTCGGGTGTCGCCATGGTGTATTCCTCCTGGGGGGTTGGGTGTCATGGGTCGATCGCGGTCACGCCGTGGACCGGTCGGGCGCTGCCTGTGCCGTGTACCTGGAGCGAGCCGATGCCGATCAGTCCGAGTAGCTGGGTGCGCTGAGCGCGGCTGACGGTGACCAGGACGGTGTCAGCGGAGACGGTGACTGTGCCGACGGCACCTTCGGCGGCCAGGTGGGCTTGGGCACCGGCAACGGCCTGCTCGGGAACGAGCCGCACCGTCCCGGTCGACCGGTAAGCCGACAGGTCGATCGCTTGGGCTCCGGCGCGGGCGGCGGCTTCCGCCTGCCGCCTGCCCGCACATGTGAGGCCAGCGCGAGGCCGCCGTCGAGGACGAGCCCGGCCATGGCAAGCATTCCGGTGGCGATCACCACGACGAACGCGGTCGCTCGCCCCTCGTCAGCGGACGACCGGAGGACACGACGGGTCATGGCGCCGACCTCGCGTTCGGTGTGGAACGCCAGAGGTCGACCGGCTCGACCGCGCTGGCCGAGAGCGTCTTCCCGCTGGGCACGCCGAGGATGAGCGCGTCGCCGAAGTCCACCTGGCACGTCACCGACACGCCCACCGCACCGCCGGGGCGCAGCTCGCCGGTCGAGGCGCTCACGGACAAGGACGTGCACACGACCCCTGCCTGCGCCAGGGCGCTCGTCGCGGCGGCCTGGGCGGCGGTGGCGGCTGCGGACGGAGTGCGCTCGATGCTGGCAGCGCGTGCCGCCTGGTGGGCGGCGTCGTCGATCCGGATGCGAGCGTCCACGCCGCGATGGATCACGGCGCCCACGAACACCAGGAGCATGACCAGGAACGGCGCGGCGATCGCGACTTCGGCCGCTGCGGAACCGTCGTCTGGTCGCGCCGTCGTCGGGGTGGACATCTTCTCTCACCCGCTTTCCAGATCCGGGACGAAACGTTCGACGGGCCCCGTCGCCTCGGCGTGTACCGGCAGACTCAGGAACGGCAGCACCGGGGTTGCCACTCCACGGACCGCGACAGCGGCCCTGTCCGCGCCGCGCTCGGACGTCACGGTCGCGTTGCGCAGCGGCCCGGCCGCGAGCTGGTCGAGCACTCGTTGCGCGGCTTCACTTCCCGCCGTGGACGTGCCGTCTTGAACCCGGGCGGTCGCCAGGCCCCGTGACGCGGCGGACTGGGCGATGTGGGTGGCGTGGGACCACAGCGCGAACTGCACGATCGCCATCAGCGTCAACAGCAGCAGCGGGGCGGCGACCACCAGCTCGGCGCTGGCCGAGCCGCGATCCTCCCGGGGCCGCAGAAGACGACGCAACCACGGCCTGCGCGTTCTTCCCTTGTCGCTCATGAGGATCACAACGTGATTCCGCTGGCCTTCTCGGTGACCTTGGCGATGACGATCGCGATCACGGTCAGCGCCCCGAGCACGAGCAGCGCGGTCACCAGGACGGTTTCGGTGGAGTACCCGGCGTCCGAGTGGCTGCGCAGCCGCTCCCACTGCGCACGAAGCAATGTCCACCAAGGGTCGATAAGTGCACGCATGACAATCTCCGTTCGTCATAGTCCACTGAGGACTTGGATTAGCGCTGGATACGCGATGAAGGCGAGGAACCCGAGGAACAGCGCCATCACCGGCAGGCTCATGCGCTCGGTGGCGGCTTGTGCTTCGCCTTCAGCCTCGATCACCTGACGGGTGCGCATAGCGCGGGCTTTGGCGGCCAACGACGAGCGGACCTTGGCCCCTTCGACACCCGCAAGGTCGGCGGAGGCGGCGAGTTCGGTCAACTCGGTCACGTCGAGTTCCTCACCGAGCCGCCGAAGCGTGGCCCACGGCGTGGTTCGCGTCAGCCGAGCCGTCTCCAAAGCGCGCCGAATGAGGTCGAACGCCCATCCGGTTCCGGTCCTGGCCGAGTCGTTGAGCGCGCTGTCGATCCCGGCGCCGCCAGCCAGCGTGATCCACACGAGGTCGAGGTACGCGGACAGGGCGAGGCGGAAGCCGGCTCGCATCCGCGCCGCCGCGGACCTGGCCTTCAAGTCCGGTACAACGAAGGCGATGGCCGCGAGCACCAGCCCGGCGATCAGCGGGACCCCGAAACCCGGAGCAAAGCCCACAGCGGCGAGGCCGATCGTCGCCAGCATCGGAACCAACAGCCCGGCAATGCCGAAAGCGACCTTCTCAGCGAGGTGAGCGGACACCGACCTGCCGGTAACTGCCAGATCACGCTCCACCCGAACGCCGGGAAGTCCGAGCCCACGCAGCAGTCCCACCACTGGCCGCACAACGCGCGGGTGCCGGTCGGCTGTGGTCGTGTACACCGCCGGGGAAGTCGCGTGGACGAGGGCAGTCTTGAGCGACGGACGTGGTGGGAACAACCAGACCGCCAACGCCCACAGGCCGAGGCCGGTGCCCGCACCGAGCGCGATGGCCGTGCTCATTGCTGCCCTCCCGCGCTCAAAGCGGTCGTGGCGGACAGGAACCGCTCCGGCTCCGCGATCCGCGCGATCCGGGCCAGCCAGGCGAAGCCTGCCGCGAACAAACCTCCGATCATGAGCAGCACCAGTTGACCGGTGATGCCGTCGAATGCAGCCAGGTAATCGCGGTTGAGGACGACCACAGCGGCGGCGAACGTCGCGGTAGTGCCGACGATGACCCGCACGGAAGTCCGCGTCCGGGAGCGGCCGGCCTCCACGCGCATCCGCATCGTGGCCTGACTGCGAGCGGCGTCGGCCAACGAGCCGAGCAACTCGGCCAGTTGAAGGGTCTGCTGACGAGCGGCCAGGAGCAGCGCGGCAACGACGAGGTCGCCGACCGGGTCCTCCCACCGGTCAGCCAAGCGACGCAGAGCGGGTTCGAGGCGTTCGCCGGTCCGGATGCCCGCCGCGAGTTCGCCTACGTCCTCGCGGATCGGCGAGGGGGCAAGCGGCGCGGTGGCCAAGATCGCCTGCTCCAGCCCGGCGGCGGCCGACAGGGTGTCCCGCAGCATCTCCGCCCACGACGCGATCGCCTCGATGCGTTCCACGCGGCGCGTGTGGCCAGGATCGCGGCCCAATGCGCGGGGAAGGCTCCAGCACGCGAGCCCTGCCAGGAGGGCGCCGACGACCCACCCGGTCAACAGTCCGACGACCCCTCCGACGACGGCCGCCAGTGCACAGCGGCGTGCTCGACGGGGGTCGGCCGGAGGACGACGCGGTCGACGTTGAGGCCCGCCGCGCCACCCACGGATCGCCAGTAGCACGCCGACCGCTGTTCCAAGACCCAGCACCGCGGCCACAGCCGGGCTCGATGGGATCATGGCAGCCACCAGCCCTCCGGCCGTTCCAGCAGCTCGCGGTCGAAGCCGACGTCCTGGAGGTCTTCGGCGGTCTCCCCGCGAAGGGCCCCGGCGACAGGCCGGGCACGGCGATCGGGACCTGGACGGAACACCTCGTTGGACACGACCTCAGGGCCATCGGCGCCGACGACCTCGCGGATTGAGGACACCACTCGGTGGTGACCGTCCGCAGTGCGCGTGAGGTGCACCACGAAGTGCACCGCCCCGGCCACCAGCATCGTCGTCGCCTCCACCGGTAGCCGTTCGACGCCCTGGGCGGCGTAGGAGGCGAGCCGGGTGAACGCGATTCGGGAACTGCTGGCGTGGAGGGTGGCCATCGAGCCGTCGTTGCCCTGGCTCATGGCGTTGCACATCGGGATGACCTCGGGACCGCGGATCTCACCGACGATCACGCGGTCCGGCGACATGCGCAGCGCCCACCGCACCAGATCGGCTTGGCTGACCGCGCCGACCCCTTCGACGTTGGGCTCGCGGGCCTGGAGGGCGGTGACGTCGGCGTGGATGTCCGGATCGTGGTCGAGCCCGAGTTCGAAGGCGTCCTCGATGGTCACGATGCGCTCCAACGGGTCCATCTCGCCCGCCAGCGCGCGCAGCAGCGTGGTCTTGCCCGCCGCCGTGCCGCCGGTGATGAGGATGTTCTTGCGTGCCTTGACCAGCGCCCGCAAGAACTGCTCCAGGCCGCGGTCGAGCGTGCCCCGGCGGCGCAGCTCGGACAGGGTGACCGAGAGGTAGCCGTGGCGGCGGATGGACAGCGCGGTCACACCACCGGCGGTCAGGGCCATGACGGCGAACATCCGCTCGCCGCCCGGCAATTGGACGTTGACCGCCGGACTACCCGGATCGAACCGGCGTTCCTGACTCGACGCCCGCGCCGCCAGCAGCCGCACCAGCTCGGTCAGCTCCTCGTTGGAGCCGGCCACGGGCTCGAACTGGGCGCGACGGCCGTCGGCGTACTGGACGAAGACCCGGTCGAACCTGTTGACGTTGATCGTCTCGACGGTCGGGTCGTCCAGCAGCGGCTGGAGCCCGGCCAGGCCGAACAGGTCGTTCACGACCTCGGCGACGACGCGCTGCTCCACCTCCGAGGGCAGCAGGCGGCGGCCCGCGGCGAGTTCCTGCTCGGTGTGGACCCGCAGCGCTTCGCCGAGCGTTCGAGCCGCCCACTCACGACGAGACCCGTTCGACGTGGCCTGGTCGCCGACCCGCTGGGCCAGTTCGGTGTTCAGCTGGGAGCGGAGGAACTGCCGCAGGCGCGCCACAGCCTCCGACTCGCTCGCCACGGTTGAAGCGGACGACCGGGAGGTCATGGCGTCCACCGCCCTTCAAGATCGCCTTTCGTCGCAACAGCAAGCGCAGCCGGCTGAGCGCTCGGCGGCACAATGGAAAGCTCTGCCGGTTCCGGCGTTCGGGATGTCAGCTCGACCGCGAGCTTGTGCGCGAACCGCCCGAGCGCGGAGCGCGCCAGCCCTCTCCTCGACCGGCCCCACAATGCGGCTGCGCCGACGCGGTCCCATGGCACCCGACCCAGGGGTGCCACACCCAGCGCCCACGCGACCTCGACCGTCGAGTACCCAGTGCCCGCAAGCAGGAATACCGCACGCCGACCCCAACGACCGACCGCGTCGAGCCGGTTGAGCAGGTGCGCCAAGTCCTCAGCATGCGCGCGGGACAAGAGAACGACCACGTCCGAGCGCTGCACGATCGCCATCGCCGATGACCCGGGATCCATCCGACCACAGTCGGCCACTACAACTGTGTCGGACTGGTCTGCCGCCGCACGAATCACGTCGACCCCTTCTGCGAGCGCGCGCAATGCCCCGCTCGCCTGCTCTGCGTCCGGCGGCGCGACGACCACTCCCAACCCGCCGGGCAACTGCCGGGAGTGACGCCACAACGCCTCGGCATCACAGCCATGCCGCACTGCAGCGGCCACACCGACCAAACCCAGTGCCGCAGGCACACCCAACCGCACGGCCAGGTCACCACCTGACGGGTCCGCCTCAACCAGTAGCGCGCGGCCGGCCGACGGCCAGGACGCCGCCAAAGCCACCGCGAAGGTGGTCACACCGGGAGAGCCCTTCAACGACACGACCGACACCAACATCAGCGACCTCCGTTGGGTAGCACCACGACCGCCAGGTGACCCGCTGGCACGGCAGCAACCTCACGGGCCGCCGACTCACGCAGCTGCACCGTCACCACCGACGCCTGGTCGCCAGGCGTGCTGGACACGTCCAGGACCACCGCCTGCCACGAGGGCACTGCGGTCGAAGCACCGCCGGCGGCCAACTGATCTGGGGCGTGCACCAACACCACCGTCGAGCCCGCCGCAAGGCCGGGCGGGAACCGTCCGGGTTTGAGCGCCAGCGCGGCGATCCCGTAGCCAGCTTCGGGATTCCCTGCCAGGCCGATGGCACTGGGGAATAGCAGCGACCCGGCGGGAAGGCTCGCCGCAGCCGACCTCCCCACCACCGCGCTGGCGTCGCGCGCCGCAACTACCGCGACGCCTGCGTCCACCGCGACGAGGACCTCCCGCAGGTCTCCCGCCGACAAGACTTGTCCGATACGGACGTCACGGGCCAACGCCAACACGGGATCGCGGTGGTCCGCCTTCATCGAGACCATCACGAACCCACCGACACAACCCAGCAGGAGCAGCACTCCCAGAAGCAGGTGCGGAACACTGCGACGGCGGGCCGCTCCGCGAAGCCGCGATGTGGCCGTCGTCGCGCTCTTGCCGAGCCACTGTCCGTCGCTCGCTGTTCGACGGCCTTGGCCAGATGTCGTCAGAGTCTCGTTCATAGCCTGTCCTCCAGGCATGGGTGTAGTGCGCCGCGTCGTCGAAACGGTTTCGGCGAGCGGAGATCCGGTAGGAAGAAGGCGGTCAGCCGCCGTTGTTGAGGGCCTGCGCCTCCGCGACGCGGAGGCCGACAGTGCTCGACGTGCTCATGTCGGGGAACACGCCACTCTGGCCGGCACCCGACCACGACACGGCCCAGCGCACGGTCACCGTGACGGGGAACGCCTGCTCGGGTTGGCTGGCGGACGAGCGGCGGTACACGTGGCCACAGTCAGGAGATGGAGCCTTCGGGTCCATACCCGAGGTGTAGGGCGTGCCCGGGCCGGAACAAGTCACGACCGACCCGTCGCCCATTGACCAGATCACCGAGGACGCGGCGGCAGTCGCCGTCACCGACACACCGGGAACCGAAGCGGTCGCCGAGGTTGACGTCCAGCCGCTCGACAACCACATCCACGTGGGCAGGTTCACCAATTGGTCCCCAGCCGGGTTCACCGCGATCCCTGGCGAGGGCAACCGAAGACGGGCCCGCGCAATCTGCGCCAGGCTTGCGGGTGAAATCGGCTCGTCGGGGGAGTCGACTATCCACACCGGACCGTGCGACAACGGGTCCTTGCCGTCAGGAGAGCACAACACCATGAACCAGCCGCCAGTCTCACCCGCGTCAGGTGGCGGTGCTCCGTTCACTGGAACACGACGACATCCAGCGAACGGGTCTTCGCCGCCAGCAAGCGGGTCTCCAGGAACGACGTCCCATCCCGGTTGCTGCCCGATACCGGCACCGATGTCGCACGTTGCCACGTCACAGTGGACGTTGCCCCAGGTGTCCGCCAAGGCATCGGAGGAGTTGAGCGACAGCAAGACCGCCACGACTACCGCTCCGCGCGTCAACATGTCCCTATCCCACTCACCGCGAACTTCACGACTCGCCATGCGCCGTCCCCCTGCTTGGTCACGATCGCCTCGATACGCCGCCGTCCCCTCGGATCGTCCGGAACGTGTCGCCCGCTGCCCGACTCGTACCTGATCCAGTTCGTGGAGTCCCCGCAGTCCAAGACCAACACCTCCTTCGGATCGTGGGCCGGCGTCACTGCTTTCACCGAAGGATTGAGGACCGGTTGCCCTCGGCTGATCCAGCCGCGGTCGTGATCGGCTTTGACCCCTTGGGTCAAGGTGGACAACGCTTCGCCGGTCGCGAACTGCGCCATGCGGGCGGACGTCCAGTCACCTGTGGCCGCGGCATCGGCGAACGTCTGCCACATGCCGCGGTAGGCGGTCAGCGCAGCCTCCTCGCCACCCGGCGGTTCGGGTGCCGGTGCGGACGCCTCGGTGGGGGAGGAAGCATCCGCACCGGCGGGCGTGCCCGACTGCGCGGGCGAGCTGGAAGTCGCCGGGCTGCACGCCGTGACGGTGATGAGGGCCACCAGCGCGGTCGCGGCGCTGTGGAACACGTGCATGTCACTCCTCAGGTCGTTGTCATTGCAGCGGAAGGGAAGACACATCGACGTCCTCCGCGGTGTCATGGCAGCAGTGCTATGAGCGCACCGCCGAAGATCGCGGGGCCAACCGCGATCGGATCGCGGCTGGAGACCCGTCGGAGCGTGACCAATGCCAACGCCGCGCAGCCGGCCAATGCCACGGCAGCCGCCAGCCCGTGGACGAGTTGCTCCCACCCGGCCTTACCGAGGTATAGCCCGACAGCGGCCAGCAGATTCGCATCACCTCCGCCGATGCCGCCGCGACTCACCGCCAGGTGCATAGCGATGAACAACACGCTCGCGGTGGTCAGCCCCCGAAGCAGTCCGCCGAGGTCGTCCTCCACAAGGGCTGCGCGGGTGAGGAGCGGTAGACCGCCGAGGACCATCGCCCCGACGTGTAGATGGGGAAGGCGGCGGCTGACCAGGTCGAGCTGGATGAGGCGCACGCCGATGGCCGCGAACCAGCACATTGCGGGCAACTCTGGAGACCCGGCGAACCGGTACCCGACCAGCGCGACGAGCCCGGAGGTCACCACCATGCACGTCAGCACCTCGCCGATGCCTGTCGGATGTCTTCCGCTCACCGGAAGGAACAAGGGTTTTCGAGAGGTTCGCGTGGGCGGCCACATGAAGTGTCGTGAGACGCACATCGATTCTCCTCCCCGCACTAGTAGTAGCTTGATTTGCCTCACCGATCCCTCGATCGGTGGCGGTGTCACTCGAACGGGGATTTGATGCGCTTGCGTGTGACCCTGAGTTGAATCCCGTGTCGAGGCCGCGGCCCTTGGAGGCAAGTTCAGTGTGGGAACCATTGCTCACCGCGACAAGGGATGGCTGTATTCGTTCTCGAAGGAATAGCGAATAGTCGTGGCTCAAGTCCCGCTGTCGATCACGCCGGTGGCTGCCGGCGCCCTGAACGGAGGAACAGGACCGATCCCCAGGTTGTGGCGCAACCGCGGTACCTGTAGCCGTTGTGGTGGTCGAAGCGTCGGTTGCAGCGGCGTCGCGGCCTGCGAAAGGCTCCGAATACTAGAGAAGCGTCGGTGTCGTCCCTGCGGTTCGCGGGCTGCGGAGGTAGACCGTTCCTCCGGACGCAGTGACGAGGGCCTGTGCTCGGAGGTTGTGTTCGATCATCCTGTTGAGGATGTCCGGTGAGTTCGGCGGGGCGGTGCGAAGCACGGCGAGCAGGAAGATGACCGGCGTGGCCGGCAGGGCGAGTTGCGGTGTGCGGAGCCGGACGCGGGGGATGGGGTAGAGGAGGACCAGTCCGGTGTCGCCGAGAGCTTCATGGTCCACTTCGGACAGTGTTTCCGTGACGATCTCCTCGACGGCGTTGTCGGGTACGAGGAGGTTGTTCCAGGGGTGCGGGTCTTGCCACGGACCGATGCGGCGAAGGAGGGCGACGTCGTCGGCGATGCGGTTAAGGAAGTCCCAGTAGGTGGTGTCGCTGACTTCGATCTCGGCCGTGGCGAGCCCGGCGAGCAGCAGCGTGTCGTCCGGCTGCGCCGGAGGGGTGAAGAAGTGGGCGACCTCGAGGACGAAGGTCCAGTTGCCGTCGTCTTCGAGCTTGGCCTGGCCCTCCAGGTAATCGAAGCGTTGTTCGACCGCGAGGCTGCGTTGCATGGCCAAGAAGTCGGTCAGGCGCCGGTAGCGCAGCCGGTAGGTGCGGGTGTGGGTCGGCGCGGGGATCAGGCGCAGGGTGGCCTGGACGATGACGCCGTGTTCGCCGTAGCCGCCGCGGACGGCGTCGAAGAGGTCGGGATCGACCGTGGGCGAGCACTTGTGGAGGGTGCCGTCGCTGGTGACGACCTCCAGTTCCAGGACGTTGTCGGTCTGGGCACCGTGTTGGTGGCTCGCTCCGCCCAACCCTCCGACCGAGAGCGTGCCGCCGACGGAGAGTTCCAGGTAGTCGGTGAGTACCGGGGGAGTTGCGCCACGGGCGAGTGCGGCGGTGACGACTTTGCTCCATGTGGCCCCGGCATCGACGACGATGCGGTCGTCCGCGATGTGGTGGATGGTCTCCAGTTGGTTGAGGTCGAGCACGATCCCGCCTGGGGCCTGAGCTTGGCCGTTGGTCGAGTGGCCTTGTGCACGTGGAACGACGGTCAGGTTGTGAGCGCGGGCGAACCGCTGGATGGCTGCGACGTCGTGTCGTGATGCGGCGTGCATTACGGCCATGGGGCGGTGGCGGACGACTCGACCGAAGTCCTCGGCAGCCCAGGCGAGGTCGGCCTCGCTGGTCGAGAGGACGCCCTCCAACTGCGGGAGGGGAACGGCGTCGGGCCGCGGGTGCCCGTCCAGGAAACTGCGTTGCTCGGGGTCGAAGTGGGTCACGATCCCGTCGGGCACCAGGTCACCTCCGGTGGTGGTAGATCAGCCCGCCTGGCGGGGCGTCGGAACGGCCAACTGGTCGAGGGAGTCGAGGTCGCCGCGAATCCGCGCTGCGCGTGGGTCGCCGAGTGCCTCGAATTCGCGCTGCGCTTCGGTCCAGGCTTGGCGGGCTCGTGCTCGGTCGCCTGCCTCAAGGTAGCGGTGGCCGAGCTTGCGGCGGTACTCCGCGCGGCCCCAGCGGTCGGCGGCCGAAGCGCTGGCTTCCAGTGCCTTCTCGAGGTGGGCGAGGGAGGCGGCGTGGTCGCCACGGTCGTAGTACACCTCCGACACCCTCTCAAGCGCGCACGCCTGTGCCTGGGGATCACCGTGGGTGCGCAGTATGCCGATCGCTTCGGTCAACATGTCCAAAGCCGTTTGGTGGCGGCCCGCGGCCCGTTCGGTGTCGGCGATGTAGGACGTGACGACCGCCCAGGACCACTGGCTGCCCGGGTCGGTGCACAGCTGAAGGGCTCGGCAGTAGTACGACGCCGCTGCGGCATGGTGACCCTTGGCCTGTTGTACACGGCCGACCCCGACCAACCCCCAGATCTTCCCGATCCCACCATCGTGGAGTTCGGCGGCCTCGCTGAAGCTGTGTTCCGCCTCGCTCAGCCGCAGTTGTTCGAGGAAGGCGTTGCCGAGGTTGATCAGGATCCACGCTTGGGCGGTGCGGTCACCACACCGCCGCGCTTCCTCCAGACACGCCGTCAGCGGCTCGAGCCACAATCCCCAGCAATGCCTCCAGTACAGATAGTCGCCCAGCACCGTCGGCAGACCGAACGCCACATCATGGAACCCCAACGTCGACGCGTGCCGGACCGCAGCGGCGAGATTGGGCAACTCCGTGTCGAACCAACGCAGCGCTTCCTCCGACGAGACGAATGCGCGCGGCGTCGGCATCGGCGAGATCGTCCACTGGTCGACCGGTACCTGCGGCCTGTTGGGCGACATCGTCAGGTTCGCTGCAGCGGCGCTGTGGAGGTACCAGTAGAGCAACTGCCGTTCCGCCGTCGCAGCGTCCGCGGGTGCCTCCTCGGCCGCCAGGAGTTCCACGGCGTAGTCCCTGACGAGGTCGTGGAAGCGGTAGCGGCGGACACCCGACTCCTGAAGAAGGTGGACACCCACCAACCCGTCGAGAAGTCGTTGAACTTCGCCGTGCTGGTGGCCGGTGATCGCCGCTGCCGCGTCCGCGCCGAACTCGCGACCGGGGTGCACGCTCAGTAGGCGAAAAAGCTGGCTCTCCGCCGGGCTCAGCGCCCGGTAGGACCACGACAGGACCGCGCGGACAGCGCCATCGGTGGCGGGCGGCGACAACACGTCCAGTCGTTGGCCGACCTTGGCCAAGTCCTCGGCCAATCCGGTGAGGGTCAGGTGACTGCTCGCCGCCACGCGCTCGGCAGCCACCCGCACTGCCAACGGCAAACCGCCGCACAGGCGCGCGATGCGCTCGGCAGCGATGCGTTCGGCGTCGACTCGCTCTGGCCCCACCACGTCGCGCAACAGGGCAACCGAGTCGGCGTCGCCCAACATGTCGACGGTCAGGCAGTGGGCGCTGTAGTGCACCGCGAGGCCGGACAGGCGCTGACGACTCGTGACGATCACCAGGCAGCCGGGTGAAGCCGGGATCAACGGCCGGACTTGTTCGAAACGGGCGGCGTTGTCGAACACCAACAGCGTGCGCGTCCCGTCCAGCACAGTGCGAAGCAGAGCTGATCGCCAGTCCAAGGTCGCCGGGATCTCGGCAGGCGGCACGCCGAGAGCTTTGAGCAGATGCTCCAACACCTCGTGCGGCCCGATCGGCTCACCCTCGGCGGCGTGTCCGTGGAGATCGACGAACAACGCGCCGTCTGGGAAGCGGTTCTTCACGTGGTGGGCCCAGGCCACCGCCAGGGTCGTCTTGCCGACACCGGCGTTGCCGTCCAGTGCGATCACGTCCGCTGACGTCCCGCTTGGCTCATGGTCCAAAAACCGCTCCAGGACGTCGAACACCCCGGTTCGGCCGATCAATCGTGGAACAGGCGGCAACTGCGCCGGCCGTGCTGGGGTCTTCCGGTGCGTCGGCAGACATTCGGCCTCGTACAACTCGACGAACCGGCTTCCCGTGTCGAACGCGATGTCACAAGCGCGGGCGAAGTCGAAAGTAGGGGGTTTGTGCCCGTTTTCGACATTCGAGTAATGGCTTGCGCTGTATCCGACTCGGCATGCTGTCGCGGTCTGCGACGAGCCTCCCCTCGCCGCGCGCAACTCCTTGGCGAACGTCCCGCCTGCCAGGGCGTCCCTGTGAAGCGCATTCACGTTCCTGGTCATTCGAGTGCCCCCGTTGTGCCTGGCTCACCCCTCGCTCAGGTGGCCATGCGTTCCAGCCACCTCCCCCGAGGAGTCGAGGATAGGTGGAATAAAACGCCGTTTCGGTCTTCTGGCAGCACATGTGCCTGTTCAGGTGACGTGGTAGCTCTCCGTGACAACTCGCTGGCCGCGGCCCGTGCCTGCGATCAAACGTCAGCGTCGCGCTGACTGATCGTCCAGGAACGCGCGCCACGAGTTCCTGCTGAACACAAGGACACAGCCGTCCGGGCGCTTCGTGTCCCGGACGCCGATGCTTGCGCCCGACCGTCCGACCTCCAGGCAGTCGCCGTTCGGGGTGGGTTGGCTGTGACTGGACTTCCGCCAGTTGGTGAACACGGTGTCGAGCCGTGTCGTCTGCTCGTCCATGACGTCCGTCCTTCCGAGCTGCATCGCGGCTGGCTCACGACGAGGTGACTGGGGCGCGTTGCCCGACGACACTGCCGTCGGGCAACGCGCCCAACCCGATGCTCAGGCGCCAAGGCGGTCGTCGCTGAGGTTCGAGAGGAACTTCGCCCAGGCGTTCGCTGAGAACCTCAAGGTTCCAGCCGTGCGGCTCTTAGTGTCGCGCACGCCGACGACTCGTGCGTCCGGGTTGCCTCCAACCTCGACGCACGACTGTTCAGGATCGCTGTGCTTGGACTTGCGCCACCCACCGAGTGTCGGCTCCTGGGGCAAGGGGCTGATCATTGTCGATTCCCTCCTCGTGTGCTGCATCGACCGATCACGACGTGAGCAGGAACGCGCGAGACTGCTCCGGGCCGAGCGCGGCGGCCCGTTGGTGGTCCCACACGGTGAGGTAGTCGTTCACCTCTTCCAAGTTCGACGTGACGTGACCGTCCCGGAGACCTTCGACGTGAACCAGTTCCACGTGCGGGTCGCTGTCGAATCCGAAGATCGTGTAGGTGAACGCCTGTCCGATGTAGTAGCCGACGTGCCACGGCACGACCTGCACCTCGACGTTCGGCCGGTCCATGGCCTCGACGATGGCGGCCTTCTGCTCGCGCTGGATCGTCGCGCTGCCGTCCATGTTCGTCATGCGTTCCAAGGCGGCTTGGTCGATGACGAACCAGAACTGCTGGTCGACGTTGTCGATGATCTCCTGTCGTCGCAGCCGCAACATCGTCCTGTGCTCGATCTCGTCGTGGCTCTTCGACGGCCGGGCGGCGCGGAACAGCGATCGCATGTACGCCTCGGTCTGGAGCAAGCCAGGGATCGTCATGCTGTTGTGCTGCCACAGGTAGTGCGCGCTCGTCTCGAGGTCGACGACTTCGCGCATGGTGCCCTGGAAGCTGGCGCGCAACGCGGTGCGCGACGCTCGCTTCTCGCGTCCCTTGGCCAGCACCGTCAGGCGCGCCTTGGTCGGCTCGTCGGCGCGGTAATGCTCGAAGAGTGCTCGCAGGTCGGGCAACGTGATGCTGCTGTCCCCGCGCTCGATGTTGCCGATCTTGTTCTGTGTGCAGTCCAGAACCTTGCCGGCGGCGGCTTGGCTCATGCCGCTCGCCATCCGAAGAGCCGCCAGCTTGCGGCCGATGATCACGTCGGCGACGCGCTTCGGGACGGCAGCGGTGGTCATCGATCCTCCGGGTCGAAGAGCTGTCTGATGACGGAACGTAGCAGCAATGTTCACCCTGTTAGGCAGCTAGCTAACTTGTTTAAACAAGTTTACGGTGATGCTGCTGTTCAGTGCGTTGCATCGGAGGCACACATGGTCTCGGTTGTTCAAGTTAGCAGTGTCCAGAAGAACGTTGACGGTGGCGCACCGTCTCCAAGGTTCGATCGGTTGAGTACGGCCGGAACCGGCTCGGCGGCCATCCGTCCGGGTCCCTCGCCGAGTGGCTGGCGGTTGTGAATGGCTACCCGGGCGTTCCGCTGGCTGCCGTACGCCGGCGGGCGGCACGCGATTTCGGTCCGGCTCGTGCCGTGCGAGGCCGGTGTGACGCTGTGCGGTCTCGAGGTGGTCGTTCCGCACGATCCGCCGCCCGCGTTCCCGGACGGCTGTTGGCCCACCTGCGTGGAGTGCGACGCGAAGTGGCGGGCGTTCGAACGGATTCCGGTGTTCCCGAGGCCCAGGAAGGCCGGCGATTCGGTCGGTGAGGTGCGGGCGGTTGCCAAGCGTTCAGGAGGTGGGCGGTGACGCTGACGAGGGACAACAACGTGGTGTTCCGCGCGGTGATGGGGGAGATCTTCACGCATCTGCGGGTCGCGTGCGAGGTCGCGTTGGATGGCGACGATCGTGCTGCGGCGTCCGTTGCGCGTAGGGAGCTTCCGGGATTGGTGGCGGGCTTGCAGGAGTTGCTGGCGGGGCACCAGCCTGATGAGAACGGTCACTGCCGGCGTTGCCGGGCGTGGCGCTGGTGGCGGAAACCCGTTCCGTGCCGGGAGGTCCTGGCCTTCCGCAAGGCGCTGCACCATCAACCCGTGTCGCGGGCCAAACACCGCTTGCTCGGCGAGGACCACGATTCCCGCCGATCGGAAGACGCGGACGGCTGAACGTGCCTGCCGCTTCGTCGTGCGAGCGGCTCCAGCAACGCGCGCGGTTCGGTTGCCCCCTCATCCGGACCGGGGCTGGAGCGCCCTGGCGAAGCGGTTCCCCGGGGTCGGCAGGGCAGGCTTCTGGCCTGCCGACCCCTCTAGCGGCTTGCGAGTCGAGAGTGGGTGGAGTTGTGGCGTTTCACGGCGATGGTGTGGTGGTGAACATCGGGTTGCAGGTTCCTGAGGGCGTGCCGGTGCGTCTGTGTGGGAGCTTGGAGTCCAGAATCTTCTTGGTGATCGGGGACGGTTGCGAGATCACGTTGGATCCGGCGCACGTGCGCGTGTTGGCGGAGCAGTGCGGCACGGCGTTGCGGGACACGAGTCTGGTGGCTGCCGCAGAGGAGGTCTTGGACGAGGTCTACGAAGCGGGTGCGCAGGCCCGGACGGCGGCGGAGCGGGCACTGCGAGAGGCCGAACGGGCGGACGAGGTGAGCGCTCGCGACCAGGCAGATGATGCGCGTGCTGCGGCGCGGGAGGCCACGGTGGCGGCGGAGCGGGCCCAGAATGCCGTCGAGACGGCTTTCGTGGCGATGGAGGGTGCCGAACGTGCCGCGATGAAGGCTGAAGTCGCGGCGGCAGTGGCGGCCTCGGCCTTCGAGCGCGCCCGAACCGATCGGTGAACGCCGCGCCATCGACTTCGAGACGTTGCCTTCCCGGCGTGTCCGCCCTGGCCTACTGACAACCCGCCGCGACGAGTGCTGGATGCGAGGGGCCGACGGGCCGTTCGGCCAGTTGGGTTCACTGTCCGCCGTTGGGTCCGAAGCGCAGGAGGGGGACGTCGTAGAGGTCGGGTTGGCGTTCGCGGTGCATGGTGGGGTTGGTGACTTCGATGACGAGCATTTCGGTGAGGAACAGGACCTGGGCGCGTAGTAGGTGGCTGGTGTAGCCGGTGGCGCTGTGTTCTTTGAGGCCGACGGCGACGTGGATGTGGGGTTGGACCTGGTCGGTGTCGGGGTCGTAGGCGAGGGTGCCGCCGCCGAAGGCTTCGACGTTGGTGAGGTGGACTTTGGACCAGACCGGGGCGGCGGGGTCGTCGAGTTTGTCGCAGGTGCCGACGATGTCGACTTCGGCGAAGCCGGCGATGAAGGAGGGGATGTAGCCCTGGCGGACGTTGTTGGTGCGGCAGAACTCGGTCAGGGCGGTGAAGAAGTCTTCGCCGTGGTCGAAGGTGACGCCGAAGGTGCGGCCCAGGGTGAGGTCATGACTGCGCATCGGTGGGGTTCTCCGCGGAGGTGGTCGGCCAGGGCCAGGTGTGGTGGTCGCCGTGGCCGCCGGCGGTGTGGAAGGCGGCGCTGATGGTGGTGTGGTCGGCCTCGGCGGTGAGGAGGCGGTGCAGCAGGATCCGTGCTTTGAGCGGGTCGAGGAAGCCTGCGGGAATCAGGCCGCGGTCGAGCAGGTCGCGTTCGCTGCCGGGGAAGGCGTAGGTGCTGCGCAGTGTGGTGCCCGCGCCGGCGCGGGAGGCCAGCACGACCGGGATGCGGGCGGCGGCGTCGCCCAGGAGCGGGACCAGCTTCGCGGGAACGTGGCCGACGCCCATGGCGGCGACGACCAGGCCGTCCACGCGGTCGGTGATGGCCTCGATGACGGTCGGGTCGTCGTCGAGGGTGATCGTGAGCAGGCCGACCCGTTTGTCTGGCGCGGTGCTGGTGGTGGGGATGAGGGTGCGGTGGGTGAGTCGGTTGAGCAGGATGGGTCGGCTTTCGGTGATGACGCCGAGTGGTCCGCCGTTGGGGGACTGGAAGGTGGCGCCGCTGGTGGTGTGGGTTTTGCGTACGCGGCGGGCGGCGTGGATCTCGTCGGCGAGCACGACCAGGCAGCCCTGGTGGGCGGCGGTGGGGTCGGCGGCGGTGAGCACGGCGGCCAGGACGTTCGCGGGTCCGTCCGCGCCGGCCAGGGTGGGGTTGCGCATGGCGCCGGTGACGACCAGCGGTTGCGGGGCGGCGTGGTGCAGGTCGAGGAAGTAGGCGGTCTCTTCGATGGTGTCGGTGCCCTGGGTGACCACGACGCCGTCGACACCGCCACGCGCGAGCCGCGCCGTGATCGCCTCGCCCAGCGTGGCCAGGTCGCCAAAGGTCAACGACGCGCCAGGGACGCGGCGGAAGTCCTCGACCTCCACGGTGATCCCGGTGTCGGCCAATCCCGGGACGGCGGCCACGAGCTGCTCGGCGGACAGGGCGGGGACGACACCGCCGGACTCGGCACGGGTCATGGCGATGGTGCCGCCGAGACCGAACACGACGACCCGGCGGCCGGTGGGTTGTGCTGCTGCCACCCCGAGGCTCCCTTGATCACGAGCGGACAGTGATCGGCAGCCTACTGCGGGGCATCGGATGAGCCGAGGCCGCCGAGGAAACGGCAGGCCCGGTCCAGCGCGGTGGTGGACAGCAACCTGCTACGGGGACCGGCGAGACCCGCGGTGCCGTAGTCGCCGAGTTCCGCGCAGCGCCGGGTCAGCCAGTGCCAGTCCAGGTCGAGATAGTCGGCGAACGCCCGCAACCGGGCCGCGGGCGTCGGGCCCGCGATCACCGAGTGCGCCTGGGCGTAGCCGTGGGCGTCGGCGAACTCGCGCAGCTGGGGCCGGTGGTCGGTGACGTCGACCTGCCAGATGCCGTCGCCGCCGACCCAGTTCGCCACGATGGCGCGGCGCCGCTGGTCGAGCGCGAACCCTTGGACGGCGCTGTACTCCGGTTCGGCGCACACCTCGACGCGGATGCCCGAGGCTTCCATCAACGCCACGGTGAGCAGCAGCAGGATCCGCTCCGGCCGACCGGAGTCGGTCACGCTCTCGGGCGGGACGCAGAACGAGCGGGTGGGCGGGGTGTCCGCGTGGCGGAACAGCGCGGCGGTGCGGGACAGGTACAGGTGCTTGTGGGTGAACAGCAGCCAGGTGCTGGCCTCCTCGCCGCGCTGTTCGCGGGTCCAGAACGCCGGAACGTCCTCCAGGACACCCACATGGCGCAGGATGTGGCGGGCGCAGAAGTCCGAGCCGAGCCACATCCTCGACGCCACGGACAGGTCGGCGCCCAGGTAACGCCCGCCGCTGGACCGGGCGTCCCGGGCGTAGGTGCGGAGCGTGGACTGGCGGTCGGCGAGGCCGCTGTCGTCGTCGAGCAGGGCGTCGTCGTAGTTGGCCACCGCCCACAACACGCCCAGCGTGAGGTCGTCGAGTTCGTAGGCGGGCGGGATCAGCAGCGGCGCGCCGTCGACAGCCTTGGCCACGCGGGTGCGGGCGACCCGGTTGTCCAGCCCGAACAACCGCCGCCCGCTTGGACCCTCGGTGACACCCACGACCAAGCCCCGGACAGGGCGACGCAGCAACGGGCTGTCGGAGAAGTTCGGCGGAACGCTCACCACGACGCGTCCGTCGTCGGAGGCCGGGTAGCTTTCGCCGACAACCGTGGAACCGGCGACGAACCGACCCGGCGGCAAGTCGATGCTGAACCCGCCATTCGACAGTCCTTTCAGGACCTGCGCGTCGAAACCCTTGTGGGAGTGGGGCAGCGTCACGGGTGTGCTCGTGTTCGAGAGGGACCGGCGCCGGTCACGCTGTTCAGCGGCGGCCCTCGCCCGCAGCGCGATCAACGCGCCGCCCATGTCGAACCGGGCATCGAGCGCGGCGACCAGTTCCTTCGACGGGAGGTTGCGGTTCACACGTTCGGCCAACGACACGTACTGCCGGGTGTAACCGACTTCGACGGCGAGCTTCTGGTGGCTCAGCCTCGCCTCGCCACGCAACCGCCTGATCTCATGCGCAAGCTGCGCCGCGGCCGTGGTCGCGGCGTCGGTTTGAGCTTCGCCTTCGCTCATTGCGCTCCGACTCACATCGCCCGTACGAAATGCCCGGGTAGCACGCTCTGTAGCCGAACGACCTCGTTACGTGATTGTATGTTGTTTCGGGTGCTGAGAGGAAGGCGACGCCCGGATTCACTTCAAACCGATTTGGGCCGCGCGGTTCCAATGGCCTTGCTGCCGGCAGGGGCGGGATGTGGTGAGGAGTGGCGGCGGTGACGTCCGTGGCCGGTGTTGGCGGCGGCGTGGACTGCCAGTTGGAACTCCAGCAGCGGACGGCACGGTACCGGCCGGCGGCGCCACCACCGGCCGGCGCGGCAGGCCCGGCAGCGGCCTTGGTCGTCGGGCCGGTGCAGGGAGATCAACGCGACGGTCCCGGCGAGCAGGGCGGGAACCTCGGTTCTCGCCATGGCGAGGACCGTGTCGTCGTCGGCGTCCTCGGCGATGTCACGTACTTGGTTTAGATGTGCGATCACTGACGCGCGGATTTCGTTGTAGGACACGTAGTTGGGTTTGAGGGCTGTCAACACGCACCTCCTACCGAGCGGCCACTTGGGCAGTCGGGTTACAACCGTTGGTGCTCAGGAGTTCCGGTCGGTTCGACGTCTTCGGACAGGCGGTCGAGGATGAAGTCGACGCTGTCGGCCACGGCCTGGTCGTGCTGGTGTGCTCGCAGGAGGCGGTGGGCGATGTCGAGGTCACGTAGGACGTCGGCCACGTGCTGGTCGGCCAGTTCGCGGAAGGTCGTGTCGTTGTCGCGGGGTTTGTCGGTTCCCAGCGGGATCGACTCGTCGAGTGTCGTGCGGTACAGCAGGTCGTAGACCTGGCTGTGGTTGCGGACGATGGTCTCCATGTGCGCGGTGAGGTCGGGGTCGGGTTCCTCGCTGCGGTGGGCCAATGCGGCGCGGTAGTAGCCCAGGGCGTCGGGTACCGCGCGGTCGACCAGGATCACGTCGGCGTGCGGCCACTGCGCCATTTCCTGGCTGATGCCGTGGGTGATGAACCACATCGTGGAGACCCACGTGTGGTTGTGCAGGATGGGCAACCCCAGCTGCTGGGCGTGCTCGCCCAGGTCGACCACTGTGGACACCTGGACCGAACGCCTGCGCAGTTCGTGGGTGAGGCGGGCGATGAACGTGCTCTTGCCGGTGGAATGGGTACCCATCACCCCGACGATCACCGGCTTGTTCGATGGGAGGTTCACCACAACCCGCCTTCCGGCTCGACGAGCGGAGCGAACTGGGGAAGGGCTGCCGCAGCGACCAATTCCTCCCATGTTGGGCCGGCGTCCTCGACGAGGGCGAGCAGCAGCAGCCAGGTGCACCAGGTGTCGAACCCTGCTCGGTGCGGGCGGCGCTGCTGGGTCGTGTCACCGACCGGGAGGCTGGCGTGCGCGACCAGGTCGGACAGGCCGTAGCCCGGTAGGCCCGGCCAGACGTGCCGGGCCAGTCGCAGGGTGTCCAGCACCATCGGTGGCCGCCAGGACGGCAGGTGTTCGCCCAGCACGCGGTAGTCACCGGCGGCCGAGTGCGCCACCATCGTCCTGCCCTCCAGCAACTGCTGCACCGCCGGCGCAGTGTCACGCCACAGGGGACAGGACTCGACGTCGCTGTTGCCGATGCCGTGGATGCGCCGGGCGATACCGTTGATCCTGGTCCTGGGTCTGACGAGCCATTCACGCAACTCGTCCTCGGCGGGCGGTGCGCCGTCGACCGGCAGGATGGCGATCTCGACGATCTCGGGCGGCTGGCCGCCGTTGCCCTCCAGGTCGACCACCGCCACCGCGCGGTCGAGCAAGGCGGCCGGGAGTGCGGTGTTCATGAGACCTCCACGGGGGCGGGCCAGCCGAGATCGGCGCGGCCGTGACGGTGTGGGTGGTGCGGCTTGGCCACGTCGTGGATCTGGAACCCGAGAGTGTGCTGCATGAGATAGCGCCGCTGCTCGTCCAACCCCTCGACCACGACCGCGCGCTCCGTCACCGCGACCAGCCTGCCGCCCAACTCCCGCGCCATGGTCTCGACCCGCCGCGCGTCCGGCACAACCCACCCGTCCGCGCAGCGAGCCACCTGCGCCGCGGGACAGATGTCGCACAGCTCCCGGATCCCGTAGTGGCCGTTGTAGTCCGCCACCCCGTGCGCGTAGGTCACCGCGCAGGACGTCTTGCGGAACAACGGCGACCCCTCGTTTCCGGCCGCCGCCGTCAGGATGCGCTGCTCCAACTGCTCGGGGAAGATCTTGCGCCGCGCCGACTGCTCGTAGGGCTCCGGCAGGCCGTGGTCGCGGTAGTAGTCGCGGATCTGGTCGCGGAAGAACAACCCGGTGAACACCGTCGCATGTGCCGAACCCGACAACTCCAACGCCCGCGCCAGGTGCCGGTCGCTGTCGTTGAGGCCGGGCACGATGGGCCGCCAGTACAGGATCACCCGGTACCGCTCCGCGCACCGGTAGGCCACCTCCAGCGACCGTGCGGCGATGTCGGAGTCGACCGGTTCGATCCGCTCGTCCTCGATCCCCGAATGGGTGACCAACAACGTCACCTTCAGGTGCCGCAGGGCGTTCAGCCGGGCGCAGTCCTCCTCCCCGACCCGCCACCGGGTGATCAGCAGTACGTGGTTGGTCAACTCCTGCTCGTCCAACCGCTGCAACACCTCGAACACGTGCGGCTTGACCACCGGCAGCATCGGGTCGGTCGCCCGGTTCATCAACTGCACCGGCGTCACGTGCGGACGGAAGAACCGGTGCCCGGTCAACGCGGCCACCGCCTCCCGCGGCCCCACCACCGCACGCGGGACCTTCATCCCGAAGTTGCCGAACACGTGCCGCACGCAGTACCCGCAATCCAACGGACACCCGATCACCGAGTTCAGGCTCAACCCGGACTTGCGGTACTCCACCACGTCCAACAACGCGGGCTCCACGCCGTCTCGCTCGACAGCGCTCAACACCCGAAGCCCACCACCGCCGCCTCGACCCCCACCAGGCATCAGCGCCTCCTCACCTCGCCGCCGCCGTGACCGTTCCGGCTCAATGCGACCAGCACCAGCAGCCTCCGTGGGAGGAGGCAAACCGACCCAGGCCGGGATTTGCCCCCGTCTTCGTTCGCGTCGACGACCCACCTGCTGACCTTCCGGGTCGCGCTGCGCCACCAGCGCTTACGTATGGCCTACACAGCGGCGCATCGGCGGCGGCCGTAAGCCCGCGAACACCTCATCGAGGCCCAGCGGGTCGCGCGAGGAGTGTGCGAAGGCATCTACCACGGCAACGGCGTTCGCGGGCGCCCGAACGAGGCGTTCACCTGCATCCAGTCCGCCAAGAGCACCGCCCCGCAGCACACCCACGGACATCCGCAGGTGAAGCAGATCCTCGGCAACGTCCTGAGCACCTGGCGCCACGTTGACGAACAACTCCTCGACCTCGCCGTGTGGGCGAAAGTCGACGCACGGAGGTAACCGTTCGGGGCGCCCGACCTCACCCCGCGGTCGAAGCGATGACCCCGGGAAGCTCCATGAGCGAGTCGATCACCCAGTCCGCGTTCGCCCGCACAACAGGATCGTCCGCCCACAGAAAACCCCACGGACCGCGGCGGACCATCGCCGTGCACAAACCAGCCGTCCTCGCCGGGACGATGTCGTTGTCACGATGATCACCGACATAGAGCACGCTCTCGGCCGTCCCGCCCGGCGTCATCGCGACCACCCGGCGGAAGAACTCCGGCGAAGGCTTCGCGACACCCCACTCACCAGAGGTGGCGATCCCGTCGATCGGCAGCGCCAGCTCACGCAGCAGCTCAGCGGCGCGGACCGTCTGATTCCCCGCGATGCCGACCCACAGATCAAGTTCCTTCAGCCTCGCCAGAGCCGGACGGGCGTCCGGGTACAGATCCTCTTCGTCGAACCGCTCGCCCTTACCGGCTTGTTCGCGAAGGATCCGCTCCCAGCCGACGTCGAAGCCCGGCTTGAAGTACGCGAAGGTCTCCGCGTTGTCCCGACCGGCCGCGGTCACGGCACCCAGCACGGTCGAGAACGTGTGTCGGGAGACCCCAATCCAGTCCGCCCAGGCACCCCACTCGCGCGAGTCGTCCAACAGCGTCTCGCCCACATCGAACACGACCGCGGAGATCACGGACTACACATACGGCATCCACCGCGGGTGTGGCCAGTCGAGCGCCGGGCCGCCATGGCTGACGACGGCGCGCGCTCGTGTCGTTCGTCATTCCTCTGCTGCTACCCGTGCCAGGACCGCGCGATGCGGTGGGCGAGTCGGGCCGTCGCCTTCGTCGGCCTGAGCTGGCCTTCGGCGTCGCGTTCGACGAGGAACCGGTAGAGCTGGGCGCGGTCGGCCAGCCGTGCCTGGAGCGCTTCCTGGATGCTGGGCGAGTAACCCAGGTCGGGCGCCTGTCGGATCAACTGGCGGATGATGTCCCGCCGCGCCCGCAGCGGCAGGAGCCAGCCGACGACCAGCGTCAGCGACAGGCCGAACACGAGCGCGGTGCCGAGGACGGCTTGCCAACCGGGAAACCGGAGTCCCGACAACAGCAGCGCGTCCACGACGAGCAGGTAGGCGCAACCGTAGACGAACGCCCATCCGGCCGTGGCGATGGCGGGCGCTTCGGCCGGCGACTGCACCCAGGCACCTGAGCGCAGCGTCCAGCGCTGGAGGCCGCGGGTGGCCCGGAAGGTGGCCCAGCCGCCGAAGACCATCACCGCGACCGTGGCGACAACGGTCGCCCAGGCTGGCGGGGTGAGCCAGTCCATCCGGTACAGCCGATACCTGACGACCACCCAGAAAGCGGCGCACAGTGCGGCGACGAGCAACACCCTAGGGAGCAGAGAGGAAACGAAGCGGAAGTCCCGCAGCCACGCGAGTGCCGCGCTGAGCGGAGGCCGGATCGGCGTAGGCAGGCTTCCCAGGATGATCAGCGCGAGGACGATCAGGGCGACGCCGCCGAGTGCGACCGCGCCGGTGGTGACCGCTTCCTTGGCGGTCGGCGTGGCGGCGACCGAGGTCTGCGCGCGGCCGAGGGCGACGCCGATCAGTGGCAGCACGGGGGACAGCAGCACGAGCGCGTGGAGCAGGGTGCCGGTACGGAGTGCGGAGTAGCCGACGGCGGCGAGCAGCCATGCCCCGCCGAGTGCCGCGGCCGGCCCGGTGGCCGCCGCGGGCAGCAGGTTGAACACGGCGAGTACCAGCAGACCGCCGCTGACGATGACGTCGACCAGACCGAGCAGGTGTGCCCACTTGCGTCCGCTGGTGAGCCGGTTGATGGTCCAGTAGGGCAGCAGGGCGGCGCCGCGCACCGCCCGGGTGAGCGGTTTCGCGGGCGCGAGACCGGAGTTCTCGCTGTCGGCGACGGTCAGGGCCACGGAGCCGGCGGTGACCGCCATGCGGATCATGTGGTCGCTGCGCACCTCCTCGTCGAGGGGTTCACGGCTGATGCCGGCCTTGTCGAAGGCGCGCAGGGCGCGGATGCCGATCGCGGCGCGGGTGGTGGGCGACGCGTCGATGCCCGCGCCATCGATGCTGTCCAGCAGCGATTGGTGCGCCTCCAAGAACAGTTCGCCGCGGGTGTGCCTGCTGCCGCTCTCTTTCCGGTCGGCGAGGATCGCCATGCGCAGAGCCGGCAGTTCCTCGGTGATGATGTGCACGTGCAGGCCCCAGGCGGCGAGATCGGCCAACTCGCGTGCGGTCGGGGGCAGGTCGGACGGGTCGTCCGCGGTGTAGATCCCGGTGAGTTCCTGCCGCGCCCTGGCGATCGTGCCGGCGATCTCGGGCAGACTGCCGCCGAACATCGTCTCAACCAACTGGTCGACGAACCGGTCCGCGCGCTCGCGTGGATCGGTCGACTCCGAGCCTGGGTTCAGCCGGTCAAGCAGGTGCAGCCGCCGCGGGTCGAACAGCACGCGGCACAGGATCGTCGCGGTGTCCAAACGGCCCCAGATCCAGTCGTTGACACGCCAGGACCTCTTGAGGAAACCGGACAGCCGGCTCAACGACGTGCTGCCGACCTTGTCCGCCGGCGTCCGGCTCGTCTCGGCGAAGGGAGGTGTGGTCTGGAGCGTGACGTCGACGAGTTCGGCAGGTTCGTCAAGCCGCCCTCCCGCTCTCTCGGACAGGCACGTCGCCGCGACATCCCACGCGATCAGCCGCGACAGCCACAGCGCCGGGCCGCCGTCCACTCCTGCGGCGGACTCCGCCGTGGTGGGCTCGGCGACCAGGAGCGTGCGCCATTCGACCAATCCGCCCAGTCGCACCCGCTGCTCGTCCAGACTTGTCACAACGTTGTGCACCACCTCGACGGCGTCACCGATCCGCTGGACCTGCTCGCGCACCCGTGCGCCCACGGACTTCTTCTTCTCGCCCGGTTCGAGCATCTGCGCGGCGTAGGCCTCCAGCCAGAAAGACCAACTGGTCGCGTCGAGCACCTCTGTCGGCCCGGGCATGATCTGGTTCAGTTCGCGGCGCAGCTCCCTCAGCTGTGCCTTGACGTCGTGTAGTTGCGCGCGGGCCCTCGCCACCAGCGGGGCGTCGTCGTCCGGCACAACCCACGCCAGGCGCTTGAGCAGGTCCATCGCGGAGGAGACCAACTCCAGCGCGGTCGACATGCCCCACGGCCAGCCCGACTCCGGCAGCGGACTCGGCGGTGGTTCGCGGTCGACGTACGGCAGCAGCCTGTTCCTGTACAGCCATTGTCGTTGAGCGACCTCGATGTCGGCGCGCATCCGTTCGTAGGTGAAACCCGGCAGGCCGCCCACCCCCATCTCCATCCGCAACGCCGCCACGTCCTGGGCGGTGTGCCGGATGCGGAGATCCTCGTAGACTCCGTACAGCGTGGCGGCCAAGCCGTACATCCGGTCGACCGCGTCGTCCGGATTCCCCGAGGCCTCCACGATCACCCGCCGAAGTACGTTCACCCGTCCGGCCCGCACCGCGGCGGCCCGGCGGTTGTGCTCATAGATACCCGTGGCGAACCGCTGGGTGTTCTGGTCGGCCATCGCGCTGAGCAGCCGGGCTGCCGCGCCGAACGCACTGGGCGGCGCACCGGCTTTGGACGCTTGAAACACGTCATCGGGCGCGGTCTGGGGCGATACGAGCAGCACCGTCCGGCGCACTGGTCCTTCGGCCGGCATCCGGTCGATCGCGCCGAGCACCTCTCGCACCGGCGCGTTGGCCAGCAGCCCGCCGTCGACCGCGTGCCGCGACCTGGGGCTCGCCCCGTCCGACCACGACGCCACTGACGACATGTCGATCGCCTCGGTCCAGGCGCCGGGGTCGACGGGGATGAAGGCCGGCTCGAAGGCAAACGGGAAGGAGGCCGACGCCCTCGCGGCCAGCGCCAACTGGTCGATCAACTGAGACTCGGCGAGTCCGGCGAAGTCGTCCCGACCGTCGGGACGGGGGTCGCGGCGGAACGAGAAGCTCGCCGGGTACCTCGACCGCACGACGGCTTGACCGAGGTCGTCTTGGGCGAGGTAGGGAATGCCGGGCAACAACGTCGTGGTGATGCGCAGGTCCATCGGGCGATCGCCGGTCTCTGCACGCGTGGCGTCGACGGTGAGCCGGTTCAGCGCCTCCCTCAGACGAGGCAGCACGTAATCGTCGCCCTTGAGCAGGGACACCGGCTCGCCTTCGAACGGGGTGCGCAGCATCTCCTCCATGTGGCCCTCGTCGACCCACACGTCCCTCAGCCGTGACAGATCAGCACGGTCGTTGAGCTGCGCGAGGGCCAGCGCGGCCCCGTTGATACCACCCGCTGACGTCCCGCAGACGACGTCGGCGCGGGCCGAGCAGTTGACGAGGTCGAGCAGGTGCCAGTAGTGGCCGTGCCCCTTGCTCAGGCGGTCGACCTCCAATACGGCTCCACCCATCCACACCGCGCTGCTGACTCCGCCGTTGAGGATGACGGCGAACCTGATCTCTTGGCGCACGCGACCCCCGCAATCATTCCCGGTCATCTGAATAATCGCGTGCAGGCCCCAACTGGTTACGCAACGTGCCAGCGGGTCACACGACTCGGTTCGCAAGCCCTGGAGTCAGCACGTTGCGAGTATCGGTGGTTGCCGGGCTCGAAGCCGGGATCGACTGGTGTGCCATCGCGTTCAACCAAGCGTTGCGGTACCTCCACCGCATCATCCGATTGAGCGCTCCTCACGGGTGGCTTGCTCGGTCGCTCAACGGTCGAGCCCGCCAGCTCCACGACCTCGACGGTTTTGCAGCATCCTTTTGACGAATGGCTCGACGCCCGCCGTGTGCTCCTGTCTGTCTAGTATCCAGCGGTACGATTACTGAGGGCGGCAAGTCGACTACATGTCGTACGGCCATCTGTTGCGGGTACTGAGCGAACGGAGCCACGGTGATCGAGGAGCCGGGGGACGACGCCGAGCCGCGGTCGGCGCACGCTCGCTTGCGCCATGCGCTCAAGGCGGCTCGGGATGGCGCAGGGCTGAGTCAGGCAGAACTCGGCGCGCTCGTCGGGTACACCCGCCAGTACGTGTCGTTGGCCGAGCGCGAAGGGCACAATCTGCCTTCGCACGAGCTGGTGGCGGCGATCGACCAAGCGCTCGGTTCGGGCGGAACCCTGGTTCGACTGCGGGATGCGGCTCGACAGGAGCAGTTGCGAGGGCGAAACCGATCGTCGTCGACGGCGCGTCCGCCGATGCCCAACACCGTGGAGGAGCTGCTGATGAGCGCGGCCGGAGAGTCCTCGGAGTTCCTGGCCTGGGCAGAGTCCACCAATGTCGGTGACCTCACTATCGAGCAGATGCACGACGAGATTCGGCGCATCGCCCACTCCTACCTCAAGGTTCCGACACTCCCGCTGTTCGCCCGTGCCAAAGGGCTGCGAAACCGGGCGTTCACGATCCTGGGCGGACACCAGGACCCTCGCCATACCCGTGAGCTGTATGCCGCGGCCGGGTGGTCGCTGACCATCTTGGCGTGGATCTCGGTGGACCTGGGGCGCGCCGATGCCGCCCGGGATCACGCCCGTGCCGCGTGGATGTGCGCCGAGCGGGCCGATCACAACCCGTTGCGCGCGTGGGTGCGCGCCACCCAACACACGGCAGCGTTCTGGCAGGCCGACTACGACACCGCCGCCGGTTACGCCACCGACGGGCTGAACTACGTCGGCACCGGCACGGCGGAGCTGTTCCTGCACAGCGCTCGCGCGTTGGACTTGGCCCGCGCGGGGGACACCCAGGCGGCGGAAACCGCGCTGCACCAGGCACAGCGCGTCGCGGACACGGCAGTTCGCGCGCAGGACGAGCTGGCCGGCCCACTGACCTGCACCGTCGATCGGGCCGGGTCGCTGTGGTCGGACACCGAGCTGGCGTTGGGCCGAGCCGACAACGCCCTCTCGCTCGCTGACCGGGCTGTCGCGCAGTTCGAAGCCGCTCCTGAGGAGCAGCGCAACTTCGGCTCCGAGCGGATGACCCGACTCCAGCAGGTCAAAGCGCATCTGGCGCTCGGTGACCTGCGCTCGGCGGAGGACGCGCTCGTGCCGGTGCTGGACACACCGTCCACCCAGCGCGTCCGCCCCCTGGTGCACCGCGTGACCGAGGTCGGGACGCTGGCCGCGCAGGCGGGTGGAACCTCAGACCCGGCGATCAGGCGGATCCGCGCCGCCGTCACGGACTTCCGCAACGACACCGTGGTGAGGGAGCTGACCGCGTGAGCGACCTTGAGCCGATGCGGGACCACTGGTGGTGGAGGCCAGGCTGGAGGGTCGGCAGGTCGTTCTACACCTGGCACATCACCTTCGCCGACCAGCCCGGGATGCAGGGCTTCGTCGCCGACTACGCCCCTGTGCTCGCTCGGCTTCCGCAACTCGACCCCGTCCCGGCACGATGGCTCCACCTGACGCTGCAAGGGCTTGGCTTCACCGACGAGATCGACCCCGGCGATGTGGACCAGATCGTCGCGGCCACCCGTAAGCGTTGTGCCGAACTGGAGCCGTTCACCGTCACGCTCGGCCCGGCCCACGTCGATCCCGAGACGATCCAAGCACCCGCCAGGCCGCTGGAACCCCTGGCGGAACTGCGTTTGGCGATCCGAGCCGCCATCAGTGACGTGTGGGGACAGGACAACGTGCCAGAACCCGAAGTCGGGTTCCGCGCCCACGTCAGCCTCGGCTACAGCAACACAGCCGGGCCAGCCGAGCCCGTCGCCGCCGCACTCCGCGTCCACGATGGACACACGGTCGAGGCGGTCGTCTCGTCCGTGTCGCTGATCGACCTCAACCGGGACCGCAAGGCGTATGAGTGGACGGAAATCGCGTCGGTCGGACTGGGTGCCGGACGACACCCGTCAGCATCTACAAACTGACCACCGCGCCGTCCCGACCTCCATGTGCACGGGTTCCGCTAGTGAGGGCCGGTTGGCGGCCCCTTGGACTGGCGTGTCGTCCACACCGCCAGACATGCGATGATCAGCGGGATTCTGGAACGTCTCTCGGCGCAGGCCGTGTAGGGCAGCGCCGGGGCGCGTTCCGGCGAGGACCGCACCAGCGCTGCCGCTGGGGTCGCTCATGCACTCCCGAGCGAACTGGCACGTGGATGACGAGCTTCTGGGTTATGCGTTCGGATAAGGCGCGGATCCGGAGCACCGCGGTCGGTGGCGGAATCGGCCGAACTCCACGTTGGGGTCCGCTTCGACTTCGACGACGAGTCGTGGGTGTACCGGCAGGTAGGTGGCGGCCGGTTGGCCTGGCAGGCCGCCGACGGGGCCTGGGAGGGTGGTTCGCTCCGCGCCCGGGATCGGGGTCAGGCGGCCGCTGAGGTTGGCGCGGATGGTGCGGGTGAGCGGTAGTGACAGGCCGACGGCGCGGAGTTGGCCGTGTCCGTCGGATTGGGCCAGGACGAGTGCGTCGGGGTGGCCGACGGTTCCGGTGACCCCGATGACGACGGCGTCGACGCGTTCCTGGTGACGGACCTTGATCCAGTCGCGGTGGTTGCCGAGGTAGCGGCCGTCTGCGTGTTTGGCGACGACGCCCTCGATCCCGACGGCGGCGAAATCGGGGTTGAGCCAGGCCAGGGCGGCTTGTCGGTCGGTGGTGGCGGGAGTGAGTGCGATGGGTGGCCGGACGGGCGTGAGGGTTTGTTCGAGGAGTTCGCGGCGTGTGCGGTAGGGCTGGTTGCGGAGGTCGTGGTCGTCGTTGGCGAGCAGGTCGAAGGCCATGAAGTGGATGGTGATGCCTTCGGTGGCGCGTCGGCTGGGTGCTGACTGCAGTGCGGCGAAGTCCAGGCGCCCGCCGCGCAGTGCGACCAGTTCGCCGTCGAGGACGACATCGCCCAGATGTCGGCGCGCGGCGTGCACGATCTCCGGGAAGCGTCGGGACAGGTTGGCGCCCGATCGGGAGTGCAGCACGCCTCGGGCGAGGTGCAGGCAGCCGCGCCACCCGTCGTGCTTGGGTTCGAACCACCAGCCGGGCGCGTCCGGGACGGTGCGCTCCGGCTGTGCGAGCGCCAGCGGTACCGGCGGGTCGAGGACTGGCATCGGCAGTGGCTCCCGAACTCCCCGCTTCTGAGGCTAACGCGAACGTCGTAGCGGCGCGCGGCTTCGAGCACTTGGGCGCGGTGGCGGGGAGGGCGCGGTGCGCTGGGTTTGCGGTGCGTTTGCGGCTGGTGACGTGGCTTGGGAGGGTCATTCGCATTGGCTGGGAGTGGTCGAACCTGTGTTCGGCTGGTCGGGTGGGTTGGTTCGACCGTGTTCCGCCGGCTTCCCAACGGTATTTGTGGCCTTCGGGGAAGGTGTGATGGCGGGTGGGGTTGGCAGCATCACCTCGATGCCCTGATCGGGTGCAAAACCACCGCCGATGTGGTGACGCGAACCAGGCTGTCGACAGAGCGTGCCTCAGTGTCCGATCGTCCTGATCGCCCCCTCGACGAGATGGAGGCCGTCTGCGGCTGTTCCTGTGAACCTGGACAAGCAGCTGGACAAGGCTTACGAGAACCTTGACCTGTCGGCGATCCTCGACGCCCCGGTCGACGGCCTGGCAGGCGTCAGCGCGGGCGACGTGGAGAAGCTGGCCGCGGCGTTCAACATCAAGATCGTTCGGCAACTCGGCACCAACAAGCACTTCACTCTCGCCGCGAGCCTGGTCCAGCTGGAACAGGCCACCAGCTGACGCGCGAGCGGTCCGGACGGTGCGGGTTCGATCGCCCGCAGCGCAGACCGTCCTCCAAGATCGAGGCAGTCCGCCTCGCGGATGGGATCCGGACTTGCCCAGCGGCTTGAGCCGGTAGCGGAACCGGCCGATTTCCCCTGCCCGCGCTCGCTGCACTCGAAGTCGGTCTCACCACGTTTGGCCTTATGAACGAGCTGTCCGGCGGGACTTGTTCGGAGAGTGCGGCTCAGGACGGCGGCAAGGCATGCTGATTGTCAGTCGGGACGATCAGCCAGCCTGACCGCACAGGACTCCCTGGTTGCGGTGAATCCTGCCCGTGGCACCGATGGTGTAGGTGGGCAAGGCGGCTGCCGAGTTCGGCGAGGATCGCGGTGTCGCTGAGTCCGGCGGGATCGGGTTGGGCGTGTCGTAGGTCGGCTTCTTGGGCGGTGATCAGGTCGGCCGCGACCATGACCTCCAGCAGCGGGCTGCCGAAGAAGGCGGCGAGTGTTCGTGCGGTCTCGATGGTGATCTTGCTTCCGCGTCGCCAGGCGCTGAACTGGCTGCGGTTGAGACCGGTGGCTCGGGCGAGGTCGCCCGTGGACAAACCTTGGGCGGTCAACCGGGACTCGACGTAGGTCCACAGGCGGGGCGGAGTGTCGATGGTGGGACACATGCCATGTGTGTAGCGCGCGCAGGCAAGACGTCGCGTGCACGCTACCTTCATTCGTGGTTCTGGGTGCTGCCGCGCCGGAGTTACGATGACAGGCGGAACTGCATCCGCTACTGCGCGTGGTCGGCCTGGTGCCTCGGCGCGTATCGGACGGGGCGTCATGACCCGGGAGCACCGGCCCGTCGGTGAGACGGTCTCGGCCGCGGCGCGGCTGCGTCGGGAGATCAAGTCTTTGCGTGGCGAGGTCAGTCAGGCGAGGTTGGCGGCCCGCATCGGCTACACCCGCCAGTACGTGTCGATGGCGGAGCGGGAGAGCCACAACCTGCCCTCGCGGGAGTTGGTGGGCGCGATCGACGATGCCCTCAGCGGGGGCGGCAGGTTGCTGGTGTTGTACGAGGAGGCGCGGCGGGAGCAGCGGCGGCTTCGTCGTCGGGGTCGTGTGGCCGGGCCGTCGGGGGAGGTGAGTGCTGGTCCGGTTACCCGTCCCGGGGCTGTGCGGTTCGTGGCGGCGGCGTTGGACGCCCTGCATCGTGACTACCAGGCGGCGCGCTACCACACGGTGGAAATCCGCCTGCCGGACGTGATCGACGCGGTGACCGCGTTGTGCCACGCCGGCGAGGGTGAGCGTCGCGTCCGGGCGTTGAGGCTGCACAGTGGTGTCATGGCGCTGAAGGCGAAGTCGACCAAGCTGGATGACGGTGTGACCGCGTACGCCGCGGCGGGCCAGGCTCTGGACTCGGCCGACGAAGCCGAGGACCTGATCAGCCGGCCGCCGCGTCCTACCAGCTTTCCTGTGCGCTGGTGAAACTCGACGGGGTCGAGGATGCCGAACGCAACGCGGTCGAGTCCGCGGACCTGGTCCGCGGTGACGGCCCGGCTGAGCTGACCTGGCGCGGATCGCTGTCGCTGATCGCGGCGATCATCGCCGCCCGGCGGGTCGATGCCGCGGAGGCGAGGGCACGCCTGGAGCAGGCGGAGTCGTTGGCGCGGCGGCTGGGTCGTGACGGCAACATCGGGTTCAGCGCGTTCGGGCCGACCAATGTGACGATCCACCGCATGTCGGCGGCGGTCGCGCTGGACGATCCCGATACGGTGCTGGCGCTGGGGGAGCGGCTCGACGTCACGGCGATGCCCGAAGGGCTGCACGGGCGGCAGGGCCAGTACCACCTGGACAGCGCGTGGGCGCACGGTATGCGGAAGCGGGACGCGGAGACGGTCATCCACCTGCTGGAAGCCGAACGGATCGCGCCCGAGTTGCTGGGCACCAGCCGCACCGCACGCCAGGTGGTGAAGGACCTGATGGGCCGTGAGCGCCGCCATGCCGTTCCGGGACTGCGCGGTCTGGCCGGCCGGGTCGGTGTCCTCACGTGACCGCCCCGCGGTGGGTGTACCTGGTCGCGTCGGCCGCACCACCCGTACTGCGCATCGAGAGCATGGTCGAACTGCTGACCGGGGCGGGCTGGAACGTCGGCTTGATCGCCACACCGACCGCCTCGTCCTGGGTCGACCTGGACGCGATCGGCACCCGAACCGGGTGCCTGGTCCGGGTGACCGCACGGCCGCCTGGTCAGGACACGTCGTTGCCGCGCGCGGACGCGGTGTTGGCCGCGCCGTTGACGTGTCCGCGGACGTGCCGATCATCGCCGCGCCCTGCGTCAAGGCGCTGCTGCGTGCGCATCCGGCCTATGGCGAGAGTATCCCCAGGTTGACCGCCGCGGGGGTGAGGATGCTCGACCCCGACACCATCACCAGTCGCGGGCCCGACGGGCTGGCCGCGTTCGACTGGCCCGGGATCGCCGGTGAGCTGGCACGGCTCACCGGATAGCCGTCGCGCTGTCAGCGTCGGATCCTCGGCCTTCCTGCAGTCGGCGTTGCACCTCGGCGACCAGTGCCTTGGCGCTGTAGTCGGCGAGCCGGCGAGGGGCACCCTCCATCCTCGCTTCGTCGGGGGTGATGACGCCGCCGATGACGAGGAGTTCGAGGAGGGGTTTGTCGAAGAACTTGGCCATGGCTCGGGCGGTGTCGATCGTCATCGACTTGCCGCGCCGCCAGTCGGTGAGCCGGCTGCGGTGGATGCCGAGCGCACGGACCATGTCGCCGGTGTCCAGGTCGCGATCGGCCAGGTTTTCGACGATGTACGCCCAGAGCGGCGACGACGGGGTGGTGTTGTGCTTGGTGTTCACGGGTCTTCCACCTGGTTCAGAGTCGGTCGCGGTCCTGCCGGTCGGCGTCGTGGGAGCGGTGGGCCGCCCACACGAGGTGGAGCTGCGCTCCGGTGTCCTGGAAGTGGCGCAGGGCGCGTTCGGGGGAGGTCGTGTGCACGTGGTGGCAGCCGTCGACGGAGACCACGTCGGTGTGCTCGGGAAAAGCCAAGCCCCACGCGAGGATTCCGCAGTCCTCGCCGTCGTACTGCGCCCCGACCGCGAACAGTCCCGGCGTGTGCGCGGCGACCAGGCGGTGAAGGGTCGCCGACGGCGCATGCGGGTCCCCGTCGGCGTCCCGCGCCGTCGCGCTGGTGTGCCTGCGTTGCTTTCCGGTCACCTGGTCACCCTCCTGCCAGCAAGCTCGGACGGCTGGTCGATGATGCCGGGCCGCGCGGCGGGCAGCGTTCCCTCGACACGGCCGCGAATCTGGCGTGGCAGCACGTGGCGCCGGGCCGCGACGGCTTGCGCGGCCTCGGCGAGGTCCGCCGCGAGCTGGCTCTCGATCTCGACCAGCTCGGTGGTGTACTCGGTGGTGCACAACGGGTTCGCCTCGTCCACCAGCCGCACGACGTAACGGCCGAGGTCCTGGTTGACCCGGCTCACCCACGCGACGAACGCCAACTCCTCCTCCGTCACGAGCAACCTCCTTCACCCGCGGCCTTTCCCGGCACAGTGCCTAGTGCTCACACTCCAGGACCCGCACGGCCCGGACATGGCCACCATGGCCGCAGCTACGGGCGTGCGTAAGGGGGCAACAACGTTGCGGGCGCATTTGCCCCCTACGCCACCGCACCTGGTGCCGAAGGTAGAAGCACGCACCACGACGGACATGACCCCGGCACCTCCACGGAAGCACGGGAATCGTTTCGGCCTGCTGATCGCTGGGTCGGTCGAGGAGGTCGTGATCGGCCGATCGTGTCGGACAGGCCGGGAGCTGCCGGTGACCTCGTCGGAGACGCGGTCAGCGCTTCGGCAGCGCGGTCGTTCGTCCAGGTGCATCCACGGGTTAACGCGCCACCGGCCGATCGACGATGCCGCCGGCGGGCGCCGGAAGAACGGAAGTTGACCGTCGATGCCGATCACCGGCCGGATAATGCTGATCGACCTGGAGAACGTGGTCGGCACCAACCGCAAGCCCGCCGCGCTGCGGTCCTTGGTGACCGCGTTCCTGGATGCCGCAGGGCCACATCACCACACCGTGGCGGCCTACGCCGTACACTCTCCCGACAGCAAATCCGTCGCCTCGGTCCTCACCGCGCTCGGCGTGGCGCCGTTGCCGGTCGAACCTGGTCCCGATGCCGCGGAGAACGCGTTGATCGCGCACGCTGTCCGGATGCACCGGGAAGGCTGCTGCCGGTTCACCGTCGCCTCCGGCGACGGCGCGTTCACGAGACTGGCCGACGCCACGAACGCCCGCCTCGACATTCTGGTCTGGAAGGGACAACCGATCGCGACCCGACTGTCCAAGATCGCCGGCACTGTCCAACGTGTCCCCCTCCCGGCCAAAGGTGTGCAGGCAGGTTCCGCTCCATCGGGCCAGGCTGTAGCCCGCAAAGGCTCCGACTACACGTCGACTCTTGTCTCGAGTGACCCGGCGGCCCGCTTGTCGTTGTTCGTGTCAGCGTTGCTGGTCGGCATCGGTGTGGCGTTGGGGCAACGGCTGGTCGACGTTGCGCTTCGCCGACGGTAACCCCGCCGTGCACCGGCGCTCGCCTACCGCGCGGCCGCGAGGGATTGCGGCAGTCCTACGTCCAACAGCACGTCGCTGCGATGCCGGATGACGGCTGCAAGTCCATTGTGGACCGCATTGGTGTATGGATCCGAGACGGCACATCGCGCGGAGAACGTGAGGCTGTGCGCGGGCACCTTGCGGTATGCCGTCGCTGTCGCGACTTGGTCGAGGAACTGGTCGATGTCGCTGGTGGGCTTGCGAGGGTCGCCGCGTGATCATCGTGAGTACGCAAGCTCGAACAGTCACCTGATCAGAACGCCGACCATGTCCATGGCCGCTGGATCTCACCCTTCAAACAAGCCACTCGATGACGAGCCTGCGTGGCTGCCTTCGGGTCGAGGTTCGCACCCTCGGGGACAGCCCCAGGCAAGTCCGGGAAGGCGGACCTACTCCACTGTGGACACACGTCGACAATGCCTGGTGCGCCTGGAACGACAACGGACAACCGAGCTGGGAACGCTTCGGCCTCACCGTCACCCCGACACCCACACACTCTGGCTCGACCACCCGGACAACCCGCTCTCAGAGCTGCTCAGTCGTGCCGACCACAACAAGCCCGAGTGACCGGCACCGCCGTCCTCATCCGCGAAACAATATTGCGGGCGCACTGCACACCGTACGTCCCGTGTCTGCGCCTAACATGACCTTGTGCCTACTCAACGGGCGTCCTCGCCTCCCTGGGTCTACATCGAGAACGAACTCCGCAAGCGCGGGCTGACCACCAGGGATCTCATGCGCGGCCTTGACGCGAGCCGCAGCGCCCTGACCGGCTGGCGCGACGGTCGGTCGATGACCCTGCCCACCGCGCGGTTGATCGCCGCACTGCTCAAGGTCCCCATCCTCGAAGTCCTCGTCGGCACGGGCGTCCTCACCCCGCAGGAGGCTCGTCTCCGACCCGCCGCGGAGCCGGACCCGACCGCCATCCCCGATGGGGGGCTGTTCCTCGAACTCGCCGAGCGTCTCCGAAACCGCCCCTGGCTGTCGTCCTTGGCGTCCACGCCGATGCCGTCGGAGGGCTGCAGTGACGACGCCCCTTGTCGACTTGACGTGGAATCGAACCGTGTTCGAGTGGAATCGGCGGCTCTCCCCGGCCGCCGTGGACGCCCGGAGACGGCGCGTCCGACGCCGACGGTGAAAGGAGAACGGTCATGGACTGGCGGGAACGGCGTGAGTACGAGGACATGGTCGACAGGGTTGCGCCGTGTTGTCGGTTCGCTGCCGTACTGGACGGTGGAAGAACACGACGGTCAACCCGTCGACGTCGAGGGCGATGAGGTTCTCCTGCGGTTGAACAGCCCGTGGAACCCGAATCTGTCGGCGTCTTTTCTCGGCGTTCGACCGGTACCGGCTGCTGGAACTGGTCGCGTTGCTGGAGGTCGTGCCCGAGGGAAGCTGCTCAGCAGCCGGTCGTAGAGTTCGGCGCGGGGCAGGTCACCGTCGTCACGCCGGAGCGCGTCGTCGGTGGCGTCGTAGAGAGCGAGCATCAACAGCAGCAGCGGCTGGATCGCCAGGTCCCGGTGGGCCAGCACGGTGGCCGATGTCAGCGCGCCGCGCCGGCAGTCGTGGAAGAAGTCGGTGTTAATGGCGTTCCACACCTCCAGCCACGACGCGACCTGGTCGTCGGTGAACGGTGCCAGGCGGAGCACGCTCGTGTCGGTGGGAATGCGCATCGACGACGCGACCCCGATACGGCTGGTCACGATGACCACGATCGGGCGGCCCGCCTCAGCGCACGCCTGTTGGAGTTTCTCCACCCTGGCCAGATACGCGACCCCGCCTTCGACAGCAGCTCATGAGCCAACCTCACGAAGTCGGCCTTCGCGTCGAACCAACCCAACAGCTCCGCGAACCCGAACGCCACCCCACCCAGCAACGCCCCGCCGACCAACCGGTCCAACGCCGCCACCAGCTTGTGCTGACGAACACCCAGAAGCCGCACCGCGTCGGCATAGCCGAACCTCTTCGCCAGGCCGCGCATGGTGACAGGCCACCTCGACCGCGAGCGTGCAACTACGACTGCCGTCACCCCATCTAGTGGACCGCTCGGACGGTTTGGTCACGTGAGGCGATGCCGACGACTACAGGCCGGCTTCCACCAGATCGCGGAGGAAAGTCGCGCCGATGATCACGCGGTCCGTCGAGTCCACTAGACCACTACCGAAGTCGTGCTGGGGAACCTTCAGCACGATGCCTTCCCCTGCAGTGTCCACGACGTCGTACCGGCTGCAGATCTCGATGAACGTCGGTCGGAGGGCCTCATGTTCGGGGCCTCGGAGCGCGAAGCCAGTGCTTACACTGCGCATGCCGGCCCCGCTGAGTTCCAGTCGTAGCCACCGAGGGTTCGTCTCGTAGCCGGTAAACCAAGGGTCTTGAACCCGGTCGCCGACTTCGCTAGTCCTCCACACCTCCAGGAGGATCGGGTCCCGGTAGTAGCCGTTGCGTTGTTTTGTGCGGAGCATGCACATGGAGTAGCCCAGCTTTCCGTCCACACCGTAGTAGATTCCTGTATCTCCACTCCTCATAGCCGGGTACTTGACGAGGTAGTAGCGCCAGTCGTAGACGCCGGACGCTTCACGTTCGACGAGCCAGGTGTCCATCACGGCCGCGAAGTGCGCTCCGGCATCATCGTCGGCAGCAGCCAGTCCGTCGAGCAACGTGCCCAGGACAGCTCGAGTGCTCGACAGGTTCTCGTACGTGCCCTCGGTGAGGAGTTGGCGCCACACCGTTTCGTGCTGGGTGGAAGCGGTTCCGAACTGCCAGGCTGAAGACTTGGGTCGCAGGCGCTGGTAGTCGCCCGTGGCTAGCAGAGAACCGGTCAAGCTCATCCACTGACGCGGATCGCCGAATGCTTTCTCGAACGCCTCCGAGCGCTGTCGGAACGTTCCGCTGTCAAGCGCGAACGCGGTGAGGGTGCCTCGTAGGATCGAGTGGTCCTCTAGTCTGCACAGCGCCTCGGTCAACTCCGGGTGGGCCTCGAGGAACTGTTTCTTGCGGAGTTCGTCCTCGACCTGGTTGCGGCTGAACCTGGTCACCGCGCCGAGATCGCCGTTGACGGTGATCTCTTCCACGTCACGGACCAGGGCCGGCATGTTCGGGCGGCGCAGTTCGTCCTCGGAGGCGGCAATGAGGTTCCGGAGGACGCGCAGCCTGCGCGGGAAGTCCGTGGTGTCATTGATCAAATGCAAGAGAACCGCGTACAGCAGAAGGCTCTGCTGCAGACTGAAGGGGCGGAGGCCACCGGCCCGCAGGCACTGCTCGAACAGGGCGGTGCCGTTGAAACCGAAGACAACGACCTTCTGCCAATCGTAGCCGGCGCTGCCTGGAAGCGCCGTGGCGAAGACGCTGTCCAAGAGCCGCTTGATGTGCTCGGCGTCCTGCCACCGGTCAAACGCGCCGAACAGGAAATCCAGGTGCTCGCCGGCCCGAGGGTTGTCCTTGCCGAACACGGCACGTGCCCGAGGGCCGAGGCGGCCGGAGTAGGTGACTCGTCTCTCCCGGAACTCGCAGAGCTCGGTGATGAAACCAAGGTAAGCGGTGAACTCGTCGTCCACGATGTTGTCGCCGCCGTGGAACGGCCAGAGGAGGTCGGACCACGCTCCGTCGATCTTGTGCGCGAACTCGTCGGCACGGACCGAGTGCCGGATGTCCTGCTCGAAGCGCGCTTTGAAACTCTCGAACGAGGTCAGCGGCTTCCCGCGTGAGTTCATCTTGATGTACAGGTCCTCGTCGGACTCCATGTCGTCCAGAGGCAGCAGATAGAACGACACCGCCGGGGACTCGGCGTGGGTGAGGCGCTCCCACGCCGCCTGCGGGTCGAGGTCCGGATGGCGGAGTCGAACTTTTTCGTGGATCGTATCAATCATGACGAGCATCGCCTGGATGGTCGGATCTGCTCGCCACACGTGGAGATACCACGCCTGGTCGATGATCCATTTCGACGGGATGCCTTCGCCGTGAGGTAGCGGGTTGGCGACGAGCCGTTGACAGAAGAGCCGGGCACTCGCACGCGTCGCGTAGGAGAAACGGGTCCACGCTGCCCCGGCGTGCAGGCGGTCGGCGGCCGAGGCGAGGTACCAGTGGAGCAGGAACAGCGTGGTCAGTCGTTGCTGCCCGTCGAGGGGGCGGAACGTCGTTCCCGCGATCCTGCCGTACACGAAGTCCAGGCCGACCGGCTCGCCACCAGCGACCGCGTCCAGGAGCACTTCCAGGAAGTTGGCCCGGATCTCCGTCGCCGCAGGGTCTTTGCGTCCCTGGGCGAAGTCGCGCTGGATGAGCGGAATCTCGATGCTGCCGATGTTCGGCACGTCACCCGCCTGCGCCTCGAAGAGGCCCACGTACGACGTCAAATGACCCTTCACCGAGCAGCCTCCTCGTCGGCCAGAAGATAGTCGCCGAGGATGGTGACCATCTCTTCGAGGTAGTAGGACCGATCTTGCGCACTCCAGAAGTGCATCTGGTGCTCATCGGACGGTGAGTAGTACTTTAGGAACACATTCCTGGTGCAGACGGGAATGTACGAACCCTGCCGGTCGCGATCGAGGACTGCGGCGCGCTTGACGGCGAACACCGAGTTGCTCAGCGCGCTGTTGTCGCCGCCGTCGAGCAACGCGAGGTTGGCGATCGAATCCACGCCACCATCACCCGGATCGTTGCCGGCCGAGAGCAGGACGCTGAGCTCGCGTTCGAGCGGACGGAAGTCTGCTTCGGTTATGGTCGAACTGTCGAGTACCTCATCCAGCCGGTCAAGGACCGCCTTCTTCTCGGTCTGGTCGATCCCGTCGACGACCTTCAGCGCCTTGCGGTGCAGGCGCAGCCACTCCTTCCACTGCTCCGCGCGGTTGAGCTGTTCCGCGTTCTGCGCGTGGATGTGCTCCAGGGACCACCGGCCCAGCGCGTGTTCCCGGAAGGAATACCGTTCGGAGGAGTGCGCCCTCCGGCGAACGGTCTCGACGTTCATGAGCAGCAGTACCCGGCTCGCCTTGGCGCTCGAGTACTCCAACTCCTTCAGGGTTGCCTCGGACAGTCCCAGGTCGTCGCGGATGAGCCGGTCGAGGTCGGCATCAAACGCCGACTTGGGCTTGTCGCGGGACTGGTCGATCAGAGTGCTGAACCGCGTTCCCCTGGCGACGAGGAAGCCGATCTTGTGGAACAGGTCTCGGTTCTCGTACCACCCCAGGACCAGCGAGTGCAGATCGACCACGTCATTCCAGAACTCCTGGGGATCGGCGGTGATCCGCTTCCTGAGCGTCTCGAACGTGTGGAATTGTGGCCGATCACGGCCGGTCGGGCCGCCCGCGATCGTGTCCAACAGGAGGCTGATGTGCGTGGGGTCCTCCGACGCCTTGCCGGTGATGAAGGCCCACAGTTCCGGGTCGCGGAGATCGCGTTCGATGACGTCCCACTGTGCGGCGATCTCGAGTGCTCGGTCGGTCACGCCGGCGTTGTTGCGGCTTCGTGACAGCAGGAGGGCTTTGACGAGCTCGGCGTCCGTCAAGGGGATGCGGCCGACGTTGAGCCGAGTGAAGAGCGTGGTCGCATCGAGATCGTCGGAAGCCTCGTACCAGATTACCCGAACGTGTTCGAAGAGGGCGTCGTAGAACTTGTTCGCGACATATTGACGTCGACTCCCGTGGGCGGCGAACCATGCGCGAATGCACTGGTAGGACTCGTATATGTGGAAGAAGTCGATGTTGTCCTGGCTGCGCTCGGGATCGAGTTCCTCCAGGTAGGCGGCGCTGCCCGGCCGTGTCTCGTACCGGAGGGAGTAGCCGGCACCGGAACTCTGGAGTCCCTCGCTCTTCATGTGCTGGAAGATGAGGAACAGCGTGGTGAGCCGCTGCTGGCCGTCGACAAGCTCCCACGTGTCACCGTGTCGCTTCACGACCACCGGCTGGAGGTAGTAGGGCTTGTCGCGACTCTCCCAGATGTCATCGAGCAGCCTACGCACCTCGACAGTGCCCCACCGGTACCCGCGTTGGTAGGCGGGAACGTAGAACCTGCCCGAGATGTCACCCACGAGCCGGGGCTCCAGATAAGCGTCCCCTCCGGATGCTGTCACGGCCGTTGATCCTAGTGAAGGAGTCCGACATCGAGGATGCCCAAGTCAGAGGACGGGTACCTCGACCGGCGACTGGCGGGACAGCGTCCTGGGGTGCGTCACACGTCCGCGCGGTCGCCTCGGTGGTCTGAGTGTGGATGGATGAGCCGGTGGCCGGGGCGGTCAGGGACCAACCTCATGCGTTGCGCCGGCGGATGTAGGCGGGGAAGGCGACGTTGGATCGGCGTTGCTGCGGTAATCGATGCTGTCGAGGCGAGGTAGCGCAGCGCGGTGAACTTGGCCCGGCTGTCCAACCAGGCACGTTTCAGCGGCGGAGGCGCCGTTGTAGGTCTGTCCGCTCGCGGGCCACAGCGCTCCAATCAGCATTACGAGCGGACATGCCTCCGCCGCCCGCCTCGTCAGAGCGGCTGGTGCAGAAGATCGACGTGCGGCGGGTGGTACGCCAGGCTACGGCCAAGGGTGTAGCCCAGGGCACGCTCCGCCCCGCACGCGACGCTTCGGGCTCTCTGTTGCGATGAAGTCTTCAGTCGACTTGTATCGCCTTATGCCTCTTCCCTTGCGTGGGATCGACCCGTCGCGGCTGGCGGCGCGTCGTGAGGAGTTGGGGCTTACCTGTGAGGCGTTGGCCAAGCGGGTCGGGGTTTCGGCGAGGATGATCTTCTTCTACGAGGAGGGCAGGCATACGCCCACGCCGCAACGGTTGAGGCGGTTGGCTGCGGCGCTGGACTGCGGTGTGGATGTGCTCACGGGTGCCGCCCGTGGGCAGGAAACACTGGTGGATCTGCGGTACACGGCCGGGTTGACCCTGGAGCGGGTCGCGGAGTTGCTGCGGGACTCGGCGGCGGGGCGGGAGTTGCGTGTGTCCGCGTCCAAGATCTCGGAGTTGGAGAGCGGGCGGCCGGTTCGCGGACGGTATTGGCGGGAGCCCGAGATGACGGGCAGGCTCGTCGCTCCGCTGGCGAAGGCTTACAGGGTTCCGGTGCGGATGGTCGTGGACGCGTGGATGCGCACACGCCCTGGTGAACCGGCTCCCGTCGTGGCGCCGCAGCGAAAGCCCGAGGCTTCTGGGATGGCGGCGTTGGCGACCTGGCGGTCGTTGAACGAGCGTCAGCGGGTCTACCTCGGAGAGATCATGCGGGAGGACCGCATGAGGGAGACCGAGATGTGGATGCGGCGAGTCCAGCGTTTGCCCGTGGAGAAAGCGGCGCAGTGGCGGGCGTTGCCGTTGGCGCTGCAGGCACCGCCGTCGGTGGTCGGGTACACCCGGTTGCAGGAGCGGTTGCGTGGACGCGAGGTGCACGACCCCGGTGCGGGGCCGACGATCCACGCGCTGGAACGGCGTGGTCTGGTCGTGGTCACCGAGGACTCGGTGGAGCATCCCGCTGTCGGCACCGTGGGGCGTGTGCTGGTGGAGATCACGCGTCGTGGGCGTGCCGCTGCTCGGGAAGGGTTGGGTGAACCGCGCGATCCCGGCCCGGCGGCGCATCTGCTCTCCGAGTGGTTGTGGGGTGTCGTGGCGCGCGTCGCCGCGGCCGAGCCCGCCGGGTTGGAGGACGACGGGCTGGCCGGTCGTTCGTTGTTCTTCATCGGTGTGGGCTACCGCGGCAGGACTGGTGGGCGGCCGAGTCGTGGCCTGGTGGACTCGGTGCCCGTCATGGCGCCGGGCGGGACGCACGTCGTCGAGTACCGGTGGCGCTTGACGCCGTTGGGCCGCCGTCACGTCGCGGAATTCCTTCACGTTTATCGTGAGCTCTATTCGCATATCGACACTGCCGGGCTCGATCGCCTCGCGGCCGGGGAACCGTAAACAAGAAAGCCCTATTCTTGCGGTCGCGCGTTTTTGTCGGTGGTGCTGTCTATGCTCCCCGGCCGTGACGAGTTCCCCCGAGCACGACGTACAGGCGCTCGACGACGTCCGGGTCCGCTACCTGGTGACCCGGTCCGCCCTGCGTGCGGCGAAGGCGATGACCGAACCGGGGCTCAGGCCCGAAAAGCGCCTGGAAACACTGATGGAGTGTCATGGCGCCTTGCTGGCCGCCCGAGGGCCCGGCAGCCCGCTGTCGTTCGGACAGTTCCGTCGGGCGCTCAAGGACGACCTGGCCGTGCTGCTGCCCGACGGTGTCACTCCGCTGGACTTGAAGGGGACGCGGGTCGTCGACCAGGACGGTCGGGTGCCCGAGGACGCGTTCGACCTGGATCTCGAGCAGCAGATGCTGCTGAGGATGCTGCACAAGTCCGACGGTGCCGCGGCGGTGATCAGTGATCGGGAATTCCAGGCGGAACTCGATCAGGAGACCGTGTTCACCCTGTTGCGCAAGCAGGGCGAACAGGCGGTGTACGAGGCGGGCCGCACAGACTTGATCCGCCGTCCCGCGGGCCCTGTGCACGAATTGGCCGAGTTGCGGCTGCCGCCGTTGGTCGTGGACTTCTACCGGGATATTCCCTACGACTCGGCATATCGGGGTTGGTGGTTCCCCTGTCCGATCTGCCGGTGGCCGATGCGGATCACCGTGCGGAACAACGCCGGAACCACCGTGGGCGCGGCGCGCTGCTGGCATGCGCCCCACGCCGAGATGGGCGCCTCCTACCTGTTCAGCGTGCCCGCGGACGCCGGCGCTCCCCGGCTGCTTCCCGAACCCGAGCCCGTGCGGCCCACCGGCCGTGAGGCGGTGCTGTATCCGGATCTGGGCGAGGTTCCGGCGGCGTTGCCCACGGAGGGCCACAAGGCCCTCACCCGGGGAATCTGGCGCTACACGACCATTCCGGGGCTGCCCGAGCTGGCACTGCACGACAAGCTGGCCGCTCGGGGACTGAAGGTCAGTCTGTGGCCAGGGCTGGACGCCTTCGACCTCCTGGTGGAGGTGGGCCCGAAACAGGGAAGAAAGACCTCGTTCAAGGTCGACATCAAGGACTACACGTCGGCCAGGACACTGGCCGAGCTCATCCACGCCCAGGAAGGCGATCGAGGCGGAGCCGACTGGCTCGTGGTGCCCGATCACCATGGTGGCCACGTGCCGCTGCTGTCGGGCGTGTGCGCCAAGTACGACATGCGGGTGGCCACCGCCTCCGAGTTCGGCGAGATGGTCTGCGAGAAGGCCGGGGTGAGCTGGGCATGAGCGACCTGCCGACCGGGCACACCGCGATCTACGCCGCACTGGCCCTCGCGGCCCACTACTTCCCCCGGGAAAGCGAGGACGGCTCGCGCGGCGCCGCGCCGTTCGCCGAGGCGGCGTTCCTCCTGTCGGGGAAGTACCGGGCATGGGACCGCTGGACGCTGCTGCCGCACGAGGAGAAGCAGCGGATCGCCCTGGTGTGCTCGATTGCCCCCGCCGAACTCGCCGACGTCGCGCGATTCTCCGTGGCGGCGCGCTCGCTGCTGGCACGGCTGGACACCGACTCACCCGGTGACACGTTGGTCATGGCGCCCTTCGACCTCGCGGGCGACAACCCGTTCGCCGCCGACGCGGTGTTGCCCCGGCTCGGGGGCGACCCGCTGGGCTATGTCGACCGTCTGACCGCGCGGTTCCGGCGCCCGAGCGCTCGCCCCAAGCCCGCGGAATTCGCCGGACCCGGCACGTGGAAGACCGGAGAGATCTTCGTCAAGGACCTCGGACAGATCCACGGACGGGTAACGATCCCCGCCTACCCCCGATTCACCCAGGCTCTCGACCACGACAGCCTGCCCCACGTGTCGACCGCGCCGCACCTGGCCGACCTGCGCATCCCGAAACCCGAGCTGCTCGACCTCGCCGAGAAGATCGACTCGCGCTACCCGGAGGACGTGCGCTATCTGCACAGCGTCCTGGAGGGCTTGTTCGCCGTGCTCGACACCAGCGACACCATCTCCCCCGCGGAGGTGTTACGGCTGACCGCCGGCGGCATGGAGATCTTCAACGCGCCGACCGGCACCGGCAAGAGCGTGCTGGTGCGCGTCATGGCCGCCTGGTTCGCCGCGCGGAACCTGCGGGTGGCGATCGTCCTGCCCGACATCAAGGCATGCCTGGCCCTGACCCGCAACGTGCGTGGGGACCTGGCCCACCTGCACCGCAGCCGGGTCATCGAGCACGAGCCCGGCTGCGCGCACCTGATGTCGTCCTCGGGCATGCACGAGCGGGCGGTCAAACTCGCCTCCTTGATCAAGGAGGACCCGGACGCGCCGGGGGAGTGGGGCGACCGGGCCGAACGCGATGTCGACCCGCTGGCGTACGGGTGTGCGCTCAAGACGTTCCTCGACGCCACCGGCGACTATCCGCCCGGCCGTGAACCGTGCCTGTCGCTGCACCGCCAGGGCGTCGGATCGGCGGCCTGCCCCTGGATCCCGACGTGCGGGAAGTACACGCCGGTGTACGAGTCGGCCCAGGCCAACGTCGTGATCATGAACCACTACGTGTTCATGCAGGGCAACCTGCGCATCGGCGTCAATCTCGATGGCCGCGCGGTGCGTGGGATGACCGCTGCGGAGTTCGCGCTGCGGACCTGCCACGCGGTCCTGGTCGACGAGGTCGACCAATTCCAGTCCCGGGCCGTGGACAAGTGCGCCAGCGAGATCGTCCTGCACTCGCGACGTCACTGGTCGGCTGCGCCCCAGGAGATCGACACCGACGCCAAGCGGTTGACCATCGACGACGAGCACAACCTCCTGCCAGCCGTCAGCCACGTCCGGCTCATGGCCGAGTTCCTCCTGCTCAGCATCTGCAAGAACGCCCTGAGCCTGCACGTCACCGAGGACGAACGGACACAGACGCGAATCCCGGACCAGACCAGCACCCGTTGGCACCTGGCCCGCGGACGCGACCGCACCCTGCTGCGGCTGTTGTGGCCGGAGGAGGAAACGGAGGACGAGACGTCCATTCCGGTCGAGCTGTTCCACAGACTCAACGCGCTCATGCCCGCCCGATACCGGAGCCGGGACCCGCTGCTCGGTCCGTCTGGGCCTCTCGATCCGGTCTGGCAGGACGTGCGGGAAGCGCTCAGCGCGCTGATCGCACCCCGCGGCGAGCACCTGCTCGACCAGGTCAAGATCGAACTGCACAGGCTGCTCGAGGCCGGCGTCAAGGACCCGCACCGACGCGCCCAGGCCATCAACCTGCTCGTCACCCGGACCGCGATGATCGAACTGGACGAGGCGCTGGCGGTCCTGCAGGGCAAAGCTCACGACTACCGGTCCTCGGGACTGCGCTCGGCCCACAGGATCGTCGAAGGCGTGCAGCCCTCCGCCGTCTCCGCCGCCCTGCCGTTGGGGATGCTCGGACGATCCATCACCGGCTACCGCGTCACCGGCCTCGACGACAAGGAGAAGAACGCCACCTTGGTCGCTCAGACCATCGCCGGCGACCCGCACACCTTCACCGCCGAACTGGGCGGCATCGTGTCGCTGATCCTGGCCGGCGTCGAACGACCGGTGATGGGCCTGTCCGCCACCGCATACTTTCCCCAGGCGGTGCGCGAACACCTGTTCGCCCCGGTGCGGTGGTGGATGACCGACGCGCAGGCCGAGTCCATCCGGGCCCGCAAACACCGCATCGACTACGGCGAAGGCCACCCCCTGTTCGGCGAGCCCATCAAGATCTCCGGAACCCACCCCAGCCGCAAGAAAGACGCACTCATCGAACTGGGCACCAACCTCTACGACCGGCACATCCACCGCGAACTCACCCGCAGCAGCAAAGACGGCCGGGGACGTGTCCTGGTCGTGGCCAACTCCTACCAACAGTGCGCGTGGCTGGCCCGCGGCATCAGCCGAGCCGGACACTACGACGGCGGACTGTGCCTGGCCGTGCGCGCCGAAGACCTCACCAGCACCGACCCGGAGCTGCCCCGGCAGAATGTCGCCGTACGGCTGACGGCAGAGGAGTTTGAGGACTTCCCCAGCCACGGCAAGATCCTGGTCGTCCCTCTGTCGCTGATCGCGCGCGGCCTCAACATCGTCGTCGGCACCCGCTCGGCGGTCCGATCGGTGTACCTGTGCGTGCGTCCTCTCGCGCTGCTCGACGACCCCGCCGAGATGTACGGCAGCATCAACGCCGCCGGTCTGCGCGCGCTGCTCGCGGGCGGTTCGCCCGACCCGTCATACGTCCTCGCCGAAGCCCGCGAGGCGGCCACGGAGCGACTCGCGCTGCTGTTGCGCACAGCGCCGCAGTTCACGGCGATGCACAAGTCGCTACAGGACGAAGTCGTCGCGGGCATGATCGTCGATCTGATCCAGCTCGCCGGACGTGCCCGCCGCGGCGGCACCGATGCCGTGCTGCACATGGTCGACTACGCCTTCCACGAGGACACCTGGAGCGCCGACCTGGAGACCGTCCTGCGACGCATCCACTCCCTGTGGCCCCCCGACGTGCGACAGCGCATGAACGACCTGTACGGGGAGGCCCTCAACGCCTTCCTTTCCTACGCCGGTATCGACGCCCCCGCATCCGGCCACCCCAGCATCTGATGGAAAGCACGAGAGAGAACGAGACCCCGTGACCGAGCACGACCTGGCACCCGGCAAGTACCTCAACACCCTAGCCGTCCGTTGCACCCCTGAGCTGGTCGGCGACTCCGCGGTCCACGTACGGCACTTCGACGACGTGACCTGGAAGTTGTGGGACGACTTCGACCTGCACTGCAAGCGGAAATGCGGCAGCGACGACGCCCAAGCCCCCTACTCCGTCGCCACCACCGTCCTGAGCATGATCACCGGCGGCTACGTCTACCTCGAACCCGACCGACGTGGACCGTTCCTCGCCTCGCTCACTCCGATCGACAGCACGCTGCTGCGCCGCGCGTTCACGCTCACCTACCACCTGGCCCTCGGGCAGCAGGTTGGCACGATCGACCTGACCGCGCCACCGGAGCTGGCCAAGCGGATCGCCGACACCCCGGAGACCAAGTACCAGCTGGCCGACCATCTCCAGCCCGTCCACGACACCCAGCCCACCGCCCCTGGCTGGCTGTACCGCACAGTCACCTGGGAGCTGTCCCAGCGGCTGGCCGCCCAACCCTGGGCGATCTCCGACGACAGGAGCATCACGCTACGGCCCGACTCCACGGGCGGCCTCGTGGCCTTCGACGATCCCTGGCAGAACGAGCAAGGCGGCCGTTACGCCCTGTCTCGGACCGCGCTGCGCCTCAAGACCGTTCCCAACATCAAAAATCCCGTCGTGCTGGTGGGTTCACGCGTTACCCGCATCTCCTCCTCCCTGGTCTTCGCCAGAACCGCGCTGGCCGAACAGCCCGGCCGCGGGCACCCCCTGCTGGAGGTCACCCTCAACGGCAGGGGCGGCGCCCGCACCATCAACCGCCTCGCCCTGCAAGCCCTCGGCCGGCTGGAGATGGACTACTCCGTCCTGCGCACCATCGACGAGCGGTCCAAGCGGGAACAGAAGCTTCTCGCCGAGGCCAAGGAGAACAACCAACCGGCCCGCTTCCCTCAAGACCATCCCGGACAGGTCTGGCCGATCCTGCCCAAGAACTACACCTTTCCCATCGGCACCGGCACCGGTATGCAGCACCTCAGGCTCCTGCACCGCCACGTCATCAGCGTTTTCCCCGACACGGCAGTACCGCTGGAAGCCCGCGAGGTGCGCGTCGCCATGCCACGCCGCCCCACGGACCCGGAGAACATCTCCAAGCAGGAATACCAGCGCCGCAAGCAAGCACGAGAGCAACATCCGGACCCCAAGACGCTCGGGCCGATCCGTGAACGCGGCAGCCTGTTCCCCACACCGGAGTCCATCCGAGCCAGCGTCGAGAGCGCCGGATTCACGTCACTGCGAATCCTGTGCCTGTGGTACCGGGACGAGACCCGCCTGCGGATGCTCGACACCCTCCGCAAGACCTTCGACCTCGACCCCCAGGCCCTGGACCCCCACGACGGCGAGGAACTCCGCCTGCACGGCGAGCAGATCACCGCGGTCTTCCACCACGCCGAGAACTTCCTCAAGCCCGGCACCGCAGGCAACCGCACTGCGGCGCTGACCGCCGTGGACGCCTCCCTGACGACCCACCACCACGTGCTCGTCGGCGCCTGGTGTGAAACCGAGATCCCCACCCCGGCCGACAGCGACAACCCCGGCGAGACCAGCCTCGACGACCTCGACGCCAAGCCACAGACCAAGAAATTCCTCGCCGCGCGCGGCGTGCCGACGCAGTACCTGCTCGGCAAGGACGACAAGGGCGTGATCCAACCGAAAGCCAAAGACCACGCCGCCGAGATGGCACTGCTGGACCTCTACCGCTCGCTGGGCATCGTCGACGACCGCATCGCCAACGCCCTACGGCCCGAGAAGAACGGCTATCCCGTCGACCGCATCGCCCACGTCGGAATCTACGTGCGCCAACAGAACCGGCGCAGGGGCGAGTTCGGCCAACCCAAGGTGATCGTCACCGCGTCGGCCCTCGTGCCCCCGCAGGACGGCAACGGGGTCTGGACCATGCTCGGCTGGAGTTCCATCAAACCGGAATGGCAGCCCTACCACTCCGCACAGACCGCCTTCCACGCCGGCGCCTACCCGGAGGGCATCAACGACAAGAAGTCCTACCGGCAACGCTGGGACGACGCGGCCGACACCGTCGAACGCGCCCTCGCCGACCTGGCGGAGGAACTGGACGACATCCCGTACGCCGTCACCATCGACGCCGCCGCCTCACGGCGGATGTGGGACGGGCTGCAGAACATGCACCTCGGCGGCTCCTCCGACAACAAGAAGAGCCGCTACTGGCTTCCCGGCAGCAGCCTGCCCCCGGACGAGCGCCCCCGCGCTGTCATCCGCGTCAACACCGACGACGAAGAAGTACCCCAACCGGTCGGCACCACCCACATCGCCCGATCCAAGCACAGCGAACCCGTCGAGAAAGAAACCGCGCGAACCCTCTACGCGATCACCACGGACTTCGGCACCCCGGTATGGATCCTCTGCAACGTACCCCGAGCCTACGACGGAGACGGCGCCGGGCGACTCGGGTCGAAGTACACTCGGTGGGACGCCAAGCGATCCGTCTCCTCCGAGAAAAAGGAGGAGCGGCGCAAGGGCGAGATGTCCCAAAACTGGTACTCCATGACGGCCAACGAGATCATCCCGCTCGCGTGCGCCGACGACGTATCCGCGGAAGCCCTCGCCATTACCACCGCGAAGCTCTGCCACCAAGCCCAATTCTGGGACGGCCGGTCGCGCCTGCCCATCCCACTCCACGCCGCCAAGCAGATGGACCTGGACCACCCCCAATACCGGCGCACCGTCGCCCCAGAAGAGAAGATCGACACCGAACCCGGGTCAGCCCAGGGCGTGCTGGATGAGCGTCTCGCAAGCCAGGACATACAGCAGCGGTAGAGATGTGCGGGGTCAGGTGGATTACCGCCGGGCCCCGCACGATCCCTCTAGAATTAACCGAATGGGAAAGTTGGTTAACGTCAGGTCGGCCGGTTGGTAATCGGTTGATCGTCAGGGTCTTTGAGAACTCGTGCGATCGCTAAAACGTTATTGCAATGGCCTTCGTTGTCTGGCAGTCCAAGTGCCCATCGAGGGTTCCCCCGGGCTTGCCGTTAAAGCTTTAGCGGGATCGACGTTAGTTAATGCATTACTGCAAGGTGGAGGTAGAAATGACAGTCCTGGAACGAATCAAGAAGATGTCGCCGGCCTCGCGGGTTGTCGCGGCGATAGTGATACTCATGGCGTCGGACTTCGCCCGGGAACATCCCGTGCTGTCGACGGTGACTGCGGCAATGTTAATGGGCATATTAGTGGCCGTGCTGGTGACGCGGCGGCGTAATCGCCATGCTGAGCGATTGCGCCAGATTGAACGCGAACGTGCAATTGAGGTCACCGACGGTATGGATGGGGCCGAATTCGAGAAATGGACTGCGCGACTGTTGGCGCGATCGGGCTGTAGAGATGTTAGAGTTGTCGGTCGCTCAGGGGATATGGGTGCCGATGTGGTGGCCATATCCCCAAGCGGTGGCCGGCTTGTCGTGCAGTGCAAACGTTACACTGACAAGAAGGTGGGAAGCGGGTCGGTTCAATCCTTCTCGGGGACCGCCTGGCACATTCACAAAGCAAGTCTTGCGATGATGGTCACCACAACGGCTTTCACGAAGCCGGCTCAGGAGGTGGCGGCGAGGATACCCGGAATGGTGCTCATCGATCGGTCCGCTCTCGCTGAGTGGGCCCGCACTGATGTCCTCCCCGGGATCGACGGTGCAGTTCGGCGCTCACCTGCATCCGCATGACGCTGCCTAGCGCACTGTAGGTCTCTTGTGTCCGGAATGGGTGTCGGCCAATTGAAACGGTGCTGCGCGGAACAGTCGATTTCGTCACCCCTGCGGCCGACCTCGTGGAGCTCGACCGCAACCACCTCGATCGCGGTCTCCGCAGCGCCCTCGAGTTCGGCGAACACGTCCTCCAGTTCGTCCGACGGCTCCCCGTCAAGTCCGACGACGGTGTAGAAGTCCTTCTCCACCGTGGCGTCGTTGATCGAGATCCGGTGCCGCGTGGTGCCCGGGATTACGACGCGCATGAGCTGGTTGCGGTCGTCGGCGAAACGCCGCAGGTGCGACTTCGGCACGGTGTGGTGGCGCCGCTTGCGCTGAGGGCTCATGGGCGCAGTTCCGATCGAGTGTTGGACGCCGTTGATGCCGGCGCTGTCCCGGCCGGCAGGACTTTCCGAACCTGGACGATCTCGTCTGAGGGGACCAGGGTCCGAGCGCGCCGTGCCGGTCAGTAGTTTCCCATGCCGGTGTCGTCACCCCGGCTGGTTCCGCGGCGGTCGTCGCCTTTCGACGTTCGGCCGTCGGGCGGCGTTCGTCCGTGCCGTTGCTCCCAGGCGTCCTTCGCTTGCCGGACCTTCTCACGGAACTTGGTCCGATTAAATCCGAGGCCCATGTCGACCACCTCACGGTGCCACCGGCGCGGGCGTCCGATGCGGACGTGCGCCCAGGCAGCTCTCAATGGGGTAATCGGCGTTGCGCCATGCGTGGTACGACGCCTGCGGCTGCGAGCAGGAGGTCGACCGGGACTTCGTGCCCGACCACGAGATCCGCGCTCTCATGGCGCGGGGTCAACACCCAACTTTGGCCACGCGGGCCGCCGGCGGTCACCGGGGTCGTGTTCGTCGACCAGCAGCTCCGGTGGAGGCGTTGGACGGGCCGGTGCTGCCTTGCCTGCTGGCCATGCTGGACCGGGTCCGCTCAGCGCTGGGAGGGCTGCCGCTGACAGGCGACCGACGCCCTGCCCCTGACATCCCGATGACGCCTCGCAGCAGATGCACGTGTTGTCGGTCCGCGCCGATAGCGTGGTCGCGTGAGCGAGGAACACCCGAGCCAGCCGACACGCGACGAGATCCTGGCCGAGCAGTCCGGCCCGCGCGAGCGCGTGCTGGACGAGCACATGTACCGCGTCGAGCAGGCCGGGCTCAGGGCGACATTCCGTTTGCAGCTGTTCACCGCGGCTGGCCTGCGGCCGGTCGCGGTCGCCACCCAGAACATGTCCGAGGGGCAATCCCTGCTCAACGGCTGCGAGACGTTCTGCATGCACGTGTGGCACCATCGATTCCCCGACCAGGAACACCCGCCGCTATGGGTTCAACGCCTGGTCCACGAGCACTTTGGGCACTGGCAGCTGGTCACGTTCGACGTCGACGACGACCGCACGCTGCACAACCCCCTCTGGCCACGCCTGTCCCAGCAGCAACTCGACACGCTCGTCGGAACCACGGTCGACCCCGACCGGGGCAGCGGATTCGTGCCCTGGCCGAAGGCCCCGGAGTACCGGATGCGGTACGCGCCGGCGCCGGTGGCCCGGATGCCGACGACGCGCCCGTTCCGCACGACGTGCATGACCGGCCGCGCCCGACGTCGAGGTCGGTGGGCTTACCGGGTGCTGCGCCGCTGGCGACCGCTGACTGGGGAGACCTGCTGCTGGTACCACGGAGGGGACTGGCGCACCGTCAACCAGCACGCTCTCCGCCTCTTGCGCCTCGCAGAGTCCGCCAGCGTGGACCCGGAGGATGTCGCCGACCACGTGGTTGCCACCGCACGCGCCGAAGGGCTGACCGAGTGGGAGATGGAGGCGTTGGGCAGCCTGTTCGACGATCCGATCGAGACCACCGACAGCGAGCCGCCGACATACGTCAACGGCCAACACCGCATCCAGGCGATGCGCGACGCCGGAGTGAAAACCACCATCACCGGCCGCCTCGAACAGGTCGAGAGCAGCTGATCGTCGGAACCTGTGCGAACGTTCGCAGAGGTGCGAACACTCGCATCCCTGCGAGGGGCATCTGACCTGATCAGAAGAGCGGGTGTTCGAAGAAACAGTCGACCGCTCGATCTAACCCCAGGGCTGCCGGGCCAGCGTGACGCCCCGGACCGTGCGGGCTCCGGCCTCGCGCAGGCGCCGTGCCACCGCGTTGAGCGTGTTACCGGTGGTGAACACGTCGTCGAAGACCACCACGGTGGCACCGACGACGGCAGCAGGATCGAGCACTTGCAGTGCGTCGTAGATGCTGCTGGAGACGGAGAGACGCTCCCCGTAGTCGTTGGTGCTGGCCATTCTTGGGGTCGCCTGGGTCTTGACGATCACGGGTGGGTCGGCTCGGAACGCATAGCCGACGGTGTCCTGGGCTGCCGCGGATTCGATGACCCAACCCGCATGGTCGATCTCCTTGCGGGTCGTCGCGCCTGGAGGAAGCGGCAGGGTGGGCATCGGAATGATCAGGTCAGCCTCCGCCACCGCTGGGTCGCGGGCGAGGTGCCCGAGCAGCACGCGGGCGAATATGATCCCCCACCCCCAGCGCTGGTTGTACTTGTGGTCCTTGATGGCGCGGTCGAGGGCTCCGGTCTTCATCGCAATCGCGTGGTTGAACTCGAACTGCCGGCCGGGGTCTCCACACAGGCGGTTCGAGCAGCGGTCCTGCGCAGTGGCGATGCGCTGACCGCACGCCGTGCAGTAGAAGGGCGCTGCCGGCTCCAGGGTGGCCGCAGCGCATTGCTGGCAGACCAGCGGCGGCCCGGAGGCGAAGTAGGCGCACGTGCCGCAGTTGCCGAAGCCCGCAGGGGTCGGGAGCTGGTAGGTCACCAGGGCGGGAACCCTTCGATCAGGCGAAGTCCATCACTAGTTGGGAGCGTAGGGAATCGACGGCCTGGATGCGCTCCGGTTGGGTGAGGGCGTCGGCAACGGCCTCGACGTCCTCCACCTGCACCGCGCCCCTGGTCTCGACGTACTTCCGCGCCCATTCCTGTTGCTCGGTGAGGCTCTTGATCAGGAACACCTTCTTGCCATGCTCCAGGGCGACGCGAGCCTGCATCTTGGCACCGGAGGTGCTCCCGGCCTCGATGACGACGGTGCCCTGGGCGATGCCGGACATGGTGACGTTGCGGCGAGGGAAGGTGTAGGTCGCACCGGCGGCGTCGGGCCAGAACTGCGACACCACGGCCCCGTGGCCTCCGGTAGCGATCCGGTCGGTGAGATCGCGGTTCTCGGCCGGGAAGTAGCGGTTGATGCCGGTGCCGATCACGGCGATCGTCCGTCCGCCGGCCTCCAGCGCCGCAGTATGGGCCGCGGTGTCGATGCCCCGCGCCAGACCCGACACGACGGTCACGCCCCTCTGGACCAGCTCGCGCGCCATGCGCCCGGCGCGAAGTCGGCCGGCGTCGCTGGCGTTGCGGGTTCCCACCACCGCGACGCTGCGCAGGTCGGCCTTGACCATCGCGCCCCGGACGAACAGGAACGGCGGTGCGTTGGGAACCATGCGCAAGTTGGACGGGAAGTCCTCGTCGATCACGGTGATCAGCCGGACCTCGTCGTCACGGACACGGACCTTGTCGACCTCGGACTGGGCGGCCTCCACGTACTCCTCGACCGCGCCCTTCAGCGGCTTCAGCACCTCGATTGCCTTGAGCGCGTCCGCCGATGCCTCGAGCGGCTCGGCGTTCCACAGTCGCTCGATTCCGCCAGGCCGCTGTGCCTCACGGGCGATGAGGTACCAGTTGACGCCCTTGACCTTGCATAGGGCAAGCAGCCTGAGCTGCTGTTCTGTCAGTCGCATCCTACTCCGATCAAACAACTGTTCGAATGCGTCGGGTCAGATCATTGCATAGATTAGCGATTACACACCCGGAAGCCCCGCCATGCGACTGAACCGCCCCGGGTTCGATGGAGACTCCATTGCTTGTGGAGGATGGAGTCATGGCAGGAACGTCACGGCACTCGGTCGAGGTGCGTCAGCGGGCGGTGCGGCTGGTCCAGGACCATCGGGACGAGTACCCGTCGTGGTGGGCGGCGGTGTCCTCGATCGCGCCGAAGTTCGGGGTGACCCCGGAGACGCTGCGCAAGTGGGTCAGGCAGGCCGAGGTCGACCACGGTGCCCGTCCGGGGACCGCGACGGAGGAGTCCGCGGAGCTCAAGCGGCTCAAGCGTGAGGTGGCGGAACTCAAGCGGGCCAACGAGATTCTCAAGTCCGCGGCGGCTTTCTTCGCGGCGGAGCTCGACCGCCCCGCGCAACGGTGATCGACTACATCGACCGCCACGAACAGGAGTTCGGGGTCGAGCCGATCTGTCGTGTCCTGCGCCGGGCAGGCGTGGCGATCGCCCCGTCCACCTACTACGCGGCCAAGGCCCGCCCCGCCTCGATGCGAGCGGAGCGTGACGAGAACCTCAAGGAGGAGATCCTGTCCGTCTGGCGTGACAACTACCAGGTCTACGGAGCACGCAAGATCTGGACCGCGTTGTGCCACAAAGGAATCACGGTCGCCCGGTGCACGGTCGAGCGGCTGATGCGCGAGCTGGGCATCACCGGTGTGGTGCGCGGCCGTCCGCGCCGCACCACTATCCCGGCGAAGGACGGGCGCCGCGCCGGCGACCTGGTCGACCGGGACTTCACCGCCGAACGGCCGGACGCGTTGTGGGTGGCGGACTTCACCTACGTGCCGACCTGGTCCGGCACCGTCTACGTCGCGTTCGTGATCGACGTGTTCTCCCGCCGGATCGTGGGCTGGAAAGCCGACACGTCCATGCGCACCACGCTCGTGCTCGACGCCCTGGAGATGGCGTTGTGGACTCGCGGGCACACAGGCCACCAGATCACGGCGGGGTTGGTCCACCACTCGGACGCGGGCAGTCAATACACGTCCGTCGCGTTCACCGACCACCTTCTCGCGGCCGGGATCGACGCCTCGGTCGGCTCGGTGGGCGACGCCTACGACAACGCCCTGGCCGAGTCGACCATCGGGCTCTACAAGACCGAACTGATCAACCGGCAAGGCCCCTGGCGCACCCGTGACCAGGTCGAATACGCCACCCTGGAATACATCGACTGGTACAACAACCGGCGGCTGCACGGCAGCATCGGGCACCTGGCACCCGCAGAAGCCGAGGCCGCCTACTACCGTCAACACCAGCCAACCCCGGCTGGAGCAGTCAACTGAACGAGTCTCTATCGAACCCGGGGCGGTTCAGACCTGTACGACCAGGTCGCATCGGTCGCAGCGTAGGCAGACCTGCGAACGTCGCCAACGGGTGGGAGCGTGAGGCGCTGGTGCGCCGCCGCCCGGCCATGCCTCGTGTTCGAATGCGTCGGCGCTCATCGGTCGCCTAGATGCCAGGCCAGCCGGTCCATCTCGCCCGCCAACTCCCGCACGGCCTTCGTCTGCTCCGCCACGGCGGCGGCCTGCGCGGCCGCTTGGTCGTGCCCGTGTCGCAGTTCGTGGTAGATCGCCACCAGCATGTCCAGCATCAGCCGGTCCTGGGACGGTCTCGCCTCGCCGGCGGTGTCGTCGCCCTCCAGGATCTCCTTGACCGAGACGGCGAGAACCTCCCCGGCGTGCCGGTATGGACTCGTGGTGTCGACGGCCTTGACGTCGTGGGAGAAGTTGGCCATGACAGGAGACGCTAGCGGGAGCCGGTGACACGGCGGTTTGTTACCAGCTGTAGGTCCGCGCTGGGGCGTTCGAGCCGGGGTTCGACTAGCCGCTCGCTGGCTCCCGGCACGCTTCGCAAGTTGGGCGCGGGAGCGTCACGGCGCATGGCGTCAGACAGGATGCCTTCGACGCTGTCGATCCACGCGCGTTCCCGCTCGGCCAGGACCAGGCCGGCTTCCAACTCGTCGCGGGTGACCGCGAGGTCGTCGCGCACCGCGAGTACCAGGCGTTCAAGCACCTCGGCCTCGGCGGTGGCCAGGTAGTGGTCGGGCTCCGCGGCGAAGCGCGCCAGGCGACGGCGGGCATCGTCCACGTCGGCCACGGTGATCAGCGGCGAGGACGGTGGGTAGCGATCGGTCACGGATGGTAGTACCACGTTGGCAGATACAGGAAAGGCTCCGTAGCACGCCGCTGGCCCGTGGCACCCCCGTACCACAAGCCCCACAACCCCTCACACGTAGGGCCAACACCAACAAGTAGACCTCATCCCTGGCCACTGCGATCTGGATCCGGTTCAGGTACGCGACCCTGCCCGGCGGTATCGCACCGATCGCAGCGTTGTGCGGATCGGTGACGACGTACAAGTGGCGGCCGAGGGGCATCACCACGCTGTCGGCCCGGTCGACACCGACGCCACTGGACAACCCAAGCCGCGGCTCATCGTGCAGGATCGGCACGGCGGGTACGTCGCCGATGAGGAACTCTTCCGTGGTCCTGAGGAACTGGAGGTGACGGCGATCGAGGAAGGCGCGCACCAACGCGTACGCCCGCTCCTGCTGAGCCCTGAAGAGGAAGCCGTCGTCGTACTTCGCCTTGGTCGGTGCGTGCAGACGGTCGATGCTGGCATCGACCCAGTCGATCCCAGTCAGGAGGAGCCCGGTCTCTCGCACCATATGCTGGCGGAGCACCTCGGGGCGCTGCCGGAGTTGGTCTCGGATCGCCCCGCTTACCGCCTCCCAAGCAGTCTGATGGATGATTGGCGCCTCCTTGCTGCGCACGGTGTGGAGCGCCAGCATGTCCTTGATGACTTCCATCAGGTGAGGCTTGTCCAGGATCGAACCGTCGTCAGCGGCAGCCAGAGCAGCCGGGAAGGCAGGCACGCCAGTACCTGTCGACGCAGCGCTTCGCCATCAAGGTCTGGAACTCCGACAACGTCCTGGCCCGCGTCTTCCAGCACTACGCCGCGCTGCCTGCGGATGTACGGGCAGAGCTGCCGCTCAAGCAGGTGTGGACCCTCGTGGAGGAAAGCGGCTGACCGCACCCGACGGCACCACCCGCGCGGCCCATCGAGGAGGACACCTTATGAACACCCACCAGTCGGATGACATGGTGATCGCCGGAACCATCCGGCTGGATGACCTCCTGGCCGGTCTCGCCCACGCACGCCCGGTGTTTCACAGCGAAGCCGACCTGCAGCACGCCCTGGCCTGGCAGGTGCACCTGCTCGATCCTCACGTGCAGGTCCGTCTTGAAGTCCGGCCTGATCCGGCCGTGCGCGAGGTGTTGGACCTGCTGGTGCACCGGCCAGATCATGGCAGGTCCACGGCCATCGAGGTCAAGTACTGGAAGAAGCGCTGGAGCGGAACCGCCGCGGGTGAGCGGTTCGACCTGCCCAACCAGGGTGCTCACGACATCCGCCGCTACGACTTCGTCAAGGACATCTCCCGAGTCGAGCGCTTCGTCGCCGCCCGACCCGGCTGCGACGGCCTGGTGTTGCTGTGGAGCAACGACGACCTGGACTGGCGTCCACCGGCCACCTTCCGCGCCACCGCCGCCGACGCCTTCCGAATCCACGAAGGCGCCACCCTCGATGGCGAGCGCGCCTGGTCGGCACAGGCCGGTGCCGGGACGACGAAAGGACGCGAGAAACCCATCGCCCTGACCGGCCATTACCGAATGGCCTGGCGCGACTTCACCACGCTCGACCACGTTGTCGGCGGCCGTATGCGACTGCTCGCGGTAAAGGTTGAAAAGATCGCACAAGGCATGACCGATCGCCACGGTTGACAACCAACAGCCCTTGGGGCGCTGCTGGCCGTCGACTAACTCCCACGCGTCACCGTGTCGCTTCACGACCACCGGCTGGAGGTAGTTAGGGCTTGTTGCGACTCTCCCAGATGTCATCGAGGAGCCTGTGCACCTCGACAGTGCCCCACCGGTACCCAACCCGCGTTAGTAGGCGGGAACGTAGAAGCTGCCTGAGATTTCACCCACGAGCCGGGGCTCCAGATAAGCGTCCCCTCCGGATGCCGTCACGGCGTCGATCTTAGGAAGGAGTCCGACATCAAGTACGCCCAAATTGGAGGATAAGTACCTCGACCGGCGAGCGGCCGGACAGTGTCCTGTTGGTGCGTCACACGACTGTTCACCGGCTCCCACGGTCCATGCCGCGACCGTCAGCACGTCGGATGGCAAGGGCCTCGAGTCGGTTGACAGACTCGAGGCCCTTGCGCTTACTTGTTGCGGTCTTTCCGGTCCTGGTAGATCCCGTAGATCCAGCTTGCCACGACCGTCACCAACGCTGCTGCCCCCGACACGACGATCGCTGGGATGATCTGCTCCAGGGAAGTCGGCAGCGTGTAGAGCAGGTTTAAAGCAAGGATCAAGAGGAATGCACCTGCGGCCCTTTTCAGGGTCTTACCGATGCTTCGTTCCATCAGATGTACCATAGTCTCCTGTTGAAGCTCGATCGGATCTGTTGTTTCACGAACCTTACGGTAGTGCGGACGCCGACTCGTCGAACCATGCCGCCCAATCGCATCCCGGAGATCCCCAGGAATTTGCGGTAACCACCGAGGGCGCCGTTCTTGACGCCGCCGATGGTCCACTCGGCGATCTTCCTCCTGGTGACCTGCTCGCGGTTGAGACGCGCCGCGCCGTAGTGTAGCGCCGGTCCGACGACCGCCCCGATCACCGCTCCTGCGATCACGGCGCACCCGAGACCCGCTGTGATTCCACAGAACGCGGCGGCACCGATACCGGCCAACGCCCCGGTTGCGATGTCAGCGAGCTTGTGCGAGCCGAAGTTCCTGATCTGCCTGCCCAGGCTCTTCATCCAGTTGGGCGTCGCCCATCTGCCGTCCAGGTCGTTGAAGTTGATCGGGTCACCGTTGACGTAGTCGTAGTCGTTCGCGCTGCCGCCGTCAACGGGGTCGACGGACAGGAACCTGCCGAACAGCGGACTGTAGGGTCGTGCTCCCATCTGCACGAGCGAAAGCGCGCCAGCGTGTTCGTAGGGGCGTTGGTGCTGCCCGAGCCAGCCGTGATCCATCTGTCCGGGCGCGTTGTCCGGCACATGGTTCGGGTCCACTGCGCCACCGGTCGTCAGCGGCTCGCCAAATGGCGTGAACGTCCGCAGCGCACCGACTTGCTTGCCATCCGCGCCTGTGGTCAGTCCGAGGTCGCCGCGGACGGTCGGGTGATCGAGCGTGAAGGTGTCGGGCTTCCACGTGTACAGCACACCACCCGGCAGGCTGATGCTGCGTGTGAGCAGCCTGTTGTCCGGGCCGAGCGCGAGATCCGCGGTGTCACCACTGCCGGTGTAGCCGTAGCGCACATCGGTCGCGGTGTCACCCGCGGCAGCGGTCCGCCGCACGATGCGATCGGTGGCGTCCCGGATGTAGGAAACGTCCGCTGGCTCGGTGCCGGTGATGCGTGCGGCGATGTTGCGGTCGGCCCCGTCCCACGACAGGTGCGTTGTGGCGCCGCCGGCGGTGTATTGCGTCGTGTTGCCGTTGTTGTCGTACTGCACGTTGGTCACTGCGGTCGCGCCCACGATGGCCAGCAGTCGGTCGGCGGCGTCGTAGCAGTAGCCGGTCTCGGCGACACCCGAGGAGGTTTCGTCGAGCAGCCGGACCCGGTTGGTGTTCAGGCCCGCGTTCGCCTGCGTCCCCGCGGGGCACGCCGACGGTGCGGTGGAGGTGAAATCGTAGGTGTAGTGGTGCCCCGCCACCCACGCCTCGGTCAACCGGCCCGCCGCGTCGTAGACGTAGTTCGGTGCGTCGGGACGGGCATCGGCACCGCCCAGTGTCTCGTCGATGATCGTGCCTGCTCGGGTGCGGCCGACGGTCGTGTCGATCTGGACGCCATCACTGGTTCGCCAGCGCTGCGACACCAACCGGCCCGCCGCGTCCTTGCCCACCGAGGCCAGCGAGCTGCCGTTCGGGTAGGTGACGGCGGCCGGGTCACCCGCTGCGTCGTAGGTGACGGTGGCCAGGACGGTCGTGTCCAACGTGGTGGTCAGGACACGGCCCGCGTCGTCATAGGTGTAGGTGGTGGTCTGAGCGTTGTCTGCGGCGTTGGGCGGCGTCACTTTCTGCGAGGTGACGCGGCCGGCCAGGTTGTAGGTGGTCTCGGTGCGCACACCGTGGACGTCGGTGTACTCGACGACCCGGCCGAGCAGGTCCACCCGCGTGGTGACGGTGCCGTTCTGGTCGCTCACCGACGTAGTCAGCGGGTCACCGTTCACCGCGTAGTTCGTGGTGACGGTGTTCTCCGGCGCCGACGACGTGGACGGGTACTTGACCGAGATCACTCTGTCGCGACCGTCGTAGGTGGTGCAGGTCCACGACCCGCTCGTGCCCTTGGCGACGATCCGGCCCGAGGGGTCGAAGATCTGCTCGTCGTCACGTGCTGTGCCAGAGGCGGGAACGGGCAGGCGGGTCAGCTTGCCCAGTCCACCCTGGTTGATCGACTCCACCTCGGGGGTGCAGGGGTTGTCCCGCGCCTCGGTGTCGCCGTAGAACACGGTCGTCGCCTGCGCCCCGGTGGGCATGGTCTTGCCCGTATTGCGCAGGTAACCCACGCCCGGAGCCTCGTACGACGTCCGTGTGGTGAGGCCGGCGCTCTGTGTGCTGGTTGCCAGGCCGTACCCGGCGTCCACGCCGTTGTCGGTGTAGCTCGTCGAGTTGACCTTGTCCGGCACACCGCCGGACTCGTCCTTGACCGTGGACGTGGTCAGGCCGTAATTCGGGCGCAGGTAGTTGCCGGGCACGATCTGCTCGGAGCCGCCTGGCCGGGTCCAGTGCAGGCGCAAGTCGCCGGGGCCGCCGGTGTTGTTGTAGTCGATGCGGATGCGCTTGATCGCACCCGCGTTCGGCGGGGTGTAGGTGCCGGTGTAGGGGGTGGGGCCTTGGTCTTTCCAGCCGTCGGCGATCAGCCGGTCATCGATCCACAGCCGCACGCCATCGTCGCCCACCACCTTGAGTGTGTACTGGCCGGCGTCCGGGAACGTGATCTCGCCGGTGAGGCGCGCGGAGTAGCCGGTGCCGGGCAGACCTGCGGCCGGTGGCGTGGTGCCGTCGAAATGGGCGTCGACCGTTCCGCCGGTGCCGAGACCGCCGGTCACGTGGGTTTTCACCGTGCCAGTCATGCTCTTGTTGTCCCACCATGCCACGGCCAGGCCCTGCATGCCCTCGTCGTAGTTGGTGCGGGTGTGCGGCATCGTGGCCGCGCAGGCTGCGGTGGGCTGCTGGCCGGTGAAGCAGCTCGCCGGCGCCGGTCCCCACTGGTCGGTGGGGCGGTCGTTGTGGTCGTAGATCGTCGAGGACACGCGCCCGGCGGCGTCAGTGGTGGTCAGTTGCATGTCCTTGCTGTTCCACGTCGTCGACGTCGTCCTGCCCGTCGCGTCGGTGGTACTCAACTGCCGGTCGGCCTCGTCGTAGGTCACCTTCGTGGCGTAGCCGGACGCCGGGTTCAACCCGGCGATGTCCACAAAGGTCTGGCGGTTGGGCAGGTCGTAACGGTACGAGTGCGCCGGACGCTGGCCACCGGCCTGCCCGTTGGGCACCGGGGCCTGCACGCCCGTCCCGCCCTTGCGGGTGCCGACCGTGCCGTAGTTCACGAGCGTGTACGTCTCCCAGATGTTGCGGGTGGAGGGGTCCTGCGCAGCCCAGTCCAGCCCCAGGGAGTTGCGGATCGCTCTCAGCGTGCCGTCGGCGTTGAAGGCGTACTCGGTGAAGTCGTTGCCGGGGTTCTCGATGCGGGAGATCGCCCCGCTGCGGTACCACAGCACGGTCTGCGTACCGTCCCAGTACTGGATGCGGCACAGCATCTGCGACGGCGGCAGCGGGTCCCAACCCGTCGGCATGGTGCGGCCGTAGCAGTCGTCACCGGGCCGGTTGTAGAACAGCTTGTGGGACCGCTGCGAGACCGGGTCGGTGATCTGTGCCAGGCGAGTGGGGGTGCCGTTCCAGCTCATCGTGTTGGCAGCGGGCTTGCGGCTGTCCATGACGGACGACTCCGACGCGAGGGTCCCGTCGGCGTTGAAGCTGTAGACGTTCCCGCCCTCGTGCAGCGTGATCTTGCCGCCGGTGTCCAAGCCGAGGACACCGTCCTCACCCGCCGGCGGCGTGTAGCTGCCGGTGCCGGTCTTGGTCCAGGTGTGCTTGGTGCCGGTGTGATCAGTGAAGACGATCGTCTGGTCCTGGACCTGCGCCTTGGTGTAGGTGGACCCGTCGCCGGTCAGATTGGCGTTGAGCTGCCAGCCGGTCGGCAGGACGGGCAGGTCCTGGGTGTACAGCCACGACGCGGGAATGATCTGCGGCGGCACCGCCTTGTTCGACGCCTCGTTGGTCTGCACGAACAGCTTCATCCGGCCGGGACCGCTGGAGTGGTAGAGCTCGGCCTTGATCGGCACCCGCTGCCCCGCGGTGAGAGCGATCTCGGTGACCGGGCCGTTCTGGCTCGTCAGCGCGAAGTTGACGTCCGAGGTGTTCGGGTTGTTGTACACCAACTGGTTGTTGACCCAGATCTTCGCGCCGTTGGCGTGCACACCGGCGAAGTGGTACGTGCCGGTCACCGGGACCTGGAAGAAACCCTCCCAGCGGCCGACGAACCAGTCCTGCGCCAACGCCGGCGCGAACACCGACTCGGTGCCCCAGTCGGAGTTGACCTGAGGCTCGTTGCGCACCAGCACCGGGTTAGCGTCCGGCGTCCCCGAGCGGGTGGAGTCGTTGAAGTACGACGCGCGCAGCCCGTAGGGCTCGCGGGCCTGGGAGTTGTAGCTGAACGTCAATCCGGACGAGCCGCCGACGGTGTTGAACGTTGGGCCGCCGTTCTCGGTGTGGACATTGCCGTTGGCCAGGTTCACCGTCACCGGGCCGAGGGTGTCCTTGGGCGCAGGGCCGGTGGCGCCGATGCGCTGGTCGACCTTGAAGTGCCCGGTCCACCCCGGTCGGGTCGTGGTTACTCCGCCAGCGAGCGCGGTCAGCACGGTCCAGGTGTAGCTCGTGCCATCGGTGAGCACACCTTGGGGCACGGTCCAGGTCGTGCCGGTGATGCAGCCGGAGTCGACGACGATGCCGGACTGCGCGTCCGCGCCGGTCGCGACCTTGAAGCAGTACAGGGTGCCGTCACCGGACGGATTGCTCACCGGGCTGACGGACAGCGTTGGGGTGAGGGTGGTCAGCACGCTGCCGTCCGCCGGGCCCACCAGCGACGTCGCAGGCGGCGCGGTGCCGTGGTCGACGATCAGGTTGACCTGCATGTTCTTGTACGACCAGTCGCTGCCCTCGGCACCGGTGAGCATGAACCAGGTGCTGTTGTCCCGCGCGTTGACCTTGCCGGCGATGAAGTCGGTCAGCGCCTTGGACTGGATCGAGCCCTGGTCACCGATCGGCCCGGACGCCAGGTGCTGGCCGACCCCGTTGATGTCCAACGAGGTCGCGTGGTAGAGGTTCGACTGCCACGACAGCATCGACCCGGTCTGCGCGTTGCGCCAGAAGTCGTACCGGGCGCCGATGACGTTCTTGCCGAACAACGGCGTGAAGTCGTGCCGGAACGCCGTGCGCCAGATCGTGTCACCACCGTTCGGCCCGGACTTCGAGTTGCCCACCGCGATACCGCAGTTGGTGCACTGGTAGCCGTCGGACTTGTAGGCCCTCGACTCGTCGTCGTTGTTGAACCCGTACGTGTAGGTCGGGTCCACCACCACAGGGAACACGCGAGCCTTGTCGTTCAACCAGTTCGGGTCGACCGACACCGTCAGCAGCCAGGTGTTGCCGTCCTGCTTGAGCCCGTAGGTGCCGCCCGTCTGGGCGGGCGCCTTGTTGTCCTGCGCGCTGCCGGACGAGTCCCAGGTCACGATCGGCGGCAAGGACGCCACGACATTGCCCTTGGCGTCCTTGATCAGCACGCCGTCGTTCTGCAACGACGGGGTGAGTGAGCCGAGGTCCATCCGGAACACCCAGCTGCTGGTCGACGTGGGCTTCTTGAGGATGATGGATTCCTTGACGCTGCCCGGCTCGACCTCGTACTCCAGGTCGGTGTCCGGCAGCACGTCCACATAGGATGCTTTCGAGTCCTTCGTCTGCCGAGCAACGCGCCGGGCACCCTCAAGCGCGACCGAAATCCGCTGGCCCGGCCCGCCCAGGTTGATCGGCTCCAACGTGACCAGGTGGCGGTCCTCGGCGGAAGCGGCGAACTCCGGCTTCAGCTGGTGCAGCCCGGCCTTGGCGCGCTTCGAGCCGCGGTCCTCGGTCAGCCGCGAATCCACCGCCTGCCAGGTACCCTTGTCATCCCGCACACTGACCGGCACCTTCGACAACACCGTCGTCCGAGTGCCGTCGGAGTTGACGTACTCGACCGACTTCTCCGCACGCCCGACCTCCTTCGACGTCTTCGCATCGAACTTCGAGGTCCCGCGCACCCCGCCCGACTCGGCGCCCATCAACGGCCTGAAATCACCGGCCGCGTTCGGCGACTCGTGCTGGCGGCCTTCCTGCTCTGCGTTCGGCAACGACGGCACCTCACGCGGATCGCGATACGCCGGCGCAGCCACCGCGCCCGGCGGCACCACTACCGCCTGCACCACCGAGGCCACCAACGCAGCCACCAGCACAGTCGCAACCGGCGATCTACCTCCAGGCTTGCGCAGCCGTCTCTCGCGTCTGACACCGGACAGACTCATCCACACTCCCGTGAACGAAGAAGCAACACAAACATCGGCATAACACCGCCGATGACATCCGTCACAAGCACAACTGCCGACAGTTAGAGATCAACTGCGCAACGGCGCGCGCCGGTACGGAAGACCGGATACATCCCACCTGGCAAAGCGGGGAATCAAAAGATCAGGAGATCATGAATTGTCGGCGATAAACCCAGCGCGGCGGCGGCAATCCGGAGAAATGGCGACAGTCGCGATTGATCTAGGAAGAAACCTGTCGGTACGCGACATCAGCACGACCCCCCTCGGGTGCACCGCCGAGTGACCACCCCCCCGGTGATCGCAGGACTACTCGGCGTGCCCGGATGGACACTAGCTAACGCCCATCACACACCCTAGACTCCGAATGGGGTAATCACGCCGCCCCCTGTGGTTTTCACCAGGTGCCCAGTGGCTATCTGTGTGCCGTGGAGCAGCCCCGATGGGCCCTCGCGACGCTGTCCTATCTCACCGGGAAGCTCGCCTAGTGTCCTGCGCTTGAAGTTCGTTGAGTAAGTGTAGATTTGTCCGATGGCTCGGACGGGTCGGCCGGTGGCCGCTGTGGTGTTGACCGACGAGGAACGCAAGACGCTGACACGTTGGGCACGGCGGGCGAAGTCGTCGCA
>NZ_JAPSLK010000028.1:0-87013 GCF_031180885.1 Saccharothrix sp.
TAGCGGGGGTCGTGGGGGACGCGGTGGGGCAGGTCGCCCATGTCCGGGTCGCCGCGGTGGTGGGAGATGCCGGACGGGGTGGTCTCGCCGTGCCGGGCGTGCGCCTCGTCGATGTCGGGACGGTCGGTGTCGTGCTGGTTGGGGGTGTTCGGGTTGTCGGCGCTGTCCGGGCGATCGGTGCCGTCGGTGCGGTCGGGGTCGGTGTGGGGCTGGTCGGACTTGTGGGGGGTGGTGTCCTCGCGGGTGTGGGGCGGGGTGTCGGGGTCGCGGTCGCGGGTGGGCGGGGACCACTGGTCCGGGTCGCGCTTGGGCGGCTGTGTGGAGTCGGGGTCCCGGCGAGGGGACGGGGTGTTCTCCGGGTCGCGGCGGGGCGTGGGAGTGCTGTCCGGGTCGCGGCGGGGGGACGGGGTGCTGTCCGGAGAGCGGTGCGGTGGTGTGGGGGTGTTGTCGGGGGTGCGGTGGGGTGGCGTCCAGTTCTGCGGGTCTTGGCGGGGGGACGGGACGCTGTCGGGGGAGCGGCCCGGGGCGTGCGGCGGTGGCGTGTCGCCGCCGCGGGGGCGGGGGGCGTCGGGCCCCGTGTGCTGCGGGCCGCGTTGGGTGGGCATGCCGGATTGGGGTGGGGCCGAGTGCGGGCCGCGCTGGGGTGGAGGGCCGGCGTTGGGGTGGTTCGGGGACGGGTGGGTGGACGGACCTGGGTGCGGGCCGGGGCTGGTGGGGCCGGGGCCGTGGGTCGGCGTGTGAGGGCTCGGTGCGTGAGAGGGCGGCGTGTGAGGGGTCGACGGGCTCGACGGGCCGTAGGAGGACGGGCGCGGGTTGTCCGGGGTGCGGGCGGGCGGGACGCTGGAGCCCAGGTCGCCGCGGTTGCCGGGAGTGCCGGTCCAGCCGGCTCCGCCGCCGGGGCGGTTGCCGCCGGTCGGTGCGCCGCCGCCGCTGTTCGGGGTGCCGCCGCCGGGTGCCCCGGCCGGGGCCTGGCCGGGCGGAGTCGTCGGCGTGGACGACGGGGAGTTCGGGTCGCGTGGCGTCGAGGACGCTGCGGGCTGGTCCGGGCGGGGCGGAGCGTCCGGGGGTGCGGCGGTGGACGAGTGCGTCGAATCCACCCGGGACGGGGTGGGCGACGGCGTGTTCGGGGTGCCTGAGCCACCGCCGGGAGAGGAGCCACCACCGGGCGATGAGCCGTAACCGGGAGACGAGCCGCCGCTGGGAGACGAGCCGCCGGGCGACGGCGAGCCGCTGGAGGGCGACGTGGAGTGGGGTGCGGGCTGGCCCATGGGGCCGCCGCGGTGTTCGCCGGACGCGCGTGGCGAGTCTGGCGACGACGGTGACGACGGCGTGTAAGGCGAGGAAGGACTCGTCGGCGACGATGGCGGGTTGGCGCTGCCGGGACCGCCTCGGTTCTCGCCCAAGCCCCGCGGCTGGTCGGAGTCCGGGCTGTTGCCGCCGGGATCGCGGCCCGGGCGTGGGGCACCGGTGGGCGTGGTGTCGCCGGGGTCGGCGCGGCCGGGGCGCGGGGTGTCGGTGGTGGTCGGGGTGCTCGACGTGTTCGTCGTGCCGTCTCCCGGGCGGTTCGACGGCGGGGTCGAGTCGCTGTCCGGGCGTGAGGACGAGTTCGGGGTGGAGGACGAGTTCGGGGTCGACGAGGACGGTGAGTTGCCGTCACCGGAGCCGTTGCCGTCGGAGCCGTTGCCGTCGGAGCCGTTGCCGTCGGAGCCGTTGCCGTCGGAGCCGGTGCCGGTGGAGCCGGTGCCGGTGGAGCCGTTCGGGGTGTCCACATTGGACTTCCCCGTCTGGAGGAAGCCGCCCTTCTTGATGTTCTTCGGGTCCAGCACGTCCAACCCGGTCGCCTTGCCGGCGATCTTGCCCAGGACCTTCATCACCTTCTCGAACACCTCGACCAGACGCTTCAGCATCGGCGAGACCTTCTTGATGGTGTCCAACAAATCCTGGATGATCTTCGCGATCTTCGCGGCCCACTTCGAAATCGCCGTCACCGCCTGCGCGACGATCACCGGCGTCCCGAAACCCAGCGAGAACACCGCCTCCAACACCCAGGCGATGAGCTTCCCCACCAGATCCGCGATCAGGTCGCGCACCATCTCGCGCACGAACCCGACCACCATGCCCATCATCCCGACAACCGTGCCGACCGTCCCCGCCGCCGACGCCGCACCGGTCAGGGCGTCACCGTGCGCCGAAGCGTTGGTCAGGTACCGCGAAGCCGCCGCACCACCCCAACCCGCCGTACCCTTGGCCACCGCCGCCTTGTAGTCCTCGGCGATCTTCCCCAACTCGGTGCCGACGTTGTTCCACGTCGTCGCATACGACTCGATCACCGGCGGGTTGCCCGCCAGCCAGTCCAGCATGTCCTTCAACGGCTGGACGTGCTCCATCAAGAACGACGCCGACGACGACATCAACGTCCCGAACGGGTCGATCGCCATCGCCGCGGCGTCCGCGGCCAGGCCGACCATCCCCAGACCCGCCTGGATCCAGTTGCCGTCCTTGATCCCGTTGAACGTGTCCATCGCCGACTCCGCGATGGAGATACCGGTCGCCCACCCGTTGTCACCGGTGCCGGCGTTGAACACCCCACCGGGCTCGGCGGGCGGGGCGGCCACCAGCGGGTTCTCGGGATCGGTCATGCGGTCCACCCCCGCGCACCGCATCCGCGCACGTCACAACAGAACACCAAGGCGCTGCCCTCCCCATAACAGGCACTGGTCATCCACAATGACGCATCCCGGACCAGAACGGTTCCGGATTCGTCGATCAGGCGTGCACACCGGCCTGGTACTTGGGCACCCGCACGCTGATCTTCGTCCCCAACCCCTCCGCCGTCTCCACGACCAGGCCGTAGTCGTCGCCGTAACACCTGCGCAGGCGCTCGTCGATGTTGCCCAGGCCGATCCCGGCCGTCTCGCCGACCTGACCGGCCAACGTCCGGCGCAGGGCCTCGGGGTCCATGCCGATGCCGTCGTCCTCGATGGTGATGTGCGCTTCCTCGCCCGCGTCCGCCGCCTGGATGGTGATGTGCCCGGGCCCGACCTTGCCCTCCATGCCGTGCCGCACCGCGTTCTCCACCAGCGGTTGCAGGCACAGGAACGGCACGGTCACCGGCAGCACCTCGGGCGCGATCTGCAACGTCACCTTCAGCCGCTCCCCGAACCGCGCCCGCTCCAGCGCCAGGTACTGGTCGATCGACTTCAACTCCTCCGAAAGCGTGGTGAAATCACCCGCCCGGCGGAAGGAGTACCGGGTGAAGTCGGCGAAGTCGAGCAGCAGAGTCCGCGCCTTCTCCGGGTCGGTGCGCACGTAGGAAGCGATGGCGGACAACGAGTTGTAGATGAAGTGCGGCGAGATCTGCGCCCGCAGCGCCCGCACCTCCGCCTCCACCAACCTGGTCCGCGACCGGTCCAGCTCGGCCAGCTCCAACTGCCCGGACGCCCAGCGCGCCACCTCGTTCGTCGCCCGCACCAGGCCCGCCGACGGCTCCCGGCTGTACGCGGCCAGCACCCCGACCACTCGGCCCTCCACGGTCAACGGCGCGAGGACCGCCGAGTGCACGGGGCAGTCCGGCGAACCGCACGTGATGTCGAACGCCCGCGTCCGCCCGGTCGCGAACACCTCCCGCGCCAGGTCCATGGCGTCCGCCGCGTGGTGCTCGCCCTCCCCCTCCCACGCCACGACCTCGGTCTCGTCGGTCAGCGCCAGCGCGGGCGTGCCGAGCAGGGTCCGCAGGTGCTTGGCGGACTTCTTCGCCGCGTCCGGCACCAGCCCCGCGCGCAGCGGGGGAGCGGCGGACCACGCGGTGTGCAGGGTCTCGAACGTGATCCGCTGCTCGTGGGTCAGGAAGTCGTTGCGGGTCCGCGACGTCCGCCACAGCGTGATCACCACGGCCAGGCCGGCGAGCAGTATCGCCCCGGCCGTCCACAGGCCGTTCACAGCCGGTCCTGACTGCGCAGACCCAGGTTCTCCGGCGCGTGCAACCGCACCATCACGTGGTTCACCCCCGGCGGCACCTTGCGCGGTGTCAGCAGCGACACCACGTACATCACGATGAACCCCAGCGGCACGGTCCACGCCGCGGGCCGGGCCAGGAACACGTTCCCACCGCCCGCGCTGATCGTCACCAGCCCGGCCACCAGGGCGGGCACCCCGCCGGCCAGCATCCCGGCCACCGCCCCCGCCGTGGTGATCCGCGTGCTCCAGATCCCCAGCACCAGCAACGGGCACAGCGACGACGCCGCCACCGCGAACGCCAGCCCGACCATGTCCGCCACCGGCACCTTGCCCACCAGCCACGTCATGCCCAGCGGCACCAGCACGGCCAGCACCGTGGACACCCGGAACCCGCGGATCCCGCGGAACTTCAGCACGTCCCGGCTCAGCACCCCGGCCAGCGACACCATCAGCCCCGACGACGTCGACAGGAACGCCGCGAACGCGCCCCCGGCGACCAAAGCACCCAGCAACTGCCCGCCGACCCCGTCCACCATCCGGCTGGGCAGCACCAGGACCACCGCGTCGGTGTCCCCGGTCATCAGCAGCTCCGGCGTGTAGAGCCGGCCCAGGGCGCCGTAGATCGGCGGCATCAGGTAGAAGATCCCCAGCAGCCCCAGCACGATCAGCGTCGTGCGGCGCGCGGCCCGGCCGTTCGGGTTGGTGTAGAAGCGGACGATCACGTGCGGCAGGCCCATCGTGCCCAGGAACGTCGCGATGATCAGCGAGTACACCGCGTACAGCGGGAAGTCGTCACCGCCGCGCAACGGCAGCGCCCAGGACGCGTTGGTGTTGAACGGGATCGACGCCACGTGCGGCACCGGCGCGCCCTCCGGGAACACCAGCCGCGACCCGGCCGCGATGGTGTGCTCGCCCGGCCCGAACTCCGCCGGCCCGTCCACCTCCGAGCCGTCCACCACGCCGTCGCCGCGGAACGCCACCGCCTGCTCGACGCGCACGGACGTGTTGGTGTCGAAGGAGACCGTGGTCTCGCGCGGGAACACCGGGAACTCCGGCCCGGTCAGGTCCCGCGCCCCGTGCGCCTGCCACGCCACGACCAGGAACACCACCGGCACGGCGATCGCGGTCAGCTTGAGCCAGTACTGGAACGCCTGCACGAACGTGATGCTGCGCATGCCGCCCGCGATGACGTTCGCCGTCACCACCACCGCGACCACCAGCGCGCCCACCCAGTCCGGCGCGCCGGTCAGCGTGTGCAGCGTGAGCCCCGCGCCCTGGAGCTGCGGCAGCAGGTACAGCCACCCGATGCCCAAGGCGATCACGCTCGCCACGGCGCGCACGGCGGGCGAGCCGAACCGGGCCTCGGCGAAGTCCGGCAGCGTGTACGCGCCGCTGCGCCGCAACGGGGCCGCGACGAGCGCCAACAGCACCAGGTACCCGGCGGTGTAGCCGACCGGGAACCACAGCATGTCCGGCCCGTGCGCGAAGATCAGCCCGGCGATGCCCACGAACGACGCCGCCGACAGGTACTCGCCGCCGATCGCCGAGGCGTTCCACCACGGGGACACCGTGCGCGAGGCGACGAAGAAGTCCGAGGTGGTGCGGGAGATCCGCAGCCCGTACGTGCCCACCAGCACGGTGCCGACCGCGACCACGACCACCGCGATGATGCCGTACGAACTGCTCACGAACGTTCCACCAGCTCCGCGAACTCCCGCTCGCCGCGCTCGGCCTGCCGCACGTAGAACCACCCGGCCAGCACCAACACCGGGAACACCAGCACGCCCAGCAGCAGCCACGGCAGCGGCAGCCCGAGCAGGCGCTGCGAGGTGACCGACGGGACCAGCGTGAACACCAGCGGGAGCGCCGCCACGCTCCCGCACACCACCGCGCACAGCAGCAGCCCCAGCCGCCGCTGCGTCCGGATCAGCGACCGCATGTAGACCGCGCCCAGCTCGCTCTGCTCGTCGATCTCCCGCGACGCCGGGTACGGCCGAGGCACGCGCGGCGCACGCGTGCGCGGGCTGGTCACCACGACGCGCTGGGTCGGCTTCTCCGGGGTGGTCATGACGGCTGCCGGTTGCGCCGGACCAGCAGTTGGCGCAGGTGCCGGGCGTGGCGCCGGCTGACCGGCAGCACCGCGCCGCCGATGTTGACGCTCAGGTGCCCGTCCTCCAGGCGCAGCTCGTCGATGTGCCCGAGGGAGACCAGGTGGCTGCGGTGGATGCGGACGAACCCGGCCGACCGCCACCGCTCCTCCAGCCCGTTGAGCGCCGCCCGCACCAGCCCGCTGCCGGTCGCCGTGTGCAGGCGGGCGTAGTCGCCGTGCGCCTCCACGTACCGGATGTCCGCCAGCCGGATGAACCGCGTGATGCCGCCGAGTTCGACCGGGATGACCTCGTCACCCACGTCCGGGGCCTTCTCCGCCGGGGCCGGCACCGGTTCCGCGGCCTTGAGGTCGAGCACCTCGTGCACGATCCGGTGCACGGACTCGGCCAGCCGCTCCGGCCGGACCGGTTTGAGCAGGTAGTCGAGGGCCTTGAGTTCGAACGCCTCGACGGCCGGCTCCTGGTGCGCGGTGACGAACACGATCGGCGGCGGCTGCGCGAACCGCGACAGCACGCGCGCGAGGTCCAGCCCGTCCAGGCCCGGCATCCGGATGTCGAGGAAGACCGCGTCCACGCCCTGCCCGGCGTGCAGCGTGCGCAGCGCCTTGGTGGCGTCCGTGACGGCCTCGACGTGCCCGATCCGGGGGTCCGCCTTGAGCAGGTAGACCAGGTCGTCCAGGGCGGGCGCCTCGTCGTCCACGGCGAGCACGCGGAGCCTGCGCTCCAGCGCCCCGCGGCGTTCCGGCCCCTCACAGATCGGGCAGGGAAGTCCTGACGTCATGGAATTCCAATGCGGGTTCGACGGCGTCGGCGATTAGACCATTGGATGGTCATCCTCGCTCTTCAGCCCCACCGGAGGCAATGACCGCCGCGCGGCCTGAGCGTCACCCAGCGTGACCTCCAGTTCGAGGAACGCCTCCTCGGCCCGCCGAGCCGCCACCCCGACCGACGCCGCAGCCGCCGTCCCGACCATCCGCCGAGTGGGTTCCTGCAGCTCACGCACCAGATCGGACCACCGACTGGCCAACCGCGCCAGCTCCCCCAACCGCTCGACCAACTCCGCCGGCGACCCGGGCACCCCACCGCGAAGCGCCGCGAGATCCCCTCGCGGATCGACACCCATGACACGCCCCCACCGATCCGCCACCCAGGTCACCGATGCTCCCGCCGGCCCGCGACGAGGTCAACGCTCCACGCCAGTGGTCTCAATTGGCCCCGCGTGATCACGCCCACTCCCGCCGCACCCTCCGCCTTTCGCCGCGCACCGCCACCCCCCGCCGCGCCGCGGCCCCAACGCGTTTCGCCGCGCTCCGCGCGGCGGGCCGGCTCCCAGCCACAGGTGGGGCCTCGGTTCCCCCACCGTATGGCCTGCCCGAAGGGCTGCCACAGATTTCCCGGGTGCGGCCAAAAGTTTTGCGAGGATCGAGCAAAAGGTTTCAGCGGCACCCGGAAAATCTGTGGTTGGCTCCGCCAGGCCATGCGGTGGGGGAACCGACGCCCTTCCTCCCCCATTGGCGGCCTGCCCGCCGGCGAGGCGCTTGTGATCTTGAGGGCGCGCAGCGCGTTCAGCTTGAGAGCGCGAAGCGCGTCGCCGAACAGCGAAGCGCAGCGTGCCTCAAGGAAGAGGAGCGCCGAGTTCCTCGAGAAGGGTTTCGGCGGTGTTCGCGAACGCCCCGAAGCCACCCACCACAGACAATTCGAGCCCAATCCGCGCATGGCGCAGTGCGTCGGCCCGCCGCCCGTCATGAGCCATAGCCCGAACCAAATGAATATGAGACCGAGCAACCCCGTACCGGTAATCACAAGCCGAAGCCAGCTCCAACGCCCTCAGGTGAGCCGCCACCGCCCGACCCGGTTTGCCCAGGTGGAGCAACACCAACCCCAGCGCGTTGTGAACCTCCGACTCGATGCGCGTGCTGCCGCCCAGCTCCTGGACCAGCGCCAACGCCCGCTGCGCCGTCCGCAACGCCTCCGCGTGCTCCCCGGCCAGGCACAACGCGGTCGCCAGGTGCGCCATCCCCTCGGCCCGCGCGTGGCGAACCCCCGTCCGGTACCAGTTCGCCAGCGCGTGCCGCAGCAGCGACACCGCCCGGTCGTACTCACCCCGGGCGGTGTCGCAGCGGCCCAGGAGAGCGGCACAGGCAGCCTCAAGGTTCTCGCCGTCCGCGGTTCGGGCCAGTTCCAGACCCTCGGTCAGGTACGAGACCGCCGGGCCCAGGTCGCCCTGCATCAGGTGCAGCGCCCCCAGACCCGCCAGAGCCGCGATCCGAACGTGGGGAATATCAGGAAGTACAGCACTGAGGTCCATCAACCGCGTGAACGACGTCCGCGCGGCGGCGAAGTCGCCCAGCTCCAGGTTGACCACACCGTCCAGCCCGGCGTGCAGCCACAGCGTCCGCCCGGACGGAGACGCCTCGCGCAGGAACCGCTGCGCACCCCGCAGGTCGCCCAGGTTCCGGTGCTCGGCGGCCAGCCAGACCAGCATGGACGTCTCGGCGTCGTGGTCGCCTGCCTTCCGCGCGGCACCGAGCGCAGCGGTGATGGCGTGGACGAACTCGACGTGGTGGCCGTGGGACCCGAAGTACCCGCTGACCGCGTCGATCAACTGCCACGACAGCGGCAGCGGGCCGTGCTCGGCGCAGTGCTCGGTCGCGGCCAGGACGCTGGGGCGTTCCGCGGTCAGCCAGGCCCGCGCGGCGTCGGCGGTCATCGTCGGCGGGCCGGACGGGCCGCGGCGCAGTTCGGGGTACAGGACGTTGCCGACCTCGACCGCCGTGCGCAGGTACCAGTCGAACAGCCGCCGCCGGGCCGCCGCGAGGTCCTCGCCCTCGAATCGCGCCCGGTCGGCGGCGTAGTCGTGCAGCAGGTCGTGCAGCACGAACCGGTCCGCCCCCACCCGCTGCACCAGGTGCGCCGACGCCAACTCGCCCAGCAGCCGAGCAGCCTCCCCCATGGGCGCGTCCGACAACGCCGCTGCCCCCGCCGCGCTGAAGTCCGGGCCGGGGACCAACCCGACCAACCGGAACAACCGCGCCGCGTCGGCGGGCAGGGCCGCGTAGGACAGGTCGAACGCGCGGCGGATCGCGGCGGTGTCGTCGTTGTCCACCGCGAGCGCGGCCAACCGGTCGCCGCCGCGCAGTTCCTCCACATAGGACTCGATGTCCAGGTGGGCCGACCCGATCAGGTTGCCCAGCGCGATGCGCAGCGCCAGCGGCAGGTACCCGCACAGCGTGGCCAGCTCGGCGATCGCGTCGAACTGCGCCACCGCCGCCTCCGGGCCCAACGACCGGGCCAGCAGCTTCCACGCCTCGTCGCCGCGCAGCACGTCCAGCCGCACCAGCGTCGCCCGCAGCGGTTTGCGCAGCTCGTTGCGGCTGGTGATGACCACCGAGCACCCCGGCTCGCCGGGCAGCAGCGGCAGCACCTGCTCCACCGACGCGGCGTTGTCCAGCGTGATCAGCACCCGCCGGCCGCGCAGCCGCGCCCGGTAGCCGCGGACCAGGTCCTCCTCGTCGACCGGGATGTGGTCGGCCCGCACGCCCATCGCGCGCAGGAACCGGGCCAGCACCGCCGACGTGGTCAGCGGCGGGGACGTGGAGTGCCCGCGCAGGTTCACGTAGAGCTGCCCGTCGGGGTACCGGTCGCGCACCGCGTGCCCCACCGCCGTCGCGAACGCCGTCTTGCCCACCCCCGGCGGACCGCACACCACCACGGTCGCCGCCGCCCGCGTCAGCAGCGCGGTGACCCGGGCCAGTTCGGCGGCCCGCCCCACGAAGTTCCCGACCGGCGCGGGCAACTGCGACACCGGTGCCCACGCGTCGGCCGCGGGCTGGTTCAGCGACGGGTCCCCGGTGAGGATCGCGTGGTGCACCGCGCGCAGCCGGTCGCTCGGGTCCACGCCCAGCTCCCTCGCGAGCGCCGTGGACGCCTGCCGGTACGCGTCCAGCGCGTCGGCCTGCCGGTCCACCCGGTACAGCGCCACCATCAGCTGCGACCAGAACCGCTCGCGCAGCGGGTGCTGCGCGGTGAGCCGGCGCAGGTCCGCGATCACCTCGTCGCACCGGCCCAGCCGCAGCTTCACGTCGATCAGCTCGGAGGTCACCCGCAGCCGCTGCTCGGTCAGGTTCGGCACCTCGGTCTCGTGCAGCGACTCCGACGGCACGTCCGCCAGCGCCGACCCGCGCCAGTGCCCCAGCGCCTGCTCGTACACCCCCCGCGAACCCTCGAAGTCCTGCGCCGCCGCCAGCGCCGCACCCCGCTCGGCCAGGTCGGCGAACCGGTGCAGGTCCAGCGCGTCGCGCGGCAGGTCGATGCGGTAGCCGGTGGGCGTGGTGTGGATCAGCGGAGGGTCGCCCAGCGCCCGGCGCAGCCGCATCACGTACACGGGGAGGGTCTGGGCGGCCCGGTCCGGCGTCACCTCGCCCCACACGCGGCGGATCAGGTCGCTCGCGGGCACCGACCGGTTCGCGCCGAGCAGCAGGGTCGCCAGGACGATCCGGTGCTTCGCGGCGGTGATCGGGACCAGCCGGCCGTCCCGGCGGACCACGAGCGGTCCGAGCACCCCGAACTCGTCCTGCGACCGGGTCAACTCGCCTCCGCTCCTGTAGAGACCTTGACATGCTGGTACTCCGGTCCGGTCCGGAGTACCACCGGATGGACCCGACCACCCGGATCGCCGCCGATCGGCCCCGAAGCGCTAGAGCCGCCCCACTTCGGTGATCCGCAGCGCGGCGGTGCCGGCCTCGTCGGACTCGGCGAGGTCCACTTCGGCGGTGAAGCCCCAGTCGTGGTCCTTCGCGGGGTCGTCGAAGATCTGGCGGACCGTCCAGCGGCCGGGCTCCTCGGTGATCACCAGCAGCTGCGGGCCGCGCGCGTCCGGGCCGATGCCGATCTCGTCGTGCTCCTCGAAGTACGGGTCCAGCGCGTCCTGCCAGTCCTCGGCCGCCCAGCCCGAGTCGCCGTCGAGTTGGCCCAGCTCGTAGTAGTTGCGCCGGGCGGCCAGCTCCACCCGCCGGAACAACGCGTTGCGCACCAGGACGCGGAACGCCCTCATGTTGCGGGTGACGGCCGGCGGGACCTCGTCCACGACCGTGTCGTCGGCCGGGTTGCGCAGCTTCTCCCACTCGTCGATCAGGCTGGAGTCGACCTGGCGCACCAGTTCGCCCAGCCACTCCTCCAGGTCGGAAAGCTCCTCGGTCTTCGCGTCACCCGGCACGGTCTGGCGCAGCGCCTTGTAAGCGTCGGCCAGGTACCGCAGCACCAGGCCCTCGGAGCGCGCGAGCTGGTAGTACGACACGTACTCGGCGAACGTCATCGCCCGCTCGAACATGTCCCGCACCACCGACTTGGGTGACAGGTGGTGGTCGGCGACCCACGGGTGCCCGCGCCGGTAGGTGGTGAAGGCCGCTTCCAGCAGTTCGGCCAGCGGCTTCGGGTAGGTGACGTCCTCCAGCAGCTCCATCCGCTGCTCGTACTCGATGCCCTCGGACTTCATCGCGCCGATGGCCTCGCCGCGCGCCTTGTGCTCCTGCGCGGACAGCACCTGGCGCGGGTCGTCCAATGTGGACTCGATGACGGACAGGACGTCCAGCGCGTAGGACGGGGAGTCCTTGTCCAGCAGCTCGATCGCGGCCAGCGCGAACGGCGACAACGGCTGGTTGAGCGCGAAGTTGACCTGGAGGTCCACGGTGAGCCGGATGTGCTCGCCCTCCCGCTCCACCACACCCGCCGCGAGCAGCGCCCGGTACATCGAGATGGCGCGCAGGATGTGCTTGCGCTGCGCCGGGCGGTCCTCGTGGTTGTCCTCCAGCAGGTGCCGCATGGCGGCGAACGTGTCGCCCGGGCGGCCGATCACGTTGAGCAGCATCGCGTGGCTGACCTGGAAGCTGGACGTGAGCGGCTCGGGCTCGGCGTTCTTGAGCCGCTCGAACGTCTGGTCGCTCCAGGACACGAACCCCTCGGGCGCCTTCTTGCGCACCACCTTGCGCCGCTTCTTGGGGTCGTCACCGGCCTTCGCCAGCGCTTTCTCGTTCTCCACGACGTGGTCGGGCGCCTGGACGACGACCGTGCCGACGGTGTCGTAGCCGGCCCGACCCGCGCGGCCCGCGATCTGGTGGAACTCGCGCGCCTTGAGGTGGCGGGTGCGGGTGCCGTCGTACTTGGACAGCGCGGTGAAGACGACCGTGCGGATGGGGACGTTGATGCCGACGCCGAGCGTGTCCGTGCCGCAGATGACCTTCAGCAGACCGGCCTGCGCCAGCTGTTCCACGAGGCGCCGGTACTTGGGCAACATGCCCGCGTGGTGCACGCCGATGCCGTGCCGGACCAGGCGCGAGAGCGTCTTGCCGAACCCCGAGGTGAACCGGAACCGGCCGATCATCGCGGCGATGGCGTCCTTCTCGGCGCGGGTGGCGACGTTGACGCTCATCAGGGCCTGGGCGCGTTCGAGCGCGGAGGCCTGGGTGAAGTGGACGACGTAGATCGGGGCCTCGCGGCCGTGCAGGAGTTCCTCGATGGTCTCGTGCAGCGGGGTGAGGACGTACTGGAAGTTCAACGGGACGGGGCGCTGGGCGGAGCGCACGGTCGTGGTCGGGCGGCCGGTGCGGCGGGTGAGGTCCTTCTCGAAGAACGTGACGTCACCAAGGGTCGCCGACATGAGGAGGAATTGAGCCTGGGGCAGTTCGATCAGCGGGACCTGCCACGCCCAGCCCCGGTCGGGCTCGGAGTAGAAGTGGAACTCGTCCATGACGACCTGGCCGACGTCGGCTTCCTCGCCGTCGCGCAGGGCGATGTTGGCCAGGATCTCGGCGGTGCAGCAGATGATCGGGGCGGTCTCGTTGACGCTGGCGTCGCCGGTCATCATGCCGACGTTCTCCGCGCCGAACGTGTCGATGAGGGCGAAGAACTTCTCGGAGACGAGTGCCTTGATCGGGGCGGTGTAGTAGGTGCGCTTGCCTTCGGCGAGGGCGGCGAAGTGCGCGCCGATCGCGACCAGGCTCTTGCCCGAGCCGGTGGGCGTGCTCAGGATGACGTTCGACCCGGAGACGATCTCGATGAGCGCCTCCTGCTGCGCGGGGTACAACTCGAGCCCCCGCTGTTGGGCCCACTCGGCGAAGGTGTCGTAGAGGAGGTCGGCGTCGGGGGTGGGCGGCAGCAGGTCGGTGAGAGTCATCGCAGGCAGATCATAGTGGGTCCACCCCGAGAGCCACGTCCGCGCAACACCCACCCCCGCTCCGGCCGACCTGGCACCCCACCCGACACCGTCGCGCCGAGCCGGCCGGATCGCGCAGGCCGGGTTGGGGTGGGCTGCGTTGAGCCGCGCCGGGCCGGATCGGGTCGTGCCGCAAAACCGCCGAACCCCTTGTCCCGGGTGTTGGACGATGGCTTTGTTTTCCGGCCGGAAATTGCGGGATCGTCCAACGCGCAAAACCGTCGCCCCGCCGCCGCACCCGCCAAACGGCTAGCGGTCCAGCCACACTCGCAGCGACCACCACCGCTGGAGGCTGGTGAGGACGGAAGGTGGGTCGTCGTCCCACGGTGTGCCGGTCAGTTCAGCCAACCGGTCCAGGCGGTAACGCACAGTGTTCGGATGGACGTGCAGAGCGGCGGCGGTGTGGCTGAGGCGTTGGCCGTGGTCCAGGTAGACCATCGCGGTGGCGACGAGCTCCCGGTGGAAGTCGTCGGTGTGGTCGAGGCCGGTCAGGGTGTTGGCCAGCAGGTCGGCCAGCACCGGCTGTGCGTCCAGGGCGACCTCGCCGGCCAGGTCGGTCAGGTGGCGCAGGCCCGAACGGGTCGTCAGCCGGGCCGCCGCCACGCACAGGGCGTGGATGTCGTGCACCCGATCGAGGGGCGAAGCGGGGGCGACCACCAGCAGGACGCCGGGCACGGCGGTGGGCAGCCGGGCCGCCAAGCCGGTCAACCTGCCCTCTACCAGGCCGAACACCCCGCCGGCGGCGCGCAGGTGCTGCTCCAGGACCCGCGCGCGACCCGGGTCGCTGACGTCCGAGACCAGGCAGTGGTAGCGCTCGCCTGGGATCAGGCCGGCGCGGCGCAATTCCCCACCCGAAGGGACGTCGCCGGCCAGCAGGAGGCGGCGCAGGAGGTGGGTGTCGGCGTCGCGGGTCGTGCGGGACAACTCCAGTTCGGCGGTGTGGTAGCCGTTGACCACGTGCCGTTCCAGCGCGCCGGTGTAGCGGTCCATGTCCAGCACCGCCTCCAGGATCGCCTCGGACGGCACGCCCGCCTCCCGACCCCGGGAGATCGCGATCTTCATCGCCTCCGCCCGACCCGCCTGCACGCCCCGCAGCAGGCCGTCGATCGAGATGCCCTGCGCCGCCCGGTCCGCGCCCAGGGCCTCGGCGGCGGCGAAGTGGCGGTCGTCGGGTTCGCCGGGCCGCTCGAAGAAGTCCAGCGCGGCGGCCAGGAGGACCTGCACGTGCCGGCGGGTCTCGGCCTCCGGCAGCGCGGCCACGTCCGACGAACTGCGCCGCGCCACCCGGACCAGCTCCTCGACGACGCGGCCGTCCGTCGCCACGTCCCGGAACACCCGCTTGACCAGCTCGTCGCGCACCCCGCCCCCTCGAAGTTGTGGCACTGGCACAACGAGCTTGCGGGTCGTTGGGCGCGTTCCCCTACCGCCGGACCGCCGAAACCCGCTTCCCTGGTCGGCACACAGCCGAAAGGTGTCCCCCGTGCGACCACTCCGAACGGCGGCCCTGCTCGCCGCGTGCGCCCTGCTCGCGACCTCCGCGCCGGCCACCGCCCAACCACCCCTGCGCCAGGTGATGTTCGTCGGCAACAACTGGGACGGCACCGCCGACGTCATCGCCGCCACCGGCGACTTCGCCAAGATCGCCCGCGTCAACGTCATCCCGGACCGCGAGGAGCGGTTGCGGGAGATCTACCTCAACCCGGTGAAGCTCGCGTTCTTCCTCGGCATCCGCAACGGCCCCGGCGAGGGCCACGACCAGTTCGTCGACGACATGTACACCACGCCGGACGGCACGGCGGTGGTCGCGTCCCGGCCGAGCTTCGCCGACGTGGTGTCGATCGACCTGGCCACCGGCCGGATCAAGTGGCGGTTCCCGGTGTCCGGGTTCCGCTCCGACCACATGGCCGTGTCCCCGGACGGCCGGCGGGTCGCGGTGTCCGCGTCGACCTCCAACACCGTCCACGTCCTGGACATCACGAGTGGGCGCGAGGTCGGCAAGTTCTCCGCCGGCGACAAGCCGCACGAGAACGTCTTCACCGACGGTGGCACCCGCCTGTGGAACATGTCGATCGGCGAGGTCAACACCGACCTGGACGCGCCGTGGCTGGACTTCACCAAGGGCGACCGGCGGATCACCGTGGTCGACGCGGCCACGTTCCAGCAGGTCAAGGTGATCGACATGCGGCAGCGGCTGGACGCGTTCGGCCGCTCCGACCTGTCGGACTCGGTGCGCCCGGTGGCGTTCACGCCCGACGAGTCCAAGCTGTACTTCCAGGTGTCGTTCTTCAACGGCTTCGCGGAGTACGACGTGGCCGCCGACCGGATCACCCGCGTCAAGACCCTGCCCAAGAACCCGAACACCAGCGAGGACCGCACCACCTGGGTCAACGACTCGCGCCACCACGGCATGTCGATGAACCCGGCGGGCACCAAGCTGTGCGTCGCGGGGACCATGGACGACTACGCCACCGTGGTGGACCGGGCGAGCCTCGTTGAAGGGCCGCTCGTGCCCGCGTCCAAGCCGTACTGGGCGACGGTGAGCGGTGACGGCAAGGCGTGCGTGATCTCCGAGAGCGGGGCGGACCAGGTGACGGCGATCGACTTCGCGACCGGCCGCAAGATCACCTCCGTGCCGGTGGGCGACCACCCGCAGCGCGTCCGCATCGGCCACGTGCCCGCCGGCTGGTCCGGACCGGCCGCGGGCTGAGGCGGGCCGGCCGCGGGTTGACCGGGACCGGCGGCGGGGCTGGCCTGGGCTGGCGGCGGGCTGACCGCGACCCCGCCCCCGGGCGGACCGGGGTCGGCCGGAACGGGTTCGGTGGGGCCGCAACCACCGGACCCGTTCGCCGGATCTTCACCCCGCGCCACCTTCTCCGCCGGTAGCTTGGGGACTGGTCCGCGCGGCTGACCTCACACCCCCTTTGTTGCCTCATGCTGGCCATAGCGGGGCACTGGCAATTACGGTGATGACCGTGTCCGAACCGGTAGCCATGCACATGAGCGACGGCCTGCTCAACGCGCCGACGTCGCTGCTGTTCGTCGCGGTCGCCGTCGTGGGGGTCGGCGTCGCCCTCGCCAAGGCCCGGGGCGACCTCGACGACCGCACCGCGCCGATGGCGGGCCTGGTGGCGGCGTTCGTGTTCGCCACCCAGATGCTGAACTTCCCGGTGCTGCCCGGTGTCAGCGGGCACCTGCTGGGCGGTGCGCTCGCGGCGATCCTGGTCGGACCGTGGGTCGGCGCGCTGTGCGTGACGATCGTGCTGGTCGTGCAGTCGCTGTTCTTCGCCGACGGCGGCGTGACCGCGCTGGGCGCGAACGTCACCAACATGGCCCTGATCGGCACCGCCGTCGGCTACCTGACCGCCGTCGCCCTGCGCGGCCTGGCCAAGCGCGGCAAGGGCGGTCTGGCGCTCGTCTCCTTCCTGTCCGCGCTGGTCAACACGGTGCTGGCGAGCTTCGGCTTCGTCGTCGAGTACGCGATCGGCGGCGCGGGCGGGGTGTCCTTCGGGACCGTCGCGACCGCCGTGCTGGGCGTGCACGTCCTGATCGGCATCGGCGAGGGCCTGATCACGGCCGCCACGGTGTCCGCCGTCGCCGTCGCCCGACCCGACCTGGTGTACCTGCTGCGCGGCGTGCCGCAGAAGCTGGAGCTGAAGGCGTGAAGCGCTTCTTCGTGTGGTTCGCGCTGGTGAGCCTGGTGCTCGCGGGCGCGGTGTCCTACTTCGCCAGCTCCGACCCGGACGGGCTCGACTTCGTCACCGAGGAGCACGGCATCGCCGAGCACGCCCAGGACCACCCGCTGGCCGACGGACCGTTCGCGGACTACGCGCTGGGCGGCGACGACCGGTTCACCGGCCTGGCCGGAGTGGTCGGCGTGGTGCTCACGCTGGCCGTGGCGGGTGGGCTGTTCTGGTTGCTGCGCAAGCGTTCCCCGTCCGCGAAGTGAACGCCGTCCTGCACCGGCCGGGCGACTCGCCGGTGCACCGCCTGGCGCCGCAGGTCAAGATCGTCGCCGCGGTGGTGGCCGTGCTGTGCGTGGTCGCCACGCCGCGCGAGGCGTTCCCGGCGTTCGGGGTCTACCTGCTGGCGATCACGGCCGTCTGGTTCGTGGCCCGGATTCCGCCGTCGTGGTTCGCGTCCCGTGCGCTGATCGAGCTGCCGTTCGTGGTGCTGGCGTTCGCGTTGCCCTTCACCGGTCATGCGCCGTACACGGATTTCCTCGGCCTGACCGTGTCGGTGGAGGGTGCGTTGGCGGGCTGGAACATCCTGGCCAAGGGCACGCTCGGCGTGCTGGTCTCGCTGACCCTGGCCGCCACCACCGCGCCGCAGGACCTGTTGCTGGGCCTGCAACGCCTGCGCATGCCGTCGGTCCTGGTCACCATCGCCACGCTCATGCTGCGCTACGCCGAGGTCGTGGTGGCGGAGGCGAAGCGGATGCGCGTGGCCCGCATCTCCCGCGGCGACGACCCGCGCTTCCTGTGGCAGCTCGGCGCCACCGCGAAGGGCGTCGGCAGCCTGTTCATCCGGTCCTACGAGCGCGGCGAACGCGTGCACCTGGCTATGGTGTCGCGCGGTTGGACGGGCCGGATGCCGGACGGGCGGGGGAGCACGACGTTGGAAGCCGTACCCGCGACGACGACCGCGCCCGCGTTGCTGGTCGAGAAGCTGGCCTTCGCCTACCCGGATGGTCACCAGGCGCTTTTTGGCGTGAACCTGCGGATCGAACGCGGTGAGCGGGTGGCGGTCCTGGGGCCGAACGGCGCCGGCAAGACGACGTTCGTGCTGCACCTGAACGGGGTGCTGGGCGGCGGTTCGGGCCGGATCGAGGTCGCGGGTCTGCCGGTGACCAGGGAGAACCTGCGGGAGATCCGGCGCCGCGTGGGCGTGGTCTTCCAGGACCCGGACGACCAGCTGTTCCTGCCCACCGTGCGGCAGGACGTGGCGTTCGGCCCGGCGAACTTCGGCCTGCGGGGCGAGGAGCTGGACGAACGGGTCCGGGCGGCGCTGGCGGCGGTGGGCATGTCGGATGTTGCCGACCGGTCACCGCTGCACTTGTCGGGTGGGCAGCGGAGGCGGGTGGCGTTGGCGACCGTGTTGGCGTGCGACCCGGAGATCCTGGTGCTGGACGAGCCTTCAGCGAACCTGGAACCGGTCGCGCGGCGCGAGTTGGCCGAGGTGTTGCTGGGGTTGGACCGGACGATGCTGATGGTCACCCACGACCTGCCGTACGCGCTCCAGATGTGCCCGCGCAGCGTCTTGGTGGACGGTGGGGTGGTGGTGGCGGACGGCCCGACCCGGGAACTGCTCGCCGACGCCGACCTGCTGGCCCGGCACCGACTCGAACTCCCTTACGGCTTCCGCTTGGACTAGCTCGCGCGCGCTTTCGACTATTTCGTGGGCGCTGTGCTTGCGGGCGCTCGTGGGCGCTGCGTTTGCGGCACAGCGCCCACGAGCATGGTCGTACGGGCTGGGTCGTGGAGCCGGTTCCTACGGGCTGGTGCAGGTGACTTCAGGCAGCGGGTTGGAGCCCGTCGTGTTCGCCGTGAAGCCGAAGGTCACCGATTGCTCGACGCCCACGGTCCGGTTCCACTCCGCGTTCTTCACGACCACTTCGGCTCCGGAGCCGGACTTCACGCCGTTCCAGACGTTGGTGATCGTCTGGCCGCCGGAGAAGGTCCACTTGGCCGTCCAGCCGTTGTACGGGCTGGTGCTGTGGTTCATGATCTCGACCTCGCCCTGGAAGCCGCCCTGCCACGTGCTGGTGATCTTGTAGATGGCCATGCAGTGCGACCCCGACGGGGGAGGGGTCGTGGTGGTGGTCGTGGGCGGGGTGGTGTTCCCGGGGCGGCCGACGCCGGTCACCTCGCCGTTGCCGCCGTCGAAGACCACGTCGGAGCAGTTGTAGAACGTTTCGGTCGAGTCGGAGCGCTGCCACACCGAGTAGACGATGTGCCGACCAGACTTGCCCGACGGCAGCCGGCCGCTCCAGTAGTAGTGGCCCTCGGCCGTGCCCACCGAACCCGAGCGGGGCGGGTCGGTGACGGACAGGAACGGAGTGGACTCCAGGTCGCTCCACGCCAGGGGACGGGTCGGGCTCCAGCTGTCCTTGGTGATGTAGAGCCGGAACGTGCCCGGGTGGTGGGCCCACATGTTGTAGGTGAAGTTGAAGTTCGCGCCCGCGGTCAGGTGGGTGACCGGGTAGTCGTCGCGGGCGATGTCGAAGCCGGCGAACGTGGGGTTGTTGCCGCTGCACAGCTTGCCGTCCGGGATGAAGCCCGCCATCCGGCCCGCGCCGTCGGAGCGCAGGACGCCGAACCAGTTGTAGAGCGCGTTGGTGCCGCCGGCCTTCACCGCGGCGTCGCAGGCGGGGTTGACCGGGACGATGTTGCCCTGCGGGGTGAGACCGTCCTGCCAGCACAGGAACGTGCGGCTGCCGGGTTTCATCATGGCGCCGTGGGCGGACGCCGTCGTCGCGTTCACGAGCACGGCGACCAGGAGTCCGGCGGCAGCGAGCGCCGCTGCGGCGAACCATCGTCGGGTCGTCACGTCGTCACCTCCTCTTTGAGGTTCTGGGAGCGCTCCCAGTCGGCCTGACTGTAACGGCCCCACCCCGCTCTGTGAACGAAATACCGCCCTACGGCCCAGCCACGCCCTCTCAACGGCCCCAACGGTCTCGACCTCGGGTGTTCGCCCGCTGCTGGGCGGCTGGCGTTGCGGGGCGGCTGCGCTTGCGGGATGGGCGCGGCTGCGGGGGCTGCGGCTGTGCTTGCGTCAGGGGCGGGCGCGACTGCGGCTACGGGGCGGCTGCGGTTGCGGGGTGGGCGTGGTTGCCGGGACAGGTGGGGCTGCGCTTGCGGGGCGGCTGCGGTGCGGTGCGGTGTGGGCGCGGCTGCGCTTGCGGTGTGGTGTGGTGCGGGCGCGGGGTGGGGTGGGCGCGGTTGCGGTTGCGGGGCAGGGGTGGGCGCGGCTGTGCTGCGGCTGTTCTGGCTGTGCCGTGCGGAGAGGCGCAGCGTGGCGGCCCAGGCCCCCTCACCGAGCCGGTTCGGACGCGCTTTCCGCCGAGATGTCAGACCCCTGTGAGATCATGGAGACGGGGGCCGGAGGCCGGCCCAAGGCACGTGCCGCCTGGTGCGGAGTCAGCCTGCGCATTCCCGCCGCCACGCACCGCCGCACGACCGCCGGCTGTTCCCACAACAGCCGCAACCCCCGCCGCACCAGCAACGGCACCGGCTTGCGCGCCTCCGCCACGTCCCGCGCCAACCGCCGCACGAACGTCACGAAAGCGTTGGGCGCCAACACGATCGCGTCCGCCAGCACCCCCGCCTCGCGGCACCCCGCCACCAACCGGTCGGCGAACAAGCCCTCCGCGATGAACGGCCCGTCCGCCACCACGACCCGGCACCCGACCCGCCGGTCCTCGCCGATCTCGTACACCGGGGCCTCGACCCGCCCGGTCGTCGCCAGTTCGATGATCGCCGCCAGCGCGTCCGCGGTGTTCCACGACTCCTCGGCGTCCCAGTCCGGACGGCCGCTCGCGTCGCGCGGGAGCAGGGGGTCGTCGCCTTCGCGGTAGAAGTCGTCGAGGCGCAGCACGGGCCGGCCCAGGTGGGCGGCGAGGGTGGACTTCCCCGAACCGGAAGGCCCGGCGAGCAGCACGACGTGCGGGTGAACGGCAGGTGACGGCACGGAGTGCAATGGTCGCACACGCGGCCCTTGTCCCGGCGTGCAGGGGAAGTGCTCCGCTGTGCACCGGCTCTGGCACTGAGCGCGAAGGCCCGCCACGATGTCGGTCATGGAGAGGGTGCGCGACGAGGAACACGCGAGACGGCTGCTCAAGGACCTCGAACGCGACAAACCGCGGCACGAGCGCCCGCCGGACGTCGCCGCGCCCACCGGGGCGGGGTCCGCGGACGTTGTGGCCCAGGGCGGTGACCGGATCGAGTTGGACCCGGCCGAGTTGGCCGAGGCGGTGCGGCGGCTGGACGCGTTGCACGACGAGATCGCCACCAAGCTCGGGGAGTCCGTCGAGCTGGAACGCCCGTTCGGCGACGGCCGCGGTCCGGTCGCCCGGCACATGCGCGCGGCGTTCGGGCTGCGTGGCGGGCACAGCGGGGTGCAGGGCGCGCTGAAGTCCTACCTGGACGAGCTGGGCGCGTTGCGCGAGGCGCTGCACCAGGTGGGCGTCACCACCCGGAACCAGGACGAGGCCGTCGCGGACACGATGAGGCGCAAGTGACCGAGCAGCGCAAGCACCGGTACTGGTCCGACGACCACCGGCCCAGCGCGCGGGCGCGGCGGCGGGCGCGGCGCGTCAAGCGGGACAAGGAAGCCAACCGGCTGCCGGAGAACTTCGGCCACATCAACTGGGCCGTCTACACCCACCGCGAGATGTGGGACATGGTCAAGTCCGCCGACACCGGCCGGATGGGCAAGCGCGCGCACGACTGGCAGTCCCTGGCCGCCGACGTCGACCGCGCCACCGGGGACGTCCAGCAGTTGGTGCAGCGGCTGGTGATGTCGTGGCACGGGCCGTCGTCGGTCGTGGCGGCGGAGTCGGCGTCCCGGTTGACCGAGTGGGCGGCCGACGCCTCGCGCCGGGCGTACGGGGTCGGGACCGGGATGACGGCGTACACGTCGGCGGTGGAGGAGGCGGCGCGGCGGATGCCCGAGCCGGTGCACCCCGACGCCGAGAAGTGGTTCCGCGAGGGGTACGACGTGACGACCCTCGACGGGCCGGAGGGCGCGTACTTCCTGCGGCAGCTGCTCGACGACCACCGGCCGGACAAGGAGGAGCAGCAGGCGGCCAAGGCGCGGGCGGTGGACGTGATGGTGGCTTACGAGCACGCGAGTCGGGGGGTGTACACGGAGCTGCCCACGTTCGACGCCGCCGCGCCGCCGGGTGCGCAGATCCACGCGGACCAGGCACCGGTTCCGGCGCCGGGGTCTGGGGGAGTCGTGCCCGCTCCGGGGCGGCCGCAGGACACGACGACGGTCGCGGCGGTCACGGGGCCGAGCGGCTACGGGCCTGGTGGCTCGGGACCCGGTGGCTACGGGCCGGGTGGCTACGGCCCGGGTGGTTTCGGACCCGGTGGCGCTGGGCCTGGTGGGTTCGGGCCTGGTGGTGGGACCGGTTCGGGTGGGGCGGTTCCCGGTGGGTTCGGGCCGGGTGGTGTCGGGACCGGGCGGGGTGCCGGGTTCGGGCCTGGTGGGTCGGCCGGTGTGCTCGGTGCGGCGGGGCCGGGAGTGGTGGCGCGGGGTGGGGTCGTGGGGCCCGCGGGAGCGGCCGGTGCGGCTGGGTACGGCATGTACCCGCCGGTGGCGCCCGCGAACCAGGAGGAGGACCGCGAGCACCGCAACCGCTACGACAACGGCCTGGACCTGCTCGACGACCTCCCGCCCGCGTTCCCGCCGGTGCTGGGCGAATGAGCGACGGCTTCCGGGTCGACCCGGACGAACTGGGCTGGTACGCGAACCGGCTGGCCGAGTCGGCCGACGAACTCGCCCACCTGCTGTCCACTGTGGACAGTCCGGTGGGCGACCTGGGGCCGCAAGGGGTCACCGAGGTGGTCGACGGGCTGGTCCGCGGGTGGGTCGACCGGTTGCGGGCGGTGGACCTGGCGGACGTGGCGGGCTCGGTGCGGGAGGCGGGCGAGGCGTACCGGCGGGCGGACGAGCTGCCGTGACGGACTACCGGGGGCTGGGGTTCGACCCGACGCCGGGTGACGCGGAGGCGGTCGCCGCGGTGAGCCGGCGGTGCGCGTTGGCGGTGGACGTGCCGGGGGTGCCCGCGGGCTGGTCGGGTGCGGCGGCGGAGGGGCTGGCGACGCGGTGGGAGGCCGTGGTGTCCGAGTTGGCGGCGGTGCGCCGTGCGATGCGGGCGGCGGCGGAGGTGCTCGACGCGTGGGCCGGTGAGTTGCTGGGGAACCGGCGGCGGGCGGAGGAGTTGGACGCGCGGGCGGTGCGGCTGCGGCGGGAACTCGCGGACGCCGCCGACGAGGTCGACCACACGGGGGCGCTGGCGTCGTTCACGCCGGCGCACGGTGAGCTGCACGCGGCGGCGGTCGCGCGGCACGACGAGCTGAGCCGGCGGCTGGAGGAGGTGCTGGCGGAGGCACGGCTGCTCGAACGCGACCACCACGCCGCCGCCCGCCGCGTCGCCGAACGCCTGCGGGAAACCGAAGCCGCGCACACCGACGCACCGGCAGGCCCGGCGGTGGCTGCTGGGCCGGCGGATGCGGGCAGGCCGGCGGGCGGGGGCGAGCGGGCGGGCGCGGGCGAGCGGGCGGATGCGGGTTGGCCGGCGGGCGCGGGTTGGCCGGCGGGCGGGGGCGAGCGGGCGGGCGCGGGCGAGCGGGCGGATGCGGGTTGGCCGGTGGGCGCGGGCGAGCGGGCGGATGTGAGTGGGCCGGCGGATGTGAGTGGGCCGGCGGATGTGAGTGGGCCGGTGGGTGTGAGCGGGGCGCGGGGGGTGTTCGGGGAGGCGTTGGCCGGGTTCTCGGTGGCGACCGAGGAGTTGGCCTCGGTGTTGTTCGGCGGGCGGACCCTGGCGCGGCCTCCGGCCCCCGATTCCATTGTCTCACGGGGGACCGACAATTCCGGGGCGGCGGCGTTCTTGGCGGGGCTGGGGTGAGGGTTCCTGCTGTGCCGGGGGTGACTCCGGTGGCGCTCGGCGCGCCCGATCGCACGGCCGCTGAGCTGCTGGAAGTGTTGCGGCGCATCAAAGGGACGCGTGATCCTGGGCTTGAGGTGTCCGCGGTGCAGGCGGCGGATCTCGCGCATCGGCATGGGGCGGCGTTGCTCGCGGTCGTGGAGCACCCCCTGGCTGATCCTGCCCTCCTGATGGCGGTGGTTGTTCCGGGGGAGCGGGTTCCGGGCGATCAAGTTGGGCTGGGGTTGGACGGGCCGGCGATTCGGGATGTGACAAAAGGGATTACGGCCAACGGGTATCCCGTTGTGATCGTCGAACGGGTGCCGGTGTCCGGCGTGGGGGCGCAGCTCCAGGTTGTGGTGAGTGCGGGGCGGGTGGCGGTGGTGTTCACGTTGCACTCGCCTACCGGGCGGGGGTGGTTGGACGTCTCCGGGATCGCTGGGCGGTTCGTTTCGGGGATCGAGGTCAGCGAGTCCGGTACTCCGTCGGGGTCGAGCCCACGACCTGGCGGAACGTCCGCGAGAAGTGGGCGGCGCTGACGAAACCGCAGTCCCTCGCTATCTCGCCGATGCCCCGGCCCGCCTTCGCCGGGTCGCTCAGCAACGCCTTCGCCCGGTCGATCCGCAAGCCCCGGATGCGTTCCGACACGCCCTGACCGTCGTCGAACAGCTGGTACAACCGCCGCCGCGAGATGAACATCGCCTCGGCCACCCGGTCCGCGCTCAAACCCGGGTCGGACAGGTGTTCACGCATGTAGTCCAGAGCTTCGCGGCGGCGGGCGGCCAACGCATCTACACGGTCCAGTTCGGCCTTCAAAGCGCTGCGCAGCACCAGTTCTGCCAGGCCGACCAGGTGGTGGGACAGGCCGTGCGGGTCCAGTGAGCGTGCTGCGGCCAGGACGTGGGCGACTGCGCCGGCGAACACCGCACGTAGGGGCGGGTCGACTGGGACTGGCTGGAACATCAAGGGTTTCAGGTCGCCGAAACCGATGGTCAGCCGGGACTCGGCGACGGTCAGCAGCACCGCGCCGGCGGGGGAGGCGTGCAGCGACGCGTCCGGCAGGCGCAGCGCGGCACCCTGCTCGGGCAGGCCCTTCGGCACCGCGCAGCCCATCAGCAGCTGGATGTCCTGCGGCGGCGCGCCCCCGAGCGCGGCCCGCGCCGCCGCCGCGCCCGACGCCCGGACGGTGAGCAGACCGTGGCCGACATCCATGCCGGGCAGCGTACGAGCCAAATGCCCAGGACCCGAGTCCGCGAGGCCCGCTCGGGTTGCGGGCGACTTCGGCGATACCGGCACGCGCACCGCCCCCGCCCCACTACCTTCGGTCGACATGGCACGCCGTTCCGGGACCGCGGTCGTCCTGTCCCACCTGGAATTCGACCTCCTCTGGGAGGACCTCGGCGCGGGCGACCCGCCGTACCCGCTGGAGGTCCCCTCGCACGGCGAGACGATGGCCGAGCGGGACGCGTTGGGCGCGCAGGTGTTCCGGACGCTCAGCGAGGCGGGCCTGGCCGACGGCGACGACGTCGCGCCCGAGGTGGAGGACCTGTTCGGCTACCTCACCGGCAGCACGCTGTCCGTCGACGCCCTGGTCTTCCGGCCCCAACCCTGGCGGGTGCTGGCCGCCGTGCGCGGGGCGCGCGGGGTGCTGGCGGTGCTCAACGACCGCGAGGTCGCGTTGGAACCGATCACCGACCTGGTCCCGGCCGTGGCGAAGGTCGTCGGCGACGCCCAACCCGGCCCCGGCGACCAGATCAGGCTGCCCCGCACGGCGTTCTCCGCCGCCGTCGACGCCTACGCCACCGGTGGGTACGCGGCCCTGGAACGCGCACTCGCTCAAGCGGGCATCACCGGGCGCGCCACCCGGGCGCTCACCACGTTGCTGGAGTCCGGCCGGGGCGCGGCGGGCCAGCTCGCCGGCAGCGGGCCCGGCGGCCGGACACCCGTGCTGAGCTGGACCGACACCACCGCGGGCCGGTACGCGATGGCGGCGGAGGACGTGGCCGGTGAACCGTGGGTGCGCATCGCCCCGGCGGACGGCGCGGCGCTGGTGCGTCACCTGACCGTGCTGCTCGACGAGGTCCGCTGATCGTCCGACCACCACGCCGGCACCACCTCGGTCACCACCGCCGTGCCCTGCGCCAGGGCGTCCGCGGTCGCCGCCTCGGCCAGCCGCCGCACGACGTCCGCGAGGTCATTCGGGCGCCGGGTGAACGCCTCCCGGTCGAACGCCAGCCCCACGAGCTTGCCGTGCAGGTCCACGGTCACCGACACGCCCTCGCCGGACGCCTCGCCGCGGATGTCGTCCAGCCGTGCTCCCAGTCCCATCAGACCCTCCACGTCGTCGGGGTGGTGTCCTCGGCCTCGGCCGACCCGCGGATGCCGAGGTCGGTCAGGTCGCCCAGGGCGTGCGCGGCCCGGGCGTCGGCGCGCGCGGTCGCGGTGTCCACCAGGGCGAGGATCGTGCGGGCCAGGTCGCTGCCCGGGCGCAGCGCGCGGCCGTCGAGGGTCAGGTCGAGGAGCGTTCCGCCGGGGCCGACCTCGACGGCGACTCCCCGGTCCGGGTCGTGGGCGTGTGCGCTGATCACGGGTGCACCCCTCCGTAGAACTTGCCCGAGCTGAGGCTGTGGGTGTTGCGGCGGACGGCGTCGCCGGAGTTGCCCTCGATGAGGGTCACCGTGCCGCCCTCGACCTTCTCGACGATGCCGATGTGCGTGCTGGTGGCCGGGCTCTGCGGCCCCGTGCCGAACAGCAGCACGTCACCGGGGCGGACCTGCTTGAGGTTGGTGTACGCCTTGCCGTTGCGCCGGCCCCAGCGGAAGACGTCCCCGGTGAACGGCAGCAACGGGATGTCCACGCCCGCCTTGCGCCACATCGCGGTGGCGAACGACGAGCACCACGCCGCCGTGGGGCCGTACGGGTTGCGGTTGCTGCCCGGTGGGTTCTCGCGGGTGCCGATCTCCTTGCGCGCCTTGGCCAGGATCGTCCGGACGCGGCCCCGTTCGCGGGCCTGGGACGGCTTGGTCCGGCCGCGGGTCCGCTCCGGCCGGGCGTCGGCGACGCCGTCGTGCTCGACCTCGCGCTCCAGCGCCTTGAGCTTGCGCGCGGCGTCTTCGAGTTCGTCGCGGGCGTGCCGGAGCGCGGTGGCGGTTTCCTTGGTGTAGCGGGGTTCGAGGTCCGCCGCGGCGGCGACGGCCTTGAGCAGGGCGGCCCGTGACCCGACCGCCACGCCGGCGTCGAGGATGCGCACGGCCTGCGCCAGGTACTCCTCGACCGCCTGCCGCGCCCTGGTGTGGTTGGTGGTGAGGGTGGCGCTGACGCCGGCGACGATCTTCTCCGCGTCCCGGGCGGCGTCGGCGGTGACCCGGAGTTGGCGGCCGATCCGGCCCGAGCGCTTCTCGAAGCCCTCGGACTGGCTGCCCTTCCAGTTGTCCAGGACGGTTCTGGAGGCCTTCTTGTGGTCCTCGTGGCCTCCGGTGAGGGCTTCGGCGGTGCGGTTGAGGGCGTACTGGACCTTGACGGCGTCCTCGGCCTTGCCCGCCAGCGCGTTGCGGTGCCCGATCATGCTCTCGGCGAAGTGCCTCGCCATCGCGCGTGTGTCCACGGTGGTCAGTCCTTCAGCGAGCGGGCGGTGTCGTCGTCCTGGTCCCGGTAGGACCGGGCGGCGCGGGCGGCGGAGTCGGCGAGCCGGTCGGTGTTGTGCGCGACCGCCTTCACCTGCCTGCGCAGGGCGGAGGCGAAGTTGTCGAGGGCTTCGGTGAACCCGGACTGCCTGCCGATGCGCCCGAAGCTGTCGTCGGCGATCTCCCGGACCTCGCGCACGTGCCGGCGGCCCACCGCGGTGAGGTCGTCGGCGGTGCCCCGGGTGCGCCGGGTGAACTCCCGCAACACGTCGAGGTCCACCGAAAACCCGCCACCGGAGCCGCCCTGGCCACCACCGGAGCCGCCACGACCACCGCCTGAACCACCGCGGGAGCCGTTGTCGCGCAAGGCCTTCACGCCCCGCCGCGCCTCGTCCAGGTACTGCCGGTAAGCGCCGTTGGTGTAGGTCGACCACGGCGTCCACGACCGCCCGTCACCGGAGATCCTGTTCGCCGTTTTCGCGTTCTCCGCCGGGTCGAACAGCTCCCGGTTGGACTCCAGCCCGAACTCGCGCCGCCGCGCGGGTCCCAGCGCACCCAGCATGTTGATCTGCCACAGCCCGTAGGAGTTGTCGGGCGGCACGTCGTTGTGCGCGCGGGGGTCGCCGCCGGACTCGGCCAGCGCCACCGCCACCGCGATCGTCAGGTCCTCCCCGCGGAAGCCCGCGTCGTGGGCGTGCCGGGCGATCTGCTCGGGACTCAGCCTGCTCATGGCACCGACCCTGGCCCGCCGGCCACCCCACCGGGTACCGCCGTTGCACGCTCGGACAGCGGCTGTGCACGGGGGAGCTACAGTCGAACATGTGAACGAAGGGCTGTTCGACGAGGGCTTGTTCGGCGCCACGGACGAGGAGAAGGCGCAGCGCATCGCCGCCAACGCGCCCCTCGCCGTGCGCATGCGCCCCCGCACGCTGGACGAGGTGGTCGGCCAGGGCCACCTGCTCGGACCGGGCGCGCCCCTGCGCCGCCTGGTGGAGGGCTCGTCGCCCGCGTCCGTGATGCTCTACGGCCCGCCCGGCACCGGCAAGACCACCCTCGCCACCCTCGTCTCCCAGGCCACCGGCCGCCGGTTCGCCGCGCTGAGCGCCCTGTCGGCGGGCGTGAAGGAGGTCCGGGCGGTCATCGACGAGGCCCGCCGCCGGCTGGTGCGCTCGGGCGAGTCGACCGTCCTGTTCATCGACGAGGTTCACCGCTTCTCCAAGACCCAGCAGGACGCCCTGCTCGGCGCGGTCGAGGACCGGATCGTCCTGCTGGTCGCCGCGACCACCGAGAACCCCTTCTTCTCGGTCGTCTCACCCCTGCTGTCCCGCTCGCTGGTCCTCCAACTGCGCCCGCTGAGCGACGACGACGTCCGCTCCCTGGTCCGCCGCGCCACCGCGGACGAACGCGGGTTGAACGGCGCCATCACCATCGCCCCCGACGCCGAGGACCACCTGGTCCGCCTGGCCGGCGGCGACGCCCGCCGCGCCCTGACCGCCCTGGAGGCGGCAGCCGACGCGGTCACCAACGGGGTGCTGGACCTGGCCACCCTGGAGGCGACCGTCGACAAGGCCGCCGTGCGCTACGACCGCCAGGGCGACCAGCACTACGACGTGACCAGCGCGTTCATCAAGTCCATCCGGGGCTCGGACGTCGACGCCGCCCTGCACTACCTGGCCCGCATGATCGAAGCGGGGGAGGACCCCAGGTTCATCGCCCGCCGCCTGGTCATCCACGCCAGCGAGGACGTGGGCATGGCCGACCCGACCGCGTTGCAGACCGCCGTCGCCGCGGCTCAGGCCGTGCAGCTCATCGGCCTGCCGGAATGCGCCCTGAACCTGGCCCACGCCACGGTCCACCTCGCCACCGCCCCGAAGTCCAACGCGGTGACGGTCGCGATCGGGGAGGCGATGTCCGACGTCCGCAAGGGCCTGATCGGCCAGGTCCCGCCCCACCTGCGCGACGGCCACTACGCGGGCGCGGCCAAGCTGGGCAACGCCCAGGGCTACCGCTACCCCCACGACGTCCCCGAGGGCGTGCTGACCCAGCAGTACGCGCCGGACGACCTGGTGGACCGCGACTACTACGTCCCCACCAACCGGGGCGCGGAGCGCTACATCGCCGAACGCCTGCCCAAGCTGCGCAAGGTCGTGCGCGGCGAGCGAAATTCCGGTGACGATCAAGGCCCCGTCTGACACGGTGTGCGCCGTGACGGCTTCTCCGCCCCGCAACGGGCACGCTCTCCTCGACTTCAACTCACCGCTCTCGGACGCCAAGTCCTACGAGCTGATCGCCGGCCTCGGCGACCTCCGGGACAAGACGGTGGTGGACTACGGCTGCGGCTGGGCCGAACTGCTGCTCCGGGCGGTGGAGCACGAACCGGGGGCGACCGGCGTCGGGGTGGACGGCGACGACTACGCCATCGCGCGCGGCACGGCCAACGCGCGGGCACGTGGCATCGCCGACCGGGTCCGGCTGGAGCTGGGCGACGTGACCACCTGGGACGGGCCGGTCGCGGACGTGGCGATCTCCATCGGCGCCTCCCACGCCTGGGGTGACGCTCGCGCGGTGCTGGAGGCGATGCGGACCAGGATCCGCCCCGGCGGGCGCCTGCTGCTGGGCGACGGCTACTGGGAGCGGGAACCGTCGGACACCATTCGCGAGATGTTCCGGGGCGACGCGCTGGGCACCTTCGAGGACCTGGTGGACCTGGCCCTGGAGTCGGGCTACCGCGTGCTGCGGCTGACCACGGCGAGCCAGGACGAGTGGGACAGCTTCGAGTCGCGCTGGTGCGGCGCCCGCGAGCTGTGGCTGCTGGAGAACCCGGACCACCCCGAGGCCGCCGCCGTCCAGAAGATCGTCGACGACCACCGCGACACCTGGATCAAGGGCTACCGCGGCGTGCTGGGCTTCGCGTACCTCACGCTCGCCCGCCGGTGAGGGACGCCCGTCCCGTCCGGTCGGGGATACCGGACGGGACGGTGCTCCCGACCCGGAACCAGCGCTCCCCGGCGCGGACCAGCGCCTCTATCGACCGGGTGGTGTAGGCGGGCGGGGTGATCACGCCCGAGCAGCGGCTCGCGCCCGACGCGGTGGCCACCGTGCGGGCCACCGTGACCTCGTACAGGTTGTCCAACCCCTGCACCGTCACCACCCGCACCTCGTCACCCTCGCCCGGCCGTTCGTCCACCGCGAGCACCGAATCGACGCCGCGCAGCCCGAACGACTTGCGCACCGCGATCTCGGCGAACTGCGCCCACGGGCTCGGCGCGGACGTCCGGCCCCGCAGCTGCTCCGCCACGACCTGCCCGACCAGCGCGGACTTCGCCACCAGGGCCGCCTCGCCGGGGTCGAGCTGCCCGTGCAGGAAGCCGTCCGGGACGACCAGCAGGTTGCCCGCCCACCGGTCGCCGCCGACGTGGCTGACCTCCCACGCCCGACCCGGGTGGTTCTGGCCCAGCACGCCCGCCAGGGGCCGGCCCAGCACCGCGCAGCACACGTCCTTCGTGCCGTGCGTGCAGACCAGGAACAACGGTCCGTCGACCCGCTCGCCGTGGCCGGGGACGCCCGCCGCGACCGCGGCCACGTCCAGCGACGCGAGGTCGGCCAGGTCGGCGACCTCGATCTTCTCCAGCCACCGGTTGCCCGGCACGCCGCTGCCCACGAACACGGTGTGCGGCGCGTCGGGGTCGCGCTGGTGCCGGCCGGGACGGCGGATCAGCAGCGGGCGCAGTCCGGCGGCCCGCGGCCCGTCCAGTCGTCCCGGCCCGAACACCGAGGCCAGGGTCTGCTCCAACGCGTCGGCGGGCCACGGGCCGGGCTGCTCGATCAGCAGCCACGACGTCATCAGCGTCGCCGTCCCGGCCGGGTTACCGCCGAGTTGGCGCGTCAGCACCGCGCACCCCGGCAGCCCGTCGGAACTTATGTTAGGCATACCTAAGCCTAACGGATCATTCCGGCGCGAGCACCCCTTGTGTGACCAACTCACCGAGCAGTGCCCGGACGGTTACCCGATCGAGGAGCGGAGCGCCCGCCTCGACCAGCTCCTTGATCGGGTGCCGCGCGGCCCCGATCAGGACCTCCAGCACCGGTTCGGCGGCCTTCGCGAACACCAGCCGCTTGCCCGCCGCGGCCAGTGACACCGTCTCCGGTCCTGCGGAAAGCACGGCACGGGGCGTCAGGAGGCGCACCTCGGACTCGTCACCCGGTGGGAGGAGGTCCTTGGTCGCCGTCCACGGCATCCCCACGTCCGAGATGGCCGGGGCCTGCGCGTCCCGGTCGTCGAGGAACCGCGCGACCACGTCGTCGTCCATCAACGCGGCTACGCGTTCCCGCAACGCGCGGGCGCGTTCGGCCTTCTGCTCGGGCGTGCCGAACCGGGGCAGGTCGGTGCGGAACACCTCCTCGGCGCGCAGTTGGTCGGCCAACCACGCCACCAGGTCCACGCCGGTCGCCCGGTTGAACCCGATGGTCAGGTGCAGCGATTCCTCGCCGACCGCCGACACGTCGTGCCAGTGCCCGCGCGGCACGTAGAGGACGTCGCCATCCTCCAGCATGAAGTCGTCGATCGGCTCGCCGGTGGGCTTGTCGGGCAGCACCACGTCCCGCTGGAGCGGCGCCGGCCGGGTCACGCCGTGCACGCGCCACCGCTTGCGGCCGGAGATCTGGACGATGAGCGCGTCGTGGTCGTCCCAGTGCACGTCGAAGCCGTGCGTGACGCCCCACCCCGCGTAGAGGTTGACCTGGACCCGCTCCCGCAGCTCGTGCTCCAGCTGCGCGGCCAGGTCGCCGACGGGTCCGAACATCTCGTGGACGGAGTCCAGCACGAGCGTCGCGCCGCCGCGCATCTTCTCGGCGAACGCGGCGGGCAGCAGCCGGGACACCGGTCCCGTGCGCCGGGTCTCCACCGTCTCGGCGTAGGAGTGCGTCGGGACGACCTCGCCGCCCTGCGCGAGCCGCAGCCGGGGGAACTCCAGCCGGTGCTGCCGCAGCACCCGGTTGACCTCCGACCACGGCAGCAGGTCGGCGAACCGCCCCGCACGGCCGGGGAACCGCTGGTGGACCCGGCCCTGCACCGCGTCGAAAAACTGGCTGACCCCGATCGGTGCGACGAGGTCAGCCAGGGTCGGGACGGTCACTCAGTCGTTGCCGTCGGTGTCGTCCAGGGCGCCGTTGGCCTTGTTGCGGTCGACCGCGCTGGTCAGCGACTCGGCGCTGAGCAGCAGACCGCTGGCCTGGGGGGTCTCGTTCTCCATGCCGGTTCCTCCTCTGGTGGGGGGTCGGACGGAAGGTCACGCTACGACAACGAAACCCGTCGAGTCATCGGTCATTTGAGTAGTCCTCACCCTTGATCCCGTCACGTGGGAAGTGCCAAGCGAGATCCACCAGAGATCATTCGGGTGGCACGCGAGGCCGCGTCGGCTTTCCCGACGATCACGCTTTTCGATCGGCGGGAAACGCGGCGCGACGAGCCGACTTCCAGGCGGCCTCGCCTGCCTCGGCGAAGCCGAGGCGATCCGACACGGTAACCTCATCGCACCAAGCCTCAGCTCGCCTTTCAGGAGGACTCGTGTCGCCAGGGCAGATCGCCGCGCTGGTCGCCGCCGGCGCGTTCGTGCTGCTGGTGATCCTGCTGGCCATCCCGCTGATCAAGCTGGGCCGCACGCTGGACGAGGCCACCATCGCCATCCGCAAGGCGCACCAGAACAGCGACCCGATCTTCAGCGGCGCGAACACCACGATCACGCACGTGAACACCCAGCTGGAGCGGGTGGACGGCATCACCGCCAACGCGCGCGCGGTCACCGGCAACGTCTCCGCGCTGACCTCGCTGTTCACCGCCACCCTGGGCGGGCCGCTGGTGAAGGCCGCGGCCCTGTCCTACGGCGTCAGCAAGGCCATCAAGGCGCGCCGGCAGGCCGCCCAGGAGCCGAAGAAGCACTCGCGCCGGGGTCGGCGATGAGGCGCCTGTTCTGGTTCGGGCTGGGCATCGCCGCGGGCGTGTTCGCCACCCGCAAGGCGGGCAGGGCCGCGCACGCCGCCACCCCGGCGGGCATCGGCGCCAACGTCGGCGAGGGCCTGCGGGAACTGGCCGGCGCCATCGGGTCGTTCGGCGCGGAGGTCCGCGCGGGAATGACCGAGCGCGAGCAGGAGTTGCAGGACACCGTGGAACGTCAGACGGGCTTCACGCCGGGTCGGCGAGCGCGCAGGGCGAACGACCGCTGAGGTCGTTCGCCTCGCCGTGCCCTGATTTCCACTCGTAGACCCAAGGACAACCCGTGCAGACCCACGAGATCATCAAGCGCTTCCGCGAGCACTTCGAGAACAACGGCCACACGGTCGTGCCGAGCGCCTCGCTCATCCTGGACGACCCGAACCTGCTGTTCGTCAACGCCGGCATGGTGCCGTTCAAGCCGTACTTCCTGGGCGAGGCCCCGCCGCCGTTCAAGCGCGCCACCAGCATCCAGAAGTGCGTGCGCACGCCCGACATCGACGAGGTCGGCAAGACCACCCGCCACAACACGTTCTTCCAGATGGCGGGCAACTTCTCCTTCGGCGACTACTTCAAGGAAGACGCCATCCGGCTGGCCTGGGAGCTGGTGACCAACCCCCAGGACAAGGGCGGCTACGGGTTCGACCCCGAGCGCATCTGGGTGACCGTCTACGAGGACGACGACGAGGCCCAGCAGCTGTGGCAGAAGGTCGCCGGCCTGCCCACCGAGCGCATCCAGCGCCGTGACGGCAAGGACAACTACTGGGACATGGGCGTGCCCGGCCCCGGCGGTCCCTGCTCGGAGATCTACTACGACCGCGGCCCCGCCTACGGCAAGGAGGGCGGCCCGGTCGTCGACGAGGACCGGTACCTGGAGATCTGGAACCTCGTCTTCATGCAGGACGAGCGCGGCGAGCTGAGCCCGAAGCTGGGCCACAAGCCGATCGGCTCCCTGCCGAACAAGAACATCGACACCGGCATGGGCGTCGAGCGCGTAGCCGTGCTGTTGCAGGGCGTGGACAACGTCTACGAGACCGACCTGGTCCGCCCGGTGATCCAGAAGGCCGAGGAGCTGTCGGGCCGCAAGTACGGCGACAACCCGGTCGACGACGTCCGGTTCCGGGTCATCGCCGACCACGCCCGGTCGGGTGTCCTCATCGTCGGTGACGGCGTCACCCCCGGCAACGAGGCCCGCGGCTACGTGCTGCGCCGCCTGCTGCGCCGCATCGTCCGCTCGGCCCGCCTGCTGGGCGTGACCGAGCCGGTGCTGGTGCGGTTCGCCGAGGTCGTCCGGGACGCCATGGGCCCGGCCTACCCGGACCTGGTCAGCGGGTTCCCGCGGATCGCCCAGGTGCTCAAGGCCGAGGAGGACACGTTCCTGCGCACGCTGGAGGCCGGGTCGCGGATCTTCGACAACGCCGCCGCCGAGGTCAAGGCCGACGGCCGCGCCACGCTGCCGGGTGACAAGGCGTTCCAGCTGCACGACACCTACGGGTTCCCGATCGACCTCACCCTGGAGATGGCCGCGGAAGCGGGCCTGACCGTGGACGAGGACGGGTTCCGCAAGCTGATGGCCGAGCAGCGCGCCCGCGCCAAGGCCGACGCCGCCGGCAAGAAGACGGGCCACGGCGACCAGACCGTGTACCGGGAGCTGCTGGAGCTGGGGGCCACCGAGTTCACCGGCTACCAGGAGCTGGCCTCCGAGGCCACGCTGCGCGGCATCATCAGCGAGGGCAAGCGGGTCCGGTCGGCTCGCGAGGGCGACATCGTCGAGGTCGTGCTGGACCGCACGCCGCTGTACGCGGAGTCCGGCGGCCAGGAGAGCGACGCCGGCGTGATCGTGTCCGGCAACGCCGAGCTGGAGGTCGTGGACGTCCAGAAGGTGGCCCGCAAGCTGTGGGTGCACCAGGTGCGGGTCGTCTCCGGCGAGATCGCCGAGGGCGAGCACGTGGAGGCCCGCGTCGACCCGGAGTGGCGCATCGGCGCCCGCCAGGGCCACTCGGGCACGCACGTCGTGCACGCCGCCCTGCGCCAGGTGCTCGGCCCGTCGGCGTTGCAGAGCGGTTCGTACAACAAGCCCGGCTACCTGCGGCTGGACTTCGCCTGGACGGGTGGTCTTTCCGAGGAGACGCGCAGCGAGATCGAAGAGGTCTCCAACCTGGCCGTCCGCAAGGACCTGCCGGTGCGCGTGGTCTACACCGACATGCCCGGCGCCCAGGAGATGGGCGCGGTCGCCCTGTTCGGCGAGACCTACGACGACACCGTCCGGGTGGTCGAGATCGGCGGCCCGTGGTCGCGTGAGCTGTGCGGTGGCACGCACGTCGAGCACTCGTCGCAGATCGGCCCGATCACCGTGATCGGTGAATCGTCGGTGGGTTCGGGCGTGCGCCGCCTGGAGGCCTACGTCGGCATCGAGGCGTTCAAGTACCTGGCCCAGGAGCGGGCCCTGGTGCAGAACGTCGCCGCCATGCTGAAGGTGCCCGACGCCGAGGTCCCGGCCCGGGTCGAGGCCCTGGTGGAGCGGCTGCGCAACGCCGAGAAGGAACTGGAGCGGGTGCGCGCGGCCCAGCTGATGTCCTCCGCCGGGTCCCTGGCCGAGCAGGCTTTGGACGTGCGCGGCGTGGCCCTGGTCGCGCTGGAGCTGCCCGAGGGCACGGCCGCCGCCGACGTGCGGACGCTGGCCGGCGAGGTGCGCAACCGCCTCGGCGACCGGCCCGGCGTGGTGGGCCTGTTCGCGCCCGACGGCGACAAGGTGAGCTTCGTGGTGGCCACCACGGCCGCCGCCCGGTCGCTGGGGCTGGCCGCCGGCAAGCTGGTGCCCGCGTTCGCCCCGGCCGTGGGCGGTCGCGGCGGCGGCAAGCCCGACCTCGCCCAGGGTGGCGGCACCAACCCCGCCGGCGTCAACGAAGCCCTCGCCGCCCTGCGCAACGAGGTGGACCGCGCCGTTGAGCAGCACTGACCGTCCCGGCGTCGACGACCCCGGCCTCGGCCGGAGGCTGGGCGTCGACGTCGGCTCGGTGCGGGTGGGGATCGCGCTCAGCGACCCCGGGGCATTCCTCGCGACCCCGCTGGTTACCCTGTCGCGTGACGAGAAGACCGGCCGGGACCTGGCAGACCTGGCCGGGCTCGTCACCGAGCACCAGGTGGTGGAGGTCGTGGTCGGACTGCCCCGAACCCTGGCCGGGCGGCACGGGCCGGCGGCGGAGGCGGCGGCGGCGTACGCTGCGGCGTTGGCTGAGCGGGTCGCACCGGTCCCGGTGCGCCTGCACGACGAACGGCTCACCACCGTCACGGCCGGCCGCGTGCTCGCCGAGCGCGGGGTGAAGGGCAAGAAGCAACGCGCCGTCGTGGACCAGGCCGCCGCCGTGGAGATCCTCCAGTCCTGGCTGGACGGGCGGGCGCGACACGTGGCCCGCTCCGCCGACGAGGAGCAGGCCCCCGGACCGAAGGACCGCACGTGAGCGACGACCTCGGGTTGTTCAGCGAACCTGACGTGCAGCACCACGAGCAGGACCGAGCGCGCGGCAAGGCCGCCGCGGCCGCCCGGCGGGCCAAGCGCCGCCGGAAGAAGACCGTGCTGTGGCTGGTGGTCGCGCTGGTGCTGGTCGGCGGTGGCGCCGGCGCGTACTACGGCTACCAGCAGCTGCGCGGCATCGGCTCCTACGAGGACTACGCCGGCGCCGGCGAGGGTGACGTGGTGGTCGAGGTCAAGGACGGCGACCTGGTCACCACCATCGCCACCTCGCTCAAGGAGCAGGGCGTCGTGGCCAGCGCGCGGGCGTTCACGGAGGCGGGCGAGGGCGACTCGCGGGTGACCGCCATCCAGCCCGGCTTCTACCTGATGAAGACGAAGATGTCGGGCAAGGCCGCGGTCGAGCGGATGGTCGACCCGAAGGCCAAGGTCGTGCCGCTGGAGGTCAAGGGCGGCAACGTCCTGCACGACATCACCGCGCCGGACGGCAAGGTCACCAAGGGCATCCTGTCGATGCTGTCCGACGCCTCGTGCGCCGAGCTGGACGGCGTGAAGAAGTGCGTCACCCCGCAGGAGCTGCGGGACGCGGCGGAGAACGCCGACCCGGTGGCCCTCGGCGTCCCCGACTGGGCCTTGCCGGACGTGGCCAAGGCGCCCAAGGAGCACCGCCTGGAGGGCCTGATCACCCGGGGCCTGTACCACCTCAAGCCGGGCGCGTCGGCGGTGGAGCTGCTCAAGAGCGTCATCGAGACGTCCAACACCAGGTTGCAGGGCTACGGCATCCCCGGCGGCACGACGAAGACCGGTTTCCGCCCGTACGAGGTGCTGGTCATCGCGTCGCTGGTGGAGAAGGAGGGCCTGGAGAAGGACTTCGGCAAGATCTCCCAGGTCATCTACAAGCGCCTGGCGGAGAACCACATCCTCCAGTTCGACTCGACGGTCAACTACAAGCTCGAACGCCCGATCATCACCACCAGCGACGAGGACCGCGAGCGCTCGGGCCCGTACAACACCTACAGCGTCAAGGGCCTGACCCCGACCCCGATCGCCTCGGTGAGCCGCGAGGCCATCACCGCGGCCATCACGCCCGAGCCCGGGTCGTTCATGTACTTCGTGAAGTGCCAGAAGGATGGCACTTCGTGCTTCTCGGACAACATCACCGAACACAACCGCCTGGTCGCCAAGGCGCGCGCGGAGGGTGTCTTCTGACCGTGGCCGTTCGTCACGCCGCGGTGATCGGGTCACCGGTGTCGCACTCGCTGTCCCCGGTGCTGCACAACGCGGCCTTCGAGGCTCTGGGTTTGTCGGAGTGGTCGTACGGGCGCATCGAGTGCGCGGAGGACGGCGTCGAGCCGTTGGTCCGGGGGTTGGACTCGTCGTGGGTCGGCTTGTCGGTCACCATGCCCGGCAAGCGCGCCGCTCTGGCCGTTGCGTCTTCGGTTTCTCCGCGGGCTGCTTTGGTAGGGGCGGCCAACACTTTGGTGCCTCGCGGTGCGGGGTGGCACGCCGACAACACCGACGTGGATGGGGTCTTGGGCGCTCTACGGGCGGAGTGCGGTTTTTTTGCTGGTTCTCGCGGCGTGTTGCTGGGTGCGGGCGGCACGGCGACGGCGGCTTTGGTGGCGTTGGCTTCCGTGGGCGTACGGGACGTGTCGTTGGTCGTACGGTCGGTGAGCCGTGCCGGCGAGGCTTCGGCGTGTGCTGAACGTGCCGGGGTCGCGCTGACCCTGATCCCTTGGGAGGACGCGGACTTCGCCGAGCTGGCGGCTTCTTCGGACGTGTTGGTCAGCACCGTTCCGCCCGCGGCCACCGAGCCGATCGCGTCGGAACTGGCCGAATCGCCTTGTGCACTCGACGTCATCTACCACCCGTGGCCCACGCCTTTGGCTTACGCGGTGGAGAAGCGGGGGCGGGCGTTGGCGACCGGCTTGGACATGCTGATGCACCAGGCCTTCGGCCAGTCCGAACAGTTCACCGGCCAACCCGCTCCCCGCGAGGCGATGCGAGCCGCCCTCCGAGCCGCCACCGACAACGTCCTCCCGCTACCCCTGGGCGAGTAGGCACGTGGCCGGGAAGGCGCCGCTGATCTCGGCGTCCCGCTACGACTACGAGCACCTCCCTGACCTCCCTCCGTCGCGGGGACACCGGCCACCATCGTCCGCTTCGACGCCTGGCGCCAGGCCCGCATCGCCCCGCCCTGGTGGACCCTCCTCGCCGCCACCCGGAAGTGCTCGGCGACCTGGTCCATGGGGTTGGCCGTGGTCTGCTCCAACAGCTTCGCGCCCTCGGCGCTGTCCGTCATCCGGCGGTGCTGCGGGACCGAGGACTGAGGAGGCCCTGCCCGCGCGAGGGTGCGGGCAGGGCCTCCCGGGAGTGGATCAGGCCTCGTCGAGGTCGGTCGCGATGATGGACGCGATGGCTTCCAGCGCGGCGTCCGCGCCTTCGCCGTCGGCCGCCAGCACGACCTCGTCGCCGTGCATCGCCCCGAGTGTCATCAGGCCGAGCACGCTGGCCGCCTCGACCGGCTGGCCGTCCTCCTTGCGGATGGTGACCTTCACCGGCTGACCGGCCGCCGCCTTGGCCAGCACCGCCGCCGGGCGGGCGTGCAGGCCCACCTTGCTCGCCACGGTGACCCGTCGCTCAGGCATGATCCGTCCTTTCGTCGTTCACGGAGTGCAGGTCAGGACGCCGGCGCGCCGGACTTGCCGTCCTTCTTGTCGCCCTTGCCGCCGCCGTTCGCGGTCTCCACCACGCTCGGGTCGGCCTCCGGGTCCTCGTCCTCGTTGCGACCCGGTGTGCGCAGGTTCCACTTCTGGATGACGAAGCGGAACAGGAAGTAGTAGATCACCGCGTAGATCAGGCCGAGGACGATGATCAGCAGCGGCTTCTCGGCGATGTTGAAGTTGATCAGGTAGTCGATGGCGCCCGCGGAGAAGCCGAAGCCGTCGCGGATGCCCAGGGCGTTGCTGATCGCCAGCGAGGTGCCGGTGAGGATCGCGTGGATCACGTACAGCGGCCACGCCACGAACATGAACGCGAACTCCAGCGGCTCGGTGACACCCGTGATGAACGAGGTCAGCGCGGCCGAGCCCATGATGCCGGCGATGATCTTCCTCTGCGCCGGGCGGGCCGTGTGGATGATCGCCAGCGCCGCGGCCGGCAGGGCGAACATGAAGATCGGGAAGAAGCCGGTCATGAACGTGCCCGCGGTCGGGTCGCCCGCGAAGAACCGGTTGAGGTCGCCGGTCTTGCCCTCGTACTCGCCCACGACCTGCCAGATGAACGTGTTCGGGATGTGGTGCAGGCCCAGCGGGATGAGCAGGCGGTTGATCACGCCGTAGATGCCCGCGCCGACGATCGTGCTGTCGGAGATGGTCTTGCCGACCCACTCCAGGCCCTTGTCGAACCCGGGGTAGACCAGGCTCATCAGCACGCCGACGACGATCATGACGCCCGCGACGATGATCGGCACGAACCGGCGGCCGCCGAAGAACGCCAGGTACGGGGGCAGCTTGATGCGGTGGTACCGCTGCCACAGCACGGCGGTGATCAGGCCGACGACGATGCCCGCCAGCACCGAGTAGTTGATCAGTTCCTGCTTGGCCGTCGCGGGTGCGTCCGCGGGCAGCGGCAGCATGATCGGCGACATGGCCTTGAAGACGCCTTCGAGCACCACGAAGCCCACGACCGCGGCCAGTGCGGTCGAGCCGTCACCGCGCCGGGCGAAACCGATGGCCACGCCCACGGCGAACAGCAGCGGCAGGGCGCCGAAGATGGCACCGCCGGCGCCGCCGATGACGGCGGCCACCTGGTTCCAGCCCAGGCCGTCCTTGCCGAGCAGGTCGTCCTGTCCGAGTCGCAGCAAGAGTGCCGCGGCCGGCAACGAGGCGATCGGCAGCATGAGACTGCGACCGAACCGCTGGAGAGCAGCGAGACCCTTGATCTCTCGACCGCCGGTCGCCTGAGGGGCGCTGGCGCTCATGGGTTACCTCCCTTGGCGGAGAAAGGGCCGGATTCCGGGACGGTCCGGTCCAGTTGCATGGTCACCTGGTAGAGATCGCCCCGGTACCAGGACGTCATGTCTTCCACGGGCCGGCCGGCGGAGCTGGTGACCCGGCGGAAGACCAGCAGCGGACTGCCGGTTCGCACGCCCAGCAACCGCGCGGTCTCCGGGTCCGCGCCTTCGGCCCAGACCGTCTGATCCGCGTGGTCGAGCTGGACGCCGTAGGTGTCGGCGAGCAGCGAGTAGAGGGAGCCGGTCAGGTCGTGCCGGTGCAGGTCGGGGACGACCCGCCGGCTGTACCAGCCGCGCTCCACGGCCAGCGGCACCCCGTCGGCCAGCCGCAGGCGGACCACGTGGCACGCGGGCTCGTGCGGGGGCAGGCCCAGGGCGGCGGCCGCCGACGGCGGCGGGACCTCCTCGGCGCACCTCAGCACCCCGGTCGCGGGGGTGGACCCCCGCCGGCGCATGTCGTCGGTGAACGACTCCAGGTAGAGCTGGGCGTCCATCCGGCGGCGGGCGGTGAACGTGCCCCGGCCCTTGGCCCTGGTCAACAGCCCTTCGGCGACGAGCTGGCCGACCGCGGCGCGCACCGTGATCCGGGAGACCCGGTAGAGCTGGGCGAGGTCGCGCTCGGACGGGATCGGGGAGCCGGGGGGCAGCTCCTGCTCGGCCATGCGCCGCAGGATGTCGCGGAGCTGGGCGTGCTTGGGCTTGGGCCCGTCGACGATCTCGTCGCGGTTCATGACACCTCCCCGTGCTCGCGCTCGCAGACCGGGATTGGTACTTTCCGGTCTAGACCAGTTGGTGCGGGGAGGATGCTCCGCGCGCCAAGCGGGTGTCAACCGCCGTTACGCGACCGTGGCCGAGCGGTGGCACCCTCACCACAGGTGTGTCGAGAGAGGACTGCGAAGTGGCGGACGACAAGGCGGCTGGGATCCTCGCCGCGCTCGGTGGGGCGGACAACATCATCGAGATCGAGCCGTGCATCACGCGGCTGCGCTGCGAGCTGGAGGACGGCTCGGTCGTGGACGAGGCGGCGCTGAAGAAGCTCGGCGCGCACGGCGTCATGCGGCAGGGCAACGTCGTCCAGGTGGTCGTGGGCCCGGAGGCGGACACCATCGCGAGCGACATCGAGGACCTCCTGTGACGCTTCGGGTGGGCAGCCCGGTCGCCGGGCGCGTGGTGCCGCTGACCGAGGTGCCGGACCCGGTGTTCGCGCAGGCGATGGTCGGCCCGGGGATCGCCGTGGAGCCGGACCGGGTGGCGGCCGAGGTGGTGTCCCCGGTGGACGGCACGGTCGTCACGCTGCACCCGCACGCGTTCGTCGTGGCCACCGGCGACGGTGCGGCCGTGCTGGTGCACCTGGGCATCGACACGGTGAAGCGCAAGGGCGAGGGCTTCACCCTGCACGTGGTGAAGGGTGAGTCGGTCCGGGCCGGCCAGGCGATCGTGACGTGGGACCCGGCCGAGATCGAGGCTGCCGGCTTCGCCCCGATCTGCCCGGTCATCGCGCTGGACGCCAGTGCGGACGCGTTGCTCGACCAGGCCTCCGACGGTCCGGTGGCGGCGGGCGACGCCTTGTTCTCCTGGCGGCGATGACCTCCTCTTTCGACGACTGGCGCGACTGAATGGACCATTCAGTCGCGCCTTCCCTTGTGCTCCGAACGGCCCAGTGGACACGCTGGGTCCATGGTCATCTACTCGCTGTCAGGCTTTCTGGTCGGAGCCTTCGGGGCTCGTCTGCTGCGCTCGCTCCCGCGCGGTGCGTCCGTCCACTGGGCGTGGTGCGCGCTGCCCACAGCCGGCCTGTGGGCGCTGTCCGCCGGAGTTCCTCCCCGGTGGCTGCCGGTGCCGTTCTTGGTCGCCTGGCTCGGCGTGCTGTTGTCCGTCGTGGACTTCCGGCACCGACGCCTCCCCGATTTCCTCACCCTGCCCGCGTACCCGCTGGTGGGCGGCGTGCTGGCGGTGTGCGGGGCGGACCTCGCGCGGGCTCTGGGCGGCGGCTTGGCGTACTTCGGGCTGCACTTGGCGGTGCACAAGCTGTCACCGGCCTCCATGGGTGGGGGAGACGTCAAGCTGGCCGGGTCGCTGGGCGCGGTGCTGGGTTCGGTGTCGTGGGTTGCGCTGCCCGTGGCTGCGGTCCTCGCGAGCGTCATCACACTGACGATCGCGCTGTGGCGACCCAGGGACGGGCCGCCGCACGGTCCCGGGTTGGTCGGTGCGACGTGGCTGGTGTCACTGGCCGGCGGGTAGTGGCGGCGCACACCGGACAGGTTCGGGTGCGACGTCGGTAACCAGGGCTCTCGGTGCTGTTAACGCTGTGAAAGGATTCGCGGCGTGCTGCGCTGGATCACCGCTGGGGAGTCCCACGGACCGGCCCTGGTAGCCGTGCTGGAAGGCATGGTCGCCGGGGTGGAGGTCACCACTGCCGACCTGTCCGCCCAACTGGAGCGCCGACGCCTCGGGTTCGGCCGGAGCCCCCGCATGGGGTTCGAGGCCGACGAGGTCGAGATTCTCGGCGGCGTCCGCCACGGGCTCACCCAGGGCGGGCCGATCGCGGTCCGGATCGGCAACACCGAGTGGCCCAAGTGGCAGAAGGTGATGTCCGCCGACCCGGTCGACCCGAGCGAGCTGAAGCCGACCGGCCGCAACGAGGCCCTCACGCGGCCCCGGCCCGGCCACGCCGACCTGCCCGGCATGCAGAAGTTCGGGTTCGACGAGGCCCGGCCGGTGCTGGAGCGGGCGAGTGCCCGCGAGACCGCCGCCCGTACCGCGCTGGGCACGGTGGCGCGGCACTTCCTCAAGCAGGTGTTCGACGTCGACGTCATCAGCCACGTGGTGTCGATCGGCAAGGCCAAGACGCCCGAGGACGCTCCGGTGCCGGGTCCGGGCGACCTCGACGCGGTCGACGCGAGCCCGGTGCGGGCGTTCGACCCGCGCGGCACCGAGGCGATGGTGGCCGAGGTCGAGGCGGTGAAGGACGCCGGCGACACGGTCGGCGGCGTGATCGAGGTGATCGCGTACGGCCTGCCGCCGGGCCTGGGGTCCCACGTGCACTGGGACCGCCGGCTCGACGCGCGGCTCGCGGGCGCGCTGATGGGCGTGCAGGCGATGAAGGGCGTGGAGATCGGCGACGGCTTCACCACCGCCGAGCGGTGGGGCAGCCAGGCGCACGACGAGATCGACCGGGGCACCGGTCCCAAGGGCGTGACGCGCCGCTCGAACCGGGCGGGCGGGCTGGAGGGAGGGATCACCAACGGCGAGCCGCTGCGCGTGCGCGTCGCCATGAAGCCGATCTCGACCGTCCCCCGTGCACTGTCCACTGTGGACGTCCGCACCGGCGAGCCGGCGGTGGCGATCCACCAGCGGTCGGACGTGTGCGCCGTGCCGCGGGCCGGTGTGGTGCTGGAGTCCGTGGTGGCGCTGGTGCTGGCTGAGGCGGCGCTGGAGAAGTTCGGCGGCGACTCGATCGCGGAGACCAAGCGGAACGTGGCGTCCTACCTGGAGGCCCTGGAGGCCCGCTGGGAGGGGCTGTGAGCCCGCGCTACGTCGTCCTCGGCCCGCCCGGCGCGGGCAAGACGACCGTGGGGCAGTTGCTCGCGGCCCGGCTCGGGGTGGCCTTCCGGGACACCGACGAGGACGTGGTCGCCACCGCCGGCAAACCCATCGCCGACATCTTCACCACCGACGGCGAACCCGCGTTCCGGGCGCTGGAGGAGGAGGCGGTCGCGAAGGGCCTGGCCGAGCACGACGGCGTGCTGGCGCTGGGCGGCGGCGCGGTGCTGTCCGCCGCGACCCGCGCGCGGCTGGCGGCGCACACCGTGGTGTTCCTCAACGTCGGCATGGCCGAGGGCGTGCGGCGGACGGGCCTGTCCACCGCGCGGCCCCTGCTGGCCGGCGTGAACCCGCGCGCCACCTTCAAGGCGCTGCTGGACGCCCGGCTCCCGCTGTACCGGGAGGTCGCCACCATCGAGGTGGGCACCGACCAGTTGGAGCCGGAGCAGGTGGTCGACGCCGTCCTGGCGAAGGCGGAACGGACCTGACCCGGTGGACGTGACCGCCGCTCGTGTCCTCGCGCACCGCGCCGCGGTGCAGGGGCTGCACGACGGCGACCTGGGCGTGCTCGCACTCGGCGTGGTCGACAGCCCGCCGAACACGGGTGCCGCCGCCCTGGCGGTGCGCGCCCACCACAGGCTCGACCGGTTCCCGGGTGGCGTGCGGGAACCGGCGGAGTTGTGGGGCGACGAGGAGTTGGTGCGCGTGCTGAGCCTGCGCGGCGCGCCGCACCTGCACCGGGCGGCCGACGTTCCGGGGTTGCGGCGGCTGCTGCGCCCGCGCACGCCGAAGCAGTTGCAGGCGTGGTGCGGCGGGATGCCCGCGCCGGAACTGTCCGATGTGGATCTCGTGGTGGAGTTGATGCGCCGCGAGTTCCCCGGCGAGACGGCCACGAAGGGCGGGTTGTCGGGCGCGATCAGCCCGTTGCTGCCCAAGCGCGCCACGCCGTACTGCCCGTCGTGCAAGGTGGAGCACGTCATCGAGGGGCTGTTCCGGCTGGGGACGCTGCTGGCGGGCATCGAGCTGGAACCGCGCGGCGCGAAGCTGGTCTTCCGCGCACCCGGGCCGAACGAGGAGGGCGAGTCTCCCCTGCTCCGGGACTACGTCCGGTACGTGGGTCCGTTCACCAAACCCGACGTGGAGAAGTGGCTCGGAGCGGGGCCGCGGACCGACTGGCCCGACCTGCGGCCGGTGACGGTCGAGGGCAAGAAGCTGCTGACCCTCGCCGACACCGCCACCGACACCGCCGCCCCCGCCGCCCCCGCTGCGGCCGACTTCTTCGCCGCCGACGCGCCTGAACCGCCGGCCGGGTTGCTGCTGTTCCCGCGTGATCCCTACCTGCTGGGGCCGCGGTGGCTGGTCGCCGAGCCGGACGTGGCCAAGCGGGTGTGGCGGCCGGTGGGCAGTCCCGGGGCCGTGGTGGTCAAGGGGCGTGTCGCGGGGGCGTGGCGGTACGAGTTCAGCGGCAGGACGATGATCTTCCGCGTCGAAGGGTGGTCCCGTGTCAAAGGGGCCGTCCGGAAGGCGTTGCGGGAACAGGCCGACGTGCTCGCCGGGGTGTGGGGCGCGAACGTGCTGGAAGCGACCGTGGTCGAATGGTGACCCGACAAGAGGAGTGGTGATGGGCGAGCCGGTGCGCATCCGCGTGGCCGCGGAGCGGCCGTACGACGTGCTGGTGGGTCGCGGCCTGCTCGGCGACCTGGTGGAGGGCCTGCGCGGCACGGCCAAAGCGGCGATCGTCCACACGCCGACGCTCGCCGAGACCGCCGAGGCGGTCCGCGCGGAGCTGGCGGAGGCGGGCGTCGACGCCCACCGGGTCGAGGTGCCCGACGCCGAGGACGGCAAGGACCTGCGCGTCGCGGGCTACTGCTGGAACGTGTTCGGCCAGATCGGCCTGGGCCGCACCGACGCGGTCATCGGCCTCGGCGGCGGCGCGGTGACCGACCTCGCCGGGTTCGTCGCCTCCACGTGGATGCGCGGCGTGAAGCTGGTCAACGTCCCGACCACCCTGCTGGGCATGGTGGACGCGGCCATCGGCGGCAAGACCGGCATCAACACCGACGCGGGCAAGAACCTCGTCGGCACGTTCTACGAGCCGCACGCCGTGTTCGTCGACCTGGCCACCCTGGAGACCCTGCCGCGCAACGAGCTGGTCGCGGGCATGGCCGAGGTCGTCAAGGGCGGGTTCATCGCCGACCCGGTCATCCTCGACCTCATCGAGGCCGACCCGGAGAAGGCGCTCGACCCGACCGGGGACGTCATCGAGGAACTGGTCCGGCGCAAGATCCAGGTCAAGGCGGACGTGGTGTCCACCGACCTGCGCGAGTCCGACCTGCGGGAGATCCTCAACTACGGCCACACCCTCGGCCACGCCATCGAGCGCCGCGAGCGCTACCGGTGGCGGCACGGCGCGGCCATCAGCGTCGGCCTGGTGTTCGCCGCCGAACTGGCCCGCCTCGCCGGTCGCCTGGACGACGCGACCGCCGACCGGCACCGCACCGTCCTCACCGCGCTGGGCCTGCCCACCAAGTACGACCCGGACGCCCTGCCGCAGCTCATGGAGGGCATGCGGTCGGACAAGAAGAACCGGTCCGGCGTGCTGAGGTTCGTGGTCCTCGACGGCCTGGCCAAGCCCGGTCGCCTGGAGGGCCCGGACCCGTCGCTGATCGCCGCCGCGTACTCCGCGGTCGCCGACGAGCCGAAGACCGGCGGGAGCGTGCTGCTGTGAAGGTCCTCGTGCTCAACGGCCCGAACCTGGGCCGCCTCGGCACCCGCGAACCCGACGTCTACGGCCGGACCACGTACGCCGACCTGGTCCGGCTGTGCGAGGACACCGGCCGCGAGCTGGGCGTCGAGGTCGAGGTGCGGCAGACCGACTTCGAGGGCGAGATGCTCGGCTGGCTCCACCGGGCCGCCGACGACGCGACCCCGGTCGTGCTCAACCCGGCCGCGTGGACGCACTACTCGGTCGCCGTGCGGGACGCGTGCTCGCAGCTCACCGCGCCGCTGGTGGAGGTGCACATCTCGAACGTCCACAAGCGCGAGGAGTTCCGGCGGCACAGCTACATCTCGGCGGTGGCGGAGGGCGTGATCGCGGGCCTGGGCGTGCAGGGCTACGCGCTCGCGATCCGCTGGCTGGCCGCCAAACTCGGACCGAGCCAGGCGTGACGGGCGGGGCTGCGGCCGACGGCGGGGCTGCGGCGGGCGGGCGCGTGACCCACGGGGCGCTGCACCACGTCGAACTCTGGGTGCCTGACCTGGGGCGCGCGGAGGCGAGCATCGGCTGGCTGCTGCGCGAGTTGGGCTGGAGCGAGTACCAGCGCTGGTCCGCCGGGGTTAGTTGGCGCCTTGGCCCCACCTACGTCGTGGTCGAGGAGTCGCCCGCCCTCGATCGGCACCACAGGCTCGGGACCGGGCTCAACCACCTCGCCTTCCACGTCGCGACCCGCGGCCGAGTGGACGAGCTGACCGAAGCGGCCCCGAAGCACGGATGGGCGTTGATGTTCGGGGACACGCACCCTCATGCGGGTGGTCCTGATCACTACGCCGCCTACCTGGAGAACACGGACGGTTTCGAGGTGGAGTTGGTCGCGTCCGAACGGTAGTCACCCGAGAGGGTGAGTGGATCTCTACACTGATGCGGAACCGGGGTCGCCGCACGTTGCTCCCCGTGATCAAAACCGGAAGTGGAGACCATGCCCGGCCCGACGAGGCTCCTCGGATGCGCCCTCGCCGTCGCGACCCTCACCGCCTGCGCCCCCGGTGTCGCGGACCCCGCGCCGCCCGCCGCGTCCCAGGCGACGACGACCACGACGAAGAAGCCCGCGCCGAGCAGACCCGCGCAGCCGGTCAAGCCCGTCACCACCGACCGCGGCCGGCAGAGCCCCGGCGTCATCGCCGCGGGTTTCGAGGCCCCGTACAACTACGCCCCCTCCGTGATGCTGGAGGGCGGCCGGTACCGGATGTGGTGGTGCAGCCAGGTCCGCCACGCCGAACCCGGCGGTGACGACGTCCTCTACGCCGACAGCGCCTCCCCGGACGGCGGGTTCGCCGGGCCCGACGGCAGCTCCGCGCTGGCCGTCCTGTCCGGCAGCACCCACGGCTGGGACGGCGTGCACACCTGCGACCCGTCCGTCCTCAAGGTCGGCGGCACCTACTACATGTACTACACGGGCGCGCCCGGCGACGTGCCGTTCGGCAGCCTGGTCGGCGTCGCCACCAGCCCGGACGGCATCAACTGGACCCGCGCGGCGGGCGGCAACCCGATCCTCGGCCCGGCCAACGACACCATCCGGGACAACCACTACGGCAGCGGCCAGCCGTCCGCGGTGTACGTGGACGGCTGGTTCTACCTGCTCTTCACCGACACCACCGCCAAGGCCGCCGGCTGGAACGGCGCGGGTCAGTTCGTGCTGCGCGCCAAGGACCCGACCTTCGGCAGCCAGGTCGAGGCGCTCGGCGCGGCCGGCTGGGAGAAGGTCGCCGACACCCGCAAGCCACGCACCCGGTCCGTGGTGGACGCGTTCAGCGCCGACTGGATGTACGTGGACGCGCTGCGGGCCTTCCTGATCGCCCACTCGACCGACGCGGGCACCACGCTGACCTTCTGGAACCACGACTTCGCCACCCAGCCGTTCCCGCCGCTCCACATCCCCGGCCCGTGGAAGGAAGGCCCCGGCCTGGTCCGGACGCCGGAGGGCCACGCGCCGATCTCCGCCGAGGACCCCTGCGGGCGGATGTCCGTGGACGTCATGCGCGCCACCGTCACCGGCGCGGCGGGCGCGCCCACCGACATCGGCCACTTCGGCCTGGACCTGGTCAACATCCCGGGCTGCCGCACCAAGGCGCAGGCGTCGGTGCTCAACGGGTTCGCGGTGCCGTCCCCGGAGAACACCATCGACCTGGTCGTGGACGGCAAGGTGGTCCGGGTGGAACGCCGATCGGTGACCGACCGCCTGGCCACCCGCGTTCTCGCCCAGCGCCCGGACATCGTGGACGAGCTGCCCGTGGTGGCCCGCATCCCGGCCGGCGTGAAGGCGGTGCGCGCGCCCAACGGCCAGACCGGACTGCTGGTGGACGGCAAGCTGTGGCGGGTGGGGCCGGAGGAGGTGGCGAAGCTGAACTCGTCGCCGGTCACACCGGTCACCCAGCAGCAGTGGGACGCCTTCGACCACGCGGGCGCCCTGAACCGCTAGCGGGCGCCTCGAACCGCTAACGGGATCGGAACCGCTAGCGGGAACGGGACCCGTCGGGCTGTGGCAAGGCGTTGCCGAGCGCCAGCCCGATGCCGGCCGACGCCATGACCAGCAACGCCGTGAACGCCGCGCCACCGGTCAGCGCCGCACCCAGCGACTCCAAACCCGTCTGGTCGACCACCAGCGACTTGCCGGCCACCCCGGCCACCCCGGCGACCGGCCCGGCCACCAGCGCCGCGAAGAACCAGACCATGCCCGGCCCCTCCAGCTGCCGCCACGCGTCCAGCGCGCCCCACAGCACGCCCGCCACGAGCACCAGACCCAGCGCGATGTAGCGCAGCGACGACGAGGCCCCGGGGCTGTGCACGGCCACCGCGTCCGTGCCGACCTGCACCCCGCCGTGCAGCAATCCCATCCAGAGCCCTCGGGGCAGCCACCTGCGCATGGGCCCACCCTAGGCCACTGTGAACCCACGCCGATGCCTCTAGGCTGCGGGTATGCCGCACGCGACACGCCGCGCCGCCCTGCGCGCCACGCTCCGGGACCGGGAGCTGGACGCCCTGCTGGTGACCAACCTGCTCAACATCCGCTACCTCACCGGGTTCACCGGGTCCAACGCCGCGCTCCTGGTGTCCGCCGAGTCGGACGCCGCCAGCGTGTTCTGCACCGACGGCCGCTACCTCACCCAGGCCGAGCGCCAGGTGCCGGACCTGGAGCGGGTCATCGACCGGCCCTGCGACCTCGCGCTGGCCCAGCGCGCGCACAAGGACGGCAACCGGCGCGCGGGTTTCGAGAGCAACCACGTCACCGTCGAGGGCCTGGACGCGCTGGGCGAGGCCGCCGAGGACGTCGAGCTGGTCCGCGCGCCCGGCCTGGTCGAGCAGTTGCGGCTGGTCAAGGACGACGCGGAGGTCGAGGCGCTGCGCATGGCGTGCGCCGCCGCCGACCGGGCGCTGGCGAGCCTCATCGAGCACGGCGGCCTGCGCGCGGGCCGCACCGAGCGGGAGATCGCGCGCGAGCTGGAGAGCCGGATGCTCGACCACGGCGCGGCCGGCCCCAGCTTCGAGTCGATCGTGGCGACCGGCGCGAACTCCGCCGTCCCGCACCACCGGCCCACCGACGCGGTCGTGCACGCGGGCGACTTCGTGAAGCTGGACTTCGGCGCGCTGGTCGACGGCTACCACTCCGACATGACCCGCACCCTGGTCGTCGGCCCGGCCGCGGACTGGCAGCGGGAGCTGTACGAGCTGGTCGCGACCTCGCAGGCGGCCGGGCGGCACGCGCTCGTGCCGGGCGCGGCGGTGTCGGACGTGGACCGGGCGGCGCGCGAGGTGATCGAGCAGGCGGGCTACGGGGAGCAGTTCCTGCACGGTCTGGGGCACGGCGTGGGCCTGCAGATCCACGAGGCTCCGGCGCTGTCGAAGGCGGGTGACGGTACACTTCTGCCCGGTATGACGGTCACCGTCGAACCCGGTGTGTACCTGGCCGGGAGGGGCGGAGTCCGCATCGAGGACACGCTCGTGGTGCGCGAAGGCGGCCCCGAACTCCTCACCCTGACCACGAAAGAGCTAGTGGTCGTCTGACGCCCGAACACACGTAACAGGAGAAGCCCACCCGTGGCCACGACCAACGACCTCAAGAACGGCCTGGTGCTGAACCTCGACGGCCAGCTGTGGACCGTCACCGCGTTCCAGCACGTCAAGCCGGGCAAGGGCGGCGCCTTCGTGCGCACCACGTTGAAGCACGTCCTGTCCGGCAAGGTCGTGGACAAGACCTTCAACGCGGGCACCAAGGTCGACACGGCCACCGTGGACAAGCGGAACATGACCTACCTGTACAAGGAGGGTTCCGACTTCATCTTCATGGACGGCGAGACCTACGACCAGATCCCGGTCCCGGCCGAGACCGTGGGCGACGCCGCCAACTACATGCTGGAGAACCAGGAGGCGATGGTCGCCACCCACGAGGGCGTCCCGCTGTTCGTGGAGCTGCCGACCAGCGTCGAGCTGGTCATCCAGCACACCGACCCGGGCCTGCAGGGCGACCGCAGCACCGGCGGCACCAAGCCCGCCACCCTGGAGACCGGCGCGGAGATCCAGGTCCCGCTGTTCGTGACGACCGGCGAGAAGATCAAGGTCGACACCCGCGACGGCCGCTACCTCGGCCGGGTCAACAACTGACATGGGCGCTCGGAGCAAGGCCCGCAAGCGCGCGGTCGACGTCCTGTACGAGGCCGACCTGCGGGCCATGGACCCGGTGACCCTGCTCGCGGAGCGGGTGGGCTCCCCGGACGTCCCGCCGATCAACGACTACACGGTGGGCCTGGTCGAGGGCGTCACCGCGCACCGGGCCCGGATCGACGACCTGATCTCCGAGCACTCGGAGGGCTGGACGCTGCAGCGCATGCCCGGGGTGGACCGGGCGGTGCTGCGGGTCGGCCTGTACGAGCTGCTGTGGGCGGCGGACGTGCCGGACGCGGTGGCCATCGACGAGGCGGTCGAGCTGGCCAAGCAGCTGTCGACCGACGACTCGCCCCGGTTCGTCAACGGCGTGCTGGGCCGGATCGCGGTCATCGCGGACCAGCTCCGAGCGGTGCTCTAGACGCGCGTCACGCGACCCCCGGCTGCTTGCGGCGGCCGGGGGTTTTCGTGTGCCCGAGCGTGGTGCGGCGGATGCCCTGCTGTCGGAGCGCACGTCCGCCGGCCGCCCTCCACGTGAGCGGCCGGGTCCGTCCCTCGTGGGTCGTTCAGTCTTCCTTGGCCGGTCGGGCCTCGGGAGGCAGCACGCCCCAGTCGATGAGCTGCTCGGTCAGCTCGCCCGGCGTCATGTCGTAGATGATCGCCAGGGAGCGCAGGTCCTCGGTGCGGATGGAGAGGACCTTGCCGTTGTAGTCGCCGCGCTGGCTCTGGATGGTGGCCGCGTACCGCGCGAGCGGGCCCACCTTCTCCGCCGGGAGCTGTTGCAGCCGTTCGAGGTTGATCACGATCTTCGTCGCGGGTTCGGCGCCCGAGGGCACGCGACCCTCGGGGAGCAGCTCCGCGACCGGGACACCGTAGAAGTCGGCCAGCTCCGCGAGCTTCTGCACGGTCACGGCTCGGTCTCCGCGCTCGTACGAGCCGACGACCACGGCCTTCCAGCGACCGCCGGACTTCTGCTCGACGCCGTGCAAAGACAAGCCCTGCTGCTGGCGGATCGCGCGGAGCTTTGCCCCCAGCGCCTTGGCGTAGTCGCCCATGTGGCGGTTCTCCGTTCATTCGCCCCGTCAGCCGGTAGGGGACTGCCGCGGGGAGGCTTAGATCAATACGCAGAGTAATGATTGCTCTCCGTGGTCACCAGGTCAAGCTGATCTCGCCGGCCCGGGTGGGCGAGACCACGTGGACCACCCGGTCGATTGACCCCCGGAGCCTGATACGGTGCTGGTCAACCCGGTCACAACCGGGTGTCCGACGTCCTTTAAGGACCCGTCCAGCGAGGCGGGGAAGGAGGTCCAACCGTGGCGCCACGTCAACGTGGCGCGACGGACCCGGCCGGGGAGCGCGAGCTTCTCTCGGCCGGCGACGTCGCGCGCACTGTCGCCCGAATGGCCCATCAGATCATCGAGAAGACGGCTCTCGATGCACCGAGCGCACCCGAAGTAGTCCTGATGGGGATTCCAAGTCGAGGTGCTCCGCTCGCCCGCCGCCTCGCGGCGAAGATCAAGGAATTCAGCTCGGTGGCGGTACCGACCGGCACCCTGGACGTCACCCTCTACCGGGACGACCTGCGCCGGGGCCCGACTCGTCCGTTGGAGGCCACCCGGCTGCCCGAGGGCGGCATCGACGACCGCCTCGTCGTCCTCGTGGACGACGTCCTGTTCTCCGGCCGCACGATCCGCGCCGCCCTGGACGCCCTGCGCGACCACGGCCGGCCCCGCGCCGTGCAGCTGGCGGTGCTGGTCGACCGGGGGCACCGCGAGCTGCCGATCCGCGCGGACTACGTGGGCAAGAACGTCCCCACCGCCCGGTCCGAGGAGGTCCACGTGCTGCTGGAGGAGTTCGACCAGCGGGACGGGGTGGTGCTGCGGTGAGGCACCTGCTGTCCACCGAGGGCATCGACCCGGCGGACGCCACCGCGATCCTCGACACGGCCGCGAACCTCAAGCAGTCGCTGGAGGGCCGTGAGGTGCGCAAACTGCCCACCCTGCGCGGCCGGACCGTGATCACGATGTTCTACGAGAACTCCACCCGGACCCGGGTGAGCTTCGAGATCGCGGGCAAGTGGATGAGCGCGGACGTGGTCAACGTGTCCTCGTCGGGCTCCAGCGTCAGCAAGGGCGAGTCGCTGCGGGACACCGCACTGACCCTGGCGGCGGCGGGCGCGGACTGCGTCATCGTGCGCCACCCGGCGTCCGGGGCGGCCCACCGGCTGGCCGACTGGCTCAAGCACACCGGCACGTCCGTGGTGAACGCCGGCGACGGGATGCACGAGCACCCGACCCAGGCCCTGCTGGACGCGGCCACGCTGCGCGAGCGGCTGGGTGACCTGCGTGACCGCCGGATCGCCATCGTCGGCGACGTCCTGCACAGCCGGGTAGCCCGCTCGAACGTCCACCTGCTCACCGCCCTGGGCGCGCACGTCACCCTGGTCGCCCCGCCGACGCTGCTGCCCAGCGGCGTGGAGCGCTGGCCGGTCACCGTCTCGCACGACCTGGACGCGGACCTGCCCAGCCAGGACGCGGTGATGCTGCTGCGCGTGCAGGCCGAGCGCATGCACGGCGGGTTCTTCCCGTCCGCCCGCGAGTACTCGATCGCCTACGGCCTCAACGAGCGCCGCCTGGCCCTGCTGCCCGACCACGCCGTCGTGCTGCACCCCGGTCCGATGCTGCGCGGGATGGAGATCGCCTCGTCGGTCGCCGACTCGCCGCGCGCGGCCATCACCGACCAGGTGCGCAACGGCGTCCACGTGCGCATGGCCGTCCTCTACCACCTGCTTGCCCACGAGGAGGAAACCGCGTGAACACCCTGATCATCAGGGGAGTACGGCCGTACGGCGAAGGCGATCCCGTGGACGTGCTCGTCCGCGACGGTGTCATCGCGGAGATCGGGGACGTCGAGGACGACGACGCCGAGGTCATCGACGGCGACGGCGCGGTCCTGCTCCCCGGCTTCGTCGACCTGCACACCCACCTGCGGGAACCGGGTCGCGAGGACACCGAGACCATCGAGACCGGGTCGCGCGCGGCGGCCCTGGGCGGCTACACGGCGGTCTTCGCCATGGCCAACACCGACCCGGTCGCGGACAACGCGGTCGTGGTCGAGCACGTGGCCCGCCGGGGCCGCGAGGTCGGTCTGGTGGACGTCCACCCGGTCGGCGCGGTCACCGTGGGCCTCAAGGGCGAGAAGCTCGCCGAGCTGGGCACCATGGCCAAGACCGGCGTCCGGGTGTTCTCCGACGACGGCCATTGCGTGCACGACCCGCTGATCATGCGCCGCGCGCTGGAGTACTCCAAGGCGCTGGACGTGGTGGTCGCGCAGCACGCCGAGGAGCCCCGGCTGACCGTCGGCGCGCAGGCCCACGAGGGCGAGCAGGCTTCGCGCCTGGGCCTGCAGGGCTGGCCGGCCGCCGCCGAGGAGGCCATCGTGGCCCGCGACTGCCTGCTGGCCAAGCAGGTCGACGCCCGGCTGCACGTCTGCCACGTGTCCACCTCCGGCACCGCGGACGTGCTGGCGTGGGCCAAGGCCCGGGGCACGAAGGTCTCCGCCGAGGTCACGCCGCACCACCTGCTGCTGACCGACGAGCGGCTGGAGACCTACGACCCGGTCAACAAGGTCAACCCGCCACTGCGGACCGGCGACGACGTCCAGGCGCTGCGCCGGGCGCTGGCCGAGGGCGTCATCGACTGCGTCGCCACCGACCACGCGCCGCACGCCGTGCAGGACAAGGACTGCGAGTGGTCCGCGGCCCGGCCGGGGATGCTCGGGCTCCAGACCGCGCTGTCGATCGTGGTGGAGACCATGGTCGAGACCGACCTGCTGGACTGGCGCGGCGTGGCGCGGGTGATGAGCGAGCGCCCCGCCGCCATCGCCGGGCTGCCCGACCAGGGCCGGCCGATCGAGGTCGGCGAGCCCGCGAACCTGGTCCTGGTCGACCCCGGAGCCCGGTGGACCGTGCGCGGCGCGGAGCTGGCCAGCATCTCGGCCAACACGCCGTTCGAGGGCATGGAGCTGCCCGCCCGGGTCGTGGCCACGGTGCTGCGCGGGCGCGTCACGGCGACCAGCGGAAGGATCCCCGCATGACCCGCGTGCTGCTGTCCCTGGCGATCCTGGCCGTGTTCCTGCTGTGCCTCTACGGCATGTGGCGCGGCTGGCAGAACCGCGCGAAGCGCCAGTCCGCGCTGCCCGCCTTCCCCCAGCCGCCCGCCGCCCCCGGCGCGGCGACGCTGGAGGCGACCGGCGTCTACGTGGGCACGACCATCGGCGAGAACTGGCAGGACCGGGTCGCCGTGGGCGACATCGGCCACCGCGCCGAGGCGACGTTGAAGCTGACCGACACCGGTGTGCTGGTCGAGCGCACCGGCGCGAGCCCGATGTGGATCCCGTTGGAGGACGTCCTGGACGCCCGCACCGCCCGCGGCCTCGCGGGCAAGGTGATGGGCCCGGACGGCCTGCTGGTGGTGCGCTGGCAGAACGCCGGCCACACCTTCGACACCGGGTTCCGCGGCGACGACAAGGACGTGTACGAGCAGTGGGTGCAGGCACTGGGAGGCCGAAAGTGACTTCTCCGGCAACGACAACCGCGGCGCTGGTCCTGGAGGACGGCCGCGTGTTCCGAGGCGAGTCCTACGGTGCGATCGGCGCGAGCCTCGGCGAGGTCGTCTTCTCCACCGGCATGACCGGGTACCAGGAGACGCTGACCGACCCGTCCTACCACCGCCAGATCGTGGTGCAGACCGCGCCGCAGATCGGCAACACCGGCTGGAACGACGAGGACGACGAGTCCAGCCGCATCTGGGTCGCCGGTTACGTGGTGCGCGACCCCGCGCGGGTGCCGTCGAACTGGCGCTCGAAGCGCAGCCTGGACGACGAGCTGGTCCGCCAGGGCGTCGTGGGCGTCGCGGGCATCGACACCCGGATGCTCACCCGCCACCTGCGCGAGCAGGGCGCGATGCGCGCGGGCGTGTTCTCCGGCGACGAGCTGGGCAGCGTCGAGGAGATGCTGGACCGGGTCCGCAACTCGCCGCAGATGAAGGGCGCGGACCTCGCGGGCGACGTGACCACGCCCAAGCCGTACGTGGTCGACGCGATCGGCGAGCGCCGGTTCCGGGTCGCCGCGCTGGACCTGGGCATCAAGTCCAACACCCCGCGGATGATGGCCGCGCGCGGCATCGAGGTGCACGTCCTGCCGCTGACGTCCACCGTGGACGACATCCTGTCGGTCAAGCCGGACGGCGTGTTCCTGTCCAACGGCCCCGGCGACCCCGCCACCCAGGCGCACGCCATCGAACTGACGCGCAACATGCTCGACCGCAAGGTGCCGCTGTTCGGCATCTGCTTCGGCAACCAGATCCTGGGCCGCGCGCTGGGCCGCGACACCTACAAGATGCGCTACGGGCACCGGGGCATCAACATCCCGGTCATCGACGTCGCGACCGGCAAGGTGGCCATCACCGCGCAGAACCACGGGTTCGCGCTGGAGGGCGAGCCGGGGGAGGAGTTCGTCTCCGACTTCGGCCGCGTCCAGCTCAGCCACTACTGCCCGAACGACGGCACGGTCGAGGGCGTGCGCGCCCTGGAGGTGCCCGCGTTCAGCGTGCAGTACCACCCGGAGGCGGCGGCCGGTCCGCACGACGCCGCTCCGCTGTTCGACGAGTTCGTGACGATGATGGGGCAGGGGCGCTGACATGCCGAAGAGGACCGATCTCAAGCACGTGCTCGTCATCGGCTCGGGTCCGATCGTCATCGGCCAGGCCTGCGAGTTCGACTACTCCGGCACCCAGGCGTGCCGCGTGCTGCGCGAGGAGGGCCTGCGGGTCAGCCTCGTCAACTCCAACCCCGCGACGATCATGACCGACCCGGAGTTCGCCGACGCCACCTACGTCGAGCCGATCACCCCGGAGTTCGTGGAGAAGGTCATCGCCGCCGAGCGCCCGGACGCCGTCCTGGCCACCCTGGGCGGCCAGACCGCGCTGAACACCGCCATCGCCCTGCACGAGCGGGGCGTGCTGGAGAAGTACGACGTCGAGCTGATCGGCGCGGACATCGACGCCATCCAGCGCGGCGAGGACCGGCAGATGTTCAAGGACATCGTGCGCAAGATCGGCGCCGACGTCCCGCGCAGCGCGGTGTGCAAGACCATGGAGGAGGTCCGCGAGACCGTCGCGGAGCTGGGCCTCCCGGTCGTCATCCGGCCGTCGTTCACCATGGGCGGCCTCGGCTCGGGCATGGCGCACACCCACGAGGAGCTGGAGCGGCTGGCCGCCACCGGCCTCGCGGAGTCCCCGGTCACCGAGGTGCTGATCGAGGAGAGCGTGCTCGGCTGGAAGGAGTACGAGCTGGAGCTGATGCGCGACCGCAACGACAACGTCGTGGTCGTGTGCTCCATCGAGAACATCGACCCGATGGGCGTGCACACCGGCGACTCGGTGACCGTCGCGCCCGCGATGACCCTGACCGACCGCGAGTTCCAGCAGATGCGCGACGTCGGCATCGCGGTCATCCGCGAGGTCGGCGTGGACACCGGCGGCTGCAACATCCAGTTCGCGTTCAACCCGGACAACGGCCGCATGGTCGTGATCGAGATGAACCCGCGGGTGTCGCGCTCCTCGGCGCTGGCGTCCAAGGCGACCGGTTTCCCGATCGCCAAGATCGCCGCGAAACTCGCCATCGGTTACACGCTCGACGAAATCCGCAACGACATCACCGGCGAGACGCCCGCGAGTTTCGAACCGACGCTCGACTATGTCGTGGTGAAGGTGCCGCGGTTCGCTTTCGAGAAGTTCCCCGGCGCGGACCGGACGCTCACCACGACGATGAAGTCAGTCGGCGAGGCGATGTCCATCGGCCGCAGCTTCATCGAGGCGCTCGGTAAAGCGTTGCGGTCCATGGAGACCAAGGCGGGCGGTTTCTGGACCACGCCCGACCCGGACGAGACGCTGGAGTCCACTCTGGACGCCCTCCGAAAGGGCCACGACGGACGCCTCTACACGCTGGAACGCGCGTTGCGCCTGGGCGCGACGATCGAGCAGGCGTACGAGGCGTCCAAGATCGACCCGTGGTTCATCGAGCAGGTCGCCTGGCTCGTCGAGCTGCGCCGGGAGATCGAGAACGCCCCCGTGCTGGGCGCCGACCTGCTGCGCAAGGCCAAGCGGGCGGGCCTGTCCGACCGGCAGATCGCCGCGCTGCGCGCCGAACTGGCCGGTGAGGACGGCGTGCGCAACCTGCGGCACCGCCTGGGCGTGCGGCCGGTGTTCAAGACCGTCGACACCTGCGCCGCCGAGTTCGCCGCGCGCACCCCGTACCACTACTCGGCCTACGAGCTGGACCCCGAGGCCGAGACCGAGGTGACCGAGCAGCGGGACAAGCCGAAGGTGCTGATCCTGGGCTCCGGCCCGAACCGCATCGGCCAGGGCATCGAGTTCGACTACTCGTGCGTGCACGCGGCCATGGCGCTGCGGGCCGCCGGGTACGAGACGGTGATGGTCAACTGCAACCCGGAGACCGTGTCCACCGACTACGACACCTCCGACCGCCTGTACTTCGAGCCGCTGACCTTCGAGGACGTGCTGGAGGTCGTGCACTCCGAGCAGCGCTCGGGCACCGTCGTGGGCGTCATCGTGCAGCTGGGCGGGCAGACCCCGCTGGGCCTGGCGCGGCGGCTGGAGGAGGCCGGTGTGCCGGTCGTGGGCACCCCGCCGCACGCCATCCACCTCGCCGAGGACCGGGGCGCGTTCGGCCAGGTGCTCACCGACGCGGGCCTGCCCGCGCCGAAGTACGGCACCGCCACCTCGTTCGCGCAGGCCAAGAAGATCGCCGACGAGATCGGCTACCCGGTGCTGGTCCGCCCGTCCTACGTGCTGGGCGGGCGCGGCATGGAGATCGTCTACGACGAGGAGTCGCTGAAGAGCTACATCGCCCGCGCCACCGAGGTCTCCCCGGAGCACCCGGTGCTGGTGGACCGGTTCCTCGACGACGCCATCGAGATCGACGTGGACGCGCTGTTCGACGGTGAGGACGTGTTCATCGGCGGCGTGATGGAGCACATCGAGGAGGCCGGCGTGCACTCCGGCGACTCGGCGTGCGCCCTGCCCCCGATCACCCTGGGCGAGACCGACATCGACAACGTCCGCCGGTCCACCCGGGCCATCGCGGAGGGCATCGGCGTGCGCGGCCTGCTCAACGTCCAGTACGCGCTCAAGGACGACGTCCTGTACGTGCTGGAGGCCAACCCGCGCGCGTCCCGCACGGTGCCGTTCGTGTCCAAGGCGACGGCGGTGCCGCTGGCCAAGGCCGCCGCCCGGATCATGCTCGGCGCGACCATCGCCGAGCTGCGCTCGGAGGGCCTGCTGCCGGCCACCGGGGACGGGGCCAAGCTGCCCCAGCACGCCCCGGTCGCGGTCAAGGAGGCCGTGCTGCCGTTCCACCGGTTCCGCACGCCCGAGGGCCACGGCGTGGACTCGCTGCTCGGACCGGAGATGAAGTCGACCGGCGAGGTCATGGGCATCGACGTGTCGTTCGGCACGGCCTTCGCCAAGTCCCAGACCGCCTCCTACGGCTCCCTGCCCACCTCGGGCCGGGTGTTCGTGTCGGTGGCCAACCGGGACAAGCGGGCCATGATCTTCCCGGTCAAGCGGCTGGCCGACCTGGGCTTCGAGGTGCTGGCCACCGAGGGCACGGCCGAGGTGCTGCGCCGCAACGGCATCCCGTGCACGGTGGTCCGCAAGCACTTCGAGGGCGAGAAGAACATCGTCGACGCCATCCTGGACGGCCACGTCGACATGATCATCAACACCCCGTACGGCAACAGCGGGCCCCGCGTGGACGGCTACGAGATCCGCACCGCGGCGGTCGCCAAGGACATCCCGTGCGTCACCACGATCCAGGGCGCGGCGGCGGCCGTGCACGGCATCGAGGCGGCCATCCGGGGCGACATCGGCGTCCGCCCGTTGCAGGCGCTCCAGGCGGCGCTGCGGGGTGAGGGATGACGTTCGCCCAGCGGCTGGCCAAGGCCGTCTCGCAGCACGGACCGCTCTGCGTGGGCATCGACCCGCACCCCGGCCTGCTGGACGCCTGGGGGCTGCCCCGGGACGTCCCGGGGCTGGAGCGGTTCGCGCTGACCTGCGTGGAGGCGTTCGGCGGCCACGTGGCCCTGGTGAAGCCGCAGGCGGCGTTCTTCGAGTCGTACGGCTCGAAAGGCGTGGCGGTGCTCGAACGCGTCCTGGCGGACCTCAGGGACGCCGGAACGGCCGTCCTGGTGGACGCCAAGCGCGGGGACATCGGGTCGACCATGGCCGCGTACGCGCAGGCGTACCTGTCCGACGGCTCGCCGCTGGCCGGTGACGCGGTCACCCTGTCGCCCTACCTCGGGTTCGGCTCCTTGGAGCCGGCGCTCGAAGCCGCACGGGCGAGCGGGCGCGGCGTGTTCGTGCTCGCCCGCACGTCCAACCCGGAAGGGGCCTCCGTGCAGTGCGCGGGGGTCCCCTCCGGGGGCTCCGTCGCGCAGTCGGTGGTGGACGAGGCGGCCCGCCGCAACGCGGGCGCGGAGCCGCTGGGCGACGTCGGCCTGGTCGTCGGCGCGACCCTCGACCGGCTCGACATCGACCTGTCTGACCTGCACGGATACGTCCTGGCGCCGGGCTTCGGCGCCCAGGGCGCGACCGTGGCGGACCTGCGCCGGCTGTTCGGCGACGACCTGCGCGGGGTGCTGCCGACCAGCTCCCGGGACGTCCTCAGGCACGGTCCGGACTCCGCATCCTTGCGGTCTGCGGCGCGGCGGGTGGGGGACGACCTCGGGATGTGATCACCATCAAATCGCGACACGCTTTGCGGTGTCCGCTCACCTGCGTAAACGTTGCCTGGTACGGTCCAGGCCACCGACGGGTCCATACCCCATCGAGCGCATACCACAGGGGTCGTGCGCAGGGCGTTACCGGTGGCGGTGGCGGAGGCGTCGGAGGGTGTTGGTACTACTACCACCCGCCGCGGCAACCAGGCGCTGGAAAAGTTTCACCTGACTGGGACCACCTTGCGCCCAGGCAATTGCGCTTGGAGTACGGTCGCGGCACCGATCCAGAATTGAAATTCCCACACCACGGAGGAAATCGTGGCCCTTCCCCAGCTTACCGAGGAGCAGCGGGCCGCAGCGCTGGAGAAGGCTGCTGCCGCTCGTCGCGCTCGGGCTGAGCTCAAGGAGCGCCTCAAGCGTGGCGGCACGACCCTGACGGACGTGCTGAAGGCCGCCGAGAGCGACGAGGTCCTTGGCAAGATGAAGGTGTCCGCGCTGCTCGAGGCCCTTCCGGGCGTCGGCAAGGTTCGCGCGCAGCAGATCATGGAGCGGCTTGAGATCGCTCCGAGCCGTCGGCTGCGCGGCCTCGGCGAGCGGCAGCGCAAGGCGCTGCTCACCGAGTTCAGCGGCGAGTGACTGATGGCACCGGGGCGGGGTCGGGCGTGCGCGCCCGGCCCCGCCTCACCGTCCTGAGCGGGCCGTCGGGCGTCGGCAAGTCCAGCGTGCTGGCCGAGCTGCGGCGCCTGGGGCCCGATGTGCACTTCAGCGTCTCGGTGACCACCCGGAAGCCGAGGCCGGGCGAGGTCGACGGCGTCCACTACCGCTTCGTGGACCGGGCCGAGTTCGACGAGATGGTCCAGAACGGCGAGCTGCTGGAGCACGCCGAGTTCGCGGGCAACTGCTACGGCACGCCCCGCGCGCCCGTCGTGGCCGCGCTGGCGTCCGGGCGACCGTCGCTGCTGGAGATCGAGCTCCAGGGCGCGCGCCAGGTCCGGGCGGCCATGCCGGAGGCCCAGCTGGTGATGCTCGCGCCCCCGTCCTGGGAGGACCTGGTGGGGCGGCTGACCGGCCGCGGCACCGAGGACCCCGCCGTGGTGGCGCGCCGGCTGGAGATCGCCCGCGAGGAGCTGGCGGCCGAACCGGAGTTCGACGAGGTCGTGGTGAACGACGACGTGAAGTCGGCCGCGACCCGCTTGCTACACTTGGTGGTCGGCCCAGCGCCCGACGCGTGATGGCGCGCGTCCGCGGCGGCTGCAGGACGCCACCCGCTTTGCACAACCAACCGCAGGAGCGTTGACGAGTGACCACGCACACCGAGCTGGGCCCGCTGTCGGGTTCTCCGGAGGGCATCACCAACCCGCCGATCGACGACCTGCTCGAGCAGGTCAGCTCGAAGTACGCGCTGGTGATCTACGCGGCCAAGCGGGCGCGCCAGATCAACGACTACTACGCGCAGCTCGGCGAGGGCCTGCTGGAGTACGTCGGCCCGCTGGTCGAGCCGGGCCCGCGCGAGAAGCCGCTGTCGATCGCGCTCCGGGAGATCCACGCGGGTCTCCTCGAGCACACCGAGGGCGAGTGACCGGGAGTTCCGCTGGCGGGCAGGACGCAGCTGCCTCCACCAAGCCCCGGGTCGTGCTCGGGGTGGGTGGGGGCATCGCCGCGTACAAGGCGTGCGAGGTGCTGCGCCGGCTCACCGAGTCCGGGCACTCCGTGCGCGTCGTGCCCACGGACGGCGCGCTGAAATTCGTCGGCGCGGCCACGTTCGAGGCGCTGTCCGGGCAGCCCGTGCACGCCGACGTGTTCTCCGACGTACCGTCGGTGCAGCACGTCAAGCTGGGCCAGGAGGCCGACCTGGTGGTCGTCGCCCCGGCCACGGCGAACCTGCTCGCGAAGGCCGCTCAAGGGCTGGCCGACGACCTGCTCACCAACACCCTGCTGACCGCGCGCTGCCCGGTCCTGCTGGTCCCGGCGATGCACACCGAGATGTGGGAGCACCCGGCGACTCAGGCCAACGTGGCGCTGCTGCGGTCCCGCGGGGTGATCGTCGCCGAACCCGCCAGCGGGCGGCTGACCGGCAAGGACACCGGCAAGGGCCGGTTGCCCGAGCCGAGCGAGATCGTCGAGCTGGCCCGGCTGCTGCTGGAGCGCCCCGACGCGCTGCCCCGCGACCTCGAAGGCGTCCACGTCGCCATTTCCGCGGGTGGCACGCGTGAGCCGTTGGACCCGGTGCGTTTCCTGGGCAACCGGTCGTCGGGCCGCCAGGGCTACGCGCTGGCCCGGGTCGCCGCCCAGCGCGGCGCGCGCGTGACGCTGGTCGCCGCGCACACCGCCGACCTGGCCACCCCGGCCGGCGTCGAGCTGGAGCGCGTGGGCACCGCCGCCGAGCTGCGCGACGCGATGCACTTCGTGGCGAAGGACGCCGACGTGGTCGTGATGGCCGCCGCCGTGGCCGACTTCCGGCCGGTGGAAAGCGCCGAGCACAAGATCAAGAAGACCGACCGCGACCCCGACCCGGTGGCCCTGACCCGCAACGCCGACATCCTGGCCGAGCTGGTCGCCGCCCGCCGGGACGGGCAGGTCGTGGTGGGGTTCGCCGCCGAGACCGGCGACGGCGAGTCCGACGTCCTCGAGTACGGTCGCGCCAAGCTCAAGCGCAAGGGCTGCGACTGGCTCGTCGTCAACGCCGTCGGCGACGGCCGCGCGTTCGAGGTCGAGGACAACGCGGGGTGGCTGCTGTCGGCCGACGGCGCCGAGACCCCGATCCCGCACGGGTCGAAAGCGCGCCTGGCGTCCGCACTGTGGGACGCCGTCGCCCCTTCCGCCCGACGATGACCGTCCGGGCCGACCGGCCCGATAAGCTTCGAAGACCGCATGGAAACCAGATAGGGAGTGCCGTGAGCCAGCACAGCAGCAGGCTGTTCACCAGTGAGTCGGTGACCGAGGGGCACCCGGACAAGATCTGCGACGCGATCAGCGACTCGATCCTGGACGCGTTGCTGGCCAAGGACCCCCGCTCGCGGGTGGCCGTGGAGACCCTGATCACCACCGGCCAGGTGCACGTGGCGGGCGAGGTCACCACGGAGACCTACGCGGACATCCCGTCGATCGTCCGGGAGAAGATCCTGGAGATCGGCTACGACTCGTCGGCCAAGGGCTTCGACGGTCGTTCCTGCGGCGTGAACGTGGCCATCGGCTCGCAGTCCCCGGACATCGCGCAGGGCGTGGACACCGCCTACGAGGAGCGGGTCGAGGGCGCCGGCGACGAGATCGACAAGCAGGGCGCGGGCGACCAGGGCCTGATGTTCGGCTACGCGTGCACCGACACGCCGGAGCTGATGCCGCTGCCGATCGCGCTGGCGCACCGCCTGTCCCGGCGGCTGACCGCCGTGCGCAAGGACGGCACCGTCCCCTACCTGCGGCCCGACGGCAAGACCCAGGTCACCATCGAGTACGCGGGCGACCAGCCGGTGCGCCTGGACACCGTGGTCGTGTCCACGCAGCACGCCGACGGCATCGACCTGGAGAAGCTGCTCGGCGTCGACGTGCGCGAGCACGTGGTGGCGCCGGAGATCGCCGAGCTGGGCCTGGACACCTCCAACGTCCGCCTGCTGGTGAACCCGACCGGCCGCTTCGTCATCGGCGGCCCGATGGGCGACGCCGGCCTGACCGGCCGCAAGATCATCGTCGACACCTACGGCGGCATGGCCCGCCACGGCGGTGGCGCGTTCTCCGGCAAGGACCCGTCGAAGGTGGACCGGTCCGCCGCGTACGCGATGCGCTGGGTGGCCAAGAACGCCGTCGCCGCCGGTCTCGCGACCCGCATCGAGGTGCAGGTCGCGTACGCGATCGGCAAGGCCGCGCCGGTGGGCCTGTTCGTGGAGACCTTCGGCACCGAGACCGTCGACCCGACCAAGATCCAGCAGGCCATCAGCGAGGTCTTCGACCTGCGCCCGGCCGCGATCATCCGCGACCTGGACCTGCTGCGCCCGATCTACGCGCCGACCGCCGCGTACGGCCACTTCGGCCGCACCGACGTCGACCTGCCGTGGGAGAGCACCGACCGCGCCGACGCCCTGCGCGCGGCCGCGGGTGCGTGACGGTTTAGCGGACCGGCTGGTCCGCGGCGCGGCCGTGGACCTGACCGACCAGGAAGTACCCGCGTCGCTGATCCGGGACCTGTTGACCGACGACCTCGATCAACGCGGTCTCCGGATCAGCGGCGCGCGCATCTCCGGGCAGCTCGACCTGTCCGACGTGCGCGTGTCCCGCCCGCTGGTGCTGCGCGACTGCGTCACCTCGGAGCCGGTCCTGCTGGACCGGTCCCGGTTCGCGTCGGTGGACCTCAGCGGCCTGGTCGCGCCCGCCGTGTCCGCGCCGTGGCTCAAGCTCGACCACTACCTGCTGCTCCAGAACGCTCGGCTGGCTAGCTCGGACGGGTGGGCGCTGGACCTGGCCGAGGCGGAGGTGGGAGCGCACGTCAGCCTGCGCGGGTCGTCCTTCGAGGGCGTCGAGTACGCGGTGCACGCCCCCAAGCTGCACACGGGCAGCCAACTGTTCCTCACCGACGTCCGCACCGTGGGCACCGTGGGGTTGGACGGCGCCCGCATCGGCGGCACCCTGTACTGCCGGGGCGCGCGCCTGCGGGCGAACGACTCGGCGCTGGTCGGCGTGGACATGCAGGTCGACGAACGGGTCTTGTTCGGCGAGGGCTTCGAGGCCGTCACCACCTCCGACCGGCACGCCGCCGTGCGCATCCGCGGGGCGCGGCTGGGCGGCCAGCTCGTGCTGCGCGGGGCCACGCTGCGCGGTGCGCTGGCCTTGGACGTGAAGCAGGTCCGGGCCGGCATGGAGATCCTGTTCAACCCATCTTCGCTGGTCGGCGCGATCGAACTGGACGGCCTGACCTACGCGGGCGTGCCCCGTGACGCCACGGTGGACGAGTGGCTGGACATGCTGGCCACGCGGACCACGTCGTTCGCCAGCCAGCCTTACCTCCAGCTCGCCGCCGCCCACCAGGCGGCGGGCCACGAACGCGACGTGCGCCGCATCCGCGTGGCCCAGCAACGCGACCTGCTGCGGCGCGGCCGGCTGACCCGCTGGGGCCGGTTGTGGCACCGCGTGACCGGGGCGACCGTCGGCTACGGCTACCGCCCGGCGATGGCCCTGGTCTGGTTGTTGGGCACCCTCCTGACGGCCGTGCTCCTGGTCGCCGGCGTTGCCGGTCCCGCAGGACTCGTGCGTTCGTGCTCGACCGTCGACCAGATCGGTCACGCCCTCAACGCGGTGACGCCGCTGGCCAAGCCCGAGGGCGTGAAGTGCCAGATCCCGACTTCCTCCGGGCTGGGCACGTTCGTGGTGGTGTCGACGTGGGTGTTGCAGCTGCTCGCGTGGGCCTTCGCCACGCTGTTCGTCGCGGGTTTCACCGGCCTCGTGCGCAAGAACCCCTGAGGTTCATCTGCGGCCGATAGAAGTCTTGGCCATGTCGGTATCGCGTCGCACTCTGCTCACCGCCGCCGGACTGGGCGCCGCGGGTTCCCTGCTGCCGCCGTCGGTGCACGAGGCGTTGGCGCGGGAGCCGCGGCGCGGGGGACTGTCGGCGATCAAGCACGTCGTCCTGCTCATGCAAGAAAATCGATCTTTCGACCACTACTACGGCTCGCTGCGGGGCGTGCGCGGGTTCTCCGACCAGAACGCCCTGGACGGCGTGTTCGACCAGTCCGGGGTGCTGCCGTTCTCGGTGCGGGAGGCGCGCGGGTCGAAGGACGTGCAGTACATCGGCGACCTGGACCACAGCTGGGACGGCGGACACCGGGCGCTGCGCGGCGGGTGGCACGACAACTGGGTGCCCGCCAAGACGGCGGCGACCATGGCGTACTACGACCGGTTGGACCTGCCGTTCCACTACGAGCTGGCGGACACGTTCACGTTGTGCGACGCGTACTTCTGCTCGGTGCCGACGTCGACCAGCCCGAACCGGAACTACTGGGTGAGCGGGTACACCGGGTTCGAGGCGTCCGGCGCGCGGGCGGTGAGCAACGCGGCGTACGCCGAGGACACCCACCCCGGCTACCCGTGGACCACGTACCCGGAGCGGCTTTCGGAGGCAGGGGTGTCGTGGAAGGTGTTCCAGGAATGGGACAACTACCAGGACAACAACCTGGAGTTCTTCACCCGCTTCAAGGACGTGGCACGGAAGGCGCTGCGCGGCTCCCACAAGTCCCTGGACTCTTTCTACGCGGCCGTGTTCCGCTCCACCAACCCACACGAGATGCTGGCCCGCCTGGAAGAGGGCGTGGCCCTGCTGTCGCCACCGGACCGCGCCCTCTACGACGCAGCCCTGCGCCGAGTCCGTCCGGGCTCCCTGGGCGCCGAATTCCGCGCCACAGTCGAATCCGGCCGACTCCCTGCGGTCTCTTACTTGGTTCCCTCCGCCGTCGACTCGGAGCACCCAGGAGCATCCTCACCCGCCGCCAGCGCCTCAATCACCTACCAGGTCCTGGACGCCCTGGCATCCGTCCCCGAGGTCTGGGACTCGACGGCCCTCTTCATCACCTACGACGAAAACGACGGCTACTTCGACCACGTGCCCCCGCCCCGCCCACCCGTCACCGAGTCCGACGAATACGTAGGCGACCGCCCGCTGGGCCTGGGCCCGCGCGTCCCGATGACTGTCGTGTCCCCGTGGACCGTAGGCGGCTACGTGTGCTCAGAGATCTTCGACCACACCTCCAACACCCGCTTCCTGGAGCGGTGGCTCGGCGTAGCGGAACCCAACATCAGCACCTGGCGCCGCCGCGTCTCCGGCGACCTGACGTCAGCCTTCGACTTCACCCGCCGCGGCACCCGCCCGGTAGTGGCAGCCCCCGGCCCGGTCCCACCCGCCACGCCGCGCTGGCGCCCCACGCCGCCCTTCGACCAGCGGATGCCCGTGCAGGAGCCGGGGACCCGGCCGTCGAGGCCGTTGCCGTACCAGCCGGATGCGTTCGGGCGGGTGGTGGACGGGGCGGTGCGGTTGGTGTTGCGGAACACCGGGGCGTCGAGCGCGCACTTGGCGCTGTACCCGTACGGCGGGGAGTTCGAGTACCCGGTGCACTTCGACGTGTCGGGGACGACGGAGTTCAGCGTGCCTTTCACGTCCCAGTACAGGTTCACGGTGCTGGGCCCGAACGGCTTCCGCCGCGAGTTCGGTGGCGTGTCGGATGAGGCGGTAGCGGTCGAGTCGTCAGTGAACGGCCACAGCCGCGTGCTGACCGTGACGCTGTCGAACACGGGCGACGAGGACGCGGTATTCGAGGTGACGGGCGACGGCCGCGAGTTCCGCGTGGCAGTGCGCCCCGGCAAGCGCCGGGTCCTACCGTGGCTGACGGCCTTCCGCCACGGTTGGTACGACCTGACCATCCGCACCGACACATTCCACCGCCGCCTCTCCGGCCACGCCGAAAACGGCCGCGAAAGCCTCTCCGGCTAACACCCAGATGCCAGCCGCACCCGCCAGGCGGCATCGGGCGCGCGCCGGGCAAGCATCGGGCGTGCGCCGGGCGGGCATCGGGCGGGCATCGGGCGTGCGCCGGGCGTGCGCCGGGCGGGCATCGGGCGCGCGCCACCGCGCGCTGAGGCCGAGTGGGGGCGCGGGCGGCAGGCCGAGGGATGGGCTGCCGCGGGATGGGGATGGCGCGGAATGGGCTGCTGCGGAATGGGCTGCTGCGGGACGGCTGCCGCGGGACGGCTGCCGCGGGACGGCTGCCGCGGGACGGCTGCCGCGGACGGCCGGGGAGCAGGACAGTGGCTGCGGGGCGGCTCCGTCAGAGGACTTCGAGGGGGTCGAGTTTGATTCTGATCGGGGTGGGGTCCTTGCGGGCGCTGCGGGTGGCCTGGAGGGTGGCCAGGTGTTCGGCCAGGGCCTTGCCGTGGACCCTGGAGACGCGGACCAGGGCGCGTTCGCGCTGCTCGTCGTCGGACAGGGGGACCGGGCCCAGGACTTCGCCGGTGGGAGGGAGGACGAGGTCTTCCAGGGCGGTGGCCAGGGCGTCTGGAGGGCCGTCCAAGGTCGCCATGCGCACGGCCGGGGGGAAGCCCAGTTCGGTTCGGGCCGCCAGTTCCTGTCGGGCGTGCCAGACCGGGTCCCACCGGACCAGTGCCTGGACCGGTGGGAGGCTCGAGTCGGCGATCACCACGACCCTGCCCGCCGGGCGCGCGAGGGCGGCCGCCGTCATCCAACGGCGGAGGGTTTCTTCAGTCGCGCGCAGGTCGGCGCGGCCGAGGAGGGCCCAGCCGTCGAGCAGCAGGACGGCGCCGTAGCCGCCCTCGGCGGTCGGTTCGGCGCCCGGCGTGGCGACGACCAGTGAACGGCCACCCGGCACGGTCGCCAGCACCTCGTCACCACCGGACGTGCGCACGGGGATGTTGCTGAACGCCCGCCCCAACTCCTCCGCCGTCCGGCGCGCGCCGATCACCTGCCCGCGCAGCCGCCGCGACCCGCACGCGGGACACCGGAACGCCGCCTCCGTCGCCCCGCACCACCGGCAGTACGCGGGCTTCGGCACGCCGTCGTCCGTGCCACCCGGCAGCGCCAACGGACCCGCGCACCGACGGCACCGCGCCGCCGCCCGGCACTGCCCGCACGCCAACGCCGGCACGTACCCCCGGCGCGGCACCTGGATCAGCACCGGCGCGTTCTCCTCGAACGCCGCCCGCGCCGCCTCGAACGCGATCGAGGGCAGCCGCGCACTGCGCGCGGCCGGGTCCTTCACGTCCTGCCACGCGCTGTCGCCCACCGCCGCCACGCGCGGCGCGACCGCACGCAGGGTCTCGCGCGCCGCGACCACCTCGTGCGCCCAGCCGCTGTCCACCAGCAACTGCGCCTCGGCGGTCCGCGCGAACCCGCCGACCAGCAGCGACGCCCCGGTCAGGTGCGCCCGCTGGACCAGCACGTCCCGCACGTTCGGGTAAGGCATGCGCGGCTCGGCGTGCAGGTCGTCCCCGTCGTCCCACACCACGACCAGCCCCAGGTCGTGCACCGGCGCCAGGGCCGCTCCGCGCGTGCCCAGCACCAGCCGCACCGACCCGCGCCGCACGGCCAGCCACCGCCGGTACCGCTCGGCGGGTCCCAGGTCGGCCGACAGCGTGACCACCGCGTCGGGACCGGCCAGCGCCGCGCACGCCGCGTGCAGCCGGGCGAGGTCGCGGTGGTCCGGCACGACCACCAACGCACCCCGACCCGTGCTGACCACGGTCGTGGCCGCCTCGGCCAGGCGTGCGGGCCAGTCCTCGGCGGGCAGCGCCTGCCACACCGCGCGCGCCGTCCGGCCGGCGCGCAGGGCGTCGAGCAGGTTCGGCCCGAACGGGTACCGCGCCCAGCCCTCGGCCGCCTGCGCCCAGGGACCCGCTGCCTGGGGACCCGCTGCCTGAGAACCCGGTGCCGGCAGTACTGGTGCCGGCGGTAGCGGTGCCGGCGGCGGGGACGGCTCGGCCTCGGTGCGGGCGTGCCGGGGTGGCACCGCCATCCGCAGCACGTCGGTCAACGTGCCCGCGTACCGGTCCGCCACCGCCCGCGCCAGGGCCGCCACCTCCGGCGACAGCACCGGCTCCGGTGAAATCACCCGGTCCAGGAACGTCAGCTTGCGGCCGTAGTCCGACTCCTCCACGCGTTCGAGGAGGTAGCCGTCGACCAACTGACCCGCGAACCGCACCCGCACCCGGCAGCCGGGCACCGCGTCCGCGTCCTGTTCGGTCGAGACCTGGTAGTCGAACGGACGGTCCAGGTGAGGCAGCGGAACGTCCACACAGATCCGGGCGACGGGCAGCGTCGACGCGGGTACGCGTTCCCCGCGACGAGCGCTCGCCTTGCCTGCCATGCGCTGAGGTCTACCAGAGTGCCTCCTCGTGGTTGTCGGGACGGTAGGCCGGGTGTGATGACGTCATGGGTCTAGTTTCGAACGTGTGTTCGAATTGCGCAAGATCACTTTCGGGTGAAGGTCGGGTCGAGGAGGTTGTCCACGCCGGCTGACGAAAAGGCGTCGACCAGCGCGTCTCGGCCCTCGGTGAAGTGGCCCCAGCCTTCGAAGTGCACGGGGACTACGCGACGTGCGCCCAGCAAGCGTGCGGCCTCGGCTGCCTGCTCGCTGTTCAGGGTGAGGAGGGCTCCGTCGAACAGGATCGTTCGGGCCGCGCCGGCGAACAGCACGGCGGTGTCCACGGGGCCGACGCGGGATGCGATCTCTTTCACGACCGGGAGCGAGGCGTTGTCGCCGCTGACGTAGACCGTCGGCAGGTCGGGCGCGGTCAGGACGAATCCGACGACCTCACCGGTGATCGGCTCGCACCCGTCGGGGCCGTGCTGGGCGGGCGTCGCCGTGATGGTCAGGGTGCCGCCGTCGGGGCGGGGGAGTTCGACGTGCTCCCAGGGTGCGAGTCCGCGCGCGGTGCCGCCCAGGCGCTTCGCCCCGCTGGGGGTGGTGAGGGTCAGCGGGACGTCGGCGAGCAGGGCGCGGCCGGCGCGGTCGAGGTTGTCCGGGTGCTCGTCGTGGGAGAGGAGGACGGCGTCGAGGTGGCCCAGTTCGGCCGGGGTGGTGGCGGTCGGGGCGGTCTTGGTCAGGACGCGCGTGCCGCCGACGGAGTAGTCGCCGGGCGGGTCGAACGTCGGGTCGGTGAGCAGGCGCAGGCCGCCGACCTCGATCAACGCGGTCGGACCGCCGAAGGTGCGCACGGTGATCTGCTCGTACATGTGTCCCCCTGTCATGGATAAACCTCGACGACGCCATGGCGCGGACGCCGACCGCGTCGTTGCTGCGGTGAGACCCGGTGCGCGGGCTCTACCGGGAGTCGCCGCATCCGGTCAATGGGGTGCGAACTTGCGGCAAAGACCAGGAGCGCGGCCGTTCAGGCCGGAACCCGAAGAACCGCTGGTCGGCCGCCTGTGCCGGCCGTGCCGGCCGGCCTCCGGCCCCCGCTTCCATTCTCCCACGGGGGTATGACAATTCCGGGTTGCCGAGGAGCGGGGGCCGAAGGGGCGTGTGGGTGTTGGGGGTTCTCCGGGTGGCGGTTCAGGAGTAGAAGGGAACGATGCTCCGGTCGACCAGCACCCTCGCCGCCCTCGCCGTGGTGGCCGCACTCGCCGTCCCCACCACCGCCGCCCAAGCCACCGAAGCACCCCGCGAACCCGAAGCCGTCGGCGCGGGCGGGGTCGTTGCCAGCGTCGACCCCGACGCCTCGCAGATCGGCATCGACGTCCTGCGCCGCGGTGGGAACGCCGTCGACGCCGCCGTTGCCACCGCGGCCGCCCTTGGGGTCACCGACCCGTTCTCCGCCGGGATTGGGGGCGGCGGGTTCCTCGTCTACTACGACGCCAAGACCCGCAAGGTGTCCACGATCGACGGGCGGGAGACCGCGCCGGCCGCCGCCACCGAGAACCTGTTCGTGGAGAACGGCAAGCCGATTCCCTTCCCCGAAGCGGTCACCAGCGGGCTGTCGGTGGGTGTTCCGGGTACGCCCCGGACGTGGCAGCGTGCGCTCCAGCGGTGGGGGACGATCTCGCTGGACAAAGCCCTCAAACCCGCCGAGGACCTGGCCCGCCGGGGCTTCACGGTCGACGCCACCTTCCACCGCCAGGTCAGCGAGAACGCCGCCCGCTTCGCCGACTTCACCTCCAGTGAAGCCCTGTTCCTGCCGGTCCCGGCGGTCGGCAGCACGTTCCGCAACCCCGACCTCGCCGACACCTACCGCGCCCTGCGCAAGGACGGCGTCTCCGCGCTCTACAAGGGCGGCATCGGGCGGGACGTCGTCAAGACGGTCACGCAGCCGCCGGTCAAGCCCACGTCGACCCGGAACGTCCGCCCCGGCGCGATGACCATGACCGACCTGGGCAACTACAACGCCCCGCAGCGCGAACCCAGCCACACCACCTACCGCGGCCTGGACGTCTACGGCATGGCCCCGCCCTCCTCCGGCGGCACCACGGTCGGCGAGGCGCTGAACATCCTCGAAACCACCAAGCTCGCCGACGAGTCCCGCACCCAGTACCTGCACCGGTTCCTGGAGGCCAGCCGGCTCTCCTTCGCCGACCGCAACCGGTGGGTGGGCGACCCCAGCTTCTCCGACGTCCCCACCAAGGAACTGCTGTCGCAGGAGTACGCCGACACCCGCGCGTGCCTGATCTCGGCCACCACCGCCATGGCCGGCGCGGTCGCGCCCGGCGACCCGCGCAACCCCAAGCCCTGCGGCACGGACGGCACCGAAGCGCCCACCCCGTACGAGGGCACCGACACCACGCACCTGACCGTCGCCGACCGGTGGGGCAACGTCGCCGCCTACACCCTCACCATCGAGCAGGAGGGCGGCAGCGGCATCGTCGTCCCCGGCCGCGGGTTCCTGCTCAACAACGAGCTGACCGACTTCTCCTTCACCCCGGTCACCCCCGGCGTCCCGGACCCGAACCTGCCCGGCCCGGGCAAGCGCCCGCGGTCCTCGATGTCGCCGACGATCGTCCTGGACCACGGCAAGCCGGTGCTGGCCCTGGGCTCGCCGGGCGGCGCGAGCATCATCACCACCGTCCTCCACGTCCTCACCCAGCGCCTGGACCGCGGTCTCACGCTGCGCCAGGCCATCGAGGCGCCCCGCGCGTCCCAGCGCAACGCCACCAACACCCAGGCCGAGGCCGCGTTCCTGGCCACCCAGGACGACGAGGCCCTGGCCGCGCTGGGCCACCGCTTCACCTCGACCGGCGAGATCGGCGCGGTCACCGCCGTCGAACGCCTGCCCGACGGCCGGTGGCGCGCCGCCACCGAACCGACCCGCCGCGGCGGCGGCGCGGCCCGCGTCGTCTGGCCCCGCTAGGCGCGCGAGGCCGCCGTCGGCTTGTCGCGTCGCCTTTTCCGACGATCACGCTTTCCGATCGGCGGGAAACGCGGCGTGACGAGCCGACCCCCGGGGCGGCCGAGCCGCGACGCCGGAGGCGGCGCCATTCACCACAGCCGCCCCCGGCTTAGGAAACGGGACCGGTCTGCAACACGGTCCCGTCGGCCGCGTATGCCCTCGCTTGCACTCCCGACAGCACCCGCGGGTCCAGCGACGGCAGTCCGCTGACCACCCCGGCGAACGTCCGGTCCCGCACCTCCACCCACGCCCCCGGGTCGTGGCACCCCTCATGCACCTGAGTAGCCGCACCGGTCATCGATGTTGCACCCGACTCATCCCAGATGATGAGCCCGATCGGCTACTCCGAGCGGACGCGCGCGCATGGGCTCGAAAGGCACCGTGGTGGTACCGACGAGACCAGGGGAGGCGACATGACCACCATCACCATGACACCCGCGCAGACCAGGACCGCGACCGTCCCGGCGGGCCTGCTGACGGCCGCGCGTTTCCTGGGTCACTTCCTCGCCGCGCTGGTCGGTGTGATCTTCCTCGGCCGGGGCATGGAGCACTGACCCCTCGCGCGCTCTCCTAGACTGGCCGTCTGCCCCGTTGCGAGGAGAGTGCGTGACCGTCCAACCCATCCGGCTGTTCGGCGACCCGGTGCTGCGGACCCCCGCCGTCGAGGTCACCGACTTCGACGCGGAGCTGCGCAAGCTGGTCAAGGACCTGTGGGACACCATGAGCGACGCCGGGGGCGCGGGGCTGGCGGCGCCGCAGCTCGGCGTGGGCCTGCGGGTGTTCACCTACCACTGCGACGGCTTCGCGGGACACCTGGTGAACCCCACGTTCGACGTCGTCGGCGAGGAGATGCAGGACGGCCCCGAGGGCTGCCTGTCCATCCCGGGGATGTCCTGGGACTGCCGGCGGCACCTGCACGTGGTGGCGCGCGGCTGGAACATGCACGGCGAGCCGGTCGAGGTCGAGGGTTCGGAGCTGCTGGCGCGGTGCATCCAGCACGAGACCGACCACCTCGACGGCGTGTTGTTCCTGGACCGCCTCGACGAGCAGACCCGCAAGCAGGCCATGCGCGAGATCCGGCAGCAGTCCTGGTTCGACGGCGCGCTGCCCACGCTCAAGCAGTCGCCGCACCCGCTGTTCGGGGGTGGTGCGTGATGCGGCTGGTGTTCGCGGGCACGCCCGAGCCGGCGCTGCCGTCGCTCAAGGCCCTGCTGGAGTCCCGGCACGAGGTGGTGGCCGTGGTCACCCGCCCGGACGCCCCCGCCGGTCGCGGTCGGCGCGTCGAGCGCTCGCCGGTCGCCGCGCTGGCGGAGGAGCACGGCATCGAGGTGCTGACGCCGGCCAAGGCGAGCGACCCCGACTTCCTCGCCCGGCTGCGGGCGCTCCAGCCCGACCTGTGCCCGGTGGTGGCCTACGGCGCGCTGCTGCCCGAGTCGGCGCTGGCCATCCCCACCCACGGCTGGGTCAACCTGCACTTCTCGGTGCTGCCCGCCTGGCGCGGCGCGGCCCCGGTGCAGGCGGCGGTGCGGCACGGTGATGACATCACCGGGGCGACGACGTTCCGGATCGTCAAGGCGCTGGACGCGGGTCCGGTGTACGGGGTGGTGACCGAGCGGGTGCGCGAGCGCGACACGGCGGGCGACCTGCTGGGCCGGCTCGCGGAGTCCGGCGCCAAGCTGCTGGTGTCCACTGTGGACGGCATCGAGGACGGCACGCTGCGCCCGGTCGAGCAGTCCGAGGAGGGCGTCAGCTACGCCCCCAAGGTCACCGTGGACGACGGCCGGCTGGACTTCGCCGCGCCCGCGGCGGCCCTGGACCGGGTGGCCCGCGCGGTCACCCCGGACCCGGGCGCGTGGGCGGAGTTCCGCGGCGAACGGCTCAAGCTCGGCCCGGTCGTGCCGGTCGAACTCGACGGCCTGGCGCCGGGTGAGCTGAAGGTGGAGCGCAAGCGCGTGCTGGTCGGCACCGGCACCACGCCCGTGATGCTGACCGAGGTGCAGGCGCAGGGCAAGAAGCGGATGCCCGCCACGGACTGGGCGCGCGGCGTCCGCATCGAGGCCGGGGAGCGGATCTCATGACACAGCGGTCGTCCCGTCCCTCCCGGCCCCGCCGGCCGCACCCGCCGCGCCGCCGCACCGGCCCGTCCCGCCCGCCGGTGGAGGACCCGGCGCGCCAGGCGGCGCTGGACACGCTGCGTGCCGTGCGGCAGCGCGACGCCTACGCGAACCTGGTGCTGCCGGGCCTGCTGCGCGAGCGCCGGATCACCGGCCGCGACGCCGCCCTGGCCACCGAACTGGCCTACGGGACCGCGCGGGCGCAGGGGCTGCTGGACGCGGTGCTCACCGCGTGCTCCGACCGGCCACTGTCCGAAGTGGACGGTTCGGTGCTGGACGCCCTGCGGTTGGGCGCTTACCAGCTCCTGCGGACCCGCATCCCGGCGCACGCCGCCGTCGCGTCCACTGTGGACCTGGTGCGCGCCGAGCTGGGTTCCGGTGCCGCCGGGTTCGCCAACGCCGTGCTGCGGCGGGTGACCGAGCAGGACGAGGCGGCCTGGGTCGAGGAGGTCGCGCCGGACGAGGACGCCGACCCGATCGGCTACCTGGCCATGGCCAACGCGCACCCGCGGTGGATCGCGCAAGCGTTCGCGGAAGCGCTGGGTAGTCGCGGCGAGCCGTTGCGGGAGGCGTTGGCGGCCGACGACGCCCGGCCGCTGGTGCACCTGGCCGCGCGGCCCGGGGAGTGCAGCTCCGACGAACTGGCCGCGATGACCGGCGGCGAGGTCGCGCCGTACTCGCCGTACGGGGTGCACCTGGAGGCCGGCGCGGGCGACCCCGGCGACCTGGACCCGGTGCGCGAGCGGCTGGCGTCGGTGCAGGACGAGGGCAGCCAGCTGTGCGCCCTGGCGCTGACCCGGGCGCCGGTCGAGGGCTCGGACGAGCGGTGGCTGGACCTGTGCGCGGGACCGGGCGGCAAGGCCGTGCTGCTGGGCGCGCTGGCGTCGCTGTCGGGCGCGACCCTGGACGCGGTGGAGAAGGCCCCGCACCGGGCGGAGCTGATCCGCAAGGCCGCCGGGGACCTGCCGATCACCGTGCACGTGGCTGACGGCCGGGACTCCGGGCTGCCCGAGGGCGGGTTCGACCGGGTCCTGGTGGACGCCCCGTGCACCGGGTTGGGCGCGCTGCGGCGGCGTCCCGAGGCGCGGTGGCGGCGGCAGCCGTCCGACGTGGCCCCGCTGGCCCGGTTGCAGCGCGAACTGCTGACCGCCGCGTTGGACCTGGTCCGGCCCGGTGGCGTGGTGGCGTACGTGGTGTGCTCGCCGCACCTGTCGGAGTCGGTCGGCGTGGTCGCGGACGTGGCGCGGCGCACCGGCGCGGAGCGCCTGGACACCCGCGAGTGCTTCCCGGGCGTGCCGGACCTGGGCAACGGCCCGCACGTGCAGCTGTGGCCGCACATGCACGGCACCGACGCCATGTTCTGCGCCCTGCTGCGCCGCCCGGCATGACCCGACCGGTGCTGGGGCTGGTCGCGTCGGCGGCCGGCGGGGTGGAGACGTGGTTGCGGCCGGGGTTGGCGGAGCCGTTGGCGCGGCAGGGGTGGCGGTTGGCCATCACGCTCACCCCGACCGTCGCGCGGTGGCTGGAACCCCAGCTGGGTGAACTCGCCGCGTTGACCGACCTGCCGGTGCGCTGGACCTCGCGACTGCCGACGGAACCGAAACCGCACCCGGTTCCGGACGCGTTCGTGTTCGCGCCGGCGACGCTGAACTCCATCGCGAAACTTTCACTCGGCATCGGCGACAACCAAGCGCTGACCGTTTTGGGCGAAGCGCTCGGCCGGCGCGCGCCGATGGTCGTGCTCGCCCAGGTTGGCGCAGACCAATCCCATCATCCCGCCTATTCCGGACACCTGGCCGTGCTGCGCGACGCGGGTGTGGCGGTCGTCTCCGGAGGCCCGGAAGAGGTGCTGGAAGAACTGGCCGCGGTTGCGCCGTTCGTCGCATTCGACAAATGGGCGTGAATTGACAGCCAACCGAGATTCGTAGCAGGCTGGCCCGTGTCGAATTCGTACGGCCGGGATCGTGAATGGGCTTCGGTTATCCGGTTCCTGTCCGCGCCCGGTGGCCTGCTGGCCATCGACGGCCCGCCGTGCACCGGCAAGTCCCTCCTGCTGCGCGACGCGGTGGACGCCGCCCGCGTCCGCGGCTACTCCGCCGTCCTGGTGCACCCCGGCGCGCTCGGCGACCTCCCGCCGGGCCCGAACCCGCTGGTCGCCATCGACCAGGCGCACGAGGACCCGGCCGCCGTCCTGGCCGCGTTGCCCGGCCTGCGCGCCCACGGCGCGACCACGCTGGTCGCCCTCACCGGTGCCTACGCGGGTCCCGACCTGCGCCGCACCCTGCCCGCGTACGGCGAGGTGCTCACGCTCAAGCCGGTGGGGGACGACGTGGTCGCCCAGGTGCTCAAGGACGTGCTGGGCGCGGAGCCCGAGCCCGGGCTGGCCGCGCTGGTGGCGTCCGCCGGCGGCAACCCCGGGCTGGTCGTCGAACTGATCACCGGGCTGCGCGAGGAGAACCGGCTCGACGTCCGCGACGGCGTCGCCCGGCTCACCGGCGCCGGGCTGCCGCGCCGGGTCGCCGAACTGGTGCGCGCCCAGGCGGACGCCCTGTCGAGCGAAGCCGCCCAGGTGCTGCGGGTCGCCGCGGTGCTGGGGCGGTCGTTCCTGCTGAAGGACGTGGCCACGATGACCGGGCGCCCGGCCGGCGCGCTGCTGCCCGCCGTGGACGAGGTGCTGGCGTCCGGGCTGGTGGTGTCCGCGGGCGTGCGCCTGGAGTTCGCCTCCGACCTGGGGTGGCAGGCGGTCGTGCAGGCGATCCCGCCGTCCGTGCTGCACGCCCTGCGCCACGACGCCGACCTGCTGCGCACCGACCTGCGCGAACCGCCGACCGCCGCGCCACCCGAGGAGCAACGCGGCGCGGCGGCCGTGCACGACGTCCGCCGGCTCGCCGCGGGTGGCCGGCTCGGCGCGGCCATCGCCCTGGCCCGCGACAGCCTCGCCCAGCGCCTGCACGCCGGCCCCGCCGCCGAACTGCACACCGCGCTCGCCGGCATCCTGCTCGCCGACGGCCGCCCCGCCGACGCCGTCGCCGAGATGGAGCACGCGCTGTCGGTCGCCACCGCGCCCGAGCCGCTGCGCCGCCTCGCCGCCGCCGGCCGCCTGCTGTCGCTGTACTTCGCCACCGGCAACCGCGCGGGCGCGCACGCGCTGTCGGTGCTGACGGCGCGGGACCGGGAGGCCAGCGACGCGGACGTGGTGATGGCGGCGTGCGTGCACTCGTGCCTGGAGTGGAACGCGGGCAACCTCGCCGAGGGCCTGTACTGGGGCCGCGAGTCGACGCGCTGGGAGTTGGACCGGCCGACCGCGTGGTGGCAGTCGCACGCCGCGGTGGCGTTCGCGATGAAGCTGTCGTCGCTGGGCGAGTTCGCCGACGCGGAGAAGTTGGTGCGCGGCGACGGTCCGGACACCGACGAGGCCGTCACCGCCGGTGCCCCCGCGGCCCGCATGATCGGGCGAGCCCGGGTGCTGTTCCAGGCGGGGAAGCTGGTGCAGGCGCAGGTGGCCGCGCACTCGGGTCTGTCGTTGGCGCACGACCGGGGCTTGCGGCTGTTGGTGCCGCTGGCGTCGGCCGTGCTGGCGGTGGTGGCGCTGCACCGGGGGGATGTCGAGGGGGCGGCGTCGCACGTGCGGCGGTACCGGGGTGACCTCGCCGGGGGGGAGGCGGTGCTGCACTCGGGGCAGTACGACTGGGTGGAGTTGCTGGTCGCCGAGGCGCAGGGCGGTCCGGAGCGGGCGGCGGAGCTGGCGCGGGAGCGGTTGGCGGACCTGGACAGCGCCCGGCGGATGCTGATCGAGGAGCCCGGTGCGGGGGCGTGGCTGGTGCGGTTGGCGCTGGTGGTGGGGGACAGCCGGATGGCCGGGGTGGTCGTGGGGGCGGCGGAGGAGCTGGCGGCGAACAACCCCGGGTGTGTGGCGGTGTCGGTGGGGGCTGGGCACGCGCGGGCGTTGCTGGACGGCGACGAGCAGCTTTTGGAGACCGCGGCCGGGAAGCACCGGCACCCGTGGGCGCAGGCGTGGGCGCATGAGGACTTGGCGGTGCTGTCGGGGGAGTCGGGGCAGGAGCAGCGGGCGCGGGAGCACGCCGAGGTGGCGCTGCGGATCTTCGAGCGGATGGGCGCTTCGGGGGACGCGGCGCGGGTGCGGCGGCGGGCCGGGGTGGTGGCGGACGAGGCGGAGGGCAGCGACGAGTGGGGTCGGCTGTCGTCGCCGGAACGGGACATCGCGCGGCTGGTGGGGGCGGGGTTGACCAACCGGCAGGTGGCCCGGCAGCTCTTCCTGTCGCCGCACACGGTGAACTACCACTTGCGGGGGATCTTCCGGAAGCTGGGGATCAGCTCGCGGGTGGAGTTGGCCCGGTTGGCGGGGGAACAGGAGCACGCCGAGGTCTAGCCGGGTCCGCGGTGGTCCGGCGGTGCGGTGGTCCGCGGTGCGGTGGTCCGCGGTGCGGTGGGGTTGGCGGTGCGGTGGGGTTGGCGGCGCGGTGGGGTTGGCGGCGCGTGGGGTTGGCGGCGCGGCTGTTGGTCGGTGCTAGCGCGGCGGCTTGGCGCGGCTCGGCTGGTGGCGGCCTGGCGTGGCGGCCTGGCGTGGCGGCCCGGTTTGGCGGCCTGGTTGGGGCGGCTTGACGCTGTGGCCAGCGCGGCTTGGTTGGCGCGCGTTGTCGCTCGATTTCGGCCGAGCGCGGGCCACGGCCCCCGGTATCCATGCTACCGGCGGACCCCGACAGTTGATCTTGGGCTGCGCGGGGTCGGCCGGTGACGCGGGTGTGTGTCAGGCGGATTGAGCCGGGTGTTGGACGGTGTCGGAGAGGAGGAAGCTCACCTCGTCCACCACCCGCCGCACGTCGTCCGGTGCCACGACCGCGCAGTGCACGCCGCGCGGAGCCACCTCCAGTGCCAGGCACTCCGTGTACGCGATCGCCGCCGCCCGCGACGCGGCATAAGCCGCCACGCTGGTCCGCGGCACGGTCGCGGTGTGGGCGGCGACCACGATGATCGTGCCGTGTCGGCGGGCCACCATCCGCGTCGCCACGGCGCGCGACACGTGAAAAACCCCGTCCGCGTTCACGCCGAAGCTGTGCGCCCAGTCGTCGTCGGTGATCGACAGGGCCGGGCCGGGGCGCAACGCCGCCGCCACGGTCACCACCGCGTCGATCGGGCCGAACTCCCGTTCCACCTGGTCCACCAGCGCGTCCACGGCGGCGCTCGACCGGACGTCGATCTGCCGCCCCGCGATGCGCACCCCCGCCCGCTGCAACCGCTCGACCAACTCCGCCAGCCGCGGGCCGTCGCTGTCGACCGCCGCCACCAGCGCCCCCTGCCGCGCCAGTGACTCCACCACCTCCGTGCCCATGGGCGTGCAGGCGCCCGTCACCAGTGCGATCTTGTGGCTGAATTCGGCTTTCATCCCCAGTGCTCCCCAGTCGCGCTCCCCGCCGTCGAACGTAATCCCGTCGGCGGCGGGGTGGAACTACCCGGGTGAGTAGTTGGAATTTCCGGCGGCCCGGCGAGAAAGCCGGCGGGCGGAGTGAAATGCGACTCCCTGATAGGTCCGGACATTGCCGCGGAACCTAGACTCAGGCCTCGTGGTCCACCAGCCGATGATCGCCCCGAGCATCCTGTCCGCCGACTTCGCCCGCCTCGCCGAGGAGGCCGAGGCCGTCCGAGGCGCGGACTGGCTGCACGTCGACGTCATGGACGCGCACTTCGTGCCCAACTTGACGCTCGGCCTGCCCGTGGTGAAGTCGCTGCTCAAGGCCACCGACATCCCGCTGGACTGCCACCTGATGATCGAGGACCCGGACCGCTGGGCCATCGGCTACGCCGAGGCGGGCGCCTACAACGTCACCGTGCACGTCGAGGCCGCCGCCGACCCCGTCCAACTGGCCAAGGACCTCCGCGCGGCCGGCGCGAAAGCCGGGCTGTCCATCAAGCCGGGCACCTCGATCGAGTCGTGCACCGACGTCCTCAAGCATTACGACACGCTGTTGGTGATGTCGGTCGAGCCCGGTTTCGGCGGGCAGGGTTTCATGGCCGAGGTGCTGGACAAGGTCCGCACCGCGCGCCGCCTGGTCGACACCGGGCACCTGAACCTGGTCGTGGAGATCGACGGCGGCATCAACGAGGACACCATCGCGCAGGCCGCCGAGGCCGGTGTCGACTGCTTCGTCGCGGGCTCGGCGATCTACGACGCGAGCGACCCCGGCGCGGCCATGGCGAAGCTGCGGGCGCTGGCGGCCCGCTCCCGGTGACCACCCCGACCCTGTCCGAGGCGATGGCGCTGGCCGTCGCCGCCAGCGCGCGGGTCCACGGCACCACCAGCCCCAACCCGCCGGTCGGCGCGGTCGTGCTGGACGCGGCCGGCGCCCTCGTCGGCGTCGGCGCGACCCAGCCGCCGGGCGGCCCGCACGCGGAGGTCGTGGCCCTGGCCGATGCGGGCGAGCGGGCGCGCGGCGGCACCGCCGTGGTCACGCTCGAACCCTGCGCCCACCACGGCCGCACCCCACCGTGCACGGACGCGCTGGTCAAGGCCGGTGTCGCCAAGGTCGTCTACGCCAACGCCGACCCGAACCCGAAGGCCGCCGGGGGAGCGGACGTGCTGCGCGCCGCCGGCGTGACCGTCGAGCACCTGCCCACGCACGTCGAGCCGCTGCGCGCCTGGCTGCACTACGCCCGCACCGGCCGCCCGCACGTCACCTGGAAGTACGCCGCCACCCTCGACGGCCGCACCGCCGCCGCCGACGGCACCAGCCAGTGGATCTCCTCCGCGGAGTCCCGCGCCGAGGTGCACGCGCTGCGCACGACCATCGACGCGATCGTGGTCGGCACCGGCACCGTCCGCGCCGACGACCCGCGGCTGACCGCCCGGGGAACAGGGGTGACCCGGCAGCCGTTGCGGGTGGTCGTGGGCACCAGCGACCTGCCGCCGCACGCGCGCGTCCTCGACGACGAGGCCGAGACCCTGCACGTCCGCACGCACGACCCGGACGTGGTCCTGGGCGAGCTGGCCAAGCGGAACGTGGTGGACGTGCTCCTGGAGGGCGGCCCTACGCTGGCGGGTGCGTTCGCGCGGGCGGGCCGGATCGACCGGGTCCTCGCCTACGTCGCGCCCAAGCTGCTCGGCGACGGGCCGGCCGCCCTGCGGGACGCGGGGGTGTCCACCGTCACCGACGCGGTGGGATTGGTCGTGGAGCAGGTCAGTATGTGCGGGCCGGACGTGCGGATCTCCGCAGTTCCGACGCCGGCGCACTAGAGGAGGACACGGTGTTCACCGGGATCGTCGAGGAACTGGGTGAGGTCGTCGCCGTAGCGGACCTGCCGGACGCGGCGCGCGTCACCATCAAGGGTCCGGTGGTGACCAGCGACGCCAAGCACGGCGACTCGATCGCGGTGAACGGCGTGTGCCTCACCGTGGTGGACGTCGTCGACGGCGCGTTCACCGCCGACGTCATGCGCGAGACGCTGCGGCGCAGCAGCCTGGCCAAGGTCACCGAGGGCGACCGGGTCAACCTGGAGCGCGCCGCCGCCCTCGGGCAGCGCATCGGCGGGCACATCGTGCAGGGCCACGTCGACGGGACGGGCACCGTCCTGGCGCGGGAGAAGGCCGAGCACTGGGAGGTCGTCCACATCGGACTGCCGCCCGGCCTCGCCCGCTACGTGGTGGAGAAGGGCTCGATCACCGTGGACGGCGTGTCGCTGACCGTGGTGTCGGTGAGCGAGGACCAGTTCTCGGTCAGCCTCATCCCGACCACGCTGGAGCTGACCACGCTGGGCCGGCGCGCGCCCGGCGACCTGGTCAACCTGGAGGTCGACGTGCTGGCCAAGTACGTCGAGCGGCTCGCGACGCCCCATCTGCGCGACACTGGAGCGGAGGAGGCGCGGTGAAGGACTTCTCCGACATCGAGCGGGCCATCAGGGACGTCGCCGAAGGCCGGCCGGTCGTCGTCGTGGACGACGAGGACCGCGAGAACGAGGGCGACCTGATCTTCGCCGCCGAGAAGGCGACGCCGGAGCTGCTCGCCTTCATGGTCCGCTACACCTCCGGGTACGTGTGCGTGGCGCTGACCGAGACCGACTGCGCCCGGCTGGACCTGCCGCCGATGTACCACACCAACCAGGACCAGCGCGGCACCGCGTACACGGTCACCGTGGACGCGCGCGAGGGCGTGTCGACCGGCATCTCCGCCGCCGACCGGGCCCGCACGATCCGGCTGCTGGCCGACCCGACCTCCGAGGCCAAGGACTTCAACCGCCCCGGCCACGTGGTGCCGCTGCGCGCCCGCGACGGCGGCGTGCTGCGCCGCCCCGGCCACACCGAGGCCGCCGTGGACCTGGCCCGGCTCGCGGGTCTCGCGCCGGCGGGCGTGCTGTGCGAGATCGTGTCGCAGAAGGACGAAGGCGACATGGCGCGGCGCGACGAGCTGGAGGTCTTCGCCGCCGACCACGACCTGGCGCTGATCACCATCGCCGACCTCATCGCCTACCGCCGCCGGGTGGAGACCCAGGTGGTGCGGGTCGCCGAGGCGCGCCTGCCCACCGCGCACGGCGTGTTCACCGCCGTGGGCTACGACTCCAAGCTGGACGGCATCGAGCACGTCGCCATGGTGTACGGCGAGATCGGCGACGGCGAGGACGTGCTGGTCCGCGTGCACTCCGAGTGCCTGACCGGTGACGTGTTCGGCTCGCTGCGCTGCGACTGCGGCCCCCAGCTGGACGCGGCGCTGGAGGCGGTGGCCGCGCAGGGCCGGGGTGTCGTGCTCTACATGCGCGGGCACGAGGGCCGCGGCATCGGCCTGATGCACAAGTTGCAGGCCTACCAGTTGCAGGACCGGGGCGCGGACACGGTGGACGCGAACCTGGCGCTGGGCGTGCCCGCGGACGCCCGCGACTACGGCACCGGCGCGCAGATCCTGTGCGAGCTGGGCATCAAGTCCATGCGCCTGCTGACCAACAACCCGGCCAAGCGGGTCGGCCTGGAGGGCTACGGCCTGCGCGTCGTCGACCGCGTCCCGCTGCCCATCTCGCCGAACCCGGAGAACCTGCACTACCTGCGGACCAAGCGGGACCGGATGGGGCACGAGCTGCACCAGCTCGAGCAGTACGAGGCGTTGAGCCAGGGTGGCGCGATCGTGAGCACGACGGAGGGTGTGGAATGAGCGGCGAGGGCAGGCCGGAGGCGGCGGTCCCGGACGCGGCGGGGTTGACGCTGGCCGTGGTCGCCACCAAGTGGCACGAGAAGATCACCTCGCAGCTGGTGTCCCGGGCGTTGGAGGCGGCATCGCAGGCGGGTGTCGCCGCTCCTACGGTGGCGCGGGTCGCGGGCGCGATCGAGCTGCCGGTGGTGGTGCAGGAACTGGCCCGCACGCACGACGCCGTGGTGGCGCTGGGCGTGGTCATCCGGGGCGGGACCCCGCACTTCGAGTACGTGTGCGACTCGGTGACGGCGGGCCTGACCCGGATCGCGCTGGACACCTCCACCCCGGTCGGCAACGGCGTGCTGACGTGCAACACCGAGGAGCAGGCCCTGGCGCGGGCCGGTTTCGAGGACTCGGTGGAGGACAAGGGTTTCGAGGCCGTGGTGGCCGCGCTGGACACGGCCCTGGTGCTGCGCGGGCTGCGGGCGGGCAAGTGATCACCGTGTCGACCGTCGAGTTCCGGCCCCGCAAGATCCGCACGGTGGCGATCGCGAGCGCGGTGTTCCTGGTCGTGGTGTTCACGATCGTGGGACTGCTGCTGGGTGACACCCCGACTGGTGTCATCTTCCGGACGTCCGACCAGGTCGCCATGATCCTGTTGGGCGTGCTGCTGGCGTGCGGGGTGTTGTTGTTGACCCGGCCGCGGGTGCGCGCCGACGAGTCCGGTGTGGAGGTGCGGAACGTGATCACCGCGCACCGGTTCGAGTGGGGCGAGGTGCTGCACGTGTCCTTCCCGGACGGGGCGTCTTGGGCGCGGCTGGAGCTGCCGGACGACGAGTACGTGTCGATCATGGCGGTGCAGGCGGTGGATCGTGAGCACGCGGTGGCGGCGGTCCGGGCTCTGCGAGAACTGCACAAGGCCGCAACCGGCTGACCCGGCGGTACCCGGCCGGCCTGGCGGTACCCGGCCGGCCTGGCGGTACCCGGCCGGCCTGGCGGTACCCGGCCGGCCTGGCGGTACCCGGCCGGCCTGGCGGTACCCGGCCGGCCTGGCGGTACCCGGCCGGCCTGGCGGGGCTCGGCTGCCTGGTTGGGCGGCGGTCGGCAGGTCGGGCGGTGCTCGGCCGGCCCGGCTGCCTGATTCGGCGGCGCTCGGCCG
>NZ_JAPSLK010000028.1:87113-99998 GCF_031180885.1 Saccharothrix sp.
GGCGGTACCCGGCCGGCCTGGCGGTACCCGGCCGGCCTGGCGGGGCTCGGCTGCCTGGTTGGGCGGCGGTCGGCAGGTCGGGCGGTGCTCGGCCGGCCCGGCTGCCTGATTCGGCGGCGCTCGGCCGGCCCCGCGATGCCCGGTTAGCCGGCTCGCGGTGCTTGGCCGGCTCGGCGGCTGTTGGCCGGCTCGGCGGTGGTCGGCTGGTCGGGCGGTGCTCGGCCGGCCCCCGGCGGCGGTCGGCTGGTTCGGCGCGGCTTGGGTCGGCAGGCTCGGCCGTGTCCGCCGACCGCCGGCCTTGTCGTACCTCGCTGGGACAATGAGCCCCGGGGCGCTTCAACCGGGATTGTCGTACCCCCGTGAGATCATGGAACCGGGGGCCGGAGGCCGGGCAACCCGCTGATCGTCGTGGTCCCGATGGCCGCCACCTGTCCGCCATCGGGACTCTTCCCGCCTACCCCCGCCCTGCCTAGGTTCAGGTGACCGACCCGAACCGAGGGGGCTGCAAAATGCGTAGACGGTCTGTGCTGGCTGGTGCCGTGGCGGCGGCGGGAGCCGTCACCCTGGGGCTCAACCCCGCCGCCAACGCCCAGCGGCCCGGTGCGTCCGCGGCGCCGGAGCTGGACCTGGGTGACTTCCCCGTCGTGGCCCGGGTGCGGGCCCGCCGGGCGCTGGAGCACCTCAAGGTGCTCAGCGACGGCATCGGCCAGCGCATCGGCGGCACCGAGTCCGAGCACCGCGCCCGCGACTACATCGCGGACGTCCTCCGCAAGCTCCGCTACCAGGTGGAACTCCAGCCGTTCACCGTCCCCGACAAGTACCTCTCCACCCTCACCCTGCCCGACGGCGCCGTCTGGAACGCCGCCGCCTCCCGCTTCGGCGCGCTCAACACCTCCGCCACCGGCCCGCTGCTGGACCTCGACAACGGCTCCGCCCTGCCCGCCGACCTCACCGGCCAGGTCGTCCTGCTGGTCAACGTCCCCGCCGGCTCCACCGCCGCCCTCGACGCCGTCGCCCGCGGCGCGAAGGCCGTGCTCATCGGCCGCGTGTCCACCCCTCCGGCCGGCAAGACCAGCGCGTTCTCGCCCGCCCTCACCGCGACCGTCGCCGTGCCCGTCCTCGGCATCGCCCAGGTCCACGTCGAGCGCCTGCGCGCGGCCAAGCCCGCCACGATCACCGTGGCCACCACCCACCACCCCAATTTGACCTCGTACAACGTCCTCGCCGAACGCCCCGGCACCTTCGGCGGCGACGACGTCGTCATGGTGACCGCGCACTACGACAGCGTCCCCGGCTCGCCCGGCGCGAACGACGACGGCAGCGGCACCGTGCTCGCGCTCGAACTGGCCCGCGTCCTGCGCCACCTGCCCACCCACAAGGCCCTCCGCTTCGCCCTGTGGGGCTCCGAGGAGCAGGGCCTGCTCGGCTCCCGCTACTACGTCAACCAGCTCACCGACCCCGACGCCGCCCGCATCGCCGGCGTGTTCCAGAACGACATGGTCGCCACCAGCCACGGCCCCGCCACCGCGTACTGGCTGCTGTCGGTCGACGGCGGCGACAACGCCACCACCCGCGAGGTCGCCGCGGCCGCCGCCCGCCTCGGCTACGGCTCCCAGGTGCACGGGCCCGTCGCGCGCGGCAGCAGCGACCACGTGCCCTTCCACGAGCGCAAGATCGCCGCCGCGAACTTCTCCTGGCGCGGCGAGGGCGGCCCCCACCAGCTGGAACCGCTCTACCACACGCCCGAGGACACCATCGAGCTGAACGTCAGCCCCGAACGCCTCCAGGTGTCCCTGGAACTCATCGGGGCGGCGGCGTACCGCCTGGCCTGCCAACGGAGCTAGCCGCGTTGAGGAACCGCTCGCCGAGCACCCGCAGGTGCTCGGCGAGTTCCGGCGGCGAGACCACCTCGAAGTCCACCCCGATCAACCCGATCCACAGCCCGAGTTCCTCCAACGACGGCGACCCCGCCGTCAGCAACGTCCGCCCGCCGTCCAACGCCTCCAGGTGCACGGAGGTCTTGGACGTCCGCCGCTCGACCTCCTCGATCGGCGCGTGCATGATCAACTCGGCCTTGTACGTGTACGGCGCGACCGTCAGCTGCCGGGACACGTAAGACGCCAGGTCCTCGTCAGGCGGATCGCGCGGCACGAACCGAGCGCCCAACGTCGGCTCCTCGACGATCCGGTCCACCCGGAACGTCCGCCAGTCCTGGCGATCCACGTCCCAGGCCACCAGGTACCAGCGCCGCCCGGTGTGCGCCAACCCCAACGGCTCCACGTGCCGCTTGCTGTCCCCGTCCCGCCCGGCGTACGGGAACCGCAACCGCTGGTGGTCCCGGCAGGCCCCGGCGATGGCCGTCAAGGTCGCGGAGTCCACGGTCGCCACCGACGGCGTTAGCGAGATGGTGTGCTCCTGCAACGCGTTGACCCGCCGCCGCAGCCGGGACGGCAGCACCTGCTCCAACTTGGCCAACGCCCGGACCGACGTCTCCTCGATCCCCGTGACGGTCCCGTTCGCGGCGGTCCGCAACCCGACCGCCACGGCGACCGCCTCGTCGTCGTCGAGCAGCAGCGGCGGCAGCTCGGCCCCGGCGCCGAGCTGGTACCCGCCGGACACCCCGGGCACGGAGTTGACCGGGTACCCGAGGCTGCGCAGCTTGTCGACGTCCCGCCGCACCGTCCGCACGTCGACCCCGAGCCGGTCGGCGAGGTCCGCCCCGGTCCAGTCCCGGCGGACCTGGAGCAGCGACAACAACTTCAGCAGCCGGGCCGAGGTCTCCAACATGCCCGGAGTCTCCCACCGATCGAGGACGACTCCCGTCCTCAACCCTTCCGGCGGGCGCCCTCCGGCCACACCACGACCACCGGCACCCCGGACGCCCGGGCCGTCTCGACCACGTCGGCCGTCCCGCCCCGACCGTCCGGCGGGTTCCCGTCCCACACCGCGATCAGCAGCTCCACCGACGCCAGCATCCGCTCGTTCGCCATGACGTAGGCGTGCCGCCCCGACAGCTCGTTCGGCAGCACGCTCACCACGTGCGCCCGCGCCAGCAGCTCGTCGTACTCCGCCCGCTTCGCCGGCTTGAGCCTGTCCCGGTAGTCGATCGCGGGCAGCACGACCTCGACCCGGCCGCCCAGCTCCAACACCACCCGCGCGAACAGCTGGTCCGCGCCCGGCGCCAGGCAGGTCACCCCGACCAGGGACGACCCGCCCGCCGCCTCGGCGTCCAACGCCTCGCGGAGCGCCGAGCGGATCGCCGCCCGCACGACGTCGACGCATTCGGGCACGAGGTTGCTGTGCCCGGTGACACCCACGCGCATCAAGCCGTTCGCACCCCGCGAATCGCGTCGCGCGTCTCCCGCACCACCGGGAGGTCGCGGTGGCGCTCGGCTTCCTTCGCGAAGTCGTGCAGCTTGCGCACGACCCGCCCGGAGGCCAGGCCCGCCGCCGTGGGCAGCACCTGGTTGATCAGGGCGCACGCCTCTTCCGGCTCGTCCGCGACCATGCGCGTGCGGGCCAGGCCGATGACGTCGAACGCCCGGTTGCGCACCCGGGACGGGTCGCGCAGGGACAGCGCGCGGCGGATGTGCCGCTCCGCCTGGGGCGCCTGGCGCGGGTCGTGTCCGGCCAGGTCGCGCATCCTGGCGCCGATCACGCCCTCCAGCTCCGCCTCGTCGAAGCTGTCCAGCCACCACGGCTCCGCGCCCGGCCTGCGCTGCGCGAAGCTGTCCTGCGCCTGGCCCACCGCGCGGTGGAACTCGCGCACGCGGCCCATCTGCGCGTACGCCCACGCCTCCCTCGTCCGCAGGAGTGCTTCTAAAGTCGGCGTCGCGCTGCGCCGCGTCCCGTACTGGCCCAACTGCACCAGCTCGAGCCCGTCCTCGGGCCGCCCGAGGTCGAACATCTGCCGCGCCATGGCCGCCAGGCACAGCGCGGCGAACGGGTCGTTGCGGCCCGCTTTCGCCATCCGGATGCCGAGCACGTAGTACCGCTGCGCGGCGTCGTGCATACCGGCGTCCCACGACATGCTCGCCGCCACCTTGGACAGCTCCGCGCCGATGAAGAACGCGCGTTCCGTGGTGGGGCCCGCGGGCGCCCGCGACAGCCGCTCGGCCAGTTCCTCCAACTGCCCGAGCACCGCCTTGCGCGCCAGCCCGTACCCGCCTCGTCCACCCCACCCGCGCAGCCCGTCCGCGACGCGCTGCAACGCGGCCAGCTCCTCCTCGCTGATCGCCGCGCTCGACGACCACCGGGTCAGGGGCTGGAGGGGGTGGAGCCACCGCTGCAGCGGTTCGACCAGGGCGGGACCCATCGCCACCGCGGCTGCTCCGGTGAGCGCCGCTCGTCTGCTGATCGCCAAGTCGCTCCTCGCCGTCTCCTCGACCGATCTGGCAATGCTCGACGCGTCCCACGCCGCGGCGAGCACATCGGGCGGGGCGCCGTGGTCGGCGGGACCCGCCTGGCTTGGGACACCGACGCGGTCGAACCACAGCCGGTCACCGGGGATGCGCAGCGCCCGCGCGAACTGGCGCAGCTTCTCGATCCGGTCGATCGGGTTGTCCCCGGTCTCGTACCGCGACAGCTGGGCCTGGCTGATCCCCAGCCACGACGCCATGCGGTCCTGGGTGACGCGGCTGACGTGGTGCGGGTGGCGGCGGTAAGCGGCGAGGACCGCTCCCATGTCCCGGTCGGTGAAGGCGGCGACCATCACCTCGTGGTCCCAGAAGTCGGCCGGGACCTCGGGCGGGCCGTACAGCTCGGTACGCGAGTTGCGCCGACACCGGTGGCAGAGCCGGTCTGTGTTGTCGGCGGCGATCACCGCTCCGCACAACGGGCAAGCGCGCCTGGTACTGGATGCTCTCCGAGCTTTCGGTTCCATCGGCTCGCTCCCGTCACTGAGCGTGGTCGACAGTCTATCGGCATGTGATCGGTAGTCCATTCATTTCGTGCATAAACGGGGGTGGGGCCTCCTGCGCGGCCCAGGTGAGGCCGGGTGGTGCATCCACTTGATGCGTCCGGTGCATGGGATCAACCCGGAAGGGGTGTGGTGGCCGGCGGTATATGCGCCCACCCTGCGGGATGTGGTCCGGGACCGGGACGACCCCCGGCCTCGGGTCACCGCCCGCTCCACCCGACCGGGGAGGGACCTCCACGATGAGCATCACCGCCTCAACCAATGCTGACACCACACCGCGTCTCGGGCCGCCCCGTGACCGTGCGCACCAGCAGGCGCTCGGCGAGGCCATCGCGGGTTACCGGCTGCTGGGCTGGAAGGTGTCCGTCACCGAACAGGGCGTGTTCCTGCCGCTGGGCCCCGCCACCACCGCACTGGCGATGCCCGCGCGGATCGGCTCGCGCGTGCTGGCCGACCTCAAGGCCCGGATGCTGGCCGGGCCGGTCACCGTCATACCCGGACCCCGGGAGCACTGGGTGTTCCTCGCCGAACTCGTCGCCTTGCTGCCCACGCACCTGAAGGCGCCGCCCGAGGTCCAGTTCGTCCGCTCGCCGCAGCGCATCGCCCTGCCGCCGACGATGACCCGCTACGGCTCCCTCCGGTGGGCGAACCCGCCGTCGCACTCCCGGCACTGGTTCCCGCCGTTCACCGCGGTCCTCGCGCTGGCCCGCACGGCGACCGCGTCGGACCGCTGACGGTCGGTTTGTGATGATGGGCGGGTGGAACGCAGGACACTGCTGGTGTGCGGACTGCTCGCCCTGACCGGCTGCGCGGCCGGCCCGACCCGCGCGCCCGGCGTCGGCTCCGCCCGTGCGGGGGAGCGCGTCGCCGGTCTCGCGGACGTGCCCGACGGTTCGGGCGCGCTGGTGCCGGTGGGTGCGGACGGCCAGTTGCTGCTGGTGCGGTCGGGTGCGTCCGTTCGCGCGTTCAACCCGGCCTGCCCGCACCAGGGCACGGTCGTCAACCCGCCCACCGCGGGCGTCATCACCTGCCCGACGCACCGGTCGACGTTCGACCCGTCGTCGGGCGCGGTGCTGTCGGGTCCGGCGGAGAAGGGGTTGAGGGAGGTACCCGTCCGGGTGACCGGTCAGGACGTCGTGCTGGCCTGACGCTGGCTTGACAGCGTCTCGACAGCTTCTCGACAGCGTTGAACCCCGCGTCCCGTGGTGTCGTATTGCGGTAGAGACCGAACGACGACCCACCACCCGGAGGACCGGTTTTGACCACCACCGACAACCCCGTCCTGTCCCGCCGTTCGATGCTGTGCGGAGTCCTGGTGGCGCTCGCGGTACCCGGCGGCCTGGCCGCGTGCGGCACGGCGAGCACCCCCGGCAACACCGGCACCCCGAACACCGGCACCCCGAACACCGGCACCCCGAACACCGGCACCACTGGCGGCTCGGCGCCCACGACCACCGGCGGTTCGGGCGGTTCCGAGGGCATCGTGGCCCTGTCCGAGGTCCCCGACGGCGGCGGCGTCGTCGTGGAGGCGGGCGGCAAGAGCCTGGTCGTCACTCGATCGGGTTCGACCGTGAAGGCGTTCGACGCGGCCTGCCCGCACGCGGGGACGACGGTCGCGGCCCCGTCCGGCGGCACCATCACGTGCCCGAACCACGGCAGCCAGTTCTCGGCGTCCGACGGCGCCGTGAAGAAGGGGCCGGCGACGTCGGGCCTGAAGACGGTCGCGGTGAAGGTCCAGGGCGACCAGGTCGTCCTGGCCTGACGGCAGGTGCCGACAACTGACGACAGGTGCCGACAGGTGAGGACGGCTGGGGATATCGTGTCGGCATGGCCTCTCCTGTCGAGCGCCTCCCCGAGCCGCACCGGTCGACGGTGAGCGGCGCGGATGTCGATCGCCTGGAGCCCACGCCGGAATGGGTGGGCGATGAGGTCGCGGCGGAGAAGTTCCCCTCGCCCGAAGACATCCGCGCCGCCCTGCTGCCCGAAGAGGCCCCGGACTTCGACGCCGCCTACGACGCCGCGCTCGTCGCCGCCCGCAAAACGTTGCGCCTCGACGACTGCGCCACGTGCTGCGCGCATGGCGGCGGGTGGCCCTGATGACCGAACAGGACCCCGAGGGGCGCCGCCGCACTCTGGCCACCATCGCGGAGGTCCGGCGCACCGGCCGGCCGCCTGCCGGTAGCGCGTCCTGGGACGAACTCAAGGTGAAGTTGGGCCTCTGAGCACCGCGATCCAGGAGCGGCTTTTCGGTGGGGTACACGCTCAACGTCGATGCTCGCGCACAAGCGCAGATCGACGCGCTTCCGGCGGAGGGGCTCGCCGCCCTGGCCGAAGCGTTCGAGGTCCTGTCCCTCGTCCCTGAGCGGGCAGCCCGATCAACCCGGACAACCCCGATGGGGCGGTACGGCAGCTCGCGTTCGGTGCCGGCTAGGGCATGGTCACCTACCTGCTGCTCCAGGACCAAGATCGCGTCGACGTGCCCGTCGTGATGTGGATCGCCTTCACATAGCCCTGGACAGGGGTTGGGCGCGCGTCTCACTGTCGGTGGGCGCACGTAGGCTTGTCGGGTGGCCGACCCGTCGACCTATCGCCCCGCGACAGGCTCCATCCCCGACGCCCCCGGCGTGTACAAGTTCCGCGACGCCAACCGGCGTGTCATCTACGTCGGCAAGGCCAAGAGCCTGCGGTCGCGGTTGAACTCGTACTTCGCCGACGTCGCCGGGTTGCACCCGCGCACCCGGCAGATGGTGACCACCGCGGCCGGTGTCGAGTGGACGGTCGTCACCACCGAGGTCGAGGCGCTCCAGCTCGAGTACAACTGGATCAAGGAGTTCGACCCCCGCTTCAACGTCCGCTACCGGGACGACAAGACCTACCCCGTCCTCGCGGTCACCCTGAACGAGGACTTCCCCCGCCTCCACGTCTACCGCGGCCCGCGCCGCAAGGGCGTCCGCTACTTCGGCCCCTACGCCCACGCCTGGGCCATCCGGGAAACCCTCGACCTCCTCCTCCGCGTCTTCCCCGCCCGCACCTGCTCCGCGGGCGTGTTCAAGCGGCACAACCAGATCGGGCGGCCCTGCCTGCTCGGCTACATCGACAAGTGCTCCGCGCCCTGCGTCGGCAAGGTCACCCAAGAAGAACACCGGGACATCGTCGAGGACTTCTGCGACTTCCTCGCCGGCAAGACCGACGCGATGGTCCGCAAGCTCGACAAGGAGATGACCGCCGCCGCCGAGGAACTGGAGTTCGAGAAGGCCGCCCGCCTCCGCGACGACCTGTCCGCCCTCAAGCGCGCCCTCGAGAAGCAGGCCGTCGTGCTCGGGGACGGCACGGACGCCGACGTCGTCGCCTTCGCCCAGGACGACCTGGAGGTCTCCGTCCAGGTCTTCCACGTCCGCGGCGGGCGCGTCCGGGGCCAGCGCGGGTGGGTCGTGGACAAGGTGGACGAGACGTCCGTCGCCGACCTGGTGGACCAGTTCGTCACCCAGTTCTACGGCGAGCAGGTCGAGTCCGCGCAGGCCAGCGGCATCGAGTCGGCTCCGGTGCCGCGCGAGGTGCTGGTGCCGGAACTGCCCGACGACGCCGCCGCGGTCGAGCGCTGGCTCACCGACCTCCGGGGCGGGAAGGTCGTGCTGCGGGTGCCGCAGCGCGGGGACAAGCGGGCGCTGATGGAGACCGTCGAGCGCAACGCCAAGGAGGCGTTCCAGCAGCACAAGCTCAAGCGCGCGGGCGACCTCACGGCCCGGTCCGCCGCCCTCCAGGAACTCCAGGACGCCCTCGGCCTGGACTCCGCGCCGCTGCGCATCGAGTGCACCGACATCAGCCACGTCCAGGGCACGGACGTGGTGGCCTCGCTGGTCGTCTTCGAGGACGGCCTGGCGCGCAAGTCCGAGTACCGGCGCTTCGCCGTCCGCGAGGGGGCGGACCAGGGGGACGTGGCGTCCATCGCCGAGGTGGTGCGCCGCCGGTTCCAGGCCTACCTGCGGGAGACCAAGCAGGACGGGCCGCTGCCGGGCATCGACCCGGAGACCGGCAAGCCGCGCAAGTTCGCCTACGCGCCCAACCTGCTCGTGGTCGACGGCGGCGCGCCGCAGGCCCAGGCCGCCAGTGACGTGCTGGCCGAGCTGGGCATCACCGACGTGGCCGTGGTCGGCCTGGCCAAGCGGCTGGAGGAGGTGTGGGTGCCGGGCGAGCCGGACCCGGTCATCCTGCCGCGCACCAGCGAAGCGCTCTACCTGCTGCAACGGGTCCGCGACGAGGCGCACCGGTTCGCGATCGCCTACCACCGCCAGAAGCGGTCCAAGCGCATGACGACCTCGGCACTGGACGACGTGCCGGGTCTCGGGCAGACGCGGAAAGCGGCGCTGCTCAAGCACTTCGGCTCACTGAAGAAACTCCGTGAGGCGAGCATCGAGGAGATCAGCGGGGTGCCTGGTGTGGGCAGGCGCACCGCGGAGGCCGTGCACGCGACGCTGAGCGCGGCCGGTACCGAAGGGGAGCAATCGTGAGCGCACAGGCCGGCGAGAAGTCCGGCATCGAGGTCGCGGTGGTGACGGGCCTGTCGGGAGCGGGCCGGTCCACCGCCGCGAAGTGCCTGGAGGACCTGGGCTGGTTCGTGGTGGACAACCTGCCGCCCGAGCTGATCGCGACGATGGTGGAGCTGGGCGCGCAGGCGCGGGGGGCCATCACCAGGGTCGCGGTCGTCATGGACGTGCGCAGCCGCGCGTTCACCGACGACCTGGCGGCGGTCATCAAGGACCTGGACGCCCGCGGCTACAAGCCGAAGGTGCTGTTCCTGGAGGCCACCGACGACGTGCTGATCCGCCGGTTCGAGTCGGTGCGCCGCGGCCACCCGCTCCAGGCCGACGGGCGGCTGCAGGACGGCATCGAGGCCGAGCGGGTCCTGCTCACGCCGCTGCGCGAGGAAGCGGACCTGGTGCTGGACACCTCGGCGCTTTCCGTGCACCAGTTGCGCGCCAAGATCGAGGACACGTTCGGCAGCGAGTCGGCCACCCGGACCCGGGTCACCGTGCTGTCCTTCGGCTACAAGTACGGCCTGCCGATGGACTCCGACCTGGTCATGGACGTCCGGTTCCTGCCCAACCCGTTCTGGATCCCGGAGCTGCGCGAGCAGACCGGCCTGGACGGGGACGTGCGCAACTACGTGCTCACCCAGGAGGGCGCGGAGGAGTTCCTGGACCGCTACCACGAGCTGCTGCGCCTGATCGGCGCGGGCTACCGGCGCGAGGGCAAGCGCTACCTCACGCTGGCCGTGGGCTGCACGGGCGGCAAGCACCGCAGCGTCGCCATCTCCGAGGAGCTGGCGTCGCGGCTGGCCGCCGAGGACGGCATGGCCGTGAAGGTCGTGCACCGGGACCTGGGACGCGAGTGAGCTTGAAGGCAGTGGCACTAGGCGGTGGGCGCGGCTTGCACGTCACGCTCACCGCCCTGCGGCGGGTCACCGACGAGGTGACCGCGGTGGTGACGGTCGCCGACGACGGCGGGTCGTCCGGCCGGCTGCGCCGTGAACTGGGTCTGCTCCCGCCGGGCGACCTGCGCAAGGCGATGGTCGCGCTGGCCGACACCGAGGGCGCAGGCAGGTTGTGGGCGGAGCTGTTCCAGCACCGGTTCGGCGGCACGGGCGCGTTGGCCGGGCACGCGATCGGCAACCTGGTCCTGGCGGGGCTGCTGGAGCAGCTGGGCGACCCGGTGGCCGTGCTGACCGAGGCGGGCAAGCTCCTGGGCGTGCGCGGGCGGGTGCTGCCCATGTGCACCGAGCCGCTGGAGATCGAGGCGGACGTGACCGGGCTGGACGAGGACGCCGACGTGGTCCGGCGCATCCGCGGCCAGGTCGCGATCGCCACCACCCCCGGTCGGGTGCAGCGCATCCGCCTGCACGGACCGGGCGGCCCGGGCGAGCCGCCGCAGGGGTGCCCGGAGGCGGTGCAGGCCGTGCTGGACGCCGACGTCGTGCTGCTCGGGCCGGGGTCGTGGTTCACCAGCGTGCTGCCGCACCTGCTGGTGCCGTCCCTGCACGAGGCGCTGACCCGGACGTCGGCGAAGAAGGTCGTCGTGCTCAACCTCGTCCCCCAACCGGGGGAAACCGCCGGGTTCTCCCCGGAGCTGCACCTGGACGTGCTGTGCGCGCACGCCCCGGATCTGCGCGTCGACGCCGTCATCGCGGACGTCGACGCGGTGCCCGTGCCGGACCGCCTGCGCCGCGCCGCCGCAGCTCTCGGGGCCGCGGCGCACCTGTCGCCGATCGCCCTGGCCGGTTCACCCGACCGCCACGACCCGGCCGCGCTCGCGTTGAGCATTCGCCGGGCGTTGGACGGCCTGCTTGCGGGGCCCGGCGAGGCGTCGAGTACAACGCTGGTGGAACAACGCGAGACCAGGGGAGGCGATGCGCCGTGGCGATGACGTCCGCGGTCAAGGACGAGCTGAGCAGGCTGGCCGTCTCCAAGACGTGCTGCCGGCGGGCCGAGGTCGCGTCGCTGCTGCGGTTCGCGGGCGGCCTGCACATCGTCGGCGGGCGGGTCGTGGTGGAGGCCGAACTGGACCTCGGTTCCACCGCGCGGAGGCTGCGCCGCGAGATCCACGACCTGTTCGGCCACCAGTCCGACGTCTTCACCATCACCTCCAGCGGCCTGCGCAAGGGCACCCGGTTCGTGGTGCGGGTGGTCAAGGACGGCGAGGGCCTGGCCCGCCAGACCGGTCTGCTGGACCCGCGCGGCCGTCCCGTGCGGGGTCTGCCCGCGCCGGTGGTGTCCGGTGGGGTGTGCGACGCGGAGGCGGCGTGGCGCGGGGCGTTCCTGGCGCACGGGTCGCTGACCGAGCCGGGCCGGTCGTCCTCGATGGAGGTCACCTGCCCCGGTCCCGAGGCGGCCCTGGCCCTGGTCGGCGCGGCGAGGCGGATGGGCATCGGCTCGAAGTCCCGGGAGGTCCGGGGCGCGGAGCGGGTGGTGATAAGGGACGGCGACGCCATCGGCGCGATGCTGACCCGCCTGGGCGCGCACGACAGCGTGTTGGCCTGGGAGGAACGCCGGATGCGCCGCGAGGTCCGCGCCACGGCGAACCGCCTGGCCAACTTCGACGACGCCAACCTGCGCCGTTCGGCGCGTGCGGCGGTCGCGGCGGCTGCCCGCGTGCAGCGCGCTCTGGAGATCCTCGGTCCCGAGGCTCCGGACCACTTGGCGGCGGCTGGGGCTTTGCGGTTGGCGCACCGGCAGGCGTCTTTGGAGGAGCTGGGCCAGCTCTCGGACCCGCAGATGACCAAGGACGCGGTCGCGGGGCGGATCCGGCGGCTGCTGGCGATGGCGGACAAGCGGGCGCGGGAACTGGGGATGCCGGACACGGAGTCGGCGGTCACGGCGGAGATGCTGGAAGCCGAAGTCTGACCGCCGACCCCGCGTGGTCAGGCGACCAGCTCGACCCCGCAGGTCAACCCGGGCGCCTTGGACAGCTTGACGTCCGTGGGTCAGCAGCGGGACTTCCAGCGCGGTCGCGAGGGCGACGTACAGGGCGTCGTAGAACCGGACCGTGTCAAGCCCCCAAGCGTGCTTGGTGACCGGGCCGACATGGGAGTGACGGTGGTCGATAAGACCTTCCAACGCCACCAGGCCGGTCCACGCGGTCTCCTCGGTGATCTCCTTGCGTCGGACGGCTCGCCTGAGCACGTCGCCGACCTCGGCGTCGATCAGGCGGGGCGCGTGGCAGATCGACTCGGTGATCCGCTTGCGCAGCACCACCCCCACCGCGGTCGCACCTGGATCGTCGCCATAGCGCCAATCTGGCGCTACTCCAGCGCTACGGCAGCGCGAGTGGTTGGCCCGGTCGGTGTCCCCCCGTTACCTTTTTCGTAGTTCCTGATCAAGGAGCTGTGGTCGCCGGGTCCGGCATGACTGACGCCCCCAGTCGAAGGCATGATCCGGGGGGTGGTGTCACCGGACCCGGTGGCATCGCCGGAC
>NZ_JAPSLK010000092.1 GCF_031180885.1 Saccharothrix sp.
CGAACGACCTGGGCGGGACGTTGATGGAGGAGACCATCAGCCGCATGGCCGGCTCCGAACACGGCTCCGCCCGTACCGTCGAACAGCTGCACGCCACTGCGGCATTGGCCGGACGACCTGCCCGGCAACGCACCACGACCTACGGCGTCCCCGCGCCCCGCCAACAGCGCAACGGGGAAGTAGCCGCGGTGACCGCGGGCGAAGAGGATCGGGCGTCGATCCGGATCGGGCGGGGACGTCCGGGGCGACCCGTCGCCGTGGGCGTCGTGGGGGAATCGGGGGAGCGATCATGAGCAGTGCGACCACACCGCGCACGCGGAGCGCGGAGGCCGGCGTTCGGGAAGTCCTCGACGGTGTCGCGCGCGCGTGGGCGGGCGGTGATGCGGACGCGGTGGCCGACGCCTGTGCCAAGAACGCGCGGATGGTCCTGTCGGACGACCGGTTCCTGCGCGGGCGGGAGATGATCCGGACGGCGATGACGCGCGAGTTCGCGACGGCGGACCGGGGGCGGACCCTGGTCCAGGACGTCGTGGACCTGCGGTTCCTGCAACCGGGCGTGGCCGTCGTGGTCACCGAGGGCGGTGACCTGGTGGCCGAGGAGCGTCGGCCGGTGCGGGCGACCTGGGTGTTGGCCAACGGTCTGGACGGGTGGCGGATCGCGGCGTACCAGAACAGCCGAATCGCGGGGGAGACGCCGCCCGGTGCCTGATCGTGGAACCCACGGCGTCGACCTCGTGGTCCCGGTGAAGGGGTTGGCGCGCGCGAAGACCAGGTTGGCGGACGTGGCGGTCGACCCGGTCGAGCGGGCGGCCCTGGCGCTGGCGTTCGCCCTCGACACCCTGTCGGCGGCCACGCTGGCGGCCGGGGTGCGCCAGGTGCTGGTGGTGACGTCCGATCCGGCGGTGGTGGAGGAGGTGGCCGCACTGGGCGTCGAGTCCACACCCGACCCCGGTGCGGGCCTGAACCCGGCGGTCCAGGCCGGCGCGGACGTGCTGCGCCGCCGCGACCCGACCGCCACCATCGGTGTCCTGCACGCGGACCTCCCGGCCTTGCGCCCCACCGAGTTGTCGTCCGCCATCACCGCCGCAAGGGGCCGTCGCGCGTTCTGCGCCGACCGACCGGGCACCGGCACCACCCTCCTCCTCACCACACCCGGCGGTGCCCTGAACCCCAGGTTGGGCGTCGGTTCGGCTCAGGCCCACGAGGCCACCGGGGCGGTTCCCTTGACGGGTGCTTGGCCGTCCCTGAGGAGTGACGTGGATACAGGAGAAGACCTGGCGCACGCGACGACTTTGGGCCTGGGCCGGCACAGCGCGGTCCTGGTCACCTCCACTCGGTGATCTGTCCACTACGGACGGTCAGCGGTAGGCGGCGGCCTGTTAGTAACGCGGCGTCCTGACCCGCTGGCACCCCGCCCTCCGCTCCGACGAGCGCCTGACGCCGTTCCTCCCGGACCTGCCCCAAGACCCTCGACCAGGAGTTCGCGCTGGTCGCCGCCCGTGCCGTCGAAACAGACCCGGACTACGTCCTGGCCACCCACGGCGTCCCCGAACCGTGGTGGGAACAACACGTCGTGCCCGTCTTGGAGGCCTTCCCCGACCCAGCCGACTTCGCGCTGTCGTGGATGATCGGCACCACCGGCAACATGTCCGCCCTGCGCGAGCAGGTCATCGAAGTCGGCCTCCTCGACGAGACCTTCACCCGCTGGGGCCTGGAGGACACGGACCTGTGCTACCGCCTGGTCCAGTCGGGCGCCCGCATGGCCGTCCGCGAGGCCACGCTGAACCACCACCAGGTCCCCCCACCGGCAGCAAAGGGCCTCGAGTGGCTGGTCAACTCCCGCCGCTTCAGCCACAAGGTCGACTCGATCGAACCGGCCCTCTACCGGCTCCTGTCAACCCACCAGATCGACGTCCGCACCGCCCACGCCGTAGCCAGGAGTGCACGTCCCTCACCAGATCCGGTCAAACCGCCCAGGCTGCCGACCTACGCCACCGCTACGAAGCCCTGTCCACCCCCCGTTGTTGACCACATCACACCCCTGTGGTTCGCCTGCGGTGATACGCCAGAAGCCCGGCCTCATGATCGAGGACCGGGCTTCTGACCTGCTGCGTTGTTCTCTTGTGGACGATACTGGGATTGAACCAGTGACCCCTACCGTGTCAAGGTAGTGCTCTCCCGCTGAGCTAATCGTCCGAGGCGGAGACGGGAATCGAACCCGTGTACAGGGCTTTGCAGGCCCTTGCCTAAGCCACTCGGCCACTCCGCCAAGTTTCCTGAAGGCTAGCACCAGGAAGACTGGCCTGAGCCCAAGGGGCCCTCTGCCGAGCGGATGACGAGACTCGAACTCGCGACCCTCACCTTGGCAAGGTGATGCGCTACCAACTGCGCTACATCCGCATGCTCCGTGATTTCCCGGACCTTTTACCCTTTTGGGGTCTTGCCGTTCCGGTCTCTCTCGGTGCAGGAGGAACTTTATTACATCCCCCCACGCGGGATCAAATCGGGGGGTACCCAACGCCCCCGCGAGCCCGCTACCTGCACTTTTAGCTCAAGTCGTTGGAGATCAGGTGGGTCAGGGCCTCGTCCACGTCGACCCACAGGTGCTCGTTGCCCGGCACGACCACGTCGTAGGTGCGGTCGAGGAAGTCGGCCAGCTCCTGGGCGGACGCCTCGAACATGGCGTGGCCGGACGGGGAGCTGAGTTCGATCACGACGACTTCGGGGTCGTCGGCGGCGGGGCGGATCCGGACGTCGCCGTCACCCGCGTCCGCGATCAGGCCGTCCGCCAGGAGGTCGCGGGCGAACACCCATTCGACCCAACCTGCGCGGCCGGTGCGGAACGCGGCCACCACCGCGTAGGGATCTTTCGTGTCATATCGAAGCTCCACCTGCACCGGAACGGCCGGCGTCCTCGGTGCCAACAGGTCGAACACCGCTGTTGAGCGGAGCGTCACGTGGTCGTTGCGCATCGTCGTTACCCACTTCTCCCTTCCCCGTCAAGGAAACGACCGGATTCTCTAGTTGTGACGTGTATGTGGCGAGGAACGCTCGACATCGGGTGTTTTATCACCCATCCGGGCCAATGGAACTCCGTTGGGCGACCAAGTCGCTGCGTTGCGTGTCCGTGCCATCTGCGCCGCACCACATCTTGCTGGGTTTGACCTGAACCCGGTACCGGCTGTTGCGCGAATGTTGGACGCGAAGACATCTCTGGTGACCCGCTCACCCACCACCGCGCCGAGTCCGGGTCCCTGATGGGCGATCTTCCGACACCGCGCTGGTCGACCATGCGACCGCCGGTGACCGGGTTGCGTTCGGGGAGTTGTGCCGACCGCTACGCGCGTCCTCGCTGGCGCGGCGGGCGTGCGTGGGCCGGGAGCTCGCGGAGGACGTCATCCGGGAGACGTTCCTCGGCGTTGACCGGTGTGGTCGGCGCATGGCCGCAGACCCGGGGACCAACCGAGCCATCCTCCGCTCGCCCTCCGGCGAGAAACTGGCAGTCCTCCTGTCCGCCGCCAACGACGCAATGGTGATCTAAACCACACTGGCGCCCAACAACGCCGCCGACGAGGTCTGCGTGATGTTGGGACGCCAGCACCCCAACCCCGGTAGCCTTGGCCACCTTCGACGTGAAGCCCGGCACCGGCCGCACTGCACCGACGCGGCCGACGAACAAGCCGGCTTCGGGCCAAGTGAGGGGCGTCGTGAGCGATGATGTGCAGGTGACGACCGAGCAGCACGAAGAACCGAAGACCGCCCACCGCCACTGGTTCCGCCGCAACCCGGCCCTGAACCTGACCTACCGCATCGGCGTAGGGGTGGTCGGCGGCCTGGTGCTGGTCGCCGGCGTCCTGATGATCCCGTACCCGGGTCCGGGCTGGCTGGTCGTCTTCGCGGGGTTGGCCATCCTCGCCACCGAGTTCGAGTGGGCGGGCCGCGTCCTCCGCTTCGCGAAGCGCTACTACGACGCGTGGGTCGAGTGGCTCAAGCGCCAGAACATGCTCGTGAAGACCTTGGTCCTGGCCGCCACCGGCCTGGTGGTCGCCGTGACCTGCTGGGTGCTCGGCGCGTTCGCCCTGGTCGGCGGCTGGTTGGGCCTGGACTGGCCGTGGTTGGCCAGCCCGATTTTCAAGTAGCCGGGTTGATGTTGTAGGGTATGGACACACCGCGAGAGCGGGGCAGGAAAACCGAATAGGGGCGATTAGCTCAGCGGGAGAGCGCTTCGTTCACACCGAAGAGGTCACAGGTTCGATCCCTGTATCGCCCACACCGCAAAGATCCCCTCTGACCAGCACGGTCAGAGGGGATCTTGCTTTGTACGGGCGCGTTGAAGTGGCCGCGACCACACCGCCGTAGCAAAAGTGGTAGCAAATCGGGTGTTTCTAGGTCAGGCGGACTCCTCGTCGGCCGGCGGCAGGAACAGCCCGCCGATGTCTTCGGCGGCCTGCTGGTCGAGGTCCGGGATGTCCGCCGAGTAGGTGTCGAGGGTGAAGGCCACCGTGGCGTGCCCCAGCCGGCTGCTCACGATCTTCGGGTGCACTCCGGAGCGGAGCGCGATCGTCGCGTAGCTGTGGCGTAGGTCGTGCAGCCGGATGGGCGGCAGTCCGGCCCGGTCGACCAGGCGGTTGAACTGCTCGGTGATGGTGTCCGGATAGATCGGCCGGCCGTCCTCCCAGCAGAAGACCAGCCCGTGGTCCTGGTAGCCGTCGCCCCAGTCCGCCTTCTCCGAGTCGAGGCGCTTGAGGTGCGCTCGGAGCGCCTGGACGGTGAACCTGTCCAACGCCAGCGCCCGCCGACTCCGCGCGCTCTTCCCGCTGCCGTCCCTCACCGCGCCCGCCGCGACCACGCGAGTCGAGGTCATCCGGACGACGGCCGCGTCCAGGTCGAGCGCGGCGCGCTTGAGCCCGCACAGCTCCGAGCGTCGCATCCCGGTCGACGCGTCGAGCACCCACAGCCCGAACAGCCGGTCGGTGCTGGCGATCTTGAGGAACCGCGCCATCTGCTCGGGGCTCCACGTGTTGTGCGAGCGGCGGGGCACGGTGGGCGGCTTCACGCCATCGGTCGGGTTGCTGCTGAGGTACTTCCAGCGGACCGCCGTACTCATCGCCGAGCTGAGCATGATGTGCACGCTCTTGACGGTCTTGGCCGCGAGCCCCGGTTCCGGCTTGGCCGGCACCCGACCGACCTCGTACCGCCGGACCGCCTTGCGCGCTGCCGCGTAGGAGACGCCCACTTTGTCGGCGATCTCGCGCGGCCGGATCTCGCGCTTCGCGGTCCGGGCGTCGAGCCAGAGCTGGTACATCTCCCAGTTCGTGTTCCGCTTCCGGCGACCCTGCGTCAACAGGTGCTCGTAGAGCGCCGCGACCACGGAGGGCAGGAAGTCCTGGATCGGCCGCTTGCCAACCCACGGCAGGACGTACGCGCGCGCCAAGGTCTCGTAGTTCGCTGCGGTGGTCGGCTCGGTCGAGGTGCGGACGTACGGGAACCACGCCTCGAAGAAGTCGGCCACGGTGGCACGCGTCGGCTTCACGTAGGTCTCGGTGGCGATGGCAGCCTTGGCCTCATCCATCGCCTCCCACGCCTCGTCCTCGGTCGCGTAGCCGCTCTTGGTGATCCGCTCCCGTTCGCCGGTGAGCGGGTGCTTCGGGCCTTGGAAGGCGTAGGCCCACTTGTGGCCGCGCCGGAACACGCTGCCGTTCGGCCGCTTCTTGCGCTTCTTGGTCACGCGGCCTCGACCTCCGGGGCGTCGTTGAGCGTCAGGGACTCGGTGAGCAGGGCGCGGACGACGTAGACGCGCCGGCCGTACCGCTTGGTGGGGAGCTGCCCGGCGTTCGCGTACCGGTAGGCGGACGCTCGGCTCAGGCCCAGGAACTTGGCCGCTTCGGGGATGGTCATCAGGGCGGGCTGGTGCTCGGTCACGGTGACTCCTCGGGACCTGGGCACGCGGGAGCTTGGACAGTTTGGACAGAATGGCCACAATTGGCCGCGATCCAGTGTTTGTGCTGCTCAGCGCCCACGTGCGTGATCTTGGTCGGCTTGGACAGTTTTGGACAGAATCTGGACACAATTACGGGGCGGCGCTCGGGCGGGCGGGCGCGGGCGGATTCTGTCCAGATTCCGTCCAAAACTGTCCAACGCGCCCATGATCACCGACACGGTTCCTGACCAGCGGAAACCCGGCGTGCTCATGGATTCTGGCCATTCTGTCCAAACTGTCCAGGGCCAGAGCGGTAGTCGGGGTGGACGAAGTACACGGGACTGGGCTTGCGGCCGGGGCCGCGCCGGTCGGGTGGCAGCGCCAGGCGCACATGGCCGTGGTCTTCGAGGATCGCCAGCGCCGGGTCGATGTCGGCGACCTCGCGGAAGCTACCGCCCCGGTTGGCTCGGTAGGCGTCGCGCCTGGTGAAGCTCGTCGGCTGGGTGCGCTTGATCCACTCCAGGACCGTTCGCGCGTCGTCGATCTGAGGGTTGCCGCCCATCCGGTCGAAGGCAGCGAGCGCGTGAGCGGCGGCGTAGTCGCCGAGTCGGCGGGCGCTGACGAACGTCTCGGCGTCGATCGCGCCCGACCAGCCGACTTCGTGGTGAGCGAGGTGCAGCAGCGCCGCCAGGCGGGCGGTAAGTCCGGCCTGCTTGCCACCCCAGTCGCCCAGGTGCGCCCAACTGCCGGTGATCGGGTGCAGCCGCGGCTCGATCTCGTCTTGCAGCTCGGCCATGAGGTCGTCCGCGTCCGGGGTGAACGGCAGCACGGCGGGGTCGGTCCAGTCGGCCAGCTCTCGCACCAGCGCGCACAGCCGCGACTCGTAGACGTCCGCGACGTGAGGCGGCGCGGGCGTCGGCCGGGCCAGCCGGCTGCCGACCGTGTTGACCGGCAGCGAGTACATGATCCGCGCGAGCAGACCGCTGCCTCGGAACAGCTCGTTCCGGCCCAGGTTGTCCAAGATGATCGGCTGAATCGTCAGCCCCAGCGTGATGGACGGCTCCTCAACGACCGTCGACTCCCGTCCCTGCCGGTCGACCAGGTGGAGGTCACCGGCGTGGCCCTTGAGGAAGATCTCCAGGTTCGGCGTGCCGGAGTACCGCCCGCCGATGGTGGCGAAGATGCCGCCTTCTGCGGACAGGATGGCGATGCGTCCGCCGTGGTCGGCCAGTAGGGAGCCGACCGCTTCGGGCGTGGCGTCGTCGGCGATGAGGCGCGGCACGATGGGCATCGCGGTCTTGTCGATGTCCATCGCCGCGTTCACCGCGGCTTCGAGCGCAGCGTCCCGCGACGCGGCGTCGGCCGCGAGCACCGCCTTCTCCGCGCGCTCGGCGAGTTCGATCGCGGTCCGCCGGCTGATCCGCGCGGCCTCGATGTCCGCCTTGGCCTGCTGGACGAGTTCCTTCTCCACCAGGCGGATCGGCCGCGTCATCGCCTTGAACACGGCCGACTTCCGCGAGGCGGGCGGCAGCACCACGACGGAGTAGAGGTTGACGGGCTCGTCCCAGCCGGGCCGGATCTGCACCCGGACGCGCCCACCGGCAGCGGTGGACAGGGCGACCAGTGCGAGGCACCCGGCGAGGTCGGGCGGTGTCTGCGTCGCTTCGGCAACGGCGGACACATGGTCAGCCATCCAGGCGGGCAGCGCGTCGACCGGGAACGGCGGCACGTCGCGCCCGCCCCCGAGTGGGACCGGCGGCTCCCAGTCGTCCGGCGAGACGCCCGAGGTGAGGTCTTGGGGCGCGTCCGGTACCGCACGCAGGACGCGCGCGGTACCGGACGGCGGGGTGGTGCTCACGCTGCTGCACCGCCTTGCCGGTGTTCCAGCCGACGCGGGCGGGTACCACCGAGGCGCAGGCCGGACGTGATGGTGGCGGTCACCTGGCGGGCGTTGCAGTCGCAGTCGCCGTGGACCATGTGCGTGGCGGCTTGCTCCAACATGGCCGCAGCGGTGAGGGAGTCCAGCTCGTTGCCCGCGACCAGTTGCCCAAGGCTCAGCGCTGCCTGGAAGAGGGTCTTGTTGTGACGGCCTGGTTGGGCCGCTGCGACCTTGTCGCACTCGCCGCGCACGATCGCGTCCAGGTAGCTGCCGGGCCGCGTAGGAGCGCTCTCCTTGGGCGCTGAGATGGCCGTGGGTGGCTTGGGAACGAGTGCCTGGACCATCCAGGTGGGCAGGATCGCGGGCGGAAGGTCGTCGGTGCGGGTGTAGGTGCCGGTTGGCAGGGTCGAGCCTGCGGCGACGACGTAGCCGCCGTGGGCGCGGGTGTCGATGAGCCAGCCGAATCGGCCGGCGCTGTTGCGCAGCGGCGCGCCGCTCGGTGCGCGGAAGTACAGGTGCGTGCCGCCGGACGGCGTGTGCACGGTGTGGGTGGCGGGGACGGTGTTGCGGGAGCGTTCGGCCAGCAGCGCCAGGACTTCGGCGCCCGTGGTCACTCCGAGCATGTTGAAGCCATCCGGTGCCGCCTGGTCGGGCTTGGCGACGTCCAGGTCCACCACCACGAGCCCGGACGGGCCGGTGGCGATGCCGACGTTGTGGTTCGGGTGGTGGGTCCAGAACGTCTCGACGCGGGCGGTGTCGGTGGTGGCCTTGGCCTGCCAGTCGGCGACGGCGGGGCGCTTGCCGAGCGGTACCAAGGGGAAGACGTGCCAGCCGCGTTCGGCGGCGCTCAGCGCTTCGGCCAGGCGGGTGCTGTCGGCTCGATCGGTCACGGCGGTTCTCCTCCTTCCGTTGTGGGTGGTGCCGTGGCGGGGCAGGGGAGTGGACACCTGCCCCGCCACGGGGGTCAGGCGCTCTCGCGGTCGTCGTGGTCGCGCAGCCGGCCGGTGGTGGGCAGGCTGGTGAGTCGCCCGCCGCGCTTGGCCGCGTACATCGCCGCGTCGGCACCGGCGAGAAGTGCCGACAGCGACACCCCGCGCGCCGGGAGGGTGTGCGCGCCGACGCTCGCCGCGATCGACAGGCGCACGCCGTTGACCGTGATCGGCATGGCGAGCGCAGCTCTGATCGCGTGGGCACGACGTGCGGCCACGTGGCGTCCGCGCTCGCCGGAGGGCACGCGTCCGAGCCACAGCGCGAACTCGTCGCCGTGCAGCCGGATCGGCAGCTCGCCGGGCAACCGCGCGTCGGCCAGGCGGCTGGCCAGCGTGCGGAGGACGTGGTTGCCGGCCGCGTGGCCGTGCGTGTCGTTGACGGCCTTGAACTGGTCGACGTCGATCAGCAGCACACCGACCGCGCCGCCGCGTCGGGTGCGGGAGGCGTGACGGGCCTGGATCTCCAACGCGTCGCGGTTGCCCAGGCCGGTCAGCGCGTCCAGGTGCACGCGCTTGAACAGGTGCACGGCGATCGCGGCGGTGGCGGTCCAGCCGGTGGCGGTGGTGGCCACCAGGATGGTGCTGGTGGTACTCATCAGGGTGTCCTCTCGAACCGGTAGGTGAGGGAGGAAGGGGTTGCGGGGCGGTCGATTCGCCGGGAAGCAGTTGCCCGCCCCGCAACGTCCGTGGTCAGAACGGCGGCTGGTCGTTGCTCGGCGCGTTGTTCCAGGCGTCGTCGGTCGGGGTGCTGGTGCGGGTGGCCTTGGTGACCTTCGCGGTGGCCCAGCGCAGCGACGCGCCGATCTCGGCGACGTCCAGCTCCATGACGGTGCGCTTCTCGCCCTGGTCGGTCTCGTAGGAGCGCTGACGCAGCGTTCCGGTGACCAGCACGCGGGCACCCTTGCCCAGCGAGCCGGCCAGGTTCTCGGCCGGCTGCCGCCACAGCGTGCAGCGCAGGAACGTGGCGTCGCCGTCGATCCAACGGCCCTGCTGCTGGTCGTAGCGGCGGTCGTTGGCCGCGACGGTGAAGTTGGCGACCGCGATACCGGACTGGGTGAAGCGCAACTCCGGGTCGGCCGTGAGGGTTCCGGCGACGGTGACTTCGGGAAGGCCGGCCATCATGTACCTCCTAGCGGTGGATGCCTGGCAGAGCGGTCAGTGGCGGTAGTTGGGGCCGCGCCAACGGCGGTCGTTCATCACGGAGCCGAGCGCGTCGGCCACGGAGCCGATGCGGTCCGCCGACTTCGCGGCGCTCAGCGCCGCCTGCCGGATGGAGTCGCAGACGTCCAGGTAGGCGGCGACCTGTTCCTCGACCAGACCGCCGACCGGCTGGTTGTCCGCCGTCGGCTCGTCGCGGTGGTCGGACTCGACGTAGTTGGTGAGCCCGCGTTGGTAGAGGTCGAGCAACATGGCGATCTGGCGGGCGATCGACGTCGTGCCGAGCAGCGCGGCCAACGCGTCCTTGCTGCTGATGTTCAGCACGATGTGCTTGTCTCGCAGGATGTCCGCCAAGGCGGCGTTCGCCTCACGCAGCGCGGCGAGGACTCGGGTGGCGTCGCGGGTACCGCGAGCGGTCATGACGGTTCCTTCCGGTTTGGTAGTTCAGGCGCGGACGTGGTGCAGGGTCTTGGCGTCGATCAGCCGCTCGGCCACGTGCTCGATGCGGTCCCAGTGGCGGGCGACCAGGCGTTCGGCCTCCCGGTCGACGGCCCGGTAGAGCGGGCGCTGGTCGCGGGGGATGCGCCTCAGGCACTCCTGGACGAGGTCGCGGTCCCACTGCGAGCTGGCGTCGATGTCGTGCGGCCAGGAGGCGGGCGGCACGTCGTGTCGGTCCAGCCACAGGCGTTCGGCGTGCGCTCCGGCGAGCAGAGCGAGGGCTCCGGCGTGCTCGCCCTCGGGGTTGTCGCGGAACTCCATGTCCACCCAGCCCTGCCAGTGGGCGGCGTCCGCCGGCCAGATCCGTGCCCTGGGGACGCGTCCGCCGGTGGTCAACGCGATGACCGCGTGCGCGGCCTCGTGGTGGGCGACGACCGGCAGGCTCAGGTTCTCGATCCGTAGTGGGGTCTGAGTCGGGGCCACCGAGCCACCTCCTATCTCACTCTGAGTAATCGAACTCGGGTGTGGCAGGTCGAGTCGGCGCGGAGCCGACTTCAATCAGAACGTTGTTATGAATCAGGTTTCGCGCGCGCACGCACGCGCGCACGCGTAGGGCGGGAGTGCGAGCGCCTGACGTCAGATGACGTCACGTGACGTCAGGCGCTCGCCCGCTCGCTACGCTGCGTTACGAGTACGCGGGCGGTAGACGGTCGCCTTGCCGTCCGTGCCGACCTCCTCCAGCACCCCGTCCCGCACCAGCGCGGCCAGCTCGCCGGACAGCCACGGGCGCCCACGCCCGAACGTGGCTTCGGCGTCCGGGAAGTCCCGCACCGTGAACTCCGTCCGCCCCTGCGCCACGATCCGGTCCACCAGCGTCCGCAGGATCTGCCGCGCCTCCCGCCGCGTCGGACGCCCTTGCGGCAGGTCGATGCCCGGATCGGCCGGCAACTCGGCGTCGGGGTGGATGTCCACGTCCGGTTCGTGCTCCGCCGGCAGCGCCACCGGCCGGTCCTCGGTGTCCGAGAGCTGCCGGGAGTCCCAGTCGTCCAGCGACACCGGACCGTCCTCCGCTGCACGATTGATCGGCACGACCTCGCCTCCCTTCCCAACACCCGGCGTCGTCGGCAGTTCCAGCAGCTTCGCCGTGGACTCCCACAGCGGTGGACGAACGTCGTCGTGCGCGGCGATGACCGCGGCTCGCTCGGCGTCGGTGCCGGTGAACGTGCGACCGGGCACCACCAGGCGCTCCTCGGGGACTCCAGGAACCTCCAGGTAGTTGCAGCCCACCCGCCGGTTCTTCCACCGGTCCGGCCGCGCACCGGCCTCGATCACCTGCTCGGACAAGGTGAACGCCGCGTCGTTGATGTCGTTGACGCCGAAGCACCACACGCCGTCGATCTGCGACCGCACGTCGGTGTTCATCTGCCGGAAGCTGGCCTTCTGCAACGACAACACCAGCGAGATGCCCGCCGAACGGCACTCCTGAGCGATGCGGGTCAGTGTCCCCGCGTCCTCCAGAACTCGCGTGGCCTCCTCCACCCACAGGATCAGGTAAGGCATCCCGTGCTTCTCGAACACCTCCGGGGTCCACTCGTCGTAGCCCCACCGCCCGAGCTGGGTCGCGCGGTCGGTGATGACGTCCGGCACGCGGGTCATGAAGTCCTCGCACTGCCGGTGCCCGATCACGGTGTGCGCCTTGTCGCCCAGGAAGGCGACGCTCTGCTCGCCCTTGGAGGGGTCCAGCACGATCAGGTTCACGTCACGGCGGGTCAGGATCTCCGTCCAGCAGTTCTTCGCGCCGCCCGTCTTCCCGGCACCCTTCATGCCCTGCACGATCAGCGTCATGGCCTGCCGCTGGCTGGTCTTGTCGCCGGGGAAGAAGATTCGCTGCGGCTCGTTGTCCTCGTACACGCCCGGCACCACGGCTTCGGCGATGCTCCCGCCCGGCGCGGAGGGGCCGGGCCACGGCTGCGGGTGCCGCAACACGTCTTCCGGAACGATCGTCAAGGTCGCCTGCGACAGGTCGTCCGGGTCGCCGACGATCCGCACCGCACCCTTGTGCAGCCGCAACACCTGCGCGATCTTGTCCGCCGCCGCCTGCACGTCCTCGACCGCGACCTGGCCGGCCGGGAGCTGCAACGGCGCGGTCACCTTGTTCGGCGCGACCTGCACCTCACGGGTCCGGACACCGGCGAGCTTGACCTTCTCGAACAGCCCACCGACACCGCCGTTGTCATCCCCGCCGCGCAGCACGCGCCGAATGTTCCACGACAGCGCGACCCCCGCCCCGCCGTACAACCACAGCCCCAGCAACGGGTTCTCCCACGGCGCGGCGATCGCGCACGCCGTGATCCACCCCGACGCCACCGCCGTGGTCGCGGTCGCGTGCACCCGGGTGATCGCCGACCGCGCCTTGCCGACCGTGTACGTCAACCCGGTCAACCCCACGCCCAACAACGACAACCCGGGCGTCAACCACGGCAGGTACTCCGACTCAGCCATGAGCACGTGCGTCAACGCACCCGCCGGCCACATCGCGCCCGTCACGGCCCACTGCGCGGCGAACGGCGCGACCCGGCTGCCCCAGTAGTTCCGCGGCACGTAGTAGCCCATCTCGCCACCGCCGGGCGCGAGGTCGCCGCTGCTGGGGTGCTTCTTGGCCATCTCGGTCACTCTCCTTCCTGCGGTTCCCTCGCGGTCCCGACAGCGTCTTAGCGGGTCAGTCGAACGTGAACTGGCGCTTGGGCTTGGGCGGCTGGTCGTTGACGAAGTGCTTGTGGAAGCTCATGTACGTGCGCCGCAACGACGCCACCGCGACCTCGACCGCGTCGGCCGACCGGTGCAGGTGCCCCGCGACGAACTTCGCCCGCACCCGCGAGTCCAGCCCACCCGCCTGCGGGTTGGTCGAGGGCACGAACCGCAGCACCGCCTCCAGCTCCTCCGCCGCGATGTGCAGCTCGTTGTAGAGCGGGCGCAGCAGCCGCGCGCCGTTGTTGCAGTAGTCCCGGATCTGGCTGGTGGAGAAGAACTCCGGGTCACCGAAAGCCAACTGTCCACTCACGACTTGTCTCCTCGTCGTCTCGTGTGGCCGGGTTCCTGACCGACCGGGCGACGGCACCCACCAGGCGGATGCCGCACCCTGCCGGTCAGGCCACCCGCTCCCGCTCGGCCAACACCGCGTCGTAGACCGCCTTGCGCCGCTTCCCACCGACCGACAATCCCGCCTGGCGAAGCCCGTCGAGCAGCCCGTCACGGGTCAGCCGGTCGCCCAGCTCGGCCGCGACCCGCCGCGCCACCGGCATCAGGTCGGTGATGTCCACCCCGTCGACCACCACGGGCACCGACTCGGCGTCCTCGGTCGCCACCCGGTCGTCACGACCGGCCAGCCGCAACCACCCCAACCGCCGCGCACGCCCGCCACTCCCGTCCGACTCACCGTTTCCACTGGTCGGTCGCGACCCGGTCGCCGCGTGCGCCCGCTGCCGGGCGAAGTCCGGACCGAACAGCATCGCCGCCGCACCGACCACCTGTTCGGCCTCACGGATGACCGACTCCGCTTCCTGCCGCCGCCGCTGGTCGGTGACCGCCAGCCGCTCGGCCACCACGCGACCGAACCGCCGCCGCGCCCGCCACCCCAGCGCCTTGCGCTCGGTCGCCTTCTGCTCGGCGACCGCCAGCGCGTCGGCCGCGTCGGTCAAGCCGTGCCGCAGCGCGGCCGACCATGCCCGGTACGTCCAGCACGGGTACCGCAGCCACCGCGCCGCGCCGAACCGTGGGCGCCGGGACGGCAGCCGACCGGCGCTCGCCAGCGCCTGGCGCTGCATCCGCCGCTCCCGCGCCTCCCACACCGAGACACCCACCAGCGACAGCACGCCCACGGTCGGGTCACCGGAGTGCGCCCAGTTCGAGGCACCGGCGTAGCCGACCACACCCCACATCAGCGTTCGCTCGACCCACGCGGAGTCGTCCCGCTCGACCCGCCGCCCGTCCGGCATCGTCACGGTCACCGGCTGCCTCGCGAGGTGCGCCAGCCGGCCGCACACCAGCCCGATGCACTCGATACCGGTGGCCGCCGCAGCGGCCAGCAGCGCCGGCCACCCCAAGCGGTCCCGGAACAGCCCGAACTGGCCCCACCACGCGCCCGCCATCGCCAGCACGATCGGCACCACGATGAGCTGATCCGCCAGCTGGCCACGCACCCGAGCCACCCAGGCCGCTCGCCGCGCACGCCGCTCGGTCGCCCGTGCCTCGCGCTGCGCCTTCCGCTCGCCCTTGTCGGCGTCCTTCTGCTTGCGCAGCGCTCGCCGGTCTTCCAGCCGCGCCAGGCGGTCAGCCCGCTTGTTCTCGGTCCGCTCGCGCTCAAGCTCGATGTTCGCCCGCCGCACGTCCACGTCACGGGCAGCCGCAGCGTCGGCGCGTCGGATCTCTGCCTCGGTGCTCGCCGCGATCCGCACGGCCTTCCGGTCGGCGAGGCTCATCGCTCGTCACCCCGCTTCCGCGTCGGCCGGACCGTGACCGTGCCCCGTGCCAGCGACGCGAACTTGCCTCGCACCATCACCTTCCACACCGCCAACACCGCGACCACGTAGCCCGCAGCACCCGCGAACACCACCGGCATCCACCCGACCGGCAACACCAGCCAGGCGACGAACACCCCGAGGCCGGGCCAGAACAGCAGCTTGACCAGCGACCACAGCAACGAGAACGGCAGCAACGCCAAGGAACGCACGCGCATCACGCACTCACCCCAGCCGCGTCCAGACCGGCCAGCACCGGCTCCAAGCAGCGGCTCAACTCGCCGCACACCACCCGCACGGCCTGCTTCGCCACCGCGGTGACCGGCACCCCGCGCACGAACTCCGGCGTCGGCAGCAACTCGACCGCGATCGGCACCCGCACCGCCAAGGTCGGCAACAACGCCGGCCGGTCGTTGTCGTACGGGTCCGACCACAGCGTGTCCCCGCCGAACATCTGCCGCTCCCGCTGCCAGCTCCGCCAACGGAAGTCGGCCTGCCGGGACACCTCGACCGGCAGCGCCGACACCAGCGTCACCTCGAACGCGAGGCGGTTGTCGTCGTCCCAGTGCGGACGCACGTCGCGCACCCGCTTGTCGGTGAGCACGTACCCGGGCGACATCACCGGCGGCAGCGCGGTCAGGATCGAGGCGATCGCGAAGCTGTGCCGGTCGTCCTGGTCGATGCCGTAGAAGTGCCCACCCATCTGCAAGTACGCCTCGAACCGCGACCGCCCGTTGCTCGCGGCCTCCCGGTCCCCACGCTGGTCCACGCGGAACGCCCTCAGGGAGCCGGCCATCACGCGGCCTCCTTGCCGAAGTCGGAGGACTGCTCGGCGGGGGAGGGGAAGAGCACGACGTCGGCCTGCTCGAACGCGGGGAAGAGTCGCGGCCGGATCTCCGCCTTCTCCTCGGGCGACATCGAGAGCCACGACGTCGGCTCGGCGGCGCTCGTCGGCACGCGGGACGGCAGCTCGTACTCGTCAGGCTGGTCCTCGAACACGTCGACCTCGACGTCCAGCAGCTCCCGGAACTGCTCCCGCCTGGCGCGGGAGGCGAAGCGAACGATCTGCATCGGATCTCCAAGTGACTTAAGTCAGTTCAGGTGACTTGAGACAGTAGGGCTGAGTGGCCGCGAAGTCAACAGGTGGCTTAAGACAGCAGTAGGCTGGGAAGGTGAGCCAAGACACGGACAGTGGCGCTGACCAGCGAAGTCGAGTGGAGATCGCCGATCTCCTGCGCCGCCGCATCGACGCAGGCGACTACCCGGTCAACGAGCGCCTTCCCAGCTACCGCGAGTTGGCCAAGTCGCTGGGCGCAGCGCCGAACACGGTGGGGGAGGCGGTGCGGCTGCTGGCGGCGGAGGGTCGCGTGCGGATCAGGCGCAACGCCGGTGCCGTCGTGTGCGACCCGTCCGAGCGTGCGACAACGGTCGACGAGCAGGTCCAGGAGGCGCGAGCAGGCCTCCTCGACGTCCAGGACCAACTGCGCACGGTCCGCCAGGCGGTCGATGCCCTTGAGGATGCGGTGTCGGACCTCATCGGGCGCTTGCCGAAGAGCTGAGGTCGGAGACCGGGTGCACACTGCCATCGTCTCCTCCGTTTCGCGGTGCGCGGCTTGCTGATGAAATGGAATCGCGAAACGGAAAGCGCAAACAGGGAGATCGAGGGATGCAGGAGGGAGGCGGCGCGGGGGAGGGTATAAGGGAGGGATACGACTCTTGGCAGGGGGATTGAGAACGTGCAAGGTGCACTTGTAGATCGGTAAGGGGGTGAGGCGGGTGAATAGGCTACGTGACGAACGTGAAGGTCGAGGCTGGAGCCGTCCCCGCGCTGCCGACGAGCTTGAAGGAATCGCACACAAACGCGGAATTCCCGTGACCGCGTCCCGGGAGAGCCTTATCCGCTATCTTCGCGAGTGGGAACACGGCCGCAATGTTCCGCAGCAGCCTTACCGCGACCTACTCTCCGCGCTTTACGGGAAGTCCTTCGACGAACTGGGCATCGCCACGTCCGCGCCTCAGGCCCGCTCGGACGTGGGCCTGATCTACGCGACGTCGCTGCTCGAAGCCGTCGATGCGGTCGCCCATCTCGCGCGGTTCGACGAACAACGCCACCCCGGCGTGGTGGCCGGCCACTTCTCCGAGGAGGCCATCTACGCCGCGTGCCTCGACTGGCTGTTCGGCAACGCCCGCAACGACCTGACGAACGGCGCCGGTCGCGTCGTTCACCGCGACGTCGAAGAGGTAGTAGCCACGACCACGATGTTCGACGGCCTCGACCGCACATTTGGCGGCGAGCACAGCCGCGCCTTGGCAGTGAAGTACCTCCGCGAGGTCGTCATCCCGCGGCTACACGGCACCTACGACGAGTCTGTGGGCCGGTCCCTCTTCCAGGCCGCCGCCGTGCTGTGCGAGGTCATCGGCTACATGGCGTACGACGACGACAAGCACTCGCTGGCCCAGCGCTACTTCGTCCAGTCGCTCCGCTTCGCCAAGGAGGCCAGCGACTCGGCGTACGGCGCGTACGTGCTCAACACCATGAGCCACCAGGCGCTCTACTTGGGCCGCACCCGCGAGGCGCTGCGCCTGGCGCAGGTCGCACGCCAGGGCTACACCGGCACCCACATGCCAGCCGTCCAAACCGAAGCCGCCATGCTTGAAGCCCGCGCCCACGCAGCTCTCCGCGATGCCACTTCGGCAACTCAGGCTCTCCAAGACGCCGAACGCTTCTTCTCCTTACACAGCCCAGACGACGCCCCAAACTGGGCAGCGCACTGGACCGACGTGGTGTTCGCCAGCTTCGCTGGTCACGGCTGGCTAGTGTCCTGCGCCGGGAATTCGATCAAGATATGAGGCGAGGCGGTCGAGGATCTCGTCCGCGTCCTTGGTCCAGACGAAGGGCTTGGGGTCCTCGTTCCAGGCCTTGATCCAGTCGCGGATGTC
>NZ_JAPSLK010000029.1 GCF_031180885.1 Saccharothrix sp.
CAGCACGGACTTGAGCGCGTGGTAGACCTCGGTGCCCCAGCGCAGCGCCTCGCGGAAGGAGTCGGCGCCGATCGGCGCGATCATGAACTCCTGGATGTCCACGTCGGTGTCGGCGTGCGCGCCGCCGTTGAGGATGTTCAGCATCGGCACCGGCAGCACGTGCGCGTTCGGGCCGCCCACGTAGCGGAACAGCTCCAGGCCGCTGGACGCCGCCGCCGCCTTCGCCACCGCGAGCGACACGCCGAGGATGGCGTTCGCGCCCAGGCGGGACTTGTCCGGCGTGCCGTCGAGGTCGACCAGCTTCTGGTCCACCACGCGCTGCTCGACGGCCTCGATGCCGACCAGCTCGGGGCCGATCTCGTCGAGGACCGCGGTGACCGCCTTCTCGACGCCCTTGCCCAGGTAGCGCTTGCTGTCGCCGTCCCTCAGCTCGACCGCCTCGTGCTCACCGGTCGAAGCCCCCGACGGCACCGCGGCGCGCTCCAGCGTGCCGTCGTCCAGCGCCACCTCTACCTCGACGGTGGGGTTGCCTCGCGAGTCCAGGATCTCGCGGGCGCCGACCTGCTCGATGACCGCCACGTGCGCTCCCTAGTCAGACCATGTCTTTACCGATGAGGAGCCTAGTTGGTGACCCACGGGTAGGCGTTTGACCCCGTTCTGGAAGTTCGACCGGAGCCGCGTGGGCTCCCCGGCGGCCTCCAGCACGCCCAGGGGGTCGAGCACGGCGCCGAAAAACGCACGTAGCTGCACGCGGGCCAGGTGCGCGCCGAGGCAGAAGTGGGGGCCGTGCCCGAACGACAAGTGGTCTATGTCACGACGCCTCACGTCGAACCGGTGGGGGTCTGTGAAGACCCCGCTCGTCCCGGTTGGCGGAGGCGAACCAGACCACGACCTTGTCCCCCTCCCCGATGGGCGTGCCGGACAGCTCGATGTCCCGGGTGGCGGTGCGGCGGAAGTGCATGACCGGCGTCCACCAGCGCAACATCTCCTCGACCGCGTTCGGCAGGAGCGTGCGCTCCTTCTTCAGGAGTTCGTACTGGTCGGGGTTGGCCATCAGGGCGATCATGCCGCCGGGGGTGCCGTTGCGGAGCGTCTCGTTGCCGGGTGGGGCACGCCGCGCGTGTAGGTGTCCGGGTCGACGATCACTGTGTTGGATTGCGCCGCCTCCGGCGTCGCGGCGAGGCCGCCTGGAAGTCGGCTTGTCGCGCCGTCTTCGCTCCGATCGAAAACGTGATCGGAGCGGAAGGCGACGCGACAAGCCGACGCGGCCTCGCGCCGTCACTGGCCATGGCACGATTCTCGCGTGATCCACGTGGAGCGCGGCGGTTCCGGACCTCTGCTGGTCCTCCTGCACGGGTTGGGCGCCACCGGTGAGGTGTGGCGCGGCGTGGTCGACCGGTGGAACGGGTCGTGGCTGGTGCCCGACCTGCCGGGGCACGGCCGGTCGGGGCCGCTGGAGCGGTACTCGTTCGGCTCGTTCGCGGCGGCCGTGGCGTCGGTGGTGCCCGCCGGGCCGGTCGCGGTGCTCGGGCACTCGTTGGGCGGTGTGGTGGCGTTGACCCTCGCCAGCGGGTGGTTCGGCGTGGACGTGTCGGCGGTGGCCGGCGTCGGCATCAAGCTGCGCTGGACCGCCGAGGAACTGGAGCGCGCCGCCGGCCTCGCGGCCCGGCCCCCGAAGGTCTTCGAGACGCGCGCCGAGGCGGTCGACCGGGCGTCGAAGCTCGCCGGTGTGCCGCTGGAGCACGGTGTCGTCCCGGACGGTCCCGGGTGGCGTCCCGTGCTCGACATGGCCGCCTTCGGTGTGGGCGCACCGGACGTCGCGGGACTGCTCTCGGCGTCGAAGGCGCCGATCACCCTGGCCGCCGGCGAGCACGACCGGATGTGCCCCGAGGTGGATCTCCACGCCGCCGCGCCGGGTGGAATGGTGCTGGCCGGCGTGGGTCACAACGCCCACGTGGAGCAGCCGGCGTCGCTCGACCCGGTCCTGGCGCGGTTGGGCGGGGCGTAGCACACGTCCTGTCATCCGGTCGGCTGTCGATGAACGGCCGACGCGCGGGTAGCGTTGATCGGACCATGACCGACAGCACCTTCGAGGCGTTCCGCCGAGCCGAGGCGCTGCTCGCGGACCGCCGCCCGTTGGAGGCGCTGCGCGAGCTGGCCGTCGTGCTCGAAGCCGCTCCGGACCAGCCGAGCGTGCAACTGCTGGCCGGTCGGGCGTACCTGGGGTCGGCGCAGCTCAAGCGCGCCGAGGCGGCGTTCCGGAAGGTCCTGGAACTCGACCCGAGCGACTACTACGCCAGGTTCGCGTTAGGGCGGACGTTGCAGCGGCAGAGCCGGTTGCCGGAGGCGTTGGCGCAGCTGCGGATGGCCGCGGCGATGAACCCGACCCCGGAGTACCAGGAAGCCCTGGGCGAGGTCAGCGCGCGGCTGGCCGTCGAACGCGACCGCTGACCCCTCGCGAGGCCGGAGGCGGCGCAATCCAACACGGTCAGCCCAGGCTGGCGCGGGCGTAGGCGTCGGCGCCGCTGAAGACCTTCTGGCCGTACTCCACCGACTGGTTGTAGGCCAGCACCGCCGTCCACCAGCCCTCCCCCGTCGCCAGGTCCCGCCCGCCCGAGCACAGGTACCGCGCCGCCGCCAGGGCCGCGTCGTCGATGTTCTGCGGGTCCGGCGGGTTGCCGTCGCCGTTGGCCCGGGCGGCGTACTTCGCCCACGTCGTCGGGATGAACTGCATCGGGCCGACCGCGCGGTCCCACGTGGTGTCGCCGTCGAGGGTGCCGCCGTCGCTGTCGTTGATCGCCTTCACGCCCGGCCGGCCGTCCAGCGCGATGCCGATGATCGGCTTGGACGGGCGGCCGTCCTCGCCGAGGCGGGCGCCGTTGATCGTGCCGTGGATGGACTCGACCCGGCCGATGCCGGCCAACGTCGCCCACGACACGCGGCAGGCCGGCTGTGCGGCCTGCATGATCAGGTCCGCCACGGCGTACGCGCGCAAAGCCCGGACCGGGATGTCGGTCTTCTGCGACACCGCCACCGCCCACGCGGTCAGCGGTTCCGCGGAGACCGTCTGCTGGCTCGGGGCGGCCTGCGGCGGCAGCTCGCCGGCCACGCCGGGGGCGGCGGACCCCGGTTCGACCTCCTGGAACGGCACCGGGAACGGCGGGTCGGCCAGGTCGTGGGGCTTCGGGCGGTTGAAGACGCTCAGCGCCCACGCGCCGCCCGCCACGAACACGAGCAGCAGGGCGACCAGGGCCAGCCGACCGACCAGGTTGCCTACGCCGCCGCGAGCCGGGGCTCGCGGCGTGGTTTTCTCGGGCGGCGGGACGACCACGCACCCCAGGCTACGTGCTCCGGCCGGCAGCCGGACACGGACGGGTGAAACCGCAGGTCAGGCCATGGTCGTTGGGGTCGTGGTGGTGGCCTGCGGGGTGGTTTCGGTGACCGATGGCGTGGTCGGCTGCAACGTCGGCGGAGTGCTCGTCGACGGGCTCTCGGTCGACGGCGGCGCCGAGGTCGGCGGCGGGGTCGTGGCGGACGACGTGGGCTGGGCGCTCGTCGTCGGGACCACCACCGACGACGACGGGGACGGCACCGTCGGCAACGGCACCTCCGGCACCCACGGCACCTCCGGCAGGCCCGGTGCCGGCGGCACGCCCGGCCCCGGCGGCACCTCCCCGGCCGGCGGCGCCCCCGGTGTGGACGCCTGGCTGCGCTGCACTGTTCGGCGTTCCGGCGGCTCGCCGATCAACGCGGCGGGATCGTCCGGCAGGGGCGCGGTGGTGCGCAGGCTGACCAGGGTCGGCCGGCCCGGCGCGTCCGTGCGCCGACCCTGCTCGACCGGCGGCTCCGACTCCGCCCCGAACGTCAACACCAACGCCAGCACCCCGCCCAGCGCCGCCACCGGCAGCAGGACGACAGCCGAAACACACCCGCGCCCGCTGCGCGGCAACTCACGATGACTCACGAACCGGAACCCCCGACCAGGATCTTGCGTGCTACTCATTGATCGGTTCGGGGGCACCGGTCGCAACCACCGCCGCACCACACGGTCGGGTGAACTCGATCAGGCGAGGGGCGGGAGCTGCGGCGGAACGGCCGCCGGCCGGGTCTCCAGCGCCTCCAGCGCCAGCCGCACCGCCGTGTCCAGCTGCGGGTCCCGCCCGGCCACCCGGTCCTGCGGCGTGATCACCACCTCCACGTCCGGGTCCACGCCGTGGTTCTCCACGCCCCACCCCGCGCCCTCGAACCAGCTCGCGTACCGGGGCTGCGTCACCACCGTGCCGTCCACCAGGTCGTAGCGCATGTCGATGCCGATCACCCCGCCCCACGTCCGGGTGCCGACCACCGGCCCGATGCCCAGCTGCTTGATCGCCACGTTCACGATGTCGCCGTCCGACCCGGCGAACTCGTCCGCGATCGCCACCACCGGCCCGCGCGGCGCGTCCGCCGGGTAGCTGTCCGCCGTGGTGTAGCCGCGCGCCACCGACCAGCCGATGACCTTGCGCGCCAGCTTCTCCACGACCAGCTGCGAGGTGTGGCCGCCGCCGTTCTCCCGCACGTCCAGCACGACCGCCTCGCGCATCAGCTCCACCCGCAGGTCGCGGTGCAGCTGCGCCCAGCCGGCGCCCATCATGTCCGGCACGTGCAGGTACCCGACCCGCCCGCCGGACAGCTCGTGCGTGCGGGCCCGCCGGTCGGCGACCCACGCGTGGTAGCGCAGCGGCTCGTCGTCCTCCAGCGGCACCACGACCACCCGGCGCGGCTCCCCGCCGCCACCCGGCCGCACGGTCAGCTCCACCGGCTTGCCCGCCGTGCCGACCAAGAGCGGCGCCGGACCGGTCAGCGGGTCGACCTGCCGGCCGTCCACGGCCACGATCGCGTCACCCGGCCGCACCGCCACGCCGGGCGCGGCCAGCGGCGACCGGGCCGCCGGGTCGGAGGTCTCGCCCGGGATCACCCGGACCACCCGCCACGCCCCGGACTCGTCGCGCTCCAGGTCCGCCCCGAGCAGCCCCACCGGCCGCCCGCTCGACCCGCCTGACGAGATCACGTACGCGTGCGAGGTGCCCAGTTCGCCCTGCACCTCCCACAGCAGGTCCACCAAGTCCGAGTAGCTGCCCAGCCGGTCCACCAGCGGCCGGTAGCGGTCCAGCACGCCCTGCCAGTCCACGCCGCCCATGTCGGTGCGCCAGAAGTGGTCGCGCATGAGCCGGCCCGCCTCCGCGTAGGCCTGGCGCCACTCGGCGGCCCGGTCCAGCACGACCCGCACCCGGGACAGGTCCACGTCCACCGAGTCCGGGTCGTCGGAGTCGACCTTCCGGTCCGACGGCACGACCCGCAGGTCGCCGCCGTCCAGCACGACCAGGCGCTGCCCGTCGCCGCTGACCGCGTACGAGTCGAGCCCGTCCACCAGCACGTCGGCGCGCGCCTTGGTCAGGTCGAACCGCTCCAGCACCTTGCGCGGCGGCCGGCTCGACGGCGTGGCCAGGTTGTCGCCCAGCACCCCGCGCAACGGGCTGCGCAGCCACAGCAGCCCGCCCTTCGCGGCGGTCAGCGACGAGTACCCGGCCGCCGCGACCGGCAGCGGCACCACCCGGTCGGCCAGGCCGTCCAGGTCGACCACGGTGATCGGGTTCTCGTCCTTGTGGTCCTTGTCCTTGTCGTCCTTGTCGTCGTCGCCGACCGGCCGGCCCAGCCGCAGCGGGTCGAACGGCGAGGGCGTCGTGGCGGCCAGCGGCAGCAGGTAGGGGCGGCAGCCGGTGGGGAAGGACAGGTCGAACACGTGCGCGTCGTACACCGGGTCGAAGCTGCGGATGGACAGGAACGCCAGGTAGCGGCCGTCCTCGGTGAACGCGGGCGAGAAGTCGGCGAACCGCAGCGGGGTCACGTCCACCACGGACAGGTCGGTGGTGTTGGTCATCCGGATGTGGTGCAGCGGGCGCGGACCGGGGTGCGACCAGGCCAGCCAGTTCGAGTCCGGCGAGAACGCCAGGTCGCTGACGTTGGGGTTGGCGTCCCGCAGCACCTCGCGGACCTCGCCGGACTCCACGTCGACCAGCAGCAGCCGCCCGTCGTGGGTGGCCACGGCGACCTTGCGCCCGTCCGGCGCGACCGCCAGCTCCAGCACCCGCCCGAGCCGGCCGACCGCGACCCGCCGCGGCGAGTTGCCCGGCTCGACCCCGCCGACCGGCGCGAACTCCAGCCCCTCCTCGCCGTCCGCGTCGGTCACCCAGACCACGGTGTCGCCCACGACCCGCGGCAACCGGTTGCGCGCCCCGGGCTGCTCGGCCAGCGCCCGCGCCGGCCCGTCCCGGTGGGTCACCCAGTGCACGGTGCCGCGCACCTCGACCACGCTGGCCCGCCCGGTCTTGTCCGGGTGCACGTCCTCCGGCCGGGGCGTGATGTGCCGGGGCCGGGTGGCCGTCCGGGGTCCGCCCAGCAGGATTTCCAGCTTGCGCGGCTGCGCGTCGAGGCTGTCGAGCACCCACAGGTCGCCCGCGCTCTGGTAGACGATCCGCTCGCCGTCGGTCGTCGCGGCCCGCGCGTAGAACTCCTGCTCGGTGTGCCGCCGCAGGTCCGAGCCGTCGGGCAGGCACGAGTACACGCTGCCCACCCCGTCGTGGTCGGACAGGAACGCCAACCGCCCGCCGACCCACATCGGCGCGCTCAGGGTCGAGGTCAGGTCGCTGAGGATGCGGGAGAACTCGCCGTCCCCCTTGAGGTCGACCCACAGCTTGCCCGCCGACCCGCCCCGGTACCGCTTCCACCAGGCCGGGTCGTGCCCGTAGTTGGACGTGATCGCGACGACCCCGTCCGGCCCGTACGCGACATCGCCGACCCAGCCGAACGGCAACCGCCGGGGCGGCCCGCCGTCGACCGGCACCGCGTACGCCCACTTGCGCACGGACGTCGCTTCCCCGGTGGAACTGACCGCCAGCACCTCGCCCTGGGGCGTCCACCCGCGCACCCCGGTGGTCCACGACCCCCAGTGCGTCAGCCGCTTCGCCTCGCCGCCGGTGACCAGCGCGAGGTGCACCTCGGGCGCACCGTCCCGCCGGCTGGACCAGGCGAGGTGCGTGCCGGTCGGGTCGAACCGCGGGTTGCCCACCGGCACCTGGTCCGCGGTCACCCGGAACGCCCGCCCGCCCGCGAGCGGGGCCAGCCAGACATCGTCCTCGGCCACGAAGGTCACGAGGTCGCCGTGCAGGTGGGGATGGCGGAGGTAGGCCTGTTCGCTCACCTGATCGACGTTAGCGCGCCCTCCTGACAACCGCGATCATGTTCGCCTGAACCGGTCCGCACACCACCACCCCCGCACGCAGCGCGCTCCCACGCACGCAGCGCGCTGCTCTTCGGCGCGCAGCGCCGTCGGGCAGTGCCGCCGGGGCACACACCCCAACCCGGGCTTCTTGCTTGTGTCATCCTTGGTGGCTCGCCCGCCGGCGAGGCGCTTTTAATCTTTAGACTCGCGCTTCCCCGCTCAACCCCACGCTTCGCGGGGCTGAACGCAACTCGCTCCCCGCTACTGGAGGAGGAACGCGCTTCGCGCTCTTGAACCGCGCTGACGCGCTCAAGCCGAACGCGCTTCGCGCTCTTGAACCACACTGACGCGCCCTCAAACCCAACGCGCTTCGCGCTCTCAAGATCAAAAGCGGCGCTCGCCGCGCGGCAGGCCCCCCGGGGGAGGCTGATAGCCCATAGGGCGCCTGCGGCGCAAAAGCGGCCGCTACGCGGCGAAAAGCAGCGTCTGCCCCTGTTCGCGTCGGATGTCAGGAAGGCCAGTGGGCGCGCCAGTCCTCGGCGGTCAGCTTCGTGATGCCGGCCGCCCGTGCCGACTTCTCGGCCGCCCGGACCCGCGCCTCGAACCGCCGGGCCACCGCCCGCAGCTCGGTCTCCGGGTCCTCGCCCGCCAGCTTCGCCAACGCCGCCACCGCGAACAACGTGCTGCCGACGTCGTCGCCCTCGGGCAGCAGGTCCACCGGCAACCCGGCCCGCGCGGTCCGCTGCGCCAGCTTGCCCGCCAGCGCCACCGCGGGCTGGCCGGTGGCGACCCCGTCCAGGCTGGACTCCCGCTGCTTCTCGACCTGCTTCAGCTCTTCCCACCGGTGCTGCTGGGTGTGCGCGTCCCGCACCGCCGGGTCGTGGCCCTCGAACACGTGCGGGTGCCGGCCCACCAGCTTGGCCACCAGGTCGCCGGCCACCTCGTCGATGCCGAACGGCTCGACGTCCTCCGCCGCGATCCGCGCGTGGAACAGGACCTGCAGCAGCACGTCGCCCAGTTCCTCGCGCAGCGCCGCCCGGTCGCCGTCCTCGATGGCCTCCAGCAGTTCATAGGTCTCCTCGACCAGGTACTGCCGCAACGACTTGTGGTCCTGCTCGGCGTCCCACGGGCAGCCGCCCGGCGACCGCAGCCGGTCCATGACCAGGGCCGCGTCCACCAGACCGGTGCCCACCGGGCCGCGCACGACGTCGGCGCCGGCGGCGATCAGGTCACGCGCGCGGGGGTCGTCCAACGACCCGGTCAGGTACACCACCGGGCCGGGGACGTCCGCCCACGCCGACACCCCCAGCTCCGCCCACACCTCGGCGTCGAGGTCGGGTGAAGCGAAGACCGCCGCCGCGCCCCGCAGAGCGGGCAGCGCGGCGGCGGGCAGGACGGTCTGGGAACCCAGCAGGACGACGGTGCTCACGACTTCGAACGTACCGCCGCCTGGAAACCGGCGAGCGTGTCCTCGCTCGCGGCGCACGTCATCGCCGACGGGTCCCACACGCCGAAGCGCGGGTTCACCCTGATCTCCGGGTCACCCGCGAGCCGCTGGGCCAGCCGCATCCCGATGGCCTCCAGGGCCCGCGGCGCCAACTGCTCGGTGGACACCTCGCCACGCGGGCGGACGTCGTCCTTGAAGTCCCTCACGTAGGCCACGAACCACTGCGCGTTGCCCTGCTCCGGGGCGAACGCCACGACCGTGCCCGGTCGCACCGCGAACAGGGGGGTCGCGGCGAACCTCGGCACCTCGGCGGAGTGCACCTTCTCGCCGCTCCCGGACAGCTGCTGCCCGTCCGGGCTCGTCGGAGCGGCCTTGACGAACTCGGCCATCTTGGCCGGGTCCTTCTCCACCTGCCTGGCCTTCTCCTTCGCCTCGGTGTCGTCCTTGGCGTAGAAGTAGTCGAACGTGACTTCCATCCGGTCGACGTGCTTGCGCCCCAGCTCGACCGCGAGGAGCTGGGTCTTCGCCCAGTCGCGGTACGTGGTGGCGTCCCAGACGGTCCGCTCGGAGGCGGTCTCCGCGCCGCCGGCGTCGTCCACGGCCTGGGTCACCGCCTCCTCGGACACGGTGACGCCCTCGCGTTCCGCGGCGCGCTTGACCAGCTCCTGCTGGACGTAGGCGCCCATGGCGATCCGCGCGACCTCGTCGAACTTGTGCTGTTCCTGGAGCTTCTGGACCTCCGGCTCCTTCTTCCGGAGCGCGTCCAGCCGCTGCTGGACCTGCTCTAGCGGGATCACGGAGTCGCCGATGATGGCCGCCGCGCCCACCTGGCTCGGGCCGGTGCCGCAGCCCGCCACCAGGAGTGCGACCGCCGCGCCGACCAGGGTGAAGCGCCTCTGCACTGTCCTCACGCCGGCTACCTTCTCACGAACCGGTGACGCCGCTCACCCCGCCCTCCTCGCTAGCGCTCGGAGGGCGGAGCGAGCGGAGCTGCTGTGTTGGATGGCGAGTTCGCAAGCTCACGCGCGCGAGTACCCGCCAACGACTCCAAAAAGTGAGCGCACCAGTCGATCAGTTCCTGGTCGCGGAGCAGGGGTGCGCCCATTCGGCCGCCTGCCGCCCCCTCGGTCGGCCTAGGCACGCTCACCGTGCCCGTAACCTGCTTGTACACCGCCTTCGGGAACAGCCGGCGCATCCGCACCAGCTGCGAGTCCTTCAGCTCCAGCGGGGCGAAGCGGATCGTGTTGCCCTGGGTGGCGACCTCGGTGACGCCGTGCCGGCGGCAGGTCTGCCGGAACCGGGCCACCGCGAGCAGCCGCTCGACCGGCAGCGGCGGGGTGCCGTAGCGGTCCTTCAGCTCGTCCCACACCGCCCGCAGCGCGTCCTCGTCGGCCGCCGCCGCGATCTTGCGGTAGGCCTCCAGCCGAAGCCGCTCGCCGGGGACGTAGTCGTGCGGGATGTGCGCGTCGACCGGCAGGTCCACCCGGACCTCGGCCAGCTCCTCCTCGCCGTCGACCTCCGCGCCCGCGTGCCGGCGGAACGCCTCCACGGCCTCGCCGACCAGCCGCACGTACAGGTCGAACCCGACGCCCGCGATGTGGCCGGACTGCTCGGCGCCCAGGATGTTGCCCGCGCCGCGGATCTCCAGGTCCTTCATGGCCACCGCCATGCCCGCGCCCAGCTCGGTGTTCTGCGCGATGGTCGCGAGCCGGTCGTGCGCGGTCTCGGTCAGCGGGGCCTCCGGCGGGTACAGGAAGTAGGCGTACCCGCGCTCGCGGCCCCGGCCGACCCGGCCGCGCAGCTGGTGCAGCTGGGACAGGCCGAGCATGTCGCCGCGCTCGACGATGAGCGTGTTGGCGTTGGAGATGTCCAGGCCGGTCTCGACGATCGTCGTGCACACCAGCACGTCGTACTCGCGCTCCCAGAACCCCTGGATGATCTTCTCCAGCTTGTCCTCGTTCATCTGGCCGTGCGCGGTGACCACGCGGGCCTCGGGGACCAGGTCGCGGATGCGGCGGGCGGCCTTCTCGATCGACGACACCCGGTTGTGCACGTAGAACACCTGGCCGTCGCGCAGCAGCTCGCGCCGGATCGCCGCGCCGACCTGCTTGTCGTCGTACGGGCCGACGTAGGTCAGGATCGGGTGCCGCTCCTCGGGCGGGGTGAGGATGGTGGACATCTCGCGGATGCCCGCCAGCGACATCTCCAGGGTGCGCGGGATCGGCGTGGCGGACATGGTGAGCACGTCGACGTGCGTGCGCAGCGCCTTGATGTGCTCCTTGTGCTCGACGCCGAACCGCTGCTCCTCGTCCACGATCACCAGACCGAGGTCCTTGTAGCGCAAGCCCTTCTGCAACAGCCGGTGGGTGCCGATGACGACGTCCACCTCGCCGTCGGCCAGTCCCGCGATGGTCAGCTCGGCCTCGGTCGGGTCGGTGAACCGGGACAGGCCCTTGACCTTCACCGGGAACGCCCGCATCCGCTCGGTGAACGTGTTGAGGTGCTGCTGGGCGAGCAGGGTGGTGGGCACCAGGACGACGACCTGCTTGCCGTCCTGCACCGCCTTGAACGCCGCCCGCACCGCGATCTCGGTCTTGCCGTAGCCGACGTCGCCGCAGATCACCCGGTCCATCGGGACCGAGCGCTCCATGTCAGCCTTGACCTCGTCGATCGCGGCCATCTGGTCGACGGTCTCGGTGAACGGGAACGCGTCCTCCAGCTCCCGCTGCCACGGGGTGTCCGCCGCGAACGCGTGGCCGGGCGCGGCCTGGCGGGCGGCGTAGAGCTGCACCAGCTCGGCCGCGATCTGCTTGACCGCCTTGCGCGCCTTGGCCTTGGTGTTCTTCCAGTCGCTGCCGCCGAGCTTGTTCAGCGTGGGCAGCTCGCCGCCGACGTACCGGGACACCTCGTCGAGCTGGTCGGTGGGCACGAACAGCCGGTCGCCGGGCTGGCCGCGCTTGGAGGACGCGTACTCCAGCACCAGGTACTCGCGGGTCGCGCCGGCGACCGTGCGCTGCACCATCTCCACGTACTTGCCGATGCCGTGCTGCTCGTGCACCACGAAGTCGCCGGGCTTGAGCGCCAACGGGTCCACCGCGTTGCGGCGGCGCGACGGCATCCGGCGCATGTCCTTCGTGGACGTCCCGCCGCGCCCGCCGGTCAGGTCGGTCTCGGTGAGCACGACCAGGGCCAGGTCGGGCAGCGCGAAGCCGTCCTCCAGCGCGCCGCGCACGACCGACACCGCCCCGGCCTTCGGTGGCGTGTCGAGGGTTTCCCGGAGCACGGCGGGCACCTCGGCGTCCGCGAGCTGCTCGACCGCGCGCTGGGCGGTGCCCGCGCCGGGGACGACCAGGACGGCCGTGCCGCCGGACGCGGTGTGCGCGCGCAAGTCGGTGAACGCCCGGTCCACGTCGCCCTGGTAGGCCTCGACGTGCTTGAACTCCAGGCGGACGACGTCGCCGCCCTCGGTGGTCAGCTGGCTGAGCGTCCACCACGGCCGGCCCTTCGCGCGGGCCGCGTCGGCGACCTCGCCCAGGCCGCGGTAGGCCGACGCGCCGAGGTCGATCGGGGCCTTGCCGCCGCCCGCCGCCGCCATCCAGGAGGCCTCCAGGAACTCCTGACCGGTGCGGACGAGGTCGTGGGCGCGGGCGCGGATCTTCTCCGGGTCGGCCAGCAGGACGTGCGTGCCGTCCGGGACGACGTCGGTGAGCAGCTGGAGTTCGCCCTCGCACAGGGCGGGGATCAGCGCCTCCATGCCCTCGGACGGGATGCCGTTGGCGATCTTGTCGAGCATCTCGGCGAGCTGGGCGTCGGCCTGGTGCTCGGCGGCCAGCGCGGCGGCGGTCTCCTTGACCCGGTCGGTGAGCAGCAGCTCGCGGCACGGCGGGGCGGTGAACTTCGTGACGCTCTCCGGCAGCGAGCGCTGGTCGGCCACCGAGAACGGCCGGATCTCGCTGACCTCGTCACCCCAGAACTCGACCCGCAGCGGGTGCTCGGCGGTCGGCGGGAACACGTCGAGGATGCCGCCGCGTACCGCGAACTCGCCGCGCTTCTCGACCATGTCGACGCGGGTGTAGGCGAGCTGGGCGAAGTCGTTGAGCAGGTCCTCGAAGTCGTGCTCGACACCGACTTCGAGGTCGACGGGCTTGAGGTCGCCCAGGCCCGGGGCCATCGGCTGGATGAGGCTGCGGACGGTGGCGACGACGACCTTCAGCGGCTCGTCACCGGGGTGCTTGAGCCGGCGCAGGACCTGGAGCCGGGCGCCCACCGTGTCCGCGCGCGGCGACAGGCGCTCGTGGGGCAGCGTCTCCCAGCTGGGGAAGTTCGCCACGGCGTCGCGCCCGATGAGGTCGCGCAGCACCCCGGTCAGCTCGTCGGCCTCGCGGCCGGTGGCGGTGACGGCGAGCACCGGCACCTTGCGGCTCAGCGCGGCCACCACCAGCGGCCGGGCGGCGGGCGCGCCCTCCAGCTCCAGGTCGGGTGCGCCGGTGGAGTCGACCAGCGTGGTGAGCGCCTTGTCGGACAGGACAGCGGTCAACAGGCCGGACAGCGGGCCGGACTGGGGCATTGCGTGGCTCCCTTGGGGGCAGACGAGAACAGACCCCTGCCCGGGACCTTGACGCCGCCGCGAGGGGTGCTCGCCCACCAGCCTACGGGCACCCCACGACACTCCGCCGGTCGATTACCCGGAGGCGGTGCCCGCGCCGAGGAACGCCCGGACCACCGGCAGCACGTCGTCCCGCCGGGCCCAGCCGCCGCCGTGGTCCGCACCGGGCACCGCGAAGAAGTCCGCGCCGACCCGCCCGGCGACCTCGCGCATCGGGTCGTGCCACGGGTCCTCGGTCCCGCAGTACATGAGCAAGGGCACGCGGGTGCCCATGAGCGCGGCGTGGAGCCCGCGGTCGGCGGAGAACGCCGCGAAGTTGGCCCGCAGGGCCTCCGGGTCGGCCGCGTCGATCACCGCCGCCTGGTCGGGGTCCGCGCACGCGCCGTCCCGCAGCAGCGTGAACGGGTCGGTGTCGGCAGGCAGGCCGTACCGGCGCAGCGCGTGCTCCAGCCCCGACCGGAACCCGTCGACCGGGTCCCACGCCCGGCGACCACCCGGGTGCACCGCTCGGGCGCGTGCACCGCCATCCCGAGGACGGTCAGCGCGCCCAGCGAGTACCCCCAGCACGCGGCGGCCTCGATCTTGAGGTCGTCCAGGACGGCGGTCACGTGCGCGACCCGACGCGGCAGGGCGTACGCGGCCGGGTCGTGCGGCCCGTCGCTCGCGCCCAGGCCCAACGGGTCGATCGCGATCACGGTGTGCTCGGCCCGCAGCACGGGCGTGTAGCCGCGGCGCGCCCAGTCCTCGCCGACGCAGAACATACCGGGGTGCAACACCAGCGGCGGGCCGTCCCCGGTGACCTCGTAGTGGACCTTGAGCCCGTCAACGCGCGCACAAGGCATGTCGAAGCCCCTTCGACCTGGAGAGTTACCTCTTGTACCGGGCGATGATCAACCACGATGGACGCCTTCGGAAGGAGGCACTTTCTTGTCCCGACGGCACACAGAGGTGACCGACCAGGTCACGGACGACTGCCCGCTGCGCGACGTCCTCGCGGTGATCGGCGACAAGTGGAGCGCGCAGGTGCTGGTGCGGCTCGGCGACGGCCCGCGCCGGTTCAGCGAGTTGGAGCGGTCCATCGAGGGCGTCAGCCGCCGGATGCTGACGTTGAGCCTGCGCAACCTGGAGCGCAACGGCCTGATCACCCGCACCGTGCACCCGGACGCCCCGCCCCGCGTCGAGTACGCCACCACGCCGTTGGTCGAGGAGATCCGCGGACCGCTGGAAGCCCTGGCCGACTGGGCCGCCCGCCACCGCGCCACGATCACCGAGGCCCGCCGGGAGTACGACCTCGCGCACTGAAATCCCGTTGACCGGCCGATCACGCTGAAGTCGTGGAGTACAAAGAGGTCCGTGCCGACTACGACGATCGGCACATCACGGTGTACCAGGCGTACAACGACGCCACCGGGATCGCCGGGCGGGCTTCGCAGCGGTACGTGGACGAGTGGATCGTGGGCATCACCGACATCACGCCCCCTGGTCCACGAGATCCACGCGCTGGTCCGCGCCGGCCACCTGGACGAGGCCACCGCCCGCCTGCCACACGAACGCCCCTATCCACTGTAGGGCGAATTCACACCGTAGTGGGCATGCTGAGCGGTATGCGCCGGGTTGTCGGAGTTGCCGCCTTACTGCTGGTCGCCGGGTGTTCCACGGCCGAGTCCCCCGGCGGCAGCGCGCCACCCGCCGACCCGCCCAAGGGCATCAAGGTCGAGGTCGTCGCCGACGGTCTCAGCCACCCGTGGGAGGTCGGCTTCCTGCCCGACGGCCGAATGCTCGTCACCGAGCGCCCCGGCCGACTGGTCCTCGTGGACAAGGGGCAGAAGACGCAGATCAAGGCCGATCTGGGAGACGTCGTCGCGCGCGGCGAGGGCGGGCTGATGGGCCTGCTCGTGCACCCCGACTTCGCCACCACCAAGCGCTTCACCGCGTGCTTCAACACGGCGAACGACATCCGCCTGGTCACCTTCGAACTGGACGGCTTCCAGGCGAGCCGGGTGAAGAACCCGCTGCGCGACGGTTTCCCGGCCAACCCCAGCGGACGCCACTCGGGCTGCCGCTTGTCGCTGGACAAGGACGGCTCCCTCCTCGTCGGCACCGGCGACACCGCCCGGGCGTCGATCCCCCAGGACCGCAACAGCCTCGGGGGCAAGGTCCTCAAGCTGAACCTGGAAACCGGCGAGGGCGGCGTCCTGACGTACGGCCACCGCAACGTCCAGGGCGTAGCCGTGCGCAAGGACGGCTTGATCATGGCCGCCGAACACGGCCCGGACGTGGACGACGAGGTGAACGTCATCAAGCCGGGCGCGAACTACGGCTGGGACCCGTCCAAGGGCGGCACCGAGGGCGGGTACGACGAGGACGTGCCCATGACCGACCTGGAGCGCTTCCCCGACGCCGTCCCGGCCGTCTGGTCGTCGGGCCGCCCCACGGAGGCGATCTGCGACGCCGTGTTCCTGGAAGGCGCGGAGTGGGGCGACATGGACGGCGTGCTCGCGGTTACCGCGTTGAAGGGGTCCAAGGTCCTGCTGTTCACGGTCACGGTCGAGGGCGGCGTGCACTCGGTGTCCATCCCGCCTGAACTGGACGACACCCACGGCCGCCTGCGGGGCGCCGAACTCGGCCCGGACAAGGCCCTCTACGTGACGACGTCCAACGGCACCAACGACAAGGTCCTCAAGGTGACCCGAGGCTGACACCCGCTTTCGGCGCGCAGCGCCCTGCACTTCGGCGCGCAGCGCCCTGCACTTCGGCGCGCAGCGCCCTGCACTTCGGCGCGCAGCGCCCTGCACTTCGGCGCGCAGCGCCGTCGGGCAGTGCCGCCGGGGCACACACCCCAACCCGGGCTTCTTGCTTGTGTCATCCCCGTATGGCCCGCCCGAAGGGCTACCACAGATTTCCCGGGTGCAGCCGAAAAGTTTTGCGAGGAACGAGCAAAAGTTTTCAGCGGCACCCGGGAAATCTGTGGTCGGCTTTGCCAGGCCATGCGGTGGGGGAACCGAAGCCCCGCCTGTGGCTGATAGCCAGCCCGCCGCGCGGAGCGCGGCGAAAAGCGAAAAGCAGCCGCTGGGCGGCGAGAAGTGGGGTCAGCGGCCTCGGCGGCGGAGTTCGGCCACCAACAACGGCATCAGTTCGTCCACGAATGCGCAGTCGTAGCCCTGGCCGTTCATCAACGACAGCGCGAACCGGGTCTTCTCCACCTCCGCCGACGACGCGCCGATCATCCCGTCCAGCGCGATCCCGACCTCCTCCAGCACGCGGTCCACCTGCGAGGTCCGGTAACCCCGCCGGTTCGGGCCGGCCATCGGGATCTTGATCATCCGCAACTGCTTCCACGACGTGATCGCCGGCAGCGCGCCCGGCCGGAGCGGCCCGTCCGACAGCTGCTTCTCCACCCGGGCCAGGAACGCGTCGACCTCGGTCTCGTCGTAGCCCCTGCGGCCGAACATCGGGCGGCTGAACTTGGCTTCGCGGATGTCCTGGGCGGTCAGGTCGTCGTTGCCCAGGAGGGTGGCCTCGATGCGGTCCAGGAACTTGTCCACCTGGGACTCGTGGTAGCCGCGGCGGCCGCGCGGGGGTTTGCCGAACTCGACCGTGCGCACGTCCCGCGCGGTCAACGGGCGGGAGCCGACGTTGGGGCGGGGGCGGACGGGCGGCGGCGGCGGGGTCTGTTCGAGGGTCACCACGACGAGGTCCAGGAAGGTGTCCACGTCGTCCTCGTCGTAGCCGATCATCCCGGGCGGGGCCCAGGAGAACTCGTGGTCCTGGACCTCCAGCGCGGTCAGGGTGTCGCGGCCGGCCAGGGTGGCTTCGATGCGGTCCAGGAAGGCGTCGATCTCGCCCTCGTGGTAGCCCCGGTTCCCCGGCCTCGGCTTGTGGAACCGGACGCCGCGGACGTCCTGCGGGGTCAGCCTCGGGGCGGGCCGCATGGCGGTGGACGTGGCGTGCGCGCCTTGCGCCGGGGCCACGGCCTGTCTGCGCTGCGGGGTCGATCTCAGGGTTTCCGCGACCAGTTCGAGGAACGCGTCCACCTCGACCGCGTGGTAGCCGGGCTGCGCGGGGCGGAACCGCATGCGGCGGACGTCCTGCTCGGTCACGTCGTCGCGGCCCAGGAGGGTGGCCTCGATGCGGTCGAGGAAGTCGTCGACCTGGCGCTCCTCGTAGCCCGGCGTCCCGGGCGGCGGGCGGTGGAACGCGACCTGGCGCAGGTCCTGGGCGCTGAGCAGCGGCGCCGGGTGCGCCGGTGCGTGCGGACGCGGTGCCGTGGTCGGACGCGGTGCCGTGGCCGGACGCGTGGCCGTGTGCGGACGCGCTTCGAACCCCACCCTCATCTCCTTCTCTCGTGTACCGGGGAGTATCTCCGGACGGAGGTGAAGTTGTTTCGCCCCTTTGGCTCAATGCGGTGGAGATCGTTCTACTCTGACCCCCATGAGCCGGTTCGTGGACACGATGGTGGCAACCGCTGCGAGTGCCAACGATCGAGGGATGACGACGGGTGAGCCGACCGCTCCGACCCGTCGCACGTGGGCGGAAGTGCACGAGGAGGCCCGGCGGATGGCCGGCGCGCTCGTCGCGGGCGGGGTCGCGCCGGGCGAGGCGGTGGCCGTGCTCGCGGGCGACCCGGCGGAGATCGCGCCCGCCGTGCAGGCGGTGTGGCTGTCCGGCGGCAGCATCACCATGCTGCACCAGCCCACCCCGCGCACCGACCTCGCCGAGTGGGCCACGGACACCCTGCGCGTGCTGGCCATGATCGGCGCCCGACTCGTCCTGCTGGGCAGCCCGTTCGACGCGCTCGCGGGCGTCCTCGACGAGAACGGCGTGTCCTACCGCAGGCTCGACGAGCTGGACGGCGACCCGCTGCCCGCGCCGGTCGAGGTCGACGAATCCGCGACCGCCCTGCTCCAGCTCACCAGCGGCTCCACCGCCGACCCGAAGGCCGTCCGCATCACGCACGGCAACCTGTGGTCCAACGCGAAGGCCATGGAGGAGGCGGCGGAGCTCGACCCGGAGACCGACCGGATGGTGTCGTGGCTGCCGCTGTTCCACGACATGGGGATGGTCGGCTTCCTGACCGTGCCGATGCTGTTCGGCATCGACCTGGTGAAGGTCACCCCGGTCGACTTCCTCGCCCGCCCCACGCTGTGGCCCGACCTGATCAGCCGCTACCGGGGCACCATCACCGCCGCGCCGAACTTCGCCTACGCCATCGCCGCCCGCCGCATGGGCGGCGTGGAGGACGGCACGTGGGACCTGTCCCGGCTGCGGATCGCGCTGAACGGGGCCGAGCCGATCGACCCGACCGCGGTGAAGGCGTTCACCGACGCGGGCGCGCGGTTCGGGATGCCCGCGGAGTGCGTGCTGTGCGCGTACGGCATGGCGGAGACGACGCTGGGCGTGGCGTTCGCGCCCGTGTTCACCGGCATGGCGGTGGACCACGTCGACCCGGACGAGTTGGAGGCGAACCGGCGCGCGGTGCCGGTGGAGCCCGGTCCGGACGCGCGGTCGTTCCCGCTGCTCGGTCCGCCGCTGCCGGGCCTGGAGGTGCAGGTGGTGGACGACTCGGGCGCGGTGCGCGGCGAGCGCGAAGTGGGGCAGTTGCGCGTGCGGGGCGAGGCCGTCACACCGGGCTACCTGACCGTGGACGGCCCGCTGGCCACGCAGGACGCCGAGGGCTGGCTGGACACCGGCGACGAGGGCTACGTGGTGGACGGCCAGGTCGTCGTGTGCGGGCGGCGCAAGGACGTGATCATCATGGGTGGCCGCAACATCTACCCGACCGACATCGAGCGGGCGGCGACGTCCGTGGAGGGCGTGCGGGCGGGCAACGCGGTCGCGGTGCGCCTGGACGCGGGGACGCGGCGGGAGCGGTTCGCCGTGGTCGTGGAGTCCAAGCACGCGGGCGAGGACGACGCGGTGAAGGACCTGACCAAGGAGATCAACGCCCGGGTCGTGGACGCGGTGGGCCTGCGCCCGTTCGCGGTGGTGGTCCTGAAGCCGGGCAGCCTGCCCAAGACCCCGTCCGGCAAGCTCCGCCGCTCCGCCGCGGCGGCCCTGGTGCCGGCCTGAGGACGAAGCCTGCCTAGTGGAACTTGTTCTGGGCGGCTTCCAGGCCCAGTTCGAGCAGGGCCTCGACGGCGTCGGCCGCGCGGTCCAGTTCGAAGGCGAGTTCCTTGCGCTCCACCAGGGAGAAGTCGCGCAGCACGTAGTCCGCCGGGTCCATGCGGCCCGGCGGGCGGTCCACGCCGAAGCGGACGCGGTGGTAGTCCTTGGTGCCCAGGGACTTGGTGATCGAGCGCAGGCCGTTGTGGCCGTTCTCGCCGCCGCCCAGCTTCATCCGGACCGCGGCGAACGGCAGGTCCAGCTCGTCGTGCACGACGACGATGTCGGCGGGCCGCACCTTGTAGAAGCGCGCGGTGCCCGCGACCGGGCCGCCGGAGGTGTTCATGTAGCCGCGCGGCTTGGCCAGCACCACCTTGCGCGAGCCCAGCCGTCCTTCGAGGACCTCGGCGCCGGCCTTGTGCGCCTTGAACTTGCCGCCGATCCGGTCGGCGAGCACGTCGAGGACCATGAACCCCACGTTGTGCCGGTTGCCCTCGTACTTGGGGCCCGGGTTGCCCAGGCCCACCACCAGGGCGATGTCATCGGCCACGGAACCGCAACTCCTGCTCAAGCTCGTCCAACAGGGCGTCCACCGCGCGGGTCTGGTACCCCCGCCGCAGGCCGGACGTGGTGCTGAACCTGGTGTGGCGGACCTCGGTGGCGGTCATCCGGCCGCGCCCGTCCAGGGAGGCGGCGGCGCGCGCCAGGAACGCGTCGACCTCGCCGCGATCGTAGCCGTTGGACGACCGGGGGATCTTCACCGCCAGCAGGTCCGCGCCCGTGCGCAGCCCGGTCGGCGGCACCAGCCCGGCCCGCAGCTGCCACTCCATGCGGGTCAGGAACTCGTCCACGGACCGCTGGTCGTAGCCGCCGGGCACCTCGTGGAAGACGACCCGGCGGACCTCGTCGGGGTGAAGCGCGCTACGCCCGGACAGGGCGTCGGCGATCCGGATCAGGAACGCGTCGACCTGGGCGGGGTCGTAGCCCTTGCCCCGCCGGCCGCGGGGGAAGGACGTCGAGCGCACCTGCGCCGGGCTGAGCGACGCGAACGGCACGCCGCCCCCACCCGGAGGCGGGGGTGACGTGCCGTTCGACCAGCCCGACGTGATGGGCTCAGCTCTCTTCGGAGGCCTCGGTGTCCGCGGCCTCGCCCTCGCCACCGTCCAGCTGGGCGGCGGTCGGGGCGGCGTTCACGGCGAGGACCAGCGCCTCGGCGTCGGTCACCAGGCCGACACCGGAGGGCAGCTTCAGGTCGGACGCGTGGACCTGGGTGCCGGCCTCGGCGCCCTCGATCGACAGCTCGATCTGCTCCGGGATGTGCAGCGCCTCGGCCTCGACCTGGATCGTGGTCAGGTCCTGGGTGACCAGGGTCGCGGCGGCGGGCTCACCGGTGACGACGACGGGCACGTCGACGGTGACCTTCTCGCCCCGCTGCACCAGCAGCAGGTCCACGTGCTCGATGTAGTTCTTGATCGGGTGCGTGGTGACGGTCTTGGTCAGCGCGAGTTCGCTGGTGGAGTCGATGTCCAGCGTCAGAACTGCGTTGTGACCGTGCTCGCGGACGACACGGGCGAACTCGAGCGCCGGCAGGGCCAGGTGCTTCGGGTCGGAGCCGTGGCCGTAGAGCACCGCGGGGATCTTTCCGGCACGACGGGTGCGGCGGGCGGCGCCCTTGCCGAACTCGGTGCGCTCCTCTGCGGCGAGACGGACCTCGGACACGGTGGGGCTCTCCTAACGGTCTGGCCTTGAAACGTCGGGCGGTACTTCGGTGCGCAAAGCGGGGTGCTGGCCTACGACGACGGGCGGCGCGGAGGGTGGACACGCGCGGCATCACCACAACCGCCGCGTCGATCACGACAAGCGTGACGCTCGCCCTCGCCGAGGCAACCCGACCAGTGTAGGCCGGTCTCCGAACTGGTCCTAATCGGGGGTGCCCCGGGATAGGCCCCACCGTCGGATGAACGCGAACACGCCGGGGCACCCCTTTCGGGCACCCCGGCGTGTCGGGTCGGCTCTCTCAGGCGTTGCCGTCGAAAAGGCTCGTGACGGAGCCGTCCTCGAAGACCTCCTGGATCACGCGGGCCAGCAGGGGCGCGATCGGCAGCACGGTCATCGCGTCGAAGCGCTTCTCGGCCGGGATGGGCAGGGTGTCGGTGAAGACGACCTCGCGGGCGCCGCAGTTGCGCAGGCGGTCCACCGCCGGGCCGGAGAGGACCGGGTGGGTGGCGGCGATCACCACGTCGGAGGCGCCCTCGGCCAGCAGCTGCTCCACGGCCTTCACGATGGTGCCGCCGGTGTCGATCATGTCGTCGATCACCACGCACAGCCGGTCCTTGACCTGGCCGACCACGCGGTTGGCGACGACCTCGTTGGGGCGCAGCGGGTCGCGGGTCTTGTGGATGAACGCGATCGGCGCGCCGCCCAGGGTGTCGGCCCACTTCTCGGCCAGCTTGGTGCGGCCGGCGTCCGGGGACACCACGGTCAGCTCCTGGCCCGCGTACTTGTCGCGGATGTGCTCGGCCAGCAGCGGCATGGCCCACAGGTGGTCCACGGGGCCGTCGAAGAAGCCCTGGATCTGGGCGGTGTGCAGGTCGACGGCGACCAGGCGGTCGGCGCCGGCGGTCTTGAACAGGTCGGCGACCAGGCGGGCGGAGATCGGCTCGCGGCCGCGGTGCTTCTTGTCCTGCCGCGCGTACGGGTAGAACGGCATGATCACGGTGATGCGCTTGGCGGAGGCCCGCTTGAGCGCGTCCACCATGATCAGCTGCTCCATCAGCCACTGGTTGATGGGCGCGCAGTGCGACTGGATGACGAACGCGTCGCAGCCGCGCACCGACTCCTCGAAGCGGACGAAGATCTCGCCGTTGGCGAAGTCGTAGGCCGACTGCGGGGTCACCGACACGTTGAGGTGCTTGGCCACCTGCTCGGTCAGCTCGGGGTAGGCGCGACCGCCGAAGAGCATCAGGTTCTTCTTCGGGGTCCCGGGCATGGTGGGGTTCACGGTCAACGCCCTTCCTCGGCGGTTGTCTCGGCATTCTGCGACGCCAGGGCGTCCTGTGCCGCTTGAGCGGCAGGGGTGCCGGGCCTGCGGTTCAGGACCCACCCCTCGAGGTTGCGCTGCGGACCGCCGGACACGGCCAGCGCGCCCGGCGGCACGTCGCGGCGCACGACGGTCCCGGCGCCGGTGTACGCGCCGTCCCCGACGGTGACGGGGGCGACGAACATGTTGTCCGAGCCGGTGCGGGCGTGGGACCCGATGACGGTGCGGTGCTTGTTGACGCCGTCGTAGTTGACGGTGACGCTGGCCGCGCCGATGTTGGAGTGCTCGCCGATGGTGGCGTCGCCGATGTAGCTCAGGTGCGGCACCTTGGAGCCGGTGCCGATCTCGGAGTTCTTGACCTCGACGAACGTGCCGATCTTGCCGTCGGCGCCGAGCCTGGTGCCGGGGCGGAGGTAGGCGAACGGCCCGACCGAGGCGCCCGCGCCGATCTGGGCGCCGGTGCCGTGGGTGCGCACGACGGTCGCGCCCGCGCCGATGGAGCAGCCGCTGAGGGTGGTGTCCGGCCCGACGACCGCGCCTTCGCCGACCACGGTGCCCGCGCGCAGCTGCACGCCGGGCTCGATGGTGGCGTCACGGCCGATCTGCACGTCCACGTCCACCCAGGTGGTGGCCGGGTCGATCACGGTGACCCCGGCCCGCATCCACTGTTCGACGATCCGCCGGTTCAACTCCGCACCCAGCCGAGCGAGCTGGACCCGGTCGTTGACGCCCTCCACCAGCCACGCGTCGTTCGTGATCACCGCGCCGACCCGCTTGCCGTCGCCGCGCGCGATGGACAGGACGTCGGTCAGGTACAGCTCGCCCTGCGCGTTGTCGGTGGACAGCCGGGAGAGCCCGTCGCACAGCACCTCGGCGTCGAAGGCGTAGACACCGGAGTTGATCTCGTTGATGGATTGTTGAACAGGAGTCGCGTCCTTTTGTTCAACAATCCCCTCGACCTCGCCGGCCTCGTTCCGGACGATCCGGCCGTAACCGGTGGGGTCCGGGACGATCGCGGTCAGCACGGTCACGGCGTTGCCGGCGTTCCCGTGTTCGACGAGCAGGTCGTTCAACGTCTGGGCGTCGAGCAGCGGGACGTCGCCGTAGGTGACGACGACCGTGCCGGTCAGGTCGGCGGGCAGTTCGGCCAGGCCGCAGCCGACCGCGTGGCCCGTGCCCTTCTGCTGCTCCTGGACCGCGACGGTGACCTTGCGGTCCAGTGCGGTCGACAGGCTGTCGAGGTGTGCGGTGACCGCGGCCCGGCCGTGCCCGACGACGACGGCCAGGTGGTCGGGATCGGTCCCGGCGGCGGCGCGGACCGCGTGCTCCACGAGGGAGCGGCCGGCGATCCGGTGCAACACCTTGGGGGTGGCTGAGCGCATGCGGGTGCCTTCACCCGCTGCGAGGACGATCGTGCTGACTGGGGTGGAAACACCCTCGAGCATCAGCGCTCTCCCTAGCTGAGTGCGTGCCTGCCAGCGGGAAGGCCTGGCTCCCGCCAGGTGCTGATACTAAGCCTCCGAGCCCCCCTCGCCTTCCACGGCGGCAACCTGGCAGTTACCTGTCGGACCCCACCCCGACACCGTCCGGAGACCCCTTCCGACCGCCGCGAACACCCCGGACCGCCCTCGTCGCCGACCCCTCCGGGACCTGACCCGGACCGGCGGATCGCAAGCCCCCCAGTGCATCTACGCCCCACGCGACGACGAATCCCGCTCGAACGAGTGACCCCCACGCCGGTCTGGACCAGACGACGGGAACGATCACCGGACGCACCGGTGATGTGCCCGCAATCACGCCCCGCGACCAGAACTGTCGTACCCCGATGGGACAATGGAGACGGGGGCCGGAGGCCACACCCCGGACGCGCCGCGCCGATCAGGCCTCGGCCGACGCCTCGCCCTCGACGGCCGCCACCTGGCACCCACCTCGCCGCTTGGCCAGGTACATCGCCGAGTCCGCCCGGGCCAACGCCTGGTGCGCCGACTCCCGGGGCCGCACCGAGATGACCCCCACCGACAACGTCACCCCGCGCGACAAGTCCCCCGGCAACGTCGCCACCGCGTCCACCGCCCGCCCCAAAGCCGCCTCCGCCGCGTGCAAAGGCGCCCCCGGCAGCAGCACGACGAACTCGTCCCCGCCGTACCGCGCCACCAGGTCGTCCCCGCGCAACGCCTGCCGCAGCGTCGAAGCGATCACCCGCAGCACGTCGTCGCCCTCGGCGTGCGAGTGCTTGTCGTTGACGACCTTGAACCCGTCCAAGTCCACCAACGCGATCGCCATCGGATGCGTCTGCGCACTGATCAGCGCACCCAACCGGTCATCCAGAGCCCGCCGGTTCGGCAACCCCGTCAACGGGTCCTGCAAAGCCTGCTGCGCGATCGCGCCATGAGCCCGCGTCAACCGCTCGTGGTCACGCCGGGTCACCAGGGTGGCGGTCCGGGCCTCCTGCATCTGCCACAGCTCCACCTCCAGCGCGTTCGCGTAGAACTGCAACGCCGACGTCGTGTGCTCCCCGTGCGGACCGGACAGCTGCGCGTACTCCCGCACCAGGCACAGCATCAAAGTCGGCTCGGACGTGTCGTGCTCCAGCCGCGTCCGGGCGTCCGACAGCACCTGGAGCGCCTGCTGCGGCAACTCCTCCAGCGCCAGGCACCGGGACAGCGCGATGGACACGATGATCAGCTCGCGCGCGTACATCGACAGCTCGCGCAACCGCCACAGCGGCGCGATGTGCTCGGGCCCCGGCTTGGCCAGGGCGTGCGCGGCGCCGATGATCGGCACTTGCTCGGCCGCGGACCGGTCGCGCCGGCCGGGGTGCAGGGACTCGCGGAACGGCCCCTCCACAGCTTCGGCGATGGCGGACGCGGTGGCGAACTTGGTCGCCGCCTCCTCCAGGTTGTCCACCCGCTCCAGCCGCAGGCCCCAGCCGATGAGCATCCGGGCCCGGTTCATCAGGTGGATGTAGATCAGGTGCGGCCCGGCGCTGTCCCGGATCGCGTTGTGCGCCCGCGCCAGGACCTGGTCGGCCATCTCGTACACGCCGAGTTGGGTCAGCACCAGGCCGGTGCTCTGCAGCGCGTTGGCCAGCAGCCGGTCCCACGTGCGCTTGTCCAGCATCGGGTCCGGGGTGAGGTCCTCCTCCAGCATGGCCAGGCCGCTGGCGACCTCGGTCAGCGCCTTGTCCTCGAACCCGCCCAGCAGGTACCGCCGGCCGCGCAGCGCGTGCGCCTCGGCCTCCAGCACGACCAGGCCGTGCCGGCGCGTGTGCGCGAGCAGCTCGTCCAGCATGGAGTCGGACATGTCCACGAGTCCGGGCGTGACCAGCCGGACCACCGCCGCCGCGCGCAGCAGCTGGCCGACGATCCGCGGCTCGCCGCGGGCCTGCGCCTCGGCCAGGAGCTTGTCGACCTCGTGGGTCGCCTCCAACTGGTCCGAGAGGTGGCTGCTCTGGGCCACGGCGACAAGCTCGCTCGCGCGGCCGACCAGCCACGCGTCGGACATCTCGTGGAGCGCCGGCACCACGTTGCCCTGCTCGTCGACCGCTTCCTCGTGCAGCGACTCACACCCCCATGCACCCGCAGGGTCCACCGCGCCGGACGCCCCGGCTCGGCCGCTATCGCTCCGCCACCAGGATTCGAACCTGGACCATCGGAACCAAAATCCGAGGTGCTGCCTTTACACCATGGCGGAACGGACGAGGAGCCCTCGTCCGCGCGAACACATGTTGTCACGAGTGGTCCCGGTAGGTCAGCACGACCACTCAACTGGCCGCAATCTGTCGGTAACCCGATCATGACCCTGCGTGTTTCCGCAGTTCAGGACGGTGCGTTGAGAGAACCCACGAACTCCGTCAAGGTCCGCTCGTACTCTTCCGGGTCCACGTTCCACGCCGCGGTGTGCTCTGCGGCGGGCACTTCGACGTACCTCATCGGCCACCCGAGCGCGTGCGAAGCCGCCGCCAGGTCGCGCGACGCGCCCACCGGGACGGTCCCGTCGGCACCGCCGTGGAACAGCAGCGTGCGCGGCTTGTGCGCGGGCGGGTGGGAGACCAGGTCGAACCGCTCGAACTCCAGGTCGACCCGCCAGTCCGAGACCAGTTCGGCGACCGGCACCAGCTGCGTCGGCACGCCCCGGTTGCGCGACTGCAGCTCCAGCGTCTTGGTCCAGTTCGTCACCGGCGCGTCCAGCACCGCGGCGACCACCTCGTCGGCCTCCCCGGACCGCCCCAGGAACTGCCCCACGATCGCCCCGCCCATGGACCAGCCGTAGAGGACCACGTCCCGCGCCCCGTGCTCGGTCGCGTACCGCACGGCGGCCTCCACGTCGCGCCACTCGGTGTCCCCGAGGTGGAACAGCCCGTCCGGCGACGCGGGCGCGCCGGCGTCATTCCGGTAGGTCACCGCGAGAACGGGTAACCCAGCTTCATGCAGCGCGGGGACGACCCGCAGTGCCTCGGACCGGGACCCGCCCCGGCCGTGCACCGCGATCACCCAAGTGGACGACGTGCCGGGGACCAGCCAGGCGGGCGCGTCGCCCAGCTCCGTGCGCACGCTCACGTCCCGGTAGTCGAGCCCGTGCGCCGACTTGGGATCGCTGGTCCACACCGAGGTCTCCACCCGGACCTTCGTCCCGACCGGCGGCGCCGAGCCCTCCAACGCCCTGGTCACCGTGCCGTCCGAGCGCCCGGTGACCTTCCCGACCCTCGCCGCGCCGTCCGGCCACACCAGCCCCCACGTGCCCGGCAGGGCGCTCACCCGCGACTCCGCCAGCGAGACGGTCCCGTCACCCACCCCGGTGACGGTGTCCGGGTAGCCGGGCCGCGCCTGGTCCGGCTCCAGCAGCTGGCCGCTGTAGTACCAGCCGACCCCCACCGCACCACCGGTGACCAGCAACAACAGCACCACGAACACGACAGCGGCGATCCGCCACCGACGTCTGCGGCGAACGTTCGACGTCCCCATCACCGAATGATGCGCCTGCCGTGATCGACACGCCCGAGATCCTGAGAACACGCCGTGAGTTTCGTCCCGGGTGTGGCGGGAGCAGGCCGGCCTAACTTACGCTTCCGTAAGTTACGGTGCCGTAGGTAGCCGTGGAATCGCCCCCGAAAACAACGAGGTAGACGTATGACCAGCACCCTGGAGAGCAGGCAGACGCCGCGCGGTCCGGAAGACAAAGGCCCCAAGCCGATGATCGACGGCCGGCGCGGTCACGTGGAGCAGTTCGGCGTCTACGTGTTCGTGGTCGTGCCGTTCCTGGCCCTGATCGCGGCAGTGCCGTTCGCCTGGGGGTGGGGGTTGGGCTGGGTCGACGTCGCGCTATTCGTGGCGTTCTACTACCTGTCCGGCCTCGGCGTGACCATCGGCTACCACCGGTACTTCACGCACGGCTCGTTCAAGGCCAACCGGGCGCTGAAGGTCGGGTTGGCGATCGCGGGCAGCATGGCGTTGCAGGGCCCGGTGATCGTGTGGGTCGCCGACCACCGCCGCCACCACGCCTTCTCCGACCGCGAGGGTGACCCGCACTCGCCGTGGCTGTTCGGCTCCGGCCCGGTCGCCCTGGCCAAGGGCTTCTGGCACGCCCACATGGGTTGGCTGTTCGAGCGGGACAAGACCAACGCGCAGCGGTTCGCGCCGGACCTGCTGGCCGACAAGGACCTCGTGTGGGTCGACAAGTACTTCTGGCTGTGGACCACGATCAGCCTGCTCGCACCGGGGGCCCTGGGCGGTCTGATCACGATGTCCTGGGCCGGCGCGCTGTCCGCGTTCTTCTGGGCGGGCCTGGTGCGCGTGGCGTTCCTGCACCACGTGACGTGGTCGGTGAACTCGATCTGCCACATGGTCGGCGACCGCCCGTTCGCGGCCCGCGACCGCTCCGCCAACGTGTGGGCGCTGGCGATCCTGTCCTTCGGCGAGTCGTGGCACAACCTGCACCACGCCGACCCGACGTGCGCCCGGCACGGCGTGAAGCGCGGCCAGATCGACACCTCCGCGCGGCTCATCTGGCTGTTCGAGAAGTTCGGCTGGGCGCGGGACGTGCGCTGGCCGACCGAGCAGCGCCTCGCCCGGATCAGCGTCAAGAAGTGAACGGTTCACCCGCCCCACGCCGACTTGGTGAGGGGCGGGTGTTTAGGGTGACCGGAGTGGCGGGACGACGGCGAGCAGACGAGACCCCGGTCCCGCGCGTGCGGATGACCGGCAAGGAACGGCGCGAACAACTCCTGGACGTGGCCCGCGCGCTGTTCGCCGAGAAGGGCTTCGAGGTCACGTCCATCGAGGAGATCGCCCACCGGGCGGGCGTGTCCAAGCCGGTGGTGTACGAGCACTTCGGCGGCAAGGAAGGCATCTACGCGGTCGTCGTGGACCGCGAGATGCAGTACCTGATGGACCACATCGTCAACGCCCTGTCCGGCGGCCACCCCCGGGAACTGCTCGAACAGGCCGCGTGCGCCCTCCTGGACTACATCGAGGGCTCGACGGACGGCTTCCGCATCCTGGTCCGCGACTCCCCCGTGGCGTCCTCGACCGGCACGTTCTCCTCGCTGCTCAACGACATCGCCTCGCAGGTCGAGTCGATCCTGGGCCTGCACTTCTCCCGCCAGGGCTACGACCGCAAGCTGGCCGCGCTGTACAGCCAGGCCCTGGTGGGCATGGTCGCGCTGACCGGCCAGTGGTGGCTGGAGGTCCGCAAGCCGAAGAAGGACGAGGTGGCGGCCCACCTGGTCAACCTGGCTTGGAAGGGCCTGTCCCACATGGACCACAAACCCCGCCTGCGCACCCGCCGCTGACCCGCTCGCGCCCAGCCGCTTCCGCGCCGAAGGCGCAACGCCGGGCCGCAGAGCCCACGGAAGGGCCTCGGTCTTCCCCTCCGGGGGCCTGCCGCGCGGCGAGCGCTCTCTTTCCTTCGGGCCGGCGGCCCCCGCCATCAGCCCTCCGCGGTCTCGGCGGCCTCCAGCCACTGCGCCTCGACGTCCTCGGCCTCGGCGAGCACCGACTTCAGCTCGGCGTCCAGCGCCATCAGCCGCTCCGGGTCGGTGGCCGCCTCCGCCAGCTTGGCGTGCAGCTCGGCCTCCTTCTTGTGCAGCTGCTCCAGCCGCCGCTCCAACCGGGCCAACTCCTTGCGCGCCGCGCGCTGGTCGGCCGCCGACGACGGGGCCTTCTGGACCGCCGCGGGAGCCGGCGCCGAAGCGACGGCCGCGTCCCGGCGGCGCAGGTACTCGTCGATCCCGCCCGGCAGGTCGGTCAACCGCCCGTCCCCGAACAGCGCCACCACCTGGTCGCACACCCGCTCCACCAGGTACCGGTCGTGCGAGATCACGACCAGCGTGCCCGGCCACGAGTCGAGCAGGTCCTCCAGTTGCTGCAACGTGTCGATGTCCAGGTCGTTGGTGGGCTCGTCGAGCAGCAGCACGTTCGGCTCGGCCATCAGCAGCCGGCACAGCTGCAACCGCCGCCGCTCGCCGCCCGACAGGTCCCCGACCGGCGTCCACTGCCGCTGCGAGGAGAACCCGAACCGCTCCGCCAGCTGGGACGCCGACATCTCCTGCTTGCCCAGCACGACCCGCCGCGCGACCTCCTCGACCGCCTCCAGGACCCGCATCGACCCGTCGAGGTCGTGCAGTTCCTGCGACAGGTGGGCGAGCTTCACCGTCTGGCCCTGGATGCGGCGGCCGCCGTCCAGCTCGCGCTCACCGGCCAGCGCCCGCAGCAACGTCGTCTTGCCGGACCCGTTCACGCCCACGATGCCGATCCGGTCACCCGGACCGACCCGCCAGGTCAGGTCCCGCACGAGCGTCCGGTCGCCGACGGTCAGCGTGGCGTCCTCCAGCTCCAGCACCGTCCGCCCCAGCCGGCGCTTGGCGAAGGCCAGCAGCTCGACGGTGTCCCGGGGCGGCGGCACGTCGGAGATCAGGGCCTCGGCGGCCTCGATCCGGTACCGGGGCTTCGACGTCCGCGCGGGCGCGCCCCGGCGCAGCCACGCCAGCTCCTTGCGGGCCAGGTTGCGGCGCTTCTCCTCGATCGCGTCGGCCAGCCGGGCGCGCTCGGCGCGGGCGAAGATCCAGTCCGCGTACCCGCCCTCGTACTGCTCGACCCGGCCGCCCACGACCTCCCACGTCCGCGTGCACACCGTGTCCAGGAACCACCGGTCGTGGGTGACGACCACCAGTGCGGTGCGCCGCGCCAGCAGGTGGTCGGCCAGCCACCGGACGCCCTCGACGTCCAGGTGGTTGGTCGGCTCGTCCAGCACGACCAGGTCCAGCTCCCGCACCAGCGCCGCCGCCAGCGCGACCCGCCGCCGCTCGCCACCGGACATGGTGCCCACGACCGAGTCCAGCCCCAGCGCGGTGATGCCCAGGCCGTCCAGGATGTTGCGCACCCGCGCGTCCGCCGCCCACTCGTGCTCGGCGTCGAACCCCAACGGGTCGATCACGGCGTTGCGGACGGTGGACTCCGGCGGCAACTCGGTGCGCTGCGTGACCACCGCCATCCGGACGTCGCGCTGGCGGCTGACCCGCCCGTCGTCCGGTTCGGCGATGCCCGCGAGCACCTCCAGCAGCGTGGTCTTGCCACCGCCGTTGAGGCCCACGACCCCGATCCGGTCGCCGGCACCCACGCCCAACGACACGGAGTCCAGCAGCGGACGCACACCGAACGACTTGGAGACGGTCTCCAAGTTGACCAAGTTGGCCATCAACACAACCTTCAGCTAGTTACGCGTGAACCTCGGGCGGCGTCGGCCGGGGGGTTTCCTCCGCCCCGACGACCCGCGCCCCGTGCACCGGCCCCTGCGCGACCCGCACCGTCCGGCACACCCCGGCCCCGGCCAGCTCCGCCGCCACCCGGACCGCCGAGTCGCCGTCCGTGCACAGGAACGCGCACGTCGGTCCCGAGCCGGACACCATGCCCGCCAGCGCGCCCGCGTTGACCCCGGCGCGCAGCGTGCGGCGCAGGTTGGGGCGCAGGGACACGGCGGCGGCCTGGAGGTCGTTGCCCAGCAGCAGCGCGAGCTGCCGCGGGTCGCCCGACGCCAGCCCCTCCAGCACGGCCTCGGCCGGACCGACCCGGGGCGGGTCGCCGTCGGCGCGCAACCGGTCCAGCTCGTCGAACACCTCGGGCGTGGACAGGCCGCGCCGGTCGAACGCCAGCACCCAGTGGAACGTGTGCCGCGCCAGCACCGGGACGATCTGGTCGCCCCGGTCGGTGCCCAGCGCGGTGCCGCCGTAGAGGGCGAACGGCACGTCCGCGCCGATCTTGGCGGCGAGGCCCGCCAGCTCGTCCCGCCCGATCTCCAGCCGCCACAGCGCGGCCAGGCCGACCAGGGTGGCGGCGGCGTCGGCGCTCCCGCCGGCCATGCCGCCCGCGACCGGGATGGACTTGCGGATCACCACCCGGACCTTGGGGTCGTCGACGTCGCGCCCGACGTGGGCGGCGAGCACGCGGACGGCCCGCCAGGCCAGGTTCGACGGACCGGTGGGGACGGCGTCCGCACCCTCCCCGTGCACCTCGACCCCGGGGTCGTCGGCGACCGCGACCGTCACCTCGTCGGTCAGGGACAGCGCCTGGAAGATGGTGACCAGGTCGTGGTACCCGTCCGCGCGCGTCTCCCCGACGGCCAGGTGCAGGTTGACCTTGGCCGGGACGCGGACGGTGACCGGTGGCGGAACGACGGCGAGCACATAAAGAGCCTACGGGCTCGGTGTTGGATCGCGCCGCCGCCGGCGTCGCGGCAAGGCCGCCTGGTGGTCGGCTCATCGCGTCGGCTTCGCCCGACAATCGACCGCGTGCCGTTCACCGTCTCGCACGTCGCCGCCGTGATCCTTTTCGCACGCCGCCCGCTCGTCCCGTCCGCGCTGGTCGTCGGCTCGATGGCACCCGATCTGCCGTACTTCGCGGCGATCCGGCCGTGGGGCGGTGAGCTGACCCACACGTGGTGGGGCGTCGCGCTGGTGGACGTGCCGATCACCCTGGTCGCCCTGCTCCTGTACCGCGCGGTCTTGCACGAACCGGTGATGGCGCTGGTCCCCGAGCCCGTCCGGGCGAAGGCCGCCGGCCTGCCCGCGCCCCGGTTCGGCCCGGCGCTGCTCGTCTCGGCGTTGATCGGGGCGCTGACCCACGTCCTGTGGGACGGGTTCACCCACTCGGACGGCTGGGCACTGCGTTTCATCCCCCGACTGGGGCACGACGTGATGCCGGGCTTGGGCGCTTACAAAGTCGCGCAGTGGATCAGCGGTCTGCTCGGCGCAGTCCTGCTGATCTGGTGGTGCCGCCGCGAACTCGCCCGCGCCCCCGAACGCCCGGTGCCCGACCACTGCGCCCCACCGGACCGTCCGGCCTTGGCCCGCATCGGTTTGGTGATGTTCGCGCTGGTCTTCACGGCCCTGGTGATCGACGGTCCCGGGCTGGAGGACTACGTGGTCGACGCGGTGATCGCCGTCCTCAGCGGCTTGATCCTTGGTCTGGCGCTCTACAAGGCACTGCGCGCCCTCGGCCGGAGCCGAGAGCGCGCGGGCACTTGAGAGGGGTCAGACCGCGAGGACGGACCCGGAGAACGTCTGCTTGATGTAGTCCTTCACCTGCGGGGACTGGAGCAGCTCCAGCAGGTCCTTGATCCGCTTGTCGTCCTTCAGCTCGACCCGGGTGACCAGGCCGTTCGCGTTCGGGTTGCCCTCGGCCTTCTCCAGCGCCAGGGCGTCGTTGGAGGGCTTGAGACCGGCGTCGATCGCGTAGTTGCCGTTCACCACGGAGGCGTCGGTGTCCTCCAGCGACCGGGGCAGCTGGGCCGCCTCCAGCTCGACGAACTCCAGGTTCTTGGGGTTCTCGGCGATGTCGCGGATGGTCGCGGTCCGCTCCGCGCCCGGCTTGATCTTGATCAGGCCGTTGTCCTGGAGCAGCCGCAGACCGCGGGCCTCGTTGGTGGCGTCGTTGGCGACGGCCACCCGGGCGCCGTTCGGCAGGTCGGACAGCTTCTTGTGCTTCTTGGAGTACACGCCCAGCGGCTCGATGTGGACCGGACCGATCCACTCCAGCTTCGCGCCGCTCTCGGCCTTGAAGGTGTCGAGGTAGGGGACGGTCTGGAAGTAGTTGGCGTCCAGCGAGCCGTCGACCAGCGCGGTGTTCGGCTGGACGTAGTCGGTGAACTCGACGACCTCGATCTTGAGGCCCTTGTCCTTGGCCAGGTTGTCCGCGACGTAACGCAGCACCTGGGCGTGCGGGACGGGGCTGACGCCCACCTTGAGCGCCGCGTTCGGGTCCGAAGCGGCACCGCCGGTCTGGCCGCTCCCGCAGCCGACCGCGGTCAGCAGCACGGCGACGAGGGCAGCACCAATACGCCTACGCATGGAAAATTTTCCTTCAGTCAACTAAGAATTTCAGCTCGGGCAAGGGGTGGGACGACGCGGGTTGGACGACGGGCACGCGACGGCCGGCTCTGACGCGGGTCGGGGCCTTGGCGGTCCGATTCGCCGCCACAGCTGGCGCAGGTGGTTCCGGCCGGTTCGGACCCCGACTCGGAGTTCGGGCTTGGCGGCTCGGGTTCGGGCTCGGGCGGAGGGTTCAGGTACAGACGGGTCAGACGGTGGAAGCGTGGCGGCGGCGGTCGACGGCCCGGGCGACCCGGTTCGAGATCACCTGGATGAGCGTCGCGATGATCGCGAGGACCACCACGGTGCTCCACAGGTAGCGGTCGTCGAAGCGCTGGTAGCCCATCCGCACGGCCACGTCGCCGAGACCGCCGCCGCCCACCACGCCCGCCAGCGCGGAGTAGCCGAGGATGGCGATCGCGGTGACCCCGATGGCGTTGATCATCGCGGGCAGCGACTCGCGCATCAGGACCGAGCGGACGATCTTGAAGGTGGACGCCCCGGTGGTGACCGCGGCCTCCACCACCGAGAAGTGCACCTCCGCCAGCACGTTCTGCACCAGCCTGCCGACGAACGGGATCGCGCCCACCGCGAGCGGCACGATCGCCGCCGTCGGACCGATGGTGTTGCCCAGCAGCAGCCGGGTGAACGACATCAACAGGATCAGCAGGACCAGGAACGGCATCGACCGCCCCAGGTCCACGACGAAGCCGAGCAGGTTGTGCACCACCGGCTTCGGCCGCAGCCCACCGGGGGCGGTGAGCTGCAGCCAGATGCCGACGGGAATGCCGAGCAGCACAGCGATCAGGGTGGAGACGGCCACCATGTACAACGTCTGCCCGGTGGCGACCAGGACGCCGTCGAACACGGTGGACCAGGGTGTTGCAGACCTCACGCAGCTACTCCCTGCGGACCGGTCAGGGTCCGCCGCACTGCCCCACCCGCGTCCGCGATGAATTCGAGCGCCGAGTCGGCGCGTTCTCCGTTCAGGCCGACGCGGAACCGCGCGACCGGGGTTTCGCCGAGCCGGGTCAGGCCGCCGCCCAGCAGGTTCAGCTCGACGCCGAACCGGGACGTGGCTTCCGGCAGCAGCGCGCCGACCGCGGCGAACCCGACCAGCACCACGTCCGCGACGCGGTCGTAGGCCTTCTCGGCGGCCGGGTTCTGGTCGACGGCGGGCAGCAGCGACGAGGCCGTGCGGGAACCGGCGTCGGCGACGAGGTCGAGCACCTTGCCGTGCTCCACCACGCGGCCGTCCTCCAGCACCGCGACGTCGTCGCAGATCTTGCGGACCACGCCCATGTCGTGGGTGACCACGAGGACCGTCACGCCCAGCTCGGCGCGCGCCCGGTCCAGCACGGTCAGCACGGAACCGGTGGTCTCGGGGTCCAGGGCGGAGGTCGGCTCGTCGGCGAGCAGCACCGACGGGCTGGCGGCGAGGGCGCGCGCCACGGCGATGCGCTGGCGCTGGCCGCCGGAGAGCTGGTCGGGGTACGAGCCCGCCTTGTCGGTCAGGCCGACCAGGTCGAGCAGTTCGGCGACGCGGGTGCGGCGCTGGGGGCCGGGGACGCCGGCGGACTCCAGCGGCAGCGCCACGTTGCCCGCGGCGGTGCGCTGGCGCAGCAGCGAATCCCCTTGCGGCACAACGCCGATCTGCCGGCGGGCGTTGCGCAGCGCGGTGCCGCCCAGGGACACCAGGTCGGTGCCGTCGACGCGGATCGCGCCGCTGTCCGGGCGCTCCAGGAGCGCGACGCACCGGGCCAGCGTGGACTTGCCCGCACCGCTGGGGCCGACGACGCCGAGGACGGTGCCCGCGGCGACGTCCAGGTTCACGCCGTCCAGTGCGCGAACCTGTCCCGCACTCCCGGGGAAGGTCTTGGTGAGGTTCTCGACAGTGATCACGTTTTCGCTCCACGACTGCACGCGGCAGCGCACGCTCGTGGCGTGCGCGTCCGGGGACTCAGCTCAGGTAGATGCCCCGCGCGGCGACGCGCAAGGGGCGGCGAGGACTTGAGAGGCGCCTAAGCTTCTAGTAGCTGCGACAGCCCGATACCGTGCGGCGGCCGTGGTCGACGACTCGCCGTCGCGTGAGCATTCGCATCCTGGGCACGTGATCCTCCATCGATCCTGGCTGAAGCACCTGCCCCATGGGGGGTGGTTGCTGCGGCGTCGTAGAGCCAGGTCTCTCGGCCGCTCGGGATGGCAGCACGAGTACACCCGACAGACCGACCCGAACGCAAGCCAGAACGCGGATCGTTCGTCAAATCACACTTTCGGCCGAAAGATCACCGGCTAATTTGATGAGGCAGCTTCGGCTATCCGGACGAAATCTCCGACGTCCAGTTGTTCACCCCGGGCGCCGGGGTCGACACCCGCGCTGATCAGCAGTTGCTCGGCCCGCGCGGCGGAACCGGCCCAGCCCGCGAGCGCACCCCGCAGCACCTTGCGCCGTTGCGCGAAAGCCGCATCCACCAACGAGAACACCGTCTTCTGGTCCACTGTGGACAGCGGCGCGTGGCGCTCGAACGCGACCAGCGCGGAGTCCACGTTCGGCACCGGCCAGAACACCTGGCGCGACACCGGACCCGCCCGGCGGGCGTCGGCGTACCAGGCGAGCTTGACGCTCGGCACGCCGTAGACCTTGCTGCCGGGTCCCGCCGCCATGCGGTCGGCGACCTCCGCCTGGACCATCACCAGTCCGGTGCGCAGCGTCGGCAGTTCGGCCAACAGGTGCAGCACCACGGGGACTGCCACGTTGTAGGGGAGGTTCGCCACAAGTGCGGTCGGCTCCACGGGAAACCGATCCGCTGTGACCCGCATCGCGTCCGCCTCGATCACGGTGAGGCGGGAGGCCAACTCAGGAGCGCGCTCGGCGGCTGTCTGCGGGAGCCGCTGCGCCAACACCGGGTCGATCTCCACGGCCACCGTGGCGCGACAGGAAGGCAGCAGAGCCAGCGTCAGGGAGCCCAGGCCGGGGCCGACCTCCAGGACCACGTCGTCTGGCCTCAGATCGGCCGAAGCGACGATCTTGCGCACGGTGTTGGGGTCGTGGACGAAGTTCTGCCCCAGCTTCTTGGTGGGGCGGATGTCCAGCTCGGCGGCCAGCCGACGAACGTCAGCAGGGCCGAGGAGCGCACTCCCCGGCCCTGCTGACGATGAAGCTTCAGTCACCTGGCCATTCTCTCCCAGCCACGTCCGCGAGGCCGCGTCGGCCTGTCGCGGCGCGTTTCGCTCCGATCACGCTCTTCGATCGGAGCGAAACGCGCCGCGATGGGCCGACCCTCCAGGCGGCCGAGCCGCCGCGACGCCAGTCGCGGCCGTGTTACGGCAGGCCGAGCTTCTGCTGGCAGTGGGGCCACGCGGAGTAGCCGCCGCGGGCGTCGCGGAGCTTGGTGGCGATGGCGATCTGCTGCTCGCGGGTGGCCTGGTGCGGGTACTCGGCGTACTGCTGGCCGCCGTACGCGTCCCACGTGCCCTTGTTGAACTGGAGGCCGCCGTAGTAGCCGTTGCCGGTGTTGATGGCCCAGTTGCCGGTCGCCTCGCAGTAGGCCAGCCGGTCCCAGATCTCGCCGTCCGGCGGGAGCTTGGTGCCGACCTTGACCTTCTTCGGCTTGGCCTCCTTGGTGACCTTCGCGCCCAGCTTCTCGCGGTTGGTCTCCTGGCCATTCTTGATCGTCACGCGGTAGGTGACGATCTGCTCGCCGGCCTCGCCCGGGTCCAGGACCTCCTTCTGGCCCTTCATCATCGTGTCGTCCGGGATCTCCTCGACGGGCGGCGCGATGGCCTCCGTCGCGTTGATCACCGACACGCCCGTGCGGGAGATGTGGACCTCGGCGCCGTTGGTGATCCGCAGGTCGGCCGCGGTCTCCAGCTTGTCGTCCGGGCCCAGGGTGAGGTTGTGGGTCTTGAGCAGCTCGTCGACCGTGACCGCGGTCGTCTGGATCTGCTGCGGCTGGTTGCCGCCGTCGTACAGCGTGATCGTCTTGAGGCTCTTGACCTCCAGCGACAGGCCGGACAGCGGGACGTCCATGCCGCGGTCGTGGGAGAGCCACGCGCCCTCGTCGTTGACCTTGAGCTGGTCCAGCGCCTCGTCGACGGTGACCGAGCGGACCCAGCCCTCGCGCTGCTCGCCGTCGACGGTGAGCTTGACCAGGCGACCGCGGTCCAGCGAGATCTTGCCGCCGTCGGAGACCTTCGCCTGGGGGGACGGGCTGAGCGCGTCGTGCTCGCCGATCGTGATGCCCTCGTCGGCGAGGATCTCGCCGACCGTGGACTCGTAGGTGTGGACGGTCTTCGTCTCGCCGTCGACGTCGACGGTGACGGCCTTGTCCATCGCGACGGCGGTGGCGCCACCGCCGGAGATGCCCACCAGGACGGTGGCGACGGCGGCCTTGAGGAAGCGGCGCTTCCACTTCCCGGCGGCTTCGACCAGGGCGGCGGGCGGTGCGCTGGGCTGTTCGAGAGCCAGGCCGCCGGCAACGCGGTCCTGGGAGACCTCGTCCGGGATGATGATCGGGGGGAGGAGCGTCGTCTCGGCGTTGATGAGCTTGATCAGCTCGTCGACGTCGACGTTCGCGTTGGCCAGCAGTTCGTCCGCGTCGGGTCCGAGGACCTCCAGGACGTCGTCCGGCGTGATGCTGAAGACCGTGGTCTCCCAGTCGGACCAGTCCGGCTCGGGTCTGTCCAGGACGTCGACGCTGGTCGATTTCACGGGCGTAAACCAGTCGGTGTCCTCGTTGAACGAGTTCACGGGGTTCCATACCTCCTGAAGGCGCGAAGCCGTGCTGCGCGCACGTTCGGTGTCGGCGGTCAGCTAGTGATCTCCGGCAACTCCCGTGCGTGTCGACTTCTCGCTTCTGGCTACGTAGACCCGCCCCGACTGCGGGTGCGCCCCATCGGACTTTCAAACATGGGGCACGGTCACGGGACCGTAACGGGTGTCCGGGGGTTGTGCAAACACCCCGTTCGGCGTTGTGAGTTCGCTCACCTCGTCAGAGGAGCAAGGGCGTCCGCCGATCGTCGTAAGCACTACTGCGACTGCACCAAGTCACTGAGCCCGAAGACGCGCTCGGCGTTTCGGGTGACAGTTGACGCAAGTTCCGCTGGTTCGAGATCACGCAGTGTCGCGATGTCGCGGAGCGTGTAGTTGGCGCAGAAGGGCTCGTTCGGGCGACCTCGGAACGGGTGCGGGGTCAGGAAGGGCGCATCCGTCTCCACCAGGAGGTGATCCGCGGGCACCCACCGGGCCGCTTCCCGCAGCGCGTGGGCGTTCTTGAAGGTCACCGTGCCGGCGAAGGACAGCACGAACCCCCGGTCCACACAGGACCGTGCGAAGGCGAGGTCGCCGGAGAAGCAGTGGAAGACCACAGTGGACGGCGCGCCTTCCTCGTCCAAGATCTTCAGGATGTCGTCGTGCGCTTCCCGGTCGTGGATCATCAGCGGCTTTCCGACGCGCTTGGAAAGCTCGATGTGCCAACGGAAAGCGTCGTGCTGGGCGGCCGGCGGGGCGTAGTCCCAGTAGTAGTCCAGACCGGTCTCGCCGACCGCGACCACGCGGGGTCGGGCGGCCAGGCGCTCCAGTTCGGACCGGTCCGCGTCGGTGAACTCCGACGTGCGGGTCGGGTGCAGGGCGACGGCGGCGAAGACCCGGTCGTCCCAGGTGGCGGCCTCGGCGGCCCACCGGGCGGACGCGACCGTGTCCCCGACCGTGATCACCCGGTCGACGCCCGCCGCGTTCGCCCGGTCCACCATTTCCGCCACCTGCTCGGGTGTTCCCGCCCCGCAGGCGTCGAGGTGGGTGTGGGCGTCGACCACCGGCACCGGAAGCGCTTCCGGGACCGGTGGCCGCTCGCCCTTGCGCGGTGTCACGAGGTGATGATCGGGGCCCACTCCGGGCCGGTCTCCGCCAGCTCCGGCGCGAGCTTGGCGAACAGCGGCGCGGGCTTGGCCAGCGGCCGGCCCACCTCGATCGGCGTTGACTCCCACTTGGCCTGCTCGGCCGCGTAGTCACCGGTCAGCACCGGGTACTTGCGGTCGGGCACGTCCAGGTCGGTGACCTCGTTGATCGACGGCTGCGCCGCCCACACGCCGGTGCCGCCCAGCGCCTCGTGCACCTTCTGCGCCGAGTGCGGCAAGAAGGGCGTGAGCAGCGCGTTGGCGTCCTGGACGACCTGGAGCGCGGTGTGCAGGACGGTGTCCCGGCGCGCCGGGTCGTCCTTGAGCTTCCACGGCTCCTGGTCGGACAGGTAGCGGTTGGCCGCGCCGACCACCTTCATCGCCTCGGTCGCGGCCTGCTTGAACCGCGACCGCCGCAGGTTGGCGCCCACCACGTCGAAAGCCTGTTGTGACAGCTTGAGCAGGTCGTGGTCGGCGTCGGTGCGGGTGCCCGGGGTCGGGATGGCGCCGACGTTCTTGTGCGCCATCGAGATCGACCGGTTGACCAGGTTGCCCCACTCGTTGGCCAGCTCGAAGTTGGTGCGGCGGACGAACTCGTCCCAGGTGAAGTCGGTGTCCTGGTTCTCCGGGCCGGCCACGGAGATGAAGTAGCGCAACGCGTCCGGGCCGAACTCGCGCAGGAAGTCCGTCACGTAGATGACGGTGCCCCGCGAGGTGGAGAACTTCGAGCCGCTCATGGTGAGGAACTCGCTGGAGACGACCTCGGTGGGCAGGTTCAGCTCGCCGAACACACCCGGCTGCCCGCCCTTGGTCCCCTGGCCGTTCTGGCCGAGGAGGAGGGAGGGCCAGATGAGGGAGTGGAAGACGATGTTGTCCTTGCCCATGAAGTAGTAGCCCTGGGCGTCGCCGGTCCAGAACTCCTTCCAGGCGTCGTCGTCCCCGGTGCGGCGGGCCCACTCGACGGACGCGCTCAAGTACCCGATCACCGCGTCGAACCACACGTAGAACCGCTTGAGCGGCTGGTCCCGCCACCCGTCCAGCGGGATCGGCACACCCCAGTCGAGGTCGCGGGTGATCGCGCGGGGGCGGAGGTCCTTGATCAGGTTCTGGCTGAACTTGAGCACGTTCGGCCGCCACTCGGTGCGGGTCTGGAGCCACCCGCCGAGCGCGTCGATGAACTGCGGCAGGTCCAGGAACAGGTGCTCGGTCTCGACGAACTTCGGCGTCTCGCCGTTGATCCGGCTGCGCGGGTTCTTCAGGTCGATCGGGTCGAGCTGGTTGCCGCAGTTGTCGCACTGGTCGCCGCGCGCGCCGTCGTACCCGCAGATCGGGCACGTGCCCTCGATGTAGCGGTCGGGCAGGGTCCGGCCGGTGGACGGGCTGATCGCGCCCATCTCGGTCTTCGGGACCACGTAGCCGTTGTTCCAGAGGGCGAGGAAGAGGTCCTGCACCACCTTGTAGTGGTTGCCGGTGGTGGTGCGGGTGAACAGGTCGTAGGACAGGCCCAGCCCGTGCAGGTCCTCGGCGATGACCCGGTTGTACTTGTCGGCCAGCTCGCGCTCGGTGAGCCCCTCCTTCTCCGCCTGGACGGAGATGGGGGTGCCGTGCTCGTCCGTGCCGGACACCATCAGCACCCGGTGCCCCGACATCCTCATGTAGCGCGAGAACACGTCGGAGGGGACACCGAACCCTGATACGTGACCGATGTGACGTGGCCCGTTGGCATACGGCCACGCCACCGCGGTCAACACGGAGGCACTCATGGTCCAAGCCTACGGAGCCCCCGCCACTCCGTTTCGCGCGGCTCGCCGATTCAGCCCCCGCTGACCACGGCGTCGTACAGGGCCTTCTTGCTCACGCCCGCCGCCTGCGCGACCTCGGCCGCCGCCGCCTTCAGCCGCTCGCCGTCCGCGACCCGCTGCTTGACCTCGGCGACCAGGGACTCCATCGACGGGCCTTCGCGCGGTTCGGCCGGCCCCAGGACCACCGTGATCTCGCCCTTCACACCCTCGGCCGCCCATTCCGCCAGCTCACCGAGGCCGCCGCGACGGACTTCCTCATAGGTCTTCGTCAACTCCCGGCACACCGCGGCCCGCCGGTCCTCCCCCAGCACCGAGGCCGCGTCCGCCAGGGTGGCTGCCAGCCGATGGGGTGATTCGAAGAACACGCACGTGCGCGGTTCCGCAGCCAACGCCGCGAACCAGCGCTGCCGCTCCCCCTGCTTGCGCGGCGGGAACCCCTCGAAGCAGAACCGGTCCGACGGCAGACCCGAGACGGCCAGGGCCGTGGTCACCGCCGAAGGACCCGGTAGGCACGTCACGACCACCCCCTCCTCGACGCACGCCGCGACCAGGCGGTACCCCGGATCGGACACGCTGGGCATCCCCGCGTCGGTGACCAGCAGCACGGTCTGCCCCGCGTGCAGCGACTCCAGCAGGCCGGGCAGGCGGCTGGTCTCCACCTGGTCGTAGAAGCTCACCACGCGCCCGCCCACCTCGACGTCCAGCGCCGCCGCCAGGGCGCGCAGCCGCCGGGTGTCCTCGGCCGCGACCACGTCCGCCGTGGCCAGGGCGTCGACCAGGCGCGGCGAAGCGTCTCGGACGTCGCCGAGCGGAGTAGCGGCGAGCACCAAACGGCCTGATCCGGATACAGGTCTCACACCGTTCACCCTACGATCGGCCCCGTGAGCCTGATCGCACCGCAGTCCGCAGACGACGTGGTCGACGTCGGGGACGTCCCCCCGACCAGCCCGCCACCGGGCAACGACCGCGCGACTCGGGCGCAGCAGCTCGAACCCGGACCGCTGAGCAACCCCCTGCGCGGGTGGCTGGTCACGCTGGCCGTCGCGCTGCTCGGCGGCGTGGTGCGGTTCTGGAACCTCGGGTTCCCCACCGACAAGGGGACCCCGATCTTCGACGAGAAGCACTACGTGCCGCAGGGCGCGCAGGTGCTGCGCAACGGCGGTTATGAGGACAACCCCGGCTACGAGCTGATCGTCCACCCGCCGCTGGGCAAGCAGCTCATCGCGATCGGCGAGTGGCTGTTCGGCTACGACGGCGTGGGCTGGCGCTTCGCGTCCGCGCTGGCCGGGACGCTGACCATCCTGCTGGTGGTGCGGATCGCGCGGCGCATGTCGCGGTCGGACCTGATCGGCGCGATCGCCGGTGTGCTGCTCATCGCGGACGGCGTGAGCCACGTCCAGTCCCGGATGGGGATGCTGGACATCTTCCTGGCGTTCTTCGTGGTGGTCGCGTTCGCGTGCCTGGTGGCCGACCGCGACCAGGTGCGGGCGCGGCTGGCCGTGGCGGTGCGCGAGGGCTGGGCGACGCAGTCGGTGTTCGGGCCGGCGCTCGGGTTCCGGTGGTGGCGGTTCGGCGCGGGTGTCGCGCTGGGGCTCGCGTGCGGCGTGAAGTGGTCCGGGCTGTGGTACATCGCGTTCTTCGGCGTGCTGTCCGTGGTCTGGAGCGCGCTGGCCCGGCGGTCGGCCGGGGTCGAACGGCCGTGGGCGGGCGCGTTCGTGCGGGACGTGCTGCCGTCGCTGTTCGGGCTGCTGGTGATCCCGATCCTGGCGTACCTGGCGACGTGGTGGGCGTGGTTCGCCAGCGAGACCGCCATCGACCGGCACGTCGTGGGTGCCAAGCTGCCCGACGACTCGTGGGTCCCCGACCCGCTGCGCGCACTCTGGTACTACAGCAGCAACGTGCTGGACTTCCACACCAAGCTGGTCACGTCGGACACCAACCGGCACCCGTGGGAGTCCAAGCCGTGGACGTGGCCGATGGGCCTGCGCCCGATGCTCTACTACTACGAGGGCGCGGTCACCGGCTGCGGCGCGGCGTCGTGCGTGGGCGCGATCATGCTCATCGGCACGCCCGCGATGTGGTGGCTGGCGTTCCCGGTGCTGGCGTGGGCGCTGTGGAAGTCGATCGCGAAGCTGGACTGGCGGTACGCGGCGGTGCTCGTCGGGTACGGCGCGGGCTTCCTGCCGTGGTTCGTCAACGTCGACCGGCAGATGTACTTCTTCTACGTGACGCCGATGGCGCCGTTCCTGGTGCTGGGCATCGCGCTGGCGTTGGGCGAGGTACTGGGCGCGGCGGCGGCGGGCCAGGAACGGCGCGGCACCGGGTTGCTGGCGGTGGCCCTGTACGTGGGGCTGGTGGTCGCCAACTTCGTGTGGCTGTGGCCGATCTTGAACGGCATCCCGATCACACCGGAGATGTGGGAGGCCCAGCGCTGGCTGCCGTCCTGGCGGTAGCCCGGTCAGCGCGGTCGTCCGGTCAGCGCGGTAGTCCGGTCAGCGCGGTAGTTCGGTGAGGACGGCTTTGCGGGTGCTTTCGAAGATCACCGAGCTGCGGAAGCTCAGGACCTCGCGGCGCTCGCTCAGCCGGTCGATCAGGAACTCGTGCAGGTGCTCCAAGTCCGGCACGGCGACGTGGATGAGGAAGTCGTCGTCGCCCGCGCACACGTAGGTCGCCAGCACCTCCGGCAGCGCGTTCAGGGCCGCCTTGAAGTTGTCGATCACCGCTCGGCTCAGCGGGCGGATGCGGCAGGCCACGAACGCCTCGACGCCGCGGTTCAGCGCGGCCAGGTCGATGTCCGCGTGGTAGCCCTTGATCACGCCGCGCTCGCGCAGCAGCCTGACCCGTTCCAGAGCGGTGGACGGGGCCACGCCCAGTCGTCTGGCCAGTTCTCGGTTGGTCAGCCGGGCATCTGTCTGGAGATGGGCGATGATCGCCGAATCAAGTTCGTCCACGGGCCGATCATGCCATCAACTGCCGAATAGGGTTCGGCGACTAGGCCGTGAAGCACGGCAAGTGGCTAGCTTCAGAGGCATTCCACCGATCGTATGAACGGGATACTGCTGTGCTGCCAACCAGGATCGTGCTCGTCCTCCGCGCCGACCTCCCTCGAAACCTCGCCGCCAACGCCGCCGTCGTCCTCGGCCTGAGCCTGGGCGCCCGCCTGCCCGAGACCATCGGTGACGACGGCAAGGACGCCGACGGCACCACCCACCTCGGCATCACCGGCCACCCCGTCCCCGTCCTCACCGCCGACGCCGCGACGATCAAGGCCCTGCACGCCGCCGAAGGGGTCACGGCCATCGGGTTCACCGAGGTCGCCCGCCGCGCCCGCGCCTACGACGCCTACCTCGAGGACCTGGCCCGGACGCACGACCCCGAGTTCGTCGCGGTCGCGTTGTTCGGGCCGCGTGAGGTGGTCACCAAGTTGACCCGCAAGCTGCCGTTGATGTCATGAGGCTCACCGCGATGTACCTGGGGGCGGTGCTCGGGCCTGGGGTGCTCGTGCTGCCCGCGCTGGCGACCGGGAAAGCGGGACCGGCGTCCATCCTGGCCTGGGTGTTGCTGCTGGCGTTGAGCGTCCCGGTGGCCATGTCGTTCGCCGAGCTGGGCACCCGTTATCCCGGCGGGCACGGCGTGGCGGGGTTCGTGGGCCAGGCGTTCGGGCCGCGGGCGCAGCGGACCGTCGCCTGGTGGTTCTGCGCGGTGGGCGTGCCGGTCGGGGTGTTGGGTGGCGCGCTGGTCGGCGGGCAGTACGTGGCGCACGCGGCGGGCGGTCCTCCGCTGGTCTGGGGGACCTTGATCCTGGTTGCCGCGTTCGCCGCGAACCACGCCGGGCTCAGGGTGTCCGCCACCGTCCAAGTCCTGCTGGTCGGCCTGCTCACCGCGCTCGTGGCCACGGCCATCGCCTTCCAAGCGCCGCACGTCACCGCCGACGACTTCCGGCCGTTCGCGCCGCACGGCTGGCTCGCGGTCGGCACCGCGGCGACCGTGCTGTTCTTCGCCTTCGCGGGCTGGGAGGCGGCGAGCCACCTGTCCGGCGAGTTCCCCGACCCGAAGCGGGCGACGCGGCGGACGTTGGGCGTGGTCGCCGTCCTCTACCTGGGGCTGGCGGTGACGACCGTGGCCGTGCCGGGGGACGTGCCGCTCGCCGTGCCGCTGGAACGGGCGTTCGGACCGTCCGCGCGGGTGGTCACGGCGGTCGCGGCGGTGTTGCTGAGCTTCGGCGCGGTCAACACCTACGTGGCGGGCGCGGTTCAGCTCGGCACGGCGATGGGCGTCAAGCGGTCCCTCGCCGTGCAGGCCGGGTGGTGCGCGGTGCTGCTCGTGGTGACCGCTGTGTGGCAGATCGACCTGGACACGCTCATGGGTGTCACCGCGACGACGCTGGCGGCGGTGACGGCGGCAGGCATGGCGGCGGCGGTCAAGCTGCTGCCGCGCAAGGCCCCGCCCGCCGTCGCGCTCGCGTTCACGCTGGTGGTGCTGGGGTTCTCCGGCTGGTGGCTGCTGGTGCCGGTTTTGGTCAGCGCACTGGCCTGGTCGGTGGCTCCGGCCGGTCGATCAGCCGCGTCACCGGGCCCTCCTTGCTGACGCCCGCCTGGGACAGCCACGACCCCAGCTCGGCCCGGATGGACGACAGGCTCGGCCGCTTGGCCGGGTCAGCGTCCAGCGCGTTGGCCAGCAGCCGGGAGTGGGCGCTGTGCTGGGGCAGCTTCACGCACGGCTCGCCCTGCGCCGCCGCCATCAGCGACGAGATCGGGTTCTCCCGCGACCCGCGCGGCGGGTGGCCGGTCAGCGCGTAGCTGACGGTCGCGGCCAGCTGCCAGGCGTCCGACGCCGGGCTGGCCGCCTCGCCGCGCGCGGTCTCGGGAGCCAGGAAGTCCGGCGTGCCGACCATCATGCCGGTGGCGGTCAGCGTGCTGTCGCCCTTGGAGCGGGCGATGCCGAAGTCGATCAGGTGCGCGGTGCCGCTGCCGTCCACGATCACGTTCGACGGCTTCACGTCCCGGTGCAGGACGCCCTGCTCGTGGGCGGCGGCCAGCGCGTCGGCCATGTTGACCCACAGGCGGGCGGCGAGGGTGTCCTGGAGCAGGCCGTTCTTCAGGACCACGTCGGACAGCGGCTGGCCGTCGATGTACTCCATCACGATGGCCAGGCCGTCCGGGTCCTGCACGATGTCGAACACCCGCACGCAGTTCGGGTGCCGCACCGCCGCGAGCGCGCGGGCCTCGCGCAGCATCCGCTGCTCGGTGTCGTTGTCCGGGGCGTGCGCGAGCTTCACCGCGACCGTGCGGTCGAGCTGGGTGTCCACCGCGAGCCACACCGTGCCGAACCCGCCCCGGCCGAGCTGGCGGACGCGGCGGAACCGGCCGCCCGCCGGGTTCCACACCTTCCCGGAGTCCGGGGTCGGGGTGGGCGGCGCCGACGACGCGCCCGGGCCGAAGGGCAGCGGACCCGGCGTGTCGGCCAACTGGGCGGGCTGCTGGGCGGGCTGCTGCTCCACGCGCGTCGGGCGCGGCGGCTCCGCACCCGGCACCGGCGGCACCTCGGCGACCCGCGTCGGCGGGTACTGGCGCGGCTGGACGGGCTGCCCGACCGGCTTCTGCACCGGCGGCGTCGGGTTGTACGGCGGGATCGGCCGGTACGGCGGCACCTGCGCGGGCTGGTAGGGCGGCGGCTTGCCGGCCGGCTGGTACGGCGGCGGGTTCTGCGGGTTGTGGCCCTGAGGTGTGCCCTGCCGCGCGGACGAGGCCGACTGCTGCGGGGCGGGGCGCGCCGGCGTGGCGCCCGACTGCGGCGTGGCCGGAGTACCGCGGTCCCGGCCGGGGCGGTTGAGCATGGCGGTAGTCAACCCGAAAATCCGCACGACGAGTGAGCCGATCAGCGCAATCGGGAAGAACCCGAGCAACAGGTGTCCCACCAGCGTCACGGGCAGTGCCGAGGTGGCCACCAAGAGCACCAGGAAGGGTGGCCAGAACACCCGACGGGGCCAGTTGGGCCCGAGCCGGAACGCCGACCCGGCCTGCATCATCACGAACACCAGGCACAGCAGCGCCAGCGCGGCGGTGACGCCCGCGGCGATCAGGAACACCGTCCCGGACCGGCCGGTGATCGCCGTGACGATCGACGGCCCGTCCACCAGGTACCGCTGCTGGGTGAACGCCAGGCACGGCGACTCGGCCAGCGACCTCATGTCGTAGAGCGCGCCGCGTTGCAGCGCCTGGGCGGTGCCGGAGAACAGCACCCACGGCACCACCAGCGTGCTCGTCACGCCCAGCACGGCGAACATCGCCCCGGTGACCGGCCCGTAGGAGTTGCCGACGACCCGGCGGATGGTGATCGACAGCAGCGCGGCGACGGTCGGCAGCACGCCGATCAGCGCGCCGAGCGCGGTCGTGGTCCACGCCCAGTCGCCCGGGCACAGGGGGACACCGGCAAAGCCGTGCAGCCAGTCCAGTAGCGACTTGGCCAGCTCCACGCCCTCCACCACCCCTTCTCGTCGCCTCTCAGGGTACGGGTGAGGGCCACGCCGACATGGCAACCTCCGCAACATGGTGGAGTTCTTCGCGCGTCGCGCCGTCGCGGGCTAGGTCCGACATGCCGCGCACGACGGCCGCTACGTACACGGCCAGGGCGTGCGGATCGGTTCGGGCGGGGAGTTCGCCGGTGTCGACGTCGTGGCGGATCTTGTCTTCGAGGGCGGCGATCGCGGCTTTGCGCAGGTGTCCGAGTTCGGGGGCGCTGAGGATCAGGCAGCCGCGCGGCCGGTCCTCGGCGATGTACTCGACGGCGGCTTCGCGCAGGACCCGTTCGACGGCCAGGCGAGCGGTGGGCTCTTCGTCGACGGCCCGGGTGGTGAACGCCCCGTAGGTCCGCCGGTACCGCTCGACGACCTCGTTGAACAGGGCTTTCTTGTCACCGAAGGCGGCGTAGAGGCTCGGCGGGTTGACGCCGGTGAGCTTGGTGAGGTCGGCGACGGAGGTCGCGTCGTACCCCGAGCGCCAGAAGGCGCGCGTCACCTGGTCGAGCACTTCCTCCCGGTCGAACCCACGCCTGCGCCCCGCCACGCGGCCATTTTATAACGACCGCTACAGTGTCTTTTGTAACGAACACTACAGATTTGGTATCAGGTGAAGACGGCCCTGGTGACGGGGCGAGCCGGGGCATCGGCAGGGCGATCGAGCTGCGCCTGGCGGCTGACGGCCTTCGGGTCGTCGTGCACTACTCGCGGGACGAGGCGGCGGCGCGGTCGGTCGTGGAGCACGCCGGGGTGGGGCGCGGGGCGGGCTTGCCGGGGGCGGGCTTGCCGGGGGGCTTGCCGGGGGCGGGCTTGCCGGGCGGCGCGGAGCGTGGCCTTTTTGCGCCGAAGGCGCTCGCGCGTCAGCGCGTCGCGCGCAGCGCGGGATTGTTGGCTTTTGCGGCTTTTGGGGCTTTTGCGCCGGAGGCGCTCGCGCGTCAGCGCGTCGCGCGGAGCGCGGGGCTTTTGGGGCTTTTGCGGGGACGGCCTGGGTGGGGGTGGGTGGGTGGAACGCTCACGTGCACACAGCCACCTGGGCTGCGGGGTAACCCGCTCAAAGGAGCTGTGTCACTTGAACCTCCACCCGCCCACCCCCTCCCAGGCCACCCAGCAAAAGCCCCAAAAGCCCCCGGCTCCGCCGGACCGGCTGCGCCGGAAAAGCTCCCGGCTACGCCGGAAAGCCCAGCTCCGCCGAAAGCCCCGGCTCCGCCGGAAAGGCCCGACTGCGCCGGAAAGCCCGGCTCCGCCGTAAAGGCCCGGCTCCGCCGAAAGCCCCGGCTACGCCGGAAAGCCCGGCTCCGCCGGGAAGTCCGCAGTCCCCCGACCTCCGTGGACAAGTGGGGGCGGGGCGTCTCCGCAAACGCCCCGCCACCCGGTGGTGGGACCGGGGCGCCTCCGCAAACGCCCGCTCGGTCCCGGTGGGGGGAGGCGTCTCCGCAGCCGCCTCGCGCCCCCGGTGCGGCGCGGGAAGGGGGGTCCGACGCCGGGCGCCGGACCCCTCCCCCGCGCATGTGGCTCGCCGCTAGCCCACGCGCTCCCACAGGGCGGGCACGTTGGGCGGTTCCCAACCGGTTTGGGCTGTGTGCCCCTGCAAGCACCGGTACCCGACGCCGCTGTACGTCACGAGGGAGCCGATCGCGTACGTGGCGCCCGGCTGCCAGGTCGTCTGGCCCGGGTTGCTGGTCGTGGTGGTCGGCGACGTCGGTGTCGTCGGCGTACCGCCGCTGGTGACCAGCTGGAGGCCGTAGGCCTGGAGGATCTCGTTCACCGGCTGGAAGTACGTGGTCCCGCCGGACGAACAGTTCCCGGATCCGCCGGAGGTGACGCCCTGGGCCTGGTCACCGGAGAGCCACGAGCCGCCCGAGTCGCCGGGTTCGGCGCAGGCGCTGGTGCGGACCACTCCGGAGACGGTGCCCTGGGGGTAGGTGACGGAGGTGTTGCGCTGCTGGATGGTGCCGCAGCGCCACTGCGTGGTGGAGCCCGAGCGGCACACCGAGGCGCCCACCGGCGCGTCGGTCGAACCGGCCACCGGCACGGTGCCGGGGTAGCGGTTCACCAGGCCGCGCATGGTGTTGCCCGCGCCGACGCGAACCCACCCGTAGTCGTTGCCGGGGAAGCTGGACCCGGCGAAGGTCCCGGTCGGCTGGGTGGTGCCCTGGCCGGTCCTCCCGCAGTGGCCCGCGGTGACGAAGCCGCCGTTGACCGAGAAGCCGATCGAGCAGCGCCCGCCGCCGTTCATGTAGTAGGCGTTGCCGCCGATCACGTCGATCAGCGGGCGCGGGTCCTCGTTCGACGCCTCGATCCGGACGTCCGCCTCGTCCAGGCCGCTGGCCTTGGCGAACGCCTTGGCGTTGCCCAGGTCGCGGGCCAGTACGACCACGGAGTTCGTGGTCACGTCGACGTACCAGGCCGGCACGCCGGCCGGGACGTCCTTGTTGGCGTCGAGCTTGGCCTTGAGCGCGTCGAGCTGGATCTGGCTGCGCTTGACGACCTTGGGCGTGGCGCCCGCGTCCTTCACCGCCTGGATCTGCGCTTCGCTGGTGACGGCGACGGTCAGCGTGGTGGCGTCCTTGTCCAGCCAGGAGCCCGCGTAGCTCGTGCCGAGGTGGTTCTTGAGGTCGTGGTCGGTGCGCGCCGCCTTGGCTTCGCGGACGAGGCGCGACTTGACCTGGTCAGGGGTCAGGCCGAGGTCGCGGGAGAGAGCGGCCACGAGGTCGCTCTCCGGTGGTGGTGGGCCGGCGGTCGCACTGCTGGTCAGGACCGCTGCGACACCGGCAGCGCCCAGGACCGTCACGGCGACGGCGGCGGCGATGCGTCGAGTCATCCGCTGTCTCCTTGCAGGGGTGGTGACACGGGATGCGGGGCCGTGGTCTCGACGCTAGCCGGCCGCGGGGCTCGGCGGATATTCCAGTTGTGTCATAACGTGGCGTTATGGTCCATACCACTTGTGATCTTCGTCCGGGTGGTCAGAACAGGCTGACCTGCGTCCCCTTCCGCCGCCGCTTCGGCTGCTCGTCCCCGATCCGCCGGAACTCGCCCAGGTCGTTCAGGAACGGCGAGCGCGGCCGGGCCGCGGTGTGGCTGAGGAACAGGTGCCGCTGGGCGCGGGTCATGCCGACGAACAGCAGGCGGCGCTCCTCGTCGGTGTCGTCCTCCTGCCCGGGCCAGCGGAGGGGCAGCAGCCCGTCCTCGCAGCCCACGATGAACACGACCGGGAACTCCAGCCCTTTGGACGCGTGCAGGGTCAGCAGCGAGATCCGGTCCGCCCGCGGGTCCAGGGTGTCCACTTCGACGCCCAACGCGAGTGTGGTGTGAAACCGCTCGAAGTCCGTGCCGCACTCCACCGCCAACGGCTTGAGCAACTCGTAGGCCGCGTGGTCCTCCCCCGCCACCGCCCGCACTCTGTCCACAATGGACTCACCAGCCGTGAACCCCAGCTCACGCACGATCCGCGCCACACCCGGCCGATCCGACAACCGGTCGTGCGACCGCTTCTGGAACGGCAACCCGGACTGCGTCAACGCCTCCACCAGCGCCTTGGACTGCCGATCCGTCCGGTAGAGCACGGCGAAGTCGGAGAACCCGAGCCCGTGCGCCCCGTCGGACGTCACCCGCCCGCTGTCGAAGGAGTGGAACGACGCCCCGCCCAACACCTGCTCGATCGTCCGCGCCACGAACGCCGCCTCGGCCTGCTCCGACGCCGCGTGGTGCACGGCGATCAGGGCGTCACCGTGGTCCCCCAACGCGTTCAGCTCGCGCCCGGGCACCAGCGTCGCCGGCGAGATCACCTCCAACGCACCCCGCACCACCGCTTCGCTGGACCGGTAGTTGCGCGTCAGGTGCACGACCCGCGCTTTCGGGAAATCCTCCTGGAACCGCAGGAAGAACCCGACGTCCGCGCCGCGGAACCGGTAGATCGCCTGGTCCGGGTCACCGATCGCGGTGATGTTGCCGTCGGCCGGCGCGAGCAGCTTGAGCAGCCGATATTGGCGCTCGTCGACATCCTGGTACTCGTCCACCGAGATCCACCGATACCGACCACGATAGGCGTCGACCAGTTGTGAGTCCCCCTCCAACAACTCCAACGGCAGCGCAACGAGATCGTCGAAGTCGACAAGATCCTGCGCCCGCAAGGCTTTCTTGTAGACCTCGGCCCCTTCGGCCACCAGCCGCCGAGCCTCTTTCTCATCCCCGCACACCGACCGAGCGACCTCGACCTGCCGCTCCGGGTCCGCGATCCCGAAGTCGGCGGACAACCCCACTGTCGCGTGGTGCTCCCGCAAGATCCGCACACCAAGGGAGTGGAACGTGGCCACCGCCACCCGAACACCCAACGCTTCCAGCCGCTCAGCCATCTCCTCGGCCGCACGCCGCGTGAACGTGATCGCCAGACACTCCTCAGCCGGCACCCCGCGCTCGGCGACAAGATGCGCGATCCGATGCGTCAACGTCCGAGTCTTACCGGTCCCCGGCCCCGCAATGATCAACAGCGGTCCACCACCACCGCCGGCCGCCACCCGCTGGTCCGGATCAAGCCCACCCAACAGCGAGGACCCCGCATCCACGGTCGCCACGGGCTGTGTGCTGACGGGCTTTGGATCAACGGCCGGCGAGTCCGCTCGTTCCCGACGAACGACCCGAGCCGGCTCAGCAGCCGCAGGCGCGAACTCGAACAGCGACAACGCCGACCCCCGCCGCTCCAACTCCCCCGGCTCGAACAGCCGGATCACCCCGTACTCCCCGTCGTACCCGGCGTCCCGCACCACCTCCCCCCGCCGCAACCGCTCCACCGCCTCACCCAACAGGGTGGAATGCGCCGCCAAATCCCCCACCGGCACGTCCTGCAAGATCTCCAGTTCCGGCCCGAACGCCGCCACGAGCCGGTCGACCTCCCCCAGCACCTTCTTGCTCTTCGGCCCGGCCCCGACGATCTCGCTCATGATCTCCGGCAGCGGCACCAGGTTCACAAAGCCCGCGACCCCCGCGGGCCGAGCCCCCGCGGGACGATCGGCCAACTCCTCGACCCGGCTCAACACCCCCACCGTCAACGGCTTCCGACACACCGGACAGACACCGTCCACCGCCAACGTCTCCGCGGGCTCCATCCGGACCCCGCACTTCCGGTGCCCGTCGACGTGGTACTTGCCCTCCTCCGGGAAGAACTCGATCGACCCCGCGTGCCCGACACCGGTCTCCAGCGCGGCCCGCACCGAGTGGTAGTCCAGGGACGTGTCGAACACCGTCGCCTCACGCCCCAGCGCCGGCGGCGAGTGGGCGTCGGAGTTGCTGACCAGGCGGTAGCGGTCCAGGGACGAGACGCGCCAGTTCATCTCCGGGTCGCTGGACAGGCCCGTCTCCACCGCGAAGACGTGGTCCGCGAGGTCGGCGTAGCAGTCGGCGACGGCGTCGAAGCCGGATTTCGAGCCCAGCACGGCGAACCACGGCGTCCACACGTGCGCGGGCACCAGGTAGCCGCCGCACTCCAGCGTGATCTCCAGCAGGTCCCGCGAGTCCAGGCCGAGGATGGGCCGCCCGTCCGAGGCGATGTTGCCGATGCGCGCCAACCGCCGGTTGAACTCCGCCGCCGACGTGAGGTCCGGCATGTAGACCAGGTGGTGGACCTTCCTGGTGCGGCCGTCGCGCTTGTAGATCGTCGAGATCTCCACCGACAGCATGAACCGCGCGGTCCTTGAACGCACCGACGGCGGCAGGGTCCGGTCGATCTCGCGGTCGAGGTCGTCGCGCAGCCGGAACAGGCCGGGTTCGGCGGGGACGAGGGTGTCGCGCAGGTGGTCGTGCCAGGCGGGGTGGGTGAAGTCGCCGGTGCCGACCAGCGTGATCCCCTTGCGGCGCGCCCACCAGGTCAGGTGTTCGAGGTCGCAGTCCCGGCTGCACGCCCGCGAGTACTTGGAGTGGATGTGGAGATCGGCCACGAATCGCACCGCGCAGATGGTAGCGGCACGACTACCCGGTGAAGTCCGGCGGCGGGGTCCACGGGTCGCCCACCTCGAACACGCGCTGCCGGTACTGGCGGCCCATCAGGTTGTCCCAGGCGCCGGGCCCGAGCATCGGGTCGTGCGGCCGGTAGGCGTGCCACACGGCGGTCTTCTCGTCCCGCCAGTACCCCCACCAGTTCTCCGGCCGCTGCCGGATCACGTACCCGTCGTACTCGTCGCGCCGCACCCACGTCCGCCCGGCGCCGTCGAGGTCGGCCAGGGAGGCCAGGATCGCGCCCGCCACGTGGTCGACGTGGTCCCGGTCGGTCTCGCGGTGCCCGACGGTGCTCAGCGTCCGCACGTAGTCCGGCCGCGCCGTCGCGAGGACGTCGTGCAGCATCCCGACGAACGACGACCGCGTGTACGGGGCGCGGCCGTCGATGGGGTGCGCCACGAAGTTCTCGTCCAGCACCATGCGCGCGAGGTCCCCGGTCTGGTCGCTGCCGCCGGCGGCGTGGACGAACGTGAACAGCAGCCGCACCCGCGTTCCGTCGAGCGTGTTGGTGGCGACCTCGTGTCCACCCAACCCCAACGCCTCGAACGTCCAGTTGTTGGCCGCGTGCGCCGCCCGCGCGTACGCCGCCCGCGCCCCGTGGATGCGCATGTCGGCGTATTCCATGCCGCAGGCCGGAAAACCTTCGCCGCAGGGGAGGTCCCCGGCGGTCAGGTACACCACCCAGACGTCGTAACCGGCCTGCACGTCGGACAGGACGTCCGGGTTCATGAAGAGCAAGTCGTCGTCCGGATGGGCCACAAAGCTCACCGTGGTCGTCATCGAATCCCTCCCCTGTTGGGGAAGAGTCCGCTGCAGCCCACGGGATACCGGGCCGTCGGCCTATTCGACGACGCGGGCGTCGTAATCCGGACCGGTGTCGTCCGGCGTGAGCTGCGGATGCGGTTGGCCTTCGGCGTAGGGCAGACAGCGGTCGGCCAACTCCGGCGGGGTCGCGTTGCGCTCGCTCAACCACCGGGTCCAGTCGGGCAGCAGGGCCACCAACTGTTCGGCGACATCATCGAAGTAGTAGCCCCGCACGTGCGGCACGAACAAGGCGACCCGGTGCGGGGAGCACGCGGTGAACAGCGCCTCGATGTCGTGGAGGCACCAGGACTCGGCCAGTTCGCGGGCCAGTTCGTCCAGGTCCGCAGGCAGACCACCCCGGCCCGTGGCACGAAGCCACGCGGCGAACTCGGCCGCCGCCGTCGCGGCGTCCAGACCACCACCTGGTGGACGTCCCCGGTGCCGCACCGCCCGCGTGACGGCTTGGGCCAAGCGCTTGGTCCGGAAGAACTCGGCGGACAGCGCGCCGCTCACCTCGGCGGAGCCGAACATGTCCCGGTCGTTCGGCATGAGTTCGGCAAGCAGCCAAGGGTCGTCGACCGGAGCGAGCACCGTGCCCGCCGCGGCGATCCCGCCGACCCCCGCCTGCCACTCCGCCAACGCCGCCTCCGACGTGTGGTGGAAGCCGCTGTGCACGACGAACACCGCATGGCCGCAGGCATCGAGGTCCCACAGGTACCAGCGCTGCGGCTGGTCGCCGGCGGTGACCGGTGCGACGACACCGAACCGGCTGCCGTACCGGTCCCGGGTCCACAGCACCGGACCGGTGATCTTCGGACCCGGCGGCGCGGCCGGGAGCACCCGCCGGCCCACCGTTCTCCGCAACCGGTTGATCTCGGCGACCGCGGCCTCGCCGTGCGGGTTCGGCAGCACGCCGGCCACCGCGGTGAGCACCCGCCACGGAGCGGACCACCTGTCCCCGATGGTCTCCTCCACCGCGACCGCGGCCGCCTTCACCACGGCTTCGGCGAGGTGGCGCGGACCGACCACCTCGTCCACCGGCAGCCCCGCCGCCTCGTCCAACAACGCTCCCAGCCGCACGCACAACGCGTCTTCCACGACCACGTCCGGCTGATCGGCCACCACCCGCACGAGATCCGTGACCAGGCCCGTCGCCCTCGATGCGGCCCACGCCGCCCGCTGCCGGTCGTCCTGTTCCCGGTTGGCGGCGAACTCCCCCAGAACAGCCGCGAAGTCGCGGTGGTCCGGCCCGCCGGGATCGAGCCCGTACGTCCCCTGATCGATCCGAGCCGATCCCGTTGACCGAAAGGACTTGCCGGACTTCTTCTTCCGCTTCCGCGACACAGGCACGGCGACAGGCTAGTGAACACCCGTCAGCCGGTGGCCTGGAGCCGGTGCGCGTGCCGCAGGATCCGGTTCAGCGCCGCGCGTTTGCCGGGGTGCAGCATGACCAGCGAACGGACCGCCCGCGTCCGGGCGAGCCACGTCTGCTTGGGCGCGAGGTGCCGGGTCAGCGCCCGCAGCCGCTTCTCCGACGCCGGTTTCACCCTGGCCTCGCCGACCAGGTCCTCCAGGCACTCGAAGGCCAGGTCGCTGGTCTCCGGGTCGGTCAGCGCGCGCACCGCCAACGTCGTGAGCTGCTCCGGGTGCGCGGTGAACAACTCCTCCGAGCGGAAGTACGGGTAGTAGCCGGTGATCCACATCGCGAGCGGCAACGCGACGCGGGCGAGCTTGCGGTCACCCGTCCAGCGCAGGACGGTGTTCAGCACCACCTCCCGGTGCTCCTCCGCGTCCAGCAACGAAAGGACCACGGCCACCACCGTGTTCTGCGGGGTCAAGCGCGGTGAGCGGGCGATGACTTCCAAGCGCCGCAACGACTCGTCGAGCGGTCGGGTGGCGGACAGGGTGAGGCTGAACCACGCCGCGGTGGCCTGCCGGTAGGCGGTGCCGTCCACCCACGCGTCGACCGTTCGCGAGACGAGCTTGCCGTACCGCTCGTCCAGGCGCGCCGCCACGGCCGCGGCGAGCGTCTGGTGGGTCAGGGCGTTGCTGTTGGCCAGCCGGTCGAGCAGGTGCAGGGGTTCGTGCGCCGGGATCTCGGTGACGATCGTGATCAGCGCGCGCTGCACGGCCTCGCGGAAGCGGCGGGTCACCGACGGCGAGCACATCCACCGCCACAACTCGCCCTGCGCCAACGGGTACTCCCGCGACAACCGGCGCAGCACGGCCCCCGCCCAGCCCTGGCGCGCGAAGTGGACCGTCTCCTCCCGCAGGCCGTGGTGCACGGGGTGGTCGCGCACGGTCGTGGTGGCGGAGACCGCGGCCAGCAGCCGGTTCTTCGACGTCGAGAACGGCGGGTGCGCGCGGAACTCGTCCTCCGGCACGTGCGTCTTGCGCAGCGCCTCGTCCAGTTCGACGGCGCACGCCACGACCTCGTCGTAGGGCTGGTGCTCCAGCACGGCGATCGCGAAGGACAGCGCCAACTCCAGGTCCGACAACCCGCCGAGGTGCCGTTCGACCGCCTGCTCCAGGTCCTCCCGCAACTCGGCGAGCGCCGCGTCCAGCGCCAACTCCCCGGCGCAGACCCGGATCGCGAGGTCCGCGGCGCGCACCGCCTTCTCCGGTGGCGCACCGGGTTCCAGCGCCAGGTCGTCCTTGAGCAGGACCAGCGGGCCGGCCGGGTCGTCTAGCCGGCGGCGGCCGATCTCGACGCGCGCCACGTCCTCGGCGGGCGGCGCGACCAGCCGGGCGACGTGGTTGCGGGCGGCGTCGGGCACCTGCGCCTCGGTGTCCACCACGATCACCAGGTGGCAGTTGTCGGTGGCCCGCACGAGCCGCGCGGTCTGCTCGAAGTCGAGTCCGCCGAAGTGGGTGTGGGCGGTCTCGCGGGCGTCCCACACGTACCCGGTGTCCGGGTCGAGGTCCTTGAAGGTGCCCAACGGCCGTTCCCGGCCGACCTCCACGACGTCCTTCGCCTCGACGTCCACCAACAGCCTGCGAGCCGCGTACGACCGCCCACTGCCCGGCCCCGCCAGGACGACCACCCGCTGGGCGGTCAGGATCCGCGCGGCGTCCCCGAACCCGCCGGGCAGCACGAAGTTGTCCCGCACGTCGTCCAGTTCCGCCCGGGTGGCCCGCAACACCGCGAGCCCCGACTCCCGCCCGACCCCGAAATGCACACCGCCGTGGATGACACCGGCCTGCACACCTTTGAACGCGCCGCCCTCGACGGAGTTCTCGACGGGGATGAGGCGGAGTTCCTCGGGAACGTCGTCTTCGTCACTCACATCGGGAATCCTGGCGAGCCGCGGGCCGATGTTCTCCCCGGAATTGCGGTCTCACCCCGATCGTCGGCTATCCCCGCGAAGATGTCACCAAGCGCCGGTCTGCCCTTGCGCCATGTGCGGACCAGGACCAGGACCGGGGCCGGGGCCGGGACCCGGCGGCAGCGGTGGCCCAGCCGGCGGCCTGACGGGATTCGGCACCGGCGCGACCCGAACCCGGTCGAACTGCCCGATCGCGACGGCCGCACCGATCAACGCCACCCCGCCGATCGTGAGCCCGAGGTAGCTCAAGGTGTCGACCAACCCACCCGGCCCCGCGTAGGTGGCCCCTTCGGTCTTGCAGGACAGCCGCCCGGTCGCGCCGGTGCCTTCCTGCTTGCAGGACCACGTCGCCGTGATCGGCCCACCCGACACCCGGGCGTCCACGGCGATCATGATGATCCCCAGGGCAGCCGCACCGATGCCGAGGACGATCAGGGCGACTCGCACAATCCGGAGGAAGATCACACCCGAACGTTAACGCTCACAGTCCCGGGCGTCTTCAATTTCGCGACATCTCGGGCACGTTCCCCACCCATCGCAACCACAGCCGGGGGTCCGGGGGCGAAGCCCGCCGGGCGGGGTCCGGTGGTTGCACCCCCGGGAAATACGAGGAGGCGAGATGTGTCCGCGCTTTCCGCGGACACATCTCGCCTCTCGCCGAGTGGATCCGACTACACAGCATGAGAACTCTCTTGTGGCCGTTCAGGGACCTGAGCTGCTGATCCCACCCGTGGGCTTCCGCCCCGCCCGACACCTCACCGTCAGACGCCGGAGACGGTAATCGCGAGGGACGGGCGACCTGGGGTGAACCGCACGCCGCCCATCTCGGGTGACTCGTCACAGCACGGCGTTCAGCAGAACAGTGAGCAGGACCGACAACACCACGGAGATCACCAGCATCGTCAGGCATCCCGCGCGGCCACCCAAGAACTCGACCCGGGTGTTACCGAAGCGCATGACCGACTCCCGCCCCTGCCGGCTCCACTCGGGTCAACGACCCTCAGTGCGATCGGTGACCTGGTTCCGCTTCCGTCCCGCCAGGCCTGCCAAACCCAGCAGACCGAGGAGGCCCAGCAAGCCCCAGTTGCCGCTGCTGTCGTCGTTGTCGTCCTGAGCTGTCACCACCACCGTGGCGCGCGGCGCAGCGTCGGCGGCGAGCGCCGAAGCCGCTGGAACCCCGGCGAGGGCTGCGCCGAGAACGAGTACGGCCATGAGCCGCTTCGCGGTGTCCATGTCATCTCCTACGGGCGATCGTTGTTCGAAGTCCCTGGGTACCGTCGAAGAAGCCATCCATGTGCTGATCGGCGAAAACCCCCCATTCGAGTGCACCTCTAGGCACCTCGTACCTGTCGTGCCGCGCGTTGACCACATGGGAGGGCCGCTGTCCCGCACCTTGCGGGCGCCAACACGACTCCTGCGGTCCGGGGCGCGTGTCCATCGCGAGCCCTGGTCCCAGGGGTGTCGACGGCGATGGTCGGCACCACCGACCTCGACGCGGCGAATGCGAAAGAGCGGTACCCGGTTCACCGGGTACCGCTCTTCTTGCGCTGTGTCATTTGTGGAGCTGAGGGGAATCGAACCCCTGACCTACTCGATGCGAACGAGTCGCGCTACCAACTGCGCTACAGCCCCGTGTTCAGTTGTCCTGCTCGGTGGTGCGGCGAAAGCATATCAGGCGTCGGGGGGTGGTTCTGCCACCCCCCTCCTACTCGCCCACCGCCCGCCGGTACGGCAGCGTCTCCGGCCCGTCCAGCTCGACGAACACCGGGTCCTCGTCGTCGGCGTCCACCACGACCGTGCCGGGGCGGACGTGGTGCTCGAAGCGCGGCTGCGGGGCCAGGCCGTGCTCCTCCTCCACCTGCTCCTCGCGGTCCTCGACGACCGCCGGGCGCGGGGCCGGGCGGCGACGGGACTGGGCCAGGCGGGCCAGTCGGCGGGCGCGGATGTCCTCTTCGATGCGGACCTGGCGGCGCAGGTACACCAGGTAGCCGACCAGGGTCAGGTCGACGGCCGCGTGACCCCACCACGCCAGCGGGTACAGCACGCCCGCGACCACGCCCGAGACCAGGGCGACCAGCAGCAACGTGCCGACGACCCGGCGCCGGAACGCGTACTTGGCCTGCGCCACGATCGCCGCGGTCTCCGGGTCGAAGCCGCCGCGGCCGGGCCGGTAGGGCCGGTGGGCGACCTCCTCGAACTCGTCGACCTCCGCGTCGGCGTAGTCGTCGTACTCGTCGAACTCGGCGTCGGGCATGGCGTCGTACCCCTCCTCCATGCTGGTCCGCGCGTCGGCGCGCTTGCGCGCCACCATGGGGACGAGGACGACCAACCAGGCCACCACCAATCCCACGATGATCAGCGAACTCGGCATCCCCGTCACCTCCCCCCGCCCACGCGGACTTCGTACGCCACGCTAGTCACAACAGTCACACCTGTGTCGGAGGCTCGCCGACCGGCGTGCGTACCAAAGTGTGGTGTATCACCCACGTTCGGGTGATCCGAATGGGCCGCTCGGCCCGCCGATCAGGCGGTTTGGGCGAACCCGGCCGCGACCAACCGGCGTACCAGACCTTCCGGCGAGGCTTCTTCCGCGGTCATCGCGAAGCACAGGTGGTCCCGCCAGTCGCCGGCCACGTCGAGGTAGCGCAGGAACAGGCCCTCCTCGCGGAACCCGGCCTTGGCGAGCACCCGCAGGCTCGCCTTGTTCTCCGGCCGCACGGTCGCCTCCAGCCGGTGCAGCCCAGCCTCGCCGAAGCAGTGGTCCACGACCAGCGCCAGCGCGGCCGTCGCCACGCCGCCGCGGGCCCGGTCGGCGGCGACCCAGTAGCCCACCCACGCCGACCGCAGCGACCCGCGCACGATGTTGCCCACGGTGATCTGCCCGGCCAGGTCACCGTCGACCGTGATCACGAACGGCAGCGCCTGGCCGCGCCGGGCCAGGGCCTTCAGGGACGACCACTGCGCGGGCCACGACATGGCGGCGTTGCGCTCGGGCCAGCCGTCGACCGCGGTGGGTTCCCACTCCTCCAGGTAGGCCTGGTCGCGCATCCGGATCCGCGACCAGGCCGAGGCGTCGAGCAGCTTGGGCGGGCGCAGCGCGACGACACCGGCCTCGACCCGCAGCGGACCGAGCCGCGCGGGCCAGCCGGGATGTCTGCCACCTTCCCACGCGAGACCCGCGCCCATCCCCCTCCGTTCAGCTCTTCTGGGCCAGGAAGCTGACCAGCACTTCCTCGCCCGCCGCCACGTCCGTCACGTCCTCGTCGACCATGATCAGGCAGTTCGCCTCGGCCAGCGACGCCAGCAGGTGCGAACCGGAGGTACCCAGCGGCTGCACGAGGTACTCGCCGTTGTCCGCGTCCCGCAGCAACTGGCCGCGCAGGAAACCGCGCCGCCCCTTGGTGGAGGTCAGCGGCGACAGCAGCCGCGCGCCGACCGCCCGCCGGTACGGGTTGCGCTTGCCCAGCGCGGCCCGGATCAGCGGACGGACCAGCACTTCGAAAACGACCAGCGCGCTCATCGGGTTCGCGGGCAGCAGGAACGTCGGCACCGCGTCCGGCCCGAGCCGGCCGAAGCCCTGCACCGAGCCGGGGTGCATGGCCACCCGCGTGCAGTCGACGTCGCCCAGTTCGGCCAGCGCGGCCCGGACCTCGTCGCCGACCACGCCGCCGACACCGCCCGCGATCACCACGATTTCGGACAGCAGCAGCCGGCCCTCCACGACCTCGCGCAGCTTGCGCGGGTCGACCGACAGGATGCCGACCCGGCTCACCTCGGCGCCCGCGTCCCGCGCGGCGGCGGCCAGCGCGTAGGAGTTGACGTCGTAGACCTGGCCCTGGCCGGGGGTGCGGTCGACGTCGACCAGCTCCTCGCCGACGGAGATCACCGACACCCGCGGCCGGGGGTGGACCAGGACCTTGTTGCGCCCGACCGCGGCCAGCAGGCCGACCTGGGCCGCGCCGATGGACGCGCCGCGGCGGACGGCGACGTCACCGGTCTGCACGTCCTCGCCGGTGCGCCGCACGAACGCCGCGGACGGCACCGGCCGGTGGACGGTCACCTTCGCCGCGTGCCCGTCGGTGTGCCCCAACGGCACCACGGCGTCGGCCAGCGTCGGCAGGGGCGCGCCGGTCGCGACCCGGACCGCCTGGCCCGGCTGCAACCGTCTGGGCTGGCGGGACCCGGCGGGGATCTCGCCGACCACCGGCAACTGGACCGGTTCGCTGCCGGCGGCCTGCACGTCCACGCTGCGCACCGCGTAGCCGTCCACCGCCGCCTGGTCGAACCCGGGCAACGCGCGCTCCGCGACGACCTCCTCCGCGCAGAGCAGGCCCTGCGACTCGGAGATCGCCACGCGCACCGGGGCGGGCCGCACGGCGGCGGCGATCACCCGGGCGAGCTGCTCTTCCACTGACCTCATGTGCCGACCCTCGTTCAGGAGTTGCCGAGGCGTTCCCGCAACCACTCCCCCAGCTCGGGCCCGTAGTCCGGGTGCTCGAGTGCGAAGTCAACCGCAGCTTTGAGGAAACCGGCCGGATTGCCCAGGTCGTGTCGCCCACCCCGGTGGACCACGACGTGCACCGGGTGGCCCTCGTTGATCAGCAGGGCGATGGCGTCGGTGAGCTGGAGTTCGCCGCCGGCGCCGGGCGTGATCCGCTTGAGGGCGTCGAAGACGGCGCGGTCGAGCAGGTACCGGCCGGCCGCGGCGAAGGTGGACGGGGCGTCCTCGGGCTTGGGCTTCTCGACCATGCCGACGACCCGCTTGACGTCGTCGTCGCCGGTGTCGCGGACGTCGAACACGCCGTAGGCGGAGATCTGGTCCTTGGGGATGTCGAAGGCGCACAGCACGCTGCCGCCGAACCGCTCGCGCGCCTCCGCCATGCGGGTGAGGACGCCCGTGGGCAGGACGAGGTCGTCGGGCAGGAGGACGGCGACGGCCTCGTCGTCGCCGGTCAGGTTGCCCTCGGCGCAGCCCACGGCGTGGCCCAGGCCCAGGGCCTTGTCCTGGATGGCGGTTTCGACCTTGATCAGGTTCGGCGCCCGGCGGACCTTCTCGACCAGTTCGGTCTTGCCGCGCGCTTCGAGCGTCTGCTCCAGTTCGGGCTGCGGCCGGAAGTACTCGGCCACGGCGTCCTTGCCGGGTGAGGTCACGATCACGAGCTTGGTCGCCCCCGCCTGGGCCGCCTCGGTGGCGACGAGTTCGATCCCGGGGGTGTCGACGACCGGCAGCAACTCCTTGGGCACCGCCTTGGTGGTGGGGAGGAAGCGCGTGCCCAGTCCCGCCGCGGGCACGATTGCTGTCTGGAAGGCGCTCATGGAGAGCGAGCGTAACGGCGTGGTCAGGGGTGTTCGCGATGACGTCCGATGAACGTAACCGGAAGACGACGGAGCGCACACGGCTGCTCGCGGCACGGCGGGTGGCGGAGCCGTCGTCGTTGTCGTCGGTCGTCTTGTCCGCCGTGGAGGCTTTCGGGATTGTGCCTGGTCAGACGGTGTGTGCTTACCTGGCGGTGGGGGGTGAGCCGGGGTCGGCGGAGATGCTCGACGTGCTGCGGTCGGCGGGGTACCGGGTGCTGCTGCCGATCGTGGTGGGGGCGGCGCCGCTGGACTGGGCGGAGTACGACGGGGTGTTGCGGCCGGGTCCGTACGGGCTGCGGGAGCCGGCGGGGGCGGTGTTGGGGCCTGCGGCGATCGGGTCGGCGGCGTTGGTGCTGGTCCCGGCGTTGGCGGTGGACCACCGCGGGGTCCGGTTGGGGCGCGGGGGCGGGCACTACGACCGGTCGTTGCCGCTGGCGCGGTGCCCGAAGGTGGCGGTGGTGCGGGAGTCCGAGTTCGTGCCTTCGCTGCCCGCCGAGCCGCACGACGTCCTGATGGACGCGGTGCTGACGCCGTCGGGCTTGGTGAAGCTGCCCCTCTGAAGCTCTGTGGCGTTGACCTTGTGCAGTCGGCTCTGTGACGTTGACCTGTGATGTTTGCGCGGGATATGCCTGCCGGCGCATCATCGTGGTTGGCACTCTGGCGGTCTGAGTGCCAACCAGGACCCGTGGAGGGGCGACCAGTGCCGACCTACCAGTACGCATGCACCGAGTGCGACCACCGGTTCGAAGCGGTGCAGTCCTTCTCCGACTCGGCGCTGACCGAGTGCCCGGAGTGCAAGGGCAAGCTGCGCAAGCTCTACGGCGCCGTGGGTGTCGTGTTCAAGGGCAGCGGCTTCTACCGGACCGACAACCGGACGTCTTCCTCGTCCTCCTCTTCTTCCTCCGCTGCCAAGAGCGAGTCGAAGAGCGAGTCGAAGCCTGCGGCCTCGTCGTCCTCCGCGCCGGCCGCCGCCGCGTCGTAGCGCTGCTCGGTGCGGTAACCACCCCCAAGTTATCCACAGCCCCCGAGTTGTCCACAGCTCGGGGGTTCGTGCTTTTCCGGCCCCCGATCCCCACCTACCGTCGACCGCATGAACCTCACGCGAAAGATCTTGGCGGCACTGTTCCTGCTGGTAGCGGTGGCTGTGGCGGCGTGGCCCGCACCTCCCGCGGTGGAGGTCGCGGCGGCGGCCCACGACCTGGCGGCCGGTGTTCCCCTGACCCCAGGTGATGTGGTTGTCCACCGAATACCCCCAGAGTTGTCCCCAGGGGGTGCGGTGCCTGTGGAGCGCGCGATCGGGCGGGCTCTGGTGTCACCCGCGCGCGCCGGTGAGCCGTTGACAGACCTGCGCCTGTCGGCGGAGAACCCGGACACGGCCTCGGTGGCCGTGCGGCTGGGCGACCCGGCGGTGGCCGGGTTGCTGAGAACCGGGGCGCGGGTCGACGTGGTGGCCCAGGATCGGGTGCTGGCCGAGTCGGCGTCGGTGGTCGCGGTGCGCGACGGCGAGGTGGCCGTGCTCAACCTCGACCGCGCGGCGGCGACCCGGGTGGCGTCCGAGTCGCTGGCCCAGCCGGTCGCCCTCACCCTGCGTTGACCTGCCTCTTCGAAAAAATCATCGCTGGACCGATGAGTGTTCCGGCGGGCCGGCGTTCCACAGCGTGTACAACGCACAGCGAGCGAAGGAGAGCACCGTGGACTGGAAGCTGGAAGTGGTCGTCGTCCCCGTGGCCGACGTGGACCGCGCGAAGGAGTTCTACGCCGAGAAGCTCGGTTTCACCGTCGACACCGACCACAGCGCGGGTGACGCGTTCCGGGTCGTCCAGGTGACACCGCCCGGGTCGGGGTGCTCGATCGTCTTCGGCAAGGGCCTCGGCGGCGGGATGGAGCCGGGCACGCTGAAGGGCAACCAGCTGGTCGTCGCCGACATCGAGGCCGCCGCCGCGCACCTCGACGCGGCCGGCGTCAAGCACTCGGGCGTCCAGCACTTCGAGAACGGGTCCATGACACCGGGCCCCGACCCGCAGTCCGCCGACTACAACAGCTTCATCTTCTTCGACGACCCGGACGGCAACACGTGGGCCGTCCAACAGGTCGCCAAGCCCGTCCGCTGACCCCCGTGCCCACCGACGCAACCCCCGACCCGGCCACCGGTCCCACCCCGGCGGCCAGGCCCGACCCGACCGCCGGCCCGGACCAGACCACCGGCCCAGACCCAGCGGCGCGCCCAGACCCAGCAGCGCGCCCCGCCCAGGCCACCGGCCCCGACCCAGCGGCGCGTCCAGACCCGGCCACCGGTCTCGCTCCGACCGGCCACCGCGGCCCGGCCACCGGTCTGGCGCCGGCCGCCGACCCGGGTTCGACCCCCGCCCCGGACCTCGACGAGGCGTTCCGCCGACACCGGCGCGAACTGCACGTCCACTGCTACCGCATGCTCGCCTCCTACGACGAGGCCGAGGACGCGGTGCAGGAGACGCTGCTGCGGGCGTGGAAGGGGCGGGACACGTTCGACGGCGCCAACGTGCGGGCGTGGCTGTACCGCATCGCGACCACGACCTGCCTCGACGCGATCCGGTCCAAGGCGCGCAAACCGGTGACGACCCAACAGGAGGTGAACTGGCTGACCCCGTACCCCGACACGCTGCTCGCTCCCGCACTGGACGAGCCGGACGTGGTGGCGGTCGCGCGGGAGACGGTCGAACTGGCCTTCCTCACCGCGCTCCAGGTGCTGCCCCCGCGGCAGCGGGCCGCGCTGCTGGCCAAGGAGGTGCTCGACATGTCGGCGAAGGAGACCGCCGACCTGCTGGACCTGAGCCTCGCCGCCACCAACAGCGCCCTCCAGCGCGCCCGCGCCACGATGCGGCAACACCTGCCGTCCCACCGCAACGACTGGTCGGCGCACGCCCCCAGTCCGGCGGAACGCGAGCTGCTCGACCGGTTCATCGAGGCGCACGAACGCTGCGACGCCGTCGCCGCCGTGGCGATCGCGGCCGAGGACCTGCGGGTCAGCATGCCGCCGCTGTCGCTGTGCTTCGACGGCTTGACCGCGGTCGCGCCGCTGATCGAACGGGCCCTGGGCCCGGACCGCGAGGGCGACTGGCGCCTGCTCCCGACCAGCGTGAACCGCATGCCGACGGCAGCGAGCTACCTGCGCCGCCCCGGCGACACGCTGTTCCGCGCGTTCAAGCTCGACGTGCTGCGCGTCGAGGGCGACCGCATCGCCGAGATCACCACGTTCGGCACCGCGCTGTTCGACCTGCTCGGCCTACCCCCGACCCTCACCCCGACCGACTGACGGCAACCGACACACGCACCCGCTGTGTCACGGGAAGGAGCGCAACCGGTTACCCTCCGCTAGCCCCCAAGTGTCCCCCCGAACGGAGGAGCCGGTCGTGATCAAAGGCTTCAAAGACTTCCTCATGCGCGGCAACGTGGTCGACCTCGCGGTGGCGGTCGTCATCGGCGCGGCGTTCGGCGCGATCGTCACGTCGTTCACCAACAACCTGATCAACCCGATCGTCGCCCTGTTCGGCGGCAACAACGTCAACGGCCTGGCGGTCCAGCTCGGCAGCAGCGAGAAGACGATCATCGACTTCGGCGCGATCATCACCGCGGCGATCAACTTCGTGATCGTGGCGGCGGTCGTCTACTTCATCTTCGTGATGCCGATGAACAAGCTCAAGGAACGCCGCGAGCGCGGCGAGGAGCCCGGCCCGTCCGAGCCGACGGACGTCGAACTCCTGAAGGAGATCCGCGACCTCCTGGCCGCCCAGCAACGCCAAAACCAGAGCTGACCGACAACCCGGCCGGACCGGCGGCCGGTCCACCCTGGCCGCCACACCCACGCACCACCCACCCCGGTCCGCGACCGGTCCGACGGGCTGCACCCGGTTCCACCGGCAGCGGCCCAGACCCACTGGCCATCACCCGCCGCCCGGCCGCCACCGGCCATCACGCGGCACCCGGCCACCACCTGCCACCCGGCCACCACCTGCCACCCGGCCGCCACTGGCCGCCACCCGGCACCCCTGCCGAGTGGCGGGTGGCAGGTAGCTGGTGGCGGGTGGCCAAGGTGCCCCGAACGCCCCGGACCCGGGCCTACTCGTGGTGCGGCGGGCGGTTCTCCCGGTACCACTCTTCGTCGCGCGCGGCGGTGGTCGGCTCGTCGGGCGACTCCGGCAGCACCTCGCCGAAGACCTCGGCCAGCCGGCGACGACGCGCCGCCTCGGCCGCGGCGGCGGATGCCGCCGAGGCGGGGGCGTCGTCAGCCGGGTCGGTCACGCCTCGTCCAAGCCCGAGATCTGCTCGATCACGTACGGCACCAGGGCCGACAAGGTCGCCATGCCGTCGCGCACCGCCGACCGCGAACCCGCGAGGTTCACGACCAGGGTGCTGCCCGAAATCCCCACCAGCCCGCGCGAGATGCCCGCGTCCACGGCACCCGCGGCGAGCCCGGACGCCCGCAGGGCCTCCGCGATGCCCGCGATCGGCCGGTCCAGCACGCCCTGCGTCGCGTCGGGTGTGACGTCGCGCGGCGACACGCCGGTACCGCCCACGGTGACCACCAGGTCGACGCCACCGATGACGGCCGTGTTCAGCGCGGCGCGGATGCCCACGACCTCGCCCTCCACCGCGACGGTGCCGTCGACGATGAATCCCGCTTCCTCCAGCAGCTCGGTGACCAGCGGCCCCGTGCTGTCCTCGTGCTCACCGTGCGCTACCCGGTCGTCCACGATCACGACCAGGGCACGTCCCAGGCGCTGAGCGCTGCGTTCCATGCGGATCACCGTACCCAGTGAGCCGACGGGCCGGTTTGCGGACACGACGTCATGCGGTGCGCAACGGCAGGCGGACTTCGAACCGGCAGCCCGCGCCGTGGTTGCGGGCGTCGATGGTCCCCCGGTGCGCCTCCACCAACCCGCGCGCGATGGCCAACCCCAGCCCACCACCCACCGGCTGGCGGCTGGGCGTGCCCCGGAACGCCACGTCGAACACCCGCGGCAGGTCGGCCTCCGGGATGCCCCCGCACGCGTCGTCCACCCGCAACAACGCCTCCGAGCCCTCGACATCGACCTGGACGGCGACCGTCCCGTCCGGCGGTGTGTGACGGATCGCGTTGGCCAGCAGATTGCGCACCACCCGCGCCAACTCCGGGTCCGACCCCAGCACAACCGGCCACGTCAAAGCATCCGCCCGCAACTCAACGCCTTTACGCGCCGCAACCGCCCGTTCCGCCGCCACAACGTCACTGACGACATCCGCCAACGGCACTTCAGACAACGTCAACCGCAACGCGCCCGCCGTAATCCGCGACAGTTCGAACAGATCATCCACCATTCCCGACAGCTGCCGCGCTTCCGCCGAGATCCGCCCCGCGTAATCCGCGACCTCAGCCGGCCGCGTCACCACCCCATCGGCCAACGCTTCCGCCATGGCCCGAATCCCGGCCAATGGCGTGCGCAAATCGTGGCTGATCCACGCCACCAATTCCCGCCGCGACGCCTCCGCCGCCCGCTCCCGAGCCCGAGCCTCCCGCTCCCACACACTCCGCCGAGCGATCGACCGCCCCAGGACAACCGCCGCCGGCACCGTCACCAATGCGACCAGAACACACACCAAAACCGTCGTGACCAGCATCGACGTAAACATGAACCCGCTGACCGCGAGCACCCCACCGATGGTCGCGACCACCGGCACGATCGCCAAAACGGTCAACGCAGCCGCCAACGACCCGTGCACAAACCGCCGCAGCAACAACGCGCCCAACACCGCCAGCGGCAAAGAGAAAAGCACCGCGTACGGAAGGATGTGCGAGATTTCGACGAGCATTCAGCCGCTCCTGTCCCACCGGTACCCGACGCCCCACACCGTCGCAATCCGCACCGGCCGAGCCGCGTCAACCTCGACCTTCTCGCGAAGCCGTCGCACGTGGACCGTCACCGTGGACTGGTCCCCGAACTCCCACCCCCACACCCGCGCCAACAACTCGCTTCGAGAAAACGCCGTCCCCGGATTGCTCAGGAAGAACACGAGCAGATCGAACTCCCGGGTGGTCAGCGCCAGCTCAACCCCATCCCGCCAAGCCGTGTGCGCCCCAACATCAACCCGCAAGTCCCCGTCAACCAACACCGACGGCGGTGCACTGGCCGCCAACCGCGACCTCCGCAACACCGACGTGACCCGCAACGCCAGTTCCCGCGGACTGAACGGCTTGGTGACGTAGTCGTCCGCGCCAAGCGTGAGCCCCGCGATGCGGTCCTCCTCCTGCCCCAGCGCAGTCAACATCACAACGGGAACCGCACTGCGCACGCGCAACCGCCGGCAAACCTCAAGCCCGTCGATGCCGGGCAACATCAGATCGAGCACCACCAGATCGGGCTCCCGCTCAGCGATCCGCCGCAACGCCTGCTCACCATCGCCGACCAGCTCAACGTGGTGCCCGGCAAGCTCCAGGTACCGCCGGACAACGTCCCGAACCGTGACGTCGTCATCCACCACCAAAACCCGCCCGGTCTCACCCACACAACAACGCTACGACCCCACTCCCCACAAATCCCGCCCCCACCTCCCACCGTCACCACCCCGTAAGCCCCACCCACCCCCGCCGCACCAACCTTCAGCCACCCCCACCGCAACCCACCCCACCCACGACCGCCCCCACCACCGACCACCGCCACTCACTTCGATCGCCACTGGGCCGCCCGGTACCAAACCGCGCCCAGCCCTGCCTGGCCGCCGCGCCCGGCCACACCCGCACAGCCTGAACCCCAGCCGCACCCAGCCGGCCTGGCCTGGACCCAGCTCGCCAGCCCGCCTGCCCCGGCCCGGCCCGGCCTCCGCGAGCCTGGCGTGTGCCTGCCGTTGTGCCGCGCTCCTCGTTCACGGGACGCGTGAGGAGGCGAAAAGGCTCGGATCTTGTATGTCCTCGATCGGGTGATCCTGAGGCCGGCCAGTCGGTCGGCGGGTTCCACGGTCCCACGGGAGGACGGCGAAGGGCCGCATGCCGGCAGGTGAGGGGAGGCCTGCCGGGATGCGGCCGTTGGGCCGGCTCGAGGGCACTTGAGCCGGGGTCTGCGAGGGGTTACCTGGTTTCCACGGGCTGGCTGCCCAAGGTGACCTCTACGGTTCGGCTTCCTACCGTGAGCTCGACCTTCTCGCCCGGTGTGCGGGAGCGCACCGCCGCGACCAAGGCATCCGAGGTGTCGATGGGGCGGTCGCCCAGGCGGGTGATCACGTCGCCGGGCTTCAGGCCCGCCTGGTCCGCGGCGCCGCCCGGGGTCACCTCGCGGACCAGGGCGCCGCCCTCCTGGTTGTCGGTCACCTGGACACCCAGCACGGTCTGGGTGGCCTTGCCGGTCTCGCTCAGCTCCTTGGCCGTGCGCTTGGCCTGGTCGATGGGGATGGCGAAACCGATCCCGACCGAACCCGCCTGCGAACCCTGCCGGTTGGGGCTGTAGATCGCGGAGTTCACGCCCACGACCCGGCCCTGCATGTCGACCAGCGGTCCGCCGGAGTTGCCGGGGTTGATGGCCGCGTCCGTTTGGATCGCGTTCAACACCGTGGCCAGGCTGCCGCCTTCGCCTCCCGCGCGAACCGGGCGGTTCAGGGAGCTGACGATGCCGGAGGTGACCGTTCCGTTCAGGTCGAACGGGGAACCCACGGCGACCACGTCCTGGCCGATTCGCAGGTCGCTGGAGCTGCCCAGCTCCGCGGTCGGGAGGCCGGACACGCCCTCTGCCTTCACGACGGCCAGGTCGGACGTCGGGTCGCGGCCGACGATCTTCGCCGCGGCTCGCTTGCCGTCCTGGAAGACGACGCGGAGCGGGCCGCCGCCCGCGGCGGACTCGACCACGTGGTTGTTGGTCAGGATCAGGCCGTCGGAGCTGACCACGATCCCGGACCCGGCGCCGCCGCTGACCTGCACCTGGACGACTGTCGGCAGCACCTTCTGCGCCACCTGCTCGATGGAGCCCGGCGGTGCGTTCTCGGTCTGCTGGGCTGGTGGCGGGGCGTTCAGGGCGTTGGTCACCGGCCCGGACCGGTCGGCTGCCTGGTAGCCGATGTAGCCACCGACCCCGCCCGCGACGCCCCCGACGGCGAGCACGAGCGCGGTGACCCCCGCGACGACCTTCCCGCGGCCCCGATCCCGCGGTCGTGGCTGGGTGACGACAGATCCGGGCGGTGCGTAGAAGGGCCCCGGCTGGCCAGGCGTCCCCTGCTGAACGCCTGGCTGGCCGGGTACTCCCGGCTGGGCACTCCCCCAGCCGGCGGGTGGCTGCCCGGCGCTGCCCTGCCCAGCGCCCGGCCCACCGATCGGGCCCCCGACGACCGGGAACCCGGGTGCCGGCGACGCGGCGCTCCCGAAAGGCGCACTCCCCTGTGGGGCACTGGCCTGTGGGGCGCTCGGCGTTCCGGCGTCCGGCGTCGGGGTGCTCCCCTGCGAAGCACCCCCGACACCGGTTGCCGGCGTCGGGGTGCTCCCCTGCGAAGCACCCGCGACACCGTGGTCCGGCGCGGTGGTGCTGCCCTGCACAGCACCGCCCGCACCGGTCTCACTCGACGGCGCGGAGCTGCCCTGCCCAGCTCCGAGGCCGTCGTCCGACCGCCCGGCACCCTGCTGCCGGTGGTCGGCGTCTCCACGACCGGGGCCGCTCGGCGCCCACGGGCTCTGCGGCTGCTGCGGCTCGTTGTCGGTCATGTCCACCACTCTGGGGTGTGCGCCTGAGAGAAGCCTTAAACAGACCTGGGCATCACTTGTGAGTCCGCACCGACACCTTCACCCGCGCAGGCGTTCCGCGATCTGCTCGGGCGTCGCGTCGTTGACCCAAACGCCCATACCGGACTCCGAGCCGGCCAGGTACTTCAGCTTGTCGGCGGTGCGCAGCACGGAGAAGACCTCCAGGTGCAGCCACGCCAGGTCGCGACCGGTCCGCACGGGAGCCTGGTGCCACGCCGCGATGTAGGGCAGGGGACGCTGGTAGAGGGCGTCCAGGCGGTGCAGCACGGACAGGTAGAAGTGGGCGAAGTCGTCGCGTTCGGCCGGGGTCAGCCCGGGCAGGTCGGGCACCTGGCGGTGCGGTACGACGTGCACCTCGACCGGCCAACGCGCGGCGGCGGGGACGTACGCGGTCCAGTGTTCGGACGTGGCGACCACGCGGGTGCCGGCGGCGCGTTCGGCGGCCAGGACGTCACCCATCAGGTGGGTGCCATGTGACTCGTAATAAGCGTGAGCGACGGCCAGCATGCGTTCGGTCTTGGGGGTCACGAACGGGTAGCCGTAGATCTGGCCGTGCGGGTGGTGCAGGGTGACGCCGATCTCCTCGCCGCGGTTCTCGAACGGGAAGACCTGCTCGACGCCGGGTACCGCGTTCAGCGCGGTCGTGCGGTCGGCCCACGCGTCCACCACGGTCCGCACCCGGGACACGGGCAGCGAGCCGAACGACGTGGTGTGGTCGGAGGTGAAGCACACCACCTCGCACCGGCCGCGCCCGGCGGCCCGCGCCACCATCGGCATCCCGTCCAAAGTGGACGGCAGGTCCGGCACGTCCGGCGCGAAGGACGGGAAGCGGTTCTCGAACACGACCACGTCGTAGTCGGCCTCGGGGATCTCGGTCGGCATCCCCGGCGTCGACGGGCACAGCGGGCACAGGTCGGCGGGTGGCTTGTAGGTCCGGGTCTGGCGGTGGGCGGCCATGGCCACCCACTCGCCGGTCAGGGGATCGCGACGCACCTCCGACAGCGGCTGCGCCCGCGGGAGGTCCCGGGTGTCGACGGCCACGCGGGGTGGCGCCTCCGGGCTGTCGTCGAAGTAGATGATCTCCCGACCATCGGCAAGTTTCCCCGCCGTGCGCTTCACGCGAACTCTTCCTCTCCCCGTCCCGGCACGTGCGCCAGGACCAGCTCACCCACCTGCTCCCCGAGCACGCCACGCGCGGTCTCGGGCAGTCCTTCGTCGGTCACCAGCACGTCGGCCTCGTCCAGCGCGGCGATGGTGGAGATGCCGACCGTGCCCCACTTGGTGTGGTCGGCCACCACCACGACCCGCCCGGCCGCGTCGACCAGGGCGCGGTCGGTCTCGCTCTCGTTGAGGTTCGGGGTGGTGAACCCGGACCGCTCGGCCATGCCGTGCACGCCCAGGAACACCACGTCCAGGTGCAGCGACCGCAGCGCCTGCACGGCGACCGGGCCGACCAGCGCGTCCGACGGGGTCCGCACGCCGCCGGTCAGCACGACCGTCCGGTCCGTGCGCCCGCTCTGCTGGAGCACGTCGGCGACCCGGATGGAGTTGGTGACCACGGTCAGGTCCGGGATGTCGTCCAGGAACCTCGCCAGCGTCCACGTGGTGGTGCCCGCGGACAGGCCGATCGCGGTGCCGGGGCGGACCAGGGTCGCGGCCTCGGCGGCGATCGCCTCCTTCTCCGGCAGCTGGCGCACCGACTTGGCCTCGAACCCGGGCTCGTCGGTGCTGCGCCCGACCACGGACGTGGCCCCGCCGTACACCTTCTCCACCAGCCCGCGGGCGGCCAGCACGTCGAGGTCGCGGCGGACCGTCATGTCCGAGACGCCCAGCCGCACCACGAGGTCGCTCACCCGCACCGCGCCGGTCCGCCGGACCTCTTCCAGGATCACCGCTTGTCGTTGCCGCGCCAGCACGTCACACCTCTTCCCTGAGGACAACCACTCCTCCGGCGGGCACGGTGAGCGAGCCGGTCACGCGCATGCCGGACAGCAGCTCGACGCCCGCCGCGGGCAGCTCGACGTCGCCGCCCCCGTGGTTGATCGCGACCAGCCACGATACGGGCGAACCGGCCGCTCCACCCCGGCGACGCACCACCTCCACGTCCTCGGGACCGCGCGGCACGCCGGCGTCGAACAGCACGGCGTCCACCAGCTTGGCCAGGCCGTCCCCGGACAGCCCGCAGGCCAGGTACCAGGCCGCGCCGTCGCCGCGCTCGTTGCGGGTCACGGCGGGCACGCCGGGCAGCGGCCCGGAAGCGTAGGAGGCGACCGCCTTGGCCCTGTCCAGGTGCAGCAGCTCGGTCCACAGCGCGACCAGGCCGCCGTCGTCCAGGGTCGCGGTCTCGCCCCAGCCCAGCGGGAAGAACTCCTCGGTGCGCACGCCCAGCAGGTCGCGGAACGCGCCGGGGTAGCCGCCGAGGTGCACGTGGCCGCGGGTGTCGGTGATCCCGGACAGGTAGGTCACCAGCAGCCGGCCGCCGTTCTCGACGTACCGCTCGAACGGCTCGGCGGAGTCGAGGGCGTACAGGGCGGGCACCACGACCAGCGGGTACCCGGAAAAGTCGCCGTCCGGCGGCAGGAAGTCCACCGTCACACCGGCCCGCCAGAACGCCCGGTACAGCGCGAAAGCGTTCTCCTGGTAGGAGAAGTCCGAGTTCGGGTGCGCGGGCTGACCCACCGCCCACCGGGACTGCCAGTCGTAGACGATCGCCACCCGGGCGTCCACAGTGGACCCGAGCAGTTCCGAGATCCTGTGGTACTCGGACCCGACCTGGCACACCTCGCGGAACACCTTGGTCTCGGTGCCGGCGTGCGGCACCATCGCCGAGTGGTAGCGCTCGGCGCCGGCGCGGGACTGCCGCCACTGGAAGAACAGCGTGCCGTCCGCGCCGCGGGCCAGGTGGGCGTAGGAGTTGCGGCGCAGTTCACCGGGCTGCTTGGCGATGTTGCGCGGCTGCCAGTTCACCGCGGACGTGGAGTGCTCCATCAGCAGCCACGGCCGGCCTTGCGCGAGCCCGCGGGTCAGGTCGGCGGCGAACGCCAGCTCGACGTGCCGCTCGGCGTCCTCGGACGCGGTGTAGTGGTCGTTGGAGAGGAAGTCGACCTCGCGCGCCCACGCCCAGTAGTCCAGCGCGGAGAACGTCCAGCCGACCATGAAGTTCGTGGTCACCGGCACGCCCGGGGTCACCTCGCGCAGCACGTCCCGCTCGGCCTTGAACAGCTCCAGCAGGGCGTCGGAGGAGAATCGGTCGAAGTCCAGCAACTGGCCCGGGTTGCCGTAGGTCGGGGTGGTCCGCGGCGGCAGGACCTGGTCCCAGTCGGTGTAGTGCTGGCTCCAGAACGCCGTCGCCCACGCCTCGTTCAGCGCGTCGAGCGTGCCGTGGCGGGCCTTCAGCCACTCCCGGAACGCGGTCGCGCAGCGGTCGCAGTAGCAGCGGGAGACGTGGCAGCCGTACTCGTTGCCGACGTGCCAGGCCGCCAGCGCCGGGTGGTCGCGGTACCGCTCGGCCAGCGCGCGGGCCAGGGCGACGGCCTTGCGCCGGTACACCGGTGAGCTGGGGCAGTACTCCTGGCGCGAGCCGTGCGAGAGCCGGACGCCGTCGGGGCGCTCGGGCAGCATCTCCGGGTGCGCGGTGGTCAGCCACGGCGGCGGGGACGCGGTGGCGGTCGCCAGGTCCACCCGGACGCCGCCCTCGTGCAGCAGGTCCAGCACGCGGTCCAGCCAGCCGAACTCGTAGCGGCCGTCCTCGGGCTCCAGCCGGGCCCACGAGAAGATGCCGACGCTGACCAGGTTCACCCCGGCCTCGCGCATGAGCCGGACGTCCTCGGTCCACACCTCTTCGGGCCACTGCTCCGGGTTGTAGTCCGCGCCCCATGCGAACTCCGGCAGCCCCACCGGCCAGTTGGTCATGCGGCAAGGGTGACGACAAAACCGCACACCGTCAACACAAGCGAACAGAAACGATCGTTTGAGTCTGTTAGGCGGTAGCCGGGCCGACGTGTGACTGGTCACTCCAGCTCAGGGCGGCTACGGACCGAACCTGCGCGTTAACGGCTGGGTAACGAGGCTTGACAGGAGGTGTGCTGCGGACCACATTGTGCGCAACTTTGTTGAACTCCTGTTCGGTCCTGTGTCACCACCGTTACCCCGAAGGAGCGAAGATGGCAAGGTTCGAGACCCCCCACCCGCTCATGGGCCGCCGCGCCCTGCTCAAGGCGATCGTCGCGGGCGCGGGCCTCGCGGCCGTCCCGGGCCTCGCCGCGTGCGGCGGGTCCGACAGCGGCGCCTCGACCGACACGGTGTCCTTCGGCAACAACCTCTCCGACCAGGTCCCGAAGGACGCCATCACGGCCGTGCTCCAGGCGTTCGAGAAGGAGTCGAGCCTCAAGGTCGCCATCAACACCAAGCAGCACGAGCAGTACCAGGAGCAGATCAACAACTACCTCCAGGGCCGCCCGGACGACGTGCTCGCCTGGTTCGCCGGCTACCGGATGCGGTTCTTCGCGGGCAAGGGCCTCACGGGCGACCTGTCCGACGTGTGGGGCAAGGTCGGCAGCGGCTACTCGAGCGCGCTGAAGGAGGCGTCCACCGGGTCCGACGGCAAGCAGTACCTGATCCCGTTCACCCAGTACCCGTGGGGCATCTTCTACCGCAAGAGCGTGTGGCAGCAGCGCGGCTACGAGGTGCCCAAGACGCTGGACCAGATGGTCGCGCTGGCCACCAAGATGAAGTCCGACGGCCTGGTGCCGATCGCCTTCGCGCAGAAGCAGGGCTGGCCCGGCATGGGCACGTTCGACCAGCTCAACTTCCGGGTCAACGGCTACCAGTTCCACGTCGACCTGATGGCGGGCAAGGAGGACTGGCAGAGCCCGAAGGTCAAGGAGGTCTTCGACACCTGGAAGCGGCTGCTGCCGTTCCACCAGGAGAACGCCCTGGGCCGCGAGTGGCAGGAGGCCGCCCAGTCGCTCGGCCAGGGCAAGGCGGGCATGTACCTGCTGGGCAGCTTCCTAGCCCAGCAGTTCAAGGGCCCCGACCTGGACGACCTGGACTTCTTCCCGTTCCCCGAGATCAACCCCGCGCACGGCCAGGACACCGTCGAGGCGCCCATCGACGGCTACATGATGGCCCGCAAGCCCGCCAACGAGGCCGGCGCGAAGAAGCTGCTGGAGTACCTGGCCACCCCCGCCGCGCAGGCCATCTACCTCAAGTCCGACCCGACCTCGATCGCCACCGCGAGCAACGCCGACACCTCCGGCTACAACGCCCTGCAGAAGAAGGCCGCGCAGGTCATCAAGGAAGCCAAGCACATCACGCAGTTCCTCGACCGCGACACCGACCCGCGCTTCGCCAGCGACGCCGCCACCAACGGCCTCAACGCGTTCATCCAGAACCCGAACGACGTCGACTCGATCCTCAAGGGCATGGCCGACCAGGCGAAGACGATCTTCACGGGGTGAGCGGCGTGACCGTGGTGCAGGACAAGGCCTTCGGCGGCACAGACCCCGGCGGCGCGGCGGCCTCTCCCCCGCCGCGCCGCCGGACCAGGCGGCGGGCGACCGCGCTGCCGTCCGGCGACAAGCTGGTCCTCGCGTTGATGCTCGGCGTGCCGTCGCTGGTGCACGTGCTGTTCGTGTGGGTGCCGTCGCTCGGGTCGGTGGCGCTGTCGTTCAGCTCGTGGGACGGGATCGGCGGGTTCGAGGACATCGAGTGGGTCGGGTTCCAGAACTACGTCGACATCTTCACCCGCTACCCGCGCTTCTGGCCCGCGTTGCAGCACAACCTGATCTGGCTGGCGTTCCTGCTGGTGGTGCCGACCGTCGCCGGGTTGCTGCTGGCCGTGCTGCTGGACCGGCAACTGCGGTTCGGACGGCTCTACCAGAGCGCGTTGTACCTGCCGATGGTGTTGTCGCTGGCGCTGGTCGGGTTCATCTGGCAGCTGATCTACCAGCCCGAGCAGGGCCTGCTGAACAACCTGCTGGGCACCGCCGAGACGAACCCGACGAACTGGCTGGGCGACCCGGACATCAACCTGTACGCGGTGCTGGTGGCGGCGGCCTGGCGGCACACCGGGTACATCATGCTGCTGTACCTGGCCGGGCTGAAGTCGGTGGACCCGGCGCTGAAGGAGGCCGCCGCGCTGGACGGCGCGAACGCGTTCCAGACCTTCACCCGCGTCACGTTCCCGGTGCTGAAGCCGGTGAACATCGTGGTGCTGGTGGTGACGGTGATCGAGGCGCTGCGGGCGTTCGACATCGTCTACGTGGTCAACAAGGGCCGCAACGGCCTGGAGCTGCTGTCCGTGCTGGTGACGGACAACATCATCGGCGAGTCCAGCCGGATCGGGTGGGGCTCCGCGCTCGCGGTGATCCTGCTGCTGATCTCGCTCGGGTTCATCATCACCTACCTGTTCCAGGTGTTCCGGAAGGAGGAGCGGGCGTGAAGATCCGACCGGGCCGCGTGGTGCTGCACGTCTTCCTGGCGACGACGTGCCTGGTGACGCTCGCGCCGCTGCTGTGGGCGCTGTACGCGTCGCTGCGCACGTACGACGACACCAACCGCAACGGGTACTTCTCGTGGGCGGAGAACCTGACCCTGGAGAACTTCGGCAACGCCTGGACCCAGGCCGACCTGCCGCACTACTACCTCAACACGCTGCTGATCACCGTGCCCGCGCTGGTGCTCGTGCTGCTGCTCAGCTCGATGGTGGCCTACGGCGTCTCCCGATTCAGCTTCAAGTTCAACATCGCGCTGCTGATGCTGTTCACGGCCGGGAACCTGTTGCCGCAGCAGGTGGTCGTGACGCCGCTGTACCGGCTGTACCTGTTGATCGAACTGCCCGACTGGATGTCGGAATCGGGGCTGCTGCTGGACTCCCAGCTCGGGCTTGTGTTGATCCACGTGGCGTTCCAGTCCGGGTTCTGCGTGTTCGTGCTGAGCAACTACATGAAGACGATCCCGCACGAACTGGGCGAGGCGGCCCGGGTGGACGGGGCCGGGGTGTTCCGGCAGTACTGGCAGGTCATCCTGCCGCTGTGCCGGCCCGCGCTGGCCGCCCTGGCGACGCTGGAGTTCACCTGGATCTACAACGACTTCCTGTGGGCGCTGGTGCTGATCCAGACCGGGGACAAGATGCCGATCACCTCGGCGTTGCAGAACCTGAAGGGCACGTTCTTCACCGACAACAACCTGATGGCGGCGGGGTCGCTGCTGGTGGCGCTGCCCACGCTGGTGGTGTTCTTCGTGCTGCAACGGCAGTTCGTCGGCGGCCTGACGCTCGGATCGACGAAGGGGTAGGGCATGAGGATCGTCGCCGAGATCCCGGTCGAGCCCCGCTGTGCGCGGGTGCACGAGCAGGGCTGGCAGTCGTGGTCGCCGTCGACCGGGTACCACCTGGCGCAGGCGCCGCACCGCTGGGTCGCGCCGGAGCACCGCATCGGCAACTACCGGGCCGAGTCGTTCCCCGCCGGGTTCTGGGGCGAGGGGCTGCTCGCGGTGGAACCGGGTGACGGTGCTCCGGTGACCGTGGTGGCCGCCGCGTCGCCCACCGAGGCGGTGCCGTCCATCAAGGCCACCTATGTGGACCAGCGGGTTGTGGTCTACGCGGACGGGCCGGTGGAGGTGCGGACGTCGTCCGGGCCGGTGGACCTGGCGTTCGCGCGGTGGGCCGACGACGTGGTGGCGCGGCTGGGGCTGCCCGCGCCCCGGCCCGCGCCGACGATCTGGTGCTCGTGGTACCAGTACTTCACCGGGGTCACCGAGTCCGATGTGGACCGGAACCTGGCGCTGCTGGGCGAGTTGGACCTGCCGGTGGACGTGGTGCAGGTCGACGACGGGTACCAGGCGGAGATCGGTGACTGGCTGGTGCCGTCGGGGCGGTTCGCGAGCGTGCCCGGGGTGTTCGAGCGGATCACCGGGGCGGGCCGGCGAGCCGGGATCTGGACCGCGCCGTTCCTGGTGGGTCGGCGGTCGCGGGTGTTCGCCGAGCACCCGGAGTGGCTGGTGCGGGCGGGCGACGGCACGTTCGTGTCGGCGGGGCGGAACTGGAACCAGCAGCTCTACGCACTGGACACCACGCATCCCGGGGCCGTCGAGTACCTGCGGGAGGTGTTCACGGCGTTCCGGTCGTGGGGCATCTCGTTCCACAAGATCGATTTCGTGTACGCGGCGGCCCTGCCGGGGCGGCGGTACGAGGACGTGACGCCGGTTGCGGCCTACCGGCGGGGTGTGGAGCTGATCCGGTCGGTGATCGGGGACGCCTACCTGCTGGGGTGCGGCGCGCCGCAGTTGCCGTCGATCGGGTTGGTGGACGCGATGCGGGTCAGCCCGGACATCGCGCCCGAGTACGAGCCGGGGAACGGGGACGTCGCCCAGCCGTCGCAGCGCGGGGCGGTGCTCAACGGGGTGTCGCGGGCGTTCCAGCACGGGCGGTTCTGGGTCAACGACCCGGACTGCCTGATCGCGCGGCCCGGTGTGGAGCGGCGGGAGGAGTGGGCGGCGCACGTGTCGGCGTTCGGCGGGCTGCGCGGGTCGTCGGACGGGTTGGACCAGCTCGACGAGTGGGGGTTGGAGACCACTCGGCGGGTGTTGAGCGAGGCCGTGCCGGCGCGGTTGGTGGAGAGCTAGGGGCGGCCGGGCAGTCGGAGGGTGAACAGCGCGCCGCCCTCGGGGGCGCGGCCCGCGTAGGCCGCGCCGCCGTGGCGTTCCGCGGCCTGCTTCACGATGGCCAGGCCCAGGCCCGAACCGGGCAGGGTGCGGGCCTCGGAGGAGCGGTAGAAGCGCTCGAAGACGTGGGGCAGGTCGGCGTCGGCGATGCCCGGACCGGAGTCGGCCACCTCCAGGGCCACGCTGCCGTCGCCCACCTGGCGCAGCTCCAAGCGCACGACCCCGCCGGACGGGCTGAACTTCACGGCGTTGTCCAGCAGGTTGAGCACCGCCCGTTCGAGGGCGCTGGAGTCGCCCAGGAGGGTCCACGGCTGGAGACGCACGTCGAAGGTGACGTCCGCGGGGGCGCGGCGGCGGGCCCGGTCGAGGGCGCGTTCGACGACCTCCACCAAATCCACCGGCTCGTGGACGACCTGCGGGGCGTCCTCGCGGGCCAGTTCCACCAGGTCGCCGATGAGGGTGGTCAGCTCGTCGAGCTGGGCGCGCACGTCGGCGTGGATCTCGGACTTGTCCTCGTCGGAGAGGGTCGGGGCGTCCGGGCGTTCGGAGGCCAGCAGGAGTTCCAGGTTGGTGCGCATGGACGTCAGCGGGGTGCGCAGTTCGTGGCCTGCGTCGGCCACGAGTCTGCGCTGGCGCTCCTGCGAGTCCGCCACCGCGCCAAGCATCGCGTTGAACCGCTGGGTCAGGCGGGCCAGCTCGTCGTCGCCGGTCACCGGGATGGGGCGCAGGTCGCCGGTCATCGCGACCCGTTCGGTGGCCTCGGTCAGGCGCTGCACGGGGCGCAGGCCGGTGCGGGCCACGGCGGTGCCGGCCGCCGCCGCGACCAGGACGCCGATGCCGCTGATCACGAACAGGACGACGGACAGCTTGCCGAGGGTCTGGTTGAGCGGGGCCATCGACTGGGCGATCACCATCGCCCGGCCGTCCTCGTAGGGCACCGAGATGACCCGGAAGCCGGTCCGGTGGTCGTCCCACATGTTCTCCAGCGCGAGGCCCTTGGCGACGTCGAGGTCACCGGAGCTGGACGGGGGCGCGATGGTGCCGGTCGGGTAGAGCATCTGGCCGCGCACGTCGAGCAGGCCGATCCGCACGTCGCCGGCGGCGAGGAACGCGCCGGGCACCTCCGTGAGGTCGGCGTTCACCCGGGGCGCGGTGACGGCGGCGCGGGCGCGTTGGCGCAGGTTCTCGTTGAGCTGGTCGTCCAGGTTGCTGCTGACGGTCATGTACGCGCCGAGGGACACCACGGCGACCACGCCCGCCACGCAGAACGCCGCCAGCAGGGTCACCCGGGCCCGCAGGGACACCCGCTGGAACCGCCCGTTGGCGGTACCGATCACGGAGGGGTCTCCCGGAGCACGTAGCCGACGCCGCGCACGGTGTGCAGCAGGCGGGGTTCGCCGTCCGCCTCGGTCTTGCGGCGCAGGTAGCCGACGTAGACCTCCAAGGCGTTGCCGGAGGTGGGGAAGTCGTAGCCCCAGACGTCCTCCAGGATGCGGCCCCGGGTCAGCACCTGCTTGGGGTGCGCCAGAAACAGCTCCAGCAGCGCGAACTCGGTCCGGGTCAGGCTGATCGACCGGTCGCCGCGGCGCACGTCCCGGGTGTTGGGGTCCAGTTCGAGGTCGGCGAACTTCAGCACGGTGCCCGCGGGTTCGGCGGCGTCGGCGGCGGCCCGGCGCAGCAGCGCCCGCAGCCGGGCCAGCAGCTCCTCCAGCGCGAAGGGCTTGGGCAGGTAGTCGTCGGCGCCCGCGTCCAGGCCGGACACCCGGTCGGACACGGCGTCGCGCGCGGTGAGGACGAGGATCGGCAGGTCGTCACCGGTGCTGCGCAGCCGGCGGCACACCTCCAGCCCGTCCAGCCTGGGCATCATGACGTCCAGGACCATCGCATCGGGACGCTGCGCGACGACCGCTTCCAGGGCCTGCTGACCGTCGCCGGCCAGGTCCACCTGGTAGCCGTTGAACTGCAGTGAGCGGCGGAGCGACTCACGCACGGCCCGGTCGTCGTCGACAACGAGGATGCGCATGGGATCAGTCTTGCCTCTCGTCCTGAGAGCGGCCTGAGAAGGGCATGTGAGCTAACCGTCAAGTCGCGTCGGTCGTCCGGGGGTGGTTCTGCGATGATCAGCGTTTTCCGATCATCGCAGAACCACCCCCCGGACGACCGACTTCCAGGCGACTTGACCGCCGCGCCGGAGGCGCGGCCATCAAACACCGTCAAGTTTTGGTGCGGTGGGGGCATTCCAACCGCGCCAGAGAGCCAGTATGCGCAACCCCATGATGACCACCGATCCGGTGATGGCCACGGGTTCGGCCGGTAGGCCCGCGTAGTCACCCAGGGCGACGATCATGGCCCCCGCCAGCGCGGCGACGGCGTAGATCTCGCGTCTGAGGACCAGGGGGATTTCGCGCAGGAGCACGTCGCGCAGGGCGCCGCCGCCGATGCCGGTGGTCATGCCGACCAGGCAGGCGGCGTAGGGAGGAGCGCCCAGGTTGAGGGCGGTGTTCGTGCCGGCGGTGACGAACAGGCCGAGGCCGACGGCGTCGAGCACCAACACGGACCGGCGCAGTTTGGCCACCGTCGGGTGAAAGAGGAACACGACGAGTCCCGTGCCGCCCGCGACCGCCAGGTACGGCCAGGTGACCAGGGCCGTGGGCGGGGTGACGTCCAGCAGCACGTCCCGGATGGTCCCGCCGCCCAGCGCGGTGGTCAGGGCGAGCACGATGACCCCGAAGACGTCCAACCGGGACCGCACCGCGGCCAGCGCGCCCGAGGCGGCGAACGCGGCGATCCCGATCAGCTCCAGCGCGGTCAGCACCGGTGGAGGCTAGGCGACACCGCCGCGTCCGGTCACATCGGACACTCAGAAGAAGTCGGCCAGCCGCGGCACGCCCGGTGCGCCGACCAGCCGGTCGAGCAGTGCCGCGTCGCCGTTGCCGTCCAGCAGGCCCGCCCGGCGCAGGGCGTTGGTGTCCTGCATGCCGCTGAACCACGGTCCCAGCGCGCGGGAGTGCAGCCGCACCGCGCCGGTCCCACCCGGCTCGACCCGGACCACGCCGCCCTCCACCACCAGCCGCTGCCGGCCCGCGTGCCAGGGCGCGTGGTCGTCGACGACCTCCAGGTCCACGGCCGCGTCCTTCAGCGCCGCCGCGGCGGGCCAACCCCGGGCCGCGACGGCGGCGGGCAGGTCGACGACCCGGAGCAGCCAGGCGGAGGTGGTGACGGTGTAGCGGATGGCCTGGTTGGTCAGCAGGCCGGTCACCGCCGGGTCGGTCACCCGCAGCGACACCTGGTCCAGCAGGCCCGCCCAGCTCCGCAGCGCGCGCAGCAACCCGAGCTGGGTGTCGAGGTCCCGCCCGACCAGGTCGAACACGCGCAGGCCCTCGCGGTTGCGCTCGGCGGTCAGGAAGCCGCGGACCTCGCCGTCGTGGCCGGGCACGACCGTGACCACGTCGAGCTTGAGCACGTCGGCCACGTCCACGCCCGGCTTCGAGCGGTCCACCAGGCCGTTCACCGTGGACGCCAGGTCGACGTAGCAGGCGTGCAGCGCGTCGAGGTCCGCCTCGGTCGCCGGGCGCGTCGCGGCGGCGGGGCCGGTGGGCAGGCGGTCGAGAGGGAAGTCGAGCCACTCGAACACCCCGGCCCGCTCCCAGCCGCGCGACCGGTACAGCGCGGGCACCGTGGCGTAGAGGACGGACAGCGGTTGGCCGTGCTCACGCAGGTCAGCCAACACATGGTCGAGCAGTCCGCTGGCCACGCCCCGACCGCGCACGGACGGGTCCACGGCGACGCCGCCGATGCCGCCCATGGGCACCGGCGCGCCGCCGTAGAACTGGTGGAACTCGGAGATCGTGAGCACCGCCGCCGGACGGCCGTCCAGCTCGGCCAGCAGCCCGCGCCGGCCGGGGCGGACCGGGTCGTCGTCGGACGCGGCGCCGAAGGCCACCTTGCGCAGTCGGCGGACTTCGTCGGCGTCGTCCCCGGTGAGGTCTCGGATCAGCACACCGTCCTGCTTACCAGGAGAAGAAGCCCTGCCCGCTCTTGCGCCCCAACTCGCCCCGGGCGACCTTCTCCCGCAGCAGCGCCGGCGGCTCGAACCGCGGCCCCAGCTCGGCGGCCAGGTGCTCGGCGATGGCCAGCCGGACGTCCAGCCCGACCAGGTCGGTGAGCTTGAGCGGGCCCATCGGCCAGCCGTAGCCCAGGCGCATCCCGGTGTCGATGTCCTCCGCGCTGGCCACGCCCTCCTCCAGCATCCGGATGGCCTCCATGCCGACCGCGACGCCGAGCCGTGAGGTGGCGAAGCCGGGGGTGTCCCGGACCTCGATGACCGTCTTGCCCAGTTCCTCCGCCCACGCGCGGGCGTTGGCCACGGTCGAGGGCGCGACGGCGTCGTGGACGACGAGTTCCACGAGCTGCTGGACGGGCACCGGGTTGAAGAAGTGCATGCCGATCACGCGCTCGGCGGGCAGCCCCTGCGCCAGCGCGGTGATCGAGAGGGACGAGGTGTTCGAGGCCAGGACCGCGTCGGGGCAAGCGTTTGCGGCCGTGGTCAGGACGCGCCGCTTGAGGTCGAGGTCCTCCGGCACCGCCTCGACCACCAGCTCCGCCGGGACCGCGGCCAGTTGCTCGACGACGGTCAGGTTCTTCAGCAGGTCGTCGGGCGCGCTCGCGAGCTTGCCCCGGTCGGCCGCCTTGGCCAGCGACGCCGCCACCGCCGACCGCGCGGTCACCACCCGGTCCGCCGACGACTCGGCCAGCACCACCTCGTGCCCGCCCGCGAGCAGCACGTGCGCGATGCCCGCGCCCATCGTGCCGCCACCGATCACCACCGCGATCATGCTTCGACGACCTCCGCCGCGAACATGGCCACCAGCTCCATCCCGCCGATCTCGGTCAGGTTCGCCCCGGCGGCCTGCCACTCCGGCGACTTGAACGCGGCCTTCATGTCCGCTTCGGAGGCGAAGTGCATCTCGGCCACCAGGTGCGGCTCGTGCTCGCCGAGGAAGCCGGGCACGAACACCCGCCCCACCTTCGCGACCTCCGCCTTGAGCAGGCCGGGCGTGTTGCGCACCAGCGGCAGGTGGGCGGCGAAGTAGGCCTCGTCGAAGGCCTCGGGGTCCTCGGGTTTCCGGTACAGCGCGATGTACTTGATCATGTGACACCTTCCGTCCGGTTTCGCCGCCGGACTGTAACACCGGCACCATGGCGGGGTGCGGATCATCCTGCTGCGGCACGGACAAAGCCTGGGCAACGTCGACGAACTGGCGTACTGCCGCATACCCGACCACGCCCTCCCCCTCACCCCGCGAGGCGAGCGGGAAGCGGCCGAGACCGGTCCCAGGATCAAGGAACTCCTGGACGGCGCGCCAGTGGCCGTCTACGTCAGCCCGTACGTCCGCACCCGCGCCACGCTGCGCGGCCTGGCCCTCGGCGACCAGGCGGAGCGCGTCACCGCCGAGCCCCGCCTGCGCGAACAGGACTGGGGCAACCTCCAGGACCCGGTCCAGCAGGAGGTCCTGAAGCACCAGCGGCACGCCTTCGGCCACTTCTTCTTCCGGCTGCCCAACGGCGAGTCCGGCGCGGACGTGGACGACCGCCTGGCCGCGTTCCTGGTGGACCTGGAGACCCGGATGGCCCGCCCGGACCACCCGGACACCGCCCTGATCGTCTCGCACGGCCTGACCATCCGCCTGCTGTGCCGCCGCCTGTTCGGGTGGAGCGTGGAACTCTTCGAGTCCCTGTCCAACCTGGAGACCTGCGAGCACCGGGTGCTCACCCACGACGGCACGGCCTGGCGGCTGGACCGGCCGTTCGCCCAGTGGCGGGACTCCCCGGACGGCGAGACCCAGATGTGAGTCAGAGGAGTCCGCGCCGGTAGGCGGCCACCAGCCGGCGCGGCACCAGCAACTCCCGTCCGTCGAGGGTCTTCACCGGGACCAGGTCCGGTGTTGCGGCTTTCCACTGGGAGCGCCGGTGCCGGGTGTTGCTCCTCGACGTCTTCCGCTTCGGCACGGCCATCAGCGCGACCTCTTCCCGTAGCGGCGGTTGAACTTCTCCACGCGCCCGGCCGTGTCCACGACCCGCTGCGACCCCGTCCAGAACGGGTGCGAGTCGGAGGTCACGTCGACCACGATCAACGGGTACGTGTTGCCGTCCTCCCACTCCACGGTCCGCGACGACGTCGCCGTGGACCGGGTGAGGAACGCCTTGCCCGTGCCCGAGTCCTGGAACACCACGGGGTGGTAGTCCGGGTGGATGCCCTTCTTCACAACTCCTCCATCTCGTGATCGGCGAACGGGTCCACGAAGTCCAGTTCGTCCGCCAACGCCCACTCCTCGTCGGTCACCAGCGCCTCGCGCAGCGCCGACGTGATCTCGAACTCGGACGCCTTCCAGGTGATGGCGACGATCTCCTGGAGGCCGTCGGTCCGCCGCCCGATCTCCCCCATGTGCAGGCCGCCGCCCGCCGACTCCAGCCACAGCAACGCGTCCGGCTGGCTCACCAGCCACAACCGGCCCCGGCTGCGCACGACCCCGTCCAGCAGGACGTCCAGCGCCATGTGCAGCCGCATCGGGTGGAAGGGGCGCGACGCCACGAAGTGCACGACACCGACGTCACCGGCCGGTTCCAGCGGGGCGCCGCGCAGCAGCGAGCCGGTGACCTGGTCGAACCGGGGCACCCTCCGCAGCCTCATGAGCGCATCGGGCAGTTCCTCGAGGGACACCCGCGGCACGCCGGGCGAGAGGCGGTCCAGCACCGCGTTCAGCGTGAAGTCCGGCTCGCCGACCACGACCAGCACGTCGGCGAACTCGGTCCGGCCCACCACGACCTGGGCCAACGTCCGCTCGTCGCCCGGCACGTCGGACACCAGTTCCTCGTCGCCGGTCGCCTCGGCCAGCCAGGTGGAGGTGTCCACCGCGGTCACCACGGCGGCCACCCGCACCGGCCGGTCGTGCAGTGCGAGGCACACCGCCTCGGGTTCCAGCGCCGGGTCGAGGTCGACGATCACGTGCCCGCCCAAGGCGTCGAGCAGCGGCAGGAGGTCGTGGCGCAGGGTGCACGACACGCAGCCGTGCTCCAGTTCCAGCACCTCCAGCGTGCCGTCGACCCACCGCCGCACGACACCCGAGGACAGGCCCGCCAGGTCGTACCGGACCAGCACGGCACCCGGCGAGGCGCACCACAGGGACGTGGCCACGCCGTGCCCGCCGGCCACCAGAACGACAACCGTTTCCATTTGGGCTACAGTAGGTGAAAACGGTTGTCGTTTCAAAGGAGTGCTGCGTGTCTCACCGCCACTGCCAGTTGACCGGGCGCAAACCCGGCTACGGCAAGCAGGTCTCCCACTCGCACCGGCGCACGAACCGCCGCTGGCTGCCCAACACCCAGCGCCGCCGGTACTGGCTGCCCAGCGAGAACCGGTTCGTCGTGCTGACCCTGTCCGTGAAGGGGATGAAGACCGTCGACCGGCGCGGTATCGAGTCCGTCGTGGCCGAGCTGCGCGCGCGGGGGGAGAAGGTCTGATGGCCAAGAGCACCGACGTCCGGCCGATCATCAAGCTCCGCTCCACCGCCGGCACCGGCTACACCTACGTGACCCGCAAGAACCGCCGCAACGACCCGGACCGGCTGGTGCTGCGCAAGTTCGACCCGGTGGTGCGCCGGCACGTCGACTTCAAGGAGGAGCGCTGATGGCGAAGAAGTCGAAGATCGCCCGCGACCGGCAGCGCCGCGAGGTCGTCGCCCGGTACGCCGAGCGGCGGGCGCAGCTCAAGGAGGTCGTGCGCACCGACCCTGCGCGGCGCGCCGAGGCGCAGCTCGCGCTCCAGCGCCTGCCCCGCGACGCCAGCCCGACCCGGCTGCGCAACCGCGACGCCGTGGACGGCCGGCCGCGCGCCTACTTCCGGGCGTTCGGGCTGTCCCGCCTCCGGTTGCGGGAGATGGCGCACAAAGGTGAGCTACCGGGTGTCACCAAGTCGAGCTGGTAGGGGAGGACGTACGTGCCCAGGACCGAACGCACGCCCAAGAAGCGGGTCAACCTCCTGCGCAAGGAGGGCGTGACCACCGTCGACTGGAAGGACGTCGCGCTGCTGCGCAAGTTCATCTCCGACCGCGGCAAGATCCGCTCGCGCCGCGTGACCGGGTTGACGCCGCAGCAGCAGCGCCAGGTCGCGACGGCGATCAAGAACGCGCGGGAGATGGCACTGCTGCCCTACCCCTCGCAAGGCCGCTGAGCGAGGCGGTGCCGGCCGCCGCCAGCACCGCCAGCGCGGGCCAGTCGGGGGCGAAGTGCCCTTCGGCGCCCACCACGAAGCTCCCGTAAAGGCCCCAGCACTGCAGCGCGGTCAGTGCCGCGCCCAGCGGGGTGGTCACGAGTGAGACGGCCACCACCACGGCGACCAGCGCGGCGAGTGCGGGTAGGGGCCAGTTGCCCGCGACCACCGTCGCCACGACACCACCGGCGAAACCCAGGGCGGACCCGGGGGCGCTTCCGATCCTCGGCATGACGTGCCATTCAACGCCCGATTGAGACGCACGCCACCGCACGACGGCGGAGTTCACCTGATCGCGCGGGCAGGTTCCGCCGACCGAGTGGGGGTCGGGGTCGGTGGATCGGCGCGCTGGCGGGGCCGGCGGAGCAGCGGGGCCGGTGAGGTTGCCGGGCCGGTGAGAGCGGGGTCAGCGGCTGGCGGGCGGCGGCCGTGGCGAGGCTGGCAGCGGCGGGCATTTTGTGGTGGCTGCGGCCTCCGGCCCCGACACCATTTTCCCACGCAGGTACGACAGTCGGCGGAGCAGCGGCTCGGCTTTCGGGGTCCACGTGAGACGCACGCCACCGGCACCAAGGCCGGGTTCGCCTGATCGCGTGAGGCACGATCCTCCGAATGAGCTTCTACGACGTACTGCACCGCCGCCGGGACACCAGGGGCGAGTTCACCGGCGCCCCCATCCCGGACGACGTGCTGCGCCGGGTGCTCACGGCGGCCCACGCGGCGCCGAGCGTGGGCCTGTCGCAGCCGTGGGACTTCATCGTCGTCCGCGACCGGGACACCCGGCGGGCGTTCCGCGACCACGTCCAGGCCGAGCGCAGCGTCTTCGCCACCGAGCTGGAGGGCGAGCGCGCCGAGACGTTCGCGCGGATCAAGGTCGAGGGGATCATGGAGTCCACCCTCGGCGTCGTCGTCACCTACGACCCCGAGCGCGGGTCGCCCGCCGTGCTGGGTCGGCACGCCATCGCGGACGCGGGCCTCTACTCCGTGTGCCTGGCCATCCAGAACCTGTGGCTCGCCGCGACCGCCGAGGGCCTGGGCGTGGGCTGGGTGAGCTTCTACCGCGAGGACGAGCTGCGCCGCCTGCTGGACATCCCGCCGACCGTCCGCCCGGTCGCGTGGCTGTGCGTCGGCCCGGTCGCGTGCCTGCCCGACACACCCGACCTGGAGCGCCACGGCTGGCGGAACCGGCTGCCGCTGGACGACGTCCTGCACCAGGAGCGGTACACACGGCGTCCGTCCCGGTAGCCTGTCTAAGCCGTACCGCTGGTGGGCGGTCCCGCGTACCCGCCCACCGAGCCGGAATGGAGTGTCGACACGGGTGGAGCAGCGAGATCCGCTGGTAGCGGTGCCACAGCTGGACCTTGAGGTCAAGGCGTTGCTGAACGCTGGCCGCCTGCCGGAGGCCAACACGCTGTTCGACCAGGTCGTGAGCCGGATCCCGCCCGGCGCCGACCGGTGGACGCGCTCCGCGGTGCTGGTCAACCGGGCCAAGCTGGCGTGGCGGCTGGGCCGCATCCCGCTGGCCCTCGAACTGGCCGCCGAGGGCTGGACCGACCTCGACGGCGAGAACGCCGACAACCCCGCCGCCGCGCAGGCCATGCACGCCCTGGCCTACCTGCTGGAGGGCATCGGCAACCGGCGCGCGGCGGTGGACATGCTGCGGCTGTCCGTGCAGGTGGCGCGGCGCGCGGACGTCCCCGAGGTGCTCGGGCACTGCCTCCAGGGGCTGGGCGGCACGCTGAACTTCCGCGCCATCTCGTCCCCGCCCGACCGCGCCCCGGCGATCTTCGCCGAGGCCCGCGAGTACCTGCGCGAAGGTCTGGAGCTGACCACCGACGAGCAGATGCGCCGCGCCCTGCTCGGCGCCTACAGCCGGTCGCTGGCCGGGGTGGGCGAGCTTTTCGAGGCGGAGCAGGCGGCCCGCGAGACCCTGCGGCAGGCCACCGAGGCCGGTGACAAGTGGTCCCAGGCCGTCGGCAACTGGGTGCTCGCCGTGGTGCGCCGCGACCAGGACGAACTGGTCGAGGCCCGCACCCTGGGCAGCCGCGCGGTCGCGGCGGCCGAGGCCATCAACGACGCGTCCCTGCTGCTGAGGTTCTCCCTCGACCTGGCCGACATCTGCGCTCAGATGAACGACCACGTGGGCGAGGCCGCCGCGCTGCGCTGCTCGGTGGCGGCGAGCAAGACCGCGACCGAGACGTTGCAGGAGGGCCTGGCCCAGGCCTTGGAGCAGCGCCGGGTGGCCGTGCAGGCCCAGCGCTTGGCCGTGGCCGCCCAGGAAGCCGCCGCGCGGGACCCGCTCACGGGCCTCGCCAACCGCCTGGGCCTGGAACGCGCTGCCGCCGGACTGCTCGAATCCACCGCCGCCCGGGGCCGGGTGCCCTGGCTCGTGCTGGTCGACGTGGACTGGTTCAAGGGCGTGAACGACGACGCCGGGCACGCCGCCGGCGACGCCGCCCTGCGCGAGATCGCCCAACTGCTCCGGCGCGAGTGCCGGGCCGACGACCTGGTCGCCCGGTGGGCCGGCGACGAGTTCGTGGTGTTGCTGGGTGACACCGACAGCAACGCCCGCGATGTCGGGCCGGTGGTCGCCGAACGCATCCGCGCGGCCGTCGACTGCCACGACTGGACGATGGTCCTGGGCACCACCCGCCGCCCCACGGTCAGCATCGGCGTCGCCGCCGGACCGGCCAAGCTGGACCAGCTCTTCGCCGCCGCCGACATGGCGCTCTACCGGGCCAAGCGCCACGGCCGCAACCGGGTCGAGGTCGAACCCAGCGTGGCCGAGATCCTCGGCGGCGCCTGACCGCGGCACGACGGCACGACGGCACTGCGGCATGGCAGCAAAAAGCCGGTATTTCCCCACGGCCCCACACCGCGGGGAAATACCGGCTCTTCGAGAGCGCTAGGCGATCAGCCCGCCCCGGAAAGCGACCAGGGCGGCCTGGACGCGGTTCACCGCGCCGATCTTGCCCAGGACCGAGGACACGTAACCCTTCACCGTCGCCTCGGACAGGTGCAGCGTGCCGCCGATCTCCGCGTTCGACATGCCCTGTCCGATGAGGACGAGCACCTCCCGCTCCCGCTCGGACAGCGACGCCAGCAGCCGGCGCGCGGGCTCGGCGGCCCGTTCGCCGTCGGCCACCGCGGCCAGGACCCGCGCGGCCACGCCCGGGTCCAGGACGGCGCCACCCGAGGCGAGGTCGCGGACGGCCCGGACCAGCTGCTCGGGTTCGGTGTCCTTGAGCAGGAAGCCCGACGCGCCCAGCCGCAGCGCCTCGGACACGTACTCGTCCACGTCGAACGTGGTCAGCATGGCGATCCGCGGCGCGTCCGGGATCGAGCGCAACCGCCGCAGGGCGGTCAGGCCGTCCGAGGACCGCATCCGGATGTCGAGCAGCACGACGTGCGGGCGGTGCTGGCGGGCCAGGTCGGCCACCAGGTGCCCGTCGTCGCACTCAGCCACGACCTCGATATCGCCTGCGCTGTTGAGGATCATGCGAAGGCCGGACCGGACGAGGTCTTCGTCATCGGCCAGCATCACCTTGATCACGACGCCTCCCCGCGTTGGCGTTTCGTGTTCGTACCCGCTCAGCCTCGCGCACGAACACGCAAGCTGACGTTAATTCACCGTTATCTCACCACGGATGAGCCCCGGAACAGCCTGTTCACAGTTGCCAGGAAATACCGGAGATCAGCCCAGAACGCGCGCAACTTCCTGGCGCAGACGCGGCAACAGGGCGTAGAGCTTGTCGCCCGGGCAGAGCGTGTCGTGGTGGTCGCGGTGGCCGAAGATCTCAGTGGGCGGGATGGCGTACTGCTCACATGCGTACACGCAGAACGAGACCAGTGAGTCCCACAGCAGGACCGGCGGCTCGACGGACATGTAGTTGCCCTCGTTCTCGATGCCGATGGCCGCGCTGTTCTGGCCGGGGCAGTGCGCGCCGACGACGACCCGGTCGCCGGACCGCAGCGCGGCGAGGCTGCCGTGCCGGCCCTCCATGAGGAACCCGCCGCGGCTGTTGGTGAAGTGCTGCCCGGAGTCGATCCAGCCGTTGGTGTCCATGTGGAGGTTCTGGATCCACCGGGCGTGGGCGTAGGCGTGCTCCTGGCTGACGTCGGACGTGTTCTCGGTGGCGGTGTGGTGGATCAGGATGCGGACGGGGCGCTGCATGAGCACGGTGGGCCGGCCGGACGGCGGCCGGGCCGACCATTCGGCGCAACTCCGGATGGGCAGGACGGGTGAGGCGTGCGCCGGGGTCGCGCTCAGGAAGCCGGCGCCGACGACGCCGGCGAGCAGGGTTCGTCGCCGCATCACGTGGAACGTTTTCCCACTGCCCGGCCTTCCTGGCAACGACCGACACCCGTTCGATGGAGTGACGACCAAACGCGAAGCTCTTTCGCGAATCTTTACTTGTGAGTAACGTGCGTCACACGAACCCTGCCTGGAAGGAGCTCCGGTCATGCGGAGAGCCGCCCGTTCCCTGGCCGTGGTCGCACTCCTCGCCACGGCCGTCACCGTTCCCGCCGCCGAGGCCACGCCTCGCACGACGGCGTTCGCCCCGGACGACTACTGCCTGGGCCAGTGCCACGACGTCTTACCGCCCGGCCAGAACGGCAACGCCACCCTCGCCGAGATCCTGGCCCACCGGACAGTGGGCACCCGTCCCGGGCACTCCGCCGACCAGCTCGGCAAGTACGACGCCCTGGTCTCCGGCTACTCGGGCCTGACCAACGACCAGCTGGCGACCTTCTTCAACGACGCCTCGTTCGGTGTGCCCGCCGACCAGGTGGAGAGCACGATCAAGCCGCGCGCGGACGTCACGATCATCCGCGACAAGCGCATCGGGATGCCGCACATCTACGGCACCACCCGGTCCGGCACCGAGTTCGGCGCCGGTTACGCCGCCGCGCAGGACCGGCTGTGGCTGATGGACCTGTTCCGCCACCTGGGGCGCGGGCAGCTGACCGGGTTCGCCGGCGGCGCGGAGGGCAACCGGGCGCTGGAGCAGAGCTTCTTCAACCAGATCCCGTACACCGAGGCCGACCTGCAGCGGCAGATCGACCAGGTCGCGGCGCAGGGGCCGCGCGGGCAGCAGGCGTTGCAGGACGTGCGGGACTACGTGGCGGGCATCAACGCCTACATCACGGCGGCGGTCAACGGCCGGTACTTCCCCGGCGAGTACGTGCTGACCGGGCACGCCGACGCCGTCACCAACTGGAACGACATCCAGCCGTTCAAGCCGACCGACCTGGTCGCGATCGCGGCCGTGGTGGGCGGCCTGTTCGGCGCGGGCGGCGGTGGCGAGGTGCAGAACGCGCTGGTCAAACTGGCCGCGCAGAACCGCTACGGGGCGGAGGTGGGCGACCGGGTGTGGCGGTCGTTCCGCGAGCAGAACGACCCGGAGGCGGTGCTGACCCTGCACGACGGACAGCGGTTCCCTTACGCCACAACGCCTGCCGCGCCGCAGGGCGTGGCGCTGCCGGACGGCGGGGTCGTGACGCCGGAGCGGATGGTGTACGACCAGACCGTTTCCGCGCAGTCCACTGTGGACGTTCCGGCTGAATTGCGGGCGGTGCAGGGGATTTTCGCCGATGGCGTGCTGCCCAAGGACTTGCTGGCGAAGAAGCACGGCATGTCCAACGCGTTGGCGGTGTCCGGCGCGCACACCGACACCGGCAACCCGATCGCCGTGTGGGGACCGCAGACCGGGTACTTCGCGCCGCAGTTGCTGATGCTGCAAGAACTGCACGGTCCGGGTCTGCGGGCGCGGGGCGTGTCGTTCGCGGGCGTGAGCATGTACGTGCAGCTCGGGCGCGGCATCGACTACTCGTGGAGCGCGACTTCGGCAGGGCAGGACATCACCGACACCTACGCCGTCGAGCTGTGCGAACCCGACGGGCGGCCCGCGTCGGCGGCGTCGCTGCACTACCGGTTCCGGGCGGAGTGCCTGCCCATGGAGCGGATCGAGCGCAAGAACGCGTGGCAGCCCACGGTCGCCGACCCGACCCCGGCGGGCTCGTACACGCTGGTCATGTACCGCACCAAGTACGGGCTCGTGCAGAGCCGCGCGCAGGTCGGCGGGAAGCACGTGGCCTACACGTCGTTGCGCTCGACGTACCTGCACGAGGTGGACTCGATCATCGGGTTCCAGGAGTTCAACGACCCGGACGCGGTGCGGTCGGCGCAGGACTTCCAGCGCGCCGCCGAGCACATCGGGTACGCGTTCAACTGGTTCTACGTCGACGCGAAGGACACCGCGTACTTCAACTCCGGCGCGAACCCCGTGCGCAAGGCCCACGTCGACCCGCACCTGCCCGTGCACGCGGTGCGGGCCAACGAGTGGGAGGGCTGGGACCCGGACCGCAACACGGCCGCGTACACGCCGTTCGCGCAGCACCCGAACTCGGTCAACCAGGACTACTACATCTCGTGGAACAACAAGCAGGCGCTGGACTACTCGGCTTCGGGCTACGGCAACGGGTCCGTGCACCGCGGTGACCTGCTGGACGACCGGGTGAAGGCGCTGCTGGCCGGTGGCCGCAAGGTGACGCGGACGTCGTTGACCCAGGCGATGGCCGAGGCGGGCGTGGCGGACCTGCGGGCCGAGCAGGTGCTGCCGGACGTCCTGCGGGTGCTCGACACCGCCGCGATCACCGATCCGGCGCTCGCGTCGGCCGTGACGAAACTCCGTGAGTGGCAGCGGTCCGGGTCGCTGCGCAAGGAGACTTCGCGCGGCAGCAAGACCTACGCGCACGCCGAGGCGATCCGCCTTTTGGACGCGTGGTGGCCGTTGTTGGTGAAGGCGGAGTTCCAGCCGGGGCTCGGCGACGCGCTGTACGCGCGGCTGACCGGGGCCTTCTCGGTGGACGAACCGCCGTCGGACAAGCACGGGTCCGCGCCGCACAAGGGTTCGGCGTTCCAGTACGGCTGGTGGAGCTACGTGGACAAGGACCTGCGGGCGGTGCTGGGTGACAACGTGGCCGGTCCGTTGGGGGCGAAGTACTGCGGTGGCGGGGTCCTGGCGGCCTGCCGGCAGGTGCTGCTGGACTCGTTGGCGCAGGCGGTGGCGATGCCCGCGTCGGCCGTGTACCCGGCTGACGGCGACTGCGCGGCGGGTGACCAGTGGTGCGCCGACACCATCATCCACCGTGCCATGGGCGGCATCACGCACGACAAGATCCACTGGCAGAACCGGCCCACGTACCAGCAGGTCGTGCAGTTCCCGGCGCGGCGGGGCGCGGCGGTGACCAACCTGGCGGCGGGTTCCTCGGCCACCGCGAGCAGCTACGAGCGCGGCTGGTACTACTCGCCGCCTGCGCATGCGGTCGACGGCAAGCCGGACACCAGGTGGGCCAGCGACTGGAGCGACAACCAGTGGCTGCGGGTCGACCTGGGCGCGTCGCGGACCGTCGGGCGGGTGGTGTTGTCGTGGGAAGCGGCCTTCGCCCGTTCGTATCGAATCGAGGTATCACCCGATGGCACCAACTGGCGCGAGGTATTCACGACAAGTGCGGGAAACGGTGGACAGGACGTGGTGTCGTTCACCCCAACCGCCGCACGATTCGTACGAATGACCGGTATCCAACGCGCCACGGGTTACGGATACTCACTGTACGAACTTGAGGTCTACGGCACGTAGACCGGTCCGCAGGAAGACCCCGGTCCACCCCCAGGGACCGGGGTCTTCCGCCTTTCACTCGGCGGTGAACAGGTAGTTGCGCAGGTCAGGCCGGATGCGCTTGACCCGCTGCCAGGCGCCGCGCTGCCACACGTGCATGCGGTAGCCCCGTTCCGAGAGCCAGTCGGCGACGTCCTCCGCGCGGTATCCGAACCGGCGCACGTGCCGTTCTTCGATCTCCAGGAGAAGTTTTGGTCGAAACTTCTCGATGGTCTCGTTTCCGCCTTGCAGCACGCGCAGTTCGGCGCCTTCCACGTCGGCCTTGACGAAATCCAGCCGCCCAATGCCGTTCGCCGCGACGAACCGGTCGAGGGTGTCCGTGCGGACGACGACTTCAAGGTGCTCGGTGAACTCGTTGTTGGACCCGAGCCCGTCCGCGCCGGCGGTGAGGAACGACCGACCGGTGACCGGGAGGCCGTGGCGCACCGGCACGCTCATCACGTCCTTGCCCTCGCTGGTGCCCAGCGCCACCGAGTGCCGCACGATGTTGCGGCCCTCGCGCGGGCGCAGGAGGTAGGACAGCGCGGGGTGCGCGAAGACCAGCGGCTCGACGCTGTGGACTGTCCCTTGTGGACCGACGAGGCGGGACAGCGACACCGTGTACAGCCCCAGCGCGGCGCCGATGTCGACGCAGGTGTCTCCGGGTTTGACGACGTCGCGCAGGCCGATCAGCTCGGGCTCGACGAACGGCGTGACGCGGGCGAGCACGCGCAACACGCCCGCCACCGCCGCGCCGCGCGCCTCGGTCAGGTTGTGGTTCACGGAACCACAGTAGAGAAGTCAGGGCAGCGGTTTGGCCCCGTTGTGATTCTGGCCTTGAGGAAGCCCTTGGTGCTGCGGCAACCCAACCTGCTCCGCGAACTCCTCCGCCACCGTGGTACCGCCGTAGATCCCCAGCGCCTTCGCCAGGTGCTGCTTCAACTCCGTGCGATGGCCGTCGGACAGCCGCGGCAGGGCAGTTTCGAAGCTGGTGACAAGGGTGTCCGCCCAGTGCTGGTCACGTCTCTGGGCAGCGATCCGGACAAGCTCGTTGAGGTGCTGCGACAGCGCGACCGCTTGCTCGACCTGGTACCCGTTGCGGTGCAGCCACCAGATCGTGGCGGTCGACAGATCGGTGAGGACTTCGTCACGCAGATACCGAATCTCCGCCCGCTCGGCATCCCTCTCCGCTTGCCGAACGGTCGTCGACCGCAGCAGCTCGATGTGCTTGCGCGCCGACTCGAGGTCAGCGTCGTCAACTGTCAGTTCAACCCCTTCGGCCCGCGCCCACACATGTGTCCCCTCAACCTGCCGCTCCGCCGCGAGCTCGTCCCCGAGCTGGAACTGCAACGGCGCGTGGTGCACCAACATGGCCCGCTCGGTGATCTGCTTGGCCCGCTTGACCACGTCGTTGATCGCGGCACTGCGCGGCGAGTTGTGCCGTGCGCCGGTGGTCAGGTCGAGCCGCCAGTGCACCGTGAACTTCGCCTTGAAGTCGAGCCCGTAGACGGCGCTGGGCAGTGGCGTCTCAAAGACATGCTGATGCGACGACGACGGCGGAACGAACGTGAAGTCCTCTCCCCGCCGCTCCTGCCTGCGCCGCCACCAGGCCCCCAGGGACCCCAGAGGTCCGGGCCGAAAGTCCGGCCAAGGTCTACCGCTCATGAGAGGTTCTTTCGCCGAGCCACCACAGACGCCCCTTGACTACCTGACGAACCCCGCCGGGAGAAGGTGACCCACCCCACTTCCCCCCAACAGTCCACCACAACCCTCCGCCCCCGTCACCCGCGGTGCATACTTCCCCCCGGGCGATGTCCACCCGGGTGACGCCCCACCTACGACACGGGGCGGGGGCACCCGGTACGCTGCCCCGTGCGCCCTCGTAGCTCAGGGGATAGAGCATCGGTTTCCTAAACCGTGTGTCGCAGGTTCGAATCCTGCCGGGGGCACTCACCTTTCGCCGGGTGAATC
>NZ_JAPSLK010000030.1 GCF_031180885.1 Saccharothrix sp.
GTGCGCCGCCAGGGACTCGAACCCCGAACCCGCTGATTAAGAGTCAGCTGCTCTGCCAGTTGAGCTAGCGGCGCTGGAGGGGCTTGGCCCTTCCGACGGGAGAAACATTAGCACAGCGTCCTACGCGGTTCCCAATCGCCTGGTCAGGGGCGGTGTGCGGGTCCGCAACCAAGGGGAACTTCGCGGGCGTAACGATCCGGCATCTCGGGCAACGGCGTCAACCCTCCAGGCGTCACCTTGTTGTGGGGACACCCGTTGGGGTGTCGTGAGGGGAAGAGAGGCAACGGGGATGTCGGTGCGCCGGGGGACGCTGAGAGCGTTGGCGGTGGGGTTGGTCGCCTTGGTCGCGGCCGGGTGTACGGCCAGTGGCGCTAGTGAGAGCGCTTCCACCGGGACGAGCACGAGCACGTCCTCCACGCCGCCGCCCAAGCCCGTGACGTTGAGCACGGGGCCCGCCGACCAGGCCGTCGACGTGGCGCCCGGACTTCCGGTCGTCGCCACCGCGACCGACGGCAAGATCACCCAGGCCACGCTGACCAACCCCGAGGGCAAGGTCGTCGCGGGTCAGCTGTCGCCGGACGGTCTCCAGTGGACGAACTCCGAGCCGCTGGGCTACGGCAAGACCTACACGCTCTCCGTCACCGGCCAGGGCGCGGACGGCCAGACCGCCACCAAGACGTCCACCTTCACCACCGTGCGGCCGCGCACGTTGACCTTCCTGTCGATCTACCCGCTCGACGGCTGGACCGTCGGCGTGGGCCAGCCGCTCTCGTTCTCCTTCGACGAGCCGATCGCGGACAAGGCCGCGGCCGAGGCGATGATCTCCATAACCACCGAGCCCAAGGTCGAGGGCGCGTTCTACTGGTTCGACGAGAAGACCGTCCACTGGCGCCCGCAGAACTACTGGGCGTCCGGCACCAAGATCACGGTCAACGCCAAGGTCTACGGCAAGCACCTCGGCAACGGCATCTACGGCGAAGAGGACCGCTCCGCGACCATCACCATCGGTGACGCCGTGATCCACGAGGCCGACGGCGGCACCCACCAGGTCGTCACCAAGATCAACGGCCAGGTCGCCCGCACCATGCCCACCTCGATGGGCAACGCGGAGAACGCCACCCCCACGGGCACCTACGTGACCATGGAGAAGCACGCCGACATCGTCATGGACTCCCGCACCTACGGCCTCTCCCTGGAAGCCGGCGGCTACGTCACGCCGGTGAAGTGGGCGACCCGCATGTCCCACAGCGGCATCTTCTTCCACAGCGCCCCGTGGTCGATCGGCGACCAGGGTCACCGCAACGTCAGCCACGGCTGCCTGAACCTGTCCCCGGACAACGCCCGCTGGGTCTACGACATCTCCAAGCCCGGTGACATCGTGATCGTCACCAACTCGGGCGGGCCGGCGCTGGAGCCCACCGACGGCTTCGGCGACTGGCAGATCCCCTGGGAAGAGTGGGTCAAGGGCGGCAAGCGCTAACCGGCAGCCGGCAGCCGCCAACCGGCAGCGGCCAACCGGAAACCGCTAGCTCACAGGTCCTTCACGCGACCCGCCGCCACCTCCAGGCGGCGGGTCGTGCGCACCGCGTCCAGCATCCGCCGGTCGTGCGTGACCAGCAGCAACGTGCCCGGGTAGGAGTCCAGGGCCTGCTCCAGCTGCTCGATCGCGGGCAGGTCGAGGTGGTTCGTCGGCTCGTCCAGGACCAGCAGGTTCACGCCCCGGCCCTGGAGCAGGGCCAGCGCCGCGCGGGTGCGCTCGCCGGGGGACAGCGACGCCGCCGGCCGCAGCACGTGCGCCGCCCTGAGGCCGAACTTGGCCAGCAGCGTGCGGACGTCCGCCGGGGTCATGTCGGGCACGGCCGCGCCGAACGCGTCCACCAGCGCCTCGTCGCCCAGGAACAGCCCGCGCGCCTGGTCGATCTCGCCCACCACCACGCCCGGACCCAGCGCGGACGAGCCCGCGTCGAGCGGAACCCGGCCCAGCAGGGCCGCCAGCAGCGTCGACTTGCCCGCCCCGTTGGCGCCCGTGATGGCCACCCGGTCCGCCCAGTCGATCTGGAGGTCCACCGGTCCGAGCGTGAACGAGCCGCGGGTCAGCGTGGCGCCCCGCAGGACCGCGACAACGGCACCCGCACGCGGCGCCGCGGCGATCTCCATCCGCAGCTCCCACTCCTTGCGCGGCTCCTCGACGACCTCCAGCCGTTCGATGAGCCGTTCGGTCTGGCGGGCCTTGGACGCCTGCTTCTCGGTCGCCTCGGTGCGGAACTTGCGGCCGATCTTGTCGTTGTCGCCCGCCTTGCGCCGCGCGTTCTTGACGCCCTTCTCCATCCACGCCCGCTGCGCCCGGGCGCGCTCCTCCAGCGCCTGGCGGGTCGAGGCGTATTCCTCGTAGTCCTCGCGGGCGTGCCGGCGGGCGATCTCGCGTTCCTCCAGGTACGACTCGTAGCCGCCGCCGTAGGCGCGGACCTGCTGCTGCGCCAGGTCCAGCTCGACCACCCGGGTCACCGTGCGGGCCAGGAACTCGCGGTCGTGGGAGACCAGCACGGTGCCCGCGCGCAGGCCCGTGACGAACGCCTCCAGCCGGGCCAGGCCGTCCAGGTCCAGGTCGTTGGTGGGCTCGTCGAGCAGGAACACGTCGTAGCGGCTGAGCAGCAGCGACGCCATGCCCGCGCGGGCCGCCTGGCCGCCGGACAGCGACGTCATGGGCTGGTCGAGGCTCATCGTGAACCCGAGGTCCGCGGCCACCTCCTCGGCCCGTTCGGCCAGGTCCGCGCCACCGAGCGCGAGCCACCGCTCCAGCGCCTCGGAGTACCCGTCGTCGACGCCCGCGGCCAGCGCCTCGGTCGCCCGGTCCAGCTCGGCCTGGGCGGCGGTGACGCCGGTGCGGCGGGCCAGGAAGTCGCGGACCGTCTCGCCCGGCCGGCGCTCGGGCTCCTGCGGCAGGTGGCCGACGGTCGCGGTGGTGGGGGAGAGGCGGATCACACCCTCGTCGGCCGGCAGCAGGCCGGCGAGCGTGCGCAGGAGGGTGGACTTGCCCGCGCCGTTCGCCCCGACGAGACCGACGACGTCACCGGGCGCGACGACCAGGTCCAGGCCGGAGAACAGCACGCGGTCCCCGTGGCCCGCGGCGAGGCCTTTCGCGACGAGTGTGGCGCTCACTGCGACTGAACTCCTCGAATGAGAAAAACGCCCCCGGGCCGGGTGGCCAGGGGGCGTTTCGCTTGGGGTGAGTGACGGGACTTGAACCCGCGACACCTGGGATCACAACCCAGTGCTCTGCCAGCTGAGCTACACCCACCAAGACCGGTCGACCCGGCGGCATGAAGCATACAGTGCCCTACCGCCGGGACTGAAATCGACCCTATTTCCCGGGCTCGACCGCGTGGTCGGCGGCCCGGTCCGCGGCGGCCTGCTCGACGTCCCGGTCGGCGGCCAGCAGCTCGGCCGCCACCGCCTGGGCCTGCTCGGTCGACGGACCGGGCTGCGGCACGAACGCGGTCCGCCGGTAGTAGGCCAGCTCGCGGATGGACTCGCGGATGTCCGCCAGCGCCCGGTGCGCGAGGCCCTTCTCCGGCTGCGCGTAGTAGATGCGCGGGTACCAGCGCCGGGCCAGCTCCTTGATCGACGACACGTCGACCATCCGGTAGTGCAGGTGGGCGTCCAGCTCGGGCATGTCGCGGGCGATGAAGCCGCGGTCGGTGGCGATCGAGTTGCCCGCCAGCGGGGCGGTGCGCGGGTCCGGGACCCACTCCTTGATGTAGGCCAGCACCTGCGCCTCGGCGTCGGCCAGCGTCACGGTGGAGCGGCGGACCTCCTCGGTGAGGCCGGACTTGGCGTGCATCGCCATCACGACTTCCGGCATCGAGTCCAGCGCGGTGTCGTCGGCGTGGATCACCACGTCGACCCCCTCGCCGAGCACGTTCAGCTCCGCGTCGGTCACCAGCGCCGCGATCTCGATGAGGGCGTCCTTGCCCAGGTCGAGCCCGGTCATCTCGCAGTCGATCCACACCAAGCGATCCATCACCCGCGCGAGCCTAGTCGTCGGATCGTCGGACACCGCGGTCGCTTCGAGTGGCGAGACCTACCAATCTCATTACGCTCGCTGCAATGACGGCTCAGACCGACATCGCCGAGGGCTATGCGTCACAGGGCGCGGCCGTCGAACTAGGGGCCGTGCTGGTCGACGGAACGGTCGACCCCGCCGCCCGCGTCCGCATCCCGCTGGCCACCCTGAACCGGCACGGCCTGGTGGCGGGCGCCACCGGCACCGGCAAGACCAAGACGTTGCAGCTCGTCGCGGAGCAGTTGTCGGCGGCAGGCGTGCCGGTGGTCATGGCGGACGTCAAGGGCGACCTGTCCGGGCTGTCGCGGGAGGGTGCGGCCAACGACCGGATCACCACCCGGGCCGCGGAGACCGGCGACGACTGGCAGCCCGCCGCGTTCCCGGTGCAGTTCCTGTCGCTGGGCACGGGCGGGTCGGGCGTGCCGGTGCGGGCGACGATCACCAGCTTCGGGCCGATCCTGCTGTCGAAGGTGCTGGGGCTCAACGACACGCAGGAGTCCACGCTCGGCCTGATCTTCCACTGGGCCGACCAGCGCGGGCTGCCGCTGCTGGACACCAAGGACCTGCGGTCGGTGATCACGCACCTGACGTCCGAGGAGGGCAAGGCGGACCTCAAGGGGCTGGGCGGGGTGTCGTCGGCGACGGCGGGCGTGATCCTGCGGTCGCTGGTGAACCTGGAGGCGCAGGGCGGTGACACGTTCTTCGGTGAACCGGAGTTGGACCCGCGCGACCTGATGCGGGTGTCGTCCGACGGGCGCGGTGTGGTGTCGCTGCTGGAGTTGGCGGAGTTGCAGTCGAAGCCCGCGCTGTTCTCGACGTTCCTGATGTGGTTGCCGGCGGAGCTGTTCCAGGAGCTGCCCGAGGAGGGGGACCTGGAAAAGCCGAAGCTGGTGTTCTTCTTCGACGAGGCGCACTTGCTGTTCGCGGACGCGTCGAAGGCTTTCCTGGAGCAGATCACGCAGACGGTGAAGCTGATCCGGTCCAAGGGTGTGGGGGTGTTCTTCTGCACGCAGCTGCCGACCGATGTGCCGAACTCCGTGCTGTCGCAGTTGGGTGCGCGGGTGCAGCACGCTCTGCGGGCTTTCACGCCGGAGGACCAGGCGGCGCTGGCGAAGACGGTGAAGACGTACCCGACGTCGCCGCACTACGACCTGGAGAAGGCGTTGACGTCGCTGGGGATCGGCGAGGCGGTGGTGACCGTGCTGAGCGAGAAGGGCGCGCCGACGCCTGTTGCGTGGACCCGGCTTCGTGCACCGCGGTCCTTGATGGACACAATCGGGGCGGACGCGATCAAGCAGGCGGCGGGGTCGTCGGAGCTGAACGGGAAGTACGCGGAGACGGTGGACCGTGAGTCGGCCTACGAGAAGCTGGCGGCGAAGGTAGCGCCGCCGACTCCCGAGGCGCCGCACCAGGAGCCGGAACGCGCCGAGGAGCCCAGTGTGGTGGAGAAGGTGCTGGGCAACTCGGCGGTGAAGTCGTTCCTGCGGTCAGCCGCAAGCGCCCTGGGTCGAGAAATCACCCGAGGCATCTTCGGCACCGCCCGCAAGCGCCGCTGATCCTCAGACCGGCTGCGGCACGAGTGGTTCCGGGGTCTTGCGGCGGACCTTCATGGACAGGAAGGCCGCGCCGATGCTCAGCGCGCCCGCCGCGTACCAAGCCGGGTGGTAGTTGCCGAAGTGGTCGCGGGTGAGGCCTGCCGCGGTGGCGGCGATGGCGGCGCCCAGTTGGTGTGACGCGAAGATCCAGCCGAAGACGACCGGGGCCGAAGCGCCGAAGACCTCGCGGCACAACGCCACGGTCGGGGGCACGGTCGCGACCCAGTCCAGGCCGTAGAAGATGATGAACACCAGCATGCTCGGCTGCACCGACTCGTGGAACAGTTGCGGCAGCACCAGAAGAGACGCGCCGCGAAGCGTGTAGTAGGCCGCCAGCAACACACGGGAGTCGACGCGGTCGGTGAGCCAGCCGGACAGGATCGTGCCGACGATGTCGAAGATGCCGACCAGGGCCAGCAGGCCGGCCGCCGTCGTGGTGGGCATGCCGTGGTCGTGGGCGGCGGGGATGAAGTGGGTGCCGACCAGGCCGTTGGTGGTGGCGCCGCAGATCGCGAAACCGCCTGCCAGGAACCAGAACGGGCCGGTGCGGGCGGCCGACGTCAGAGCGCCGATCGCCCGGCGGGCCGCGCCGGAAGTCCGCTCCGGACGAGGCACGACCTCGGTGCCGCCGTAGAGGGGCACGCCCAGGTCGGCCGGGTACTCCCGCAGCAGGAACCACACCAGCGGCACCACGGCCAGCGCCGCCGCCGACACCATCAGCGACGCCGAGCGCCAGCCCGACGACTCCGACAGGTGCGCCACCGCGGGCAGGAACACCAGCTGCCCGGTCGCGCCACCCGCCGTGAGCACACCGGTCACCAGGCCCCGGTGCTTGATGAACCACCGGCCGGTGATGGTCGCGACGAACGCGAGCGCCATCGAGCCCGTCCCCAGGCCCACCATCACGCCCCAGAACAGCACCAACTGCCACGCGGAGGTCATGAACACGGTCAGCCCGCTGCCGATCGCCACCATGACCAGCGCGAACGACACCACCCGCCGCACCCCGAACCGCTCCATCAGGGCGGCGGCGAAGGGCGCGGTCACGCCGAACAGCACGAGGTTCACCGACACGGCCAGGCCGATCAGGCCGGTGGACCAGCCGAACTCCTGCTGGAGCGGTTCGATCAACGCGCCCGGGGTCGCGCGGAACGCGGCAGCCCCCACGAGTGCCACGAACGACACCCCGGCAACCACCCAAGCCCAGTTTTGCTTCCTCCCAGTCACGCGGACAGCTTCCATGATCGACGGGGCCGGTGGAAGTGGCCGGACAGCCATTGTGTGAAAGAATCCGGCCATGGACCGCCACGAGGTCGCTGTTCTCGCGCTGGACGAGGTCGTGGGCTTCGACCTTGGTACACCGCCGCAGGTCTTCAACGCAGCCCGAGATGACGAAGAGCGGCGCTTCTACCGGGTTCGGGTCTGCACCCCGGGCGGTCGGCCGGTGCACAGCTCGTCCGGGTTCACCGTCACCCCGGACCACGGGCTGGAGTTGCTGACCGAAGTGGACACGGTGGTCGTGTCGGGGGTCCACTCCGGGTCCGAGGTCCTGGACGGGGTCGTCGCGCCCGAGGTGTGCGAGGCGTTGCAGGCGGCTGCGGCGCGCGGAGCCCGGGTGATGTCGACGTGCACCGGGGCGTTCGTGCTGGCGGCGGCGGGTCTGCTGGACGGCCGCCGGGCCACCACGCACTGGATGCACGCCGACCGGTTCCGCGCGCTGTACCCGCGGGTCGACCTCGACCCGGAGGTGCTGTTCGTGGACGACGGGGACGTGCTGACCTCTGCCGGCGTCGGGTCGGCGATCGACCTGTGCCTGCACGTCGTGCGCAACGACCACGGCAGCGAGATCGCCAACCTGGCCGCGCGCCGGTGCGTGGTGCCCCCGTGGCGGCCGGGCGGTCAGTCCCAGTTCATCGTGCGGCCGGTGCCGGACGTCGCCGACACGTCCACCGCGCCGGCCCGCGCCTGGGCGTTGGAGCACCTGGCCGAGCCGTTGGAGCTGCGGGTGCTGGCGGAGCGGGCGCGGATGAGCGTGCGGACGTTCACGCGGCGGTTCCGGGAGGAGACCGGGGTGTCGCCGGGCAAGTGGATCACCGAGCGGCGGGTGGAGCTGGCGCGGCACCTGCTGGAGACCACGGACCTGGGGGTCGACCAGGTCGCGCGGCACTCGGGGTTCGGCACGGGCGCGGCCCTGCGCCAGCAGATGAGCGCGCTGCTGGGCGTGTCACCCAGCGCCTACCGCACCACCTTCCGCTCCGCCTGACCGCACTTCTGACCGCACTTCCGAAGGCGCTTCGAGGAACGGGCGCAGGAGGCCCGGCACCGCTTCGTCCGCCACCGCCAGGCCGTCCGCCTCCGCCACGTCGACGACGTGGTACGCGCCGTCGCCGGCGGCGGTGGTCGCGGAGATGGTGACCAGGCCCGAGCGCCGCTGGAAGAAGGAGCGGGAGATGCGCCAGCCGATGATGCCGGTGCGCTGCAAGGCGACGGTTTCCCGGATCACCGAGCCCTGGCGGGCCAGGAGGTAGCGGTCGGTCAGGGCGTGGCCGAGGGAGCGGTAGCGGTCCCACGCGAGGAGTGCGGAGACGGGGAGCAGGGCGATCGGGAGCCACGTCCACGACGGGGCCAGGTACGCCACGACCGCGGTCAGGACCAGGACCGGGGTGATGGCCCGGATCACGCGGCGGCGCAGGGCGGCGATGGGGTGGCGGCGCAGGGTGGCCTGGGTGGGCGAGGTCGGTTGGTGCAGGACCAGGGCCGAGACGCGGTGGGCTTCGGTGATCGGGGCCGGTGGGAGGAGGAGGTTGCTCTCGCCCTTGCGGCCCAGGCCCGTGGTGACGGTCTTGGCGTGCGCGCCGCGCCCGGCCCGCAGGAGCAGGGGTTCCTCGATCTCGACGCCGCGGAGTCGTTGTTCGGCAACGGAAACGGACCTGGTGGTGAGCAGACCCCGTTGCACGCGAACGGTGTCGTCGGGCTCGCGGGTCAGCCGGTAGCCCCAGAACTGGACGACGTAGACGAGCACCGAACCCAGGCCCGCGATCAGCAGGACCGCGCCGGTGAACACGGACACCGTCAGCCAGATCGGCTGTTCGACCACCCAGTGCGCGAGGTCGGTCATCGGGCCGAGGACCTCGACGTCGAGTTCGCGCGCGTAGTTCACGACCAGGCCGAACAGCGCGCCGACCGCGACCAGGCCGGACAGGGTGAGCGGGGCGTAGCGCAGCCAGCGGGTGTCCCAGGTGGACAGGACGGTGCCTTCGGCGGCCTTCGGCTCGGGGGCTGCGGTGGTGGTGGTGCGGGTGAGGAGGAGTACGCGGAGGCGTTCGGCTTCGGCGGAGGACACGGCGTCGAGGGTCAGGCCGTCCTCGCCGGGCTGGTCGCGCTGGCCGGTGCCGACGCGGATCGCGGACAGGCCGAACAGGCGGTGGCCGAGCTTGGCGGTCAGGTCGACGGTGCGGATGCGGTCGCGGGGCACGGCCAGGCGCTTGCGCACGAACAGACCGGTGTGCAGCTCGACCTGGTCGGCGGTGATGCGGTAGCGGGTGGTCACCCAGCGCAGCAGGCCGAACACCACGATGGCGACGATCACGCCGACGCTGGCCAGGATGCGCCACGTCTCGCCGCGGCCGAGCAGGAGGAGGCCGAGGAAGACGGGGACCAGGTTGACGATCTCGTTCAGGGGGCGGACGACGAGCATCCGGACGTCCAGCCGGTGCCAGTCGACGACGGGTTCGGCGTACTCGGGCGCGACGGGCAGGTCGGTGAGCGGGGCGCTGGTGAGCGGGTCGGCGGGCGGTGCGGCCGGGTGGTCGGCGGGCGGTGCGGCCGGGTCGTCGGCGGGCGGCGGGGTGGGGTGGTCGGCGGTCATGTCGCGTCGCCCGGGGTGGCCTGGGTGGTGGTGGTGAGTTCGTCGGCGAGGCGGACGGCCTCGTCGTGGTCCAAGCCCTCGATGTGCACCGGGCCGGCGGCGGACGCCGTGGTGACCGTCACCGTGGACAGGCCCAGGAGCTGCTGCAACGGGCCGCGCTTGGTGTCGACGGTCTGGATGCGGGACACGGGCGCGATGCGCCACTCCTGGTTGAGCCAGCCGGCCAGCGTGTAGACCGCGTCCGGGGTGGCCTCCCAGCGGTGCACCCGGTACCGCCAGCGCGGCATGACCAGGGTGTGCGCGATGCCCACGACCAGGGTGGCGACCAGGGCCGCGACCTGCCACGACGTGCCGCCGAAGGGCAGCGCGACGAGTTGGGGCACCAGGAGCACGGCCCAGCCGATCACGGCGTGCAACGTCCAGAGGGTGATCGACTTGCGGCTCACCCGGTGCCGCGGCGCGCGCAGGCGCAGCTGATCGGTGCTCACACGGTCCACTGTGCCCCAAAGGCCGGCCCGCTGTGTTGAATGGCGCGACTGGCGTCGCGCGGCTCGGCCGCCCTGGGTGTCGGCTTGTCGCGCCGCGTTTTCCGCCGATCGAAGAGCGTGATCGTCGGAAAAGGCGACGCGACAAGCCGACGGCGGCCTCGCGGGCAGACCTGGCCCTGAGGACGTTCGTTCGGTTTTACGGCTGGACGTACGGCGGCGTGAAGATTTCCGAGGCCGTGCTCTCGCCCTGCACTTCCGCGCTCGCCGGGGCGGCGAGCACCGCGCCGAGGCCCGCGCACAGGGCGGCCACGGCGAGGATTCTGCGGATCGTGTTCACAACCATCGTCTGGCTCCGTTCGATCGGTAGCGGCCTGGACTGGAGGGGTTCGGCCGGTACGGCCGGCGCGGCGGGGCCGGTTCCGCCTGATCGACCGGCCGCACCCGCACGGCCGGTGGGCACCCGGTGTCGCGGCGCGCGGGTGCGGTCAGCGGGGCCCCACTGCCCACCGACCACCCGCATCGCACTACCGCCGCTCGCCAGGGGACGCAGGGAGAAGCGTCCAAGCGGAGCATGGCACACAGGTGTCGTGCGGCTCATCACCCAGTTCTGTCGCAGCGCGATAGGCAAATCCCCCAAGGACGGCGGTGTGATCGTCGTGAACATCCCACCATTGGCGGCACGGATCGGCCATCCCGGTCACGACGGAGTCCGGATGTGTTCTCAGCCACTGGACCCGTCCCCGACCTCCACCCACCACACCGCCGCCCCGGCGCGGTCCCGGACGCCGATGGTCCGGTAGATGCGCTGGAGGTGGTTCTGCACGGTCTTGGGGGAAAGTCCCAGGTCGGCGGCGATGGCGGCGGTGCTGTCCCCGCCGGCCACCCGGCGGAGCACCTCGATGCCCCGTTTGGTCAGGCCCGCGTCCAACGCCCGGGCGATGCGCCGGCTGACCTGTTCGGCGGTGGACGTGGCCCGCAGCGGCTCCCGGCGGTCCGGCGGCCGGGCCACGGTGGCCTCGCGGCGCGGTTCGAACCGCTGGTGCGCCAACTGCTCCACCAGCCGCGCGGACAGGTCGTGCTCGCGCATCCGCAACAGGTCCCGGCCCTCCTGGAGTTCCCACAGCCGGTACTGCTCCAGTTGGGCGCGGGCGTGCCGCAGGGCCGCGTCGAGCCGTCCCGTGCGCTCGTAGGCGGCGCTGAGGGCCCCGTGCGCCCGGACCGCCACCTCACGCGCCAGGCAGCCCATGGCCAGCTCGGCGGCGTGCGCGAGCTGCCTGACCTCGTCGGTGGACCGGCCGCGCGCCCCGTTGACCCGAGCGCGCGCCATGAGCAGTTCGGCCTTGAGGACGGGCCGGTCGTGGCCGGCGAGCAGGTGGTCGGCGCGCCGGCACGAGCGCAGCGCCCGGTCGACGTCGCCGAGGTCGAGGCGGACGTGCGCGAGCAGCAGGTTGACCCGGGCCATCCGGATCGGGTCGTCCACCTGCTTCCACTTCTCCCTGACCTGCGCGCACAGGGATTCGGCGCGCCGCAGCTTGCGCAGGCACGGTTCGCCGTCCGAGCTGCACCGCGCGGCGTCGGAACGGGTCATGCAGTGCTCGTGGTACTGCGTGCGCATCAGGTTGGCCTGCTCGAACAGGATCGAGCCGACCAGTTCGTGGTCGCCGGTCATCTCGGCCAGGCCCAGCGCGCGGGACAGCGAGTGCAGGGACCGTTCGCGGGAGTCCAGGCGCAGTTCGACGACGGCCTGGGCGTAGCTGCACCACGCCTGGAGCTGGGTGTGGCGGTTGGCGGAGGCGATCTGGCGGATCCGGTCGATGGTGTCCAGGGCGCCGGGCAGCAGGCCGCGCTTGCCGAGCGCGATGGACTGGGTGAGGACGGCGAACGCCACGCCTTCCGCGTCGTCGAGCCAGGAGAAGGCGGCCACGGCCTTCTCGGCGGCTTCCAGGGCGTCGCCGGGGCGGCCTTCGTCCAGGGCGCGGCGGGCTTCGCGCAGGTTGGCGAGGGCACCCGCACGCGGATCCGCCGGCCGGGCGGTCCGCTTGCCCGGCGGGCTGGTCGCATCGGCTGGGGCGGCTGTGTCGGTCGGCGCGGTCGCGTGGGCTGGAACGGGCGCGTGGGTCGGGACGGTGGCGGCGGCCGGTCCGGGTGCGTCGGCGGGCGCGGGCAGGGGCGGCGCGTCGGGCGCCGGTGCCGGCGTCGCGTCGGTGCGTGGCACGGGAATCATCGGGTTCGCTCGCCCCCCGACGGGCAGGATACTCATTTCAGTTCGCGCTTGAGCACTTTCCCGGTGGCGTTGCGCGGCAAGGCGTCGAGGAAGACCACGTCGCGCGGCACGGAGAACTTCGCCAGGTTGTCCCGCACGTGCTCGCGCACGGCCTCCGCGTCCAGCGCGCTGGGCTCGTCGCACACCACGTACGCCGCCAGCCGCTGCCCGAACTGGTCGTCCGAAACACCCACCACGGCCACCTCGCGCACGCCCTTGAGGCCGGCCAGCAGGTCCTCGACCTCGCGCGGGTACACGTTCTCGCCGCCGGAGATGATCATCTCGTCGTCCCGACCGGCCACGAACAGCAGGCCGGACCCGTTGCGGTAACCGACGTCGCCGGTGGACATCAGCCCGTCGCGGACCTCCTTGCTGCTGCCGTTGGTGTAGCCGTCGAACAGCATGTCGTTGGTGACGAAGATGCGGCCGGTCGCGCCGGGCGGCACGGGGCGGCCCTGCTCGTCCAGGATCTCCACGCGGGTGCCGTGCGGCGGGAGGCCGGCGGTGTCGGGGTGGCGGGCCAGTTCGTCCGGGCGGGCGATGCTGACCCACGAGACTTCCGTCGACCCGTACAGGTTGTAGAGGACAGGCCCGAGTTCTTCGAGGCACCGCTTGGCGACCGGCGGCGGGAGCGCCGAGCCGCTGGACGCCACGACCCGCAGGTGCGGCAGGTGCGCGCGGTGCTCCAGTTCGAGGATCCGTTGCAGCATCACGGGAACGACGAACAACGCGTCCGCGCGGTGGTTCCGGGTGTCCGCCACGGTGGTGGCCGGGTCGAACTTGCGGCGCAGCACGAAAGTCGCGCCCAGGACCAGCCCGATCTGGAACGCGGCCAGGCCCCAGGTGTGGAACAGCGGCGCGGGCACGGCGAACCGGTCGCCCGCGCGGAGCGGGATGCGGGAGAGCAGCGCGGCGGCGGGCATGAGGCTCCCCGGTTCGGGCCGCTTGGCGCCCTTGGGCGCGCCGGTGGTGCCGGAGGTGAGGACGATCAGCCGGCCGCGCGGCGGGCGCTTGGGCAGCGTCGTGGCGGGGGAGCCGGCGATGAGTTCTTCGAGGGTGCGGCTCTTGGTGGGGCTGTCCACCCACGCGATGACGCGGCGGACCTTGCGCGGTGCGTTGGCCAGCAGGTCGCGGAACTCGGTGTCCGCCACGACGAGCGAGACGTCCTGCTCGCGCAGCACGGTCGCGATCTGGCCGGTGCTGAGGCCGGTGTTGAGCAGGACGGTGTCCGCGCCGAGCTTCACGCACGCGGTGGTGGTCTCGATGAAACCCCGGTGGTTGCGGCACAGCACGGCGACCTTGCTGCCCGCGGTGACGCCGAGGTCGCGCAGGCCGTGCGCGAGGCGGGTGGTGCGTTCGTCGACTTCCTTGTAGGACAACGAACCCAGGTCGTCGACGATCGCGGGCCGGTCCGGGTGGCGGGCCGCGCCGATGGCGAACCCGGACGCCAGGGTGATGTCCCACTGGAGGTAGGCGTCGAGGACCTTCAGCAGCTTCAACGGGTTCATCGGCCGCACGACCCCGGCCTTCACCAGCACCAGCAGCGCGCGGACCGCGCCGGCGACCCGGTTCACCGCAGGGCTCGCAGGGTCAGTCGGGTCACGCCGGCGGCCACGGCGGCCGGCGGTGACGTGCGTTCGCTTCGTTCCGGCATCGCGCGGTATCCCAGGTGCACCAACGACCTCATCGTCTTCGGGGCGAGCTTCCGGGCCAGTTCGACCAGGACGCCCAGCGGCAGGTTCACTTCCTCGGGGCGGCGTTCGAGCGCGCGCACCACCCACTGCGCGGCGCGTTCCGGTGTGGCGGCGGGGAACGCGTCGTAGACCTTGGAGGGACCGATCATCGGCGTGCGCACCAACGGCATGCGCACGGACGTGAAAGTCACGCCGTCCGCGACGGTCTCGGCGGCGGCGACCCGGCTGAACGCGTCGAGCGCGGCCTTCGAGGCGAGGTAGGCGGAGAAGCGCGGGGTGTTGATCTGCACGCCCATGCTGGAGATGTTCACGATGTGCCCGAACCGGCGCTCCTGCATGTGCGGGAGCAGGCCGAGGATCAGGCGCAGCGGGGCGAAGTAGTTCAGCGCCATCGTGCGCTCGTAGTCGTGCAGGCGGTCCACGCTGAGGTGCACGGAACGGCGGATCGAGCGGCCGGCGTTGTTGACCAGCATGTCGATGCCGTCGTGGTCGGCGAGCACTTGTTTGAGCAGGGCTTCGACGGCTTCGGCGTCGGTGAGGTCGCACGGGTAGGTGTGGGCCTTGCCGCCGGACTGGTTGATCTCGTCGGCTACCTGGTCGAGTTCTTCCGCTCGTCGGGCCACGAGGAGGACGGTGGCTTGTTTCTTGGCGACGGCGAGCGCGGTGGCGCGGCCGATGCCCGACGACGCGCCGGTGATCAGGACGGTGCGGCCGGCGAGGCCGTGCTTGCGGGCTGCGCGGAGCGGGTCGAGGTGGTCCTGCCAGTGGCGCCAGAGGGTTTCGGCGTAGGTGGGGAAGGCGGGTGGTTCGAGGCCGGTGGTGGTGCGGGTGGCGGTCGAGTCGAACGTGGCGTTGAGGGCCAGGTTGGGCAGGGCGTGCGGGGGGATGCCCAGCTCGGTGAGGGTGCCGGTGAGGATCGCGCTGGTGGGGGCGGCCGGGAGGGGCAGCGTGGGCCAGGCGGCGCGGACCTTCGGGGCTCCGGCGGGTGCGGCGAGGGCGTTGTAGACGTCGGTGAGGGAGATGTTGTCCGAGGTCAGGTGGAAGGTGCTGTGGTCGGGGACGTCGGCGTGGATCAGGCGGTCGAGGGCTTCGACGACGTGGTCGACCGGGACGATGTTCGTCGCGCCGAAGTGCGGGGCCACGAGGGGGAGCCTGGTCGGGAGGTGCGCGAGCGCGGCGATGAGCGGGAAGAAGTAGTACGGGCCGTCGACCTTGTCGATCTCGCCGGTGGTCGAGTCGCCGACGACCACAGCCGGGCGGTAGACGCGCCAGCGGGTGCCGGTGGCGGCGCGGACCAGTTTTTCGGCCTCGAACTTGGTCCGGTGGTAGGGGGAGGGGTGGTGCTGGCCGAGGTCGAAGTCGTCCTCGTGGAAGGTGCCCCGGTAGTCGCCCGCGACGGCGATGGAGGAGACGTGGTGCAGGACGCTGCGGTGCGCGCGGGCGAAGTCGAGGACGTGCCGGGTGCCGAGGACGTTGGTGAGGTGCTGCTCGTCCTCGGGGGCGGTCAGGTCGTAGATCGCGCCGAGGTGGACGACGTGGTCGGCGGCGGGGGTGTCCGGGTCGATCGGGTTCCGCAGGTCGCCCGGGACGACGGTGAGCTTGTCGTGCTTCGCGACCCGGTCCGCGGACTGCGGCCGGACCAGGGCGAACACGTTGTCGCAGTCCGGCCGAGCCAGAAGCCTCTCGACCAGGCGGCGGCCGATGAAGCCCGTCGCGCCGGTGACGAAGTAGGTGCTCACGGCTCGATAGTGGCACTACCTACCCGTGAGTAGGAAGAGCGCGCGGCGAAATTGTCGGTGGGCGGTGGGATGATGGTGAACGGGGGCCGGCGGCCGGCCGTTGATCGGTTCCGGGCAGCCTGACCTGCGGTTTTTGGTGGTGGGTGGCGGGGGTTGGGCGCGCGGGCGGCACTGTTTCGCGCTGCGGGCGCGCTGGGCCGGGGCACAGGTGCGCACTTTCGCGCGGGGTGGCGTCCGGTGCTGCGGGGCGTGCGGTGGCTCGCCGTGCTGGGGTGGCCGGCGGGTGCGCGCGGTGCTGGGGTGGCCGGCGGCGGGCGTGGTGCTGCGATGCTGCGGTGGCCGGCGAGTGAGTGCGCGCGCTGTTTGGAGAGCCCGCGGGTGCACGCGGGTGTCGCGGGGGTGAGGGTGCGGTGGAGCGCTAGTGCTCCGGGTTGCCGGAGGCGTTGACCACCGCGTCGCGCAGGGCGGCGCGCAGGCGGCCGACCTCCAGCGGGGTCAGCACCGCGGCCTCGCCCGGTGGCACGGTCACCACCACGTGCCCCTGGCTGACGAAGACGGTCATGTCACGGCGACGGGATGCGATGTCGCGGCAGGAGATCTGCCACTCCTTGCCAGTACCCACGGCCCCCATACCTCCCACTTCTCGACACGGGTGCTCGGACCAATCCGGGTGCACCCGGGGAAGGGACGCACGCGGGTTGGTGCCATGACGGGAAAAATCCCGACGGGCGACCGTGCCGAGCTGTCGATAGCGTCGCACGTGGTCATCGCTCCAGTCACCTGGGAGGGTGAAAAATGGCTGAACCGCAACGCATCGTGATAATCGGGTCTGGCCTGGCCGGCGCCTCCGCGGCCGGCGCGTTGCGGGAGCGGGGGTACGACGGCGGCCTCGTCATCTTCGGCCGGGAGCGGCACCAGCCCTACGAACTGCCCGCGTTGTCCAAAGACGTGCTGGTCGGGAACGCCGAGTGGCCCAATCGGGTGCACGAGGAGGGGTTCTACGAAGCGCACGGCGTGGAGCTGCGGCTGGGGGTCGAGATCACCGAGGTCCGGGTCGGCGAACGGGTGATCGTGGACTCCGCGGGAGCAACGCATTCGTACGATCGGCTGGTCCTGGCCACCGGCTCGGTTCCGCGCACGTTGCCCGTTCCGGGTGGAGACCTCCCAGGTTTGCACCTCCTGCGGACCGTCGAGGACTCCCTCGGACTGCGCGAGCGGCTGGTGCCCGGGGCCCGCGTCGTGGTGGTGGGTGCGGGGTGGATCGGCTGCGAGGTCGCCGCGGCGGCGCGCGTGCGCGGGGGTGACGTGACCGTCGTCGATCCGGTCGACCTGCCGCTGCGGCGGGTGCTGGGTCCGGTGGTCGGTGAGGTCTTCCGCGGGCTGCACGCCGACCACGGGGTCGCCTGGCGGCTCGGGGTCGGGGTGGACGGCTTCCTGCCGAACGGGGTCCGGCTGGCGGACGGGTCCGTGGTCGAGGGTGACGTGGTGGTCGTGGGCGTCGGCGCCCGGCCCGCGCTCGAGTTGGCGGAGAAGGCGGGACTGGCGATGGCCGAAGGTGGTGTCGCGGTCGACGCGGCGCTGCGGACGTCGGTGGCCGGCGTGTGCGCGGTGGGGGACATCGCGTCGCACGACCATCCCCGGTACGGCAGGCGGGTGCGCATCGAGCACTGGGCCAACGCCAAGGACCAGGGAGCACACGTCGCGGGGACCTTGCTCGGGCGCGGCGAACCGTACGCGGCGGCGCCGTACTTCTTCTCGGACCAGTACGACCTGGGGATGGAGTACCGGGGGCTGGCGGACGCGGAGAAGGACCAGTTGGTGGTGCGGGGGTCGCTGGAGGAGCGGGACTTCACCGCGTTCTGGCTGCGGGACGGGCGGTTGCGGGCGGCGATGAACGTCAACCAGTGGGACGACGGGGTGGCGTTGCAGGCTTTGGTGGACGCCCAGGCGGCCGTTTCTCCTGATCAGCTCCGCTCTTCCAACCTCGCTGACCTGGTGTGACCGGTTACATGCAGGAGCCGCTGTTCGGGCGGTCGTTGGTGGTGATCAGGCGTTCGAGGAGGGTGCGCAGGGTTTCGCGGTCCGAAGGGTCGAGCGTGGCGGTGAATTCGGTTTCCACCGCGGCGTGAAGTTTTCGGACCTCCGCTTGGACTTCGCGGCCTGCGTCGGTGATGGCGGGGAAGCGGACGCGGCGGTCGGTGGGATCCGGGTTGCGGATGATCAGGCCGGCGCGTTCGAGGCGGTCCAGTTCCGCGGTGAGGGTGGTTTTGTCCACGCCGAGGGCAGCGCCCAGAGCCAACTGGGTGCGGGGGAGGGCCTCGGTGGTCAGGGCGGTGAGGACGAGTTGGCCGCGGGTGGTGATGCCGTGCCGGGCGGAGGCCTCCTGGGCGGCGGTGCCCAGTTGCTGGGCTGCGCGGTGCAGGAGGAAGTTCAGGTCGGAGTGGCTTGCGCAGCCCGGCGGCAGGGGCTCCATGGACCGATTGTACGTCAACAGTGGTTACTTCCCCGGTGAGAAGTCCCAGGTCGGAAGGATCACCCGGTGGGGGACGCGGTTCGGCGCTGTCACACTGTGCGGCGGAGTGCGGGAGGTGTGTTCACATGGGCGAGCCGATCGCCGCGGTCGTCGTGCGGGCCGCGGAACTCACCGCACGGGGATTGCCGCGGAAGGCCATCGAACTGCTGCGGCCCGCGTTGGTGGCTCATCCGCTGCACGCCGAGGCGTGGTGCCGGTTGGCGGCGGCGCACCTCGACGTGGGGGAGCCCGATCCCGCTCTGGACGCGGCCAAGCGGGCACTCGTGCTGGACGGTGACCACGCCTGGGCGCAGCGGTTGGCGGCCCTGGCGTTGAGCGAGTTGGGGCGGCACGCCGAGGCGGCGGTGGCGGCGCGGGAGTGCGTGCGGCGCAAGCCCGGCGACTGGCGGTGCCACGTGGTGCTGGCGGAGGTGCTGGCGGCGGCGCCGGACACGCGGCTCGAAGCGGTCGAGGTGGCGCGGGAGGCGGCGCACCTCGCGCCGACCGAGGCGCGGGCGTTCCAGGTGCTGGGTGACGCGGCGCTGCGGGTGCGGGACTGGGGCACGGCGGAGTGGGCCTACCGGTCGGCGCTGCGGCTGGACCCGGTGGACGAGGACGTGCACGCGAACCTGGCCACGGTCCAGCGCAAACGGCGTGCGCCGGCCCGACCGCCGTCCGGGGACGCGTTGAGCCGGGCGCACGAGTTGGTGTGGCCGGTGTTCTCGCGGGTGGCCGCGTTGCTGGTGGCGGGCGGGTTGTTGCTGCTGTTGGCGGGGATGCCCAAGCCGACGCCGTTGCTGGGGTGGTTCTCCGCGGCGTTGGTGCTGGCGGTGTGCGTGGTGGTCGGGCAGTTGTTGCTGCGGGCGCGGCGTGCGGTGTGGGTGTTGCCGCGGTACCGGCCGAAGGTGGCGGTGGTGGCGGCGCTGTTCGGGTTGTCGACGCTGGTGCTGGCGGGGTGGACGGTCGCGTTGTTCCTGGGCGCGACGACGATGCAGCCGCTGGTGCTCGGCTGGCTGTGCGCGCTGGTCGGCGGATCGGTCGTCGTGCTCGGCGGTGGTCGGTAGCCTGGTCGTCGGGAGGAGGGCACCCGTGACGAGACTGCTGGCGGTCCTGGCGCTGATCGCCGGGTTCGTGCTGGCCGCTCCCGTCGCCCTCGAACGCGGCGATGTCGCGGGTTTTTCGGCGGCGGTCGACGCCGTCCACCTCCCGGGTACGGCCGCCACGCGGGCCACGACCCACCCGGTCCAGCAGGGGCACCAGGGCCAGCCGCTCGACGGTGTCCAGCCGGCCGTCCACGTCGCGCCGGAGCCGCGTCGGTTCGCGGATGTGGTTGAGCCCGTACAGCTTGGTGCCGAGCGCGCCGTTCGTGATCTGCTGGGTGAGCGTGCACCGCCTTTGACCTCCGGTTTCTGATCCTCTTCTCCCTTCCCCGACCCCGGAGGTCACCCCGTCATGCCGCGCTTTCGCGCGCGGCGAGAACTCCTCGTCCGAGGGCTGTTGTCCCTCGGCGTGCTCGCCGCGTCGACGTTCGTCCTGCTCACCAGCCAGCCGCGCCTCGGTCTCGACCTGCGCGGCGGTACTCAGATCGTGCTGGAAACGCCTGTTGAAGCCACCTCTGACAACACCGATCGGGCGATGGAGGTGTTGCGCCGGCGGGTGGACGAGTTGGGTGTCGCCGAACCTGTTCTGGCGCGGTCGGGTGATCGTCGGATCGTGGTCGAACTGCCGGGGGTGCAGGACCCGGCGGAGGCCGTCGAGGTGCTGGGGCGGACCGCGCAGTTGGTCGTGCAGCCTGTGACGGGGCCTGGTGACGTGCCGACGCCTGAAGGTGATTCGGTGGCGCTGGGTGCTGTGGTGATGACGGGGGAGGGGATCAAGGGGGCCCAGGCCGCGCCGAACTCGGCTGGTGCGGGGTACCAGGTGACGGTTGATTTCCAGGGGGACGCGCCTTCGAAGTGGCAGAAGGTGACTGCGGAGGCTGCCTGTTACCAGCCGGGTGACACCCGTCGGAGGGTGGCGTTCGTGCTGGACGGGAAGGTGGTGTCGGCACCGCGGGTCGACCCGTCGGTGGTGTGCGGCACGGGCATGATCGGGAGCAGCACGCAGATCACCGGGAAGTTCAGCCAGGACGAGGCGCGTGAGCTGGCGCTGGTGATCCGGTCCGGGGCGTTGCCGGTGCCGGTGGAGGTCGTCGAGCAGCGGACCGTGGGGCCGACGTTGGGGGCCGAGGCCATCGAGGCCAGTGCGCGGGCGGCGGTCATCGGGATCGCGTTGACCGGGTTGTTCCTGGTGTTCGTCTACCGGCTCGCGGGGCTGGTGGCGGTGTTGGCGCTGGGTGGCTACGCGGTCCTGGCGTATGCGGCCTTGTTGGGTGTTGGGGCGACTTTGACCTTGCCCGGGTTGGCCGGGTTCGTGCTGGCCATCGGCATGGCGGTGGATGCGAACGTGCTGGTGTTCGAACGGTCGCGGGAGGAGTTCGCGCGGCGCAAGCGTTTGCCGCGGTCGGTGGACCAGGGGTTCAAGGGGGCGCTGAGCGCGGTCGCGGACTCGAACGTGACGACGTTGTTGGCGGCCGGGTTGTTGTTCTGGCTCGCCACGGGGCCGGTGAAGGGGTTCGGGGTCACGCTGGCCATCGGGGTGCTGGCGTCGCTGTTCAGCGCGCTGGTGCTGACCCGGGTGCTGTTGCAGCTGGTCATGCCGGTGCTGGAGCGGCGGCCCCGGTGGAGCGGGCTGCACGACCTGGGGCGAGTGCGGACGTGGCTCGGCACCAAGGGGTTCGAGCTGTTCCGGCGGCCTCGGCGGTGGTTGTTCGCGGCGGGTGCGGTCGCGGTGGTGGCGGTGTTGGGGTTGTTCGTGCGCGGGTTGGAGCTGGGGGTGGAGTTCACCGGCGGGCGGATGATCGAGTACACGGCGTCCTCTGTGGACGCCGGACGGGTGCGGGCGGAGCTGGTGGCGGCCGGGTTCGGGGACGCGGTCGTGGCGACGTCGGGGGACAACGGGATCTCCGTGCGGACCGGGCCGATCGACGAATCGCAGGCGGCACGGGTTGGTGACGCCGTGGATAGGGCTGCTGGAGGGGCTTCGCAGGTTCGCAACGAGTTGATCGGGCCGTCGCTGGGGGCGGAGTTGCGGCGCAACGCGCTGGTGGCGTTGGGCATCGCGGTGGCCGCGCAGTTGGCGTACCTGGCGGTGCGGTTCGACTGGCGGTTGGGACTGGCGACCGTGGTCGCGCTGGTGGCCGATGTCGTGGTGCTCGTGGGCGCGTTCGCGTGGCTGGGGAAGACGGCGGACGGGGTGTTCCTGGCCGCGCTGCTGACCGTGATCGGGTACTCGGTGAACGACTCGGTGGTGGTGTTCGACCGGGTTCGCGAGCTGCGCCGGGCGCGGCGGTCGACGCCTTACGCGGACGTGGTGTCCGCGGCGGTGCTGCAAACCGTGCCGCGGACGGTGAACACCGGCATCGGCGTGCTGTTCGTGCTGGGCGCGCTGCTGGTGCTGGGTGACGGGTCGCTCGCCGACTTCGCCACCGCGCTGCTGATCGGGCTCGTCGCCGGTACCGTCTCGACCGTCCTGACGGCGGCACCGGTCGCGATCGCGCTGGAGGCTCGACGATGAACACAGGCCACGCCCTGCTCGCGGTCGGCGGCGCGTTCCTGGCGGCGGGACTGATCGCCCGCGCCGGTGTCCGGATCGGACTGCCGACCATCCCGCTGTTCATGGTCGCCGGCATCCTGTTCGGTCCGAACACCCCCGGTCTGTCCCTTGTGGACGACCCGGCCGAGATGGGCGTGCTGGCCAGTCTCGGCCTGGTGTTCCTGCTGTTCTACCTCGGTCTTGAGTTCTCCGTGGACGACCTGGTGTCCGGCGGGCGCAAGCTCGCGTTCGCGGGCGTCGGGTACCTGGCGCTCAACATCGGCGGCGGGCTGGCGTTCGGGTTCGCGCTGGGGTGGGGTTCGCGGGAGGCGCTGGTCGTGGCCGGGGCGATCGGGATCTCGTCGTCGGCGATCGTGACCAAGCTGCTGGTGGAGGCTGGGAGACTGCGGCGGCCGGAGTCCCGGCTGGTCATGGGCATCATCGTGATCGAGGACGTGTTCCTGGCGCTGTACCTGGCGGTGCTGCAGCCGGTGCTCGGCGGGACCTCGGGCGTGCGGGCGCTGCTCGACTTCGGCAAGGCGTTCCTGTTCCTGCTGGTGCTGGCGGCCATCGCCCGGTGGGGTGGCCGGGTGGTGACCAGGCTGTTCGGGCGGATGGACGACGAGCTGCTGGTGGTGTGCTTCGTCGGCGTGGCGGTGACCGGTGCGGCGGTGGCGCACGAGCTGGGGGTGTCCGACGCGATCGGCGCGTTCATGGTCGGCGCGGTGCTCGGCGGTTCGGGGGTGGCGAAGCGGGTGCACAAACTGGTGCTGCCGCTGCGGGACGCGTTCGGGGCGCTGTTCTTCTTCATCTTCGGGCTGAGCATCGACCCGGGGGCGGTCGGTGGGGTGGTGCTGCCGGTGCTGGCGGCGGTGTTGGTGACGATCGTGCTGAACCTGGGCGCGGGGCTGTTCGCGGCGAAGCTGCACTCGTTCGACCGTCAGCAGGCGGTGGACATCGGGTTGACGGTGCTGACGCGGGGCGAGTTCTCGCTGGTCCTGGCCGCGATGGCGGTGGCGGCGGGGCTGGACTCCCGGGTCGCGCCGTTCGTGGCCGGGTACGTGCTGCTGCTGGCGGTGATCGGGCCGTTGGCGGTGCTGCGGTCGGAGCGGCTGACGTGGCTGCTGCCCCGGCGGTGGTTCGGCGACGACCTTGCGGTGGCCGGGGATCGGGTCGAGCATGATCGGCGGACGTGATGGCTCGGGAGGGACGCATGACGGGATTCGCCGGGTACCAGAACGAGATCTACCTCCAAGGCCTGGCCGGGCAGGTGCCGCCGTTCACCACCGACCCCGAGGCGCTGGAGGCGTCCGCTCGGGAACGGCTCGGGCCGGGGCCGTTCTGGTACGTCGCGGGCGCCGCCGGGTCGGGGGCCACCGCCCGGGCCAATCGGGAGGCGTTCGACGAGTGGCGGATCGTGCCGCGGATGCTCACCAACGCCACCGAGCGGCACCTCGGCGTGTCCGTGCTGGGCACGAAGCTGTCCGCGCCGGTGCTGCTCGCGCCGGTCGGGGTGCAGTCGATCCTGCACCCGGACGGTGAGCTGGCCACCGCACGGGCCGCGGCCGAACTGGGGGTGCCGTTCGTGCTGTCCACCGCCTCGTCGCACACGATCGAGGAGGTGGCGGACGCGGCCGGGGACGGGGCGCGGTGGTTCCAGCTGTACTGGCCGAACGACCCGGACGTCTGCGTGAGCATCCTGGACCGGGCGCGCAAGGCCGGGTTCTCCGTCTTGGTGGTCACCCTCGACACGTGGACGCTGGCGTGGCGGCCCCACGACCTCGACCAGTCCTACCTACCGTTCCTGCGCGGCGTCGGGACGGCCATCCCGTTCTCCGACCCGGCGTTCCGGGCGGGTCTCGCCGCGCCGCCGGAGGAGGACCGGCCGATGGCGATCCTGCGGTGGGTGCAGCTGTTCACCGGCACCGACAAGTCGTGGGACCAGCTCGCGTTCCTGCGCGAGCACTGGGACGGGCCGATCGTGCTCAAGGGCATCCAGCACCCCGACGACGCGCGCAAGGCCGTCGACGCGGGGGTGCAGGGGATCGTGGTGTCCAACCACGGCGGGCGGCAGGTCGACGGGGCCGTGGCGTCGCTGGAGGTGTTGCCGGAGATCGCGGCGGCGGTGGGTGAGCAGGTCGAGGTGCTGTTCGACTCCGGTGTGCGGACCGGCGCGGACATCGTGAAGGCGTTGGCGCTGGGTGCGTCCGCGGTCATGGTCGGCCGGCCGTTCGCCTACGGGCTGGCCCACGGCGGGCAGGTCGGTGTGCGGCACGTGCTGCGCGGGCTGCTCGCCGACTTCGACCTGACCCTGGGCCTGTCCGGGCACCGCAGCCCGGCCGAACTCAGCCCCGAGGTGTTGCGGCGTCGCTGAGCCGGCGCAGGCGGTCCTGGAGGGTGGCGAAGTCCGCGGGCTGCACGGTGATCCACGGTGTCCCGTCGCTGCCCCTCGACTTCGCGCTCAGGTACCGGCCGGTGACGGTGTCGAAGAACGTCAGCGGGGCCTCGCAGCGCTGCTTGCGGCCGAACCGGTCGCGGCGGGCGGCGAACAGCTGCCCGCCGCCGGTCCGCTTCTCCGCCAACAGGTTCTTCAGCTGCTGGGTCTCCGCGACGTGCGCGCCGGTCGGCCGGCTGGCCTGCATGAAGCTGCGCTCGTACTCCTCGTTGTACGACGGCGGTTTCGGCTTGTCGTTCAACGCGTCCGCGGGCAGCGAGATCACCCCGCCCCGGCCCGGCTTGGCCTCGGGCAGGGCGGCGACCAGCGACTGCACGGCGTCCTCCGGGCGCACCGGTTCCAGCACGAAGTGCTTGTCCGGCCGCAGGACCACGCGCAACGCGTCGTCGCCCGACTGGGCCACGAGCGCGGTGCGCGTGTCGCCGTCACCCTCGTTGAAGAACGCGTAGTACTCCGTGCCCGCCTCGGCGACGAGCCGCAGCGCGCGGCCCAGGTCGGGGTGCACCTGCCGGCCGCGCGCCAACCCGAGCCGCTCCAACTCCGCCCAGCCACCCCGCGCGAGGTCCGCCAGACCGCTCAGGTCGCCCTCGGCGAGGCGGTCCTCGTCGAAGTCGACGTCGGTGAGCAGCGCGTTGTGCAGCGTCGGCAGACCTTCGGCCTGCCAGGCGTTGTAGAGCGCGACGACCGGGATCGCCACCTTGGTGTGCAGCACTGTTCTCCCCTATTCGCCGATGACCGGCGGGGCCACCATGGTGCCGTCGCCGAAGATGTCCTCGGTCTCTTGGAGGTACGAGGCGGCCTTGTGCTCCTTGTCCTCATCCCCCTGCCCCCGACCGGCACCGGCCCCCATACCGGCACCCATGCCCATACCCGCGGCACCACCTCGTCCGGCCGCGCCCGCGCCGCCTGGCCCGAAACCACCGCCCGCGCCTGGCCCGAAACCGCGCTCACCACCGGGCATGACGGCGGACGTGCCACCGGGGCCGAACCCGCCACCGGGTCCGCCCATGCCGCCGGGCATACCGGGCATGCGCCCCATTCCGCCACCGCCACCGCCGCGGCCACCACCCGGACCGCCTCCGGGCACACCGGGTCCGCCCGGGCCGCCGGGTCGTCCGCCACCGGGTCCGGGCACGCGGGGCCGGTTGTTGGGGTTGCGCGGGTCGTTCGGGTTGCGCGGGTCGTAGGGGAGCCGGGGGTCGTACGGCAGGCGCGGGTCGCCGGGCAGCCTCGGGTCGCCCGGTCGCGAGGGGTCGACGACGACCGGCGGGGGCGGAGGCGGCAGCGGCCGGTCCGGCGGCGGGAGCACCTCGGACTTCTTCAGGTTGCCGCCACCGTCGTCGACGTTCGGCGGGGGCGGGGTGACCGGCGGCAACGGCGGGTTGGTCCGGTTCTTGCCGTCGCCGTCGCCGTCGCCACCACCGTCGTCGGGCGGAACGGGCTCCCACTCCTTCGGCGGCTGGATCGGCGGGGGCGTGGGCGGCTCGATCCCGCCGCCCATCTCGTCCGGGGACTGGAAGGTGGGCATCGAGGCGCTGGCCGAGTTGGCCGCGTTGCCGTACGCGGAGAGGACCTCGACGTTGCGCGAGTTGACCTGCTGGCTCTTCTCGACCGCGTCGTCGTAGTCGGTGTCCCACGGGACCATGCCGTTGTACCAGGGCTTGTCGGGGACGTCGACGGGCTTCTCGACGGAGTCGCGGGCGTGCCGGAAGGAGTCGCTGATGCTGCTGGTGCCCTGGGAGGCGACCATCGCACTGTCCCCGGCGGCGGCGGACCAGGTGGCCAACGGGGTGGTGGCGGACCTGGCCTGGTCGCCGGCGGCGCCCTCCCAGGAGGCGCCCGAGTCGCGGACGGCCTTCTCGATCAGGTACGTGACCTCGGCGTGGTGGTCGCGGACCTTGTTCCAGTTGTCCTGGGTGGCGTCGGTGGTCTGCTCCGGGCCTTTGCCGTCCTTGAACCAGCCGTAGATCTTGTCCGCGCCGATGCCCATCTGGAGGAGCATGAGGCCGGGCAGGTCCATGTCCACCGCGGGGCCTGAGGGAGGTGCCATGGCCTACCCCTTCAGCTTTCCTATGACGGTCGCCCCGAACTTCTCGGCGGCGTCGCACGGCTTGCCGGCGAAGGCCTTGTCACCGTCGCCGACAGTGGCCTGGATGAGCACGGCCTCCTTGTCGGACGTGCCAATGGCCGTGTTGCAGTCCAAGGTGCCGCTCGCGGTGTCGTAGCTGACCGCGGGGTAACCGGCCACGGTCGCCTCGCGGAACACCTTGCGGGACTTGTTGCTCTCCCGGAAGCTCTCCAGCGTCGCGCCCTTGACCACGAGGACCACCTGGTACGAGGAGTCCTCCAGCACGTCTTTGCCGTCCCACGCGCAACTCGGGCCGTTCGGGCCGTCCGCCTCGGCCTTCGGCGCGTCGAAGTTGCCGAACGGGGCCAGGTCGCCGGCGGCGAGGATGGCGCACGGGTCCTGGGTGAACTTCCGGATGTCCAGGGCGGCCGGACCACTCGGCTTGGAGCTGGTCTTGGTGGTCGACGTCGCGCCGCCGCCCGTGGTGGGCGCGGGCGTCGGGTTGCCCACGTTGGTCGAGGTGCAGGCGGCGAGAGCGGCCGCGGCGGCTCCGACGACGAGAACGGACCGGAGAATGCGGTTCAAGAGTTCAGTCCCTCGGCTTCAGTGCGTCCTGGGCGGCCGAGTCGGTGCCCTTGTAGGCCGCCAGCGCGTCTTTGATGTTCTGGATCGTCTGCTTGAGCGCCAGGCGGGCCTTCTCGTTGGCCCAGCCGTAGCCGCCCTCCTGGTCACCGGCGGTTTCGCGAATCTTCAGGGTGGCGAACCCGCTGTAGGCGTCCTTGCCCGGTGACTGCACCTGGGTGATCTGGTCGGAGTACCGCTTGGCGTTCCGCAGCTCCAGGTAGGCCTTCTCCAGGCCTTTGATAAGGTTCTCGGCCTCGTCCGGGTCGACGTAGAACCTGGTCTGCGACACCACGTAGCCGGCCCCGGCGCCGCCGGGTGCCTTGGACACCGTGTCGCCCACGAAGCTGAGCTTCCCGCCCCCGCCTTCGGCGTCGTACATCGTTCGCGCTCCCCTCACGCCAACCGCCGGTCAAATCATGGCACAGCAGGTCAGCGCGGTCCGGGAGTTCGAGGTGGTTGCTCCCGGCGGGGGATGTCCGATCTGTTCAAGACGGTGCTCGTCGGGCGGAATAGCGTCGGGGCATGGTGGATCTGGTGAGGTCGTTCATTTGGCGCAACGCGCGCGTGTTGGAGCAGCGGCGGTTTGAGTTCCTGTTCGACGGTGGGTCTGCTGGGTCGGTGGTGGCGGCTGTTTTGGCTTATCGGAACGACGACGGTGGGTTTGGGCATGCGCTTGAGCCTGACGGGCGCGGGCCGACCAGTCAGCCGTTGCACACCTACACCGCCCTGAGGTTGCTGCACGAGGTGGGGGAAGAGTCGTACGTGGTCAGTGCGGCGGACTTCTTTGGTTCGGTGGCCAACGACGACGGTGGGTTGCCGAACTGTCTGGAGACGGCGCGGGACCATCCGCGGGCACCGTGGTGGCAGGTCGGGACTGATACGGACCTGTTGATGACGGGGTTGGCGGCCGGTGTGTTGCACCAGTTCGGGATTGAGCATGAGTGGTTGAGCAAGGCGACCGAGTTGGTGTGGGACAAGATCGACCGGCTGGGGGACACCCACCCGTACGAGGTCAACGCTTGTGCGAGGTTCCTGGACCACGTGCCGGACCGGGCAAGGGCCGAGGTGGCGGCGGAGAAGTTGAGGGAGTTGGTTCGGGGCAAAGGGCTGGTTGACCTGGGGGACGGGCGGGCGCCTGAGGGGTATGCGGTCGGGGAGACGCACAAGCCGCATCACTACGCGCCCACGCCGGACAGCCTGGCCCGTCGGTGGTTCAGCGACGATGAGGTTGAGCGTGACCTGGATCGGCTCGAAGCCGAGCAGCAAGAAGACGGTGGCTGGACGTTCCCGTGGGCCGCTTGGACGCCGGTGACCGAGTACGAGTGGCGGTCGATCGTGACGATCGAAGCCCTCAAGACCCTCCGCGCCTACGGGCGGATCAGCTGACCCAGGGACACGCCGGCCAACTCCTTCACCTCGCGGGACAGGTGCGCCTGGTCGGCATAACCGGTGCGGTACGCGATGTCGGCGAACGGGACGCCGGTCCACGCCAGCTTCACCGCGCGGTCGAATCGCAGCACCCGGTGCAGGACCTTGGGTCCGTAGCCGAACGCGTCCAGGGACCTGCGGTGCAGGTGACGGGTGCTCAGGCCCAGGTCGGCGGCAAGGTTGGCGACGGTTGAAGAGGGGACCGCATGGGCTACGGCCTGGGCTAGAGGGTCTGGTGGGGTGGTGCGGAGTCGAGTTAAGGCGGCTTGGGCGAGCACTGCGCACGGGTCGTCGGCGGTGTGCAGGGCGTCTTCCAAGGCTGAGGACTGGCCCCACAGGTCCGTTAGAGGAACGCGCAGGTCGCGTAGGGCGTGGGCGGGGACACCGAGGACGGACGGGCCTACGCCGGGAGCGAAGCGGACGCCGTAGAGCGTTCCGGGGTGCATGGTGGTGAGGTGGGCCGTGGTGTCCGGGCCGGCTACGAACAACTCGCCGGAGGACGACCACATCAGGTCGGTGCAGCCGTCTGGAACTACCCGGCCGGTGGTGGGGACGGGCGACGAACGCCGCCAGGCGCAGGCCAGGCCCGCGACCGGACGTTCCTCGTACTCGCTGACGAGCGCCCGCACCCTGTCAACCCTAACCGGGATCGGTGGGGATGGCGGGCCGCGGAGGAGGAGGCATCCGCGGCCCGCCAGGTCAACCACTCAGGTGCTGAATTTCAGCCAGTTCACGCTCACGTAAGCCGCGGGCTGGCCGCTGGTGAAGGTGATGTAGACGTCGTGGGTGCCGGTGACGCCGGAGATGTTCGCCGGGACGGTGCGCCAGCTCTGCCAGCCGCCCGTGTTGGCGATGGCGAAGCTGCCGATCGGGGTGGCCGTCGGGCTGTCCAGCCGCACCTCCACCAGGCCGCTCACGCCACCGGCCGCGCCCGACGCCGCCCGTGCGATGAACTGGCGCGCGGTGCCCGAGCCGAAGCGGACGCCGGAGAAGTGGAGGCGGTCGCCGTTCTTGAGCAGGCCCACGTCCTGGCCGCCCTCGGAGCACGCCTCCACCACCCCGCCGGAGCGGGACGTCGCCTGTTCGGCCTGGATTTCCGCGTACGCGTCCCAGCCGCTGCCGCCGGGCGTCGTGGTCGTGGTGGTCGGCGGGGTGGTGCCGCCGCCGGCGGTCCAGACCGCGACGTAGTCGACGACCATCGAGTGACCGGGCACGGTGGCGGCGGTCGGGGTGGCGTGGCCCGCGACACCGTTGGGGAACGCGCCGCCCATGGCCAGGTTCAGCAGGATGAAGTAGCCCGCGTGGCCGGTCATGTTGTTCCACGTCGTCGCGTCGAACTGGTTCTGGCTGACGCTGTGGAACTGCTGCCCGTCCACGTACCAGCGGAACTGCTTCGGGCTGACGCTCTCGTCCCACTCGAACCGGTAGGTGTGGAACGCCGACTGGCACGTCGAGCCGGGGCACGCGCGGCTCGCGCCCAGGCCGTTGGTCTCGTTGCACGGCCCGCCGGGGTTGACGCCGCAGTGCAGCACGCCCCACACGGAGTTGATGCCGTTGACGTTCTCCATGATGTCGAACTCGCCGATGGCGGGCCAGTTCCAGTAGTTGCCGCGGTAGGGCGAGCCGAGCGCCCAGAACGCGGGCCAGTAGCCGAGGGCGGCGCTGCCGGTGACGTTCGGCATCTGGATGCGGCCCTCGATGGCGAGCTTGCCGCCGGCGGGTGGGCGGAAGTTCGCGCGCTGGGTCTCGATGCGGGCGGACGTCCAGTTGCCGGCGCCGTCGCGCAACGCGGTGATGCGCAGGTTGCCGTTGCCGTCGAGGCGGATGTTCGAGGTGGAGTTGGTGTAGTTCTGGATCTCGCCGGTGCCCCAGTTCGCGGGGCCGCCGGGGTAGTTGTGGCCGAGGTCGAAGATCCAGTTGGCGCCGGAGGGCAGGGTGTTCGCGGCGCCGGTGAAGTCGTCGCTCCACTGGAGCGTCCAGCCCGGTGGCGTGGGCGGCACCGAGGCGTCGGCCGAGATCGTGGCGAAGACCGCGGCGGGAACGGCGGTGAGCAGGGCGGCGGCGGTGGCGAGCGCGCGCCGCCGACGGCTGGGTTCCATGCGCGGGTGACCTCCTTGTCACTCGTTCTGCACGGCAACGAACCGGGTTGTCCGTTCATGAGAGCGCTCTCACGACCGAGACTCAATCGACCGAACGGCGCAATGGCCTACTTGGCGTCCGCGTAGCACTCCACCGGGACGGCGTGGATCGGGAAGCGGACCGGGGTGTCACCGAAGACCAGGGAGGAGGCCTCGGCACCGGCCGCGGCGACCTCGGCGCACACCGCCTCCGCCGACTCGGTCGGTGTGTGCACCAGGACCTCGTCGTGCTGGAAGAAAACCAGGTGCGCGCCCGGCGCTGTTCGGCGCAGGCGTCTTCGCAGCGCGCCCAGGAGCGCGGCGGTCCAGTCGGCCGCGCTCGCCTGCACCACGAAGTTGCGGGTGAACCGGCCCCAGTCGCGGGCCGCCCGCCGGGACTGCCGGGCCTCCTCCTCGCCCTCCTCGGCGTTGCCGGTCAGCGCGTGCCACGCCTCGGACGGTGTCGGACTGGTGCGGCCCAACCGCGAGCGGACCATCCGGCCCTGCTCACCGGCCACCGCGGCGGCCTCCACGTACCCCACCGCCTCGGGGAACCGGCGTCTCAGGACGGCCAGCAGCGGACCGGCCTCGCCGCTGGTGCCGCCGTACATCGCGGACAGCATGGCGATCTTCGCCCGCCCCCGGTCGCCGTCGAACGCGTCCGCCGCCAGGGTCGTGTACAGGTCGTCGTCGCCGGCCACTTCCGCCAGGCGGCGATCACCCGACAGGGCCGCCAGCACGCGCGGCTCCAGCTGGGACGCGTCCGCCGCCACCAACGACCACCCCGGATCGGCCACCACGGCCCGCCGCAGCGTCCGGGGGATCTGCAGGGCCGCCCCACCCCGCGTCGCCCACCGACCGGACACCACGCCGCCCACCACGTAGTCCGGCCGGAACCGGCCCTGCGACACCCACTGGTCCAGCCACGACCACCCGTGCGCCACCCACAGCCGCGCCAGTTCCTTGTACTCCAGCAGGGGCGCGACCGCCGGGTGGTCGACCTGCTTCAACACCCACGCCCGGGTGGACGGGACGTCGATGCCCTCCCGGCCGAACGCCCGCACGATGCCCGCCGGCGCGTCCGGGTTCACCGAACGCCCGCCGAACGCGGCCGTGATCCGGTCGGCCAGCTCGGCGAGCTTGGCCGGCCGGGCGCCGTTCACCGGACGCGGCCCCAGCATCTCGGTGAGCAACGCGTCGTGGACGTCCTCGCGCCAGGGCAGGCCGTGGAAGGTCATCTCGGCCGCCGCCAGGGCGCTCGCGGACTCGGCGGCCACCAGCAGCCGGAGGCGGTCGGCGTGGGGCAGGCCGGCGAGTGTTCGCTGCTGCTCCGCGTGGACGGCGATCACGGCGTCGAGCGGGTCCGCGTCACCGGGCAGGGGTTCGCGTTCGGGTTCGAACAGGGTGGGCTGGGACTCGCGCTTGCGCGGCCCCTGGTCCTCGGGGACGGGGAGCCCCCGCAGCCGCGCGAGCGCCGCGCCCAGGCCGCGGGGTTCGCGGTGTCTGCCCTGGTAGGCGAGCAGCAGCGATTCCACGTGCCACAGGTCCAGGCATCGCTGCACCCGCACGCCCCGGGCCAGCAGCTCGGGATAGATCTCCGCCGTGGACGACCACAGCCAGCGCGGCTCCCGCAGCTCCCACTCCGCGACGGTGGCGGCCAGGTCGGACGTCTCGATCACCGGCCCGGTGGGCACGCCGGCGTCGGAGAGCGGCCGGAGGCGACCGGCGTTCTCCGCGTGCGGCACCAGAGCGATGAACATGCCTCGGATTGTGCTGTATCGGATGGCCGCGACTGGCGTCGCGGCGGCGAGGCCGCCCGGAAGTCGGCTCGTCGCGCCGCGTTTCCCGCCGATCGAAAAGCATGATCGTCGGGAAGGGCGACGCGACAAGCCGACGCGGCCTCGCGGGAGCGGGGGCGGTCGGAGGGACCAACCCGATCGTGGTTCGCGGGCGGGTGCAGGATATGGGCCCGTGATCGGATCGCCAGGTGCGCTGCTGGACCCGCGGCACGAGGTGGTGCCCTTCCACGGCCGGGCCGCCGAACTCGCCGGGCTGGCGCGCTGGCGGGACGCGGCCGTGCTGCGGTCGGTGCTGCTCCTGCACGGTCGGTCCGGGGTGGGCAAGACCCGGCTGGCCCGGCGGTTCGCCGACGACGGGCTGGTCGTGCTGGACGACGCGGACCTCCTGCCGTGGCACGACGTCCACGCCGTCCTGCGCGACGGGCCGACCCGGGTGCTGCTGGTCGCCCGCGGCGCGGGCTGGTGGTGGTCGGCCACCCGCCAACGCGCCCGCGACCTGCACTACGCGACCGAGGACCTCGAACTCGGACCATGCCCCGAGGAGCACGAGTGGTCGTTCGCGACCGCCTGCGAGCGGTTCGCCGACGCGCTGGACCTGCCCCGGCCCCGCGTGGAAACCCCGCCCTGCGACACGTTCTACGACGTCCACCTGGCCGCGCTGGCCGCCGTCCACGGCGATCCCGGCGACCACCTCGTCGACCGCGTCCGCCGGGTGGTCAGCGTCGACCCGAACCCGCCGACCACCGGCCGCCTCGCCGAGGACGCCCTCGCGGTGACCCTCCTGGACAACCGCATCGCACCCGCGCCGGACGCCCTGGACACCCTCCTGCGCGCCGCCGAGCGCTGGCCGCACGTCCGCGACCGGGCGGTCGAGCTGTTCGCCGCCGACCCCGGACTGGTCGCCAAGGCGGGCATCGGGCCGTTGCGGGTCCTCCACGACCACCCGGAAGTCGTTGCGCGCCAAGTGTTCGACGATCCGCGCTGCCATGGTGACGTCCTGCCCGCCCTCCTCACTCAAGCGCTGTTGAGGAACACGGACGACATCGCCGCACGGGCCGAGCTGAACGGGCTGCTCAGCGCCCGCGCCGCGCTCGCCGCGCTGGGCGAGGAGGCCGTGCAGGCGTCCCGCGCGGAAGTCGCGCTGTACCGGCAGTTGGTCGACCGGGAACCAGTCGCGCACCGGTTGGCGAACGCGTTGGGGGACTTGAGCTTGCGCCTGGTGGCGGTGCGGCGGAACGACGAAGCCCTGGTGGCGGCGGAGGAAGCGGTCCGCTGGTGCCGGTTGCTGGTCACCGGCGACCCGGACACCCTTGCACCGCTCGCCGCCGCTCTCGACCGGTTGGGCCTGCGGTACGCGGCGGTGGGCCGCAAGGAGGACGCGGCGGCGGCCGTCACCGAGTCCGCCGGGCTGTTCGACGACCTGGCCCGCCGGCAACCCGCGCGGTTCCGGCTCGACGCCGCGAAGGCCGCGCACCACCTGGCGGCCCGGCTGTTCGACGTGGGCCGGCGCGCGGAGGCCGGGCACGCGACGCGGCGCGCGGTGCTCCAGTGGCGGGCGGTCGCGGGCGACGACCCGCGCTACGAAGCCGAGTTCGCCCGGACGTTGCGGTCCGTGGCGGCGCTGCTGGCGTCGTTCGGCAGGCCCACGGAGGCGGCGGCGGTGGTGCGCGAGTCGATCGGCGTGCTGCGGAGGCTGGCCGAGGTCAACCCGCGCGACTTCGAGCCGGTCCTGGCTTCTGCTTTGGGCGATCTGGGCGTGCTGTTCCGGAGGCTGGACCGCCGGTCCGAGGCGGCGCAGGCGTTCGAGGACGCGGTGGCGGTGTGGCGGCGGGTGCCCCGGGCGACCGTGCGGCTGGCCGAGGCGTGGCACCTGCTGGCCGACAGCGCGGTCACCAACGAGGACGCCCGGATCGGCGCGCGCACGGCGTTGCTGCTGTGGCACCTAACCGGACACGGGGACGAGATCCGTTACGCCGAAACGCTTTCGCTGTACGCGCGGCGGTGCGCCGAGGTCGGCGCGGATCTCGATCGCGCCCTGGCGGCGGCGCACAAAGCGGTGGCGCTGCTGCGGTCCGCGCAGGCCGATCCGGAACGGCTGGCCCGCGCGGAGCACGCGGTGGCGGAGGTGGTCCGGGCGCACCCCACGCGCACCCCGGACCTCCCCAGCTCTTCCTAGCCCTTCGTGACCAGCGACCGGAGGAAGAACGCCACGTTCGCCGGGCGCTCGGCCAGCCGCCGCATGAAGTAGCCGTACCACTCGTCGCCGTAGGGCACGTACACCCGCATCCGGTTGCCCTCGGCGGCGATCCGCTTCTGCTCGTCGGGGCGAATCCCGTAGAGCATCTGGAACTCGTAGGAGTCCTTGGCCCGGCCCGCCGCCAGGTCCGCCGCGATGGCGATCAGGCGCGGGTCGTGCGAGGCGACCATCGGGTAGCCCTCGCCCTTCATCAGGACCTTCAGGCACCGCACGTAGGACAGGTCCACTTCGGACTTGTCCTGGTAGGCCACGGAAGCCGGCTCCTGGTAAGCGCCCTTGCACAGCCGGACCCGCGACCCGGCGCGCGCCAGGTCCCGGCAGTCCTGCTCGGTGCGCTTGAGGTAGGCCTGGAGCACCGCGCCCACCCACGGGAAGTCGACCCGCAGCTCCCGCAGGATGCCCAGCGTCGAGTCCGTGGTGGTGTGGTCCTCCATGTCGAGGGTGACGGTGGTGCCCACGGACTCGGCGGCGGAACAGATCTTCCGCGCGTTCTCCAGGGCGATCTTCTCGCCGTCCAGCGGCAGGAACTGGCCCACCGCGGACAGCTTCACCGACACCTCGGCGCGGTCGGCGTACCCGGCGTCGCGCAGCCGGCCGAGCAGTTCGAGGTAGGCGTTGACGGTGGCGCCGGCCTGGGCCGCGTCGCGGGTGTCCTCGCCGAGGTGGTCCAGCGTGACGAGCCGGCCGTCGGCGAGCACCCCACCGGTGGTGGCGACGGCGCCGTCGACGTCGTCCCCGGCGATGAACCGCTTGACCACGGGCTTGGTCAGCGGGGTGCTCTCCACGAGCCTGCGGATGGCGCCGGACCGCGAGGCGGCCAGCAGGGTCGAGCGCAGCATGGTCACCCCTGGTGCGGGTAGCGGTGGGACGTCGGCGGCACGAACGTCTCCTTGATGGAGCGCGGGCTGACCCAGCGCAGGAGGTTGTGCACCGAGCCCGCCTTGTCGTTGGTGCCCGACGCCCGGCCGCCGCCGAACGGCTGCTGCCCGACGACCGCGCCCGTGGGCTTGTCGTTGACGTAGAAGTTGCCCGCCGCGAACCGCAGGTACTCCTGCGCGTGCGCGATGGCGGCCCGGTCCCGGGCGATGACGGCGCCGGTCAGGCCGTACGGCGCGGCGCTCTCCATCTGCTTGAGGACGGTGTCGTAGTCCGCGTCGTCGAACACGTGCACGGCCAGGACCGGCCCGAAGTACTCGGTGGTGAACACCTCGTGGTCGGGGTTGCTGCCCAGCAGCACGGTCGGGCGCACGAAGAAGCCGTCGGTGTCGTCGGCGGTGCCACCGGCCGCGATCTCCAGCGAGGAGTCGGACTTGGCCGCGTTCAGGACGCCCGAGAGCTTGTCGAACGAGCGCCGGTCGATGACCGCGCCGAGGAAGTTCGCGAAGTCGGTGACGTCACCCATGGTCAGGGACTCGACCTCGGCGAGGAAGTCGTCCTTCATCCGGTTCCAGACCGAGCGCGGCACGTAGGCGCGGGAGGCCGCCGAGCACTTCTGGCCCTGGTACTCGAACGCGCCCCGGACCAGCGCCGTGCGCAGCACGTCCACGTCGGCGGACGGGTGCGCGAGCACGAAGTCCTTGCCGCCGGTCTCGCCGACGATGCGCGGGTAGGAGCGGTAGCCGGCGATGTTCGCGCCGACCTGGCCCCACAGGTGCTGGAAGGTCTTGGTGGACCCGGTGAAGTGGATGCCCGCGAGGTCCGGGTCGGCCAGCGCGACCTCGGACACCGCCAGGCCGTCGCCGGGGAGCAGGTTGATCACGCCCGGCGGCATGCCGGCCTCTTCGAGCAGGCGCATGGTGAGGTGCGCGGCGAAGCTCTGGGTGGGGGACGGCTTCCAGAGCACGACGTTGCCCATGAGGGCGGGCGCGGTGGGCAGGTTGCCCGCGATGGCCGTGAAGTTGAACGGCGTGATCGCGTAGACGAAGCCCTCCAGCGGCCGGTGGTCCGTGCGGTTCCAGACACCGGGGGAGGACTGCGGCTGCTCGGAGATGAGCTGCTTGCCGAACGCGACGTTGAACCGCCAGAAGTCGATCAGCTCGCACGCCGAGTCGATCTCGGCCTGGATGGCGGTCTTGGACTGCCCGAGCATGGTGGCCGCGTTCAGCGTCTGCCGCCACGGACCGGCGAGGAGGTCGGCGGCCCGCAGCAGGATCGCCGCGCGGTCGTCGAACGACAGCGCGCGCCAGGCCGGCGCGGCGGCCTTGGCGGCGGCGATCGCGTCCCGGGTGTCCTGCTGGGTGGCCCCGTGCAGGGTGCCCAGCACGGCCCGGTGGTTGTGCGGCTGGACGACGTCGAACCGCTCACCGCCGCCGACGCGCTGCTCGCCGCCGACGGTCAGGGTCAGTTCGAGGGGCTCTTTGGCCAACTCGGCCAGCTTCGCCTGCAGCTGCGCGCGCTCCGGGGTACCGGGGGCGTAGCTGAGGACGGGCTCGTTCGCCGGCACGGGGACCCTGGTCACGGCATCCACAAGCAGCTCCTTCGCCACATGGTTGGGTGTCCGTCCACGGTAGGTCGGCCGACCCTGCGCCCCGTTGTCCGGACGTCTAGGCTTGCCCCCTCGCGCTTGTACGAACGGACAAAGGCTGCGCCGACTGGCCGCCGTCCGAAGGAGGGCGGCTGGGATGAGCCTGCGGCAGGTGTTGATCGCCTTGGGGGATCCGCTCGTCGAGGTCCAGGTGGCGCCGCACGGGCTTGAGGTCGAGGTCCACGACGTCGTCATCCTCGACCCCGATGACGTGCCCGACGTCCGGCCCGGCGATCTCGCCCTGGTGATCGGGGCGCGCGGGCGAGCCGCGTTGCCGCTGGTCAGGGCCGCTGGAGCGGGTGGGGCGGCGGCGGTGGCGGTGAAGGTGGACGCGCCGTCCCCGGTGTTGCGGCAGGCCGCTGCCGATGTCGGGGTGGCGTTGTTGGCGGTTCGGCCCGAGGTTCGGTGGGAGCACCTTGAGTCGTTGGCACGGGGAGTGGTTTCCACTGCTCGGATCACCGCCGATGCTGGTGCGACCGAGGTGCTGGGGGATCTGTTCGCCTTGGCGCAGACCATTGCCGCGCTCACCGGGGGAATCGTCAGCATCGAGGACACCGCCAGTCGGGTGCTCGCCTATTCGCGGTCGTCCGATGAAGTCGACGAATTGCGGCGGTTGTCGATCCTGGGGCGGCAGGGGCCGGAGCCCTATTTGAAGATGCTCCGGGAGTGGGGGGTCTACCAGCGGCTTCGGTCCGGTGAGGAGGTCGTTCGCATCGACGAGCGGCCTGAGCTGGGGATTCGGCGGCGGATCGCGGTCGGCATCCACGCCGGTGCGCAGCCGTTGGGCACTATTTGGGTGCAGGAGGGTGGCACGCCGCTCACCGAGCAGTCGGAACGGGCGTTGTTGGGGGCGGCTCGGGTCACCGCGTTGCACCTGGTCCAGCAGCGGGAGCCCACTGCGGCATTTCGGGAGAACCTTTTGGGTTCACTGCTCGACGGGCGGATGGACGCGGTTTCCGTGGCCGAGCAGATCGGGGCGGATCCGGGGAAACCGGCGGCCGTCGTGGTGTTCGCTTTGCGGGGGCAGGAGCACACCGATCGGATCCAGCACGAGTTGCGGCGCGCGGAGATGACCAGCCTGATCTCGGTGCACGCCGCCGCCTACCGGCGGAGTGCGCTGGTCAGCCAGTCGTCGGGGCGGACCTACGTGCTGTTGCCCGACCTGCCGCCGGGGGCGCCGTTGATGGCGTTGACCAAGGAGATCGTGGCGGCGGCGCGCAAGCACATGGGGTTGCGGGTGCAGGGGGCGATCGGGTCCACCGTGTCGACGATGGACGACGTGATGGTGGCGCGGGTCGAAGCCGACCGGGTGTTGGACGCCATGGCGCGGGACCTCGACGCGGACGTCGCCACGTTGGCCGATGTGCGGTCACAGGTGCTGGTCAGCGAGGTGTTGGCGCTGCTGGCCGAGCATCCTCGGATCCGGGACCCGCGCTTGGCACGGCTCGATGCCGATCTCGCCAGGTCGCTGCTGGCCTACCTGGACGCGTTCGGGGACGTCCGGACCGCCGCCGCCCGGCTGCACGTCCACCCGAACACCCTGCGCTACCGGGTCCGGCGGGCGGCGGAGGTGGGCGGGTTCGACCTGGACGACCCGCTGCTCCGGTTGTTCGCCCAGTTGCAACTCAGGCTGACCTGAGGGCGTCACCGACCGCCCCTTAGGCTGCGCGCCGTGAGCACCGATGTGTCGCCTCGGCGCGGCAGCGACTTCGCCGAACTGTCCAGGCTGGTCAAGCAGGCGGGTCTGCTCGACCGCCGGACCGGCTACTACGTGGTGTGCCTGGTGACGGCCGTGGCCGTCCTCGCCGCCACCTGCGCCGCCGTCGTCCTCATCGGCGACTCGTGGTGGCAGCTCGTCCCCGCCGTGGTCCTCGCGGTCGTGTTCACCCAGATCGCGTTCCTCGGGCACGACGCCGGGCACAAGCAGGTGTTCACCGCCAACCGGACCAACGCGGTCACCGGGCTGGTGCTGGGCAACCTGCTGATCGGCGTGGGCTACGGCTGGTGGATGAGCAAGCACAACCGCCACCACGCCAACCCCAACCACGAGGACGAGGACCCGGACGTCGACATCGCGGTCCTGGCGTTCAGCGCCGAGCAGGCCGAGCGCAAGCGCGGGTTCTTCCGGTTCGTGGTGAAGCACCAGGCGTGGCTGTTCTTCCCGTTGCTGCTGCTGGAGGGCTTCAGCCTGCACGTCATCGGGGCGGTCCCGGTGGTGCGGCGCGAGGTCCGGGCGTGGCGGGTGGAGGCGGCGCTGCTGGTGGTGCACGCGATCGGGTACTTGACGCTGGTCTTCGCGTCCATGTCACCGGTGAAGGCACTTGTGTTCATCGCGGTGCACCAGGGGCTGTTCGGCGTGTACATGGGGTGCTCGTTCGCGCCCAACCACAAGGGGATGCCGGTGCTGTCCGCCGGGCACCAGTTGGACTTCCTCCGCAAGCAGGTCCTGACCTCGCGGAACGTGACCGGCGGCCGGTTCACGGACTTCCTGCTGGGCGGCCTCAACTACCAGATCGAGCACCACCTGTTCCCGAACATGCCGCGCCCGCACCTGCGCCGGGCGCAGGCCCTGGTCCGGGACTTCTGCCGGCAGCGGTCGATCTCCTACGCAGAGTGCGGGCTGTTCACGTCGTACGGGTACGTCCTGAAGTTCCTGCACGAGGCGGGGGCGCCGCTGCGCGCGGAGAAGGTCCCGGTCTAGCGCGGCCACGGGTCGGCGGCCGGCGCGGCCTTGGGGTCGGGGGCGGGCGCGGCCATGGGGTGGTCGTCTAGCGCGGCCACGGGTCGGGGCGGCAGGTCTTGCCGTCCGCCGGGGCCTCACCGCTGAGCGCCGCGAGTTCGTCGTTGGCGGTGCTCAGCGTCTGCTGCATCATCACCGGCGCGGGGGCGCCGTGCTCGGGACAGGGTTCGTGGCCGTACCCGAGGAAGTGCCCGACCTCGTGGTTGACCACGTAGGTCCGGTAGGCGGTGAGGCTGTCGTAGGTGTGCGCGCCGCGGATCCAGCGGGGTGCGCTCAGGTACACCGTGTCGCCGATGCGGCAGGACGTGTCGAAGGGCAGGTCGAAGCCGCACAGCTCGCGTGCCGTGCTCTGGGTGGCGAGCCTGATCCGGAGGGTCGGCGCGCTGTCGACCCGGCGGAACTCGAAACCTCTTCGCTTCCAGCCGAGCGGGTGGACGAGGGTGTGGTGGACCTGGGCGGCGAACGGCTGGTCGCCTTCGCGCAGGGTGATGCCCTCCTCGACCTCGACGGAGTACGCGAAGGCGGGACCGGTGCCGGCCGGTTTGGCGGTGCCGGGGACCACGCGCCACCGACCGGTGCCCTGGGCGGGGAACGGTGCGCCCGGCGGCAGGTCGGCCCCGAAGCCGCGGACGGGCTGGGGGGCGGGGTGGCTGGACGTGGTGACGGTGGGTGGGCGGCCGGCGGTGACGCGCATCGGGACGGCGCGGGTGTCCAGTGCCAGCACGGTGGCCGCGGCCAGCGAGAGCCCGGCCACGTAGTGCACCACCGCCAACCGCCCCGTCACGACCCGTCCGCCGCGGAAGCCGCAGGGGCTGCCGGAGCCGCCTGCGCCGCCGCCCCCTTCGCCGGTGCCGGCGGGGCCGCCGGCTCGGGCTCCGCGCCCGACCCCGCCGCTTGCGCGGCCGAGCCTGCGGCCGGTGCCGGCGGTGCTGCCGCAGCAGGCTGAGCGGCCAAGCCCTCCGCCTGCGCCGCCGAGCTTGCCGCTTGCGCCGCCGAGCTTGCCGCTTGCGCCGGCGAGCCCGCCGCTTGCGCCGGCGAGCCCGCCGCCGCTGGGTCGGTTGGCGCTGGGTCGGCTGGCGCTGGGTCGGCCGGCGCTGGGTCGGGTGCGGGTGCGGTGCCTGCCGCTGGGGCGCACAAATCGACCGTGGGCTCCTCGGTGTCGTCGTCGCGCGGGCCTGGGATGTCCAGTTCCGCGCACCAGCGGTCGAGCAGTTTGCGGCGTTCCACCAGCTCCGCCGCGATCGCCCGTGCCTCGTCCGCCGCCCGCTCCACGATCTCCCGCGCCCGCCGGTCGGCCTCCGCCAACCTGCGCTGCGTCTCCTGCTCGGTCTCGTCCAGCAGCACGGCCTGCCGGTCCGCCATCTCCCGCGCCCGGGCCACCAGGGTCTCCGCCCGCTCGTGCGCGGCCTGCTCCTCGCGTTCCGCCTTCTGCCGGGCGACGTGCATCAGGTACCGGATGGTCCCCGACACGGTGTTCTCCTTGGAGTACCCGGCGTGCAGCATCCGGTACTCCGCCAGCTCCGCCCGAGCCGCCTCCAACTCGCGCCCCACGTCGTCGGCGGTCGCCAGGGCCGCGTCGCGGTCGACGGTGAGCTGCTCCAGCCGCTCGGTGAGCTGCCGGATCGCCGCGTCGACCTCCCGCCGCTGGTAGCCGCACCACTCGCGGTTGAAGGACCCCGGGGTGAACTCCTCGCCGGCCATGGTCTAGAGCCCCGCCGTGTCGTAGCGGCACGCCGGGTTCCACAGCAGGAACGACTTCACCCCGGCGTCGGCGGACGCGGTCACCTGCGCCTGCACCTCTCCCGGCCCGTAGTGGTGCTTGAGCGAGAACGCCTGCAGCCACGGGATGACCGTCGCCCCGGTGTCCTTGGTCAGCTCGACGAAGTGCGCGATCGACGCCTTCACGATCTCGTACGGCATGCCCTCCGGGTTGTCCACGCCGTACTCGCCCGGCCCCCAGTGCGACGGGTAGACCATCGGCGACACGTAGTCCACGTGCGCGGACAGCGCGGGGATGTCCTGGGCGATGTCCGTAGCGGAGTGCGCGGCGATGCCGAACACCGAGGCGCCCAGGTACGCGCCGTGCGGCCGGACCGCCGCCCGCGAGTCGCGCAGGAAGTCCACTATGGACTGCTCCGGGGTCACCGAGAGGCCGGCGAACTCCATCTGCCCCAACGGGCCGTCCGGTCGACGCACGTAGTCGTACAGGATGTCGTCGAACCCCAAAGCCGCCGCCTCCCTGGCGATCGCGATGTTGTACTCGCGCACCTCGGGGTTGGCGAAGTTGGTGAAGGCGTACTCGCCGTAGTGCCGCGACCACGGCCCGCCGCCCTTGTTGCGGGCCAGCCGGTCGTGCGCGCCGGCCTGCCAGGACGCCCTGCCCAGCACGGGGTCCCGGAACGCGACCAGCCGGCCGACGACCCGCAACCCCATGCCGTGCAACTGGTCCAGGGCCGCCTTGGCGTCGTAGTACCCGCGGTTCGCGCCGATCTGCTGGGCCAGCGGCACCTGCGAGGTGTAGCCGATCTCGCCGCTCTCGTCCTTGATGTCCAACTGGATGGCGTCGATCTTCTTGTCCCGGGCCAGCGCCAGCACCGGTTCCCGCAACTCCGCCGTCGCCCACGCGGCCGCGCTCATGTGCACCGCCCGCATCCCGGGGTGCGGCACCTTGACCGCCATCTCGTGCCGCCCGGAGTTGCCCGCCGCGTCCTTGGCCTGCAGCAGCAGGCTCGCCGGCACGGCGTTCAGCGACACCTCGAACTTGCCGTCCTTGACCGGCACCCGCTGGTCGCCCACCTGCACCTCGTCCGCCCCCTCGACCGCGCCGCGCACGGTCAGCGGACCGCGCGGCGACTTGGCGTCGACCTGCTCGACGGACACCTTCGGCGGGGTGTTGTCCAGGGTGAACCGGCGCTCGATGACGGCGTCGGGCAGCCACGGCAGCGGGTTGGCCGCGCGCACCGTCAGGGTGTGCGGGCCCTCGGCGAGTTGCAGCCCGGACAACGTCATGCCCTTTTCCCCGCGCCGCGCTTCCACCGGTCGGCCGTCCACCTCGACAATCACCCGATCGAGTTCGCCCGGATCGTCCGCGGTGATGGCCACGCGCTCCCAGCCCGAATGGGTGACGGCGCCGCCGTCGGCCAATTCGGCGACCGCGAGGCTGGTCGGCCGGTGCTGCACGAATGTCGTGATCATGCCCGCTACCAGGAGCAACGCCACCGCGGCGGCCGCCGGGAAGAGGACCCTTCTCGTTTTTCGCGTGGATTTCGACATCGACCACTCCGATCAGCGCGGCGCTTTGCCAATGCGCGACATACCGCCTCAGGAGGCAGGTAAACCAGATGTCATCCGAATGTGTCAAACCGGGCGACCCGGAGTGGACCGGCGTACCTTGCGGAATCGTGAACCCCACCGCGTCGCCGTCCAAACGCGCCCTGGCCGTTGCCGCGCTCCTGGCCGTCCTCACCGCGTCGTGCGCCGAGCCGGCCGCCCAACAGCCCCCCAACTCGCCGATCGCCGCGTCCTCCGCGCCGACCACGACGTCGTCCGCGCCGCCCGACCCGGCCGCGGTGGGGGCCAACGAACTGGGCCAGGTGCCGGTCCTGATGTACCACCGGCTGGTCGCCCAGCCGACCTCGGTCTACGACCGGACCCCCGAGGCGTTCCGGGCCGAACTGGAGCGGCTCGTCGCCGAGGACTACGTGCCGGTGACCACCCTGGAGTACGCGACCGGCCGGATCGACATCCCGGCGGGCAAGCACCCGGTGGTGCTCACGTTCGACGACGGCGACCCGACCCAGTTCGCGCTGGACGCCTCCGGGCAGCCCGCGCCCGGCACGGCGATCGCGATCCTGCTCGACGTGGCCGCGAAGCACCCGGGGTTCCGGCCGGTGGCGAGCATGTACGTCAACGCAGCGCCGTTCGGGTCGGCGGACGGCTCCGGCGTGCTGCCGTGGCTGCGGGACCACGGTTTCGAGATCGGCAACCACACGCTGTACCACACGAACCTGTCCTCGGTGCCCGCCGACCAGGCGCAGAAGGCGATCAGCGACGGCCAGCGCGAGATCCAGCGGGCCGTGCCGGACTACCAGGTCAAGAGCCTGGCGCTGCCGTTCGGCGCGATCCCGCGCGATCCGGTGCTGGCCATGCGGGGCGGGGCGGACGGCACGTCGTACGACTACGCGTGCGTGCTGCTGGTCGGCTCGAACCCGGCCCCGTCGCCGTTCGCGGCCGACTTCGACCCGCTGAACACGCCCCGCATCCGGTCCCAGGACGCGACCGGCGAGGACGCCGCGTTCGGCTCGACGGTGTGGCTGGACAAGCTCGCCGCGAACCCGGCCCAGCGCTACACCTCGGACGGCGTGCTCGACCGGATCTCCTACCCGTCGACGGCCGGCGTGGTCCCGTCACCCCAGTTCACCGCCCGGGCAGTGGCATATTGACCTGCGGGTATACCCCTCGACGGGCGTTGCGTAACCGGTTGGGGCCGCCTTCCACCCGAAAGGGAAAACTCGCATGTCCCGGTGGGTGCGCGGGCACTCAACCCGTAGCAGGCGAGGAGAGGAAGGCGAGCTGAGCAATGGACCGGAACATCGACTGGGAGCCGTTCATCGAGTCACTGCACGAGGCGGCGTGCCGGTGGGACACCGGTCTGGCGAGCTGCGCCGAACCGCCCGACCTGGGCGCCGCCGGGGACGAGCTGGCCGACCAGGCGCCGCGGGTCGTGCCGATCACCTCGGAGGAGGCGGAGAACCTCATGACCGCCGTCGCGTTCCTGGCGCGCAGGCTGAGCGTGGCCGCCGAGTGCGTCGTCTACACCACGGCCGAGGAGCGCCTGGACGGCGAGGACGCCGACCCCGAGGAGCAGGCCGACGTCCTCTCGCTGACCGCGCTGCACGCCCAGGCCATGCGGCACGCCGCCGACCTGGCCAGCGAGGTCTACCGCCGCTGCGCGTGAACCACGGGTTCCTTGATCGTGCGGTACAGGTACGCGCGTTCGGCGAGCGTCCACGCGGTCGTGGTGAGCAGGTAGACCCCGGCCGCCAGCGGCAGCACGGCCGCGATGAAGACCGTGCCGAGCGGCAACAGCCGCAGCACCTGCGCGAACGGCGGCTGCGGACCACCGCTGCGCGCCGCGACCGCCGCCTGCCGGCGCGAAGTGGCGAACGCGATCGCCGTCAGCGCCGCGAACAGGCCGAGGAACACCGCGTTGTGGCCGAACGCGCCGAACCAGTGCGTGCCCAGCGGGGTGCCGAACAGGGTGCCGTCCAGCAGCGGGTTCGGGGTGGTGACCAGCCGGTACATGACCATGAAGAACGGCAGCTGCACCAGCGCGGGCAGGCACCCGGCGAACAGCGAGGTGCCGTTGTCCTTGTAGAGCTTCAAGGTCTTCTCTTGGAGCTTCACCGGGTCCTTGCCGTACTTGGCCTGGACCTCCCGCATCTGCGGGGCGAGCGCGGCCCGCGCCTTCTCACCGCGCACGGCGGCGCGGCTGAGCGGGTGCATGAGCAGTCGGACGGCGGCGGTGAACAGGACGATGGCGAGAGCGGGCGTGGCGATGCCCGCCAGGGCAGAGCCCAAGGCGTGGAACAACTTCTCTCCGTCTGGGTGCGAGCTGGGAAGGGGGACGTCGGCAGTTAGAAGCCGAGTCCCGGTGCTCGCGGACGGGGGCGACCGGCGGCGTCGGGGTCGCGCAGGCGCAGGAATGCCGTGCGCAAAGCCTTGTCGCGCAAGGAAAGCGACCGGACCCAGGCGGGCGCGGCCTGGACGTCGGGTGCGGCGGTGAGCAGCAGCACCACGACCGCGACCGCGGCGAGGGCGGCCACCAGTTCGGTGGGCGAGTGCAGGAGGGTGAGCGCGAACAGACCCGCCAGCAGCAGGTGCAGCCTGGTCATCACGCCTCCTCTCCTATCCCGGACCCACTGTACCCACGAGAGCGGGCCGGGCGGGGTGGTCGTAGCGCACCGTCACATCCGCTCCGGGTTCGTAGTCCTCGTAGGCGGGGAGGGTCCAGCGCTCCTCTTCGGGTGTCTGGCGTTCCAGGGCGGCCTTGGACAGCCACAGGTGGACGGTCAGTTCGGCGGGCAGCCACTTGTCCAGCAGGAGGGTGCCGTCGAGGAGCAGCACCCCGCCGGGCGGGAGGGTGACGTAGTCGGCGCGGCTGGCGCGGTCGCGGTCGGCGTCCCACAGCGAGGGCAGGACCCGGCCGGTGCCGCCGGGGTCGAGCGGGTCGAGGACCTCGCGGAGCAGGCCGCCGACGTCCAGCCAGTTCGTGCGGAACGACTCGGGGTCGGTGCGGCCGTGCTCCAGGCGGACGGACGCGGGGCGCAGGAAGTCCCCGGCGGACACCCGCAGCGTCGGCCGGCCCTTGGCGCGGAGCGGGTCGACCAGGGCGTCGGCCAGCGCGCCGGGCCGGGTCGGGGGCGCGCCGTCGACCAGCACCCGGGTCCAGGTGTCCTTGGGGAACGCGTCGACGCGCTCGACCAGTTCGGCGACGAGGGTGTCCGGGGTCAGGGGCTGGATCCTCACGGCAGCGGGTAGTCCTCCCAGCCGTCGGGCAGCACCGGGACGGGCCAGTCCGGGTCGGGGGTGAAGTCGGCCCAGCGGGTGTCCCACCAGGTGGCGCCGGCGTCGAGCATGGCGACGATCTCCTTGCCGGTGCGGCGGATGTCGTCGGCCTGCGCGGGGTCGTACTTGCCCTCGGCGACCTGCTCCTCGAACTCGTCGCGGTCGCGTTCCTCCCAGCGGCCGTCGGCGTCGAGCCAGTAGTCGAGGGCGTGGTCGAGCGTGTCGAAGCCGAGCGGGGTGCGCCGGAACGGGTCCTGGAGGTTGAGGTACCAGCCCTGGAACCGCCGGTCCTCGCCGCTCCAGAACAGTTCGACGGAGTAGGCGTCGCCGGGCCGGTGCAGTTGGAGCTTGCCGTGGCCGCGCCAGTGCGTGTTCCCCTTGGCCCGCCAGGGGTGGCCGTAGTGGTGGTCGGGATAGCCGAACACGGTCCCGGGCACGATGAACACGGCGAGCAGGTCCGGCCCGTCCTGCACCACCCGCGTCGGCATGACCGACCACGGCTTCCCGTGCAGCACTTCCCGACGCAACACCACGTCCCCCGGCGCGAAGAACCCCATGCGGACCAGGTTAGGCGAGGGCGCGGCGCAGGCGGGTGCGAGCCAGGTCGCGTCGTGGGTCCGTGGCCGGCAGCACCTGCGTTAGGCGTTCGAGGACTTCGATGTCGTCGGTGCTGCCGGCGAAGGTCCAGAGGAGTTCCGGGTCGTCGGTGGCCAGGACTGCTCGGCGGACGGCGGCCGACAGGTCTTCGCGTTCGTCGGACACGACCGGGGCGTCGGAGCGGGGGAGGAGGTCGCCGCGGTAGGTCGTGACCGCCTTCGCGATGTCGCCGGCGCGGACCGCCTTGCGGACGGTCAGGAAGTCCGCCTTCACGTCGGCCGCCAGGCGGTACGGCCGGGTTTGCAGGACGTCGGCGAGTTGGGCGCGCAGGCGGTGGAGTTCGGCGCGGATGGTGGTGGGGTTGCCGCGTTCGCCGTAGAGGTGGAGGGCGAGTTGTTCCGCGGTGCGGCCTCGGGGGTGCAGGGCCAGGGCGGTGAGGAGTTCGGCGTGTCTCAGGGACAGGACCAGGGGGCGGCCGTCCAGTGAGCCGGTGAGGCCGCCGAGGAAGTGCAGGGACAGGGTGGGGCGGCGGGTCGTTCGTCGGGGGACGCGGAGCAGGTAGCCCTCGTCCAGGGGTTCCAGGTGGGCCTCGCGGCCGTCGGGCAGGTGGACGGGGGTGCTCAGGTCCACGCGTGAGCCGATCAGGCCCTGGGGTTCGGCGGCCAGGACGCGGCCGGTGGGGCTGAGCAGGGCGCCGGGTTCGCCGCGCAACGCGATGAGGTGGCGCATGTTGGCCGCGCGGAGGTGTTCCTCACGGGCCGCCAACTCGATCTGGAGTTGGGTCTCGACCAGGCGCGCGGCGGTCCGGACCAGGGCGCCGGTCACCGGGTGCCGGCTGGTCACCGGGCCGCTGAGGTCGACCACGCCGAGAGTCGCGCCGGTGTCGGGGTCGCGCACGGGGCTCGCCGCGCAGGTCCAGCCGTGGTAGGTGCGGACCAGGTGCTCGGCGGAGTGCACGGTCACCGGGCTGCCCACGGCCAGCGCGGTGCCCATGGCGTTGGTGCCGATGGCGTCCTCGCTCCACCGGGAGCCCTCGGTGAGGCGGGCGCGTTCGGCGAGCCGGTGGACGTCCCGGGCGCCCTCGCACCACAGGATGTGGCCGTCGGCATCGGTGATGATCATGACGTGCTGGGCGTCGTCCGCGATGGTCACCAGGGTTTCCCGCAGCATCGGCAGCATCGGGGCCAGCGGGTGGGCGTCGCGCAGGTCCGCCACCTCGTCGGGGGCCAGCACCACGGGCGCCTCGTGGCGGTCCGGGTCCACCCGGGCGGCCAGCGAGCGCCGCCACGACTCGATGATCACCGGCCGCGCGCCTCGCGCCGCCGACCCGCTGAGGACAGCCGTGTGGAGAGCGGCCAGCCGGCGCGGGTCGGGGTGCATGGCGGGAACCTCCTGGCCACCCAGGATGACGCGCGGCGGCGCGGCGCGGCAAGCCGGCGGGTGGTCCGATCGGGTGCAACGTGACTGCAACGTTGCGCCGCCTACCTTTCGGCCGTTGATCGACGACGACGACGCGGGAGGCGAGTGGGGATGACCAAGTACGCGGCACCCGGCCAGGCGGACAGCGTGGTGACCTACCGCGACCGGTACGACCACTTCATCGGCGGCGACTACGTCCCACCCGCGAAGGGCGGCTACTTCGAGAACCCCACCCCGGTCACCGGCGAGGTGTTCACCGAGGTCGCCCGCGGCACCGCCGAGGACGTCGACCGGGCGCTGGACGCCGCCCACGGCGCGGCGCGGGCGTGGGGCCGCACGTCGGCCGCCGAGCGCGCGAACGTGCTCAACGAGATCGCCGACCGGATCGAAGACCACCTGGAGGCGCTGGCCGTCGCCGAGACCTGGGAGAACGGCAAACCGGTCCGCGAGACGCTGGCCGCCGACCTGCCGCTGGCGGTGGACCACTTCCGCTACTTCGCCGGGGTCATCCGGGCCCAGGAGGGCGGGATCTCGCAGATCAGCGAGGACCTGGTGGCCTACCACTTCCCCGAGCCGCTGGGCGTGGTCGGCCAGATCATCCCGTGGAACTTCCCGCTGCTCATGGCCACCTGGAAGCTCGCGCCCGCGCTCGCGGCGGGCAACGCGGTCGTGCTCAAGCCCGCCGAGCAGACCCCCGCGTCGATCCACGTCCTGATGGGCCTGATCGCCGACCTGCTGCCGCCGGGCGTGGTGAACGTCGTCAACGGGTTCGGGCCGGAGGCGGGCCGGCCGCTGGCGTCGTCGCGCCGGGTCGCGAAGGTCGCGTTCACCGGGGAGACGTCCACCGGTCGGCTGATCATGCAGTACGCGAGCGAGAACCTGATCCCGGTGACGCTGGAACTGGGCGGCAAGAGCCCGAACATCTTCTTCGCCGACGTGGCCGCGCAGCGGGACGCGTTCTACGACAAGGCGCTGGAGGGCTTCACCATGTTCGCCCTCAACCAGGGCGAGGTGTGCACGTGCCCGTCGCGGGCGCTGGTGCAGAGTTCGATCTACGAGGAGTTCCTGGCCGACGCGACCGAGCGCACCAAGGCGGTCAAGCAGGGCGACCCGCTGGACACCGAGACCATGATCGGCGCGCAGGCCAGCCGCGAGCAGGTCGAGAAGGTGTTGTCCTACATCGAGATCGGCAAGGCCGAGGGCGCGCGGCTGGTGTGCGGCGGGGAGCGGGCCGACCTCGGTGGCGCGCTGTCCGGCGGGTACTACGTGACGCCGACGATCTTCGAGGGCGACAACAAGATGCGGGTGTTCCAGGAGGAGATCTTCGGCCCGGTGGTGTCGGTGACCCGGTTCGACGACTTCGACGACGCGGTGAAGACCGCCAACGACACCCTGTACGGGCTGGGCGCGGGCGTGTGGTCCCGCGACGGCGGGGTGGCCTACCGGGCGGGCCGCGAGATCCAGGCGGGCCGGGTGTGGGTGAACAACTACCACTCGTACCCCGCGCACGCGGCGTTCGGCGGCTACAAGCAGTCGGGCATCGGCCGCGAGAACCACCGCGTGATGCTGGACCACTACCAGCAGACGAAGAACCTGCTGGTCAGCTACTCGCCCGACGCCCAGGGCTTCTTCTGACCACGACGGCAGCACGGCCCGGCGAAGCCGGGCCGTGCTGCCCGCCGAAGCCGGGGCTTCCGCCGCAGGCGGGGGCGTTTCCGCCGCAGGCGGTGCTTTTGGTGGCTCTTGCCGGGGTGGCTTGGCGGGGGTGGTGGATGGGGATGCCCAACGCGAGCAACCCCCACCCCACCCCTCCAACTACTTCCAGGGCACCTGCGGCGACGGGTAGAAGTTGATCCCCAGCACGTGCCAGCGGTCGGCCTGCGCAGCCAACCGAACCTTGAAGTCGTCCCAGCTGTGCGTCGACCACGGCGACCAGCCCAACTCGGCGATGGCGGGCAGCCGCGGGAACGCCATGTACTCCAGATCCGCCGACTTGGTCAACGTCTCCGTCCACAGTGGAGCTTCGACACCCTTCACCGCCTCCGCGGGCAGGTCCTGGACGTACGCCCCCGGGTTCCAGTCGTACGCGTCCTCGACGTCGGTGTAACCCGCCCACTTCAGCCCCAACGGCGTGTGCTCGTCGTACTTCATGTCCAGGTACGCCTTGGTGGCCGGGGACAGCACGATCTCGTTGCCGCGCTTGGCCGCCTCGACCATGTCGGCCGCGACCGTCTTGGTCCCCCAGAACTGCGGGACGGCCGACGCGGGCGGGTTCGCCTTGACGAACTCGTGCCAGCCGGAGGCCTGCTTGCCGTACTTGGTCACCATCGGCAGGACCTTGTTCATGAACGCGATGAAGTCCGGGTCCGTGGTGGCGTGGGCCTCGTCGCCGCCGATGTGGATGTACTTGCCGGGGGTCAGCGCGGCGACCTCGCGCAGCACGTCGTCGACGAACTTGTAGGTGATGTCCTTGTCGATGCACAACGACGAGAAGCCGACCTCGATGCCGGTGTACAGCGGCGGTGCGACGCCGTCGCAGTTCAGTTCCGCGTACGACGCCAGCGCGGCGTTGGTGTGGCCCGGCATGTCGATCTCCGGGATCACCTCGATGTGCCGGGCCGCCGCGTACGCGACCAGGTCCTTGTACTGCTCCTGCGTGTAGTAGCCGCCCGGTCCGCCGCCGACCTCGGTGCTGCCGCCGTAGGTCGCCAGGCGGGGCCAGCTCTTGATCTCCAGCCGCCAACCCTGGTCGTCGGCCAGGTGCAGGTGCAGCTTGTTCACCTTGTACAGCGCGATCTGGTCGATGTACCGCTTGACCTCGTCGACGGAGAAGAAGTGCCGTGCCACGTCGAGCATCGCGCCGCGGTGGGCGTATCGCGGGTAGTCCAGGATGCTGCCACCGGGCGCGGTCCACGGGCCGCGCTGCTTGGACTTCGCCTCGACCTTCGCGGGCAGGATCTGGCGGAACGTCTGGACGCCCGCGAACAGCCCGGCGGCGGTCTTCGCCCGGATCACCACGCCGCGGCGGGTCACGTCGAGCTGGTAGCCCTCGTCGCCCACGCGCGGGTCGGCGCCGGTGAGCAGCAGGCTGACGCCCTTGCCGGACGCGCCGGGCACGACCGGCAGCCGGTACCCGGTGGACGGCCGCAGCACGTCCGCCAAGAACTCGCCGACCTGTTCGGCCGCGCGCGAACCGGGGTGGGTGTAGATGCGCGTGTCGGGGGTCAGGTGGTAGGTCGTCCCCGGTCTCGGCGTGACCCGGACCGGGGCGGGAACGATGTGCTGCAACGGTTTCTCCGGGACTGCGGCGTGTGCGGGGTCCGCCTGGGCCGCGGTCGGGCCGGCGTGGGCCGGGAGCGCCGGGGCCGCGGCGCCGACCGCGAGCAGCAGGGTGGCCAGGGCTCTTGCGGTTCTTCCGAGTCGGGGCACGAGACGTCCTCCTGGTCGGCGTGGATCACCCGAGGCGGCGGCCCGATCACCGTTACAGCCGGACCAGGTGGTGTCAAGGTCTGGACCAATTACCGCAGCTTCGGGCGGCCCAGGTCCGCCCAGACGGCGGGGAACCGTTCCTCCACCCGCCGCGCCCGCGCGGTCTCCCGGCCGTGCAGCACGCCGAAGGTGAACCCGTTCTCGCCGTCGAGGTGGGCCTGCGCGCCCAGTTCCCGCAGCACCGGCCGCGCGACGACGCTGTCCTGGTGCTCGCCGAGCAGCGTCTGGAGCTGCTTGAGCCGCTTGCGGTACTTCTTGGCGGACTTGCCGAACACCGGCTCGACGGTCTCCACCGCGTACCGCAGCCGCTTGGCGGCCTTGCGGGCCTCGTGCAGGGACGTGTCGTCGTGGGCGTTGTCCGCGGCCTTCTTCAACCGGCGGTACGTCTTGTCGACGAACCGCGGCAGCACCTTCTTCGCCTTGCCGGACGCCAGCGGCGTCAGCGGCGGGTCGGCGATCAGGGCGTCCACCGCGTCGAGCAGGTCGAAGTAGCGGCGGCTGTCCAGCGCGGTCACCGCGGCCTGGTGCGCCTGCTCCTCGCGCGGCGCGAAGTAGCGGGTGAGCTGCGCGGGGACGGCGCCGAGCACGAGTTCGCCGGGCAGGTCGGCGACGTGCGCCTCGAACGCGGCGCGCAGGACCTCGGCGTCGCGGGCCTCGCCGAGCACCCCGGCGATCCACTTCAGCTCGTCGGTCAGCGCCCGGGTCTCGTCGCGCTCGACGACCTGGCCGAACGCCTGGAGCGCGCTGCGCATCCGGCGGGTGGCGACCCGCATCTGGTGGACGGCGTCCTCCTCGCGGCGGCGGACCTTGGGGTCGTGCGCCTTGAGCGAGTCCGCCTGCTCGCGCAGGTAGGCGAGGACGACCCCGCCGGCGGTGTTGTCGGTCCGCGGCGGCGGCGTCGGCCCGATGCGGTCGGCCAGGAGCTTCGCGAGCTTGGCGGACGAGGTCGACCGGTGGATGCCGACGCCGTTGAGGCGCTGCTCGACCCGGTCGAGCAGGTCGGTGTCGCCGCCGTCGCCGAGCTCGACCTCGATCTCGCGCCAGGAGTCGACGTTCGAGTCGTCGGTGACGTCCTGCGCGGACACCAGGTCCTCGACGACCTCGGCCAGCAGGCCGCCCTTGTCGTCGACGAGCTGCCAGCGTCGGCGGTTGGTCCGGATGCGGGCGACGGGCGACAACGCGTCACCGCGGGCGTGGACCTGGACCAGCGAGCCCAGTTCCCGCGGCGGGTGCTTGGCCGCGCGCCCCGGTGGCAGCCGCACCTCCTCGCGGGTGTCGCCGTCGACCGGGAGCTTGAGGTGCCAGCCCGCGTCGTCGCCCCCGGTGCGGCGGCGCAGCGTCAGGCCGGCGCGGGCCAGGCGGAGGTCGGCGGTGTCGTAGTAGACGGCTTCCAGTTGCTGCTGCTCCGGGCCGGACACCGCGGCGACACCAGGCAGGTCGGCCAGATCCGGGAGGTCGGCGCCCGTGGGCGCATCGAACTTTCGTTCGGTCTCGCGCACTGATGTCGACATGTTCTAGACATACACCGTTGGGGACTCATTTACCCGAATGTCGCTGTGCGTAGTCGACCGTTGACCCTGATGGGCGGTTGTTGCCGTTTGTCTGTGTGGTTTTTCGGCTGCGGGCCTGGTGAGACGGGGTTCGTGGGGTTGGCTGGATCGCGTGGCGCCCACCGAGAAAGAGCGACTCGACCAGGTCGAGCCGACCGTCGCCGACCTGATCACGACGACCCAGGTGCTGACCGCCGAACTGGGCCGGGTCAGCGCGCGGCTGCTCGTGCTGGAGCGCCGCCTGTCCGGCGCCGGTTCGGGACCGGACGAGGACCTCGACGCCGTGGACGGCGAGGTGGCCGACATCGTGGCCGCGCTGCGGGCGGCGTGGGAAGCCGAGCAGGAGGTGTTGGCCGACTCGGTCCGCGTGGAGCTGCGGCAGGAAGTCGCCGAGTACGAGGCGTTGAAGGAACGCCGGGACGCGGGCGGGGCGCGCCTGGCGTCGGGCCGGATGCCGAGGTTCGAGCGGGACGCGCTGGAGCACGAGGTGCACCAGCTCGACTGGCAGATCGGGGCGCGCGAAGCCGGTGCGCTGGATGCGGCGACCCGGTTGGCGGCGGACAGCGCGGCGGCCGAGGAGGCGTGGCGGCAGGAGGCGATCGTCGCCGGCGAGAAGGCGCGCGAGGAGATCTGGGACGCGGCGGCGCGGCGGCTGGAACGCGCGCTGGCGCAGGACTTGCGGATGCCGGTGTGGTTCCGGGTGGGGCTCGGGGAGATCACCAGCCCGGACCCGTCGCCGTGGCTGCGGGCGGCCACCGGGTTGATCGCGTACCGGTTGGAGTACGGGGTGCGGACGGCCGTGGACCCGTTGGGGGACCCGCCTTCGGCCGCTTCGGGGTCGGCGGCTTGGGTTCGGCGGACCGAGGCTTACACGGATCTGGTGGACCAGCTGCAGTCCCTGCGCCCCTGAGGCGAGGTAGCGTGCCCGGGTGCTGCTGGCGGGCGACGACCACGACATCGTGACGGACTACCGGATGTTCGGCCTGGTGGACGGATCGGCGCGTGATCTGCCCGGGCCGCCGGGGAAAGCCGGGCTGAGCGTGGGTGAGACGGCTGTGTTCCTCGGGACCGAGGACGACGTCATCCGGGCGCGACTGCGGGTCGAGTTCTGGGACGAGCCTGCGCCGTTCGACGGCCGAGAATGGCCTCGGGTGGAGGACGTGACGCTGTCCCTGCCGAGCGGGCGGTTGGTGATCGACCAGAACACCGCGGGCGGGGCGGTCCTTGAGGTGCCTGGTGGTCCTGGGCGTTATCGCGTGCGGTTGGCGTGGCGGGAGTTGCCGTTCGACGAGGTCGGCGAGGGCGAGCCGGAAGCGTTGGGGCTGGCCCAGCTCTGGCCGGCTACTTCGGGCACTGGGTGATCATCGAGGCCAGGGCGTCGTGCTCGGCCTGGTCGATGGTGAGCTTGTAGGTCGTCTTGACGGAGATCCAGTTCAGCGCGTAGGTGCACCAGTAGCCCTGCACCGGCGGCTTCCACTTGGCCGGGTCCTGGTCGCCCTTCGCCCGGTTGCTGGTGGCCGAGACCGCGATCAGCTGGATGCCGCCCAGGTCGTTGGCGAACTTCTGGCGCTGCTCGTCGGTCCACTTGTCCGCGCCCGAGCGCCACGCTTCCGCCAGCGCCACGGTGTGGTCGATGTCGAGCTTGCCCGCGTCGGTGATGGTCTCGCCGTCGTACACGCTGACCCATGTGCCGGAGGTCGCGCGGCACTGGTCGTCGCTGCGGACGTCCGAACCCTGGCGCTGCAGCACGATCTCCCTGGTGTCGCACGAGTTGCCCTGGCTGCTCCAGTGCGGGAAGCGGTCCCGGCTGTAGCCGGCCATCTTGCCCTCGGGTGCGATGGTCAGGGCCGCGAGTTGCGCTGCCGGGTCCTGGCCGGGTTCGGCGGGTCCCTGGGTGGTGGTGGGTGGTGCGGTCTCGTCCTGGTAGCGGGTCAGGTAGTACCCGATGACGATCAACAGGAGGAACACGACCACGCTGACCCACGTCGTCGACCGCTTCCGGCTCATGGCCCAATGATCAGCGATCACGGTCACGACGAGATCACCGGGTGCGAAAAGAGACGGCGGGCCAACGGGTTTCGGGGTGCCCGGCCACCGGGCACCCCGCGGCCGTCAGGGGCGGCTGGTGAGGTAGCCGCCCATGTGCGTGAAGTACTCCGCGGCGGGCAGTTCGCGGCCGTCCTCGGTGCGGACCTTCTTGACCAGCAACGCGCGGTTGCGGCCCCGGCGCGCTTCGGCGCCCGCGACGATCGCCACGCCGTCGCCCTCGCGGTAGAAGATCCGGCCGGGCGTGCCGCCGTAGCGGGCCGCCGAGACGTCCGCCTCGACGATCTCCAGGCGCTTGCCCTTGTGGAAGCAGAACGCGCTGGGGTACGGGGCGCACTGCGCGCGGACCAGGCGGTCGAGTTCCTCGGCCTCCCACGTCCAGTCGATGCGCAGGTCCTCCTCCGCGCGCTTGTGGAAGAAGCTGGCCTTGGACCGGTCCTGCTTGGTGAAGTCGGTGCGGCCCTTGGCGATTTCGGCCAGGCCGTCGACGGTGATCGGGCCGAACAGTTCGAGCGTCTTGTGGAACAGGTCGGTGGTGGTGTCGCGCGGGCCGACCGGGACGGCGCGCTGGAGGACGATGTCGCCCGCGTCCAGCGTCTCGTCCATCATGTGCGCGGTGACGCCGACCTCCTTCTCGTCGTTGATCAGGGCCCAGATCAGCGGCGAGAAGCCCGCGTAGGCGGGCAGGAGGGAGTCGTGGACGTTGAGGGTGCCGTGCTGGGGCAGGGTGAAGATGTGCGGCGGGATCCAGGTGCGCCAGTTGGTGGCCACGATGACGTCCGGGGCGACCTCCTTGAGCTTCTGGAACAGCTCGTCGTCGTCCGGGCGGTTGCGGATGACGACCTCGACGCCGTGCTCGGTGGCCAGGTCGGCGACGGAGTCGCTCCAGATGCGCTCGTAGGCGTGGTCGCTCTTGGGGTGGGTGACGACCAGCGCCACCTCGTGCTCGGAGTCCAGCAGGGCTTGCAGCGTGCGGTGGCCCCAGGTCTGGTAGCCGAACATGACGACCCGCATCGGGCCCCTCCTCGGTTTAGGCTCGCCTAAGTTATCTAACCCTAACCTAAGGAGGCGGTTCGCTAGCCTGCACGGGTGATCCTCGACCTCAAGCTCACCGGCGGCCGGTTCGTGACGCTCGACCCGGACCGACCGTCCGCGTCCTCGGTGGGCGTGTGGGGCGGTCGGATCGTGGCGCTGGACACCGACCTGCCGGCGCGCCGGGTGGTGGACCTGGGTGGCGCGACCGTCCTGCCCGGGTTCATCGACGCGCACACCCACCTGGCGTGGGCCGGTCGGGCGTCGCGCGTGCCGGATGTGTCCAGGTGCCGGACCGTCGCCGAGGTGCTGGAGGTGTTGCGGGCCGCGCCGCGCGGGACGTGGCTGGAGGCGGCGGGGTACGACCACCGCGTGCTGGACCGGCCGTTGACCGCGCGTGATCTGGACTCGGTCGGGTCGCGGGTGTACGTGCAGGACGTGTCTGGGCACGCGTGCGTGGTGAGCAGTGACGTGCTCGGGTTGCTGGGGGTGCCCTCGTCTGATGGGTTTCTGGCGGAGAGCGCGCAGACGGCGGTGCGGGCGTTGATCCTGCCGTACCCGGTGGCGGACATCGCGTCGGACGTGCGGCTGGGGGCGGAGCAGTGCCTGCGCGAGGGGGTCGTGCTGGCCGCCGAAGCCGGGGTGGGGGCGGGGTTGATCGGGAGCAGTCCGATCGAGGTCGCCGCGTACCAGCGGGAGCCGTTGCCGATCCGGGTGCAGTTGATGGTGTCCGCGATGGAGTTGCGCGAGGTGGGGGCGCACCCGGCGGACGGGGTGCGGCGGGCGTTGCCGTTGGGGATCCGGACGGGGCTGGGGTCGGACTGGCTGTCCATCGGGGCGCTGAAGCTGTGGACCGATGGCGGGATGATCGCCCGGACGGCGGCGTTGACCCAGCCCTACACGGTGGGCGGGGTGGGGCAGTGGCAGGACGACCCGGCGGTGATGCGGGCGGCGTTGCTGGACGGGCACGCGGCCGGGTGGCAGCTGGCGGTGCACGCGATCGGGGACCGGGCGATCGACTTCGCGTTGGATGTCGTGGAGGAGGCGCAGCGGTTGGTGCCTCGGCCGGGGGCGCGGCACCGGATCGAGCACTGCGGGTTGGTGCGGCCGGACCAGTTGGACCGGATTGCTTCGCTGGGGCTGATTCCCGTTGTGCAACCTGCGTTTTTGTGGGCTTACGGGGACGATTACGCGGAGATCATGGGGCCGGAGCGGGCGCCTTGGTTGTACCGGGGGCGGTCGTTCCTGGAGCGGGGGATCGTGGTGGCGGGGTCTTCGGACCGGCCGGTGGCGGACGGGAATCCGTTGCGGGGCATCAGGTTCATGGTGGAGCGGCGGTCGCGGACGGGGTTGGCGGTGGGGTCGGGGGAGGCGGTCTCGGTGACCGAGGCGTTGGCGGCTTACACGCGCGGGGCGGCTCATGCGTGTGGGGTGGAGGGGGTGTTGGGGTCGATCACGCCGGGGAAGTTGGCGGATTTCGCGGTGTTGGACGGTGATCCGCGGGAGGTTTCGGTGGAGCGGATCTCGGAGATCGCGGTGCTGGCCACGGTGGTGGGCGGCGAGTTCCGGCACGATCCGGCGGGGTTCGCCGACTGAGCTTGTGTTCGCGGTATTGATCTGCGGTGTTCGGGCAGCGTGAGTGGGCGGGCCTCCGGGGGTGGAGGCCCGCCGTGTGGGGGTCTGGGAGTCAGGCGCTCATGCGCCAGTGGACCACGTAGCCGGCGGCTTCGGCGGCGATCAGGGCGTCGAGCTTGGCCAGGTTTGTTCGCCTCGACATGCGGAAGGCGCGGCCTCGGCGGGCGTCCAGCAGGAGCGGGGTGGCGCCGGGCAGGGTCTTGTCGATCGTGTGTTGGAGGATGCGCAGGCCCACGTTCGCCGCCTCCTGGGTCATCGGTGTCTCCTTCACGTACACCAGGACCGCCGCCGTCGAACCGTCCGGCATGCGCAGGCCCAGGTGGGGGCGCACGCGCAGGGTCAGGTCACCGGCCTCCCACCTCGTCGCCGCCACCGGCACACCGGTCGCCCTCGTCGAGCGCAGCCACGGCAGGAAGCCCTCGCGCAGCTCCTCGAACGCCCTGGGCTGGCCGTTCCTGGACGCCGAGCGCACCGCCGCGTCCAGCTCGGCATCCGGGTCGATCGAGTTCGCCGCCCGGCGCATGGCGTCCCTCATCGGGTTGTAGAACCCGCACACCCACGGGTCGACACCCAGGTACACGCTGCGCTGCTCGGACACGATGCTGATGCGCCCGCGCTGACCGCTCATCACGTACTCGGTGAACGACAACGCGGTCACGCTGACCGGCTCCACCACGGCAGGCTCCCCTCGATCGAACTTACGTTCGAATTCTACCGGGCGGGTACGACAATTTCGGGTGGCCGAACGGGTGCACGGACGGGTGCACGGAGGGGTGATCGAGTGAGTGCGGAGCGGGTGCCGAGCAGGGGTGGCTAGGCGCGGACCTTGGACAGGAGGGGGCCGAGGTCGGGGTCGGCCTCGACCTCGTCGAAGATCGCCTTCAAGGTCTCCTCGAAGAACGGGGCCGCGCTCTCGTACACCGCCCGCCCCTCCGCGGTGATCTTGCTGTACACCCCGCGCCGGTCCGTCTCGCACACCTCGCGGGCGGTCAGGCCGGACTGCTCCAGGCGCGCCACCAGGCGGCTCACCGAACTCTGGTTCAGGCCCACCACCTCGGTCAGCTCCTGCATCCGCAGCTCACCGTCGGGCGCCTCGTGCAGGGCGGACAGCGCGGTGAACTCCGACATCCCGAAGTGGAACTTCCGCTGCAGGGCGCGCTCCAGGCTGGCGTTGATCCGGTGGTGCAGCGCGTGCAGGTCGGACCAGGCGGCGCGGACGGACAACTCGGACCCCCGGGAGCGCAGGTGTGGGCCTACATCCTATGCCTGCGGCGGGGTGTCGCCGACGAGTGAGAGCGCGCTCAGCCGCACCCGGAAGGTTCGTCCAGTTCGACCACGGCGGCACCCTCGGACAGCACCACCTCCTCGTACGCGCCGTCGCGCAGGGCGAGGCAGCGCAGCGCGGGCAGGTCCGGGTCGACCAGCCGGTAGTGCGGGCACCCGGCCTCTCCCAGCTTGACCCGCTTGAGTTCCAGGTCGACCAGGCGGGTGCGCGGCGAGTGCACCTCGACGGGCCGGCACGGGCGGCCCGATCGACGCCCGGGTGGTGAACGCGGACCGGTCGCCCGGAAGCACCGCGGAGCGTGCACGACCACGTCGGGGATGAACACGGTGTCGTCGGCCAGCACGACGTCCACCGGCACGGGCAGCACCTCCCAGTCCGGAGGGCACACCGCGGTCAACGCGATCGCGAGCGGTTCGCGCGGCTGGCGGCGTTGGGTCGGAAGTGCTGAGGATGGTCTGTGCGTCTGTGCGTCTGTGCGTCTGTGCGTCTGTGCGTCTGTGCGTCTGTGCGCCGGGGACCGTCAACCGGCCCAGATGCCTGCGACGAACAGCAGGAACACGCCGGTCTGCACGAGGGAGGACGCGTACATCCAGCCGTACAGCGCGGGCTTGAGCGCCGGCTTGCGCTGTGCGGCCACCACCATCGCCACGTAGATCACCACGCACGGCAACAGGTACCGGTGCACCGACACGACGTTGCTGTTCAGCGTGAACATCACGAACGACGCCAACCCGAAGGCGGCCAACGGGATGCCGTCCTTCTTCAGCGCCGCGAACAGGTACACGAAGAGCGCTACGAGCACTGCCAGACCGAACAGCGGCAGGATGTGGCTGATCAGGTCCCAGTTGCTCGGCCGCCCGCCGGCCAGGGCGTGCAGCGACACCTTCAGCTCGCCCCACAGCGTCGCCGGGATGTTCGGGTTCGCCACGTGGTAGCCCCACGTCGACACGGTGTCGTAGGCGGAGAACATCGCGAGCGGGTCGCCCTTGACGATCTTCAGCACCAGCGCGTAGGCCGCGACCCCGAGACCGGCGGCCGGGAACCACAGCAGGTGCCATGACAGCAGCCCGCGGAGCTTCCACTCCTTGGCGCGGTAGAACTCCAGGAAGCACAGGCCCACGAAGAGAACGGCGGTGATGCGGGTCGCGGTGAGCGGGATGAGCGTGAGCCCCATGAAGACCCACTGCCGCCGCAACGCGAACAGGTACGCCCAGAACCCGAGGGCGCAGAACACCGCCTCGCTGTAGAAGGCGTGCGCGAAGAACGCCGTCGGCGCGGTCAGGAACGCCGCCACCACCAGCCACGGCGCGCGCTCACCGGTCACGAAGTGCCGGGCGATCCGCAGCAGCGCCACGGCGGCCAGCCACGTCGCCAGGACGTTGACGACCATGCCCGCGGCCAGGAAACCGAGCAGCCCGAAAGAGATCGTCTCGACCAGCCACACGAGGAACGGGAAGAACGGGTAGAACGCGGGCACCCACGGCGTCGCCTCGTTCGCGTAGCCGCCGTTGGTGATCTGGTGGAAGTTCTCGGCGTCCCACCGGTAGGTGTGCGACAGCAGGGTGGCGTCCGGGCCGAGCACCTTCACCGGGTAGCCCTCGCCGACCGGCAGGGAACCCTGGAACAGCACGGCGACCGCGGACAGCACCGCGTGCCAGGCGAGGACCAGGGCGAACGCCCGTGCCCAGTCCGTGTGGTGCCACCGGGGTTTGTGCTCTCGGGCGGACTCCGGGGAGGCCTGCTCGGTGCGGGTCATCACGTCCGTCATCAGGCGGCTTCCTTGGGTCTGAAGACGAGCCTGCTGTAGAGCGTGTAGTTCCACACCAGGTTGAACACCAGCGCGGACAGCTTCGGCCCGACCACGGCGACCACCGGGTGCGTCCCCTCGAACGCCCCGGTGACCAGGCTAATCACGATCGGCTGCACCACCCACAGGCCGAACGCCGTGACCAGCAGGAACAGCGCGGCCTGGGACTTCACGTCGCCGGTGCGGGCGCGGAAGGTGAACGACCGGTTGAGGGTGAAGCTGCACGCCATGCCGGCCGAGGTGGACAGCAGGTTCGCCACGAACATCGGCACGCCGGCCAGGGAGAGGAGCGTGTAGGCCACGAGGTCGACGAGCGTGTTGGCGATGCCCACCAGGCCGAACCGGATCTTGGTGGCTAGTCCGGGTCTCACCGCACGAGGCTCCGGTCCTGGTTGTGGGTGCGGCTGGGTAGGGCAGTGCGCACGGAGGCGACCGTGTAGAGCGGGCGGGCCTGGGACTGGGCGTAGGTGCGGCCGATGTAGCTGCCCAGCACGCCGAGCATGGTGATCTGGATGCCGCCCAGGAAGAACATGCCGATCGTGATGAACGCCCAGCCCGGCACTGCGGTCTCCGGCGCGAACAGCTTCACGCCCCCGACGTAGAGGATGCCCAGGAAGCTGAGGAACGAGATGAAGTAGCCCAGCCGGCTGATGAGTTTCAGGGGAGCGACGGAGAAGCCGAGGATGCCGTCCGCGGCGAACCGCAGCATCTTGCTCAGCGGGTAACCGGTCACGCCCGCGTGGCGCTCGTCGCGGTCGAACAGCACGCCGGTCTGCCGGAACCCGATGTAGCTGACCAGCCCGCGCAGGAACCGGTCCCGCTCGCGGTACTTGCGCAGCTCGTCGACGACCTTGCGGTCGATCAGGCGGAAGTCGCCGGTGTTGCGCGGGATGTCGATCGAGGCGACCTTGCGCAGGAACAGGTAGAACGCGCTGGCGGTGAGCTTCTTGAACGCGGTGTCCTGGCGCGAGCGGCGCTGGGCGTAGACGACCTCGTAGCCCTGCTCCCACTTCTCGACCAGCTCCAGGCTGACCCGGGGCGGGTCCTGCATGTCGCTGTCCATGATGATCACGGCGTCGGCGTCGGCCAGGTCGAGGCCCGCGGTGACCGCCATCTGGTGGCCGAAGTTGCGGGACAGCTCGATCACGGTGACCCGGTCGTCCCGGTCGGCGAGGGCCTGGAGGTGGGTGAGGGACTCGTCCTTGCTGCCGTCGTCGACGTAGATGAAGCTCACGTCGTAGCGGTCGGCGAGTTCCTCGGTGACCTGGGAGACTGTGCGGTGGAGGAGGTCGATGTTCCCGGCCTCGTTGTAGATCGGGAAGATGTAGGTGACGTGCTTCTTCCCGCCCTCGGGGGCTTGGGGTGCCTCGGGGGCCCGGAGTGTTTGGGGTGCGGGTGCCTCGGGGGCTTGGAGTGCTTGGGATGCGGGTGCCTCGGGGGCGGGTGCCTCGGTTGCCTCGGCGCTCACGGGCCAACCGTCCTTTGCTCGTGCCTTTGCTCGTGACAGGAGTGGCGCCCGGCCTCACCACGGGCGGTCGGCGCGCACTATACGCAGGTCGGGCTCCGGCTCGTTCGGCAGGCTGCGCTGTCACCCCGTCGCTGTCACCCCGTCGCTGTCACCCCGTCGCTGTCACCCGCCTTCGCTGTTGCCCGCCTTCGTGGCCACCCTGCCTTCGTGGCCACCCGCCTTCGCTGCCGCTCCCTCGGTGTCACCCGGCTGTGCCCAGGGGCTGGCTCGCTGCCCCAGCCTGCTGGTGCTGCTCGGTGGGCTGAACGAACGGCTTTGTCGTACCCGCGTGAGATGATTGAAGCGGGGGCCGGAGGCAAGCCGCAGGCGCTTCGCTCTTCCATGCGCTGCGCGTTTCAAGATCAACGCGCTGCGCGCTCTCAAGCGGACGCGCTGCGCGCTCTCAAGCGGACGCGCTGCGCGCTCTCAAGCGGACGCGCTGCGCGCTCTCAAGATCAAAAGCGGCGCTCGCCGCGCGGCAGGCGCCCTTCCTGTGGCTGATAGCCCGAGCAAAAGCCGCGCCTGCGGCGCGAAAGCAACCGCGCTTCGTGCGGAGGGCGGCGCCAGGGGCGGGTGCTTGGGGTGTGTGGAGCTGGAGGTCACTGTCCTGCACCGATGCGGGGATGGGCTCGGGGGCTCGGGTACCGTGTGGCGTCCCCGACGCCGGTTCTGGCGTGTGGAGTCCCCACGGAAAGGGCTGTGCGCGGTGCTGACCCATGCCGAGTTCAGGGCCATGCGGAGGTTTCCCGCGCTCGACGGCCTCCGGGCCGTGGCCGCCGTCATCGTGGTGGTCTCGCATTTCGCGGGGCCGAAGTGGCTCTGGGTGTCCGGGTGGGTCGGGGTCTACATCTTCTTCGTGCTCTCCGGGTTCCTCATCACCACGCTGCTCCTCCGCGAGCAGAGCACGACCGGCCGGATCTCGCTCAAGGCGTTCTACCTGCGCCGGGTCTTCCGCATCCTGCCGCCCTACCTGGTGATCCTCGGCTTCATCGTCGTCTTCTGCTGGCTGCGCGGCGAGTTCCACTCCCGCGAGTTCCCGACCGCCCTCCCGTATTACCTGACCTTCTTCAACGAATTCCTCCCCGAGGCCAACCCGACCGGCCCGAACAACTTCTTCAGCGGCTCCTGGACGCTCGGCATCGAGGAGAAGTTCTACCTGTTCTGGCCCGCCCTGATGGTGGTCGTGGGCGTGGCGGCGGTGAAGCGGCGGATCGCGGTCGCCGTGGTGGCGCTGGTCGCGATGGTCGCGCTGATCCCGTTCACCGGCGGCTGGATCATGGACTTCTCGCTGACGACCCTCTACGAGTCGACGGTCCACTACGCGATCCTGCTGATCGGCGCGCTGCTGGCCATCCTGATGCACAACGAACGGTCGTTCGCCCTGGTCAGGCCGTTCACGCACCCGTGGGCGGCGGTGCCGGTGGTCGGTGTGTTCCTGGCGTTGCACGTCAACATGACCGACCTCTGGGCGTCCACCCGCAACAACACGCTCCTGCTCGTCGGGTACGCGGTGCTGGTGGCCTTCCTGTTGGTCGTCCTGGTGTCGCGCGGGCCGGTGCGGTGGGTGCTGTCGACCGCGCCGATGCGGTTCGTCGGGGACCGGTCGTACTCGTTGTACCTGGTGCAGGGCATCGCGCACTTCATCGTGGTGCTGACGATCCCGCGCTTCGCGGTGAACGGGACGCTCACGGCGATCGTGGTGGTGGCGGTGTCGTTGCTGATGGCGGACGTCGTTTACCGGTGGTTCGAGCAGCCGGCGATCGCGATGGGGCGGCGGATCATCGCGCAGCGGCGGAAGAGGACCGAGGAGCCGGTGGTCGAGGCTGTGCCGGTGCCTGCGCCTGCCTGATCAGGTCGCAGGGGAGTTCGAAGAACCAGCCTGGCGGCTCGTGCACGAAACGGCCCACCGGGCTGGTTCCGGTGGAGCACTGCGCCCTGGCTGCCGTCACGCTGTCGGTCCATGTGACGCCGGTGAGGACGCCGGCTTGGTCTCGGACGTGTTGGACGATCGAGACGAGCAAGGTGCAGGCGATCACGGTTCTGGTTGTGATGACCAGCCGGCGGCCTCGGGTTGGGGTGGCGTCCAAGCCGACTGCGACTGCGGTGAACAGCAGCAGGCACGGTAGGACGCTGTAGCGCTGGGATGTCATCACCACGCCGGGCTGCTGCACCTGGAGCGCGACGGTCCAGTTGGCGACCAGGGACAACGTGATGATGCCGATGCCGCATCCGATGCTCAGGAGGGTGAGGAAGCGTGCGGGGCGGTCGCGCCAGACGAGGGCGGCTGTGATCGGCACGGCGATCAGGAGTAGGGCGATCAGGAGTGGGACGTTGCCGAACCTCGGGTAGAGGTCAGGGACCTGCTCGGATCCGGTGAGACCGGCCAGGGGTACTCGTAGGAGGGCCGCTAGCAGTACCTGGACCGGGTCCACGGCGTCGTGGGAGTACGGGGTCCGTTCGGCGAACATCATCACTGCGCTTTGGATGGCGGCGGTGATCAGGAAGACGGTCGCCACGGCTCGGTCACGGTGCACGAACAGCCGGAGGATGGCGAGTGGGGCCAGGACGAAGGCCATTGGGGTGGACAGCGTGGCCAGTGTTGTGAAGAGCAGGGCGGGGACGCGGGGGGCGTCGCGCCACAGGAGCACCCAGAACAGGCCGTACAGCAGGAACCAGTGCAGGTTGCTGATGTTGCCCAGCGGCTCGGAGTTGCCGACCGGGAGGACGATCACCAGGGCGGCCAGGGCCACGCGCAGGGCCGTTGAGCGCAGGTAGCCGCCTGAGGCGGCGAAAGTGACCAGCGCCACGAGCGCGCGGGGGACAGCGGCCGACAGCGCGAAGCCCGCGGCCGCCCACTCCAGCGGCAGCAGCGCCACCAGTTCGGCGCTCAAACGGGGGATGACGTGCAGGTATCCGCCGTACGGGGTGATCAGGTTCGTGACGGACGACTCCTTGACCCCGTCCAACAGGAACCGCGCGCCGTCCTCGGCCCAGACGTGGGTCAGGTGCGACCGGCCGGCGGGCGTGAGGAACGGGAAGGCGACGGCGGCGACGAACCCGGCCAGGTAGAACGTCCGAGGGCGACGCACCGCCCGGTGGTCGGGCACCAGTCCGTGCAGCCGTTCACCCAGCACCGTCAGCTCCCCCCGTCGAAAGGCGAGCGAATGATGGCGGTCCGGGTGCCCCGATTTCAACCGAACGGGTTAAACCGGCTCGGGGAAGAAGCGGTCGCGGATGGCGGCGATGGTGCGGAGGTCGTCGGCGGTCACGTCGTCCAGGGACAGCTCGGTCTCCAGCTCCGCCTCGATCAGGTAGAGCAGCTCCACGAAGTGCATGGAGTTGAGCACGCCCTTGTCGACCAGGTCCTCGTGCTCCCCGATCGGCCCGCTGTCCGGGCACTTCGCGCTCAGGAACGTGGTGATGAACGCGGGCACGGTCATGGCTTCTCCTTGGCTGGCGTGATCTTGGTGCGCGGCGCGGTGGCGCAGGCGTGGACGGCGACCCGGCCGCCCACGGCGAGGCCGGTCGGGATGAGCCGGTTCGTCCGCAGCGCCACGGCGGGGTCGGTGAGCAGCGGGTTCGCGCCCGGGACCAGGTCGGCGAGCAGGGCGAAGATCGGGTCGACGACCTTGGTCACGCCGTCGTCGTCCACCACCTCGACCCACGCGTGGACCAGGTCGAGCATGCCGATCACCCAGCCGATGCGGGTGTCGGCGAGGTAGCCGGCGTCGCGGAACCGCCGGGCCAGGTGCAGGCTCGCGGACTCGCAGGTGGCCACGCGGTGGTCGGTGACCAGGTCGACGTCCTCGCGCAGCGAGTCGGGCAGCTTGACCCACCGGACGCCCAGGTCCGCGAACGCCTCGACCTCGTCGCGCAGGAGCGGGGAGCGCAGGGGGACCAGTTCGCCTTCGGTGCGGACGGTTGCGCTGAGTTCGCGGGCGAGAACCAGGTCGTTTGGGCTCTGGAGGGCGGTTGGGTCGTCGGCGGTCAGGTCGGAGACGGAGCCGCCGTAGGGTTCCGGGCGCGGGCGGGCCAGGGCCGTTGGGGTGCAGGAGCACTTGAGCGCCAGGGAGAAGTTGGACGTGCGGGGCTTGAGGAGGGCTTCGGCGGGGGAGCGCATCCACCGGAGGGCGAAGGCGAAAGCCTGCTCCGGCACGGTTTTCCCGCCGCCCGAGCGCAACGCGAAGTTGAACAGGTCGCGTGAGTCGAAGCGGTCGCCGGGGCCGACCGGCAGGCCGTCGCGCACCAGCGCGTCCAGCGCTTCCTCGCCGCCGAGCATCTCGATGGCGGCGGCCCGGGACGTGTCGTCGGCGCGGTGCGCCCGGGGGATCGTGAAGGCGGTCATGACGCCACCGGGCAGTCGCGCCACATGGTCCGGACGACCTTGCCGTTGCGCAGCACGTAGTGGTCGCGGGAGGTCCAGCCGAGCATTTCGTTGATGCGCACCTGCTCCTCGCCCGCGGAAGTTTCGAGGTATCCCGGCAGGCCGAGGGAATCCGCCCGCTTCTGCCCGGCGCGCAGCAGGACGTAGCCGACGCCGGGGGAGTCGTCGCGGCGGCCCAGCACGGCGTACCAGACGTGCGGTTCGCGCGGCTTGAGGCGGTCGAGGTCGTTGGACAGCCGCACGCCCTGCACGACGGCCGTCGGACCGGCCACCACGCACGCGATCGACCGCAGCGCCCAACCCCACCAGGGCGTGGGCCGCTCGCCGTGCCGGTAGCAGATGAGGACGCCGTCCAGTCGCGTCCCGCGTGCGGCGGCGAGCACGAAACCCTTCTCCCACCGGCAGATCACCAGCTCCGCCAGGTACAGCAGGGTCAGTGCGACCTGCTTGCGCCACGGCCGGATGCGCGCGATCGAATCCCAGATCACGCCCTCTCGGTACGCCTGCGCCAACAACCGCGCCGCGCGCCAGGTGTCGCGCCACGGCAGGTCACGAACGTCGAGCCGGGTCGTCATGGCCACCCCAATCTCCTGCGCTGCCAAGGGAAGTGAAGCAAGTTCGGGTAATTCGGGGGTAAGCGCGCGCCCGTTCGGGGGTTCCACCCGGGTGCGACCGGGTTGCGAGATCGCGCGCCGATACTCGCGGCAAAGCGTGGAAAGGAGCGCACGATGTCCGTAGTCGAGTCACGCACGGTACTGCTCGCGGCGCCGCGCGCGTTCTGCGCCGGTGTGGAGCGTGCCATCGAGATAGTCGAGCGGGCGCTCGCCAGCCGTGAGCACCCGGTGTACGTGCGGAAGCAGATCGTCCACAACGCACACGTCGTCGCCGACCTGGAGGCGCGCGGGGCGGTGTTCGTGGAGGAGCTTGACGAGGTGCCGTTCGGGGCGACTGTGGTCTTCTCGGCGCACGGGGTGTCGCCGGCGGTGCGCGTTGAGGCCGAGCGGAGGGGTCTGGAGGTGTTCGACGCGACCTGCCCGTTGGTGGCCAAGGTGCACTCCGAGGCGCGGCGGTTCGCTGAGCGCGGGGACACCGTGCTGCTGATCGGCCACGACAACCACGAGGAGACCGAGGGCACGCTGGGCGAGGCGCCGGAGTCGATGATCCTGGTGCAGTCGGTGGAGGAGGCGCGGGCGGTGTCGGTGCCCGATCCTTCGAAGGTGTCGTACCTGACCCAGACCACGCTCGCCGTCGACGAGACCGCTGACGTGCTGGAGGTGCTGCGGGAGCGGTTTCCGGCGTTGCGAGGGCCTGGGTCGGCGGACATCTGTTATGCGTCCACCAATCGGCAGGCGGCTTTGCGGATGATCACGGCGGAGTCGGAGCTGGTGCTGGTCGTGGGGTCGGCGAACTCGGCGAACACGCAGCGGTTGGTGGAGATCGCGCGGCGGGAGGGGCGTCCGGCCTATTTGATCGAGGATGCCGGGGCTCTTCGACCGGAGTGGCTGGAGGGTGTGGCTCGGGTCGGTGTGACGGCCGGTGCGTCCGCTCCGCCGCACTTGGTGGCGGAGGTCGTGGAGGCGTTGCGGGAGCGTGGTCCGGTGACCGTGGTGGAGCGTGAGGCGACCCGGGAGACGATCCAGTTCACCGTGCCGGGTGCGGTGAGGTCGCTGTGAAACCGCTTTCCCCTTCGGATTTGGGCCACCTCTCTTTGGTCGAGCTGGAGCGGCTCGCTGGGGACATCCGGGCGTTCCTGGTGGAGAAGGTGTCCTTGGTGGGTGGCCACCTCGGGTCGAACCTGGGTGCGGTGGAGTTGACGATCGCGTTGCACCGGGTGTTCCAGTCGCCTCGGGATGTGTTGTTGTTCGACACCGGGCACCAGAGTTACGTGCACAAGGTTTTGACTGGTCGGGCGGCTGGGTTTGACGGGTTGCGGCAGGCGGGCGGGATGTCCGGGTATCCGGCGCGTGACGAGTCCGCGCACGATGTCATCGAGAATTCGCACGCGTCGACGGCATTGTCTTATGCCGATGGTGTTGCGCGGGGGTTCCGGTTGCGCGGTGAGGTGGGCCGGCGGGTGGTGGCGGTGGTCGGGGATGGCGCTCTGACCGGCGGCATGTGTTGGGAGGCCATGAACAACCTGGGGGCTTCGCCGGACTTGCCGGTCGTGGTGGTTCTCAACGACAACGGCCGTTCTTACGCGCCTACTGTTGGTGGTCTGGCCGCGCACTTGACTGGTCTGCGCGCGTCCACTGTGGACTCGTCTGTTTTCGAGAACGTGGGCCTTCACTACATCGGGCCGGTGGACGGTCACGACCTGGCGGCTCTGGAAACTGCTTTCCGTGCTGCCGTGAGCATGTCCCGCCCTGTGGTCGTGCACTGCGTGACCCGCAAGGGCAAGGGTTATGCGCCGGCCGAGGTGGACGACGAGTGCATGCACGCGGTGGGTGTGCTCGACCCGGCGACCGGGCGGCCGGTGGCTCGCGGTGGTGAGACGTGGACGTCGGTGTTCGGCTCGGAGATCGCGGCGATCGGTGCCGAACGACCCGACATCGTGTGCCTGACCGCGGCGATGCCCGGTCCTGCCGGTTTGGGCGTGTTCGCTGCACGTTTCCCGGACCGCGTGTTTGATGTCGGGATCGCCGAGCAGCATGCCGTGACCGCTGCCGCGGGGATGGCGATGACCGGCTTGCACCCTGTGGTGGCGGTGTATTCGGTGTTCTTGTCGCGCGCGTTCGACCAACTGCTGATGGACGTCGCGCTGCACCGCCTGCCGGTGACTTTCGTGCTCGACCGGGCGGGGATCACCGGGCCGGACGGTGCGAGCCACCACGGGATGTGGGACGCGTCGGTGCTGCCGGTGGTGCCGGGGATTCGGATCGGTGCGCCGCGGGATGCTGTCACTTTGCGGACTTTGTTGCGCGAGGCCGTTGACGAGTCCTCTGGCCCTACGGTGCTGCGTTATCCCAAGGCGGCCGTGGGTCAGGCTGTTGCGGCGGAGCGGCGGGTGGGCAGCGTCGACGTACTCCGGTCGACTCCGAACGCCAGGGTTCTCCTGGTGGCGGTGGGGGCTCTAGCCGCAGATTGCCTGGCCGCCGCCGACGCCCTGACTGCGCGGGGTGTCCCCACGACGGCCGTGGACCCGCGGTGGATCGCGCCCTTGGACTCGGCGTTGGTGCGGTTGGCGTCCGAGCACCGATTGGTCCTGACCGTCGAGGACACCGCGTCAGCCGGTTCTTTGGGCGGCCGCTTGGCGCAAGCGCTTGCGGCGGCCGGTAGTGACACTTGTGCCGGCACGTGTGCCCTACCAACCACCTTCATCCCCCACGGCAACCGCGACCAACTACTAGCCGGCTACGGCCTGGACCCCGACGGAATAACCGCCACCGTCCTAGAACGCTTGGACCTACTAGGCGAACGCATAGGCCTACGCCCAGCCGCCTAACCCCACCACCAAACCATCCACCCACTCACCACCCCACCCACTCACGACCCGCACCCACCTCGCCCCTAGTACACCTCCCCCTACCAACACCCGCCCGCCCACCAACACGCGTCTACACGCACCGACACCCGTCTACACGCACCGACACCCGTCTACACGCACCGACACCCGTCTACACGCACCGACACCCGTCTACACGCAGCGACACCCGCACACCCGACCGCCAACCTCCGCCGCCGCTAACGCCCACCTGCCCGCTCGCCGCACGCCCTCCCACCTGCACGCCCGCCCGCACCTCCGGCCCGCACGCCCGCACGCCCGCACGCCCAAAATCGTCGTACCCCCGTGGGACAATGGAACCGGGGGCCGGAGGCCACACCTCCACGGACCACAACCCACACTTCGCTGCCTGCTGCCTGCTGCCTGCTGCCTGCTGCCTGCTGCCTGCTGCCTGCTGCCTGCTGCCTGCTGCCTGCTGCCTGGTGCCCGATGCCTGGTGCCCGATGCTCGCCGCCGTGCCGCTCGGTTGCCACCGCCCGGCACCCTGCCGCTCGACGTCCGGTGCTCGGCGCCCGGTGCCCAGCGGCTGCTGTGCGCGCGGACCGGCGGTGCGCGCCTCAACCACTCGGCCGCCGATGGCTGCGTTGTACGCCGCTACCTGCCTTGGCGCTGCATCCAGCCTCGTGGGGCGGGGCCCAGCGTCAAGAGGGCCCACGCGCGCAAACGCGGTCCGAGCGGCCAAGTGTGCCGCAAGCGCCCGAACGCGGTCCGAGCGGCCAAGTGTGGCGGAAGCGTCCGAGCGTGGCCGAGTGCCCGAGCGTGGCGTGAGCGGCCGAGCGTGGCGTGAACGGCCGAGTGTGGCGTGAGTGCCCAAGCGCGCAAAGCGGCCGGGCGTGGTCTTAGTGGCCGAGCCGGGCCTGGGCGGCCGAGTGTGGTGCGAGTGGCTGGGCGTGGTCTGAGTGGCCCGGCGCGAGTGGCTGAGTGTGGTGCCGGCGCCTGAGGGCGGCCTCCGGCCCCCGGTTCCATTGTCTCACTGGGGTATGACAGAGCTGGGCGTGGGACTGTGGGAGGAAAAGGTCGAGCGGGGTCGAGGGTGGCTCGACCCCGCTCGGGTGGGGAGTGGTTCAGGCGGCCGTGGGGATCGGGGTGGTGGGGTGGGCGGGGGCCAGGGATTCCCTTGTGGGTTCCGGGGGGAGGTCCCTGGCGAGTTTGCGGATGTTGCGGGCGTTCGACTCCAGGATGTCGATCGGTTCCAGGGTCGAGCCCAGGACGATGGGGGTCGTGTGGGCCGCTGCGTCGATGTTGGCCAGCGCCGTGGGCAGGCAGCGGGGGAACAGGGAGCGGATGAACCGGGACTGCTGGCGGGCTCGGCGGGTGCTGGAGAACGGGTGCTTCCAGTCGACGTCGGACAGGCGGACTCGGTTGGCGCGGAGGAGGGTTCGGCGGAAGGTGCGCCACGGGACCGTCCGCAGGTTGAAGCGCGCGGCCAGGTCGGCGTTGGTGACCGGGGTGACCGGGTACGTGATGGCGCGCGGGGACTCCGAGAGGGCGTTGTCGAGGACCGTGCGGGCCAGGACGTCGCCTGCCACCATGGGGATCCTCGCCTCGGACTCCCACGTCTGGCCCTGCTGCACCATGTGCCAGATCATGTTCCAGAACGAGTACTCCATCCCGGGGTCCTTGAACGACGTCAGCGGACCACCCAGCGCGAACGGCGCCTGGTACAGGTGGATCGGCACGCCGTCCCGGTTCGCGCGCAGTGCCAAGTGCTTCACCACGAACTTCATCCGGCTGTAGCCCTGGAAGAAGAAGCTCTTGCGGTGGAAGTCGCGCAGCGACCGGTACACCTCGCTGCCCACCGAGCCGATCACGTGCAGCGTCTTGAACCGCTTGGTCAGGCAGAACTCCGCCAGCGCCACCGTCGGCACGACCTTCTCCGCGCGGTACCGCGAGTACGGGTACTCGTGCGTCGTGGCGCCGGCACCGTCGACGACCACGTCGACCGACGTCAGCAGCTCCTCGTAACGGGCGTCGTCCAAGCCCAGCTGCGGCTCGACGTACCCCGCCTCGAAGACCACCAGCTTGTCCATGGCGGGCAGCGCCATCTTGTACTTGCGGGCCGTGCGGGCGATGCGGGCCTCGCCGGTCTGGTCGCCCTTGGGGCGGACGAGGGCGTAGACCTTGCCGACGCGGTCGTCGAGGAGCAGTTCGCGCAGCAGGTGCATGCCGACGAAACCGTTGGCGCCCAGCAGGAGCACGGTCTTGCGCTCGCCGGCGGGGCGGCGGGGCAGGGAACGGGCGACCGTTGTCGGGTCGGCCGAGTACTCCAGGGTGATCTTGCTCGGGTCACCGGTTCGCAGGGCTTGGTAGTCGCTGTTGTGTCGCAGGGAGATGCGCATGGTCTCCGCCTGTCGTGGGGAAGGTGGTAGGGGCTTTCCGCAGGCGGCTAGGCCACGCGGCGGTCGAGGTGCTGCCAGAACCGCTCCCTCAGGTCGCGGCGGAGGACCTTGCCGCTGGGGTTGCGGGGCAGCGCGTCGAGCAGCTCGTAGCTCGACGGGAGCTTGAAGTCGGCGATGCGTCCCCGGAGGAAGCCGGTCATAGCACGCGTGTCCGGGGAAGTGCCGGCGCGGGGGACCACGAAGCAGTGGACGACCTCGCCCCAGTGGGGGCTCGGGACACCGACGGCGGCGACTTCGAGGACGTCCGGGTGGGCGGCCAGGGCGTTCTCGATCTCCGCCGGGTAGACGTTCTCGCCCGCCACGATGATCGTGTCCTTGATGCGGTCCTGGATGAACAGGTAGCCGTCGTCCAGGAAGCCGGCGTCGCCGGTGTGCAGCCAGCCGTCCACCAGGGTTTCGGCCGTTGCCTCGGGGAGGCCCCAGTACTCGAGCATCGCGGCCGGTGAACGGAGGCACACCTCGCCCACCGCGCCGGGCGGCAGGATGTCGCCGTCCTCGTCCACGATCTTGATGTCCACGCCGGGGTACGGCCGGCCGGCGGCCCGCATCCGGGGGCTGCCCACGACGTGCTCGGACGGCGGCAGGCACACGGCGGTGTTGCCGCTCTCGGACAAGCCGTAGATCTGGGCCAGCTCGCAGTCGAACGTGTCCAGGCACCGCGCCAGCAGCGCCTCGGAGATCGGCGACCCGCCGTAGACGACCTTGCGCAGCGTGGCGAAGTCCTCGCGCTTGGGCCGCGGCGGGGCGAGCATCATCTGCATCTGCGCCGGCACCATGCACGCCGTGGTGATCCCCAGCTCCCGCACCAGCCGGACGGCCTGGTTGCCCGCGAACACCGGCACCGACACCATCGTGATGCCCGCGCCGAACCCCTGGATCGACCACCACAGCCCGCCGATGTGGAAGCCGGGGATGCCGATGAGGCTGATGTCGTCGGCCCGCCAGTCGATCCAGTCCAGCCCCGCCGAGGCCAGCGCGGCCTTCACCGCGAAGAAGCTGCGGTGCGCCAGCACGACGCCCTTGGGGTTGCCGGTGGTGCCGCTCGTGTAGACCTGCGCGACGGGGTGGTCCTGGTCGAAGACGGGGTCGCTGTCGGTGTCGTCCGTGCCGCGCCACTCGGGCAGGGAAGCGATGGGGACGACGTGTCGCAGCCGCGGCAGCCCCGGGAGGTCCGCGGTGGCGTCGTCGGTGAACAGGACGGTCGAGGCCGAGTCCAGCAGGATGTGGTGGATCTCGGCGGGCGTCAGCCGCCAGTTGATCGGCACCACCACCGCGCCCGCGATGGCGCAGGCGAACAGCACCTCGTAGTACCGCTCGGACTCCTTGCCCAGGTACGCGACGCGGTCGCCGGGCCGGACGCCGTGCGCGCGCAGGGCGTTGGCGGTGCGGTTGCTCCACGTCGCCAGCTCACCGTAGGTGACCCGGCGGTCCTCGCAGATCACGGCCACGTGGTCGGGCCGCTGCCACCCGTGGAACCCGATGACGTCGTAGACGGTGCGCAGGTTGGCGTAGAACGTCCCGTTCATGCCGCCGCCTCCGCCAGCATCTCGACTATCGCCCGCTCGGACACCAGTTCGGGCACCAGCGCCGGGTCCACCTCGACGCCGAACTCCTGCTCCAGCGCCAACACGAGCTGCACCTGGCGCAGGGAGGTCCACCCCGGCAGGGTGTCCGGGTCGAGCCGCGCGGGCAGCTCGTCCGGGTGGACCGAGAACACCGATGCGATCACGTCGCGGACGCGCCCCTCGATCATGCGGACTCCATTCACGCCTGATTTCCCGCTGTGCCGTCGCGGCGATCCAAACAAACCCGGGTAATCGCCGGGGAAGTCGGGCGCGGCCGATTCCGCCCATTTTCCGGTAATCGCGGGGGGCAATGCGGGGTAAGGGGTGTTGAGCGGCCGGGGAACCGAATGCACGATGGCCGTGTGCGGTACGGGGAAAGCGACTCCGGGAGTGCGCCGGCGGGGGTCGGCGACGACCTCGCGCGCGTGCGGGACCGGCTGCGCGGCACACCCGGCGCGTGGACGTTGGCGCAGGTGGCGGCGGTGGTGGGGCGGACGTGCCGGGTCGCGGACCTCGCCGAGCTGACCGGGCAGCGGGTCGTGCAGCTGCTGGGGGCGGTGGACGCGTTGCTGGACGCGGAGGTCCTGGAGTGGGCCGGTGACGACCTGCGGTTCCGGCGCGAGTCGGTGTGGTCGGCGGTGCTGGGGGCGATGCCCCGGGTGCTGCGGGACGCGGTGACCGCCGACTGCGACCGGCTGCTGGGGCGGCGGGTCGCGGGGGACCGGTCGGCCGACGAGTTGACCCGGTCGCTGGCCTTGGTGCGCGCGGCGCTGGCCCGGCCCGGAGCTGCCCGGTACGCCGACGACCTGCACGGGCTGCTCGGGAACTTGTTGCTGCTCAAGGGGGACGCGACCGCCGCGCGAGCCGCTGCCGAGCGGGTGCAGCCGGCCGGGCCGGGGAGGCTGGCCGACGAGGCGACGGGGACTCGGCTCGCCGCGCTGGCCCTGGCCGGTGATCGGCGGGCGGAGACGGCGGCGGAGGCCGTGCTGGCCGCCGACCGGCAGGTGCTCGCCCGCGATCACCAGCAAAGTGCGGATGTTCCGGCGGGGGCGCGTGCGCCGGTCAGCGTCTCGGTGGCGGCGTTGGTGTTGTCCGAGCTGCGGTGGCGGCGGGGCATGGTGGCGGAGTCGTTGCACCTGGCCCGCGCGCACGAGAGCCGGGCGCCGCACTGGCGGCTGTGGCAACGGCTCGCGCTCGCCGACAAGCTGGGCAGCCTGCGCCGCCTCGACGAGGCCCACTCCCTGCTCCGCGCCACCCGCGACGACCTCGGCCCGCGCGAACGCGACTGCTACGAGGGCTGCGTGGACATCGTCGAAGCCGCCGTCCTGCTGGTCGCCGGCCGCCTCGACGACGCCGCCGACCGAGCCGAACGCGGGCTCGCGGCCACCCGGAAAGCCGGTGTCCTGCTGCTGATCCCGCACGCCCTGGCGGTCCTGGCCGCGGTGGCACTGCGCACTGGTGACGTCGACCGCGCGGCGACCCTGCTCGCCGAGCCCACCCCCGGCCACGCCGTCCGCTCCACCTTGCACGACTGGGTGTCGTTGCTGGTGACCGCCCGTCGCTACGGCCCGGAACGGGCCGCGGCCGCGGCCGCATCCACCGACCCCGTCCTCCTGCTCGCCGAACCGGCCGCCGCCGCGTGGCTGGTCCGCACCGCCACCGCCGCCGACGACCCGGACCTCGCCCGCCGCGTGGTGGCCGAGACCGCCCGCCTGGCCGCCGCGAACCCCGCCGTGCCCACGGTCGTGGCGGCCGCCGCGCACGCGAAAGCGTTGCTGGACAAGGACCCCGCCGCCCTGGCCGCGGTCGTGCACGTCGACCCCCGGGCCGCCGCGCTGGCCCGGCGCGACCTCGCCGACCTGGGCGAACCGACCGAGACGAGCCCGGCCTGGGACACGTTCAGCGGGGTCGAGCGGGCCATCGCGCGGCTGGTCGCGGAGGGCATGACCAACCGGCAGATCGCGACCCGCGTCCGGCTGTCCCCGCACACGGTGAACTACCACTTGCGCGGCCTGTTCCGCCGCCTGGGCATCTCCTCGCGCGCCGAACTCGTCCGGCACGTCCCCGCGATGGCCTGACAGTTCCGCGGAAAAGCCCTTCGCCGGCCGCGTCCAAGTGCAATTCCAGCGCAATTCCAGCGCGCCCCGCCGACTACTCTGATGAGTAGTGGACCGTGCGGGAACCCGATCCGAGGATGGCTCGTTCTGGTAGTCGGGGGAACCGGAGTCCGTCGGTAATGTCGGCGTCATCGAGAAATTCGGCGGCACCCCGAGGGAACCCATGAACATCCGTAGGCAATCGCGTGTCCACGAACTGTTCGCCGCCCGTGCCGCGTCCCAGCCCGACCGGGCGGCGGTCGTCCACGGCGACGCGACGACCACCTACGGGGAGCTGGAGCGCCGCGCGAACGGCCTCGCCCGCTTCCTCGTCGGCCGGGGCACCGGCCCCGACTCGGTCGTCATGGTCCACCTGGAGCGCTCGGTCGACGCGATCGTGAGCCTCCTGGCCGTCTGGAAGGCCGGCGCCGCGTACCTGCCGGTCGAGCCGAGCGCGCCGGACGGGCGCGTCGAGGCGTTCGTGAAGGAGACCGGCTGCGGTGTCGTGCTGACCCACGACGTCGCCCGCTTCGCCGACCTGCCCGTCACGGCGGTCACCCCGGACTCCGGGACGGACACCGCGTCCCCGTTGCCGGTCGCGGTGCACGCCGCCGACGCCGCGTACATCATCTACACCTCCGGGTCGACGGGCACGCCCAAAGGCGTCGTGGTCGAGCACGGGTCGCTGAGCTACCTGTGCGCGGAACTCGAAGGCGTCTACGGCATCACGCCCGACGACAACGTCCTCCAGTTCGGCGCGCTGTCCTTCGACACGTCCATCGAGCAGATCACGACCGCGCTGCTGGCCGGCGCGACCCTCGTGCTGCCGGAGACCGTGTGGGCGCCCAGCGAACTGCCGGAACGCCTGCGCCACCACGGGATCACCGTCATGGATTTGACCCCGGCGTACTGGCGGCGGTTCCTGTCGGAGGTCGAGCGCGGCGCGGGCGAGCTGCCGGTGCGGCTGGTCGTCGTCGGCGGCGAGGCGGTCAACGCCGAGGACTGCCGGCTCGCGCTGGACCTCATGCCGGGCGTGCGGCTGGTCAACGCCTACGGGCTCACCGAGACCACGATCACCTCGTGCGTCGCGGACCTCACCGCCGACGTCCTGCCGGAGCGCGGCGCGGCCCCGGTCGGCAAACCCCTGCCCGGCACCGAAGTGCACATCCTCGACGAGCACGGCAACCCCGCGCAGCGCGGCGAGATCCACATCGGCGGGCGGGGCGTTGCTCGTGGCTACCTCACCGAGGACGCCGACCACCGCTTCCGGTCCACCCCGCACGGAAGGGTGTTCCGCACCGGCGACCTGGGCGCGTGGACCGCCGACGGCAGCGTCGAGGTGCTGGGCCGCATCGACCGCCAGCTCAAGATCCGCGGCTTCCGCGTCGAGCCCGGCGAGGTCGAGACGACGCTGGCCGCGCACGACGCCGTCGACACCGTCGCCGTCACCGCCTACGAGAGCAACGGCCAGAAGCGCCTCGCCGCCTACTACACGTCCTCCCGGCCCGTGGACGCCAAGGAGCTGCGCGAGTTCACCGGCCGCCACCTGCCCGACTACATGGTGCCCACGGCGTTCGTCGCCGTGCCCGAGCTGCCGCTGAAGACCAACGGCAAGGTCGACCTCGCCGCCCTGCCCGTGCCCGAGACCACCCGGACGACCGCGGACGACGGTCCGGTGGACCTGGTGGAGCGCGGTGTGGCGCGGCTGTGGCGGCAGGTGCTCAAGGTGGACCGGGTCGCCGCCGACGACAACTTCTTCGAGCTGGGCGGCAACTCCATCCTCGCCGCCGAGCTGATGGCCAAGGTCCGCGGCTCGCTGGGCGTGCTGATCACCCAGGTCCGCCCGCTGATCCGGCTGCTGCTGGAGGACGCCACCCTGCGCAGCTTCGCGCGTGCCGTGCGGGCCGCCCGCGAGGGCACCCTGGCCGGCGACGACACCCGCCGCAAGGTCGACTTCGCGGCCGAGTCGGCGCTGGACGTCGAGATCCGCCGGGACGTCGAGGACTCCGCCAACTGGCAGGACCCGCGGCACGTCTTCCTCACCGGCGCGACCGGTTTCCTCGGCGTCTACCTGCTGCGGGAACTGCTGGAGAAGACCGACGCCACCGTGCACTGCCTGGTCCGCGCGGACGACCCCGACCACGGCCTGAACCGCTTGCAGGCCAACGCCGTGCACTACTTCGGCGACGACCTCGGCCGGTTCCGGTCGCGGATCACGGCCGTCCCCGGCGACCTGGGCGAGCCCGGCCTGGGTCTGTCCGAAGAGGACTTCGACCGGCTGGCCCGCACGGTGGACGTCATCCACCACCCGGGCGGCCGGGTCAACTTCATCTACCCGTACTCGCACATGAAGCCCGCCAACGTCGACGGCACCCGCGAGATCATCCGGATGGCCGCGCGGCACCGCAACATCCCGGTGCACTACACGTCCACCATGGCGGTCATCGCGGGCTTCGGCACCGCCGGCATCCGGCACGTCACCGAGACCACTCCGTTGGGCTACGCGGACCACCTGTCCGTGGGGTACGTGGAGAGCAAGTGGGTCGCGGAAGCGTTGCTGCGGAAGGCTTCCGAGCAGGGGCTGCCGGTCGCGGTGTACCGGGCGGCGGACATCTCCGGCGACCGGGTCAACGGTGCGTGGAACATCGCCACCGAGATGTGCGCGATGAAGAAGTTCGTGGTGGACACCGGGACCGCGCCGATCGCCGAGTTGCCGCTGGACTACACCCCGGTGGACGTGTTCGCGGCGGCGGTCGCGCACATCGCCGGGAAGTCGTTGCCCGCCGGGGAGGTCTACCACCTCACCAACGCGGGCAAGGTCAACATCTCGGTGCTGGTGGACCGGCTGCGGGCGCACGGGCACGACGTGCGCGAGGTGTCGTGGAGCGAGTGGCTGGACGAGATGGTGCGCGTCGCCGTCGAACAGCCCGACCACCCGATGACCCCGTTCGCGCCGCTGTTCATCGACCGGTGCGCCGCCGGGTCCATGAGCGTGGCCGAGATGTACCTGGAGACCACGTTCCCGGTGTTCACCCAGACCAACGTGACCGAGGCGCTGCGCGGCAGCGGCATCGAGATCCCGCCGGTCGACGCGGCCATGCTGGACCGCTACATCGGCTACCTCACCGCCATCGAGTTCCTCGGGGCGGCGTGATGACCTGGGACTTCCTCGACCTGGCGGACGCGCCCGCCGAGGGTCCGGTGGCGTTCCGCGACGACCTGTCGCCGCAGACCCTCCTGGCCGCCTACCGGCACGGGCTGTACCCGTTCCCGGCGGACACCGAGGAGCAGAAGATCGTCAACGAGTTCGCGTACGGCGAGGTGCCCGCGCTGGGCGAAGACCCGTACGCGGTCGCGTGGTGCTCGCCCGACCCGCGCCCGGTGATCTTCGTGGACCGGCTGCGGGTGCAGCGCAGCCTGCGCCAGCAGCTGCGCAACAAGGTCGAGTGGACCACGACTCTGAACGCGTGCTTCGAGCAGGTGGTGCTGCACTGCCGCGCCGGGCGGGAACCCCGGTGGCTCACCGACCGGCTGGTGCGGGGGTTGGTGGCGCTGCACGAGGCCGGGCACGCGCACAGCGTGGAGGTGTGGGAGGGCGACGAGCTGGTCGGCGGCACGTTCGGCGTGCGGATCGGCGGCGTGTTCAGCGCGGACTCCCAGTTCACCAGGCGCAGTGGCGCGGCGAAGGTCGCGGTGGCGTGCCTGGTGCGGCGGGTCGCGGAGAGCGGCGGCGTGGCGGTCGACGTCCAGCACGACGGGGACCACGCGAAGCTCATCGGCGCGGTGCCGGTGCCGCGCGCGGAGTACCTGGCGTTGTTGCGCGACCACGGTTCGGCTTTCGGTGAGATGCCCACTGAGACGCTGCCCGCGCGCAGCCTGGCAGCGTGAGGTCGACATGCGTGTGGTGACCCTGAAAGAGCGGCCGGACCTCACGGACGCCATGCTGTACATGGAAGCCGAGTGGCCCGCTTACATCGCGCCCGAGCCGATGCTGATCGGGTGGGCGTTCGACCGGTACCCGCAGCACCAGATGGTCGTGGTCGACGACGAGGACACCGTGGTGGCGCGTGCCGCCGCTGTGCCGTTCGCTTGGGACGGCGACCCGGATTCCTTGCCCGACAACGGGTGGGACGCTTCCCTCAAGCTCAGCATGATGGACACGTACGAGGGTCGTCCGCTGACCACGTTGTGTGCCTTGGAAGTGGCTGTGGTTCCGGGGAGGCGTGCCCAGAATCTTTCTGGTTACACGCTTTCCGCCGTGGCTGAGAATGCTCGTGCTCATGGGTACCGGGATGTAGTCGTGCCGGTTCGGCCCAGTGCCAAGCATCATGAGCCGCACGTGCCGATGACGGAGTACGCGGCTCGTGTCCGGGACGACGGGTTGCCCACCGACCCGTGGCTGCGCGTCCACGTCCGGGCGGGCGCGGAGATCTTGAAGGTGTGCCCGGTTTCCATGACCATCTCCGGCAGTCTCGCGCAGTGGCGCGAGTGGACCGGACTCCCCTTCGACACCAGCGGACCGGTCGTCGTGCCGGGCGCGCTGACCCCGGTCCAGGCGGACGTCGTCCACGACCACGCCGTCTACCTGGAACCCAACGTGTGGGTCCGACACCCCCTCACCGAAAGGCATGTCCGATGACCAGCACCCTGCCCGCCGCCGGGATCGACCAGGCCCGGATCGCCAACCGCGCCGCGTTGATCGAGATCATCGGCGGTTACATGGCTTCGCAGGCCCTGGCCCTGGCCGCCGAGCTGAAGATCGCCGATCACGTCCACGCGGGCGTGACGGCGAGCGCGGACCTGGCGTCGGCCACCGGCACCCACGCCCCGTCCCTGCACCGGCTGCTGCGCACCCTGGTCGCCATCGGGTTGCTCGCCGAGCCGGAGCCGGACCGGTTCGCCCTCACGGAGGTGGGCGAGCAGTTGCGGACGGACTCGCCGAACTCGCTGTGGGCGTTCACGCGGTTCTTCACGAACCCGACGTTGTTCTCGTCGTGGCAGCAGGTGGGGCACACGATCAAGACCGGTGAGTGCGCTTTCGACTTTGTGCACGGCAAGAACATCTACGTGCACTTGGCGGAGAACCCGGAGTTGTCGGCGCTGTTCAACGTGGCCATGGGGCAGGAGTCGCGGGTTTCGGCCGGTTTGGTGGCCGACGGGTACGACTACAGCGGTGTCCGGCGGGTGGTTGACGTCGGTGGCGGTGACGGGACGTTGCTGTCGGCGATTCTGGGGGCTCACCCGCACCTGTCGGGGGTGTGCTTCGACAGTGCGGCCGGTGTCGCGGAGGCGGCGGGTGTGCTGGCGGCGGCCGGGGTGTCGGAGCGGTGCGAGGTCGTGGCGGGGGACTTCTTCTCGTCCGTTCCGGGTGGGGGTGACCTGTACGTCATCAAGAGCGTCTTCCAGGACTGGGACGACGAGAACGCCCGGCGGTTGCTTCGCACGGTGCGGGAGTCGATGCCGGTGGACGCGACCTTGTTGATCGTGGGGTCTGTTCTGCCGGACCGGGCGAACACGGAGAACCCGGTGATGTTCTACACGGACATCAACATGCTGGTGACGGCTGGAGGGCGGGAGCGGACGGAGGCGCAGTTCCGGGCGCTGCTGGCGGAGACGGGGTTTGTGGTCGAGTCGGTGGGGCACGGGGCGGCTGGGCCGTTGTCGCTGATCACGGCCCGTCCGGCGGTGTGAGGCGGGGGTGGTGGGCGGCCTCCGGCCCCCGGTTGCATTGTCCCACGGGGGTACGACAGTTCCGGGCTGACGGGCTGACGGGCTGACGGGCTGACGGGCTGACGGGCTGGCGGGCTGGCGGGCTGGCGGGCTGGCGGGCTGGCGGGCTGGCGGGCTGGGCGGCGGTTGAGGCTGGCGGGCCGGTGCGACGGTTGGGGTCGGCGGCCCAGGCGGTGGCCGGCTCGGGTGGTGTGGCGGGATTGCGGGTCGCGGGCGGTGAGTCGGAACATCTGCCCGCTGCCCCGCCCGCCCGCGCGCTCCCGGGCCGCCCGTCATCCCACTCCCGGGCCGCCGCGCCAGTTGAGGCCGACGGGCCGGCGCAGCGGTTGGGTGGCGGCGGGCCGGCGCGCTCGGGGCATCGGCCTGCGGCTCTAGCGTGGAGTTACCGTCCCGTTGCCGCCGAATGGTGGTCACGGGCTGCGACGGCATACCCCCTCCCTGTATGGTCAGCAACGCCCACCGATACCCCCACCCGGTATCGCAGTCGACGGAAGGGATGGGTCATGTCCACCGCGAACCAAGCGCCACCACGAGCCGGACGACGGGAGTGGCTGGGACTGGGCCTGCTGGTGCTCCCATCCCTCCTCCTATTCATGATGCTGACGATCCTTTTCCTCGCGATCCCGCACATCTCCGCGAGCCTCCGCCCGGACGGCACGCAGATGCTGTGGATCGTCGACATCTACGGCTTCCTGATGGCGGGCTTCCTCGTCGCGATGGGCACGCTCGGGGACCGGGTCGGTAGGCGCAAGCTCCTGGCGCTCGGGTCGGCGGTGTTCGCGGTCGTGTCCGTCGTCGCCGCGTACACCAGCGACCCGTCCATGATGATCTTCTGGCGGGCCGTCCTCGGGGTCGCTGCCGCGGCGGTCATGCCGGCCACGCTCGGGTTGATCTTCTCGATGTTCCTCGACCCCAAGCAGCGCGGGGTGGCGATCGGGGCGTGGGCGGCCGGGATCTCGGTCGGTGTCGCGCTCGGACCGCTCCTGTCCGGACTGTTGCTGGAGGTCTTCACCTGGCGGGCGACGTTCCTGGTCGCGGTGCCGGTGATGGCGCTGGTGGCGATCGCGGCGCCGTTCGTGTTGCCGGAGCACAAGGACGTCAACGCGGGCAAGCTCGACGTGCTCAGCGTCGGACTGCTGCTGGCGACCCTCCTCCCGCTGATCTACGGCGTGAAGGCGTTGGCGAAGGACGACTCGCTGGTCGAGGCGTTGGGCGCGATCGTGGTCGGTGTGGCGTTCGGGGTGTGGTTCGTGCTGCGGCAGCTGCGCATCGACGCCCCGTTGCTGGACGTCCGGTTGTTCGCCAACCGCACGGTGTCCGGCGCGCTGTCGGTGTACATCCTGGCGGCGCTCGCCATGGGTGGCATGTACCTGATGTTCACGCAGTACCTGCAACTGGTGGCCGAGTTGTCGCCGTTGCAGACCGGGCTCGCGATCCTGCCCGCCGCGCTCGTCCTGGTCGGTGTCTCGATGACCACGCCGATCCTGGCCCGGAAGGTCCGGCCCGGGTTGATCATCGCGGGTGGCCTGGCGATCCAGGTGGTCGGTTACCTGATGCTCACGCAGGTCGAGAGCACGGCGGGCCTGCCGCTGCTGATCGCGGGCTTCATCGTGCTGTACCCGGCGGTCAACCCGGCGATGGCGCTGACCACCGGCCTGGTCGTCGGATCGGTGCCGCCGGAGAAGGCGGGCGCGGCGTCCGGGTTGAGCACCACCGCGAACGACCTCGGGCTGTCCCTGGGCGTCGCGCTGATCGGCAGCATCGGCGTGGCCGTGTACCGGGGTGGGGTCGAGCTGCCGGGCGGCCTGTCCACCGAGGACGCCGCGGCGGCCCGGGACAGCCTCGACGGCGCGCTGGCGGTGGCTTCGCGCGCATCGGGCGACCTGGGCGGCCAACTCCTGGACACCGCACGGGCCGCCTTCACCAGTGGCCTCAACACCGGTGCCCTGATCGCGGCCGTGATCGCCGCGGTGGGCGCGGTGCTCGCGGTGACGCAGCTCCGGCACGTGCCGCCGACCAGCGGGGCGGACTGGGGTTCCGAGACCAGTGAAAGCACGGAAGAAGCGACCAAGTCCTGAGTGGACGGGGCTCGGTCCGAGTCCTGTCAGGGGAGGCGACGGTGACGGTGACCCGACCGAGTTTCGGCAAAGAACTCTTCCGCGGCCGACTGCGACTCGACCTGTTCGAGCCACCCGCGGCCAACGACCTGACCGGGCGTAATTCCGGCGACCGTCACCTCAAGCCGCTCGCCGGCCAGGGCCTGACCACGTCGTCCGCCGGCGGCGGCCTGACCACGTCGTCCGCCGGCGAGGGCCAGTCCACGCCGCCCGCCCTTGATGGCCAGGTCGTGCCGCTCGTCGGTGGCGGTCTCACCGCAGAGGAGAAAATTTTCCTTCAGCGAATTAAAAATTTCTGTGAGCTGAAAGTATCGGGGGCGGAGATCGAGCGGGAGGACCGCATCCCCGACGACGTGGTGGACGGGCTGCGCGACCTCGGTGCGTTCGCGATCAAGTTGCCGCGCGAGTACGGCGGCCTCGGGCTGTCGAACCTCTGCTACCTCCGCGCGCTGATGCTCGTCGGCTCGGCGCACTCCTCCCTGGGGGAACTGCTCGCGGCCCACCAAGCGATCGGGCTCACCCAGCCCCTCCTCCTGTTCGGCACCGACGAGCAGAAGCGCGACCTCCTGCCCCGGTGTGCGCGGGAGATCTCGGCGTTCACCCTCACCGAACCGGACATCGGCAACGACCCGTTCCGGATGCGCACCACCGCCACCCCGACCGACGACGGCGGGTACGTCCTCAACGGGCTGAAGCTGTGGGTCACCAACGGGACCATCGCCGACCTCCTCGTCGTCATGGCGATGGTCCCGCCCACGGCCGACCGGCCCGGCGGGATGTCGGCGTTCGTGGTCGAGGCGGACGCTCCGGGCCTCACCGTCGAGCACCGGAGTTCGTTCCTCGGGCTGAAGGGGCTGGAGAACGGGGTCGTGCGGCTGCACGACGTCCGCATCCCCGAGAACCGGCGTATCGGGCCCGAAGGGCAGGGCCTGGAGGTGGCGCTGGCCGCGCAGGACACCGGTCGGCTGTCGCTGCCGGCGGTGTGCGCGGCGGCTGCCAAGTGGAGTTTGAAGATCGCCCGCGAGTGGTCTCGGGTTCGGGTGCAGTGGGACAAGCCGATCGGGGCGCACGAGGCGGTCGCGGCCAAGGTCGCGTTCATCGCGGCCACCGCGTTCGCGTTGGAGTCGATCGTCGAGGTCACCGGGCGGCGGGCCGACGCGGGTGCGGACACGCGGGCCGAGGCGGAGTTGGCCAAGCTGTTCGCCTCCGAGCAGACCTGGCGGGTCGCCGACGAACTGGTGCAGGTGCGCGGCGGGCGCGGGTACGAGACGGCCGAGTCCGCTGCCGCGCGCGGTGAACGCGGTGTGCCGGTGGAGCAGCTCCTGCGGGACGTCCGGATCGGGCGGATCTTCGACGGCTCCACCGAGGCGTTGCGGGTGTTCATCGCGTCCGACGCCCTGGGGGATAGCGACATACCAGACGAAATGCCCACGACCGACCATGACTTCGGAGAGTTGGCCGGGCACATGGCCTTCGCCGCTGACACGTGCCGCGAGCTGGCCCGTCACCTGGAGCGCGGGCGCAAGCGGTGGGGTGAGCGGATTCTCGAACGGCAACTGTTCGTGGGACGGGTCGTGGACATCGCCGCCGAGCTGTACGCGATGACCGTGAGCTGCGCGCACGCCCGGTCGCTGGGCGGGTCGGCGGTCGAGTTGGCGGACGCGTTCTGCGGACAGTCGCGGCGGCGGATCGCGCGGCTGTGGGACCGGCTGTGGGTCAACACCGACGAGCGGGACGCGGCACTCGCGGCACGCGTTCTGGACGACGCCTACACGTGGCTGGAGGACGGCGTCCTCGACCCGTCGACCGAGGGGCCGTGGATCGCCGAGGTGGTGCCCGGGCCGTCCACCACGAAGTCGGTCCGGCGAGTTCGGCCAGTTCGGCACGAGAGGGGATGACTGATGGACGTCGCGGACCTGGTGGCACGGGGGCGGCAGGCGTTGACCAAGGCGCCGAACCGGTTCCTGGAGCTGGTGGAGGCCGGCCCGGTCGAGACCGGGCGGCTGCGGGGGCTGGCCGGGGAGCTGTACCACCTCGTGTCCAGCGACCGGCAGAGCTTCGCGCTGCTCGCCGCGCGGTTCCCGGAGCCGTTGTTCCTGGCCATGGCCGGGGCGGAGGACGAGGCCCTGGCGCTGCTGCTGGACTTCGGCGCGGCGGTCGGCGCGGGGGAGGCGGACCTGCGGGCGCACGAGCCCCGGCCGTTGGCCCAGGCCTACCCGGCGTTCCTGGCCCGGACGGCGGTGTTCGGGCCGCGCGGCGCGGTGCCGTTGGCGCTGCTGGTGAACGTCGAGGAGTCCGGCGGCACCTACGCGCGGCTCGCGGACGCGCTCCAGGCGCAGGGGTTCTCGGACCGGGCGGTGGCGCACTTCCGGTTCTTCGCCGAGACCCCGCAGGAGGTGCTGGACCAGGCGGCGGAGGTCGTCGCCAAGGGTCTGGCGGCCGGTGACGACCCGGTGGAGCTGCTGCGCGCGGCGCGCATGGTCGACGCCTACGAGGCCGCCTTCTGGTCCGTCATAGCCGAGTGAGTCCCCGCGCCGATCGGTGGCGGCTGCGCCGTTCGGCGTTACGCCGCGCGGGGCGTCGAGGGGAGCGACATGACCGGGTTCTTCGTGCACACGCCTTCGGTGGCGGGTCTGGGGCGACTGGTCTCGCGCAACGGCGAGGCGATCGGGCGGTTCGTCCTGGAGCTGGAGTACCGGCGGCCCGACGGCTACCAGGAAGGCCTCCTCGGCCTGCTCAACGAGCCGTTGAACGAGGTCCAGCGGATCGGCGAGGCCAACACCCGGCACGCCGCCGACCTGGCCCGGACGTCCGGCGCGGAGTTCGCGCGGCTCGCCGTGCGCTACGCGCGCCCCGACGTGGCGGCGGCCCGCGCGCTGGACGCCACCTACCCCGGCGCGACGCCCACCCGCATCGACGAGGCCGACGTCGTCGCCCCGGACGCGGGCTTCGACGGCGGTCGCGACCCGGCCGCCAACCCCGCCGAGCAGTACCCGGGCGTGCCGCCGAACCCGGACGAGAAGGCCGTCGCCGAGGGCTGGAACGTCGACTTCGAGAAGGGCGTCGACGAACTGCTCGGCCGGTGCTCGGTCGCGCAGCACGTCCGGGACCTCATGAAAGCCCTGACCGGCCGAGACGTCTTCGAGGAGCTGACCCGGCTGGTCGGCGGCGACTGGAGCAACCTGTACCGGCAGGGCCAGGCCTTCGCGGACACCGCCTACGCGTGCACGATCGTGAAGGAGAACGTCGACCGCGGGCGCTACCTGGTGCAGGACAAGTGGAACGGCAACGCGGCGGACGCGGCCGAGAGCTGGCTCGCCGAGTACTCCGCCGTGTGCCACGGGCACGTCGAGTTCATGACCGACGTCAGCGGCCAGATCAAGAAGTTCGCGAGCGCGGCCTACCACGCGGTCGGCGCCCTGACCATCCTCGTGGACACCCTGCTGGACGCTGTGGTCGACCTGCTCACCCGCAACGCCGGGGCGTTCATCGGCGGGGCGATCAGCGTCCTGCGCGGGCAGAACCCGTTGCACGGGGTGGTGTCGGTGATGTTCGCGGTGTCGAAGATCTCCAGCGCCATCGACGCGATCCGGGCGGCGGCGCACGTCGCGGTGTCCGGGTTGCAGGTGCTCGTCGCCAACGGCGAGGTGGTGGCCAAGCAGTGGCCGTGCACGCCCTACGACCACAAGGAGGTGTAGCCGTGGAGAACCCCTGGGCCACGCCGGCCGGTCTGCGGGCGCAGCAGGTCCGGTTGACGCACCTCGCCGCCGGTTCGGGCGAGATCGCGGACTTCGCGCGCGAGGTCGTTGCGGGGCGTGCGTCGACCCGTGACCTGCTGTACGCGTCGGCGCTGAGCGACCGGGCGTTGCAGCCGGTGCGGGACCTGGTCGAGCAGTGGCACCGCCTGTCGGCCGCCGACCGGGCCCGGTTGGAGGCCGAGGCGGCGAACGACGTCGAAGACCGCATCGCCGCCTTGAACACCCTGCCCGATCAGGCCCCACCCGCCGCTGATGCGCCACCTGCCGACCAGGCCTCGCCCGCCGCCGGCCAGGGCTCGTCGGCCGCTGACCGGGGCTCGTCGGCCGCTGACCAGGCGTCCTGGGCGCGCCGCCCGGTCCGCCGGCGACCCGACGACCCCGATCCCGACGAGGGCCGGACCTTCATGTCGGACGCCTGGTGAGCCGATCGGCCGCGTGAACTTCAGATTGCCCCTTGTGCTGGAGCGCACTCCAGTTCCTAGGCTGGCGGTGTGCGCTTGGGTATCCACGTCATCGAATTCACCGTTCCCGACGGCGCGGCCGGCATCGCGCCCGAGTTGGCGAAGGTCGGCCAGGCGGTCGAGGCCGCGGGGGTCGCCCGCCTGTCCGTGATGGACCACTTCTTCCAGATGGACGGGTTCAAGCCCGCCACGGACCCCATGCTGGAGGGCTACACGACCCTCGGCTTCCTCGCCGCCCACACCTCGGCCGTGCAGCTGGGCCTGCTGGTCACCGGCGTCACCTACCGCCACCCCGGCCTGCTGGCCAAGACGGTGTCCACTGTGGACGTGCTGTCCGGTGGACGGGTCGAGCTGGGCATCGGCGCCGCCTGGTACGAGCGCGAGCACCTCGGGCTGGGCGTGCCGTTCCCGCCGCTCTCGGAGCGGTTCGAGCGGCTGGAGGAGGCGATCCGGATCTGCCTGCAGATGTGGGACCCGGACAACAACGGCTCCTTCGAGGGCAAGCACTACCAGCTCGCCGAGACCCTGTGCTCGCCGCTGCCGATCCGCCGTCCCCCGATCATGATCGGCGGTGGTGGGGAGAAGAAGACGTTGCGCCTGGTCGCCAAGTACGGCGACGCGTGCAACCTGTTCGGCGGCGACAAGGACGTGGTGCGGCACAAGCTTGACGTGCTGCGCGGCCACTGCGACGCGATCGGCCGGGACATCTCGACCATCGACAAGACCCTCACCTACCGCCCCCTGCCCACCGCGGACACGGCGGACGACTTCCTGCGGGACGTCGCCGACTACGCCGAGATGGGCATCGACACGGTCATCCTGATCCCGCCGGGCGACGCGCCGGCAGCGTGGATCGAGGAGGTCGCGACGCCGCTCGTGCCGCGTCTCGCGGACCTGTAGCTCAATACCGCGCGGCGGGCTGGACGACGTCCGGCCCGCCCGGTGTGCGGTGTGGGCACGTGGTGGGGGGCTGGTTCGGGCAGTGCTTTTGGGCAAGCGGTCGAGCAGGCGAGTTTGCGGAGGCGGAGCGAGCCCGGGTGCGGAGGCGTCCTGCCGGTCCCCGTGGAACGACGCCTTCCGGGTCGACGGGCGGAGGCACTGGTCGCGGTCGGCTCGACGGCGTCGTCCGCGAACCGGTTGGGGAACACCTGCGGCGAGTTGCCCTCCGACGTCACGCTCGCGCTTATGCCGTTGGGTGCGGTGCGCTACCCTCTGGCGCCTGAAGACCTTGGGGGGTTGGCGGAAGTGCTGTACTTCGGTGGTTTCTTCGGTCTGATCACGTTCGGCCTGTGGTTGTTCTGCCTGGTCGACGTCATCACGTCGGACGACGGCGACATCCGGCACCTGCCGAAGGTGACGTGGCTGCTGATCGTGCTGTTCTTCCCACTGGTCGGCTCCATCGCCTGGCTCGCCGCCGGCCGCCCGCCCCGCGCCCACTCCCGACCCCGGGCGTACGAACGCAACACCCCCGCCTACCCCGAGTACGACCGCCCCGGCCGCTTCGCCGCTCCCGACCCGGCCGCCGACGAGGAATTCCTCCGCCGCTGCCGCGAACGCGCCGAGGAGCAACGCCGCAAGGCCCGCGGCGATGGCGGGTCCACTGCCGGCTAGGACAACAACGCAGGCCAACGGTTGGTAGGCCGACGGCAACTGGATCAAAGCCGACGCTTCCGCCGCCGCTTCGGCTGGCTCTGTCGGTACCCCGTGGGACAATGGAATCGGGGGCCGGAGGCCACGCCAGGCTTGCGTTGACCTTGTTGCTGTGGGCTGGCGGCTAGGCCAACAGCGGCAAGTCGGCGGCTAGTTCAACGGCAGTTCGGCCTGGCGGCAACCGGCCGGAACCAACCGGCCTGGTGGCGACCGGGCCTGTCCAACCGGCCTGGCGGCGACCGGGCGGAAGCAACCCGGGCCTGAGGGGGCAACCGGGGTGGCGGCAACGACAGCCAATGCCGCTCCCGCCACGAGAAGCGTCGCGCCGGCGGCTGCCGCTGCCAGGATCGGCGGGGCGCTGCCGGGATCCGCGGGCGGCTGCCAGGGGTCGGCGGGGCGCTTTCCGGGTTGTCGGGCGCTGCCGGGGTCGGTGGGCGATGCATGGGGTAGGTCGGGGCAACTGTGAGGATCGGTCGGGCGCTGCTGCCGGGGTTGCGCCTCCCGAGTGGCCGGTCCACCGAGATCGTGCGGATCGTCGGCCTGGCGTGGCCTCCGGCCCCCGACTCCATTGTCCCACGGAGTACCGACAAAGTCGGCCGAAGCGGCGGCGGAAGCGCGGCGGAAGTGCGGCGGCCTGGGCTGGCGGCGAGTCGGCAGCGGCGAGTCGGCAGCGGCGAGGCGGGGCTGGGGCAACAGCGGTAGGTCGGCGGCCAGGCCAACGACAGTTGTGCCGACAGCCGGGTCAACGTCGGTCGGGCCGGCAGCCAGGCCAACGCCGGCTGGGCCAGAGCCCGCTGGGCCAATGGCTACGGCAACGGCACTTCCACGCGGCGGTCGATGCGGTCCTCGATCCACGTTGTCGTGTCGATGAGCCAGATCCGGTCGACCGTCACCTGGTACACCCGGTGCTCCGCGGGCGCCACCAACGCCTCCACCGGCAGCGTGTACTCCCGTCGCGACGCCTCGTCCGGCAGCAACGCGTCGTAGAACGCGGCGTGGTGGGTGCGGACCTCGTCTTCGGTCAGCTCCCGGCACGTGCCGCTGAACTGGGCACCGTCGACCTCGGTCAACGCACTACCGGTGACGAACAGGGACCCGCTCACCACCGGCCGCGCCGCCACGTGCCGGCTGTGCCGCGAACCGACCGCCGACCCGAACAACAACCGCAGCGGGTCCCGCAGCACCGCGTACTGGAGCACCGCCGACCACGGCTCACCCTCGGCGGACACCGTGGCCAGCGACAGGTACTTGGCCTCGTCGAGCACCCGCCGCAGTCGTGACGCGAGCGCCATCAGCCCGCCTCCGCCAGCGGCTCGCCCGCGATGTCCTCGACCCGGGGCCGGGCCAGGCGGACGTAGTCCTCCGTGTCCAGGGCGACCGACACGTCCAGCCGCGCCGCGTTGAAGAACATCTCCGGCTCCTCCAACAGGGTCCGGTCGACCACCAGCTCCAGGTCGTCCCGGAACGTGAACGGGATGATGGTGCCGCTGACGCACCCGGACAGCTCCTCCGCCGTCTCCCGCGTCGCGAACGACACGTACGTGCCGCCCCACAGCGCGCGCAACGCCTCCAGCGACACCCGCCGGTCGCCCGGCACCACGGCCAGCACGAACCGGTTCACCTTCTTGCCGTGCTTGACGCGCGCCACGATGCACTTCGCCGCCTGCGACAACGGGTGCCCGCGCAACCGGCTCGCCGGCGACGTCACGCCCTCCGGCGCGTGGTGGATCAAGCGGTACCGCGCGTTGCCGGCCGACAGCACCGCGAGCAGCTTCTCGTACCGGCTCATCGCGGGTACTCGTAGAACCCACGACCGGTCTTCTTGCCGAGCAGTCCGCCCGACACCATGCGCGCCAGCAGCGGCGGCGGGGAGTAGTGCGGCTCGCGGTACTCCCGGTACAGCGACTCGCTGATCGCCGCCACGATGTCCAGCCCGATCAGGTCGATCAGGCTCAGCGGACCCATGGGGTGCGCGCAGCCCAGCGTCATCGCCTTGTCGATGTCGGCGATCGGCGCCATCCCGGACTCCAGCATCCGCACCGCGGACAGCAGGTACGGGATCAGCAGCGCGTTGACCACGAACCCCGCGCGGTCCTTGGTGCGCACCACCTGCTTGCCCAGCACGTCGACGACGAACGCCTCGGCACGGTCCACAGTGGACGCATCGGTCAGCACCGACCCGACGACCTCCACCAGCGGCAGCACCGTGGCCGGGTTGAAGAAGTGGATGCCGACCACGCTCTCCGGCCGGCTCGTCACCCCGCCCAGCTGCACGATCGGGAACGACGACGTGTTGGACCCGAGGATGGCGTCCTCGTCCTCGACGACCTTGTCCAGCGTGGCGAAGACGTCCAGCTTCACCGACTCCTGCTCCGACACCGCTTCGACCACCAGCTGGCGGTCCGCGAAGTCGCCCAGGTCCGCGGTGAACGAGATCCGCGACAGCGCCGCGTCCCGCTCGTCGCCGCTGAGCTTCCCCTTGCCCACCAAGCGGTCCAGCGACCCGGTGAGCCGCGCGCGCCCGGCGTCGACGGACGCGGGCCGGGACACCCCGACCAGGACGTCCAGCCCGGCCCGGGCGCACAGCTCGGCGACCCCGGCGCCCATGACCCCGCACCCGACCACGCCGACCCGGCTGATGCTCTCCATTGTTCCCAGCTTCCTCACGTGAATGCGTGGAATAACACGAGCAGGACGGGATCACCGCCGCCACAAAGAACGAAGCCTGTGCGCAAAACTCTAATCAGCACACCGGGTTCGGGGCAATGACCTGCACCAGGACTCCAGCGCGCAATTACCTCGCGATTTCTGCCCGACGGTAACTTCGGAACCATTCCAGTCATCCTTTCGGGAGGCGCACGATGATCGACTTCAGCGCTGCCACCACCGCGAAGATCGACAGCCGGGGTGGCAAGTGCCTGTACGCCCAGATGGACGAGTTCCGCGCGGCGGGCCCGGCGGTGGCCGTCGAGCTGCCGGAAGGCATGTCGGCCTGGTCGGTCTCCCGCGGCGACGTGGTCCGCAAGCTGTTGACGCACCCCGGTGTCTCCCGGAACGTCAAGAAGAACGTGCCGAGCTACTCGCCGGGCGTCGTCCAGTGGCTCTCGCCGTGGGTGGACGTCGAGTCCATGTCCACCGCCGAGGGCCGCGAACACCAGCGCCTGCGCCAACTCGTCGCACCGGCCCTGACCCCCAAGCGCATCGACGCCATGCGCCCGCACCTGGAGGCCATCGCCAAGCGCCTGCTGGACGAGTTGGCCGAGCACCCGGCCGACCAGCCGGTCGACCTGCACACCGCGTACTCGCAGCAACTCCCGACCCGGATGATCTGCGACCTGTTCGGCGTGCCCGACGACCTGCGCCCCGAGGTCCTGCGCATCCTCCGCGTGGTCCTGAACACGGACAACGTGCCCGAGGAAGAGTCGGCGGCGGTGTTCACCGACATGAACGTCGCGATGCGCCGGCTGATCGATCTGAAGCGCCGCGAGCCGGCCGACGACCTGACCAGCTTCCTGCTGTCCGCGCGCGTGGTGGGCGAGGAACCGTTGGCGGAACAGGAGTTGGTGGACATGCTCCTCCTCCTGATCGGCGGCGGCAGCCAGACGACGGTGTCCCTCATCGACCACACCGTCCGCGAACTCCTGGCCAACCCGGACCAGCTGAAGATCGTCCTCGACGACCCGGCGCGCTGGCCGGACGCGATCGAGGAGTCCCTGCGGGTCCACTGCCCGGTCGGTTCGCTGCCGATGCGATGGGCCAAGGAGGACATCGACCTGGGTGAGGGGGTGATCATCCGGGCCGGTGACGCGATCTTGATCAACTACCTGGCCCACGGCCGCGACCCGAACGTCCACGAGAACCCGGAGTCCTTCGACGTCAACCGCGCCGACAAGGACCACCTGGCCTTCGGCCTCGGCCCCCACTTCTGCCCGGGTGCCCGCCTGGCTCGGTTGGAGGCGAACGTCGCGGTGCCGGCCCTGTTCGCGCGCTTCCCGGAGTTGGCGCTGGCCGTCGCGCCGGAGGACATCGCTCCGCTGCACTCGTTCATCGCCAACGACGTGGCCGCTTTGCCGGTGCTGCTGAACCATCGCTGAATCGGGGTGACGTGGAAGCCCCGGCCGGATTGTCCGGTCGGGGCTTCGGCATGTCGAGTATGAGGTGAAAGACGCTCGCACTGTTTTGGGCCGAGAAATTGCGCCATCGTCCAACAACCTCAACCGCTCACCCGGCCCCACCCACCCGCCACTCCGCTGGGCCAACACTCCCGCCACTCCGCCGGCCAACGCCCCGCCCGCCGCCGGCCATCCGGGACAACTCGCCCCCGCCGCCAAGCCGCGGGGCCGCGTCGCCGCACGGTTACCACCGCCACGCCGCGGCGCCGTGCCACGCCGCCGCGCCACCGCACCGCGGCCTCGCCCGCCGCGCCGCCATCTCACCGCCCAACCAGGGCAGCGCCCGACACGCCCGCTGCCGTGCCTGCCTTACCGCGCAACCGGGGCAGCGCCAACCGCCCCGGCCGGGCTGCGACGCACCAGCGAGCGTGCGTCGCAGCCCGGCCGGGGTGCGAGGGTCAGGCGATGTCCAGTTCGTTGTCGAGGATGTCGAAGATGTCGTCTGCCGTTGCGACGCTGAGGTCCGCGTCCTCCTGAGGCCCGGGTGCCGCCTTGTCGCGCCACTTCGTGACGAGCCGTTGGAGGGCGGCGGCGATGTCGGAGTCGGCGGATTCCGGGTCTACCAGGTCCAGGGTTGCTTCCAGTTTGGCGATTCCGTCCACCAGGTTGCGCATGCGTTGTTTCGCCTGGCTGCCGCCCAGCTCCTGGAGCAGGTACTCGACCAGGGCCAACGGGGTCGGGTGGTCGAAGGTGAGGGTGGCGGGTAGGCGTAGGGAGGTGGCGGTGTTGAGGCGGTTTCGGAGTTCTACGGCGGTCAGGGAGTCGAAGCCCAGGTTCTTGAACGCCGTGTCCGGGGGGATGGTGTCCGTCGAGGCGTGGGCCAGGACGGTGGCGACGTTGGTGCGGACCAGGTCCAGGAGGGCCTCGCGTTGGGCGGGTTCCTCCATTGCTGCCAAGCGGTCGCGTAGGGGGGTGGTGGGGGTGGTGGGTTGTTTGCGGGGGCGAGTGAAGCCGCGCAGGGGTGGGGGTGGGGCGGGGGCGGTGCGGAGGGTGGCTGGGTCCAGTTTGATCGGGACCAGGGTGGGCTCGGCTGTGCGGACGGCGGCGTCGAAGAGGGACAGGCCTTCCTCGACGGTGTGGGGGAGGACGCCGCCTCGGGTGATGCGGGCCAGGTCGGTCGAGGTGAGGGTTGCGGCCATGGCGTTGTCTTGTTGCCAGAGGCCCCAGGCGAGGGAGGTCGCGGGACGGCCGGACGCTCGTCGGTGGGCTGCCAGGGAGTCCAGGAAGGCGTTGGCGGCGGCGTAGTTCGCCTGGCCGGCGGTGCCCAGGATGCCGGTGGCTGAGGAGAACAGGACGAAGAGGTCCAGGTCGCCGGTCAGGTCGTGCAGGTTCAGGGCCGCGTCCACCTTGGCGCGGAGGACGGTGTCGATCCGGTCGGGGGTGAGGGATTCGACGGTGCCGTCGTCCAGGACGCCGGCCGCGTGGATCACGCCCACCAGGTTGGGGAGGGTGGAGAGGAGGGCGGACAGGGCATCTCGGTCGGCGGCGTCGCAGGCGACGACGTCGACGGTGGTGCCGGAAGCGCGCAATTCGGTGGCAAGGTCACCGGCGCCGGGGGCGTCTGGGCCTCGGCGGGAAGTCAGGACCAGGTGGCGAGCGCCGTGGGTTTGGACCAGGTGGCGGGCCAGGTCGGCGCCTAGAGCGCCGGTGCCGCCGGTGATGAGGACGGTGCCTGAAGGGTCGAAGAGGCGGTCTTGCGAGGTGGAGCGGACCTTGCTCAGGCGGGGGACGAGGAGGGTGCCGTTGCGGACGGCCACTTGGGGTTCGGTGGTTGCCACGGCCGTGCCCACGTGGGTCGCGTCGTCGGTGTCGACCAGGACGAAGCGGTCCGGGTGTTCGGTCTGGGCGGAGCGCACCAGGCCCCACACGGCTGCGGCGGCCGGGTTTGTGCCGTCAGTGGCGCCGTGGGTGACGAACACCAGTTGGGAGCGGTCGGTGGGTAGCCACTCCTGGATCGCGGCGAGGGCGTGGTGGACGGCGGTATGGACGGACTCTGCGTCCACTCCGGAGCCGACTTCGAAGACTGCGGGGGTGTCGACCGGGCCGACCGGGGTGGGGATGGCGACCCAATCCAAGCGGTAGAGGGAGTCCACAGTGGAAGCACGCTCGGTTGGGCGGGCCACCAACGAGTCGATTGTGGCGACCGGGGTGCCGGACGGGTCGGCGAGGGAGAGCGTGTAGGTGTCGGGGGCGGTCGGGGTGATGCGGACGCGTAGGGCGGTGGCGCCGGGGGAGACCACGTGCACGCCGTGCCAGCTGAACGGGAGTCGGACGGCCTCGGCGTCGACGAACAGGGTGTGCAGGGCCGCGTCGAGGAGCGCGGGGTGCAGGCCGAAGCCGGTCGGGACGCCCTCGGGGAGGGTGATCTCGGCGTACAGGGTCTCGCCTTCGCGCCAGACCGCTGTCAGGCCGCGGAACGTTGGGCCGTAGTCGACGCCGAGGTCCGTGATCCGGTCGTACAGATCCTCGACGGACACCGGAGTGGCGTTGGGCGGCCATTCGGTGGCCCATGACGTGTCCACGTCTGAATGCGTGGTGCTGAGGAGGCCGGTGGCGTGGTGGGTCCACGGGTCGTCGTCGAGGGCGTCCTCGCGGCGGGAGTGGACGCGGACGGGGCGGCTGCCGGACTCGTCGGGGTCGCCGACCTCGACTTGGAGCTGGACGGCACCCTCGGTGGGGATGACGAGTGGGGCGTGGAGGGTTAGCTCGTCAACGACGTCGAGGTCTGCGTGTTCGGCTGCTCGGCGGGCCAGCTCTACCAGGGCGGCTCCGGGGAGCAGGACCTCGCCGAGGACGGCGTGGTCGGCCAGCCAGGACTGGTCGCGGAGGGAGAGGCGGCCGGTGAGGACGGTGCGTTCCGAATCGGCCAGGGTTAGGACCGCGCCGAGCAGGGGGTGGTCTGCTGCGGTCAGGCCCAAGCCGGTCGGGCTGCCCGTCGCCTCCTCGGTGACCAGCCAGTACCGCTGGTGCTGGAACGCGTAGGTGGGCAGGTCGACGTGGCCGGCGCCGGCGAAGAAGTTCGCCCAGGCTACGGGCACGCCCCGCGCGTGCAGCCGGCCCAGCGCGCCGACGACCGCGGTGACGTCGTCGCGGTCGCGCCGCGTGGACGCCACGACTTCGTCGGAGTCCACCATCGCCGACAGTGCCGCATCGGGACCGACCTCCAGGAACGTCCGCACTCCCTGGCCCCGCAACGTCGCCACGGCCTGGGCGAACCGGACCGCGTCGCGCGCCTGGCGCACCCAGTACTCCGGGGACGGCGTGAAGACCTCGCCGGTGACGGTGGAGACCAGGGGAGTGGTGGGTGGTTGGTGGGTGACGCTCTCGGCGACCGCGCGCAGCTCGTCGAGCATCGGCTCCATGAGCGGGGAGTGGAAGGCGTGCGAGACGGTGAGGCGCTTGGTCTTGTGGCCTTGAGCGGCCAACTCCTCGACGACCGCGAGGACCGCTGTTTCGTCGCCGG
>NZ_JAPSLK010000031.1 GCF_031180885.1 Saccharothrix sp.
ACCGGGCCAGCGCCGACCGCGGCCTGACCACCCCGGACCTGTCCCTGTTGGTCGACGGCCTGCGCTCCGAGCGCGAGCAGGGCATCACGATCGACGTGGCCTACCGCTACTTCGCCACCCCGAAGCGTTCTTTCGTGCTGGCGGACACGCCCGGGCATGTCCAGTACACGCGTAATACGGTGACCGGAGCGTCCACGGCGCAACTGGGTGTGCTCCTGGTGGACGCGCGCAAGGGTGTGGTGGAGCAGACGCGCCGCCACGCCGCCGTGCTCGCGCTGCTGGGGGTGCCGCGCTTGGTCCTCGCGGTGAACAAGATCGACCTGGTCGACTACGACGAGGTCACGTTCTCCCGCATCGCCAAGGAGTTCACCGCGCACGCCACCGCCCTCGGCTTCCCCGAGGACGCCGTGGTGGAGATCCCGGTGTCCGCGCTGGCCGGCGACAACGTGGTGGAGCGGTCCGACAAGACGCCCTGGTACGACGGGCCGACCCTGTTGGAGCACCTGGAGACCGTCCCGGTCGAGCCGGACCCGCACGACGCGCCGTTCCGGTTCCCGGTGCAGTACGTCATCCGGCCGCGCACCGCCGAGTACCCGGACTACCGGGGCTACGCCGGTCAGGTCGCGGCGGGCACGGTCCGCGTCGGCGACGAGATCACCGTCCTGCCCAGCGGGCTGCGCAGCACCGTCGAGAAGATCGACACCGCCGACGGTCCGCTGGACGAGGCCGCCGCCGGCCAGTCCGTGACCCTGCTGCTCGCGCACGACCTGGACATCTCGCGCGGCGACCTGATCACGGCCGGCGACGCGCCGCGGGTCACCGACGAGTTCGAGGCCACCGTGTGCTGGCTGGCCGAGAAGGCGCTCACGCCGGGCGCGCGGGTGCTGGTGAAGCACGGCACGCGCACCGTCCAGGCGATCGTCACCGAACTGCGCAACCGGTTCGACGAGCAGAAGCTCGCGAGCACCGCGAGCCCGGGCTCGCTGGGCCTCAACGAGATCGGCCAGGTCTCGGTCCGCACGGCCGAGCCGGTCCCCGTCGACGACTACACGCGGGACCGCCGCACCGGCGCGTTCCTGGTCATCGACGCGTCGGACGGCAGCACGCTGGCCGCGGGCCTGGTCGGTGCGCCGCTGCCGGAGCTGGACGGCGTGGACAGCTGTACGGAGGGCGGGAGCACCGCCCAGGACAGCCACGCCCTCGTCTCCCCCGGACCCTGACCCAGAAAGGCCACACGCCACCGTGAGCAGCAAACGCGGGATCCTGACCAAGTCACTGGCCGCACTGACCGCTTTCCTGGCACTGACCGCCTGCTCACGGGCGGACCGCGGCAACGACGCCGCCACCACCGGGGACCAGGGTCCCGCCGCCGAGCTGCGGCTGGGCTACTTCCCGAACGTCACCCACGCCGCCGCCCTGGTCGGCGTGGAGCAGGGCCTGTTCACCAAGGAACTGGGCGGCACCAAGCTGACCACCCAGACCTTCAACGCCGGTCCCGAGGCGGTCAACGCGCTGCTCGGCGGCTCGCTGGACGCCACGTTCATCGGGTCCGGCCCGGCGATCAACGCCTACGCGAAGTCGGGCGGCGAGGCCGTGCGGCTGATCGCCGGCGCCACGTCCGGTGGGGCGCAGCTGGTCGTGAAGCCGGAGATCGCCTCGGTGAACGACCTCAAGGGCAAGGTCGTCACCACGCCCCAGCTGGGCAACACGCAGGACATCGCGTTGAAGAAGTGGCTGTCCGACCAGAAGATCGGCATCGGCGCGGGTGCCGACCAGGTCAACGTCACCAACACGGAGAACGCGCCGTCGCTCGACCTGTTCAAGAAGGGCGACGTGCAGGGCGCGTGGGCGCCGGAGCCGTGGTCGTCGCGGCTGGTGCTGGACGCGGGCGCGAAGGTGCTGCTGGACGAGAAGACCCAGTGGGAGGGCGGCGAGTTCCCGACCACCGTGCTGCTGGTGCGCACCCAGTTCCTCAGGGAGCACCCGCAGACCGTCGAGGCGCTGCTCAAGGGCCACCTGGCGGCCACGGACTTCGCGCTCAACAACAAGCCGGACGCCAAGAAGGTCGTCAACGACGCCCTGAAGAAGCTGACCGGCAAGTCGCTGGGCGAGCCGGTGCTGGACCGGGCGTTCGACAACATCGAGCTGACGCTGGACCCGCAGGCCAAGACGTTCCCGCGGCTGGCGGAGGACGCGGTCACCGCGGGCGTCGCCAAGGAGGCCGCGGACGTCGCCGGGCTCGCGGACTTCACGCTGCTGAACAAGGTGCTCGCGGCGGCCGGCAAGCCGACCGTGGACACCGCCGGGCTGGACAAGAAGTAACTCGGGGAAGGCAGGCACACCATGACCGCCACGCTTGAGTCCGCCGTTCCGTCCTCTGTGGACGCAGCTGTGACCCTGTCCGCGGTGCGCAAGACGTTCGGGCACGGACCGAACGCGGTCACGGCGCTCGACGGCGTCGACCTGCGGGTCGCGCCGGGCGAGTTCGTGTGCCTGCTGGGCGCGTCCGGGTGCGGCAAGTCGACCTTGCTCAACCTGGTCGCCGGGCTGGACGCGCCCACCTCGGGCTCCATCGCGCTGACCACCTCGCGGCCCGCCGTGATGTTCCAGGAGGCGGCCCTGATGCCGTGGCTGACCGCCGCGCGCAACGTGGAGCTGCCGCTGCGGCTGGCCGGGGTCAAGCGCGGCGCGCGCCGGGAGAAGGCCGGTGAGCTGCTGGAACTGGTGCGGCTGTCGGAGGCCGGGCACAAGCGCCCGCACGAGCTGTCCGGCGGTATGCGCCAGCGCGTGGCCCTGGCGCGGGCCCTGGCCTCGACGCTGGGCAGCGCCGAGGAGGGCACGCCCGGCCTGCTGCTGATGGACGAGCCGTTCGCGGCGCTGGACGCCATCACCCGGGACGTGCTCCAAGCGGAGCTGGTGCGGGTGTGGCGGGAGACCGGGACGGCGATCGTGTTCGTCACCCACGACGTGCGCGAGGCCGTGCGGCTGGGCCAGCGGGTCGTCCTGCTGTCCTCGCGGCCCGGTCGCGTCGTGCGCGAGTGGTCCACAGTGGACGGTGACGAGCCCGCGCTGGTGCAGGACATCACGAGCCGGCTGCGAGAGGTGATCAGTGGCCACGCCGCAGCTTGACAACGACCTGGCGGCGGTCGGCGCGGGCCTGGACGCGCTCGACGCGCCGTCGCAGGAGCAGCGCCCGTCGCTGGGCAGGCGGTTCGTCCGCACGGCCCTGCCGCCGCTGATCGCGTTCGCGCTGCTGCTGGGCGTGTGGCAGGCGCTGTGGGCGGCGGCGTTCTGGCCGGAGTACCAGCTGCCCTCGCCGGCGTCGGTGTGGGCGGCGGTGGCCGAGGCGGTGGAGACCGGGCGCGCGTTCGACGTGCTGTGGACGTCGGTGCACCGCGCGGTGCTCGGCTTCCTGACGGCGGTGCTGATCGCGACCCCGTTGGGGTTGTTGATCGCCAAGGTGCGCGTGGTGCGGGCGGCGATCGGGTCGCTGCTGACCGGTTTGCAGTCGCTGCCGTCGGTGGCGTGGGTGCCGGCGGGCATCCTGTGGTTCGGCGCCACCCCGTCCACGATCTACTTCGTGGTGCTGATGGGTTCCGTGCCGTCGATCGCCAATGGTCTGGTGTCGGGCGTCGACCAGATCCCGCCGCTGCTGCCGCGCGTCGGGCAGGCGCTGGGGGCGGGTCGGTTGGCGGCGGCCCGGCACATCCTGCTGCCTGCGGCCTTGCCGGGCTACCTGGCCGGGTTGAAGCAGGGGTGGGCGTTCTCGTGGCGGTCGCTGATGGCGGCGGAGATCATCGCCACCTCGCCGCAACTGGGTGAGGGTCTGGGGCAGTACCTGCACAACGGGTCTTCGTTGAACGACATCTCGATGGTGATCGCGGCGATCTTCCTGATCCTGCTGGTCGGCATCGGGATCGAGCTGCTGGTGTTCCGGCCGTTGGAGCGGGCGGTGCTGCGGGCACGCGGCCTGTCGGGTGCGCTGTGACCGCTTTGGTGGCCGTGGCGCACGGCAGTCGTGATCCGCGTTCGGCGGCGACCGTGCACGCGTTGTTGGACGTGGTGCGGGCTTTGCGGCCGTCGCTGGACGTGCGGGCGTCGTTCCTGGACCTGTCCGCGCCCCGGTTGGGTGACGTGCTGCACGCGGTGCGCGGGGACGGGCACCGTTCGACGGTGGTCGTGCCGTTGTTGCTGGGCAAGGCTTTTCACGCGCGGGTGGACGTGCCCGGGGCGGTGGCCGAGGCCCGGCTGCCTTCGCTGGACGTGACGATCGCGGACGTGCTGGGGCCTTCGCCGTTGCTGGAGTCGGCGGCGTTGCGGCGGTTGGCGTCGATCGGCGTGCAGTCCCATGACCGGACTTTGGGTGTGGTGCTGGCGGGTGCCGGGTCTTCGCACGAGCCCGCGAACGCGGCGGTGCGTTCTATTGCCGCGCGGTGGGCTTCGGGGGCCGGTTGGGCGGGCGTGGAGGCGGCTTTCGCGTCGATGGCTGCGCCGGACGTGCCGGCGGCGGTTGAGCGGCTGAAGGCCCGGGGCGCGCGGCGGATCGCGATGGCTTCGTGGTTCCTGGCCCCGGGCTTCCTGCCGGACCGGGTCGCGCGGTTGGCCGAGACGGACCTGGTCGCCCCGCCGCTGGGCGCGGACCCGGAGGTGGCGGAACTGATCCTCCACCGCTACGAGGCCGCGCTCGCCGCCGACCTTTTGACGCGATCCGCCTAGACCCGGGGTGGGTTCTCGTCGACCGCTTCGACCAGTTGGCGCATGACCTTCAGGGTCGTCTTCAGCTCGTCCAGGTCCACCTGGGCCGACACCTTGTTGGTGAACGCGTGCTGGGCCGCGCGCAGGCTTTCGACGGCCTCGTAGCCGGCCTTGGTCGGCCGGAAGAGCTTGGCGCGGCGGTGGGCCGGGTTGGGCAGGTATTCCGCCAGGCCCTTCTCGACCAGCAGGTCGGCGATGCGTTGCACGCTCTGCCGCGCCAGGCTCATCTCGCGGGCGATCCCCGCGACCGGCAGGGGCTCCTTCAGGACCGCGCCCAGGACCTGCCACCACGCCGCCGTCAGGCCGACCGGTTTGGTCATCACCTCGGCGGCGTCGAGGAAAGCGCCGTAGAGGCGGAAGGTGCGCATGATGACTTCCGTCAGCACGTCTCCCGCCTCCGTGCGCGGTTCCACGGTCACGACACCGCCGCCATGAGCTTGCCGAACCACTGCGGGTCGCCCGTGCTGAACAGGCCGTACCAGGCCTCCAGCACCGCCGGCTCGTAGACGTCCAGCTCGGCGAGGATTTCGCGGGCGAACTCCAGGGCGCTGTGCGCGCCGGCCGTGATCAGGCCGCCCTCGCGGACCGCGCGGACGTTGCGGTAGTGCTCGGCGCCGGCGTAGGTCTCGACGGACTGGAGTTCTTCCGGCATGTTGCCGGTGTGCGGGCGGTCGTCGAGCAGGCCCTCGGCGGCCAGGCCGACCGTCGCGCCGCAGATCGCCGCCACCGGCACGCCCGCGTCCAGCCAGCGCCGCGCGGCCTTCGCGAACTCGGCGTTGGCGCCCTCGGCCCACGAGTCGGCGCCGGGCAGGAGAAGAAGCGCGCTGTCGGCCGGGTCGATGTCGGCCAGCGCCAGGTCGGGCGTGATGGTCAGGCCGCCGATGCTGGTGATCGGGTCGCGGGTGAGGCCGACCGTGCGGACCCGGTAGCGGCCGGGCTCCTTCTGGAACGCCGGGTCGTTGATGCGCGCCGTGGCGTAGCCGAACTCCCAGTCGGCGAGCGCGGGATAGAGGGCGAGGTGGACCGTCTTCGTCGTCATGACAGCATCCTGTCATGTTGACAGCGTCCTGTCAATTGGGCGTCCTGGTTAGAGTGCGCCCCATGGCAGACGAGCTGGTCCACTACGAGGTGCGGCGTGGCATCGCGACGATCACGCTGGACTCCCCGCACAATCGCAACGCCCTGTCCGCGCAGCTGCGCGCCGAGCTGACCGGGCACCTGAAGGCGGCCATCGCCGACGACGCCGTCCGGGTCGTCGTCCTGACCCACACCGGGCCGGTGTTCTGCTCGGGCATGGACCTCAAGGAAGCCGGCGGGGCGAGCGCGTCCCAGCAGGGGGTCAACGAGTTCCCCGCGATCCTCGAACAGCTGTGGACCAGCCCGAAGCCGGTCGTCGCGCGGCTGGCGGGGCCCGCGCGGGCCGGTGGTGTGGGGATCGTGGCGGCGTGCGACATCGCGGTGGCGGTGGAGTCGGCGACGTTCGCGTTCAGCGAGGTCCGGATCGGTGTGGTGCCGGCGGTGATCTCGGTGACGGTCCTGCCTCGGCTGTTGCCGCGCGCGGCGCACGAGCTGTTCCTGACCGGCGAGACCTTTGACGCGGGGCGCGCCGTGGCGGTCGGGCTGATCAACTCGACGGTTGCCGCCGACGAGCTGGATGCAGAGGTCACCCGCTACACCGACATGCTTGCCCTCGGTGCACCTAACGCCCTCGCCGCCACGAAACGGATGTTGCAGCAGGAGCGGTCGAGCAACCTGGGTGAGGTGTTCGCGGACATGCTGGAGCTGTCGGCCAGGCACTTCGGTGGACCTGAGGGGCAGGAAGGCATCGCGGCGTTCGTGCAGAAGCGCAAGCCGAGCTGGGTGCCGTCCGAGGACTAGCGTTCCCACCGAAAAGTGCGTGGGCCGTCGGCGGTGGCGGATTCGGCGTCGGCCAGGACGGCTGCGACCGAGGCGTCACCGCCGGTCCACACCAGGACGTGCTCGCCTTCCGGCAGCCAGGACAGGTCGGTCAGGCAGTCGTACAGGGCGTCGAGGTTCTGGCCGTAGTAGTCCGGGAACTCCATCGCCTCGCCGATGGCGGCCAAAGCCGCGCTCTTGGTCCGCGCACCGGGGCGCGCCACGTGCCGGTGGATCATCCGGTCACGTCCACGACGACGAACGACTCGTAGTGGTCACCCGTGTAGTAGACCTCCCGCTCGCGCCCCGTCACCAGTCGGCGGGCGCCGCGGTCGTCACTGCCCGGGGTCGGCACCGTGTACTCGCGGTAGTAGTCGCCGGACTTCGCGGGCAGGCGCTTCTCGCGGTTCTGGAAGGTCGTGCCGTCGTTGCGCGGGTACGGGAACGGGCCGCCGCGTTCGATCAGCTCCCACGTCGCCTTGGCCTCGCCGGGCAGGCTGGTCAGGGCCTTGACCGGCAGCCCGGAGGCGGCCCCCGGCACCTGGGCGGGCTTGCCCGACGCCGTGCCGGACGCGGCCGACCCGGTGGTCGTGGTGGTGGGCGAGGGCTCGGTGGAGCCGCCGAGGTCCTTCGCGAGGTAGCCGATCACGACCAGCGCGATCAGGCCCACCAGCGCGACGGTGAGGCGCCGTGCGGGAGTCACGGTGGTCAGCCTACGAAGGCGTGCCCGCGTCCACCTTCTCGGGCTCGGTCGCCGCGGGCACCTTGGGCACCGGGTTGAACCGGCCCGCGGCCTGGTCAACGACCCGGTCGATCAGCCGCGCCACGCCCAGTGCCGCGGGCAGCAGAACGGCCATGACCAGCGCGAACTGGAACGGGAACGGGAGTTGGGCGAGCCACAGCTCGACCCCGTCCCACCACTGCGCGAAGGCTTCCAGCACGCCACCGAGCCTACTGCCGTGACGTGGTTCACCGCACAGGACTCCCTACCTCTGGGTAAGTTCGCCCCCATGTTCGCCGTCTACGCAGCCGAGCCGAGCCCGCAGGACCCCCTCGCCGCACTGCGCGTGGGTGACCGCCCCGATCCCGAGGTGCCGGCCGGCTGGGTCCGCGTCGGCGTGAAGGCCGCCAGCCTGAACATGCACGACCTGTGGACGTTGCGCGGTGTCGGCATCAAGGCGGACAAGTTCCCGATGATCCTGGGCTGCGACGGCGCGGGCGTGCTCGACGACGGCACCGAGGTCGTCCTGCACTCCGTCATCGGCGACCCGAACTGGACCGGTGACGAGACCCTCGACCCGGGCCGCACCCTCCTGACCGAGAAGTACCAGGGCACCTTCGCCGACTACGTGGTCGTCCCGGCCCGCAACGCCCTCAAGAAGCCGGAGGGCCTGTCCTTCGAAGAGGCCGCGTGCATGGGCACGGCGTGGCTGACGGCCTACCGGATGCTGTTCGTGAAGTCCGGCCTGCGCCCCGGCCAGACCATGCTGGTCCAGGGCGCGTCCGGTGGCGTCGCCACGGCGCTCATCCAGCTGGGCCGCGCGGCCGGTTACCGCGTGTGGGTGACGGGTCGGAGCGAGGAGAAGCGCGCCCTGGCCGAGCAGCTGGGTGCGCACGCCACCTTCGAGTCCGGCGCACGCCTGCCCGATCGGGTGGACGCGGTCTTCGAGACGGTGGGCAAGGCGACCTGGTCGCACTCCATGAAGGCGCTCAAGCCGGGCGGCATCGTGGTCATCTCGGGTGCGACCAGCGGCGACGCCACCGCGGCCGAACTCCAGCGCCTGTTCTTCCTCCAGCTCCGGGTGGTCGGTTCGACCATGGGCACGCGCGAGGAGCTGGGCGACCTGCTGGCGTTCTGCGCCCTCAACGGCCTGCGCCCGCAGATCGGCACGACCCTGCCGATGGACCAGGCCGAGCAGGGCTTCAAGGCCATGCTGGACGGCGAGACGGCGGGGAAGATCGTCTTCACCCGGTGACGGTTCACCCGGCGGTCACGGAGCCGACCAAGGCTTTGACCGCCGGGTGCCACTCCTTTCCCGGCGGGCCGCTGATCACCAGGCGGCGAACCACGCGTCGGCGCAGCGGGACCAGCACCAGGCCCGGTGGCAGCATGGCGGAGATCAGGCCGGGCACGATGGTGATGCCCACGCCGGCCCGCACCATCGCCAGCAACGTCCCCAGCTCGCGGACCCGGTGCACCGGCTTGAACGGCAATCCCTGGTGGGCCTGCCGCACGTGCCGCTCGCAGCCCCCGCACGACAGCAGGAACGGGTCGTCGGCCAGCTCCGCCACGTCCACGTCCGCCTCACCGGCCAACGGGTGGTCGTCGCGCAGCAACGCGTGGAACGCGTCCTCCCCCACCTCGACGCCGGGCCCCGGGGGCGGGTCGACGACCACCGCCACCTCGACGGTCCCGTTCGCCAGCCAGTCGGCGACCTCGTCGTCCTCGCCCTCGAAGACCCGGATGCGCACGTGCGGGAACTCCGCCTTCCACCGGGACAGCAGCTCGGGCAGCAACCCCTGGCACACCGTGGGCGGCGCGGCGAGCTTGATCGTGCCGCGCGCCAGGCCGCCCCGCCGCGCGGCCAGGTCGGTGATCGCGCTGGACGCCGCGACCGCGCTGCGCGCGTGGCCCAGCAGTTCGGCGCCGAAGGCGGTGGGCGTCGGCCGGCCCTGGCGGTGCAGGACCGGGTGGCCCAGGGTGCGTTCGAGCGCGGCGACGGCGTGGGAGACTGCGGACTGGGTGATGCCCAGGGTGTCGGCGGCGGCGCCGAAGCCGCCCTCGTCGACGACCGCCAGGAACGCTCGGAGCTGCGCGAAGTTCAGTGCCATGAGCGTCCCTCATGTCCCGGTTGCGTGGTGCTTGTTGGACTCATCCTCTTCGTTGACGTGATTGTGCTCCCGTGCAGTCGACTTGGGTGGGAAAGTTCGCACTCCTGTCCGCCATCTGGGGCGCGAGTTTCGCCTTGATCAAGCTTTCGGTGGACGCCGGCGTGCCACCCGTCTGGGTGGCGTTCGGCCGGTGCTTCTTCGGGGCGCTCGCGTTGGCGCTGGTGTGCCTGGCCACCCGGACGCCCCTGCCGCGCGACCGCCGCACCCGGGGACACGCGCTGGTGGTCGCCACACTGCTCAACGCGGTGCCGTTCACGTTGCCGGCGTTCGGCGAGACGCTGGTGACGTCGGTGCTGGCCGGTGTCTTCAACGCCACCATGCCGTTGACCACGCTGGTGTTCGTGCTGCTCGTCGTGCCGTCCGAGAAGGTCACCGGGGCGCGGCTCGCGGGACTCGCGATCGGGTTCTCCGGTGTGCTGGTGGTGCTGGGCGTCTGGGACGGGGTCGGCGGCGACGTGCTCGTCGGCGGGTTGGCGTGCCTCGGGGCGACGACCCGCTACGGCACGGGGTACGCCTACACGCGGCGGTTCTTCTCCGGTGGGTCGCAGTCGGCCAGTGCGCTGTCGGCGGTGCGGATCATCTGCGCGGCGGGTGAGCTGGCGGTCGCCGCGCCGGTGATCGGCGGGTGCACAATGGTGAGATCGCACAAAGAGTGCACGTCAAGTGGTGCGATCGAACAAACCCCGGTGACAGTTGACGCGCGTACGGTTCGCCGCACAACACCACCGAGGGAGCAAAGGCATGACCTCCGTGCAGGGCGGCTTCGGCCAGGGCTCCGGCGTGTTCCGCCGCAAGCCCATCGAGCAGATCACCGAAGAGAAGACCGGACTCACCCGGACCCTGGGCCTCTGGCAGCTCACCGCGATCGGCATCGGCGGCATCATCGGAGCGGGCATCTTCTCGCTCGCGGGCGCCGTGGCCAACAAGACCGCAGGCCCGGCGGTGCTCATCTCGTTCCTCATCGCGGGCATCGCCAGCGCCGCGGCGGCCTTCTCCTACGCCGAGTTCGCGGGCCTGATCCCCAAGGCGGGCTCCGCCTACACCTACGGCTACGCGGTGCTCGGCGAGATCGTCGGCTGGTTCATCGGCTGGGACCTGCTGCTGGAGTACACGGCGATCGTGGCGGTGGTCGCGATCGGCATCTCGGGCTACTTCAACGAGTTGCTCAACCTGCTCGGCCTCGACCTGCCCGTCTGGATGCTCGGCGCACCCGGCACGGAAACCGGTGACCTCGCCGCGGGCAGCTACAAGGTCAACCTGTTCGCGGTCGTGCTGTGCCTGCTCATCGCCTGGATCCTCAACCTGGGCATGAAGAACGCCGCCCGCTTCGAGACCGCCCTGGTCTACCTCAAGGTCGGCATCGTCCTGCTGGTGATCATCGTCGGCGCGTTCCACATCAACACCGGCAACTACAACCCGTTCTTCCCGTTCGGCATCGCGGGCGCCATGACCGGCGCGGCCACGGTCTTCTTCGCCGTCTTCGGCTACGACGCGATGTCCACCGCCGCCGAGGAGTCCAAGGACTCGCAGCGGCACATGCCCAAGGCGATCATCTACTCGCTGGCCATCTCGATGGTGCTGTACGTGCTGGCCTGCCTCGTCCTGACCGGCATGGTCAACTACAAGGACGTCGACACCGAGAGCGCGTTCGCCACGGCGTTCGCCGACGTCGGCCTGCCCGCGCTGGGCATCATCATCTCCGTGGGCGCGGTCCTGGGCATCACCACCGTGCTGTTCACGTTCCTCATGGGCGCGGCGCGCGTCGGCTACTCGATGTCCCGCGACGGCCTGCTGCCGAAGTGGTTCGCCAAGACGCACCCGGTCAAGCACGTCCCGACGCGCACCACGTGGGTGCTGGGCATCGCCTCCGCCGTCATCGCGGGCTTCCTGCCCATCGCCGAGGCCGCCGAGCTGACCAACATCGGCATCCTGCTGGCGTTCGTGGTGGTCTGCGTCGCGGTGATCGTGCTGCGGTACAAGCAGCCCGACCTGCCGCGCACGTTCAAGACGCCGGGCATGCCGATCGTGCCGATCATCGGCGTCGTGTTCTCGATCTGGCTGATCACCTTCCTCGCGCCGGAGACGTGGCTGCGCTTCGCCGCCTGGTTCGCCCTCGGCCTGATCATCTACTTCGCTTACAGCAAGCGGAACTCCGCCATGGAGAAGAACCGCACCGAGAGCTGATCAGGGACCGACGTGGTCGACCCACCGGTCGACCACGTCGGCGAGCACGGCCATCGGCAGCGGACCGCCGCCGATCACCAGGTCGTGGAAGGCCCTGATGTCGAAGCGGTCGCCCAGGCGCCGCTCCGCGTCCCCGCGCAGGCGTTGGATCTCCAGTCGTCCCACCATGTACGACAACGCCTGCGCGGGGTTCTCGATGTAGCGGTCCACTTCTGAGTGGATGTCCACGTCCGGCATGACCGCGTTGTCCCGCAGGAAGTCCACCGCCCGCTGCCGGGTCCAGCCCAGGGCGTGCAGGCCGGTGTCCACCACGAGCCGCGCGGCGCGCAGCGAGTCGCCCGCCAGCATCCCCAGGCGGGCCACGTCGTCGCTGTAGAGGCCCATCTCGTCGGCCAGCCGCTCGGCGTAGAGCGCCCAGCCCTCCAGGTATGCCTCGATGGAGGCGAACCGGCGCAGCGTCGGCAGGTCGGTGCGGCCCTGGGCGAGCGAGATCTGGAAGTGGTGTCCGGGCACGCCCTCGTGGAACGCGGTGGACTCGGCGCTGAACCGGTCGCGTTCGGTGGCCTGGAAGGTGTTCACGTAGTAGACGCCCGGGCGCGAGCCGTCCAGCGCCGGGTCCATGTAGAAGGCCAGCGGGGCGTTCGGCGCGTCCGCCTCGGGCACCGCCCGCACCTCGCACCCGTCGGCGGGCACCGTGCCGAACCAGTCCGGCGCGACGCGTTCCGCGCGCTCGATGGTCGCCTTGGCCAGCGCGGTCATCTCCTCGGCGCTGGTCCAGCGCATCGCGGGGTCGGCCAGCAGTCGCGCCCGGACCTCCCGTGCGGGCAGCGGGCCGAAGACCCGTGCGCCGATCTCCTCGTACTCGCGGTCCAGCGCCTTGATCAGGTCCAGACCGATGCGGTGCAGTTCCTCCGGTGTGTGCGCGGTCGTCGTGTAGAGGGGGACGAGTTGCGCGTAGATCTCCGCACCGCCCTCCAACGCGCACAATCCCGGTTCGTCTTCCGAACGGCCGCGCGGGGCGATCTCCGCGCGCAGGAAGTCCCGGTAGCGCTCGAACGCGGGCCGGACCTCGGCGGTCAGCAGGGCGGCGCACTCGTCGTAGAGGTCGGTGGCGCGCAACGGGTCCGCGAGCGGGTCGACGGGGTCGGCGAGGTGCCGGTCCAGCCGTGCGGCGGCGGCCTCCACCAGGTGCGCGACGGGGCGCTTCGGGGAGTCGCGCTGGCGGCGGGCGAGGGCGTCGAGGTAGGCGGGGAAGGCGGCCAGGCGGGTCAGGTAGTGGCGGGCGGCCTGCGCGTCCACGGGCCGGACCAGCGGCAGGGCGGTCAGCAGCAGCGGGATGGGGGCGTTGAGGCCTTCGGCGTGGGTGTGCTCGACCAGCCCGGCGCGCGCCCGGCCCGCGACCGCGTCGGCCTGCTGCGCCACCACCGCGCGGGTCACCGGGTCGTCGTCACCCCCGGACCGCGCCCGGCGCGCGATGTCCTCGGCGCGGCGGGCGATGTCGGCGGCGGCCTCCGCGCTCGGGTCGGGCAGCCGGTCGTCCCACCCGGGCACCCCGCGCAGGGTCGCCTCGACCGGGTCGGCGTCGAAGGCGACGGTCAGCAGCTCGTCGGACAGCTCGCGGGCAGTCGTCATCGGGCCATTCTGACCGCAAACCCTTGCTACAGCGGCGGAATCCGCATTGCGGCGGAGTCCAGCGCGGCCCGTGCCTCCGCGCGGAGGCGCTGAACCAGCTCCGCCGCCGGGGCCGGTCGGACCAGCGCGTAGGTCTGCCCGGCCCACAACGACATCAGCTCCGGGTCGCCGGTCGCGCGGACGGGTTTGGTCAGGTGGTGCACGTCCGGGTAGGCGGCCGGGGCGTGCGGCGAGTTCTCGACGAGGAACCGGTTCACCAGCCCGCGCGCCGGACGTCCGCTGAACGCCCTGGTCAGCGCGGTGCGCCGGGTGCCGGCGGCGAGGGCCTCGCGGTACGCGGCGGCGGTGCCCGCCTCCGGGCAGGACAGGAACGCGGTGCCCAGCTGGGCCGCGACCGCTCCCGCGGCGAGCACGGCGGCCACGTCCGCGCCGTGCACGATCCCGCCCGCGGCGATCAGCGGAAGGTCCACCCGGGCCGAGACCAGGCGGAGTGCGGCCAGTAGCCCGAACAGCTCGCCGCCACCCGGGGACACGCCGTCGTCGGTGAACGTGCCGCGGTGCCCGCCGGCGTCGCAACCCTGCACGCACAACGCGTCCACGCCGACCGCCGCCGCCTGCCGGGCCTCCGCCGGGGTGGTCACCGTGGCGACGACCGTCGAGCCGGCCGCGTGCAGCCGGTGCACGTCGTGCGGCTCGGGCAGGCCGAAGGTGAAGGAGACGACCGGCACCCGCATCGCCATGACCAGCTCCAGCTTGGCCGCGTACGAGTCGTCGTCCCAGCGCGGTTCGCCGGGCTCGGCGGGCGCCTGCGCGCGGACCCGGTCCCGGTACGCACTGAGGTCCACAGTGGACTTGACGCCGGGCACGAACAGGTTGATGCCGAACGGCTTGTCCGTCAGCGCCATGGTCTCCTTGATCTGGGTGGCCACGGCTTCCAGGCTCTGGTACCCGGCCGCGAGGAACCCCAGACCACCCGCGCGACCCACCTCCGCGACCAGTTCGGGGGTGGACGCGCCACCCGCCATGGGCGCGGCGATCACGGGCACTTCCAGTCGGTCCAGCATGACAACGACGATAACCCGCCATTTGGCGGAATACCCGCGACGCGGCACGTGATCCGCACGGCGAACTCCGGGTGAACTCCCCCGCCCGGTGGTTCCGCACCGCCCGTCGACGCCCCTGGAATGGACGCCGTGCCGCACACACACCCCCGCCGGGACGCCCTGAGACTGGGCGCCATCGCCGGCGCCGCCCTGCTGACCGCCCCCGCCCTGCCCGCCTTCGCGGCCACCGCGCACTTCCGCCACGGCGTGGCGTCCGGCGACCCCCTGCCCGACCGGGTCGTCCTGTGGACCCGCGTCACCCCCACCGACGACGCCCTGCCCGGCTCAGGTGTCGGCCCGACCGTGACGGTGTCCCACGAGGTCGCCGAGGACGCCGCGTTCACCCGGGTCGTGGTGCGCGGCAGCACCACCACCGGCCCCGACCGCGACCACACCGTGAAGCTCGACGTGGCCGGCCTCCAGCCCGGCCGGCACTACTTCTACCGGTTCGCCCTGGACGGCCAGACCTCCCCGGTCGGCCGCACCAAGACCGCGCCCGCCGCCGGCGCTGCCGTCGCAGGTCTGCGGTTCGGCGTGGTGTCGTGCTCGAACTGGCAGTCCGGCCGGTTCGCCGCCTACCGGCACCTGGCCGAGCGCGGCGACCTCGACGCCGTGGTCCACCTCGGCGACTACCTCTACGAGTACGGCCCCGGCGAGTTCGGCAGCGGACGCCCGCACGAGCCCGCCCGCGAGGTGCTGTCGCTGTCGGACTACCGCGTCCGGCACGCCCAGTACAAGACCGACCCGGAACTCCAGCAGCTGCACGCCGCCTACCCGTGGGTCATCACCATCGACGACCACGAGGTGGCCAACGACGCCTGGTCCGGCGGCGCGGAGAACCACACCGAGGGCGCGGAGGGTGCGTACGTCACCCGCCGGGCGGTGGCGATGCGGGCCTACCGGGAGTGGATGCCCGTGCGGACCGGCGCGGACGGCCGGATCTACCGGCGACTGCGGTTCGGCACGCTGGCCGAGTTGACCATGCTGGATCTGCGCACCTACCGGTCGCAGCAGGTCGGCACCGACATCGGCCGCGCCGACGACCCGGACCGCAGCATCACCGGCGCGGAGCAGCTCGCGTTCGTGCGGGACGGCTTGGTCGGCTCGGACGCCCGGTGGAAGCTGGTCGGCAACCCGGTGATGTTCTCACCAGTGCTCGTCCCGGCCCTGCCGCAGGCGATCGGCCGGCCGTTGGCGGAGCTGATCGGCGTGCCCGCGGACGGCGTGCCGATCAACGTCGACCAGTGGGACGGCTACCAGCACGACCGGCGCGTGCTGATCGACGCGCTGGCCGCCAACGGCGTGCAGAACACCGTGTTCCTGACCGGTGACATCCACACGTCCTGGGCGTTCGAGGTGCCCTACGACGCGGCGCTGTACCCGTTCACCCGGCGGACCGTGGCCACCGAGTTGGTGGTCCCGTCGGTCACGTCGGACAACATCGACGAGCTGACCGGCGCGCCGCCGCGCTCGGTGTCCCTGGCCGCCGAGGCCAGCCTGACCACGCTCAACCGGCACCTGAAGTGGGTCGAGCTGGACTCGCACGGCTACACCGTGCTGGACGTGGCGCCGGAGCGGGTCCGGATGGACTGGTACTTCCTGGCCGACCGGTCGCGCGCCGACTCGCCCGCGACCCTGGCCCGGACGTTCACCGTGCCGGCGGGCACCCAGCGGTTGAGGTGAGGGTGTGGTGCTCCCCGTCGTGGGGAGCACCACCTTCCGCTACGGCAGGGTGTCCAGGTGCGGGGCCACCGTGTTGGCGAACTGCCAGTTGTTCGAGGCGTCCCAGTTGATCGACCACGTCATCGCGCCGCGGATGCCCGGCCACGTCTGCGCCGGCTTGAACGAGCCGCAGTTCGTGCCCTTCGCGAGGCAGTTCAGCGCCGCGTTGACGTTTGCCGGCGACTGGTAGCCGCCGCCCGCGCCGGAGGGCGAGGCGGGCAGGCCGAGGCCGACCTGGTCGGGGCGCAGGCCGTTCTGGAGCTGGATGCAGGCCAGCGCGACCAGGAAGTCCACCGTGCCCTGGGCGTAGACCTTCTGGTCGCAGCCGAGCATGGTGCCCGAGTTGTAGTACTGCATGTTGACCACCGTGAGGATGTCCTTCACGGCCAGCGCCAGCTTGAAGTACTCCTGGCCCGTCGACTGCATGTCGATGGTCTGCGGGGCCATGGCGATGATCTTGCCGCCGGCGGCGTGGATGCTCCGGAGCGCAGGTGCCATGTGGGTGGAGTTGATGCCGTTCTCCAGGTCGATGTCCACGCCGTTGAAGCCGTACTCGGCGATGAGGGACTTGACGCTGTTGGCGAAGGCGGTGGACGCGGCGCTGTCGCCGACCCAGATGGTGCCCTTCTCGCCGCCGACGGAGATGATCACCTTCTGGCCGCGGGCCTGGAGGGTCTTGATGTCGGCCTTGAACTGGGCGTCGGTGTAGCCGCCGAGCTTGCTCGACAGCGTCGGGTCGAGGGTGAAGTCGACCGCGCCCCGGGTGGCCGGGACGGCGTCGGCGAACGCGACCGCGACGATGTCGTAGGTGGTCGGGACGTCGGCGAGCTTGAGCAGGCGGGAGCCGTTGTCGAAGTTGTGCCAGTAGCCGGTGAGGACGTGCTTGGGCAGCGTCGGGTCCGGCGGCGTGGTGGTGGTCGTGGTGGTTGTGGTCGTTGTCGTTGTGGTGGTCGTGGTGGTGGTGGTGGTGCTGGTCGGCGGGGTGCCGGGGCCGTCCAGGGCGACGTCGTCGGCGTAGTAGGTGGGCTGGCCGTACCAGCCGTGGATGTAGATGGTGACGCTGGTGGTGTTGCCGGTGGTGAAGTCGATCGAGAGCCGGCTGAAGCCGCTCGACCCCGGCGTCCAGGTGCTCTTGTCGCCGCTGCCGGTGCCGGTGACGCCCAGGTACACGTAGCTGCCCTGGACCCAGGCGGACAGCTTGTAGGGGGTGTTCGCCTGGACGCTGATGGTCTGCGAGCAGCGGGCGTTGTCCGAGCCCGCCGGGGTCGCGGACAGGGCGTGCGTGCCGCTGCGCTTGGGCGTGGTGACCGCGCTCGCGGTCCCGGTGCAGGTCCAGCCGCCCAGGTCGCCCGCGTCGAAGCCGGGGTTGGCGACCAGGTTGGCGGCCGAGGCGCTGCCGACCACCACCAGGGTCAGGCCCGCGAAGGCCAGCACTCCGGCCAGTGCCGCGACCAGAGCGCGTCTCGTCCTCGAAGCCACGTCCACCTCCATAGAAGTCCCAGTCGGCGGCCTTGCCCAGCAGGTGACGTGGGCCACTGGCAAAATGGACTAGACCACTGGGCCTTGTCAAGGGTGTGACCATGGTCGGCGTGACCTTCACAGTCGAGGACGCCGTCCGCATCGCCCGGTCCGCGCACGAGGGGCAGGTCGACAAGTCCGGCAAGCCGTACATCGGGCACCCGTTGCGCGTGATGGGCGCGGTGTCCGGCGAGCACGCCCAGATGGCCGCGGTCCTGCACGACGTTGTCGAGGACACCCCGGTCACGGCGGCGGACCTGCTCGCGGCCGGCTGCCCTGCGCACGTGGTGGACACCGTCGTCGCCTTGAGCCACCTGCCGGGCGAGTCCCAGGAGGACTACCTGACCCGCGTGGTGGCCGACCCGGTGGCTGTTGTGGTGAAGCGAGCCGACATCGCCGACAACCTGTCCCCGCACCGCATCGAGCAGCTCGATCCGTTGACCCAAGATCGCCTGCGGGCCAAGTACGCGCGCGCCCTTCACCTGCTCGACACGCTCGCGTAGGAGTTGTCTCCAAGGTCACGTGCGATCTGGTCGAAACCTGCTCTGACATGCGGCATCATAGTAGGTGAACCGATACAGAACGACCGACCAGAAAGGCGACATGACCAAGGCACTGGAGTCCGTTCGCACGTACTTCGCCACCCGGCGGGAGCTTCGCAGGCGCGAGGCGGAACTGTCCCGCGAGCTGGCCGCCTACGACACCCCGAGCGCCCGGCAGGACCTGGAAGCGATGCTCGCCCGCCACCCGGAGCACGAGACGCGGGAAATCGAAGCCATCCTCCGCCGCCACACGCTCGACCGCCTGGTCCGCAACTACAGCTGACCGGCAGCATTGTGAGGGCCTTCGGGACAGGGGCGTCCTGAAGGCCCTTCGTCATTTCAGCGAGCCCAGCAACTCCGCCGGCACGATCCGCACCGGAAACGGCCGCACCGCGTCGAACGCATCATCGTTCTTGACCTCGGCCAGCAGCTCGTACCGGCCCGTGTCGTCCAATTCGAACACCGTCAGCTTCGGCTCGCGCGGATCGATGATCCAGTAGCTCGCCACACCCAAGCGTTCGTATACGGCCTTCTTGGTGTGGAGGTCGACCAGCGTCGTACTGGGTGACAGGACCTCCACCGCCAGCAGCGGCCCCACCGGCAGCACCTTGTCGGTGAAGTCCTCGTCCCGCCCACCAGTACATCCGGCTGCAGCTCTGTCGACTTCGACGGCCGCACCGCGAACGGGGCGGGCAACACGTGCATGTTGTCCGGACACTTCCGGACGAGGGCTGCGGTCAGCATTGCCACGATCTTCTGGTGCCGGAGGCCGAGCGCGGGGCTCACCAGAAGCGCTCCGTTGATGAGTTCGTAGCGCCGGCCGTCATCAGGCACCCCCTCCAGGTCGTCGACCGTGTAGGGACGCCCACCCATGTCTTTCCGGCATGGCGGTCATGATCCCCCTTTCGACTCGGTACGCCAACCGTCTCAGAGGTGATCACTTATTCCACTATTGATCTCCGCGAACCACTCGAAAGTGGTCAGCGGAGATCGACAATGCGCTACTTCTTCTTGTCCTTGCCCGAGTCCTCGGTCGACAGCGCCGCGACGAAGGCTTCCTGGGGCACCTCCACGCGCCCCACCATCTTCATCCGCTTCTTGCCTTCCTTCTGCTTCTCCAGCAGCTTCCGCTTCCGCGTGATGTCACCGCCGTAGCACTTGGCGAGCACGTCCTTGCGGATCGCGCGAATCGTCTCGCGAGCGATGACGCGAGAACCGATGGCCGCCTGGATCGGGACCTCGAACTGCTGCCGCGGGATCAACTCGCGCAGCTTCGTGGCCATCTTCGTGCCGTACCCGTACGCGTGGTCCTTGTGGACGATCGCCGAGAACGCGTCCACCGGCTCGCCCTGCAGCAGGATGTCCACCTTGACCAGCTCGGCGTCCTGCTCGCCCGACTCCTCGTAGTCCAGCGACGCGTACCCGCGCGTGCGCGACTTCAGCGCGTCGAAGAAGTCGAAGATGATCTCGCCCAGCGGCATGGTGTAGCGCAGCTCGACGCGGTCCTCGGACAGGTAGTCCATGCCGCCCAGCTGACCGCGCTTGGACTGGCACAGCTCCATGATCGCGCCGATGTAGTCGCTGGGCGCGATGATGGTGCACTTGGTGACCGGCTCGTACACCTCGGCCCGCTTGCCCTCCGGCCAGTCGGACGGGTTGGTCACGACGTGCTCGGACCCGTCCTCCATGACGACCCGGTACACCACGTTGGGCGCGGTGGAGATCAGGTCCAGGTTGAACTCTCGCTCCAGGCGGTCCCGGGTGATCTCCAGGTGCAGCAGGCCCAGGAAGCCGCAGCGGAAGCCGAAGCCCAGCGCGGCCGACGTCTCCGGCTCGAAGGTCAGCGCCGCGTCGTTGAGCTGGAGCTTCTCCAGGGCCTCGCGCAGGATCGGGTAGTCCGAGCCGTCCACCGGGTACAGGCCGGAGTAGACCATGGGCTTGGGCTCGCGGTACCCGGCCAGCGGCTCGGTCGCGCCCTTCTTCTCCCAGGTCACGGTGTCGCCGACCTTGGACTGCCGCACGTCCTTCACACCGGTGATGAGGTAGCCCACCTCGCCGACGCCCAGGCCGCGCGACGGCTTCGGCTCGGGCGAGATGATGCCGACTTCCAGCAGCTCGTGGGTCGCGCCGGTGGACATCATCCGGATCCGCTCGCGCGGGGTGATCTTGCCGTCGACCACGCGGATGTAGGTGACCACGCCCCGGTAGGTGTCGTACACCGAGTCGAAGATCATCGCCCGCGCCGGGGCGTCCGAGTCGCCGACCGGGGCCGGGACGCGGCGGACGACCTCGTCGAGCAGGTCGCCGACGCCCAGGCCGGTCTTCGCCGAGACCCGCAGCACCTCCTCGGGCTCGCACCCGACGATGTGGGCCAGCTCCTTGGCGTACTTGTCCGGGTCGGCCGCGGGCAGGTCGATCTTGTTCAGCACCGGGATGATGGTGAGGTCGTTCTCCATCGCCAGGTACAGGTTGGCCAGCGTCTGCGCCTCGATGCCCTGCGCGGCGTCGACCAGCAGGATCGTGCCCTCGCACGCCTCCAGCGCCCGGGACACCTCGTAGGTGAAGTCGACGTGGCCGGGGGTGTCGATCATGTGCAGGACGTGGTCCTGGCCGTCGACCTGCCACGGCAGGCGGACGTTCTGCGCCTTGATCGTGATGCCGCGTTCGCGCTCGATGTCCATGCGGTCGAGGTACTGCGCACGCATCGCACGCTCCTCGACCACGCCGGTGAGCTGCAGCATGCGGTCGGCCAGGGTCGACTTGCCGTGGTCGATGTGCGCGATGATGCAGAAGTTCCGGATCAGCTCCGGGGGCGTGAACGTCTGATCGGCGAACGTGCTCACTCAGGTTCCTCGCACGGTACGGACAAAGGGGATCGGCCCATCATCTCATGCCGCGCCGACGTGCTGCCCCACCCGGACGTGACCCGGGCCATAAGCTTCCCGGCCGTGTACACGAACGGTGAGGACCCGCGGCCGGCGCGCGGCGCGGTGCGCGAGGTCTACTCGAAGGCCGTGGCGGCCACCCTGGAGTACTCCCCCGACCTGGACGGGCTGGCCGACCCGGGCGAGGTCGTGTGGGCGTGGGTGCCCTACGAGGAGGACGCGAGCCGCGGCAAGGACCGCCCGCTGCTGGTGGTCGGCCGCCACCGCCGCGCCCTGCTGGCCCTGATGCTGACCAGCAAGGACCCGCGCCCGAACGAACTGGACGACTTCCTGCCGCTGGGCTCGGGCCGGTGGGACCGCGACGCCCGCGTCTCCTACCTGCGCCTGGACCGCGTCTTCGAGCTGGACGAGGACGACATCCGCCGCGAGGGCTCGGTGCTGGAGCCGGAGCGGTTCTCCCTGGTCGTGGACGCCCTCCGCCGCCTCGGCTGGCGCTGATCACCGCAGGTCAGGCCAGCCGGGTGACCTCCACCGTGACCTCCAGCGCGGACGCCGCCCCGCCCGAGTAGATGCCCTTGAGCGGGGCGACGTCGGCGTAGTCGCGCCCGTGCGCCAGCCAGATGTGCCGGGGTCCGACGGGGATCGCGTTGGTCGGGTCGTACCCCCACCACCCGCCGGTCCACGCCTCGATCCACGCGTGGCTCTCCCCGCGCACCGTCTCGCGCACCGCCCCGTCCGGCTTGGTGTGCAGGTACCCCGACACGTACCGGGCCGGCACGCCCATCGCCCGCAGCAGCACCAGGCTCAGGTGGGCGAAGTCCTGGCACACCCCTTCCCGGGCCTGCCAGGCGTCCACCGCCGAGCTGTGCACCCCGGTGGTACCGGACTGGTACCGCAGCTGCTCGTGCACCCAGTTGCAGGCGGCCAGCACGGCTTCCGCCGGCGCCAACCCCTTCCGCAGCCCCCGCGCGACCGCGGACAGCTCCCGGTCCCGGGGCACGTACCGCGTCCAGTCCAGGAACTCGGTGTACCGGTCCACCAGCGAGTCGGCCCGCAGGTCGGCCCACGAGGCCGTCCGCACCGGCTCCTCCTCCGCCCCGGTCTCCACCACCGACGACGCCACGACCTTCAGCTCCACGTGCGGCGCGTGCAGGTCGAACGACGTCACCTCGGTCCCCCAGTAGTCGGTGTACCGGTAGGCCCGCGTGGCCGGGGTCGTCTCGACCCGGCTGACCACCACGTTCTGCCGCCGGTCCGCCCGGGGCGTCATCCGGGCCTCGTTGAACGACTGCGTCACCGGCTGCTCGTACCGGTACCCGGTCGTGTGCACCACCCGCACCCGCCACGACACGCTCACACCACCTCCGCGTTCGTCCACGCGACCCAAGGCGCGGTGTGGAAGTACTGCAACGACACGGCCTCGCCCACGTCCCGAACGGTCGCCTGCAACGCCTTCAACCGCCGGGGCAGGTCGTCCAGCAGGTCGTGGGGCCGCAGGAACTCCAGGTCGCTGCGCGCCCGCCCCAACAGCCGCAACGCCTCCGCCCGCGCTCCGACCCGCACCGACGGCTGGTGGTCCAACTGCTCCAGACACGCTTCGGCCTGCCGCAACGCGTGGAACACCGACCTGGGGAACAGCCGGTCCAACAGCAGGAACTGCACCACCCGCGTAGCGTCCAAAGCCCCGCGATAGGTCCGCAGGTACGTGTCGTGCGCACCCGCCGAGCGCAGCACGGTCACCCACCCCGGCGAGGACGCCTTGTCCCCCACCCGCGCCAGCAGCAGCCGCACGATCATGTCCACCCGCTCCACCGAGCGCCCCAGCACCAGGAACCGCCACCCGTCGTCCCGGCTCATGGTCGAGTCGGCCAGCCCGGCGAACATCGCCGCCCGCTCCTCCACGAACGCGAAGAACGCGTGCGGCCCCAGGGTTCGCGCGTAGGCCTGCCGCTCCTCGACCGCGTTGTACATCGCGTTGAGGCACTCCCACATCTCCGCGGACACCACCTCGCGCGCGCCCCGCGTGTTCTCCCGCGCACTGGTCACCGAGGCGACGATGGACGCCGGGTTGTCCGGCGCATAAGCCACCAGTTCGGTCAGCGACCACACGTCGAACGAGGCGTCCCGGGGCGCGTCGATGCCCAGCACCGACAGCAACCCCCGGCTCGCCGCGTCCGGGTCGACGGTCGCGTCCTCCAGCAGTTGGTGCACGGTCACGTCGAGGATGCGCGCGGTGTCGTCGGCGCGTTCGACGTACCGGCCGATCCAGTACAGCGACTCGGCGTTGCGGGCCAGCATCACGCGTCCCTCCCCGACTGCTGCTGTTGCTGTTGTTGCTGTTGCGAGACGGTCAGCTCGGGACCCTGCTCGGCGGCGGGCGAGTCCATGGTGGATCGCTCAACCAGACCCGGCTCGGCCAACTCGCGGTCCACAGTGGACGATCGTGGCGCGAGCACCCAGGTGTCCTTGGAACCGCCGCCCTGCGAGGAGTTCACCACCAGGCTGCCCTCGGGCAGCGCGACCCGGGTCAGGCCGCCGGGCAGCACGAAGATGAAGTTGCCGTCGTTGACCGCGAACGGCCGCAGGTCCACGTGCCGGGGCACCAGCCGGTCCCCGACCTTCGTCGGCACGGTCGACAGCTGCACCACCGGCTGCGCGATCCACCCGCGCGGGTTCCCCCGGATCCGCCGCTTCAAGGAGGTCAGCTCACGCGGTGAAGCCTGCGGTCCGAACACGATCCCGTACCCGCCGGACCCCTCGACCGGCTTGACCACCAGCTCGTCCAGGTGGTCCAGCACGTGCGCGCGTTCCTCGGGCAGCCAGCAGCGGAACGTGTCCACGTTGGGCAGCAGCGGTTTCTCGCCCAGGTAGTACTGCACGATCTCGGGCAGGTAGGTGTAGACGAGCTTGTCGTCGGCCACGCCGTTGCCGACCGCGTTGGCGATGACGACGTTGCCCGCGCGGGCCGCGTTGATCAGGCCCGCCACGCCCAGCACCGAGTCCGGCCGGAACTGCACCGGGTCCAGGAAGTCGTCGTCGATGCGCCGGTAGATCACGTCCACCTGCCGCTCGCCCTCGGTGGTGCGAAGGTAGACGACGTTGTCGCGGCAGAACAGGTCCCGGCCCTCGACCAGCTCCACGCCCATCTGCCGGGCCAGCAGCGAGTGCTCGAAATACGCCGAGTTGGCCACGCCGGGCGTGAGCACGACGACGTTCGGGTCGGCCACGTTGGGCGCGGCGGCGTTGCGCAGGGACCGCAGCAGGTGCACGGCGTAGTCGCCGACGGACCGGACGCGGTGCCGGGCGAACAGGTCCGGGAAGACCCGCGCCATCGTGCGCCGGTTCTCCATCACGTAGGAGACCCCGGACGGGCAGCGCAGGTTGTCCTCCAGCACGCGGAACACGCCGGCCTCGTCGCGCACCAGGTCCACGCCGGCGACGTGGATGCGCACCCCGTTGGGCGGGTTGACCCGCGCGGCCTCGCGGTGGAAGTGCTCGCACGAGGTGATCAGCCGGCGCGGCAGGACGCCGTCGCGCACGATCTGGGCGTCGCCGTAGATGTCGGCCAGGAACATCTCCAGCGCCCGCACCCGCTGCACGATCCCGCGCTCCAGCTTGGCCCACTCGGACGCGGTGATCACCCGCGGGATCAGGTCCAGCGGGAACGGCCGCTCCTGGCCGGACAGCGAGAACGTGATGCCCTGGTCGACGAACGCCCGGTCCAGGGCCTCCGCGCGGGCGGTCAGCTCGGCCACCCGGGACGGCGCGATCGACTCGTACAGCGCGCGGTAGGCCGAGCGCACCGACGAGTCGTCGCCGAACATCTCGTCGTAGGCGCCGGCGTGCGGGCGGTGCGGGTCGAGGTAGCCGTCGAACAGCTCCCCGAGACGCGCGACCGCTCGGGCAGGGGTCCGGCGCAGGCTGGACGTGCGGCTCGTCGTCATGGTCCACATCTTGACTGCGCAAACATCCGACGTCACTACCCCGAACCCGACAGAAACGCCCCGGAAACAACTTCAGGGCGATCCCCGATGCCGTCTCGTTTCGCCGCGCGGACCCTGGAGGCATGGCGACGAGGCTGATGAAGGCGTTCGACGCGGCGTTCGGCCACCCGCGCGGCAAGGTGGGCGAGCTGGGCGGCCGGGTCATGGCGAAGGTCAACGCGAAGGTCGAGGCCCACGTGGTCGAGGTCGCGAACCCGGCCGCGAACGAGACGGTGCTGGTCGTCGGTCCGGGGCCGGGTGTGGGGCTGCGGCTGGCGGCGGAACGGGCGTTCAAGGCGATCGGCGTGGACCCGTCGCGGGTCATGCTGGACGAGGCGCGGGAGCGGTGCGCGGACCTCATCGCGGCCGACCGGGTCGAGCTGCGCGAGGGCACGGCGGCGCGCACCGGGCAGGAGCCGTCGTCGGTGGACGTCGTGGTGTCGGTGAACAACGTCCAGCTGTGGGACAACCGGCCGGCCGCGTTCCACGAGCTGTTCCGGGTGCTCAAGCCGGGTGGCCGGCTGGTCGTGTCGGTGCACCGGATGGTGCTGGACGTGTCCGAGTTCGAGCTGGTCCGCGAGGCCGAGGCGGCGGGCTTCACCGGCGCGCGCACGACGTTGCGGCACCACGGCGGGGTCGTGCCGCCCGCGATCGAGCTACTCGCGGACGTCCCGGCGTAGCGGGTGCGCGGCGGGGACCTCGACCAGCACGATCCGCAGCCCGTCGGGGTCCTCGATCCACATCTCGTCGAGCCCCCACGGCTCCCGACGCGGCTCGCGGACCACGTGCTCGGCGAGTTCTCCGGCGGCTTCGCGCAGGTCGCGGACCTGGAGCCACAGCTGGACCGCGCCGGTCGGACCGTCGTCGGACCGACCGGACACCTCCAGGAACCCGCCGCCCAGGAAGAACACCGTGCCGCCCGGGAACTCCCGGTACACGGCGAGCCCCAGCACGTCCCGGTAGAACGCCCGCGCCCGCTCCGGGTCGCGGGACCGCACCAACACCCGGCTGCCCAGCACCTCCACGCGTGCCACCCGATCACGCCACGGCGATCGCCGCCACTCCGGCGACCACGATCACCGCACCGGACAGCCGCCGAACGGGGTCGGGCTCGCCCAGCACCAGCACCCACCACGACCGCCGCCGCGCCGGCCAGCCCCAGCGGGTGCGGGCGTTCCCCGATCACCGCCACAACCAGCACGACCGGCGCCGCGCACGCGGCAACCGGGTCCTGGCTCGGCGTGCGGATGATGATCCCCATAACCATCAGGACGCTCACCGCCCGCCGAGGTTCAGCACACGAGCCGGACGTCGTGCTTGGGCACGTCGTGCGCCAGGAACTCCAGCAGCGCCGCACCCTCCCGCTCCAGTTCGTCCACAGTGGACAGCCGGTGGAACGGCCGCAGCTCCAGGGTCGCGACCTCCTTGGTGCGCTCGACCCGCCAGTCCCCCGCGGTCACACCGTCCACCAGGAAGAACTGCGGGACCGGCCCGTGCGGGTCGTAGTCGCGCGCCTTCACGTCCGGGGTGACGACGCGGCGGCGGTCCGCGTAGGACAGCAGCAGGTTGTCGAAGTCGTACAGGAACCGCACGGGCGCTGGAGTGTCCTCGTCGGGCCGGGGCGCGTCGGGCAGGTCGAACAACTCCTGGCCGTCCTCGTCGAGCAGCCGGACCAGCGGCAGCCGTTCGACCACCTCGCGCAGCCGGGTCAGGCCGGACCACGTCTGGACGTCCTTCACCGTCGCCGGGCCGAACGCGGCGAGGTAGCGCAGCACCATGTCCTCCACGGACGGGTGCTCGGTGACGCCCTCCCCCAGCCACTCCTCGACACTGGTGTGCGCGATGGTGCCGCTGCGACCCCACAGGCCGCGCGGCGGCACCTGCACCAGCGGCACCTGGCAGCGGATGGCGTAGGCCAGCGCGGACGGCGCGCGGTCGGGCCACCGCTCGTGAAGCAGCGCGCCGAGTTCCTTGTTGGTGCGGGGTTTCTCGGCGAGCAGGGCGCGGCCGGCGGCGACCACGGCGTCCACGTCGAGGCCGCGCATGTCCGGGCCATGGGTGAAGTTGCGGAACAGGTCGCGGTCGAGCACGGGCTGGACGAGCGGGCGCAGCGCGAGGGCGTCGGACGCCGTCACCAGGTGGATCGTGGAGCGCATCACGGCGATGCGGACCAGCGTGCGGTCGACGAGCAGGTCGGCGGCGTCCTCGGGGCGGAAGTCCGCGATCCGCGACCACAGACCGGTGTACCAGGTGTGCGGGGTCTGGGCCTGGAGCCCTACGAGGTGCGCGACGACCTCGGGCACCGGCCGCGCGGTGCGCTCCAGCAGGAACTGCCGGGCCAGCGTGGCGCGGTTGACGGCTCGACGGCTCAGAACCTCGGTCATACGCCCACGGTAGATGGCATTGCGGACAGGTTCGGTCCTCATGCGTTACCCGGCTTGGCACCGCCCGGGAAAAAGTGATATCACTTTGCTAAGCAAGCGATAGACCGTGAGGGGTGCGAGATGGATACGTCGACCGATGTGAGCGTCCGGATGCCGGCGCCGGCCGTGCGGGAGCGCGAGGCGTCCGAGGTCTCGGGGTGGACCATGCTGCTGGTGGCGGTGGCCCTGACGCTGGCCGGCGCGGCCGTGGTCGTGCTGGGCTTCCTGCCCGTCACGGACGGCCCGAACGCGCCGGTGATCGTGACCGGCGTGATCTTGACCGGGGCCGGCCTGGTGACCGGCAGCGGCCTGTTCACCGTCGCGCCCGGCGAGGCGCGGGTGCTCCAGTTCCTGGGCCGGTACACCGGCACGGTGCGGCGGGACGGCCTGCGCTGGGCCAACCCGTTCACCACGAAGGTCCGGGTGTCCACCCGCATCCGCAACCACGAGACGGCGACGCTGAAGGTCAACGACGCCGACGGCAACCCGATCGAGATCGCCGCCGTCGTGGTGTGGCAGGTCGACGACACGGCCCGGGCCAAGTTCGAGGTGGACGACTTCGTCCGGTTCGTCGGCATCCAGACCGAGACCGCCGTGCGGCACATCGCCACCAGCTACCCGTACGACAGCCACGACGACGCGAGCCTGTCGCTGCGGGAGAACGCCGACGAGATCACCGAGACGCTGTCGGTCGAGATCGCGGCCCGGGTGCAGGCGGCGGGCGTGAAGGTGATCGAGTCCCGGCTGACGCACCTGGCCTACGCTCCGGAGATCGCGCAGGCGATGCTCCAGCGCCAGCAGGCGGGTGCGGTGGTCGCGGCGCGGCAGCGGATCGTGGAGGGCGCGGTCGGCATGGTGGAGCTGGCGCTGGCCCGGCTCGCCGAGCAGGACGTGGTGGAACTGGACGAGGAGCGCAAGGCGGCCATGGTGTCGAATCTGCTGGTGGTGTTGTGCGGTGACCGGTCGACGCAACCCGTCGTGAACGCCGGGTCGCTGTACCACTGACGTGGCCGAGCGCAAGAGCGTCCTGCTCCGCCTGGACCCGGCCGTGCACGACGCGCTGACCAGGTGGGCCAACGACGAACTGCGCAGCACCAACGCGCAGATCGAGTTCCTCCTCCGCCGCGCCCTGGCGGAGGCGGGACGGGCCCCCTCCGGCGCGGCGGCGCCACCGAAGCGGGGCAGGCCGCGCAAACCTCGCGACGACGTGACCGGCGAGACCGGCAAGACGGACAAGACCGACGGACAAGATCCCGGGTGATCACCACCCACCAAGACCCGGCCGTGCACTCAGGGGGAGGCACGGCCGGGCCTTCCGCCTGACCACCGCCAGTCGTCGGAGATCAGGTGGTCTCGCCTCCTGATCAGGTGGTCTCGTCGTCGGCGATCAGGCGGTCTCGTCATCGGGATCAGGTTGTCGGGATGCGCGCTCCGCCCGTCGTCCCGTGATCAACTCGCGGGTCCGGGTGCGCGGTGCAACCGTTGTCGGGGTGAGCGAGCTGAGCACCCCGTACGCGCCGGGCACGCCCGCGTGGGTGGACATGATGACCACCGACCGCGTGGCCACCATGGACTTCTACGGCGGCCTGTTCGGCTGGGACTTCGAGATCGGCGGCCCCGAGACCGGCTACTACACGATGGCGCTGGTGCGCGGGAAACCGGTCGCGGGCTTCGGCGAGATGCCGCGCGACGTGATGTTCCCGGTGGTCTGGACGACCTACCTGGCCACCGACGACCTGGACGAGTCGATCGAGCTGATCGGCGCGAACGGCGGCAAGGTCCTGGTGCCGGAGTTCGACACCGGCGGACCGGGGCGCGGCGCGGTCGCCGTGGACCCGAGCGGTGCCGCGTTCGGGTTGTGGGAGGCGGGGACGCACATCGGCGCGTACGTCGTGAACGAGCCCGGCACGGTGATCTGGAACGAACTGGCCACCCGCGACGCCTTCAGCGCGGCCGAGTTCTACCAGCAGGTGTTCGGCCTGGGCCTGGACCCGCTGCCGGACTTCCCGTACACGCAACTCAAGGCCGACGGCCGGGTCGTGGGCGGGATCTTCGGGATGGCGGCCGACATCCCGGCCGAGATCCCGCCGCACTGGATGACCTACTTCGCGGTGACCAGCCTGGAAGCGGCGGTCGACAGGGCGCGGGAACTGGGCGGCATCCCGGTCGGGGACGTGGCCGAGTCCCGGTTCGGCCGGTTCACCACCGTCGGCGACCCGATGGGCGCGACCTTCAAGGTCATCCAAGCGCCGCCTTCCACCCCAGACTGACCACCAGCGCCACGACCACGGTCAGGAACACCCGCCGAACGAACGCCGACCCGCGCCGCACCGCGAGCCGAGCCCCGAACACCGACCCGGCGACGTTGCACGCGGCCAACACCAGCCCAAGCCCCCACAGCACCTTCCCAGCCGGGATGAAGTACATCAACGCGCCCAAATTCGTGGCGACGTTCACGATCTTCGCCGTAGCCGAGGCCCGCAGAAACGCGAACCCCACCACCCCCACCAGCAAGAACACCAGGAACGCCCCGGTACCCGGCCCCGCCAGCCCGTCGTAGAACCCGATCACCGCCCCACCCAGCGCCATGACGCCGATCTGCGCGACCCGCTTGAACCGAGGCGTCTCCGCAACCCCCAACTCAGGCTTGCGCCACGTGTAAAGCCCCACCCCGACCAGCGCGACCAGGACCACACCGTTCAACACCCCGGGCGCCAACGCCCCAGCGAACGCCGCACCCCCAACCGCCCCACCGAACGCCGCAAACGCCATCGGCAAGGCCGCCCACCAGTCAATGGTCGTCTGCCGCGCATAAGTAGTAACCGCCGACGCAGTCCCCACCACAGCGGCCACCTTGTTCGTGGCCAACGCGTACAACGGCTGCCCACCAGGCGCGATGAGCAACAAGGCGGGCAGTTGGATCAACCCACCTCCGCCCACCACGGCGTCCACAGCCCCCGCGAGGGCAGCCGCAAGACAGAGGAACAGCAACCCGGCGACGGTGATCTCCCCGAACCCCGGCCAATCGAGTGCGCTCATCACCCGATCAGCTTAACGGGACACCCGTACTGTTTTTCCCACCGTGGCCACGCCCACACCCAACCGCCCTGGTTGGGAGGGCGGCACCGCCCCCTGTTAACCTAGTCAGCCGTACCGCGCGGCATTCCGCTGTGGAGGAAGACCGCCCTCGAGAGGGGGCGGAGCCGACGACAAGCGCGGTGCGACTCCGAACTCGAAGGAAAAGGTGGCTTTCGCGTGGCGAACATCAAGTCCCAGATGAAGCGGATCAAGACGAACGAGAAGGCGCGCCTGCGCAACAAGGCCGTCAAGTCGTCCCTCAAGACCGCCATCCGCAAGTTCCGTGAGGCCGCCGAGGCCGGCGACAAGGACAAGGCCATCGCCTTGGCCCGCGAGGCCTCCCGCAAGCTGGACAAGGCCGTCACCAAGGGCGTGATCCACGCCAACCAGGCCGCCAACAAGAAGTCGGCCCTGGCGAAGCGCGCCAACCAGATCTGACGGCCCGGGCCTCCAGCCCAGCCGCACTCCCGAAGCGCCGCCCCACAACCGGGGGCGGCGCTTCGCGTTTGTCACCCACCCAGGCGCCCTTCCCTCAGCCTGAGGACACCCAGCCCCACCCACTACTCAGCGCCACCATCCAGCGCCCCACTCACCGCACAGCACCCACCGGCCCACAGTCCACTCCGCCCCACCAGCCCGCGGCCCGCCAGTCCACTCCGGCTCACCGGCCCGTTCCGGCCGGCCGCAACCACCGCGCCCGCCAGCCCAGCACCCGCCGACCTAACGCCCGCAAGCCCACGGCCAGCCCAGCGTCGGCCGACCCAACGCCCGCCTGCCCAGCGTCGGCCGGCCCAGCGTCGGCCATCCGGTATCCGGTCAGCGGCGGCCGTGGGCAGCGACGATCTTCAAGACCGCCCGTTCCAGCGCGTAGCCCGAGTCCGCCGCGACACCCTTCACGTCCGCGTTCAGGTCCGCGACCACCGACATCGCCGCCGCCAGCCCGGCCCCGTCCCAGCCCCGCGCCTGCCCCTGCGCCTTCTTCACCTTCCACGGCGGCATGCCCAGCTCACCCGCCAGCTTGAACGGGTCACCCCGACCCACCGCCGACACCCGCGCGATGGTCCGCACCGCGTCCGCCAGCGCGTCGGCGACCAGGACGTGCGGCACACCGAGGTGGATCGCCCACCGCAACGCCTCCAGCGCCCCCGCCCGGTCGCCCATGACCGCCTTCTCCGCCACCGCGAACCCGGTCACCTCGGCCCGGCCCCGGTGGTAGCGGTGGACGGCCTCCACGTCCACCTTGCCGCCGGTGTCCGCGACGAGCTGCGACGCCGCCGCCGCCAGCTCCCGAAGGTCGGACCCGACCGCATCGATGAGCGCACCGACCGCCTCCGGGTCGGCCTTGCCGCCCGCCGTGCGGATCTCGTTGCGGACGAACGCCTCGCGGTCGGCGGCCTTGGTGATCTTGGGGCACTCGATCACCTCGGCCCCGGCCTTGCGCAAAGCCGTAGGTAGTTCCTTCGCCACTTTGCTGCGCCCGCCGCCCGTGTGGACGACCACCAGGGTCACCCCGTCCGCCGGCGACTTCGCGTACGCGAGGACCGCGTCCGCGATCTCCTTGCCGGCGTCCTGCGCACCCTCCAGAGCGATCACGCGACCCTCCGCGAACAGCGACGGGCTCACCAGTTCGGCCAGCTCAGGAGGGGTGAGGTCGGTCACCTTCACGCGGGTCAGGTCGGCCTGCGGATCGACCCGGCGGGCCGCGGCCAGCGCCCTGCGGACAGCACGCTCGACCAGCAACTCCTCCTCGCCGACCACCAGTTGCACGGGGGCCGGGGCGACTGCGGACGCGCTCACGGACCCGATCCTCCCACGCCGCCGTCGCCGTCCGGATGGTGGACGGATCTGGCTGAAGCTCGGGACGGTGTCGTAAGTTGAGGGCACAACCGAATACCGCTCATCCAGAGGGGCAGAGGGATCGGCCCGAAGAAGCCCCGGCAACCCGTCGTTGCAGTGCTGCGCACTGCCGACCACGGTGCCAATTCCGACCCGCCTCGCGGGAAAGATGAGGAGAAACCTCGCGATGACCGCTGTCAGTGTGCCCTCGACCGCCACCTCCTTCGACCTCGGCCCGGCCCGTGCCCTGTCGTGTCGCGAGTGCGGTCACGAGACCCCGCTCGCCCCGGAATACGCCTGTCTCGAGTGTTTCGGGCCGCTGGAAGTCGCCTACGACTTCGGCCGCGTCCGCCGCGAGGACATCGAGGCGGGCCCCCGGTCGATCTGGCGCTACCGCGGCCTGCTCCCCGTGCCCTCGGACGTCGAGTCGCACCCCAACACCAACCCCGGCCACACCCGCCTGGTCGAGGCCGACAACCTCGCCAAGGCCCTGGGTGTCCGGAAGGTCTGGGTCAAGGACGACACCGGCAACCCCACCCACTCGTTCAAGGACCGCGTCGTCGGCGTCGCCTTGGCGGCGGCCCGCGAGCTGGGCTTCAAGGTCCTCGCCTGCCCCTCCACCGGCAACCTCGCGAACGCCGTCGCCGCCGCCGCGGCCCGTGCGGGCTGGCAGTCGGTCGTGCTCGTCCCCTCCTCCCTCGAGCGCGCCAAGATCCTCATGACCGCCGTCTACGACGGCAACCTGATCACGGTCGACGGCAACTACGACGACGTGAACCGCCTCGCGCAGGAACTCGCCGCCGAGCACGAGGACTGGGCGTTCGTCAACGTCAACGTCCGCCCCTACTACGCCGAGGGCTCGAAGACCCTCGGCTACGAGGTGGCCGAGCAGCTGGGCTGGCGCCTGCCCGACCAGATCGTCGTCCCGATCGCGTCCGGCTCCCAGCTCACCAAGGTCGACAAGGCCTTCCGCGAACTCGGCGAGCTGGACCTGGTCGAGGCCACCCCGTACAAGGTGTTCGGCGCCCAGGCCACCGGCTGCTCCCCCGTGTCCGCCGCGTTCAAGGCAGGCCACGACGTGGTCTCCCCCGTCCGCCCGGACACCATCGCCCGCTCCCTGGCGATCGGCGCCCCCGCCGACGGCCCGTACGTGCTCGACGCGGTCCGCCGCACGGGCGGCGCGATCGAGGACGTCACCGACGAAGAGGTCGTCGAGGGCATCCGCCTGCTCGCCCGCACCGAGGGCATCTTCGCGGAGACCGCCGGCGGCGTGACCGTGGCGACCGCGAAGAAGCTCATCGAGTCCGGACAGCTCGACCCCGAGGCCGAGACCGTGCTGCTGATCACCGGCGACGGCCTCAAGACCCTGGACGCCCTCGGCGACCGCGTGGGACCGCGCGCGAACGTCCCGCCGTCGGCCGAAGCCGTCATCAACGCCCTCAAGGACTGACCGCCGAGCAAGGTCCACAGCAGACCCCGCCGTGGCTTGCGCGCCAGGGCTTTTCGACCGAAAGGCCTTGGCGCGCAAGCCAAACGCGGTCCCAGCCGGCCATCGAACGGCCAAACTGCCAACCGCACGGCCAGCCGCCCAACGCACGGCCAAACTGCCAACCGCACAGCCGGCCGCCCATCACACGGCCCAGCCGCCCATCACACAGCCCAGCCGCCCATCACACAGCCCGGCCGCCCATCACACGGCCCGGCCGCCCAACGCACGGCCCGGCCGCCCAACGCACGGCCCGACTGTCACAAGGTGAGGCGGGCGGTGCGCAGCCACCCGCTGCGCGGGAACGAGGACAGCTCCGGCATCACGTGCGGCTCCACCTCCTCGACCTCCGCACGCCAGGCGGTGACCAACTGCGGCCACGGCACCGCGGACTTGTGCCCGTTGTAACGATTGGCCCGCCAGTTCTCCGGCGGGATCGTCAGCTCGTCGTCGAACAGCGCGTCCGCGATCCGGCGATACGCGGCCTCCGGCGACTTCACCTCCGTGGTCGGGACCATCTTGGTGACCTTCGCCTTCGCCACGATGGCACGCCCGTCCCGCCCGACGTCGTCGCAGATGTAGAAGACGAAGTCGGGCCCCAACTCGTCGCGCGGCCAGGGATGGGCCACGTACCCGGGCTGCCACAGCGCCCACCCCACCTCACGCGGTTCCCAGCCGGTGTGCAGGCGGATCCAACTGTCGTTGTCGTTGCTCATGGTTTCTCCCCTTCACTTGTTGTCGATCGGGTCGCCGCGCCGGGCGACCCGCGGCCCGTCCGGGCCGGGTAGGACGGCGGTGTCGCCGTCCCGGTCGGTGCGCAGGACCAGCGCACCCTGACGTGCGAGCGAGTCGACCAGCACGCCGCTGGGGTGGCCGTAGCGGTTGCCCGCGCCAACGCTGACCAGCGCAACCTTCGGCCGCACCGCCGCGAGGAACGCCGGCGACGAGTAGCGCGACCCGTGGTGCGGCACCTTCAGCACGTCGGCCCGCAGGTCGACCGGCGCGTCGAGCAGCCCGGCCTGGCCCGCGAGTTCGACGTCCCCGGTCAACAGCACCCGCCCGGCCGGGGTCGACGCGCGCAGCACCAGCGACGCGTCGTTGACGGCCGTGTTCTCCTCCCCTCTCGGGACCACCCGCGGCCCCAGCACGTCCAGCTCCAGCCCCGGCCAGCTCAGCCGCTGCCCGGCGGCCAGCTCCACCACGCGGACACCCGCCGCCCGCGCCTGTTCCCGCACCTCCCTCCAAGCCCATCCCGGATTGCGCGACGGACCCACCGCCACCGCGCCCACACCCCGCTCCGCCAGCACCGCCGCCAACCCACCGATGTGGTCGGCGTGCAGGTGGCTGAGCACCACCAAGGGCACTTGCCGCACGCCCAGCCGCCGCAGGCACCCCAACACCGGCACCGGATCGGGCCCGGTGTCGACCAACACCGCCCGGCCGGGCTCGGCCGTCGCGAGGACGACCGCGTCGCCCTGCCCCACGTCGCACGCGACCACCGCCCAGCCGGACACCGGCCACCGCGGCGCGAACACCCCGACCGGAGCCAGCACCGCGACCAGCCCGACCACGACCGCCACGAGCAACACCCGCACCCGCCGCCACCGCAGCAGCAGGTAGCCGACCAGCACCGCGGCGGCCAACGCGGCACCGCCCGCCCAGCCCTGCGGCCACGAGACGGCCGACCCCGGCACCGCCGCCGCGTGCCGCCCGACCGCCACCAACCAGCTCGCCGCCGGACCGGCCACCTCCACCACCAGCCGCGCCAGGCCCTCGTGGACCTGGGCGACGCCGGCGGCCACCACCCCGAGCACCGTCACCGGCGCGACGACCGGCGCCACCAGCAGGTTCGCGGGCACGGCGACCAGGCTCACCTCACCCGCGAACCCCGCGATGAGCGGAGCGGTGGCGACGTGCGCCGCCGCGGGCACCGCCAGCGCCTCGGCCAGCCCGACCGGCACGCCCCGGTCGCGCAGCCACCCCGCCCACGACGGCGCCAGCAGGACCAGCGCCGCCGTGGCGACGACCGACAAGCCGAACCCGACATCGACCGCCAGCCCCGGGTCGTGGAGCACCAGCACCACCACGGACGCGGCGAGGGCGGGCAACGCCGACCGCTCCCGCCCGAGCACCAGGGCGAGCAACGCCACCGCACCCATCACCGCCGCCCGCAGCACGCTCGGCTCCGGACCGGCGAGCAGCACGAACCCGACCAGCGCGGCCATCGCCCCGACCGCACGCCCGCGGGGCCCCACGGGGAACAGCCGCAGCAGCAACAGCACCGCGCCGCACAGGATCGCCAGGTTCGCCCCGCTGACCGCGAGCAGGTGCGCCAGCCCGGCCGTGCGGAACTCCTCCACCACCCTGGACGACAACCGCGAGGTGTCGCCGACGACCAGGGCGGGCAGGAGCCCCGCCGGTTCCGGGTCGAGCGCGCCGCTCGCGTCCCGCAGGCCCGACCGGAGCGCCTCCGCCCCGCGCTGCCACACCGGTGCGGGCGTGACCTCGCGCGGCGGACCCCGGACCCGCAACAGGGCGACGGTCGGCTCACCGGGCCGGGCCGGTGCCAACGAGCCACGTGCCAGGACGCTCTGCCCGGGCAGGAGCGTCCGCCACGTCGCCGCCGGCGCCAGCACGACCACCCGGCCGCCGTCTTCGAGCGTCGCCTGGGCTCGGACCAGGTCGACCCCGCCCTGCCGCGAGCCGAACCCGCTGGTGCGCAGTCCGTGCGGCCGGTCGTCCAGCTCGAACCGGAGGGTGGTGGGCCCACCGTGCTCGGCCGCCGAACGCAGCGGGTGGTGGGCCGACGCGTGCAGCTGGAGACCGATCCAGCACGCCGCCACCGGCCCGGCCACCACGACGGCCACCGCCGTGGGCCGCACCCGGCGGAGGACCAGGCCACCGATCCCGCCGGCCGCGAGACCGATGACCACGGCCCACCACCAGGCCCACAGCAACCCGGTCAGGGCCGCCGCCCACACGGCCAGCGCCGCGGGAACCAGGTGGGCGCGAGGGCTCACGGCCCGCCGCGCCGTTCAGGGCCGTGATCGACGCCCTTGGAGCGGTGGTCGGCCCGTCGCCCGGCCAAACGCCCGACGACGGTGTGGTCAATGGACATGGGTGCCTCCAGGTGTTCGAGGGTCGGAGTACGGACGGTGTGGCGGACCCGCGTGGTGGACGGGACGGGACTCGTGGGCGGGGTTGAACCGCCCAGGTGGGGTCGTCAGAGGCGGACGAGGTCGCCGAGCCGGGCGAGCTTCGCCTCGCCGATGCCCTCTATCTCGCCGAGTTGGTCGATGGAGGTGAACGGGCCGCGTTTCAAGCGCCTCTCGACGATGCGCTGCGCTGTCACGGGCCCCACGCCGGGCAGTTGGTCGAGTTGCTCCTTCGTCGCGGTGTTGAGGTTGACGGGTTCGACGGTGGTGTCCTGGTGCTGGAGCGGGATACCGACGGCGATCTGCTCCCCGTCGGCGACCTTGCGCGCGAGGTTGAGGCCCTGGAGATCGGTGCCGGGGTGTGCACCGCCCGCCGCCTCCACGGCATCGGCCACCCGCGCGCCGCTGGGCACGGTGACCAGACCGGGCCGGGGCACCGCGCCCACCACGTTGACCACGAGCTCTTCGGGCAGGCGCGTGACCTCTGCGGCGGCCATGGGGAGCGGCGGTGGCGTCTCCGGCTCGGGCCGCTGCCACCACAGGCTGAGCGCGACCGCCAACAGCACGCCCAACAACATGCCGACCAGGACCACGCGCCGACGCGGCACGGAGCCCACCGGCAGCCGGCTCAGGAGGGCGCGCAGCCCTCCCGGTGGGTCGACGCCCGCGGACGAGGTGAAGACGACCAGCGGCTCCTCGCGAGCCCGGTGCCTGCCCTGGCTCTTCGCGATCAGGGCGCGGAGTCGCGCGGCTGAGGTTTCGGATCGGTTCTCGAACATGTGGTCGACGCTAGGCCGGATGGCGCAAGGGCCGCGACCACCGAATCCGGATCTGTGGACAACTCGGGGCCTGTGGACAACTCCGGCTACTCGTAGCCGCCGGGCAGTACCACGACGCCCAACACGCCCGGCCCGGTGTGCGCCCCGATCACCGCGCCGACCTCGGAGATCAGGCAGCCGGTCGACCCCGGCACGCGCTCGTCCAGCAGCGTTGCCAGCTCGGCGGCGCGCTCGGGAGCGGCCAAGTGGTGCACCGCGAGCCCCACCGGTCCGGTGCCGGCCGCGGCCGCCGCCAAGTCGACCAACCGGCCGATCGCGCGGCCCATCGTGCGCACCTTCTCCAGCGGCACGATCCGCCCGTCGTCCACGTGCAACAGGGGCTTGACGGCGAGAGCCGTGCCCACCAGCGCCGCCGCGGCCCCGATCCGGCCGCCCCGCCGCAGGTGGTCCAACGTCTCCACGCAGAAAAACATCTTCATCCGCTCGGCCGCACGTGCGGCCGCCGCCTCCACGCAGGCGGGATCGTCGCCGGCGGTGCACGCGGCGAGCACCGCGAACCCCAGCCCCATCCCGGTCGCCCGCGAGTCCACCACGCGGATGCGCGCCGGATCGACCTCCTCGGCCGCCAGCCGCGCCGCCTCCCACGTCCCCGACAGCTCCCGGGACAGGTGCACGGACACGATCCCGTCCACGCCCTCGTCCAGCACCTGCCGGTACACGTCGGCCAACTCGCCGGGAGTCGGCCGGGAAGTGGTCACCCGCCGGTGCTCGCCCAGGGCCGCCGCCAGCTCCTCCGGGCCGAAGTCCACGCCGTCCAGCACGCTGCGCCCGTCCACCGCCACGTGCAGCGGGACGACGCGGATGCCGTGCCGCTCCGCGAACCCTTCCGGCAGGTAAGCCGTCGAGTCGGTGACGATCGTGATGGACACGAGTGCCGAGACTACGGCTCCGCCGTGCCCGAGTGGCTGACCGCCACGGACCTGATGAGATCGGCCATGGCCGCGCCGACCAGCGCGTGCCCGTCCCAGCCCCAGTGCATGCCGTCCGGGTTGCCGCGCCGTGACCGGACGTGATCGCCGACCAGCTCGGGCACGTCCAGCAGCGGCACGTCGGCGCCCTCGGCCCATGACCGCACAGCGCGCTCCGCGGCCGGACGTCCGCTGTGCACGTTCGCGTAGGCCGGGGAGCGGTGCACGGACGGGGTCATCCCGACCGCCCGGATACCCGGCTGCAACGCGTGCACCGACCGCACGCACGAGTCCAGGTAACGCACGGTCAAGTGCGGCGGCAACGCCACCGGATACCCGCCGAGCAGGCGCGACAGGTGGGGTTGCAGCGTCCGGTAGGTCGACCGCGCGTGCCGGCGGAGCCCGTCGGGACGCAGGTAGCGCAGCCCCTGCCGCAAGAAGGTCGGCAGAGGCGACGGCAACGTGTCCATGTGCCCCACGGCGAGCACAAGGACGTCCGTGCGCGGCAACAACGACCACACGCGCGGATCACCGGTCAACGCCCACCAGGCGTCCCGCGCGGTCCACCCGAACCCGGCGACCAGCTCCGTGTGTCCGCCCAACGCCGCCGCGGCCACGTTCGGCCACAGCTGCGGGTGGTCCGCGGGCAACGGCCCCTGCGGACCGTGGAACGTCAGCGAGTCGCCGAGGACGAGCAGTCTCACCGGGTGGTTCCGGCGTTGTACGACGACAGGCGCCACGACCCGTCGCCGTGCGGGCGCCGGGTGAACACGGTCCAGTGGCAGTTGCCGATGCCGCCGAGCAGGCCCCACCGGTCCACCGGCAGGTCCAGCAGCCGCCCGGTCAACGCGCTGATCAGGCCGCCGTGCGCGCACAGCATCACGGTGCCGGCGAACTCCGCGTCGACCGCCGCCACGACCTCCAGCGCCCGTTCGGCGACCTCCACGCGGGTCTCGCCGTCGGGCGGCGCGATCGTCCCGTCCGCCCGCCAGGCCTCCAACATGCCCGGCCACTCGACCTCGATCTCGTCCGAGGTCAGGCCCTGCCACTTGCCGAGGTTGGTCTCCCGCAGCCGTTCGTCGACCCGCAGGCCGATGCCGGTGGCGGTGGTGAACACGGTGGCCGTGTCCCGCGCCCGGCGCAGGTCCGAGGCCACCACCAGCTCGGGCGCGAACCCGGCGAGCACCGGCACCGCGAACCGCGCCTGGTTCCACCCGGTTTCGGTCAACGCCGAGTCCAGGTGTCCCTGCATGCGACCGGTCGCGTTGTAGTCGGTCTCACCGTGCCGCCACAGCACGAGCCGGTTCAGGGTCATGCCTCGGCGACCTCGTCGGTCACGGCGTTCGGCCCGGCGTCGAACTCGATGCGCGGGCAGTCCTTCCACAGCCGCTCAAGGCCGTAGAAGCTGCGCTCCTCCACGTGCTGGACGTGCACGACGACGTCCACGAAGTCCAGCAGGACCCAGCGGCCTTCGCGCGCGCCCTCGCGGCGGACCGGCTTGCGGCCCGCTTCGCGCAGCTTCTCCTCGATGTTGTCCACGATCGCGCCGACCTGCCGCTCGTTGGGAGCGGACGCGATCACGAACGCGTCCGTGATCACGAGCTGGTCGGACACGTCGAGCACGATCACGTCGTGCGCCTTCTTGTCGGCTGCCGCGTTAGCGGCGACCAGCGCCAACCGTCGTGCCTCGTCGGTGGCTGCCACGTCTCTCCTCATCACCCTCGGCGGGTGCCGATACACCCGCACGAGTCAATGAGGGTACCGGCGTCCGGCGTCAGTCAAGCACCGAGTAAAGCCTGCGCTTGGAGATGTACTGAACGACACCGTCCGGCACGAGGTACCAAATGGGCAGCCCAGTGGCGTTGCGGGCGCGCACGTCGGTGGAGGAGATGGCCATCGCGGGCACCTCGATGAGCGACACCGCGCCGGGCGGCAGGTGGGTGTCGTCCAGGTCATAACCCGGTCGGGTGACGCCGATGAAGTGCGCCAGGTCGAACACGTCGTCCGCGCGCCGCCAGGACAGGATCTGCTCCAGCGCGTCGGCGCCCGTGATGAAGAACAACTCCGCGCCCGGGTAGGCCGCCTTGAGGTCGGTGAGCGTGTCGACCGTGTACGTGGGGCCACCTCGGTCGATGTCGACCCGGCTGACGGAGAACCGCGGGTTGGAGGCGGTCGCGATGACCGTCATCAGGTAGCGGTCCTCGGCGGGGCTGACCTCGCGCGCGCTCTTCTGCCACGGTTCGCCGGTGGGCACGAACACGACTTCGTCCAGGTCGAAGCGGGCCTGGACCTCGCTCGCGGCCACGAGGTGGCCGTGGTGCACCGGGTCGAAGGTGCCACCCATGACGCCGATGCGGCGGTTGGACATGAGACGTGAGCGTAGTTCGCGCGGTGCGCGGGCGGCCGTTCAAGTCCCCGTCGGCCGCCCGCGCACCTCGACTCCCCGTCCGCGGCCCTGGGGGAGGAGGCCGCCTCCGCGGAAGCGCGGCCCACCCCGAAACAGAGCCGCGCAACGGTGAAACGGACCACTTCAGCGGCTATGACGCGATCGACCGAAGATTTTTTGACTAGTTCGAGTGACGCCGGTCACGAACCGTCAGGCCGACGGGGCGACGACCGCGCCGTCCGAGCCGCGCACCAGGATCGCCTCCACGGGGCACGACTCGGCGGCTTCCACCACGACCTCGTCCGGGTCGACGGAGGGGTCGATCGGCTGGGAGACGCCGTCGAGCCGGAAGTGGTCGGGCGCGATCGCCTCGCACATCCCGCTGGCGACGCACTTGCCACCGTCGACTTGCAGCTGCCACTTCCCCATCGGGCTACCACCTCACCGCAACGGCTGATCGGACTCGACCAGTCTGCCCGTCCTGAGGCCGGCGTCACCGTCCTTTCGGGGTGCAGTTACGCCTCGATGGGTGACGAGTGGATCACTCGGTCACGACGACGGCCGGACGTGCCCCTCGCCCCACGCGACCCACTTCGACGAGGTCAGCTCGGCGAGCCCCATCGGACCGCGCGCGTGCAGCTTCTGGGTGGAGATGCCGATCTCCGCGCCCATGCCGAACTCGCCGCCGTCGGTGAATGCCGTGGAGGCGTTGACCATGACCGCCGCCGCGTCGACCCGGGCGGTGAAGCGGCGGGCCGCGGCGACGTCGCTGGTCACGATGGCTTCCGTGTGGCCGGAGCCGTGCTCGGCGATGTGCCGCACGGCCTCGTCCAGCGAGTCGACCACGCGGGCGGCGATGTCCAGGGACAGGTACTCGGTGTCCCAGTCCTCGTCGTTGGCGGCCACGACGCCCTCTTGGCGCGCGAAGGTCTCATCGCCGTGCACGGTGACTTCGTGGTCGCGCAGCGCGGCCGTGATGCGCGGGACGAACTCGTCCGCGATGGCGGCGTGCACCAGCAGGGACTCAGCGGCGTTGCACACGCTCGTGCGGCGGGTCTTGGAGTTGAGGACGATCGTCTCCGCCATGTCCAGGTCGGCGGTCGCGTCGACGTAGACGTGGCAGTTGCCGACACCGGTCTCGATGGTCGGCACGGTCGCCTGCCGCACGACCGCGTCGATCAGGCCCGCCCCGCCGCGCGGGATCACCAGGTCCACCAAGCCGCGCGCGGTGATGAGGTGGGTGACCGAGGCACGGTCGTGGCACGGCAGCAGCTGCACGGCGTCGGCGGGCAGACCGGCCGCCTCCAGGGCGTCGCGCAGGATCGCCACGAGCGCGGTGTTCGAGTGCTCGGCGGACGACGAGCCGCGCAGCAGGGCGGCGTTGCCGGACTTCAGCGCGAGACCGGCGGCGTCGACGGTGACGTTCGGGCGGGCCTCGTAGACCATGCCGACCACGCCCATCGGGACGCGGATCTGCCGCAGCTCCAGGCCGTTGGGCAGGATCGAGCCGCGCAGCACTTCGCCCACCGGGTCGGCCAGACCGGCCACCGTCTCCAGGCCCTTGGCCACGCCGTCGATGCGCTTCTCGTTCAGCGCGAGGCGGTCCAGCAGGCCCTCCGACAGGCCGGCGGCGCGGCCCGCCTCGATGTCCTTGGCGTTGGCTTCCAGGACCTCTGGCGCACGGGCGCGCAACGCGGCGGCCATCTCGTGCAGCGCGGCGTCCTTGCGCTCGCGGGTGGCCAGGACCAGGTCGTCGGCCGCGACACGGGCGCGCCGGGCGGCGGCGTGCACCTGTTCGCGCAGGTCATCAGTCACGTGAACCAGACTACGGTCACCCGTCCGTGGCTGTCGCGGAGGTTCCCGCGACCTGGAACTCCGGCACCCGCGACGCCTGGATTGTCGGTGGTCTCTGGGATGGTGTTCGGCGTGGACGAGATGGCGTTGCGCGAACTGGCCGAAGAACGGCTGCGGGCCCTGGCGGGGCCCGCCGCGGTGCTGCGCGAGGACCAGTGGACAGCCATCCGGGCGCTGGTCGCCGAGCGGCGGCGGGCGCTGGTCGTGCAGCGGACGGGGTGGGGCAAGTCAGCGGTGTACTTCATCGCCACGGCGTTGCTGCGATCGCTGGGCGAAGGTCCGACGGTGATCGTGTCGCCGCTGCTGGCGTTGATGCGCAACCAGGTCGACGCGGCGGCACGGGCGGGCGTGCACGCGGCCACCATCAACTCGGCCAACACCGACGAGTGGCACGACGTGCAGGACCGGGTGGCGGCGGGCGAAGTGGACGTCCTGCTCGTTTCGCCGGAAAGGCTGAACAACCCGGATTTCCGTGACTCCGTCCTGCCTTCGCTGACACAATCGGCAGGGCTGCTGGTGGTCGACGAGGCCCATTGCATCTCCGACTGGGGTCACGACTTCCGGCCCGACTACCGGCGGCTGCGGACGTTGCTCACAGAGCTTCCGACCGGGGTGCCGGTGCTGGCGACGACCGCGACGGCCAACGACCGGGTGGTGCGGGACGTGGCCGAGCAACTGGGGTTGGGCGCGGGTTCGGACACGCTGGTGTTGCGGGGCCCGCTGGACCGGGAGAGCCTGCGGCTGTCGGTGGTGCGGCTGCCGGGGGCGGAGGCCAGGCTGGGGTGGCTGGCCGACAGGCTCCACGAGCTGCCGGGCTCGGGGATCGTCTACACGCTGACCGTGGCCTCCGCGGACGACGTGGCGGCCTTCCTCCGGGAACGCGGGTTCGAGGTGGCGGCCTACTCGGGGCGCACGGACCCGGCGGAACGGCAGCGCGCCGAGCAGGACCTGCTGGAGAACCGCGTCAAGGCACTGGTGGCCACGTCGGCGCTGGGCATGGGGTTCGACAAGCCGGACCTGGGGTTCGTGGTGCACCTGGGCGCGCCACCCTCCCCCATCGCGTACTACCAGCAGATCGGGCGTGCGGGCCGCGGGGTGGAGCGGGCCGAGGTCCTGCTGCTGCCGGGTCCGGAGGACCGGGACATCTGGGCGTACTTCGCGTCCCTGGCGTTCCCGCCCGAACGGATCGTGCGGCAGGTGCTGGACGCGTTGGCCGACGCGGGGCGGGTGCTGTCGACGGCGGCGCTGGAGCCGTTGGTGGAGCTGTCCCGGACACGGTTGGAAGTGGTGTTGAAGGTGCTCGACGTGGACGGCGCGGTGCGGCGGGTCCGCGGCGGGTGGGAGTCGACCAGGCGGCCGTGGTCCTACGACGCGGACCGGTACTCGCGGATCGAGGCGGCGCGGCAGGTCGAGCAGCGCGCGGTGCTCGACTACCTCGCCACCGACGGCTGTCGCATGGAGTTCCTGTTGCGGCAGTTGGACGATCCGCACGCCGCGCCGTGCGGGCGGTGCGACAACTGCACCGGCCGGCGGTGGTCGGCGGAGGTGTCGTCGGCCGCGGCCGAGGCGGCGCGGGAGAAGTTGCTGCGGCCCGGGGTGTCGGTCGAGCCGCGCAAGCAGTGGCCGACCGGGATGGCGGCGGTCGGCGTGGGGTTGTCCGGGCGGATCCCGGCGGGCGAGGCCGCCGAGACCGGTCGGGCGCTGGGCCGGCTGACCGACATCGGGTGGGGCAACCGGCTGCGGTCGCTGTTGAACGAGGAGGACCAGGAGGTACCGGATGACGTTTTCGCGGCGTGCGTGAAGGTGCTGTCGGCGTGGGGCTGGAGCGAGCGGCCGGTGGGTGTCGTGGCGGTGGGGTCGCGAACACACCCGCTGCTCGTGGACAGCTTCGCGCGGCGGATCTCCTCGGTGGGGCGGCTGCCGCTGCTCGGCCGGGTGTGGCTGGGTGAGGCCATGCGCCGGGCGAACAGCGCGCAGCGGCTGGCCGGTCTCGTGCGGGCGACCGAGGCACCCGATCTGTCCACAGTGGACGGACCGGTGCTGTTGGCGGACGACCGGATCGACACCGGGTGGACCATGACGGTCGCGGCGCGGCTGCTGCGGCAGGCGGGTGCGCGGTCCGTGCTGCCGTTCGCGCTGGCGGTGACGGCCTGATGCTCACCACGGAAAGGTTGGTGCTGCGCCGTTTCCGCCCGGAGGACGCCCCGGAGTTCGCCGCGTACCGGTCGGATCCCGGTGTGGCGCGCTACCAGTCCTGGGAAACGCCGTTCCCGTTGGCGCTGGCGGAGGAGTTCGTGCGCGAGGTGGCGGGTCTGGACCCGGCCGAGCCGGGCTGGTTCCAGTACGCCGTCGAGGCGGACGGGGTGCTCGTCGGCGACGTCGGGGTGAACCTGCACGAGAACCGGCGGCAGGCCGAGATCGGCTACACGGTCGCGGCCGCGCACCAGTGCAAGGGGTACGCGTCGGAGGCGGTGCGGCGCGTGCTGGACCACCTGTTCACCGAGCGCGGCCTGCACAAGGTGTCCGCCGAGTGCGACGCGCGCAACGAGCCGTCGACGAAGTTGCTGGCACGGCTGGGTTTCCGCCGCGAGGGACACCTGGTCGAGCACACGTGGATCAAGGGTGAGTGGACCGACGACCTGCTGTTCGGGCTGCTGGCCCGGGAATGGAGGAGTTGACGACCGAACAGGGCCGTTCGCCGGCTCTTCCCCAACCTCGATCGGCCGTGGAAAGGTCCCAACATGGCTGACACGACCGATCCACGGGGAGGTCCGGCGTGAGTGAGGCGACCACCGTCCGGCAGGAACACCGGCTACCGGTCCGCAAACTGGTGGCGGCGAGCATCGGCAACGCCACCGAGTGGTACGACTGGACTGTCTACGCGACCTTTTCGATCTACTTCGCGACCCAGATCTTCCCGAAGGAGAACGAAGGGCTCGCGCTGATCAACACGTTCGCGACCTACGCGCTGGCGTTCTTCTTCCGGCCGCTGGGCGGGTACCTGCTGGGGCGGTTCGCCGACCTGCGCGGGCGGCGGACGGCGATGATCCTGACCATCGTGCTGATGGCGGGCGGCTCGGCGGCGATCGGTCTGCTGCCCACCTACGAGCAGGTGGGCTGGCTGGCGCCGATCCTGCTGCTGCTCGCGCGGATCGCGCAGGGGTTGTCGCTGGGCGGCGAGGTGTCGAACGCGTCGGCGTACTTGGCGGAGATCGCGCCGGCCGATCGGCGTGGCCGGTACTCGGCGTTCTTCTACATCTCCACCGGCAGTGCGCTGCTGGTGGCGTCGCTGCTCGGGCTGCTGCTGGCCCGGACGATGTCCAAGGAGGACCTGGCGGCGTACGGGTGGCGGATCCCGTTCCTGATCGGCGGCGTGCTGGGGCTGGTCGGACTGTGGCTGAGGAGGAGCCTGGAGGAAACGGAACAGTTCGCGCACAACAAGGTGAAGGCCGAACGGCTGCGGCGCCCGCTGGCGACGACCCTGCGGGAGCACCCGAAGGCCGTGGGTCGGCTGGTCGGGTTCACGATGCTGTCGACGCTGTGCTACTACACGTTCTTCAGCGCGCTGACGCCGTTCGCGGTCACCACGCGGAAGGCCGACGCCGGGGACGTGTTCTTGGCGCTGTCGATCGCCACGGTCCTGTTCATCGCCCTCCAGTACCCGATGGGCGCGCTGTCGGACCGGTACGGGCGCAAGCCGCAACTGCTGGTGTGGTCGGCCGCGACGGCGGTGTTGGTGGTGCCGCTGTCGACGTTGATCGGGCCGGGGCTGGGCGGGCTGTTGGTGGTGTTCTGCGTGGGGCTCGGGCTGTACACGGCGATGACGTCGATCGCTCCGGCGGTGATGAGCGAGCTGTTCCCGACGGAGCTGCGGGGTCTCGGCATCGGGGCCTGGTACAACCTGACGGTCGCGCTGTTCGGCGGCACCGCGCCGCTGGTCATCAAGGTGATGCCGGGGACCACGTTCTTCTGGTACGTGGCGGCGGGTGCGGCCGTGGCGTTCCTGGTGATCCTCACGCTGCCGGAGACCAAGGGCACCGAGCTGCGGTAGGGCCGGGCTGCGGTGGGCTGGGCCACCGCGGACCAGGCCACCGCGGACCAGGCCACCGCGGACCAGGCCACCGCGGGCAGGGCCACCGCGGGCAGGGCCACGCCCGGCAAGGGCTGGGCCACCGCGGGCCGGGCAGGGCCACGGCGGCTGAGCCGCAGGGGGCTGGGCCGCGGGGGCTGGGCCACAGGGGCTGGGCCACAGGGGCTGGGCCACAGGGGCTGGGCCACAGGGGCTGGGCCACGGGGGCTGGGCCACGGGGCTGGGCCACGGTCGGGCGGGCCACGGTCGGGCGGGCCACGGTCGGGCGGGCCACGGTGAGGCTGGGCCGCGATCGGGTAGGGCCGTGGCGAGGCTGGGCTGTGGTGGGGCCGGGCTGTGGTGGGGCCGGGTTAGTGGCGTGGGAGGGGGACGAGGTCGTCGGCGTGGACTACCTCGCGGCGCTGCTCTGCGGGCAGGTCGTGGCTGGAGCGGCCGATCAGGGCGGGTAGTTCCGTGGCGTCGAAGCCGACTACGCCGCGGGCGACCACGTGGCCGGTCAGGTCGACCAGTTCGACGACGTCACCCGCTTCGAACACGCCGTCGACCGACGTGATCCCTGCCGCCAGCAGGGAGCGGCGGCGGTCGACCACGGCGGCTACCGCGCCGTCGTCCAGGGTCAGGCGGCCGGTGGCGTCGGCGGCGTGGCCGAGCCAGAAGCGCCTGGCGGACAGGCGTGGGCCGGTGACGGCGAACGCCGTGCCGACGTCGGCCTGGTTCAGGGCGCGGACGGCGTCGGCAGCACCTGCCAGGAGGACGGGGATGCCTGCGGAGGCGGCCAGGCGGGCGGCGGCGAGTTTGGAGGCCATGCCTCCGGTGCCCAAGCCGGAGGCGCCTACCGAGCCTGCGCGGACGCCGTCGACGTCGGAGGCGCCGGCGACCTCGGTGATGCGCTGCGCGCCGGCGCGGCGGGGGTCGCCGTCGTAGAGGGCGTCCACGTCGGAGAGGAGGAACAGGGCGTCCGCGCCGACCAGGTGGGCGACGAGCGCGGCCAGGCGGTCGTTGTCGCCGAAGCGGATCTCTTCGGTGGCGACGGTGTCGTTCTCGTTCACCACCGGCACCGCGCCCAGGGCGAGCAGGCGGGAGAACGTGCGCTGGGCGTTGCGGTAGTGCGAGCGGCGGACGACGTCGTCGGCGGTGAGCAGGACCTGGCCGACCGTGAGCTGGTAGCGGCCGAAGGAGTTGGCGTAGGCGTGCGCCAACGCCAGTTGGCCGACGCTCGCGGCTGCCTGCTGGGTCGCCAGGTCGCGGGGGCGGCGGGTCACGCCCAGGGGTGCCAGGCCGGCCGCGATGGCGCCGGACGACACCAGCACCACCTGGCTGCCCGCCGCGCACCGGGCGGCGACCGCGTCGACCAGGGCGTCCAAGCGGGAGCGGTCCAGGCCGCCCTGCGCCGTGGTCAGCGACGACGACCCGACCTTGACCACGACCCGGCCCGCCGCCGCGACGGCCTGCCGGGCCTGGGACAACACCGACCCGATCACTCTTCCTCTTCGAGGTCCTCGTCGTAGGCACCGGGCAGGCGACGCGCCTTCTTGGCCGCGAGGCGCTCGGCGGCGCCCACCCGGTTGTGGGGTTCGAGGCGTGCGTCGGTACCGCGACCGGTCATGGCCACGGCGGCGATGCCGGCCGGGGTGGACGGCTCCCAGTCGAACACCAGGTCGCCGATGGTGACCTGGGCGCCGGGGACCGCACCCATCTTGACCAGCACGTCCTCCACGCCCAGGCGGGCGAGGCGGTCGGCGAGGTAGCCGACGGCCTCGTCGTTGCTGAAGTCCGTCTGCCGGATCCAGCGCTCCGGGCGCTCGCCGCGCACGATGAACCCGCCCGGTGTCTGCGGGTCCTCGACGACGGTGAAGCCGGAGTCGTCCACGGCGGTCGGCCGCAGGACGATCCGGGTCGCCTCCTGCTTGGGCCGCGAGGCCCGGTACTCCTCGACGATCCGCCCGAGGGCGAACGTCAGCTCCCGCAGGCCCTCCCGGCTGGCCGTGGAGACCTCGAACACCGGCAGGCCGCGGGCCTCGATGTCGGGCTTCACCATGTCCGCCAGGTCGCGGGCCTCGGGGATGTCGATCTTGTTCAGCACCACGACGCGGGGGCGCTCGGCGAGGTCGTCCGCCAGGGAGGGCGTGTACTTCGCCAGCTCCGCCTCCAGCGCGTCGATGTCCGACAGCGGGTCGCGGTTGGCCTCGTAGGTGGCGCAGTCCACGACGTGCACGAGCACCGCGCAGCGCTCGATGTGCCGCAGGAAGTCCAGGCCGAGGCCCTTGCCCTCGGACGCGCCCGGGATCAGGCCGGGGACGTCGGCCATGGTGAACACCGTCTCGCCCGCGGTGATCACGCCGAGGTTCGGCACGAGCGTGGTGAACGGGTAGTCGGCGATCTTCGGCTTGGCCGCGGACAGCACCGAGATCAGCGACGACTTGCCCGCGGACGGGAAGCCCAGCAGGCCCACGTCGGCGACGGACTTCAGCTCCAGGACGAGGTCGTGCTTCTCGCCGGGCTCACCCAGGAGAGCGAATCCGGGGGCTTTGCGGGCCTTGGAGGCGAGTGCCGCGTTGCCGAGGCCGCCCCGGCCGCCCTGGGCGGCGATGAGGCGGGTGCCCTCGCCCACGAGGTCGGCGACGACCTCGCCGTCCGGGGTGAGCACGACGGTGCCGTCGGGGACGCGCAGCTCCAGGTCGGCGCCGTTCGCGCCGTCCCGGTTGCCGCCCGCGCCGCCCTTGCCGTTGCCGGCCGCGGCGTGCGGGCGGAAGTGGAAGTCCAGCAGCGTGTGGACCTGCGAGTCGACGATGAGGACGACGTCGCCGCCCTTGCCGCCGTTGCCGCCGTCCGGGCCGCCGAGCGGCTTGAACTTCTCGCGGTGCACGGAGGCGACCCCGTTGCCGCCGTCACCGGCGGCGACGTGGATCACCACCCGGTCGACAAAACGGGACACGGGACTCACTTCCAAAGCGCTAGGTGTGGAACGTCTGCTCTAAACACTACTGAGCGCCGTGGTCCGCGCATTCCCGCGGACACACGGCGCTCAGAGGTGGTGACTCAGGCAGCAGCCTCGACCGGAACGATGTTCACGGTCTTGCGGCCCCGCTTCACGCCGAACTCGACCGCACCCGGGGCGAGCGCGAACAGCGTGTCGTCCTTGCCGCGACCCACGTTCACACCGGGGTGGAACTTGGTGCCGCGCTGGCGGATCAGGATCTCGCCGGCCTTGACGACCTGACCGCCGAACCGCTTGACCCCGAGGTACTGGGGGTTCGAGTCACGGCCGTTGCGGGAGCTGGATGCACCCTTCTTGTGTGCCATGGCTAGTCAGATCCTCACTTACCGGTGATGCCGGTGACCTCGACGCGGGTCAGCTTCTGGCGGTGACCCTGGCGCTTGTGGTAGCCGGTCTTGTTCTTGAACTTGTGGATGCGGATCTTGGGACCCTTGGTCTGCTCGACGACCTTGCCGGTCACCGAGATCTTCCCCAGGGCGTCGGCGTCGGCGGTGACGTCGGAGCCGTCCACGACGAGAAGCGGCGCCGGGAAGGTGATTTCGGTGCCCGGCTCGCCTTCGAGCTTCTCGACCTCGACGACGTCGCCGACAGCCACCTTGTACTGCTTGCCGCCGGTCTTGACGATCGCGTACATCGGGACGGAAGTCTCCTGCTACTCGACGGACGGGGCCACGCGCGCCACAGTGCCACTGAAGGTCTTCGTGGACTGGGCTTCGCACGACAGGGCCCACCGGACGGCGGGCCGTGTATCAGGTTACGTGGCGGTGGACTGCGGGGTCAAACCGGGGTGGGTGTCCGGTGATCTGCCTGCTCACCGCCGATGCGGCACCCCTGTGGACGCGGGCCGCGACCGGGCATGCGGACGTGCCCTGCCCGCCCCGCGAACGGGGTGGGCAGGGCACGGGTGTCCGCTGCTCGCTCAGCTCTCCTTGACGGCACCCAGCGGCGGCCCGGCCGGGCGCGAGGCGGCGCGGCGGGGACGGCGGCGGGCGGTCGGGGCGGGCTCGACGTGGCCGTTGAGCGACTGGTCGGCCGCGTTGGCCTCGGCGGTGCCGACCTGGGTGGGCGGCTGCACGTCGGCGCGCACGACCGCCTCGGTGCCGTCACCGGGGACGACCGCTTCGGTGCCGGACGGTGCCGCGGTGGCGGCCTCGGTGGTGCCGGACGCCGCTGCCGCGGTGCCGGGCGCCGCCGGGGCGGTGTCCGAGGGTGCTTCGGCGGGCGTGGGCGCGGCCTGGGCGACCCCAGTGGCCGGCTGGGCCTGGGCAGCCGGCTGAGCGGTCGCCTCGGCCTCGGCGGCCGGCTGAGCGGTCACCGGGGCCTGGGCGGTCGGCTGAGCGGTCGCCTGGGCCTCGGCGGCCGGTTGGGCGGTCACCGGGGCCTGGGCGGTCGCCGCATGAGCGGGCTCGGGCTGGGCAGCCGGGGCCTGTCCGGGCTGGGCCTGAGCCGGGGCCGCGGCCTGGGCGGGCTCGGGCTGGGCCTGGGTGGGCTGGGACTCGTGCTTGGTCACCGCGCCTGCTTCTCGGCGGGCTCGGCGGCGTTGGCGGCGCTTCGGCTCGGGGGTCGTGTCCTCTTCCACGATCGCGGCCAGGGGCTCCGCCGACGTGGGCTGCTCGGCGACCGCCTGGGGCTCCTCGGTGGGCGGCACGACGACCTCGGCCACCGGCTCCGGGGTCACCGGGGGTGCGGTAGCGGGGGTCGACGTGGCGGCCGGGGACTCCGCGGGAGTGGCGGCGGCTGAGGCGGCTGCGGGAGCGCCGGCCGCAGCGGTAGCAGTGGCAGCGGGAGCAGTGGCAGGGGCAGTGGCGGGCGCTGGTTCCTGGGAGTCGCCGCCCTTGCCGCGGCGGGACTTGCGGCCGCCGCTCTGGCCCTGCTGCTGTTGCTGCTGCGCACCACCACCGTTGGACGGGCCGTGGGTGTGGACCGGCTCGGTCGACACGATCAGGCCTCGGCCGCGGCAGTGCTCGCACGTCGTCGAGAAGGCCTCCAGCAGGCCCGTGCCGACGCGCTTGCGGGTCATCTGGACCAGGCCCAGCGACGTCACCTCGGCCACCTGGTGCCGGGTCCGGTCGCGGCCCAGGCACTCGGTCAGCCTGCGCAGCACCAGGTCGCGGTTGGACTCCAACACCATGTCGATGAAGTCGATCACGATGATGCCGCCGACGTCGCGCAGCCGGAGCTGGCGGACGATCTCCTCCGCCGCCTCCAGGTTGTTGCGCGTCACCGTCTCTTCGAGGTTTCCACCCGATCCGGTGAACTTGCCGGTGTTCACGTCGATGACCGTCATCGCCTCGGTGCGGTCGATGACCAGGTAGCCGCCGGAGGGCAGCCAGACCTTGCGGTCCAGGGCCTTCAGCAGCTGCTCGTCGATGCGGTACTCGACGAAGGCGTCGTTGTTGCCGACGTGCCGGCGCAGGCGTTCCTGCAGGTCCGGGGCCACGTGGCGGACGTACCCGTCGATGGTGTCCCACGCGTCCGAGCCCTGGACGACCAGCGCGGCGAAGTCCTCGGTGAACAGGTCGCGGACGACCTTCACCAGCAGGTCCGGCTCTTCGTAGAGCAGCTGGGGGGCCTGGGCCTTGGGCGTGCTCGCCTTGTCCTTGATGACCTGCCACTGCGCCTGCAGGCGGGTCACGTCGCGGGCCAGTTCCTCCTCCGAGATGCCCTCGGAGGCGGTGCGGATGATCACGCCGGCGTCCTCGGGGACGACCCGCTTGAGGATGTCCTTGAGGCGCTTGCGCTCGACGTCGGGCAGCTTGCGGCTGATGCCGGTCGCGCCGCCGCCGGGCACGTACACCAGGAAGCGGCCGGGCAGGCTGATCTGGGTGGTCAGCCGGGCGCCCTTGTGGCCGACCGGGTCCTTGGTGACCTGCACCAGGACGCTGTCGCCGGTGGACAGGGCCTGCTCGATCTTGCGCGCCTTGCCCTCCAGGCCTGCCGCGTCCCAGTCGACCTCGCCCGCGTACAGCACCGCGTTGCGGCCCCGGCCGATGTCGATGAACGCCGCCTCCATGGACGGCAGCACGTTCTGCACGCGGCCCAGGTAGACGTTGCCGACCAGCGAACCGGTGCCCGAGGAGGTCACGAAGTGCTCCACGAGCACGCCGTCCTCCAGCACGCCGATCTGGGTGCGGTCGCCGCGCTCGCGCACGACCATGGTGCGCTCGACGGCCTCGCGGCGCGCCAGGAACTCGGCCTCGGACAGCACCGGGGCGCGGCGGCGGCCGGCCTCGCGGCCGTCGCGGCGGCGCTGGCGCTTGGCCTCCAGCCGGGTCGAGCCGCGCACGCTGCGCACCTCGTTCTGGGCGGCCTCGGAGTCGGCCTTGTCGTCGCGGGCGTCGCGCGTCTCGCGGACGTGCACGACCGTGTTCGGCGGGTCGTCCTCGCTCGGGGCGGCCTCGTCGTCCGCGCCGGTCTTGCGGCGGCGGCGACGGCGCCGGCGGCGGCTGGTGCCGCCCTCCTCCTCGGCCTCGGCGGTCTCCTCGACCTCGGCCTCGGCTTCGGCCTCCGCGGCCTCCTCGGCGACCTCGTCCTCGGTGGACGCCTCGTCGCCCGCGCCCTTGCCGCGACCGCGACCACGCCGGCCACGACGGCGGCGGCGGCGGCCTTCGCCCTCGTCACCGGCGTCGTCGCCGTGCGGCGCCTCCTCGACGTCGTCCTCGTGCTCCTCCTCCACCTCGAGGGTGGACGCGGCGGGCGCGACCACCGGGGTGGGCGGCAGGAACACCGCGGACGGCGGCGCGAACAGCGGGGTGAGCGCGGCCACCTCGCGCGCCGGGACGGCGGGAGCCTCGGTGGTCTCGTCGATGTCGCCGGACTCGATGTCGTCCCAGGTCAGCAGGCTCTCGGCGACCTTGATCGCCAGGTCGCGGCTCACGCTCGACTGCGCGCCCTTGACCGGCTCGCCCAGGTCGGCGAGCGCCGCGACGACGTCCTTGCTGCTCGTGTTCAGCAGCTTCGCCAGCGCGTGCACCCGCAGCTTGTCCGGCAGGTCGGCGAGCACGGGGTGTGCGGATGTGGCGTTACCCCCGCCGGCGCCGGCGGGCTTGTTCGTGTTCGACATGCAGCTCCTCCGCCCCCGGGCGCGTCCGGTTCGACGCCGCCGCTCAGGGGCCTCTCTTGTCCACTCACCGCCGCGGCTGGCGGCGGGAATCCTTGCCTTCGCCGTGCGCACGGGCACGGCAGGTCTGTCTTCTCCCGCGACGACGCCGTCAGCGCCGCTCCGGCGGCTTCCGGGTCAGACCTCCGCCGCCCGGTCAAGGGCGAGCGGGTCGACCAGGCCGCCTTCGTCGTCGAGCCGCCCCTGCGCCATCCGGGTCGCCTTCGCGGGCACCGGCGGAACCAGGTCGGCGACGACTCGGAGCGCGCTCAGCACGTCGTCGGGTCGAACGGTAGGGGTTGTCTGCCGAACGACCATCACGAGTATCCCACACGGTTGTGACAAATCCCGTGCATCGTGTCCCGCGTCGCTTGAATACGCCTGGACCTGCGCCGTTCCCGCGTCCCCCGGCTCGGCGGCGACGACCTTCGCCGACACCACCGCGGGGCGGACGTCGATCACCTTCCGGCCGTCCTTGGTGAGCCGTTCCACCTCGACCGACTCGGCCGCGAGGAACGCCTCGACCGCCGCCCCCAACGCCTCCGGCGACACGCTGGGCAGCTCCACCTGCCAGGTGCTCGCCTCGATCCGCTCGGGCAGCGACCCGCCCGCCGCCTGCACGACCTCCAGCACGTCCAGCCCGGGCGGCAGCACCGCGTCCAGCGCGTCGCGCAGCGCCGCCGGGTCGACCGCCTCGACCACCGAGACCTCGACGTACTCGGCCTCGCTGGCCACGCCGGTGGGCGCGGCGCCGACCCACGACACCTTCGGGTGCGGGCTGAAGCCCTGGGAGTAGGCCATGGGTACGCCGGCCCGCCGCAACGCCCGCTCGAACGTGCGGGCGATGTCACGGTGTGAGGTGAACCTCAGCCGTCCGCGCTTGGCGTAGCGCAGCCGGAGCTTCTGCACCGGTGCGGCCGACGGGTTGGGCTGCTGCTGGCGACTCAGTGCTACTCCCCTTGGGTACCGGGTGGCGTCCGTCGGGGTAAGCATCCCAACGGTCCACGCTCCTACTCCAGCGGGACGGTACCTTGATGCCGTTCCGCGCCGTTGAGCTTGTCTGCTTCGACGCACGTGGCTACCGTCCGGCACCAGAGGACCACCCCCGACGGCCGCTCTTGGAGGTCACCCGTGCCTCTGCTCCGCCGCGTCCACGCGGTCGCGGTCAGCACGGCGCTGCTCGCGACCGGCTGCTTCGCGGTTTCCGCGCACGCCGCCGCCCCGGACGGCGTCCCCGCGAGCACCGGGTGCATCCAACCGGGTCCGACCCTGCGCTACCTGGTCGTGCTGGACCAGGGCACGAGCGCGCCGCTGGCCGACGCCACGGTCGCCGCCGCGTGCGGGATCACCCTCGGCTACTACCCGCAGATCGCGGTGGCCGTCGCGGTGTCCGCGGACCCGGGCTTCGCGCGCAAGATCGGCTTGCACCGGGCGTACAGCGCGCAGGCGGACGGGCTCTCCCGCCGCACGGGCGCGCCGGCCCGCAAGCAGGACGAGACGCCCGCCCGGTCCGGCACGCCCGACACGCGCGACCGCACCGCCGAGCAGTGGGACATGGACCTGATCCGGGCCGCCGAGGCGCACGCGATCAGCAAGGGCAGCCGGGACGTGGTGGTCGGCGTCCTGGACTCGGGCATCGACCCGACCCACCCGGACCTCGTGCGCGCGCTCGACCCGACCCTGTCGGCGGGCTGCACGACCGGCGTGGCGGACCCGGCGCGCACCGCGTGGTCGCCGACGACGTCCGCGCACGGCACGCACGTGGCGGGCACCATCGCCGCCGCCGACGACGGCCTGGGCACCACGGGTGTCGCGCCGGACGTGCGGATCGCGTCGGTCAAGGTCGTGGACGACGCGGGCTTCATCTACCCCGAGTACGCGGTGTGCGGGTTCATGTGGGCCGCCGAACGGGGCATGACGATCACCAACAACAGCTATTTCATCGACCCGTGGGTGTTCACCTGCCAGAACAAGATCGGTCAGGCCGTCGTGTACGAGGCCGTCCGGCGGGCCGTGGACTACGCGAGCCGGCGGGGCGTGCTGACCGTCGCGGCGGCGGGCAACGGCGGCGTCGACCTCACCCGACCGGGTCGGGACACCCAGAGCCCCACGAACGCCGCCACCGAGGACGTCAAGCCGCGCGCGGTGGACAACACCTGCCTGGTGCTGCCGGCACAGCTGCGCAACGTCGTTGCGGTGTCGTCCGTGGGCGCGGCCAAGGTGAAGGCCGGCTACAGCTCCTACGGGCTGGGCGCGGTGGACGTGACCGCGCCGGGCGGTGACCGCAGGCAGCAGCCGGACGGCGCGCAGGCGTGCGTGCTGTCGACGGTGCCGGCGGGCTACGACTACTCGTGCGGCACGTCGATGGCCGCGCCGCACGTGTCGGGCGTGGCTGCCCTGCTGGCGTCGACCCACCCGGACGCGACCGCGGGCGAGCTGAGCCGGATGCTCAACGCGCAGGCCGAGACCCTGGCGTGCCCCGCCGACTACGACCTGAACGGCACGGGCGCCCAGGACGCGTTCTGCACCGGGTACTCGGAGTACAACGGCTTCTACGGCCACGGGCTGGTGGACGCGAAGGCAGCCGTGCAGAAGGGCGGCGCGGACGGCCCTCCGGCGGTCCCGGGCAAGCAGCGCTAGTCGCCCCGGTGCAGCGCGGCGGCGAGGTCCGCGCGGCCGGTGATGCCGAGCTTGCGGTACGCGCCGGACAGGTGCAGCTCGACCGTGCGGCGGGTGAGGAACAGGGCCTCGGCGATCTGCCGGTTGGTCAGGCCCTGGGCGGCCATGCCGGCGACGCGGGTTTCCTGGCGGGTGAGGCCGTGGACGGTGCCCCGGGCGGTCGCGGGTTCGCAGGCGCGCAGTTCGTCGGCGGCCAGTCCGATGAGCGGCTTGGACTCGCACCGGGCGCTCAGCTCGACGGCCCGGCGCAGGTGCGGGATGGCCCGTTCCGGCTGGCCCCGGCGGCGCAGGCGGGCGCCGAGTTCGAACAGGGCCTCGGCGTGCAGCAGGCGCGCGGCGGATTCGGTGAGGTACTCGACGGCTTTGCGCAAGGCCCGCACGGCGGGTTCGTCGTCGCTGGTGAGGCCGACGGAGATCAGGGCGGTGCCCATGGCCCGCGGTGTGCCCCAGCGCTTCGCGCGTTCCAGGTCTTCAAGGGCGAGCCGGGCGGCTTCCTCGCGCATTCCCAGGGCGAGTTGGGCCCGCACGGCGAGCGCACGCCACGGCAGGATCGCCGGACTGTCTATTTTGGACGCCGTAAGTCTTCGCCCGCATTCGGAGACGTCTTCCAGCGCGCCCGCCGCGTCGCCGGTGGCGAGCTTGAGCTTGCCCCGCGCGAAGAGCGTGACGTTGTGCTGGAACATCTCCGGGAGTTCGCCCGCGAAACCGTGGCGCGCCAACAGGTCCCGTGCCTCGTCGAACCGCCCGAGGTCGACCAGGACCTCCGCGAGCCTTGCCGCGCACAGGATCGCCATCGGGCACACGTCCACCGCGTGCAGCTCGTCGAACAGCCGGAGCTGCCACTTGAGGAACGTCTTGGCGCGCACCAGATCGCCCTTGGCGAGGTAGTCCATGCCGTGCGCGAGCGAGACGACCGTGCCCTTGCGCAGGTGGTAGTCGTGCGGCTCGGCCTCGCTGCCGATCATGCGGCGGAACCGGTCGGACAGGTCCGGCGCGTCGGCCATGAAGCACGTGCTGACGGTGAACACGAACGGCTGGGTGAACACGTCCACGCGGTCGCCGTCGAGCGCTTCCGCCGCGTACTGCACGGCCTTCTCCGCCGAGTCGCCGCGCAACGCGTGCCCCAGCGACATCAGCGCGGAGTGGACCTGGCGCAGGCGCGGCGAGTTCGGCACCTCCGACTCCAGCTCGTCGGTGAACATGCTGGCGCGCAAGGCGAGTCCGACGTTGTTGCCGACGCCCGCGAGGTAGGACATGGTGCGCAGCTCCCACGACTCGTCGTGCTCCTGGGAGCTGAGCCGGGACACCAGTTGCAGGCCGATGGACAGCGCCAGCCGGGCTTCCGGCGCGCTGCACAGCCGCAGCAGCATCGACACGGCCTGGCCGGCGGCGGACCGGGCGTCGTCGGCGTGCGCGAGGGCGTCGCGCAGCTTCGCCATGCCCTCGGCCTGGTCGACGATGTAGGTGACGTGCACCAGTTCCAGCTGCACGGCAAGGCGTTCGTCGCTGGTGAGGCGTTCTTCGAGGGCGCGTTCGAGGTAGTCCTGGGCGGCGTCGAGGCGGCCGTCGTGGGTGGCCTGGCGGGCGGCGCGGCGCAGCACGTCCACCGCCCACGGCAACGGGATCGCCCGCGCCTCCCGCAGGTGCTCGGCGACACGGGCGTCCGGCGCACCGGCGTCGGCGAGGAGCTTCGCGGCGCGGGCGTGGTCGGCGGCGCGGGTGGCGACCGGGAGGTCCGCGAGCACCGAGTTGCGCAGGAACGGGTGCACGAACGCGATCGGGTAGTCGTCGCGGAAGACGTGCAGGCGCACCAGCGCGTCGATGATGCGCAGGGCGCGGCGGGGTTCGACGCCGGCCATGGTGGCGACGCGGTCCACGGTGGCGTCCGGACCGAGGACCGCCGTGGCGCGGACCAGTTCGGTCGCGCCCTCGTACGGCCGCAGGCGGACGCGGAGGATCTGGCCGATGTCCGACGAGCCGAGGGTCGCGATGTCGGCGTCGGGCTTGAGTTCAGCGCGCAGTGCGCGCAGGAGGTAGGGGTTGCCGCCGGTGACCTCGTGGCAGGCACGGGCGATGCGCCGGTCGTCGAGCAGTTCGGCGACCGCGTCGACGTCGAGGCCGTCGAGTTCGATCGTGGTGGTGTGGCCGCCGGTCAGCTCGGGCAGCGCCACCTCGCCCGCGGGCGAATGGCCGGTGGCGGCGGAGAGCAGGACGGCCAACGGCTCGTCGCAGATGCGGCGCAGCAGGTAGGCCAGGCAGCGCAGGGACCAGCTGTCGGCCAGGTGCACGTCATCGACCACCAGGAGCAGCGGTCCGCGTGCCAGAGCGCGGCGGACGGCCTTGTGCAGGTCGCCCAGGGACTCGACCGGGTCGGCGCGCAGCCCGTCCGCGAGCTGGCCTGCGACACCGCCGCGCAGGTCGCTCTCCAGCCGGGTGGCACGGGCGGTCGCGACCGCGAACCCCAGCGCGCGGGCCTGGCCGGTGACCGCGTCGAGCAGGGTGGACTTGCCGACGCCGATCTCCCCCGTGACGAAAGCCGTCGTCGTGCGGCCCGCGGCGGCGCCGACCAGCAGCGCGCGGGTCGTGCACAGCTCGGGGTCGCGGCCCACTGTCGGCGTTCGCACGGTTCCTCCGATCCGCTTTCGGGGTGGACCACCGTAGGACACCCGGGGTACCGAAGGGTTCGCACCTGTGGGGGCGGCATTTCCTTCGGTACCCACCGTAGAGACCGCCGGCCGGGGTTCGGCCAGACTTGTTCGGCAGCCGCGGGAGGGTTCACCCGCCACCGCACTGCCGCAATGTGTCCGGGAATTGTTCTCAATTGCTGCCGACCGGACCGGGACGCGCGTTCGGAGCAGACTGCGCGTGCAATTCGCGGCGGGCTCTTTCAGTGCCACTCCCGCAATGCGCGGCGCAGGATCTTCATCGCGTTGTAGACGCGCGACTTCACGGTGCCTTCCGGAATGCCCAGCACTTGCGCCGCCTCGCGGATGGTGCGACCCCGGACGTAGGTCTCGTAGATCGCGGCGCGGTGCTCCTCGCCGAGCCGGCCGATCACGTCGGTGATCACCATGATGGACAGCCGCTGCTCGGTCTCGTCGTCGGCGTGCACGGCGTCCGGGCTGGTCAGCTCCACTTCCTGCGGTCGGGCCCGGCGGGTGCGCCAGCCGTCGATGACGATGCGGCGGGCCACGGTCAGCAGCCAGCCGCGCAGCATGCGCGGGTCGCGGACGAGGGTCTCGGCGTTCTGCCACGCGCGGATCAACGTCTCCTGGACGACGTCCTCGGTCCATTGCCGGTCGTGGTTGGTCAGGCCGAGGACGTGGGCGAACAAAGCGCCTTTGAACTGGCCGTAGAGCTGGGTGACGAGTTCCTCGCTGGGCCGCCGGCGGACCTGACTGCCGTCCACCCACACTCCACCCAAGGAATTCATGCGAACCGAACCTCCTCGAAGTTGGCGCGCGGCGGGGCGAACGAGACGTGCCGTGAACGTACTACACACGATGGCGTTAATCCACAGTTGCGCGGAAGGGTTGTGAGAACTTTTCAGGGTTGTAGGGGGTGCAACGTATTGATCGAGTCAGCGGTTCTACGACATCGGTGTGACACGGATCACATATCCGATTTGAACCGGCGGTCGAACCGGCGGCACCGGGGTTCGTAGTACCCCTATGGAGACCCGCGACTTGAGGGGGAGTCGAATCGTGTCCTCGACTGTGGCGCCGTGGTCCGGGCGGCTCGCGTACGTGGCGATGTGCCTGACGATCTGCCTGGGCGTGCTGACCGCGACCGGGTGGGTGCGGGGGCTGCCGGGCGGGCGGCGGGCGTTGCGGGTGACGCACCAGGCGCTGGCGACGTTCAGCCTCGTGCTGGGGTTGACGCACGCCCTGGCGCTGACGGCGTCCGGCGTCATCTCGCCGCTGGCCGTCGTGCTGCCGCTGGGGGCGCCACGCCACGTCCTGGGGGTGTTGGGCTTCGAGCTGATGGTGGCGGTGGCCGTCACGGCGGCGCTCCAGGGTTCGACGTTCTACCGGAGCTGGTTACCCCTGCACCGCTTGGCGTACGTGGCGGTGTGGCTGTGCGCGATGCACGCGTGGCTGGGCGCGGCGGCGGCCGGCACGGTGCCGGTGCTGTGGCTGGGCGGCATCACCGTCCTGGTCCCCGCCATCACGCTGACCCTGCTCCGCTTCCTGCCGCCGCGGACGTTGGTGCGCCTGGGGATCATCGCCCCCTCCCCCGCACCGCGCCACCGCCGGCTCGCCCCGGTCCGGACCCCGGCGGCGGGAAGCCCGGCCGCCGGCGAGCCCGCGGCCGGGGTGCGGGTCGAGGTCGACCACGGGTTGTGCCGGCACTTCGCGATGTGCCAGGTGCAGGCGCCCCGGGTGTTCCGGGTGCTGGCCGACGGGACCTTGCGGTACGCGCGGAACCCGGACCCCGAGGAGGGGCCGCGGGTCGCCGCCGCCGCACGGGCCTGCCCGATGCGCGCCGTCCGGGTCGTGTCCGATCGAGGGGCTACTGCCGGGTGAGGGCCGGGTTGCGGACCGGGGAGCCCTTGCCCACCGGGGAGATCGGGAGCAGGGTGCGGCCGGTCGGGCCGACCTCGATGTCCGTCCCCATCGCCGGGCAGACGCCGCAGTCGAAGCACGGGGTCCAGCGGCAGTCGTCCTGCTCGCGCTCGTCCAGCGCGTCCTGCCAGTCCGACCAGAGCCATTCCTTGTCCAGGCCCGAGTCCAGGTGGTCCCAGGGCAGGACCTCCAGCTCCTCCCGCTCCCGGGTGGTGAACCAGTCCAGGGACACGCCCAGCGGGGTCAGCTCGGCTTCCGCCGCGGCCACCCAGCGGTCGTAGGAGAAGTGCTCGGACCAGCCGTCGAACCGGCCGCCCTCGCGCCACACGCGTTCGATGACCAGACCGACCCGGCGGTCGCCCCGGGACAGCAGTCCCTCGATCAGCGACGGCTGCCCGTCGTGGTAGCGCATGCCGATGTTGCGGCCCAGGGAGCGGTCGGAGTTGACCGCCTCGCGCAGCTTGCGCAGCCGACTGTCCACAGTGGCCGGATCGCACTGCGCCGCCCACTGGAACGGCGTGTGCGGCTTCGGCACGAACCCGCCGATCGAGATGGTGCAGCGGATGTCCTTGCGGCCGCTGACCTCCCGACCCGCGCGGATCACGTTCTTGGCCATCTCGGCGATCTGCAGGACGTCGTCGTCGGTCTCGGTCGGCAGGCCGCACATGAAGTACAGCTTCACCTGCCGCCAGCCCGCGCCGAACGCCGCGCTGACCGTCCGGATGAGGTCCTCCTCGGACACCATCTTGTTGATCACGCGCCGGATCCGCTCGCTGCCGCCCTCGGGCGCGAAGGTCAGGCCCGAGCGGCGGCCATTGCGGGACAGCTCGTTGGCCAGGTCGATGTTGAACGCGTCGACCCGGGTGGACGGCAGCGACAGCGAGGTGTTCGTGCCCTCGTACCGGTCGGCCAGCCCCTTGGTGATCTCGGCGATCTCCGAGTGGTCCGCGCTGGACAGCGACAGCAGGCCGACCTCTTCGAACCCGGTCGCCTCCAGGCCGCGCTGCACCATCGCGCCGATGCCCTCGATGGACCGCTCGCGCACCGGCCGGGTGATCATGCCCGCCTGGCAGAACCGGCACCCGCGCGTGCAACCGCGGAAGATCTCCACGCTCATCCGCTCGTGCACGGACTCCGCCAGCGGCACCAGCGGCTGCTTCGGGTACGGCCACGCGTCGAGGTCCATCGTGGTCCGCTTGAACACCCGGTACGGCACCCGCTCGCGGTTGGGCACCACGCGCTGGATGCGCCCGTCGGGCAGGTACTCCACGTCGTAGAACCGGGGCACGTACACGCCACCGGTCTCGGCCAGGCGCAGCAGCAGCTCGTCCCGGCCGCCGGGGCACCCCTCGGCCTTCCACGTGCGCACGAGATCGGTGATCTCCAGGACGGCTTCCTCGCCGTCACCCAGCACCGCCGCGTCGATGAACGGCGCGATCGGCTCGGGGTTGAACGCCGCGTGCCCGCCGGCCACCACCACGGGGTCGTCGTCACCGCGCTCGTCGGCGTGCAGCGGGATGCCCGCCAGGTCCAGCGCGGTGAGCAGGTTCGTGTAGCCCAGTTCGGTGGCGAAGCTCACCCCGAGCAGGTCGAACGCCTTCACCGGCCGGTGCGCGTCCACGGTGAACTGCGGCACGCCGTGCTCGCGCATGAGCGCTTCGAGGTCCGGCCACACCGCGTAGGTCCGCTCGGCCAGGACGTCCGGCTGCTCGTTGAGCACTTCGTAGAGGATCATGACGCCCTGGTTGGGCAGCCCGACCTCGTAGGCGTCCGGGTACATCAGGGCCCACCGCACGGCGGCGGAGTCCCAGTCCTTGACGGTCGCGTTCAGCTCCCCGCCGACGTACTGCACGGGCTTGGACACCCTCGGCAGCAGGGGCTCCAACGCGGGGAAGACGGACTCGACACTCACGCATCCAGGGTAACGGCACCGCCGGCAGTGCTCAGAACAGCGGTCCCGTGACGGTCAGGCCCAGCTCGGAGCCCGCGCCCGCGTAGAGGCCGAAGAACATCAACGCCGCGCCCGCCAGCGAGACGTCCTTGCTGAACTGGACCATCTCGCCCTGCCTGGCCTGCGGGTCCCGCTCCTTCCAGAACGGGTGCATGAGGAACGCCGTGGGCAGCAGGAACAGCACCAGCAGCAGCGCTCCGAGGTCCGCCCACACGCCCAGCAGCACCATCAGCGCGGCCACGAGCTGCACCGCGCCGCTGGCCTGGGTGGCGAGCTTCGGCGACGGCACGCCCTTGGACTCGGCGTACCCGGCCATGCCCTCGGTCTTGGTGAAGTGGCCGAACGCGGAGCTGAGGAAGAGCAGGACGAACAGGATGCGGCCGACGAGCACGATCACGTCCATGACGACCTCCCGTGAAGGGATGACTGCGTCCAGTGTTGGACCAGCTCAGGAGGTCAGCAACTTGCCCAGCCGGCGGGCCGCGACCAGCACCCCCACAGCGCCCATGACGACCAGGTAGAGCACGTGCGCCAGCACACCCCAGCCGACCGAACCCGTGGTGAGGGCCCTGAGCAGCTCGATCGAGTGGTACAGCGGGGTCCACTGGACGATCGCCTGGAGCCACGACGGGTACACCGACAGCGGGTAGAAGGTCGTCGAGAACAGGAACAGGGGCAGCACCACCAGCTGCACCATGTCGAAGTCCTGCCACGACCGCATGAACGTGCTGCCGGCCATGCCCACCGCCGCGAACGCCAGCGCCACCAGCAGGCACGCCGGCAGCGCGAGCAGCGCCCACGCCGAGGTGACGAGCCCGAAGCCGAGCATCACGACGAGGAACCCGGCCGAGTACAGGCCACCGCGCAGCAACGCCCAGGTCGCCTCGCCCACGGCGATGTCGATCGGCCCCATCGGGGTGTTCAACATGGCCTCGTACACCTTGGAGTACTTGACCTTGAGGAACAGGTTGTACGTCGTGTCGAACACGGCACCGTTCATCGCCGAGGCGGCCAGCAGGGCGGGCGCGACGAACGCCGGGTACGGCAGGCCGTCCACCGCGCTCACCAGCTGCCCGAAGCCGAAGCCCAGGGACAGCAGGAAGAACAGCGGTTCGAAGAAGCCGGAGACGAAGGACGTCCAAGCCCGCCGGTACACCAGGTGGGCGCGTTCGACGATGACGTGCGGGCGGCCCGCGTACAGGCCGGGCGGCACGATGCGCAGCAGCAGGCCCCGGCTCTCGGGGACGCCGCGGTCGAGCGTTCGGGTCACGTCACACCGCCAGTCGTCGGTCGAAGGACCGGCGGCCGAGGAGCACTCCCGCGGCGACCAGCGCGGACAGGTAGGCGAGGTGGCCCAGCGCGGGCAGCACGTGCAGCGTGCCGAACGCGGCGCCGCGGGCCAGTTCGATGCCGTGCCACACGGGCGTGAGCCACGCCAGCGGGTGCAGCCAGCCGGGGAGCTGGCTGATCGGGAAGAACGCGCCGGTGAACAGGGTCATCGGGATGACCAGGAACCGGAAGAGGCCGGTGAACGAGTCCGGCTTCTCCACGGTCGCGGTGTAGGCGACGAGCAACGCGCTGAACGCCATGCCGGACAGCACGCCCACCGGCAGCGCGACCACCGCCCACGGTGACCTCAACGCCCCCAGCGCGCCCGCCACCAGCAGGAACGCCGTGCAGCCGAAGGCGAGCTTGAGCGCCACCCACAGCAGCTGCCCGTAGAGGACCTGCGCGGGCGTGACCGGGGTGGCGACCATGCCGAAGTACGTCCGCTGCCACTTGAACTGGGAGAACACCGCCCAGGACGACTCGAACATCGCGGTCTGCACGGCCGTGGTCACCACCAGCGCCGGGGCGAGGAACACCACGTACCGCTCGCCGCCGGTGGCCGGGCCGGCCGCGACCTGCGAGCCGAAGCCCATGCCCATCGCGAGCAGGAACAGCAGCGGGTTGACGAACGTGGTGACCGCCGAGGACCGCCAGTTCCGGCGGTACCACGTCCACTGGTACTCCAGGACGGCGAACATCAGTCCACCAACGTCCGGCCGGTGAGGCGGAGGAACACGTCCTCCAGCGAACTGCGGCGGACCAGGCTGGACGCCGGCCGCACGCCCCGGTTGTGCGCGGCGGACAGGGCCGCCTCGCCGTCGTCGGTGTAGAGGAGCAGCCGGTCGGGCAGCACCTCGACCCGGTCGGCGAGGCCTTGGACCGCGGCGGCGTCCTGCTCACCCGGCGGGAAGCGCAGCTCCAGCACCTCGCGGGTGGAGTAGCGGCGGATCAGGTCGGCCGGCGAGCCCTCGGCGACGATCTTGCCGCCGTCCATGACCACCAGCCGGTCGCAGAGCTGTTCGGCCTCGTCCATGTAGTGCGTGGTGATGATGAGCGTGACGCCGTTCTGCTTGAGCCGGAACAGCCGGTCCCACAGCAGGTGGCGGGCCTGCGGGTCGAGACCTGTGGTGGGTTCGTCGAGGACGACCAGTTCGGGGTCGTTGACCAGGGAGCGGGCGATGGTGAGGCGGCGCTTCATGCCGCCGGACAGCGGTTCCACCTCGTCGTCGGCGCGTTCGGTGAGCTGGGCGAAGTCGAGCAGCTCCTCCGCCTTCTCGCGGACGCGGGCGCGGGACATGCCGAAGTAGCGGCCGTAGATCTCCAGGTTCTGCCGGACGGTGAGTTCGGTGTCGAGGTTGTCCAGCTGCGGGACGACGCCGAGCCGGGCGCGGATGCGCGGGCCGTCGCGGTTGGGGTCCATGCCGAGGACGGTCAGCTCGCCCCCGGTGCGCGGGGACACGCAGGACACCATGCGCATGGTCGACGACTTGCCCGCCCCGTTGGGGCCGAGGAACCCGAACGCCTCGCCCCGGTGGACCTCGAGGTCGATGCCCCGGACGGCTTCGAACGTGCCGAAGTGCTTGGTCAGGCCCCTGGCGGCGACGAGGGTGGTCACGTTCGTCACGTTAGCGGCGGGGTACGACAGTCCGGGAACGGTTTTAGGGTGGGCGGCATGGGGATCGAGCTGGTGTGGCCGACCGTCGCGGACGAGTCGCTGCGGGTTTCCGTGCACTCCGTGCTGCACGACGTGGTGGCCGCGGGCGGGGCGATCGGGTGGCAGGTGCCGCCGTCGCGCGCGGAGACCGATGCCTGGCTGGACATGGTGCTGTCCCGCGTTTCCACCGGTGACGGCGCCTTGGTGGTGGCTGTTGTGGACGGTGTGGTGCGGGGGACGGCCACGTGGCTGCGGTCCACCAGCGCGGTGTTCACGCACTCGGCGGAGGTCGGCCGGGTGACGGCCCACCCGTCCGCGCGGGGCCTGGGGTTGGGGCGGATGCTGGTGTCCGCGGCGGTGTCCCACGCGCGTTCGGCGGGGCTGGAGATGCTGACCCTGGGCGTGCGCGGCAACAACCACGGGGCGATCGAGCTGTACGAGAGCCTGGGCTTCCGGGAGTGGGGCCGGCTGCCGTACGCGATCGCGGTCGGCGACGTGCGGTTCGACGAGGTCCGCATGGCCCTGCCGCTGGGGTTCCGCGAGGGCGTGGTCCTGCACGGCTCGGCCCCCGGCGGCAACGGCTCCTCACCGCGCCGGTCGAAGCAGTCTGTCTGAATACGCGAACGGCCCGGCCCCTTGCTTGCAGGGACCGGGCCGCTGTTCTGGTTCAGAGGTTCGGGAACCAGAGCTTGATCTCGCGCTCGGCGGACTCCGGCGAGTCGGAGCCGTGGACCAGGTTGAACTGGACCTCCAGCCCGAAGTCACCGCGGATCGTGCCCGGCGTCGCCTTCTCCACCGGGTCGGTGCCACCGGCCAGCTGGCGGAACGCGGCGATGGCCCGCGTGCCCTCCACCACCATGGCCACCAGCGGCCCGCCGGTGATGAACTCGACCAGGTCGTTGAAGAACGGCTTGCCGTCGTGCTCGGCGTAGTGCTGCTCGGCGGTCGCGCGGTCGACGGTGCGCAGTTCGAGGGCGGCCAGGTTGAGGCCCTTGCGCTCGATGCGGGAGATGACCTCGCCGATCAGGCCGCGGCTGACGCCATCGGGCTTGACCAGGACCAGGGTGCGCTCGCTCACGGCCGTCGGTACTCCTTCGTACGATTTCTTCCGTCGGGTGAAGGGTAGCCGGAGCTGCGATGGTGCCCGCCGTGAGCACCCGGAACGGCGAGGACTCCCACCTCGGCACCACCCTGACCGGCGCGGCTCTCAAGGTGCTGCTCGCGGAGGATCGGGAGTTCCGGATCCTCAAGGACGACGAAGTTCGGTCACGAGTCGAGCCGGCTGACCACTGACGCGGGTTCCACGCGGTCACCATGGCCGACCGCGCGATCGCGGCCGGCCATGGTGACGAGCGCTACCCGGTCCCGGTCGAGGAGTTCGGCAAGCCGAACCGCTAGCGGGTCAGGACGACCACCGAGCGCGGCGGGATCGAGGTCCCGTTGTCCAGGACCGCCTTGTCGCTGCTCAACGGGTGGTTGGCCCAGGCACCGGGCACCGACACGGTCTTCGTCGTCGGGAACGGGTTGACCACCACGAGGACCGCGTTGAGCGCCGGGTCGACGTCCGGGCCCACCGTGTCGTCGAGCAGCGCCACGACCAGGCCCGGCTCGGCGGCCGGGAACGACAGCTTCTGCTGCACCAGGGCCGCGTCGTTCAGGGTGAACAGCGGCGACGAGCGGCGGATGCGGAGCAACTCCAGGGTGTTGTCGACGCCCTGCCGCATGTCGGCCGTCGAGGGCTTCAGAGCCCCGTTCGACAGCAGCGGAGTGGCGTACGGCCACTTGTCGCGGTTGTCCGCCGCCGGGGGCAGGCCGCGGCCGAAACCGTTGTCGCGCAACGACGGGTCGTACCGGTTGAACCAGTCACCCGAGTCGTAGCTGTTGCGGTCCAACGACTTCGAGCGCAGGAATTCCGCGCCCGCGTGCAGGAACGGCTGGCCCTGGCCGAGCAGCACCGGTGCCAGCGCCACCTTCTGCATCCGCACCCGGTCCGCCATCGACGTCGCCACCGGCAGCTTGTAGGTCTGCGAGTCGAACAGCGTCTCGTTGTCGTGTGCGTCGACATAAGTGATGACGTCGGAGGGCGCGCCCGTGTACCCGGCCGGCGAGCCGTTGTAGGTCACGTCCCGACCGCTGATCACCCCGCCGGACGTGGACTCGAACCGGTAGTCCGCCATGTTCCCGGCCATGCCCAGCTTCACCAGGTCGCTGTAGTTGGCCAGCCGCGCCGCCACGTCGCCGTTCACCGGAGCACCGTTCAGGTCGCCCGCCAAGCCCGACGCGAGACCCTGCGCGCGCGGGTCGGCGTCGAACGGGCCACCGCCGCGCACCGCGTCACGCAGCCGGTCGCTGAACGTGCCGATGCCGGTGCCCGCCAGGTTGGCCTGCGTGGCCTGCTCGAACCGGGCGTTGCCGGCGACCTCGCCGAAGTCCCAGCCCTCGCCGTAGACGCGGATCTTGCGCCCGTCCACGCCGTCCTTCTCCACGGTCAACGCGTCCAGCGCCGCCCGCACGGCCAGGACGTTCGCCTTCGGGTGGTGCCCCATCAGGTCGAACCGGAACCCGTCGACCTTGTACAGCCGCGCCCAGCGGACCACCGAGTCCACGACCAGCTTGCCCATCATCGCGTTCTCGGACGCGGTGTTCGCGCAGCACGTCGAGTTCGCCACGGTGCCGTCGAGGTTGAGCCGGTGGTAGTAGCCGGGCACGACCTTGTCCAGCACGGACGTGGGCGCGTCCCCGTAGGCCGCGGTGTGGTTGTAGACCACGTCCACCACGACCCGGTTGCCGTTGTCGTGCAACGACTTCACCATCTCGCGGTACTGCTTCGACCGGGCCCAGCCGGACTGGGCGTCGTCGGTGGCGTACGAACCCTCGGGCACGTCGTAGTGGAACGGGTCGTAGCCCCAGTTGAAGCCGTCCTTCGCGGCCGTCGCCGCCACGCACTCCTGCTGCGCGGCCGAGTCGGCGGGCAGGGCGGCCAGGTCGCACGCCGGTTCCCGCCGGTCCGAGCGCTTCTCGGGGATGGTCGCGATGTCGAACGTGGGCAGCAGGTGCACGGTGTCCAGCCCGACCGACGCGAGCTGCCGCAGGTGCGTCATCCCGATCGAGTCGCGGTGCGTGAACGCCTTGTACGTGCCCCGCTCGGCCTCGGGCACCGACTGGTCGTTGATCGAGAAGTCCCGGACGTGCAGCTCGGTGATGCCGTGCTCGGTCGGGTCGTCCAGCCCGCGGGCCACGTCCTGCCGCCAGCCCTCGGGCATGGTGCGCGCGTCGGACAGGTCCGCGAACTGCGAGTGCGTCGAGCCGACCGCCAGCGCCACCGAGTACGGGTCGGTGACGACCACGGACTTGCCCGCCACGGTGACCTCGAACTGGTAGTACCGGTCCTTCCACCGCCCGCTGCCCGACCACGAGCCGGACGCGTCGTCGCGCCGCAGGTCCAGCACCCGGGTCGGCTCACCGGTCGGCTGGTCGAACAGCCGCAGCTTCACCGAGGACGCCGTGGGCGCCCACAGCCGCACCGACACCTTGTCCCCGTCGAACACCGGCCCGTAGGCGAGCTTCGCCGCCGCGCCCGCGTACCGGTCGTCCAGCACGCCCGCGATCTGCACGCCCGTCCGGTGCCGCAGACCACCGCCGGAGTCGACGTGCACCGCGGACAGCTTGTCCCGCAACGCCTCGTCCACCCGAGCGCCGTCGAGCACCTTGAACACCGGCTTGCCGCGCAGGTGCGGGAACTTGGCCGGCACCGGCTCACCCGAGGGCGCGAGGCGCAGCACCTTCCCGCCGTACTCCAGCCGGTAGCCGTCGGACGCCACCACCGGCACGTCCCACACCACCAGGTCGCGGGACACCCAGATCGCCTTGGCCTTGGTCAGGTCGTCGTCCACGCCCGGCCCACCGGACGGCGGCAGCACGTAGGACGCCTGCCCGTCCGGCCGCACCGAGCCCGACACGTACCAGACCTCGTGGCCGGTGCCGGACACGTCGAGGAACTGGTCCGGACCGGGGTCCTTGGTGTCGCCGCGGTGGATGATGTTGCTCAACCCGGCCGCACCCGGCGCCAGCGGCACCGACCAGTACACGCCGAACCCGTCCGAGCCGTCCGGCACGCGCGACTGGTTCCACCCCGGGCTCGGCTCCAGCGACCCGGTCCAGTGGTACAGCGTCCAGTCCGCGTAGTCGCCCGCCGGCCGGTGGTAGTGGATCACCGCCCGGTTCTCCAGCGCGGCCCGCGTCGCGTAGACCTTCGGGTCCCCGGACTTCGCCCACGCGTGACCGGAGTTGCGGCCGGACGCCTCCACGGTTCCGTTGCGCACCAACGAGAAGTCGACCGGACCAGTCGCCGGGATGCGCGCCGCTCCCCCGCTGAACGGGACCTCCGAAGTGCCCGCACGCGCCACGAGACCGGTGGTGTCGCCGCTGTAGTGCACGACCGCCTCACCGGTGGCCGCGACCTCGTTCGTGTGGACCGCGGTCTGCCCTTGGCGCAACCACACCTGCGGAGACACGCTCGGGTCCACGAACCGGTCCGCGTCCGTGTCCTTCTCGTCGCCGCGGTGGGCGATGATGCCGACGTTCTTCGCGCCCGGCTTGAGCTTCACCCACGCGAACCGGCCGTACGGGGTCTCGCCCGCGAACGGCAGCGGCTGCTGCCAGGTCGGCCCGTCCACGACGTCGCCCCAGACGTGCAGGCCCCAGCCGTCGTAGTCGCCCGCCGGGCGGTTGTAGTGCACGACCAGCCAGTCCGAGGCGACCGCGCCCGGCGGCTGCACCGGCGGCGCGGCCACCAGCGTCAGGACCGCGCCGTCCGCCCCCAGGGCACCGGCGTTGTCCTTGGCCACCACCCGGATCTCGACCTTCTTGCCCACGGCCGCGCCGGGCAGGGACGCCAGGTCCGCGAACACCCGGTACGGGGCAGCGTCGTCGGTCCCGAGGACGGTCCAGTCGGATTGGCCCTCCACCCGAGCCGCGAACGTGGCCTGCGCGAACGCCGAGGTCACGCCGTCGGCCCGCAGCTCCACCCGGTCGTCCAGCACGGTGCCGGCAGGAGGAACCACCAACGTCGGCGTCGGAACCCGCGCGGGCAGCTTGCCGGAACCCTTCAGCACCACCGCGGCCAGGGGAGGCACGGTGACCCGGACCTTGCCGTCGACCGCCTGGACGGCCGAACCCGCGGAAGGCCACAGCGGCGCGAGAGCGGTGCTGCCGACCGGCACGTCCACGGTCGCCGCGGCGGTGCCCGCGTTGGCCACCACCAGGTGCTCGACGTGCGCCGACCCGACCCGGCTGAACGCGATCACGTCACCGGAGGCGTACCGCAGGGTCTGGTTGCCCTCGCGCCACACCGGGTCGGTGTCCACGAAGGCGGCCAGGTCCCGCAGTTGCCGGTACAGCGGGTGGTCGGTGGCGAAGTTGTCCACCGCGCCCGTCCGGTCGCTGCCCACCAGGTCCTCGGCCGCGTACTCGGGCGTCTTGGACGCGAACATGTCCTGCCGCGCCAGCTTGTCCCCGCCGGAACCCGCGAAGCCCTGCTCGTCGCCGTAGTAGACGACCGGGTTGCCGCGCCACAGGTACATCAGCGCGTTGCCCAGCTCCAGCCGGTCCAGCAGCTCGGACTCGCCGATGCCCGACCGGTTCTGCCGGATCATCCACGCGATGCGGCCCATGTCGTGGTTGCCCAGGAACGTCGGCAGCGAGGACGCGTTGGAGTCGGCGTCGGTGTACCGGTCGTCGTCGACCAGCACCTCACCGAGGCGCTGAGCGCCCCGCCCGGACAGGAACGACGACGCCCCGCTCTGGAACGGGAAGTCCAGCACCGCCTGCATCCGGCCGGTCGTGGAGTACCGCGAGGTGAACGCCGGGTTGGCGTCGAAGACCTCGCCGAACACGAAGAAGTCCTTCTTGCCGCGCGACTCCGCGTACCGCTTCACGTGCGGCGCGAGCGCCTGCCAGAACTCCATGTTGACGTGCTTGACGGTGTCCACGCGGTAGCCGTCGATGCCCAGCACGTCGATCCAGTTGGTGAAGATCCGCTTCATGCCGGCGACGACCTTGGGGTGCTCGGTCATCAGGTCGTCCAGGCCCGCGAAGTCGCCGTACTCGGTGGACTCGCCGCTGAACGTCGAGTTGCCCCGGTTGTGGTAGAGCGACGGGTCGTTGAGCCAGTCCGGGGTCTTCTTGCCGCGCACCACCGGCGTGTAGGGGGCGGTGAGCTTCGGGAAGTCCTTCTGCCCGGCGATCTCGGCGATGTCGACCAGCCGGCCCTCGGCGTCCAGGTACGGCACCGCGCCCGTGGACACGTAGTCGTACTTGCCCTCGGCGTGGTCGATCAGGTCCGCGGTGTGGTTGGCGACGATGTCGAAGAACACCTTCATGCCGCGGCTGTGCGCGTCGCGGATCAGGCGGCGCATGTCGTTGGTGGTGCCGAAGTGCGGGTCGAGCCGGGTGAAGTCGGTGGTCCAGTAGCCGTGGTAGCCGGCGGAGACGTCCGCGCCCTCGCCCTGCACCCAGCGGTTGGCGAACATGGGGGTGAGCCAGATGGCGGTGACACCCATGCCGTCGAGGTAGTCGAGCTTGTCCCGCAGGCCCTTGAGGTCGCCGCCGTGGTAGAAGCCCTTGTCGGCGGGGTCGAACCCGGTCTTGAGCCGGTCCGGGTCACTGGTGCCGCCGCGGTCGTTGCGGGGGTCGCCGTTGGCGAACCGGTCGGGCATCACGAAGTAGAACCGCTCACCCGACAGGTCGGCGCGGACCGCGTCGCGCGCCAGATCCCGGTCACCGTCCCGCACACCGGGTGCGATGTCTTCCACGGAGCCGACGGCGAGCCGTTCGGCGGGTGCGGCGGCGGCCTGGGTGACCGGCAGGACGAGCCCGCCTATCAGCAGGGCGACCAAGCCCAAGCGGCGGCGCATGGGGCGACCTCCTCGTCTTCGGAGCCGCCTCCGGCGGCTCGAGGAGGTCGCCTGAGAGCCGGGTGTCCGACCCTGATGTCACGACGAATCGGGCAAGCCCGGTTGCCGTGACATCAGGGTCGGACACCCGACGCGACCTCCTTGTCGCAAGTTCTTGCAAACCTCGCCCGGCGACAGGACCGGGCGAGGGCTCACAAAACCACGACTGTCTTGCTTCTACAAGGGGCCAGCCGCCGCAAACTCTTGCAAGAACTTACCGGTGCTCGGGCGCGAGCGTCTTCGACCAGAGCGAAACGCCCTTGATGTCCCGCAGGAACACGGTCAGCTCGCCGTCCCGTGACACCTCGACCTCGCCGAAGTGCTGGAAGCCGTCCAGCGGGGTGGTGTTGGCCGCCGGCGGGGCGTTGACGAACACCGCCTCCGGCCCGAACGTCGGGTCCAGCTTGTTCGGCCCGAACGCGCCCGCGTGCGCCGGACCGGACACGAACTCCCAGAACGGGTCGAAGTCGCCGACCGCCGCGCGCTCGGGCGAGTAGTGGTGCGCGGCGGTGTAGTGGACGTCCGCCGTCAGCCACACCGTGTTGCGCACGCGCCGGTTCTTCAGCTCCCGCAGGACCCACGCCAGCTCGTGCTCACGCCCGCCCGGCACGCCCGGCAGGCCGTTGGCGACGCCCTCGATGTCCACGCCGTCCGGCACGGTCAACCCGATCGGCAGGTCGGCGGCGATGATCTTCCAAGTGGCGTGCGAGCGGTCCAGCTCCCGCACCAGCCAGCGCGCCTGCTGCTCGCCCAGCACGTGACCCGGGTCGGTCTTGGACGAGGTGTTGGGGTCCTTGTAGGAGCGCATGTCGAGGACGAAGACGTCGACGTGGCGGCCGAAGGAGAACTTGCGGTAGATCCGCCCGTCCACCGCCTGGCGCGGGTCGATCGGCTGCCACTCGTGGAACGCCTGGAACGCCCGCGCCGCCAGCACGTCCACCCGCTTCTCGGTGTACTGCGGGAGGGTCAGTGTTGATTCAGGGTACGCAGACACTCTGTGATCTCCGGGCAGTCGCGCTCGCTGCACGAGTCGCATCCGGTGGGATATCTCCCGATCGCATGATCACCTCGATGGCATCCGGCTATAACCTTCATATGGCGGAGCCACGTTGGGACGGACTGCTGAGCGGAGACCCGGGGCAGGCCGAGCGCGGCATCGACGACTGGGTCGAAGGGATGCGCAGCCGGGCAGATCGCTTGCAGGCCTTGCGTGACCAGGTGGAACGGATCCGGGTGACGGAGACCAGCGTCAACGGCGCGGTTGTCGTGACCGTCGACTCCACCGGCTCCCCGGTGGACGTCCGGTTCACCGATCGGGCGGCCTCGGTGCGACCGGACGACCTCGGCCCCCTGTTCATGAACACCTTGAACGCCGCTCGCGCGCGGATCGCCGGTGAGGTTCGAGCCGCCACGGAGTCGCAGGTGGGCGACGACCTGCCGGATACCCGCCGGATGGTCGTGGACGCATACCGCGATCGGTTCGGTGACGCTCCACCGCCCGCACCACGGACCCGCAGGCTCGATGACGACGACTTCGGCGACGACTCGTACCTCAGGTGAAGGAGCCGGCAGTGGACGGATACGACGTTCTGCCCGATGAACTGCGTGCGCACGCCGCCAAGCTCGAAGCACTGGCTGAACGGCTGGGTGAGGCGGTGCACGCCGCCCGCACGGTGAGCATGGCCGACGGCGCTTACGGACAGCTGTGCCAGTTCCTGCCCTCGGTCATGCGTGATATCGAAGATCAGGCCAGTGACGCGTTGACGGCCGGCACCAAAGGGATGGCCGACATCGCCACCCAGGTGAAGTACACGGCCGACGAGTACGAGCAGCGCGAGGACGACGCGGCGGTCACGTTCGGGAGCCTGCGGTGACCGGCACCAATCCGCTCATCGCGCCCGTTCAGGACAGCACGCGGTGGTACTCCGGCATCGGGATCGCCGAGTCCGCCGCCGACCTCAAGTCCGGCATCGAGAGCGGCAGCTGGATCGACATCGGCCTGGGTGTCGCGGGTGTCGGACTCGAGGCGCTGAGCATCGTCATCGACCCGTTGGGCTCGCTGCTGTCGGCTGGCGTCTCGTGGCTGATCGAGCACGTCAAGCCGTTGTCCGACGCGTTGGACTGGCTCGCGGGCAACGCCGACCTCGTCGCCTCCCACGCGGCTACGTGGAAGAACGCCGCCAAGGCCGTGGCCGACGTCCGTGACGACTACACGCGCGACGTGGCCAACGACACCGCCGGGTGGCAGGGGCAGGCGGGTGACGCCTACCGGGCCGCCGCCCGGAACACCGCCGAGGTGCTCGGCGGTGCGTCCACCGCCGCCGACGGATTCGGTTCGGCCGTGGAGATGGCGGGCGTCGTGGTCGCCGTCGTGCGCGAGTTCGTGCGGGACCTGATCGCCGATCTGGTCGGACGGTTGATCGCCTGGGCGCTGGAGGTCGCGTTCACCGTCGGTCTGGCCACGCCGGTCGTGGTCGCGCAGGCATCCGCGGCCGTGGCGCGGTGGGGCGCGAAGATCGGCGACATCCTCAAGAAGCTGGTGCGGACGATCAGCAAGCTCGTCCCGCTGCTGCGCAAGCTCGGCGACGTGTTCGGCAAGGTCCGCAAGGTGCTGGACGACCTCAAGACCCCGGCCCGATCGGGTGATGAACTCCCCCGCCCCGGCCAGACCGGCGGCGCACGACCGGTGGACGACGGGTCGTTGCGCGCCTACGACCGCATCGACCGCTGGTCGGAGAACGCGTACCAGTCGATCCGAGGCTCCGACGACATCGACGACGTCGCGGGCCACGTCGCGGACGTGCCCCGGGTCGGGGGCGGCACCGGGTTCACCCGTGCCGAGATCGAGCAGATCAAGAACCACGTGTTCGAGGACCTGCACCCGTTGGAAGGCGTTGACGGGGGCACGGTCATGGCTCGCTTCGACCCGAACCCGGACATGGCGGAGGCGTGGCTGAGGCTGCGCTCGGGCCGGGCGCAGCCATCGGACATCGCCCTGCTCGAACACGAACTCGCCGAGGCGCGATACTGGCAGCAGAACCCGAACGCCTCGTACAAGGACGCTCACGCGGCGGCGAACGAGGTGTCGCGGTGGGAAGCCCAGATCCCACCCGCGTCCAATGAGGACTACAGCAAGCCTTGGAGGTGATCGCGTTGGCGATGCTCGTGTACCTGCACAAAGAGGCCGAGACCGAAGCCGAGGCGCGCTACCGGTTCCACACCGACGGCGGCTCGGACCGGTACCTCGTGCTGGACAAGCGGTCGGAGGTCATCACGCCCGACGACGGCAACCGCGACGGTGTGTTCCGCGCGGCGGCGGGCAAGTTGGCCAGGGCCTGGCTGGACACGAAGGCCGCGCCCGATCGGCTGATCCACCAGAGCTGACCGCGTCGGCGGAGCTTGATCAAAGAGGTAGTGATCGATTGGGTGTTACTGTGCCCCTGGTAAGCAGTAGTCCAGGATCTCGCCCGGGTACCAGTTGTTGACGACCTCGTGGTCGTCCCACTGCACGAACATGGGGACCTGGGAGGCGGACTCGCGGTACTTCGGGTCGAGCAGGTTGTAGGCGAATTGGCCGCGGTACTCGTCCAGCGTCTCCGCGACCTTCAGCTTCTCCGGGGTGACCACGTTGCGCCAGATCCGGCCGTCCGGCAGGGTCACCGTCTCCTTAAGCGGGTTGTCCGCGTACACGGTGTCGCCGCTGTTGACGAAGAAGTCGGGCCGGCGGGCGGCCATGGCCGCGAAGATCGGCATGCCGCCGAGGACGTCACGTCCCCGGACTGCACGCCGTGCGTCAACACCGGCCGCCCGCTCTGCGCCAACGCCACCCCGGGCACGAACACGCCCGCCGCACCGATCGCACCGGCGCGCAGCAGCGTCCGCCGGTTCACTCCACCTTCGCTCATGGCGGGTTTCTAACCGCCGGATACGAATGCCGGGTGAACACGACCCCTACGCCCCCGGAACACCCGATCCCGCCGGTCAGGGCGCTTTGGGCCGCATCTTCCGGGCCCGCGACTCCAGCTCGGCGATGATCGTCCGGGACAGCAGATACCCGCCACTGGCGTCGAACAGGAAGCGCTCGGCGTCCTTCCGCCGGTCGCCCACCAGGTCGTGCGCGAGGAACTCCGGGTCGAAGGCCAGCCCCTCGGCGAACTCGCCCAACCGCTCCCGCATCCGGTCCTCGACGAGCGCCCGAGCGGCCTCCACCCGCTCCCACGCCAGCGCGACCGCCTTGCCGGCTCCCACCCGGTCCTGCGGGGAAGCCAACAACGGCCCCACCACGGCGTGGTCGGCCAGCTTCCGCTCCACCGCCGAAACGCTGTAACCGGGTGGCAGCAGGCGCAATTCCGCGTCCTGCGCCAGTTGCCCGGCCAACTCCGCGATGCGCTCGTCCGGCCACAGCGCCACCCGGGCCAGTTCCTCCGCCGCCCGCCGCAACGCCTCCCGCCAAGGCGCGACCGCGACCCACGTGTGCACCACACCCTGGTGCGCGAACCCGACCCGAACCGACATCACCCGCCCGGCATACCGCTCGGGCTCGTCCGCCAACTCCTCGCCCACGCCGCCGTCGAGGACGCTCCACGGCCCGCCGGCCAGGTGCTCCGGGGTCACCACCTCGACGTCCCGGTACAGCAGAGTGGCCCCGACCCGCACGGCGACGGCGAAGAACTCGTCCACCCCCATGCGATCGGCGGTCACGACCACCTGGGACCGGACGTCGGCGGGCAACGCCGGCAGGCACGGCACCCGCCGCGCCGCGACCAGCGCGTTGACCCGATCGGCCCACGCCCCGACCGCGTCGTCCCCGGGAACGGTCACGACTGCTGGCTGGGCAGCCGGCCCTCGGCCATCCGCTTTGCCACGTCCCGGCGCAACCACAGCAGGTACGCCCACACCAGCGTGAACAACACCCCGATCACGCCCAACGCGGTCATCAGCACCCACGAAGCGATCATCACCACGTGCAGCAAGGCGATGATCCACACCGCCCACGGCCGCTTCAACAGCCCGCAGGTCACGATGAACGCGACGATCAACCCGAGCACCAGGTACCCGGTCCCCGAGGCGACCCCGCCGCCCAGGTTCGCCACCACCGGCAGGGCCAGCGCGACGACGATCGCCTCCAGGATGAGCGTCCCGGCCATGATGCCGCGGAACGACTTCATCGGGTCCTTCTTGGGAGCCGGAGGAGTGGTCATGCCGGTGCCTTCCCGAACAGGGCGCGGGCTTCGCCGGCGGTGACCACCGAGCCCGTCACCACCACGCCCCCACCGGAGACCACGCCGCCGTCGTCGTCCTCCTCGGCCAGCCGCACGGCCTCCTCGATCGCGTCGACCAGGTGGGGCTGCACGACCATGCGGTCCTCGCCGAAGATCGGGATCGCCACGCCGGCCAGCAGGTCCGGGTCCATCGCGCGCGGCGAGGAGTTGGTGGTCAGGACGACCTCGTTCACCACCGGTTCCAGCTCGGTCAGGATGCCCACGGCGTCCTTGTCGTCCATCACGCCAACGACCGCGACCAGCTTGCGGAACCCGAACTCCTCGTCCAGCGCCCGCGCCAGCGCCTTCGCGCCGTGCGGGTTGTGCGCGGCGTCCACGAGCACGGTCGGAGCCGAGCGGACCCGCTCCAACCGGCCCGGAGAGGCCACCGTGGCGAACGCCTCGCGCACCGCCTCGACGTCCAGCTGCCGGTCCGCGCCCGCACCGAAGAACGCTTCCACCGCGGCCAGCGCCAAAGCGGCGTTCGCGGCCTGGTGAGCGCCGTGCAGCGGCAAAAAGATCTCGTCGTAGACGCCACCCAGGCCCTGCAGGCGCAGCATCTGCCCGCCCACCGCGATGTCGCGCTGGAGCACGCCGAACTCCGAACCCTGCCGGGCCACGGTCGCGTCCACCTCGGCCACCCGCCGCAGGAACACGCGTTCGACCACCGGGTCCTGCTCGGCCAGCAAAGCGACCGCGCCGGGCTTGATGATCCCGGCCTTCTCCTCGGCGATGCCCTCCAGCGACGAGCCGAGGTAGTCGGTGTGGTCCAGGCCGACCGGGCACAGCACGGCGATCTTGCCGTCGGCGATGTTCGTGGCGTCCCACCGGCCGCCCATGCCGACCTCGATGACCGCCGCGTCCACGGGGGCGTCCGCGAAGGCCGCGAACGCCATGCCGGTGAGCACCTCGAACTTGCTCATCGGCACCTCGGACCGGCTGTCCACGATCCCGATGTAGGGCTCGACGTCCCGGTACACCTCGACGTAGCGCTCGGGGCTGATCGGCGCGTTGTCCACGTTGATCCGCTCGGTCACCAGCTGGAGGTGCGGGCTGGTGTACCGGCCGGTGCGCAGGCCGACGCGGGTGAGCAGCGCGTCGACCATGCGGGAAGTGGACGTCTTGCCGTTCGTGCCGCCGATGTGGATCACCGGGTAGGACGTCTGCGGGTCGCCGAGGATCTCCGCCAGCGCCTTGATCCGGTCCACGCTCGGGTCGAGCTTGGTCTCCGGCCAGCGCTGGTTCAGCTCCGCCTCGACCTGGCGCAGCTCCTCCAGGGCTTCGGGCGCGGTCACGACTGCGGCAGGGTCTCGAGGCGGGCGTGGATGCGCTCGATCTCGGCGGTGGCCGCGGCCAACCGGCCCTTGATCTTCTCGACCACCTCGGCGGGCGCCTTGTCGGTGAACGCGGGGTTGTTGAGCTTGCCCTCGCACTGGGCCCGCTCCTTCTCCGCCACCGCCAGGTCCTTGGCGAGCCGCTTGCGCTCGGCGGCCACGTCGATCGCGCCGGACAGGTCCAGCTCGACCTTCACCGCGCCCTTGGGCAGGCCGACCTCCAGCGACACCGACACCTGGAAGGCGTCGTCCGGCTCGGTCATCCGGGTCAACGACCGCACCGCCGGGACCTGGTCGGTCAAGTCCACGCAGCACGCGCCGCGCACCTTGCCGGCGACCCTCTGCGCGGGCTTGAGGCCCTGGTCGGAGCGGAACCGGCGGATCTCGGTGACCAGCTTCTTCAGGCCCTCGATCCGCTGCGCCGCGACCTCGTCCCGCTCGCCCCCGCGAGCCTTCGGCCACTCGGCGACGACCAGCGACTCGCCGCCGGTGAGCGTGGTCCACAGCGTCTCGGTGACGAACGGCGTCAACGGGTGCAGCAGGCGCAGCAGCACGTCGAGCACGTGGCCCAGCACCAGGCGGGTGGACTCGGCGCGCGCGCCGCCCTCGGCGAGCTGGACCTTGGCCAGCTCCAGGTACCAGTCGCAGAACTCGTCCCACGTGAAGTGGTAGAGCGCCTCGGCCAGCTTGCCGAACTGGAACTGCTCGAACTGGCCGTCCACATCGGACACCAACTCGTCGAGCAGGTCCAGGACCCAGCGGTCGGCGTCGGTCAGCGCGTCGCGCGCGGGCAGCGGCGCCTCGACGTTGGCCCCGTTGCTCAGCGCGAACCGGGTGGCGTTCCACAGCTTCGTGGTGAAGTTGCGGGACCCGGCCGCCCACTCCTCGGCGATCGCCAGGTCCGAGCCCGGGTTCGCGCCGCGCAGCAGCGTGAACCGGGTGGCGTCGGCGCCGTAGGTGTCCATCCAGTCCAGCGGGTCGATGCCGTTGCCGCGCGACTTCGACATCTTCTTGCCGAACTGGTCGCGGATCAGGCCGTGCAGGAACACGTGGTCGAACGGCTGCTTGCCGTCCATCGCGTACAGGCCGAACATCATCATCCGGACGACCCAGAAGAACAGGATGTCGTAGCCGGTGGACAGCACGCTGGTCGGGTAGAACTTCGCCAGGTCGCTGGTCGGGGTCGGCCAGCCCAGCGTGGAGAACGGCCACAGGCCCGAGGAGAACCACGTGTCCAGCACGTCCTCGTCCTGGACCCAGCCCTCGCCCGGCGGCTCGTCGTCCGGCCCGACGCACATGACCTTGTCGTCGGGGCCGTACCAGACCGGGATGCGGTGGCCCCACCACAGCTGGCGCGAGATGCACCAGTCGTTGAGGTTGTCCACCCAGTCGAAGTATCGCTTGGCCAGCTCCGGCGGGTGGATCGTGGTGCGGCCGTCGCGGACCGCCGCCGCGGCCTCGCGGGCCAGCGGCTCGACCTTGACCCACCACTGCATGGACAGGCGCGGCTCGATGACCGTGTCGCAGCGCGAGCAGTGGCCCACGGCGTGCGTGTACGGGCGCTTCTCGGCCACGATCCGGCCCTGCTCGCGCAGCGCGGCGACCACGGCGGGCCGGGCCTCGAACCGGTCCAGGCCCTCGAACGGGCCGTGCGCGGTGATGTTGCCGCGGCCGTCCATGACGGTCAGCGCGGGCAGGTCGTGGCGCTGGCCGATCTCGAAGTCGTTCGGGTCGTGCGCCGGGGTGACCTTGACCGCGCCGGTGCCGAACTTCGGGTCCACGTGCTCGTCGGCCACGACCGGCACGAACCGGCCGGTCAGCGGCACCTCGACCTCGGTGCCGATCAGGTGCTGGTAGCGCTCGTCGTCCGGGTGCACGGCCACCGCCGTGTCGCCCAGCATGGTCTCGGCGCGGGTGGTGGCGACGACGATCGAGTTCTTGCCCTCGCCGTAGCGGATGGAGACCAGCTCGCCGTCGTCGTCGGAGTGGTCGACCTCGATGTCCGACAGCGCGGTCTGGCAGCGCGGGCACCAGTTGATGATGCGCTCGGCGCGGTAGATCAGGCCGTCGTCGAACAGCTTCTTGAAGATCGTCTGGACGGCCCGGGACAGGCCCTCGTCCATGGTGAAGCGGACGCGGTCCCAGTCGACGCCGTCGCCGAGGCGGCGCATCTGGCCGAGGATCTTGCCGCCGACCTCCTCGCGCCACTGCCAGACCCGCTCCACGAACTTCTCGCGGCCCAGGTCGTGCCGGGACATGCCCTCGCCGGCCAGCGCGCGCTCGACCGCGGTCTGGGTCGCGATGCCCGCGTGGTCGGTGCCGGGCAGCCACAGGACCTCGTAGCCCTGCATGCGGCGGCGGCGGGTGAGGGCGTCCATGACGCTGTGGTTGAGGGCGTGGCCCATGTGCAGGCTGCCGTTCACGTTCGGCGGCGGCAGCACGATGGTGAACGGCGGCTTGTCGCTGGTCGCGTCGGCCTTGAAGTAACCGCGCTCGACCCACCGCTCGTACAGGCCGGCCTCTACCTCGGCCGGGTTCCAGGCCGGCGGGAGTTCGGAGCGCTGCGGGGTGGTGGGCGTTTCAGTCACGAGCGAAGTCTACGGAGGTCCGGGTATCGACTTCGAACCAGATACCTGCTACCGCGCCGGCCCGCGGGCAGCCTCGGCTAACGCGCGATCGCCTTACTCCGATCGAGTGAACGACTTCGATCGGGACATGAGGGGCGCACGTGGACATCGGCGACATCGACAACCACCCTGACCTGCGGGACGAGAAGTGGATCAGGGACGCCAACCGCCGGGCGCGGCGCGAGATCCGCCGGAGGCGGCGGAAGGCCCGGTGGCGAGCGCGCAGCGGGAAGGTCGTCTCGGCGGTCGCGCTGGTGGCCATCGCGGCCCTGCTGTTCGGGCTGTACCGGCAGGGCGTGCTCGGCTTCGGCGAGGCCGGCAACACCGCGGCGGCACCCACCACGACCGGCAAGGTCGCGCCCGTGGCGCGGGTGGACCCGGAGCGGCCGTTCGAGGGGACGCCGGCGGCGGGCTGGGCGGACGGCGCGGCCGGGATCGTGGTGCCCGAGGCCCAGCCGGTGGGCGAGTTCTCCGCCGAGCAGGTCGCCGACGCCTACCAGCGGACGAAGGCGGCGCTCATCGCCTCCCGGCTGGACCGGAAGGCCGTCGAGGGCCACGACGTGTCCGCCTTCATCGACCTGTTCGCCGAAGACCAGCAGGAGCACCTGCGCACCGATTTCGACGGGACGCACGACCCGGAGGTGAGCATCGTGGTGACCCGAATCGCCAAGGGGCAGCAGTTGCTGCCCGTCGAGCCCAAGGTGAGCGGGACGATGCGGGCCGAGGCCGGCGAGGAGGGCGAACTGGTCGTCCGCACCAACTACGTGGTGGCCTACGCGTTCGCCACCGCGCTGCCCGTCGTGGACCCGATGGAGATCGTCTCGGTGGTGCGTGTGGAGGCGGACTACCTGGTCCGGTCCGGCAACCGGTTCCGACCGGCCAGCCGGGGCCTGTGGCGGGGCGCGATGAAGGGCTTCAACTACTCGATCGCCTGCGAGGCGTCCAAGACGGGCTTCATCGCCCCCTGGATCACGGAGGTCGCCCGCCGGTCCGGCGACCCGGCCGAGCACGAGCGCGAGTACTACTTCGACCACACGAAACCGCTGGGCACGGAGGACGGGTGCCCGGACTGAGGCCGTCACCCGTTCGGCCGATGCCGGGCCTTGTGGCGCCGCTCACAATTGACGTTGATCAACCGGTTCGCGGCCGGGAGCGACGCCGGATTCACGGGCCGTTCTCAACCCCTTGGGGCCCGTGACAGCGGTCCCGCGTCACCCGGCGGCCACGGTCGATCGCGGTAGGCGCTGGTGCGCTCGCGCGGGGCGCGCCAGCGCTCGCGCGGCCCGCGGCGAGGCCACGTCGGCTTGTCGCGTCGATCGGAAAAGCTGATCGGTGGGAAAGCGACGCGATGAGCCCACTTTCAGGCGGCCTCGCCGCCGCGACGGAGTCGCGGCCATCAACACAGCGCACAATGACCGCATGAGCAAGCCTCCTCCCCAGCAGGACGTCGACGAGTCCCAGCTCGAGGTCACCGGACCCAAGACGTGGGCGGCCGGGTTGCCCGGTGTCGCCGTGTCGCTCAAGCGCGGGGTCGAGCAGATGGGGGTCGGGCGGACGGTCACCACGCTCCGGCTGCTCAACCAGCGCGAGGGCTTCGACTGCCCGGGCTGCGCCTGGCCCGAGCCGCAGGGGCACCGCAAGCTCGCCGAGTTCTGCGAGAACGGGGCCAAGGCGGTCGCCGAGGAGGCCACCCGGCGGCGCGTCGGGCCGGAGTTCTTCGCTGCGCACCCGGTGGCGGAGCTGGCCGAGAAGACCGACTACTGGCTGGGGCAGCAGGGCCGGCTCACCGAACCGATGGTGCTGCGCGAGGGCGGCACCCACTACGAGCCCATCTCCTGGGCGGACGCGTTCTCACTGGTCGCTTCCCGGCTCAACGGCCTGGCCGGCCCGGACGAGGCTGTCTTCTACACGTCCGGGCGCACCAGCAACGAGGCCGCGTTCCTCTACCAGTTGTTCGTGCGGTCGTTCGGCACGAACAACCTGCCGGACTGCTCCAACATGTGCCACGAGTCCTCCGGCGCCGCGCTGTCCGAGACCACGGGCATCGGCAAGGGCTCGGTGAGCATCGACGACTTCGCCCGCGCCGACCTGATCGTGGTGGTGGGCCAGAACCCCGGCACCAACCACCCCCGGATGCTGTCCGCGCTGGAGGACGCCAAGAAGGCGGGCGCGAAGGTCGTCGCGGTCAACCCGCTGCCCGAGGCCGGGCTGCTGAGGTTCAAGAACCCGCAGAACGTGCGCGGGCTCGTCGGCACCGGAACGCAACTGGCCGACGAGTTCCTGCAGATCCGGCTGGGCGGCGACCAGGCGCTGTTCCAGGCCGTGGGCAACCTGCTGCTGTCGTGGGACGCGGTGGACCGGCCGTTCGTGGAGGGCTTCACCGACGGGTTCGAGGCGTACGCGGCGCACGTCCGGGGGCTGGACTGGGACGCCGTGGACGTGGCCACCGGGCTGCCCCGCGCCCAGGTCGAGCTGCTGGCGCGGATGCTGGCGTCCTCGGAGCGCACGATCTTCTGCTGGGCCATGGGGTTGACCCAGCACAAGCACGCCGTGGCGACCATCAAGGAGATCGCCAACGTGGCCCTGCTGCGCGGGATGATCGGCAAGCCGGGGGCGGGGTTGTGCCCGGTGCGCGGCCACTCGAACGTCCAGGGCGACCGGACCATGGGCATCTGGGAGAAGATGCCGGAGAAGTTCCTGTCCGCGCTGGAGACCGAGTTCGAGATCGAGGTGCCGCGCAAGCACGGGTTCGACACCGTCGACTCGATCCGCGCGATGCGGGACGGCAGGGCCAAAGTGTTCTTCGCGGTGGGCGGGAACTTCGTCGCGGCCACCCCGGACACGGCGGTCACCGAACGGGCCATGCGGTCGTGCGACCTGACGGTGCACGTGTCGACCAAGCTGAACCGGTCGCACGTGGTGCACGGGCGGGAGGCGTTGATCCTGCCCACGCTGGGGCGCACGGAGAGCGACCTCCAGCACACCGGCGAGCAGTTCGTGACGGTCGAGGACTCGATGTCCGTGGTGCACCGGTCGCGCGGGCGGCTGGAGCCTGCGTCGGAGTTCCTGCTGTCCGAGGTGTCGATCGTGTGCCGGCTGGCGCGGGCGGTGCTGGGGGCCGGGCACCCGGTGCCGTGGGAGGAGTTCGAGAAGGACTACGACCTGATCCGCGACCGGATCGCCCGGGTGGTGCCGGGGTGCGCGGACTACAACGCGCGGGTCCGGCAGCCGGACGGTTTCGTGCTGCCCCACGCGCCCCGCGACGCCCGCGAGTTCACCGGGACGCGGAGCGGGAAGGCGCACTTCACGGCCAGTGAGCTGACCGTGCTGCGGGTGCCGCCGGGGCGGTTGTTGTTGCAGACCATGCGCAGCCACGACCAGTACAACACGACCATCTACGGGTTGGACGACCGGTATCGCGGGGTCAAGGACGGCCGGCGGGTGGTGTTCGTCAGCCCGGCCGACCTGGACGAGCTGGCGCTGGCGGACGGTGACTTCGTGGACGTGGTCAGCGAGTGGCCGGAGGACCCGACGGGCGTGTTCGAGCGGCGGGCGGAGCGGTTCCGGGTGGTGTCTTACCCGACGGCCAAGGGGTGTGCGGCGGCGTACTTCCCGGAGGCGAACCCGTTGGTGCCGTTGGACTCCACGGCGGAGAAGTCCGGGACGCCGACGTCGAAGTCGATCGTGGTGCGGTTGGAGAAGTTGGGGTAGCGGCGGGTCATGCCGGGCGTCGTCGCCACGCGAAGGCGATTGAGGCGACCAACCGGCGGTCGTCGCGGGCCACGGTCCAGTCCAGCTTGAGCGTGCCGGAGAGCAGGTGGAGGCGGCGGCGGGTCAGGCGGTGGCGGTGGGCCGTGGCCTGGTCTTCGCGCATCCGTTGGTGTGCCACGAAAAGTAAGTCGTGCATGGTCTTCCCCCTAGTCGCGTTGCGGTGACACCGTGGTGGAGAGCAGGAAGCGGACCGGCCGGGCGCCCTCGGGCCGGGCGGACTCGTCGTCGTTGCGCTCGCTGTAGCGGCCGATGATCGCGAGGACCTCGGTGGTGATCTCCTGCAGTTCTTCGGCGGTCAGGAACTCCAGCCGGCCGTTGAGCGCCAAGGCCTCCCGCCACTCGGCGGGCTCCAGGGACTTGCGCCGGTTCGCGGCGCGGATCTCGGCGAACTCGTGCTCCAGGAAGGCCTCGCTCGCCGCCTCCCCCGCCAGGGCCGTCTCGACGTCGACGCCCTCGCCCGACCAACGCTGCATGTGCTGGACGAGCCGCCACGGCTTCTGCTTGCCCTTCACCCCCGGCACCTCGGCCACGAAGCCGTACTTGGCCAGCGTGTTGAGGTGGTACGAGCAACTGGCGACGCTCTCCCCGGTCGCCTCCGCGCACTGCGTGGCCGTGCGCGGTCCCTCGGTACCCAAAAGCATGATCAGCTTCCACCGGAACGGGTGAGCGAGCGCCCGAAGGGCCTTGGGATCTCTGATCAGGTCGTCGGCCACCACACCACCGTACGCGTATCAAGAAGTCTTTAGCAAGGGTCATTGCTAAAGACTTCTTGCTATAGCGCCCAGGGTAACGCCGGCGTCCGTCCGGGCGAACCTCCGGGCATGAAGAAGGCACTGGTGGCCGCGGTCGGCCTGCTCGGTCTCGTCGGCTGCACGGCCACCCCGGTCCCCACCCCGCCCCAGCCGACCACCGCACCACCCTCCGCCTCGACGACCGCGGCCGAAGCGGCCCCCGGTGGCCTCGACTGCTCGAAGGCGCCGGAGGAGGTGGTCGGCGCGGCGCTTCAGCTCAACCTCGTGCACCCCAAGCAGACCGTGAACCAGAACGTCGTCGTCTGCCAGTACGAAGGCGGCGGCGTCGACACGATGGTCCGCTTCCAGACCGAGTCGGACGCGGACGCCTTCGCCCGGGGCAAGAAGGGCTTCACCGACAGCGGACAGCGGGTCACCGACCTCGGCGGGTTCTTCGACGAGGCCTACACCAGCACGCTCGGCGCGGGCGAGGTCGTGCAGAACACGCTCGTGGCGCGCAAGGGTGACATCGAGATCCTGGTGACCTCCGCCGCCAACTTCGAGCAGGAGAAGAAGCTCGTCACCGAGCTGTTCGGCAGGCTCTAACGCTCAAGAACCGCCATGGCCGCGTTGTGGCCGCCGATCCCGCTCACCCCGCCGCCCCGACGCGCACCGGCACCGCAGACGAACAGGTTCGCCACCTCGGTCTCCACGCCCCACCGACCGACCTCGTCCGCCGCCTCCGCGAACGGCCACGCCAGGTCACCGTGGAAGATGTTGCCGCGCGGCAACCCCAGTTCGGCTTCCAGGTCGAGCGGGGAACGGGCCTCCAGGCACGGGTTGCCCTCGGCGTCACGGGCCAGGCAGTCCTCGATCGGCTCCTCCAGGTGCTCGTTGAGCGCCTTCAGGTACCGGGACACGAGCTGGTCGCGGGTGGTGTCGTCCGGGACGAGGCTCGCCGGGGTGTGCAGGCCGAACAGGGTGAGGGTGTGCCAGCCCTTCTCGACCAGCTCCGGGGCGAGGATCGACGGGTCGGTCAGGGTGTGGCAGTACATCTCCGCCGGCAGCACGTCGGGGACCTTGCCCTCGACCGTCTGCCGGTACGCGGATTCGAGCTGGCTGTAGGACTCGTCGAGGTGCAGGGTGCCGGCGAACGCCTGGGTCGGGTCGACGCCGGACCGCAGCCGGGGCAGGCGTTCCAGCAGCATGTTGACCTTGAGCTGGGCGCCCTCGGCGGCCTCGGGCCCGGGCTGACCGCGCAACGCGTTCAGGGTCGACGTGGACACGTTGGAGAGCACGAACCGGGTGCCCACCGTCCGGCCGTCGAACTCGACCTCGGCGGTCTTGCCGTCAACGTCCACTCTGGACACCTCAGCCCCGGTGACGATCTCGGCACCGGCTTCCCGTGCGGCACGTTCGAGTTCGGCGGTGACCGCGCCCATCCCACCGGCGGGCACCTTCCACTCCCCCGTGCCGTTGCCGATCACGTGGTACAGGAAGCACCGGTTGGCGCGCAGGTCGTGCAGTGACGTGTGGGTGCCGATGAGGGCATCGGTGGCCACCACGCCGCGCACGATGTCACTGGCGAACAACTCCTCCAGGGTCTCCCCCAGCGGACGTTCGAACACCTGCTCCCACAACCGCATCCGGGCCACGGCGTCCACGCGGATGCGGGCGTGGTCGCGGGACACCAAGGGCTCCAAGAGGGTCGGTGACAGCGCGCCGGCCAGCAGTTCCAGGTCGGCGTACCAGCGCTGCCAGCGCTCGAACTCCGCGTCGGAACCGGTCAGGGCGCGGAACGAGTCGGCGGTCGCCTGGCCCGGCGTGCGCTCCACCAGGAGATCACCCGCCGGGGTGTAGGAGGACACGGCCCGGGAGCGCAGGTCGACGCGGAGACCCAGGTCGGTGACGATGCGGTCGGGCAGCAGGCTCACCAGGTAGGAGTAGCGCGACAGGCGGGCCGGGACGCCGGCGAACACCTGTTCGCTGACGGCCGCGCCACCCACGTGGTCGAGCTTCTCCACCACCAGCACCGACCGGCCGGCCCGGGCCAGGTACGCCGCGGCGACCAGGCCGTTGTGCCCGCCGCCGACCACCACCACGTCGTAGGAGTCCACCCGACGACCCTAGCCGGTGAACAGCGCGGTCACCTTGCGGATCAACTCCACGAGGCCGTAGGTGAGCGGCAGGCCCACCCACAGCCACGCCAACACGACCAGGGCGCGTTTCACCGGGCCACCTCCGCCAGTTCCGGCTCGTGGTGCTTCGCCGCCACCGGCCGCACGAGTTCGTTGGCGACGAAGCCCGCGGCCAGCAGCGCGATCATGATGTAGAGGGACGTCGTGTACAGGTCGGGTCCGGTCTTGCCGGCCGCCTTCTGGCTGTCGGCGATGGCGTTGACGATCAACGGCCCGAGGACACCGGCCAGCGACCACGCGGTGAGCAGCCGACCGTGGATCGCGCCGACCTGGTAGGTGCCGAACAAGTCCTTGAGGTAGGCCGGGATCGTCGCGAAACCGCCGCCGTAGAAGGACAGGATCAGCATGGCGCACAGGACGAACAGCACCTTGGACTCGTTGCCCGCCAACGCCAGGACCAGGTACGTCAGCGCGCCCACACCGAGGTACAGCCGGTAGATGTTCTTTCGCCCCACCAGGTCCGAAGTGGACGACCACGTGATCCGGCCCGCCATGTTGGCCAACGACAGCAAGGCGACGAAACCGGCCGCCGCGCCGGCCGCGACCGGGGTCGAGGTCTCCGCGAAGAAGTCCCGGATCATCGGCGACGCCTTTTCCAGGATGCCGATGCCGGCGGTGACGTTGAAGCACAGCACGACCCACAGGCACCAGAACTGGGGCGTGCGCAGGGCGTTGCGGGCCGAGACGTTGACGACCGAACGGGTCACCCGCTGCTCCACCACGGTCGGCGGCACGCGGATGAGCAGCACTCCCACCGACATGAACACCGCGTACACGACACCGTGGACGAGGAACGTCTGGGCGATGCCGCTGTGGTCCTTGCCGAACGACTCCAGCATCTGCGCCGACCACGGCGAGGCGATCAGCGCGCCGCCGCCGAACCCCATGATGGCGATGCCGGTCGCCATCCCCGGCCGGTCCGGGAACCACTTGATCAGCGTCGACACCGGCGAGATGTACCCGATGCCCAGGCCGACGCCGCCGACGAACCCGTAGCCCAGCACCACCAGCCAGTACTGCTGCGTCCACGCGCCCAGCGCCGAGATCAGGAAGCCGGACGAGAAGCAGGTGGCGGAGACGAACATCGCCCAGCGCGGCCCGTTGCGCTCGACGAGCGTGCCGCCGAACGCCGCCGACAGGCCCAGCATGACGATCCCGAGCTGGAACGGGAGCGCGCTCTGGGTGCCGGACAGGTCCAAGGCGCCCTCCAGGGGCGGCTTGAAGACGCTCCACGCGTACGCCTGCCCGATCGCCAGGTGCACCGACAGCGCCGCGGGCGGCACCAGCCAGCGGTTCCAGTCCGGTGGGGCGACGGTCCGAGAGCGGTCGAGGAAGCCCACCCGGGAACCCATTGGCCGACACCTCCGTAACCTGGTTGGTGGCTCACGCCGAAACTTAGCGTCGGGAAGGAGTTCCACGATGGGGCGAGTCACCGTCCGTCGCCCAGTGGTCACGTATTCGCGACGAACGCACCGGACGCGGGTCGATTCGCTGGCCGCCGAGGAGCCGTTGGAGCTGCGCGTGGGAGGCACGGCGTTGACCGTGACCATGCGCACACCCGGCCACGACGTCGAGCTGGCGCACGGGTTCCTGCTGAGCGAAGGCGTGATCGGGGGTCTGGCGGACGTGTCGGTGGCCCGGTTCTGCGAGGGCACCGGGCCGGACGGGCTGAACACGTACAACGTGCTGGACGTGGCGCTGGCCGACCACGTCCCGCCGCCGCAGACCGGGGTGGAGCGGAACTTCTACACGACGTCGTCGTGCGGGGTGTGCGGCAAGGCGGCGCTGGACGCGGTGAAGCTCAAGACCCGCTTCTCCCCCGCCCGCGACGACGTCCGGGTGGACGTGGACGTGCTGGGCGGGCTGCCGGACGCGCTGCGGGCCAAGCAGAAGGTGTTCTCGTCGACGGGCGGGTTGCACGCGGCCGGGCTGTTCACCGGGTCTGGTGACGCCCTGGTGGTGCGGGAGGACGTCGGGCGGCACAACGCGGTGGACAAGGTGCTGGGGTGGGCGGTCCTGAACAACCGGGTGCCGCTGGCCGGGACAGTGCTCATGGTGTCCGGGCGGGCGTCGTTCGAACTGGTCCAGAAGGCGGCCATGGCCGGCGTGCCGGTGCTGGCGGCAGTCTCCGCGCCTTCTTCCTTGGCTGTTGAACTGGCCGATGAGCAGGGAGTGACCCTGGTGGGCTTCCTGCGCGGGGACTCCATGAACGTCTACTCGCACCACGAACGGATCACCGCTGTGTTGGATGGCCGCGACTCCGTCGCGGCGGCGAGGCCGCCCGAAAGTCGCCAGGTCGACCCTCGTTCAAGCGCGAACGAAAGGCGTGATCGCGCTTGAACGAGGGTCGACCTACCGACGCGGCCTCGCGACCGCTCGACGGAGTGCTGGTCGTCAGCCTCGAACAAGCCGTTGCCGTGCCGTACGCGACCAGGTTGCTGGCCGACCTGGGCGCGCGGGTGGTCAAGGTGGAGCGGCCCGACGGCGGTGACTTCGCCCGCCACTACGACCACGCCTGCGGGGACGTCTCGTCGTACTTCGCGTGGACCAACGCGGGCAAGGAGTCGCTGACGCTCGACCTCAAGCACCCGGCCGGGCGCGAGGTCCTGGCCAGGCTCGTGAGCAGCGCGGACGTCGTCCTGTGCAACCTGTCGCCGGGCGCGGCGCGTCGCATCGGTGTGGACGCCGCCACGCTTCGCGCGCAGCACCCGACGCTGGTCGTCGGCGAGCTGTCCGGTTACGGCGACGCCGGTCCGTACGCCGAGCGCAAGGCGTACGACGCGCTCGTGCAGTCCGAGGCGGGTCTGGTGGAACTCACCGGGGAGGGTGACGTCACGGCCCGCGCCGGCATCTCCGTGGCCGACATCGCCGCCGGTGTGCAACTCCAGTCCGCCGTGCTCGCGGCCCTGCTGCACCGCGCCCGCACGGGTGAGGGGGCGACGCTGCGGTTGTCGCTGTTCGAGGCGATGGCCGAGTGGATGCACCAGCCGATGCTGTACGCGGCGGGCACCGGGCGGGCCGCCCCGCGCACCGGCGCGCACCACCCCAGCATCGCCCCGTACGGGCCGTTCGCCTGCCGCGACGGCGCGGTCCACCTGGCCGTGCAGAACGACCCGCAGTGGCGGCGGCTGTGCGCCGTGCTGGGCCGGCCGGACCTGGCCGACGACCCGCGCTTCACCACGGTCAGCCGCCGCGTCGAGCACCGCCCCGCCCTGCACGCCGAACTGGACTTCACCGCTTGGGCCGCAGCGGACCTGCTCAAGGCGCTGGACGACGCCGACGTGCCCGCGGCCCGGACTCGAAGCGTCGCCGAACTCCCCGACCACCCGCAGTTGGTGGCCCGCGACCGGGGCGTGCGGGTGGCCGTGCCGGGTGGCGAGGTGGGCATGTTGCGGCCGTCGGTGGACTCCTCGGCGTGGGTCGCCTCACCCGGGGCTGTGCCCGCGTTGGGCGAGCACACCGACCACGTCCTGCGCACGCTCGGTTACACGGAAGCGCAGATCACGGACCTCCGATTGCGGAAAGCGGTCTAGGCGAAACACCCGACCGGTCGCCGGCGATGGGTCATGGGGGAATTCGCTGGAGGGGGACATGGTCAGCAGGCGCACTGTGCTCGGCGCGCTCGGGGTCACCGGGCTCGCGGCGGCGGGTCTGGCGCTCAACGGCAAGGCACCGGCGGGTGAGGCGCTGCGGCACGCGCTGGGCGTGGCGGGACCCGTGCCGGTGCCGAAGCGGGCCGTGGTGAAGGTCGACCGGGTGTTCTCGCGTCAGCGGGGCCGCGAGGTCGGCCTGCTCACCCTGGTCCCGCCGGGCGTCGACACGCGTGGTCTGCCCATGTCGGTCCTGCTGCACGGGCGGTACGGCAGCGCCGGGTACGCGGCCGTCGGTGGTCTGCCCGAGGCGCTGGTGTCGGCCGTGTCGAGAGGGTCTGTTCCCCCGTTCGGCTTCGTCGCGGTGGACGGCGGCGACCACTACTGGCACGAGAACGTCCCGGGCGACGACCCGTTGGGGATGTTGCTGGAGGAGATCCCGGGGTGGCTGTCCGAACGCGGCTTCGGACCGGTGTTCGCGGCCACGGGCGTGTCGATGGGTGGTTTCGGGACGCTGCTCTACGCCAGGCGGAGGCACGAGCGTCGAGAGCCGCTCAAGGCGGTTGCGACCATGGCTCCAGCGCTGATGACGTCGTGGGACGAGATGAGCAAGCGGAACGCGTTCGACGACGAGGCCGAGTGGGCGTCCTTGGATCCGCTGCGCAACGTCGACAAGCACGGGCCGGTGCCGTTGGGCGTGTGGGTCGGTGACAAGGACTGGTTCATCGAGGGAACGCGGCGGTTCATCGCGGCGATCAAGCCCGCAGTGGCCGTGATCGTGCCTGGTGGCGGGCATGACGACTCGACCTATCGCAAGGTCGTGCCCGACGTGGTCCGCTTCCTGGGTCGCCGCGTCGGCTGAGGTCTCAGCGGGGCGTCAGCGGGGTGCGGTCGCTGCGGACCCACTTCAGGACTGCGGGCCATGGGCCGTAATCGGCTGCCACGTTCAGGTGACCGCCGCCCACGATGACGTCCAGGTCCAGGCGCAGCGCCTCCGCCAGCTCCTTGCCCTGCGCCAAGGTGCAGTACTCGTCGCCCTCGCCCAGCACCAGGCGGGTGGAGGCGGCGGCGCGGCGGACCAGGGTCGGGTCCAGGGGCGGGTTCAGGAAGTCCGCGATCGCCGGCTCGTCCCGGAAGTCCGGGAACACCGGGGCGACCAGCAGCACCCGGTCCACCCGCAGGGCCGGGTCGAAGTCGCCGGCCGCGTGGTGCAGCCACAGCAGGCACGCGAGCGAGTGGGCGAGGACCACCCGTTCACCCTCCCGGGGAGCGGCCGCGAGGTGTTCGCGCAGCTCGGCGAGCCACACCGCGAGGCGTGGCTCATCCGGGAGGGTGAACTGGGGCACGTCCACCTGGCCACCGTGGTGGGCGAGTTCGCCCGCCAGCCAGTTCTGCCAGTGCGTCGGCCCGGAACCGCCCAGGCCGTGCAGGATGAGCGTGTACGGGAGGCTCACGCCGACTTCTCGCGACGCTCCCGGCGGGACGGCTGCCGGGCCACGATGGTCGGGTTCACGTTCTCCTTCACCGTCTGCTCGGTGATGACCACCTTGGCGACGTCCGACCGGCTCGGGATGTCGTACATCACCGGCAGCAGGACTTCCTCCATGATCGCCCGCAGGCCGCGGGCGCCGGTGCCGCGCAGGATGGCCTGGTCGGCCACGGCCTCCATGGCGGTCCGGGTGAACTCCAGCTCCACGCCGTCCATCTCGAACAGCTTCTGGTACTGCTTGACCAGGGCGTTCTTCGGCTCGGTGAGGATGCGGACCAGCGAGTCCTTGTCCAGGTTGGTGACGCTGGCCACCATCGGCAGGCGCCCGATGAACTCGGGGATCAGGCCGAACTTGATCAGGTCCTCGGGCATCGACTCGGCGAAGTAGTCCGCCGCGTCGACCTCGGCCTTCGTGCGCACCTCGGCGCCGAAGCCCAGGCCGCGCTTGCCGATCCGGTCCTGGATGATCTTCTCCAGACCCGCGAACGCGCCCGCCACGATGAACAGCACGTTCGTGGTGTCGATCTGGATGAACTCCTGGTGGGGGTGCTTCCGGCCGCCCTGCGGCGGCACGGAGGCTGTTGTGCCCTCCAGTATCTTCAGCAGCGCCTGCTGCACGCCCTCGCCGGACACGTCCCGGGTGATCGACGGATTTTCACTCTTTCGAGCGATCTTGTCGACCTCGTCGATGTAGATGATGCCGGTCTCGGCCCGCTTGACGTCGTAGTCCGCCGCCTGGATGAGCTTGAGCAGGATGTTCTCGACGTCCTCGCCCACGTAGCCCGCCTCGGTGAGCGCCGTGGCGTCCGCGATGGCGAACGGGACGTTGAGCATCTTGGCCAGCGTCTGGGCCAGGTAGGTCTTGCCGCAGCCAGTGGGGCCGAGCATGAGGATGTTCGACTTGGCCAGTTCCACGCCGTCGTCGCGGCCCTCACGCCCGCGGTCACCCGCCTGGATGCGCTTGTAGTGGTTGTAGACCGCCACCGAGAGCGTCCGCTTGGCCTCGTCCTGGCCAATCACGTACTGGTCGAGGAACTCGTGGATCTCGGCGGGCTTCGGCAGCTCGTCGAGCTTCACGTCGCCGGCTTCCGCCAGCTCTTCCTCGATGATCTCGTTGCAGAGGTCGATGCACTCATCGCAGATGTAGACACCGGGGCCGGCGATGAGTTTTTTCACCTGCTTCTGGCTCTTCCCGCAAAAAGAGCACTTCAGCAGGTCGCCGCCGTCACCGATACGCGCCATGACCGCTGACCTCTGTCCCCTCCGGCGCACGACCTGGTGAAGTGCGCCTGACTGCTGTTCGGCTTACGCCCGCCGGCTGCGGGGTCAACCCGTTCCCCTCGACGGTACCTGGCCCACCCGCCTGTGCGGGAGGACCAGCGTGCCCCCGACACCCCGAACCACCCGGTATCCCTGGTCGGCTCGGCGTGTCGGGCGACACGCGGGACTCACTTGGCGGAGAGCTTCCGGTACGGCAGGACGCTGTCCACGATGCCGTAGTCCTTGGCCTCTTCGGCGGTGAGGATCTTGTCGCGTTCGATGTCCGTGCGCACCTGTTCGGGCGTGCGGCTGGTGTGCTTGGCCAGCGTGGTCTCCAGCAGCCGGCGGACGCGCTGGATCTCGTTGGACTGGATCTCCAGGTCCGACACCTGGCCGTACACGCCCTCGGTGGCCGGCTGGTGGATCAGGATCCGCGAGTTCGGCAGCGCGTGCCGCTTGCCCGGGGTGCCCGCCGCGAGCAGCACGGCGGCGGCCGAGGCGGCCTGGCCCAGGCAGTAGGTCTGGATGTCCGGGCGGACGAACTGCATGGTGTCGTAGATGGCCATCAGCGAGGTGAACGAGCCACCCGGCGAGTTGATGTACATCAGGATGTCGCGGTCCGGGTCCTCGGACTCCAGCACCAGCAGCTGGGCCATCACGTCGTTGGCCGACGCGTCGTCCACCTGCACGCCGAGGAAGATGATGCGCTCCTCGAACAGCTTGTTGTAGGGGTTGGACTCCTTGATGCCGTAGCTGGTGCGCTCGACGAACGACGGGAGCACGTACCGGGACTGCGGCGCGTGGAACTGGCTCACTTGGTCTCTCCTGGTCGGTGTGCTCGCCGGGTCAGTTGGTGTTGGCCTGGCTGGCGCGGGTGATCACCTTGTCCACGAAGCCGTACTCCAGGGCCTCCTGGGCGGTGAACCAGCGGTCGCGGTCGGAGTCCGCGATGATCCGCTCCACCGGCTGACCGGTGTGCTCGGCGATCAGCTCGGCCATCTCCCGCTTGGTGCGGGTGAGCATGTCCGCCTGGATGGCGATGTCGGCCGCGGTGCCGCCGACGCCCGCCGAGGGCTGGTGCATGAGGATGCGGGCGTGCGGCAGCGCGTGCCGCTTGCCGGGGGTGCCCGCGGAGAGCAGGAACTGGCCCATGGAGGCCGCGAGGCCCATGGCGTAGGTCGCCACGTCGGGCTCGATGAGCTGCATGGTGTCGAAGATCGCCATGCCCGCGGTCACCGAGCCGCCGGGCGAGTTGATGTAGAGCGTGATGTCCTTCTCGGGGTCCTCGGCCGCGAGGAGGAGCAGCTGTGCCGTGATCTGGTTGGCGATGCCCTCTTCGACCTGCGACCCCAGCACGATGATCCGCTCGCGGAGCAGGCGCTCGTAGACCGAGTCGTTGAGGTTCATCCCCGTGGCCGACCGCATCTCGGGCGTCGGGA
>NZ_JAPSLK010000093.1 GCF_031180885.1 Saccharothrix sp.
GGGTGATCTCAGCCGCTGGAACGACCTCACCGAGCACCTTCAGGGCCTCGGCGACGACCTCGGGCCCGATCCCGTCTCCTGGGATCACTGCGAGCCGCATCCACACACCTCCCAGGTATCAGTCCCATTGCGCGGGACTAGTTTCCTTTGCGAAAGGCTACCGGTCGACACCCCGTTCGCCGCACTCGGAACACCCTTCTGTGGCCGTTTCTCCCGTACTGCGGGACACCCGAACGGTTCAGACCCCCCGATCGGCCGTCACCCGATGGTCCTAAACGGCTCTGGCCGGTCGGGAGCAGTCCCGACCGGCCAGAGTGGGCTAAACCGTGAGTCCTACGTCACGACACCTGCGACGAGGTCCGCGCCCGCGTCTTGACCACGTCCACCTTGTCACCGGTGGTGTTGTGGTGGTGCAGGACGAGCAGGCTGTCGGAGCCGTCCGCCGCCAGCGCCTCGGCGTCGCGGTTCACCACGAGCGCCGTGCCCGGCCGCGCCAGGTAGGACAGCGCGGCGTCGCCGCCGCCCTGCACCCACAGGCCCGGCTTGAGCGGGTCGAACGACGCCGGCGTGTCGATCGAGTCGACCAGGCCGTTCGTCGTGCCCGGCGCCACGTAGAACCCGGCCACACCGGTCGTATATGAGATACGAGAGGTGTCGGCGTTCACGTCGATGCCGAGCGCCGAGAGCAGCACCGGCAGGACCACGACGTTGGTGTCGAACACGTTGGTGTCCACGTCGCCGAACTGGCCGTTCACGCCCTGGATGTCGACGGTCTGGCCGGTCTTGAGGTCCACCGTGACCGCGACCAGCAGGTCGGTGTCGGTCAGCTTGTTCGCGTAGACCTCGTAGTCCGGCGTGCCGTCACCCGTGGTGTCGATGTCGACGAACGGGATCGTGTTGTTGCCCAGGTTGTACCAGTTGCCCCAGGTCGCGATGCCGAACGCGAGCAGCGCCTGCTCCGGGGTGCCCTGCTGCTTGGCCAGCGGCGCGGTGGACGTCACACCCACGTACCGCAGGTCGCCGCCCTTGGCGGTGTCGTTGAGCGTGCAGTTGGTCGTCACCGACCGGCGGCACTCGCGCAGCTTCGGCGAGGTCTGCTGCAGCTCCAGCACGCTCACCAGCGACCGGTACGCGCCCTGGTTGACGCCGCGCCCGGTCAGGTTGAGCACCGACTGCGTGCCGGGGCCGCGGAAGGTGAGGCGGTCCGGCGCGTTGATGTCGGCGGCCGGCTTCGGCGCCGAGTACACCGGCACCCGCAGCGGGACCGTGCTGCCGCTCTTCGGCGTGAACACGACCCGGCCGGACGCGTCGGCCAGGAACTGGCGCGGCACGTCGAGGTGGGTGGCCTCGACCGTCGGGTCGACCGTCTTGCGCAGGTCACCCGGCTTGTCGATCTTCAGCGTGACCTGGACCCGCGCGACGCCGCGCGGGCTGAGCCGCACCGTCTTGGCCGACAGCTCGTAGCGCACGCCCGGGATCGTGGTCAGCGCCTGGTAGTCGACGGTGTAGTCGACCCACTTGGTGGACTTGTTGACCACCTTGATGGTCTTGGTCAGCGACACCGGCCCGGTCACCTCGACCGCGCCGAACGACGCGCTCACCGAGCCCGGGTCGTCCTGCACCATGGCCAGCACCTGGTTCTCCAGGGCGGCCTTGCCGTCGATGCGGCCGGAACCGACGCGGTTGGGCGCGAAGGTCTTGCCGTCCGCCTTCACGTCCGCGGACGCGCTGTTCATCACCGCGGCCTTGACCTCTTCCGGGGTCCAGTCCGGGTGCGCCTGGCGGACCAGCGCCGCGATGCCCGTGGTGTGCGGGGCGGCCATGGAGGTGCCGCTGGTCACCAGGGTCTTGTTGCCGGAGCCGACCTGGGCGGAGGCGATGGAGTCGCCGGGGGCCGCCACGTCGGGCTTGACGACCGGGCCGCGCACGCCGCGCGAGGTGAACGAGCTGGGCGTGTCGGTGATCGACTGGTCGTAGGTCGGCAGCACGGTGCGCAGGTCGCCCGCGAGGCGGACGGTCAGCGTGCCCGCGGTGACGGCCGGGCGCAGGGCGTTGGTCGCCGAACCGGTGAACTGCAGCACCGGGATGGCGGCGTTGCCCGCGATGCCCGCGCTGAAGTGCTCCAGCGTGGAGGAGAACACCGCGCCGACCGCACCCGCGGCGGTCACGTTGTTCGACCGGCCACCGGAGCCGCACCGGCGGCTGGCGTCGTTGTCGTCCCACTCCAGCCAGGCGATCTTGCCCGCGACGGCGGCCTTGTCGGCGGCCGACAGCGGGAGGCAGCCGTCCTTGTTGTTCGGGTCGCTCAACGGCACGACCGCGGCCGTGACGGACTTGCCCTCGTAGTTGAAGTTCTGGCTGTACTGGCCGGCCTGGCGGCCCGGCGTCGGCGCGATCACCTCGGCCGCGTCGCGCAGCACGAAGGAGTCGCGGGTGCTGGCCACGGTCAGCGCCTCGGGCGTGCTGCCCGGCGAGCCGCCGATGTCGTACAGGTCGCCGCCGTTGCCCGCCGAGAACACGGTCACCACGCCGGAGGCGTTGAGCTTGCGGACGAACAGGCTGTCCGGGTCGTCCGGCGCGCCGTAGTCCGAGCCCAGGGACAGGTTGACCACGTCGAGGTGGTCGGAGAAGTCGCCGTCGCCGTCGGGGTCGAGCGCCCAGTCCAGGGCCTGCGCGGTGACGTTGGTCGAACCGTCGCAGCCGAACACCTTCAGCGCGTACAGCAGGGCCTTCGGCGCGGTGCCGGGGCCGATGCGCATCGCGTCGAGCGAGTCCTCGGTGAGCTTGGTGTAGTCGCCCTTGAAGGTCGTGCCGTCGGCGTTGACGCCGAAGCCCGCGGCGGTGCCGGCGACGTGCGTGCCGTGGCCGTTGCAGTCGATCGGGTTCGGGTCCGGCTTCGGCGTGTTGACCGCCGGGTCGGTGCTGCTGCCGTCGTAGGCGTTGCCGACGAAGTCGTAGCCGCCGACGACCTTGGCGGTCGGGAAGTAGCTAGCGTCGACCTTGGTCTCGTCGATGGCCTGGAAGGCCTCGATGGTGCCCGGACCGGCGAAGTCGGCGTGCGTGTAGTCGATGCCGGTGTCGATGATGCCGACGCGGACGTCGTCACCGAGCTTCCCGTACTGCTGCCACGACTTGAGCGTGTTGGTCAGCTGCACCGCGCTGGAGTTCTGCCGCGACTTGGGCACGACCGTGCGCACGGACTTCACGTCCGGGCGCTGCGCCAGCTCGCGCACCTTGGCCGCGTCGGCCGTGACGACCACGCCCGGCACGCCGTTGGACGTCCGGTACAGCTCCTTCGTGGCGGAGTCCTTGGCCTTCAGGTCACCGACGACCTCGTCGGCCTTGCGGCCGGTGTCGTTCCTGGTGGCCTTGGCGGCGTCCTTGGCCTGCTGCTTGGACGCGCCCTGGCTGGTCTGCTCCGCGTAGGTGTCGACGGCGGGCTTGGCCTCCAGCTCGACGAACGCGGTGACCTTGCCCTGCGCGGACGACAGCCGCTTGCCCACCTTCAACTGCAACTTGCCGGCGTCCAGCCCGTGCGCGGTAGCGACGGACTCGGCCAGCTGATCTTCCGCGGCCAGTGCCGAGCCGGTGGAAGCCGCGAGGAGGATCGCGGCCAGCACCGGTGCGGCGGATCTGGCGACAACGCGAGATCGGCTCACAACGTGCCCCAAGTGAGGTCGGATACGACCCTCGGGCGGCCCAGCCACGTCCGGAAAGGGGGCAGCCGCCCGCGTGGTGCCGTGCCCTCTACGGCACCGGGTCAACCTCGTGGGGGGAACCTAATCGCTCTAGAGAGCTGATCGATTACTCCGAAGGAGTGACGACAACCACAGATTTGACAATCAACGGTGAACTGTGACGCCGCCGGGACCTGCGGCGATATACCTCTAACGGGTCCCGGCGGCGATCATGCACCGATCGTCACTCGAAGTCGACCGCGCGGACCGTGCGGGCGCCCACGGCGGCGCCGATCGGGTCCAGCACGGCGGTGTCCACCGGGCGGTCGACGCGCAGCAGCATGAAGGCGTCCGCGCCGTCCTTGGTCTGGCTGATCTGGGCCGCCTCGACGTTCACGCCCGCCTCGCCGAGCAGGGTGCCGACGGTGCCCATCACGCCCGGCCGGTCCGGGTACTCCAGCAGCAGCACGTTGCCCTCGGCGCGCAGGTCGAAGCTGCGGCCGTTGATGCCGACCAGCTTCTCCACCTGGTCCAGACCGGTGAGCGTGCCCGACACGGTGGTGGTCGAACCGTCGGCGTGCACCGCGCGCACCGTCACCAGGCTGCGGTGGTTGGCGCTCTCCGGCTCCTTCACCAGGTCCACGGTCACGCCCAGCGCGGCGGCGAGGCTGGGCGCGTTGACGAAGGTCACCTGCTCCTCGACCACGCTCGCGAACACCCCGCGCAGCGCGGCCAGCGGCAGGACGGTGACGTCCTCGTTGGACAGTTCGCCGCGCACCTCGATGGTCACGCTGGTCGGGGCCTTCGAGCTGAGCGCCGACACGACCGTGCCCAGCTTCTGCACCAGCGGCAGGTACGGCCGGACCTCCTCGCCGACCACGCCGCCGCCCTGCACGTTCACCGCGTCCGGAACGAACTCGCCCTGCAGCGCCAGCAGCACCGACTTGGCCACGTCCGTGCCCGCCCGGTCCTGCGCCTCGGTCGTGGACGCGCCCAGGTGCGGGGTGACGACGACGTTCTCCAGGCCGAACAGCGGCGACTCGGTGGTCGGCTCGGTGCTGAACACGTCGATGCCCGCGCCGCCGACCTGGCCCTCCTTCACCGCGTCGGCCAGGGCCTGCTCGTCGACGAGGCCACCGCGCGCGGCGTTGACGATGATGACGCCCCGCTTGGCCTTCGCCAGCTGCTCCGCGCCGATGAGGCCCTTGGTCTCCGGCGTCTTGGGCAGGTGGATCGAGATGAAGTCGGCGCGCTCCAGCAGCTCGTCCAGCGTCACCAGCTCGATGCCCAGCTGGGCGGCGCGCTGGGCGCTCACGTAGGGGTCGTAGGCGATGAGCGTGGTGCCGAACGCGGCCAGGCGCGCGGCGAACAGCTGCCCGATCTTGCCCAGGCCGACCACGCCGACGGTCTTGCCGTGGATCTCCACGCCGTTGAACTTGCTGCGCTTCCACTCGTGGTTCTGCAGCGTCGCGTGCGCGGCCGGGACCTGGCGGGCGGTGGCCAGCAGCAGCGCCACGGCGTGCTCGGCGGCGCTGACGATGTTGGACGTCGGCGCGTTCACCACCATCACGCCGCGCTCGGTCGCCACCGGCACCTCGACGTTGTCCAGCCCGACACCCGCGCGCGCCACGACCTTGAGCTTCGTGGTCGCCTCGAACACCTCGCGGTCCACCTTGGTGGCGGAGCGCACCAGCAGCGCGTCGGCGTCGGCCACGGCCGCGAGCAGGGCGGGACGGTCGGTCCCGTCGACGTGGCGCACTTCGAGACCGTCGCCGAACACGTCGAGCACGGACGGGGCGAGCTTCTCGGCGATCAGGACAACGGGCTTGGTCACGGACGTGCTCCCGGTGGTGTGCAAGACGGGTGGGGAGCGCGGGGCCGTATCCAGCGAGCCGAGACCCGCGCCGGCCGGCCACGGCAATGTGTCCGGGTTGTTAACGAGCATAGTCAGCGGCGGTCCGGTTCCGTGAACCCGGGTGCCCTGTCTCACCTGCTGGTTTCCGGTACGAGCGTTCTACTTGGACGGCGGCGGTGGTGGGTGGTCGGTGCGGTCGGCTCAGCCGCCCCTTGGCGCCTTCCCTGGTCAGCCCTCGCACCGCAGGCGCCGCTTTTGCGCCGAAGGCGCGCTTTCGCTTTTGTGCGCGTCAGCACGTTTGGCTTGCCAGAGCGAAGCGCGTTGCGTTCACACCCGCGAAGCTTGGAATTATGACGGGAAGCGCGAGTTTGAAGATTTGAAAGAGCATCGCAGGCAGGCCGCCAAAGATGGCGCACCTGCAACTCGGAGAACCGGGGTTACCAGGGTTCGTCGAACTCGCCGTCCTTCACGCCCAGGACGAAGGCTTCCCACTCGGCGGGGGTGAAGACCAGGACCGGACCCTCGGGGTGGTCGGAGTTGCGCATCGCGGTGTAGGTGACGCCGTCGGAGTGGGTGACGAACGCGATCTCGGGGTATCCGCCCTCGCCCTTGACGTCGTCGTTGATCCAGTCGGCGTTCGTCAAGTCCAGTGTGCCCCGCACATGCGCTTTGTCGTCGTATATCGGCGCGCTGTCCGTCATGCGCTAGATATACCGGAGCCCGCGGTGGCAAGGAACACACCGCGGGCTCCGCATTCGGGTGAAAAATTAGGCCGTTTCGGTGATCGGCCGGTCGACCCAGGACATCAGGCCGCGCAGCTTCTTGCCGACCTCCTCGATCGGGTGCTGCTCGCCCTCCTGCTGCAACTTCTTGTAGTTGCCGCGGCCGGCGTCGTCCTCGTTGACCCACTCGGTGGCGAAGGTGCCGTCCTGGATCTCGCCGAGGATCTTGCGCATCTCCTCCTTGACCGCCGGCGTGATGACGCGCGGGCCGCGGGTGAGGTCGCCGTACTCGGCGGTGTCCGAAATGGAGTAGCGCATGCGGGCGATGCCGCCCTCGTACATCAGGTCCACGATGAGCTTCAACTCGTGCAGGCACTCGAAGTACGCGACCTCGGGGGCGTAGCCCGCCTCGGTCAGCACCTCGAAGCCCGCCTGCACCAGCGCGGACGCGCCACCGCAGAGCACCGCCTGCTCGCCGAACAGGTCGGTCTCGGTCTCCTCCTTGAACGTCGTCTTGATGACGCCCGCGCGGGTGCCGCCGATGGCCTTGGCGTAGGACAGCGCCAGCGCCTGCGCGCCGCCGGAGGCGTCCTGCTCGACCGCGATCAGCGCGGGCACGCCCTTGCCGTCGACGAACTGGCGGCGCACCAGGTGACCGGGACCCTTCGGGGCCACCATCGCCACGTCCACGTTGGACGGGGCCTGGATGAGGCCGTAGCGGATGTTGAAGCCGTGGCCGAAGAACAGCGCGTCGCCGTCCTTGAGGTTCGGCGCGATGTCCTGGGCGTAGATGTGCCGCTGCGCGGTGTCCGGCGCCAGGATCATGATCACGTCGGCCTCGGCCGCCGCGTCCGCGTTGGACAGGACCCGCAGGCCCTCCTCCTCCGCCTTGGCCGCGGACTTCGAGCCCTCGCGGAGACCGATCCGCACGTCGACGCCGGAGTCGCGCAGGCTCAGCGCGTGGGCGTGGCCCTGGCTGCCGTAACCGATGACCGCGACCTTGCGCCCCTGGATGATGCTCAGGTCGGCATCGTCGTCGTAGAAGATCTCGACGCTCACTGTTCTGTACTTCCCTTCGTGGATCCGAAAATTCAGCGCACCGCGGTCGCGGTGATGGAGCGGGCGCCACGGCCGATGGCGACCATGCCGGACTGGACGATCTCACGGAGCCCGTAGGGCTCCAGCATCCGCAACAGCGCGTCGAGCTTCTCGGACGTGCCGGTGGCCTCGACCGTCACCGCCTCGGGTGACACGTCGACGACCTTCGCGCGGAACAGCTGCACCGTCTCCAGGACCTGGCTGCGGACGGTGGCGTCGGCGCGCACCTTCACCAGCAGGAGCTGGCGCTGCACGGACGCCGCCGGCTCCAGCTCCACGATCTTGATGACGTTGACGAGCTTGTTGAGCTGCTTGGTGACCTGCTCCAGGGGCAGCTCGTCCACGGACACCACGATGGTCATCCGGGAGATCTCGGGGTGCTCGGTGCGCCCGACGGCGAGCGACTCGATGTTGAAGCCGCGGCGGGAGAACAGGCCCGCCACCCGCGCGAGGACACCGGGCTTGTCCTCGACCAGAACGCTCAGGGTGTGCCTAGTCATCACTCGTCCTCGTCGAACAGCGGGCGGATGCCCCGGGCGGCCATGATCTCGCTGTTGCCGGTGCCCGCCGCGACCATCGGCCACACCTGCGCGTCCTTGCCCACGACGAAGTCGATGACCACCGGGCGGTCGTTGATCTCCATCGCCTGCTGGATCACCGCGTCGACCTCCTCCTTGGACTCGGCGCGCAGCCCGGCGCAGCCCAGCGCCTCGGCCAGCAGCACGAAGTCCGGGATGCGGTGCTTGTGGGTGCCCAGGTCGGTGTTGGAGTAGCGCTCGCCGTAGAACAGGGTCTGCCACTGGCGGACCATGCCCAGGTTGCCGTTGTTGATGACGGCGACCTTGATCGGGATGCCCTCGATGGCGCAGGTGGCCAGCTCCTGGTTGGTCATCTGGAAGCAGCCGTCGCCGTCGATCGCCCACACCTGGACGTCCGGCACGCCCGCCTTCGCGCCCATCGCCGCGGGCACCGCGTAGCCCATCGTGCCCAGGCCGCCGGAGTTGATCCACGTGCGCGGCGACTCGTACTTGATGAACTGCGCCGCCCACATCTGGTGCTGGCCGACGCCCGCGGTGAACAGGGTGTCCGCCGGCGTCAAGGCGCCGATCCGCTCGATCACGTACTGCGGGGACAGCGTGCCGTCCTCGGGCCAGTCGTAGCCCAGCGGGAACGTGCCGCGCAGCGCGTCGAGCTGCTCCCACCACGGGGCGAGGTCGACGGTCCGCTTCGAGTTCTCCTTCTCGGTGCGGACGGCGTCGATCAGCTCGGTGATGATCTCCTTGCAGTCGCCCACGATCGGGACGTCCGCGCGGCGGTTCTTGGAGATCTCGGCCGGGTCGATGTCGGCGTGCACGACCTGCGCGTCGGGCGCGAACGTGGACAGCTGGCCGGTGACCCGGTCGTCGAACCGGGCGCCCAGGGCGACCAGCAGGTCCGACTTCTGCATGGCCGCGACCGCCGCGACGGTGCCGTGCATGCCCGGCATGCCCAGGTGCTGCGGGTGCGAGTCGGGGAACGCGCCGCGCGCCATCAGCGTGGTGACGACCGGGATCTTGGTCTCCTCGGCCAGGCGCAGCAGCTCGGCCGACGCCTCGGCCTTGATGACGCCGCCGCCCACGTACAGCACCGGGCGCTTGGCCGCGGCGATGAGCTTGGCGGCCTCGCGGACCTGCTTGCCGTGCGGCCGGGTGGTCGGCCGGTAGCCGGGCAGGCGCAGCTCCGGCGGCCAGGAGAACGACGTCATCTCCTGGAGCACGTCCTTGGGGATGTCCACCAGGACCGGGCCGGGGCGGCCGGTCGAGGCCAGGTGGAACGCCTCGGCGATCGCGCGCGGGATCTCCGCCGGGTCGGTGACCAGGAAGTTGTGCTTGGTGATCGGCATCGTGATGCCGCAGATGTCCGCTTCCTGGAACGCGTCGGTGCCGATCAGGCCGCGGGTCTGCTGGCCGGTGATGGCGACCACCGGGACGGAGTCCATGTTGGCGTCGGCCAGCGGCGTGACCAGGTTCGTCGCGCCCGGGCCGGAGGTCGCCATGCACACGCCGACCTTGCCGGTGGCCTGCGCGTAGCCGGTCGCGGCGTGGCCCGCGCCCTGCTCGTGGCGGACCAGGACGTGGCGGACCTTGGTGGAGTCCAGGAGCGGGTCGTAGGCAGGCAGGATCGTGCCGCCGGGGATGCCGAACACCACCTCGCAGCCCACCGCTTCGAGCGAGCGGACGAGGGACTGGGCGCCGGTCACGCGGACGGGGGCACCGCTGGGCGGGGCCGGTTTCGGTCGCGGTCCAGGGCGGGGCGACGGCGACTCACCGGGAGCCGGTCGCGAGGTTGCGCTGGTCATCTGTCTGCCTCGTGGGTGTGGAGAATGCACGGTCCGGGCACGAAAAAACCCTCGCCAACCCGATCTGGACGGGTCGTACGAGGGTCGCGCGTCGACGCAGCCTTGCTACTGCCTAGGCGTCGACGCGCCTGGGAAGTACGAGAACGAGGTTGCGCTGCATGCCGGTGACGTTAACCGTCAACCGCGAGGGGCGTCAACTGTGCGGGACGGCACTCCCGGATGGTGGGCGTCTCTCCGTGCGTGAACGAGGGGCGGAGTCACCCGTCCGGTGGCACGGTGGCAGCATCACGTGACGTGGAGAAGCTCGTGTTCCGGATCCCCTCGCCCGCGCTGCTGGCGGCCCTCGCGATCGCCATCTGCGTGACCCCGGTCGCCTGGACGGTGCCCGGCCTCCAGGTCCTCTACGCGGTGCCCGTGGGGTACGCGTTGTGGGTGGTGCGCAACCGGACCACGGTGGACTCGTCCCAGCTCGTGGCACGCAGCACGTTCGGCAAGCGGGTCGTGGCGTGGGACGAGGTGAAGGCCATCAAGGTGGTGCCGCGGGGCTGGCTGAGCGCGGTGCTCACCGACGACTCGCTGGTGCGGCTGCCCGCCGTCCGGGCCCTGCACCTGACCGCGTTGTCCGAGATCAGCGGCGGCCGGGTGCCCGACCCGAACGCGGCACCCGGCTCCGTAGAGTCATCGGAGTGACTTCCACCACGCGTTGGGCCGGCCTGGCGCTGGCGCTGGCCGGGCTCGCCGTCTCCGCCTACCTCACCGTGGCCCACTTCGCGGCGGGCGCGCTGCTGTGCGCGGAGGGCGCGGTCGTCGACTGCGGGACGGTCACCACCAGCGAGCAGTCCGAGCTGCTGGGCATCCCGGTCGCGGTCCTGGGCCTGGCGTTCTTCGCGGGCATGACGGTGCTGTGCCTGCCGTTCGCGTGGCGGGACCGGCGGCTGCACTGGCTGCGGCTCGGGTCGGTGGCCGTGGGCGTGCTGTTCGTGGTGTACCTGGTCGCGGCGGAGTTCCTGCTGATCGGCAAGATCTGCCTGTGGTGCACGGCCGTGCACGTGATCACACTCGCGCTGGCCGGCGTGCTGGTCACCGACGCGTTGCGGCGGAGTAGCCTCTAGCTCACCGCGCCCCCGTCACGCCGGTGCCCACCCCGCGCACTGGATCGCTTCGGACACGTTCTCCCGCAGTACCTCTCTTTGGAGGAGCCTTGCCACCGCTCCGTTCCCGCACCACGACCCACGGCCGCAACGCCGCGGGCGCTCGCGCGCTGTGGCGCGCGACGGGCATGACCGACTCCGACTTCGGCAAGCCGATCGTGGCCATCGCCAACTCGTACACGCAGTTCGTGCCCGGTCACGTGCACCTGCGCGACCTCGGCGACATCGTGGCGGAGGCGGTGCGCGAGGCGGGCGGCGTGCCGCGCGAGTTCCACACGATCGCGGTGGACGACGGCATCGCCATGGGGCACAGCGGGATGTTGTACTCGCTGCCGTCGCGCGAGATCATCGCCGACTCGGTCGAGTACATGGTCAACGCGCACCAGGCCGACGCGATCGTGTGCATCTCCAACTGCGACAAGATCACCCCGGGCATGCTCAACGCCGCGATGCGGCTCAACATCCCGGTCGTGTTCGTCTCGGGCGGCCCGATGGAGGCCGGCAAGGCGGTCGTGGTGGACGGCGTCGCCGTCGCGCCGACAGACCTGATCACCGCGATCTCCGCGTCGGCGTCGCCCGAGGTGGACGACGAGGGCCTGGCCGTGGTCGAGCGGTCGGCGTGCCCGACGTGCGGGTCGTGCTCGGGCATGTTCACCGCGAACTCCATGAACTGCCTCACCGAGGCCCTGGGGCTGGCGCTGCCCGGCAACGGCTCGACGCTGGCCACGCACGCGGCGCGGCGCGAGCTGTTCGCGCAGGCCGGCCGCACGGTCGTGGAGCTGTGCCGGCGGTACTACGGCGAGGACGACGAGTCGGTGCTGCCGCGCTCGATCGCGTCCCGGGCGGCGTTCGAGAACGCGATGGCGCTGGACATGGCCATGGGCGGCTCGACCAACACGGTGCTGCACATCCTCGCCGCGGCGCAGGAGGGCGAGATCGAGTTCTCGCTGGCCGACATCGACGCGCTGAGCCGGCGGGTGCCGTGCCTGTCGAAGGTGTCGCCGAACTCGGACTACCACATGGAGGACGTCCACCGGGCGGGTGGCATCCCCGCGCTGCTGGGCGAGCTGTGGCGGGCCGGGCTGCTCAACGAGGACGTGTGGTCGGTGCACAGCCCGGACCTGGCGTCCTGGCTGACCGCCTGGGACATCCGTTCCGCCTCCCCGTCGCCCGAGGCCGTCGAGCTGTTCCACGCCGCTCCGGGTGGGGTGCGCACCACGCAGGCGTTCTCCACGACCAACCGCTGGTCGAAGCTGGACACCGACGCGGCCGGCGGCTGCATCCGGGACGTCGAGCACGCTTACACCAAGGACGGCGGCCTGGCGGTGCTGCACGGCAACCTGGCCACCCGGGGCGCGGTGATCAAGGCGGCCGGCATCGACGAGGAGCTGTGGCACTTCGAGGGGCCGGCGCGGGTGGTGGAGTCCCAGGAGCAGGCCGTGTCGGTGATCCTGAACAAGGAGATCCAGCCCGGTGACGTGCTCGTCGTCCGCTACGAGGGGCCGGCGGGCGGTCCCGGCATGCAGGAGATGCTGCACCCGACGGCGTTCCTGAAGGGCGCCGGCCTGGGCAAGAAGTGCGCGCTGATCACGGACGGCCGGTTCTCCGGCGGCACGTCGGGCCTGTCCATCGGGCACGTGTCCCCCGAGGCGGCCGGTGGCGGCGTGATCGGCCTGGTCGAGGACGGCGACCGGATCGTGATCGACGTCCACGAGCGCCGGTTGGAGCTGCTGGTGCCGGACGAGGTCCTGGCCGAGCGCCGGGCGAAGATGGAGGCCTCGGAGCACCCGTGGCAGCCCGTCGACCGCGTCCGGCCGGTGACGTCGGCCCTGCGCGCTTACGCCCGGATGGCGACGGACGCGTCCATGGGCGCGGTCCGCGACGTCAACCGCTGACTCGACGCGAATCGGCCCGCTCCCCTCGGACGGGAGCGGGCCGATTGGTGTTTCGCGGGGTTGTCAGCGGAAGACGTAGAGGGTGGCCGCGGTCGCGCCGGCGGCGAGCAGGAGGCACAGGAAGCCGGACAGCAGGGGGTGGCGGAACCAGCTCCGGTTGTAGTCGAACGCCGCCCGGCCGGGGCCCGCGAACAGCACGGCGAAGGCCATCGCGGCGAACGCGGCCTCCAGTTCGACGCCGCCCGGCGCGAAGAAACCGCCGCGGTACTTCAGGGCGATGGCGTTGGCCATCACGCCCAGCACGCCGGCCGCCGCCAGCGGGGTGAACAGGCCCAGGACCAGCAGGCCGCCGCCGGCCAGCTCGGTGATCCCGGTGACCCACGCCAGGATGCGCGCCTCGCGGTAGCCGGCGTCCTGGAGGACTTTCGTGAAGCCGTCGATGCCCGGCCCGCCGAACAGGCCGAACACCTTCTGCAGGCCGTGCGCGACGAACGCGCCGCCCAGCGCCAGCCGCAGCACCAGCAGGCCCAGGTCGGCGCTCCCGGACCAGCCGAACGGCTTGCGCTCGTCCTCGTCGTCGAAGTGCGAGGTGGCCGGGGTCTCGTCGTAGTCCCGGACCGGGGTGTAGCCCGAGGTGTCGAAGGTGTTGGTGTCCTTGTCGAAAGCGCTGGGGGCGGTGAACGCCGTCGTGTCCCTCCCGAACGTCTGCGTCCCGGCGTCGAAGTGGTGCGCCCCTCCGCTCGATGTCGAGGTCGAGTAGAAACCGTCGTCGGAGTAGCCGCTCGAACCCGAAGCCTTCGAGCGGTCGTCGTGGGTAGCCACGCACCCGCACGTTAGGAGGTTCGGACGAGGACCGCGAGCGTCCGAACCGCCGCCGATATTAACCCGAATGGCGTAGTTTAGTAGCCCGGAAGAGTGGTTAGTACGCCCCGCGCACCAGGTTTCGCGGCTCCTCACCCCGTGCGAACCGCGCCACCTCCGACGCCACCACCCGGTAGGCCCGCTCGCCGTGGCCGGTGCACGACCCCGCCACGTGCGGCGTCAGGAACAGCCCCGGCACCGTCCACAGTGGATGGTCGGCGGGCAGCGGCTCTGGGTCGGTCACGTCCAGCGCCGCCCGCAGCCGGCCGGACGACAGCTCCGCCACCAATGCGTCCGTGTCCACCACCGGCCCGCGCGCCCCGTTGACCAGGATCGCCCCGTCCTTCATCAGGGACAGGAACTTCGCGTCCACCATCCCGGTCGTCTCGTCGGTCAGCGGCACCACCACCAACACGGCGTCGTAGTGCGGCAGCAACTCGGGCAGCTCGTCCACCCCGTGCACGCCGTCCCGCGCGGTCCGCCCCACCAGCGTCGCCGACGCGTCGAACGGCTCCAGCCGGCGCCGGAACTGCTCGCCCAGGTCACCCGCGCCCACCACGAGAACCTGCTTGCCCTGCAACGTGTCCGTCACGTGGTAGTCCCACCGGCGCTCCTGCCGCGCCCGTTCGAACACCGGGAAATCCCGGTAGATCGCCAGCAGCGCGCCGATGGCCCACTCCGCCGTCGACCCGCCGTGCGCGCCCCGGCACGTCGACAGCATCACCCCGTCGGGCACCGTGCCGATGAACCGCTCCGCCCCGGCGGACAGCAACTGCACCAGCCGCAACGCGGGCAACTGGGCGAAGAACTCGGAGGGATCGGTGCTCTGCAGGAACTTCGGCACCAGCACCTCGGCGTGCGCGGCCTCGGGCGGCAGCGGCGCGCCCACGTCGTACTTGACCGCCCGCACACCCTCCACGTCGGACAGCACGCGGACACCGAGTTCGTCGGGCACCAGAACGGTGAATGTCACGACACCGCACGTTACGGCACACTGGCCGCCATGCGGGAGCACGACGTCTTCTCCGCGGACGGCACGCGGATCAGGGTGTGGCGCACCGACAACGACGGCCCGGACGTGCTCCTGAGCCCCGGACTCGGCGCGGTGCACGCACCCGACCTACCCGACGCGCTGTGTTGGATTGCGCCGCCTTCGGCGTCGCGGGGCAGGCCACCGGGAGGTCGGCCTCCCCGGGTGCTCGGCTGGTACCACCGCGGCACCCGGGGTTCGGCCCGCCCCGACGACCCGGCGCGGATCACCGTGGCCGACCACGTCGCCGACGCCATTGCCGCGCTCGATGACGCCGGGGTCGAGCGGTGCGTGGTGACGGGCTGGTCCCTGGGCGTCACGATCGCGGCCGAACTCGCGTTGCGGCACCCCGAGCGGGTGTCCGGGCTGATGCTGGTCGCGGGCGCGGCGGGTGACCCGTTCGCCAGCGTGCTCGGCGTGCCGGGCGTGCCCGAGGACCTCCGCCGCCTGGTCGGCGTGTCGTCGGCGACCGCGCTGCGGCTCGCCGGCCCCCTGCTGGATGCGGTGCTGCACCGCGTGCCCGTGCCGGACCTGCCGTCACCGTTGGTCGGGACGCTGCGGCGGCTGCTCAAGCACGACTGGCGCTGGTACTTCACGCTGGCCCTCGCGCTGGGCCGCACGCCCCGCCTCGACCTGACCGGTGTGACGTGCCCCACGACCGTGCTGGCCGGCCGGTACGACTGGCTGGCGTCGCCGGACAGCCTGCTCGGCCCGGTCGCCGGCCTGCCGCAGGCCAGGGTGCGGGTGCTGCCGAACACCCACTTCCTGCCCCTGGAGAACCCGGCCCTGGTGGCAGCCGAACTCGCGCTGCTGCTGGAGCGGGTCGCGGGCGTCGAGGACGCTGTCCAAGACCTGCTCACCTCACGTTCACGGCCGCGCGCTTAGCCTGGACGTCGTGTCTCGACTGCGTGCGGTGCTCATCGGGTCCGCCGTCGGCCTGCTGGCCGTCGGTTGCGCGAGCTTCCCCGAGCAGCCGGCGCCCACCGGCTGGAGCCCCGCGCCCCAGCTCACCCCCCAGGCCGGCCCCCGTCCGGAACTGCCCGGCGAGCTGCCGAAGGGACCGGGCCAGGGCCAGCAGCCGGGCCAGCAGCCCACTCCGGTGCCGCCGCCGCAGGGGTGCAAGGACTTCCACCCGGCGGTGGTCGGGACGTGCCTGTCCCCCGTGTCCGGGGTGGCGCTCGCGGACGTCAACGAGACCACGGGCGCGGTCACCGCACTCGCCACCGAACGCAGCACCGGCCGCCTCGTGCGGGTCACCAAGGACGCCGACCCGGTCGTGGTGCACACGTTCGAGGTCGACGCGTCCTCGGACGGCGGCCTCACCGGCCTGACCCTGTCCCCCACGTACGCCGAGGACCAGCTGATCTACGTCTTCGCGACGACCGCGACCGACAACCGCGTCCTGCGGATCGCCCCCGGTGACGTCCCGAAGCCCGTCCTGACCGGCATCCCCAAGGGCCCGACCGGCAACCGCGGCGTCCTGGCCTACGACCGCACCGGCGCCCTCCTGGTCGCGACCGGCGACGCCGGCAACCCGGCCCTGGCGTCCGACCCGAACTCCCTGGCCGGCAAGGTCCTCCGCATCGACGGCTCCGGCCAACCCGCCCGCGGCAACCCGACCCAGGGCTCCCGCGTGCTGGCGTCCGGCCTGCGCTCGCCGGGCGGGCTCTGCGCGTCCCTGGACGGCACGAAGACGTGGGTGACCGACTGGACCCCGGCGGCCGACGTCCTCTACCGGGTGGAGGCGGGGAAGGCCCTGACCAACCCGGCGTGGTCGTGGCCGGACAAGCCGGGCGTCAGCGGCTGCGCGTCCCTGTCGGACGTGGTGTGGCTGACGACCGCGAACACGCCCGGCACGCTGGCCCTGCCGATGAACCAGGACGGCAGCTTCACCGGCAAGCCCGAGGCGGGGATGACCGGCGAGGACGGTTTCGGCCGGCTGGGTCCGATGCTGGCGCTGGACGACCGGACGGCGCTGGCGGGGACGGTGAACAAGGTGCCGGGCGGGGCGCCGGTGTCCAGCGACGACCGCGTGGTGGTCCTCGTCCGCCCGCAGGGCGGCAACGGCACCCGCGACTAGGCCCGAGCCGGCTCCCGGGCCGGCAACCCTCCGCGGCGCCGCACACGATTGACGCCGTTTCGCCGCGCACCGACACCTTTGGCTTCCGCCGCGCCCACGCTTTCCGCTGCGCTCCAGCCCCATCGCTTTTCCCCGCCCAGCGGCTGCTTTTCGCGCCGCGCTCCGCGCGGCGGGCTGCTCCCAGCCACGGCGGGGCTTCGGTTCCCCCACCGTATGGCCTGCCCGAAGGGCTACCACACTTTGGTCGGGTGCAGCCGAAATTTTTTGTGAGGAACGAGCAAAAAATTTTAGCGGCACCCGGCCAAAGTGTGGTTGGCTTTGCCAGGCCATGCGGTGGGGGAACCGACGCCCTTCCCTCCCCCATCGGTGGTCCTCCAGGCCGCTTTTGATCTTGAGAGCGCGCCAGCGCGTACGTCCTGGGAGCGCGTCAGCGCGTTCAAGAGCGCGTCAGCGCGTTCAAGAGCGCGTCAGCGCGTTCAAGAGCGCGTCAGCGCGTTCAAGAGCGCGTCAGCGCGTTCAAGAGCGCGTCAGCGCGTTCAAGAGCGCGAAGCGCGTTCCTCCTCCAGCAGCGCGGAGCGCGTTGCGTTCACACGCGCGCAGCGTGGACTTGAGCGCGGAAGCGCGAGTCTAAAGATCAAAGAGCCTCGCCGGCGGGCGAGCCGCCAAGGATGACACATCTACAACTGCGGGGGCTTCTTGCTTGTGTCATCCCCGCATGACCCAATGCCGCTAAGTTAGTGCAGGTGAACGGAGTTTGATGGTCGGTGGTCCGCCGTGCCTGATGCTGTGATGTCCGGGTTTCTTGACGCGGTAGGAGTTGTGGCGCCCGCGTTTGACAATGCGTGGAC
>NZ_JAPSLK010000094.1 GCF_031180885.1 Saccharothrix sp.
GGCCTGGGCGCAGCCCAACCACGCTTCGGTCCTTTCCGCAACCACGCTTTACCGGTTGCGGAAAGGACCGAAGCGTGGTTGCCTCCGGCAGGCCGTACGGGGGACGAACCGACGCCCTTCCACCCCCCGGGGGCCTGCCGCGCGGCGAGCGCCGCTTGTAGCTTTTGATCTTTCAAGCTTTTGATCTTGAGAGCGCGCAGCGCGTCCGCTTGAGAGCGCGCAGCGCGGCTTCTAGAGCGCGGAGCGCGTTCCTCCTCCAGTAGCGCGGAGCGCGTTGCGTGACCACGCGCGAAGCGTGGAGTTGAGCGCGTAAGCGCGACTCTAAAGATCGAAAGCGCCTCGCCGGCGGGCGAGCCGCCAAGGATGACACAACTACAACTGCGGGGGCTTCTTGCTTGTGTCATCCCCGCATGGCCCGGCAAAGCCGACCACAGATTTCCCGGGTGCCGCTGAAAACTTTTGCTCGTTCCTCGCAAAACTTTTTGGCGGCACCCGGGAAATCTGTGGTAGCCCTTCGGGCGGGCCATACGGGGATGACACAAGCAAGAAGCCCGGGTTGGGGTGTGTGCCCCGGCGGCACTGCCCGACGGCGCTGCGCGCCGGAAAGCGGGCGCTGCGCGCCGAAGAGCAGGGCGGTGCGCGCCGAAGAGCAGGGCGCTGCGCGCCGAAGAGCAGGGCGCTGCGCGCCGAAGAGCAGGGCGCTGCGCGCCGAAAGCGGAGAGCGGGTGTGCGGAAAAGGGAGAGTGGGTGTGCCGAAAGCGGAGAGAGGGGTGGGCTGGGTGGTCAGGCTCGGTGGCCGCCGATTCGGTCGGTGAGGGCGTCGGCGGTTTGGCGGACCTCGGTCGCGAGCTCCGGCCAGGTTTCCCCGCACTCGACATCGCACACGTGGCGGAAGGTGACCGTGATCGCGGCGATGGGGCGTTCGCCGTGGTCGAAGACGGGGGCGGCCACGGAGGCGAAACCTTCCGTCACATAGCCGTCCTCCACGGCCCAGCCCCGGCGGCGTTCCGCCGTCAGCAACCGGCGCAGTGCGGGCAGGTTGCGGGGGCCTCGGCCGGTTCGGTCGACGAAGGTGGCCACGCCTGGGAACAAGGCTCTGACTTGGGCGTTTGGTAGAAAAGCCAGCATTGCCCGACCCGAAGCGGTCAGGTGGGACGGTAGGCGGACGCCCACGTCCGACACGATCGTGGACGGGTGTCGGGGCTGCTCGCGGAGCAGGTACAGAGCCTCAGCGCCGTGCAGCACGCCCAGGTGCGCGGTTCGGCCCACGGAGTCGACCAGGCGGCGGAGCAACGGCCTTGCCAGGCGTTCCAACGGGTCGTGGCGCAAGTACGCGGAGCCCAGTTCGAACGCTGCCACGCCCAGGCCGTAGCGTCGTTCCTCCGGGAAGTGCGTGGCGAAGCCCGCCTCCGCCAACTCCGCCAGCAGGTGGTACGTCGTGGACCGGGGCAGGGACAGCTCGCGGGCCACCGCCGCCGCCGACAGCGGGCCCGGTCGGCTGGCCAGCAGGCGCAGCACGGCCAAGCCCCGGCGCAACGCCGGCACGTCGCTGCTGGAACCCACGAAACCCATTCTCAACAAACCGGTGGCAGCGCGCATTGGAGGGGTATGACGACCAGCTTCGAGGACTTCGTGGCCGGCCAGGTCACCCCGTTGCTGCGCTACGCCACCGTGCTGACCGGCGACCCGCACCTCGCCCAGGACGTGGTGCAGGAGTGCCTGCTGCGCGCGCAACAGCGGTGGGGGCGCATCGGTGGGCTCGACGCGCCGGCGGCGTACCTGAAGCGGATGGTCACCAACGAGTTCCTCTCGTGGCGCCGCCGCCTCAAACCGCACGTGCCGCTGTCCGACGTCGACCCGCGCACCGACGACCCCACCGACCACTACGACGTGCGCGACGCGATGCTGCACGCCATCTCCAAGCTGCCGCGCAAACAGCGGGCGGCGGTCGTGTTGCGCTACTACGAGGGCTACGACGACCGCGAGATCGCGACCACCCTCGGCTGTTCCCAGACCACCGTCCGCAGCCACATCTCCCGCGCGCTGGCGACCCTGCGCGCGGTCGACCGGGTGAAGGAGGCACTGTGACCGACCTCGAGAGGACCGACACCGAGAGCCTGATCCGCGACGCGCTGCTGCGCCAGGCCGAGCGCACCCCGCCACCCGGCGGCGTCCTCGCCGCGCTGCGCCGGCCGCGCCGCAGCCGCAAACCCCTGTTCCTGGCGCTGGCCACGGCCGCGACCGCCACGGCGGTGGCCGTCGCCGTCACCGCCATCCCCCGGACCACCGTGACCGCCGACGCGCCGGTCGCCGGGCAGTCCTCGAAGGAAACCCCGGTCCCGACCACGACGAGCGCGGCTCCCGACGGGACGTTGTCGCTGGAGTTCTCCGTGTCCTGGGTCCCGGACGGGCTGACCGAGCGCCACCGCACCTTCACCGACACCGGCATCCAGCGCATGTGGGGCGAGACCATGGGGCTGAGCGGGAAGTCCGTCCGGTTCGAGGTTCGCCCCGACGACGCCCTGCCCGGCACGGCCACCGACCCGGTGAACGGCGCGCCGGCCTCGCTCACCGAGCACACCATCCACTGGAAGCTCGGCGGGCGGCTGCTGAGCGCCGACATCCAGGGCGTGGCCGACGGGCCGGCCGCGCTGCGCCGGTTCGCCGAGAACGTCCGGCCCGACCCGACCCGGTTCACGCCGCCGGTCCGCGCCGAGGGCCTCACGTCCTTGAACTACCTCGTGATGGACTCGGGCGACTGGACGGTCGGCGGGGTCGTCGAGGACGGCGGGAAGAAGTACAGCGTGGGCCTGGCGACCAAGAACACCACCGCGCTGTGGCCGATCACCACGACGACCCAGCACACGGTCCTGGGTCACCCGGCGGTGTACGAGGACGGCCGGTACAGCTCGCTGACCGTCACCCTCGCGCCCCAGCGGCTGCTCGGCGTCTCGACCCTCAAGGACGTGCACGTCCCGGCGGAGGAGCTGGCCGCCGTGCTGGAGAAGGTCGAGTACGAGCTGAACCCGGACATGTCCTGGGTCGGCCGCTAGGCACCCTGTCTGGGATACCAGACACGATCGGCCCGCTCCGGCTCGTGCGGAGCGGGCCGCCGCGTTGTGATGGTGCACATGCAGCAACCGGTGCACCTGGGTCCGAAGCCCCTGACCCGCGAGGACGTCCACGCCGTCGCCCGCGGCGACGCGCCCGTGGCGCTCACGGACGCGGCCCGCGAGGCGGTCACCACCGCCCGTGCGCACATCGAGCGCCTGGCGACGGCCGAAAAGCCCACCTACGGCGTCTCGACGGGGTTCGGCGCGCTGGCGGTGCGGCACATCCCGCCGGACCGCCGCGCGGCCCTCCAGCAGTCCCTGGTCCGCTCGCACGCCGCGGGAGCCGGGCCGGAGGTGGAGCGCGAGGTCGTCCGCGCGCTCGTCCTGCTCCGGCTGAAGACCCTGGCCAGCGGTCACACCGGCGTCCGGTTGGAGACCGCCGAGGCGATGGCCGCGATGCTCAACGCGGGCATCACGCCGGTCGTGCACGAGTTCGGCTCGCTGGGCTGCTCGGGCGACCTGGCCCCGCTGTCCGCCGCGGCCCTCGCGCTCACCGGCGAGGGGTACGTGCGGGACGCGTCCGGTGAACTCGTCACCGCCGCCGACGCCCTCAAGCAGGCCGGCATCACCCCGGTGAAGCTGGCCGAGAAGGAAGGGCTGGCGCTGATCAACGGCACCGACGGCATGCTGGGCATGCTGGTGCTGGCGATCAAGGACCTGCACCACCTGCTCGACGTGGCCGACCTGACCGCCGCCATGAGCGTCGAGGCCCTGCTGGGCACCGACCGCGTGTTCGCCGCCGACCTGCACGCACTGCGCCCGCACCCCGGCCAGGGCCGCAGCGCCCGCCGCATGGCCGAACTGCTGGCCGGCTCGGAGATCATGGAGAGCCACCGCGGCCCGGACTGCACCCGCGTCCAGGACGCCTACTCGCTGCGCTGCTCGCCGCAGGTGCACGGCGCGGCCCGGGACACCGTGGCCTACGCCGAGACCGTCGCCGACCGCGAACTGGCCTCGTCGATCGACAACCCGGTGGTGCTGCCGGACGGCCGGGTCGAGTCCAACGGCAACTTCCACGGCGCGCCCGTCGCGTACGTGCTGGACTTCCTGGCCATCCCGGTCGCGGACGTGGCGAGCATCGCCGAGCGCCGCACCGACCGGATGCTGGACGTCAACCGCTCGCACGGCCTCCCGCCGTTCCTGGCCGACGACCCGGGCGTGGACTCCGGCCACATGATCGCCCAGTACACCCAGGCCGCGATCGTGTCCGAGCTGAAGCGCCTGGCCGTGCCCGCGTCCGTCGACTCCATCCCGAGCAGCGCGATGCAGGAGGACCACGTCTCCATGGGCTGGTCCGCCGCGCGCAAGCTGCGCAAGGCCGTGGACGGGCTGCGGACCGTGCTGGCCATCGAGTTCCTGACCGCCGCCCGCGCGCTCGACCTGCGCGCACCCCTGAAGCCGGCGCCGGCGACCGCCGCGGCCGTGGCCAAGCTCCGCGAGGTCGTCCCGGGCCCTGGCCCGGACCGCCACCTGGCGCCCGAGATCGCCGCCGCCGAAGACCTGATCCGAAGTGGAGCCCTCTGATGGTGCAAGCCGACCGTGGCACGCAGTTGACCGCCCGCAACTGGCAGACCGAGGCCGCGCTGCGGATGTTCCACAACAACCTCGACCCGGCCGTCGCCGAGCGCCCCGAGGACCTGGTGGTCTACGGCGGCACCGGCAAGGCCGCCCGCGACTGGCCGAGCTTCCACGCGATCAGCCGGGAGCTGGCGTCGCTCAAGGATGACGAGACGCTGCTGGTGCAGTCCGGCCGTCCCGTCGGCGTGATGCGGACCCACGAGTGGGCGCCGCGGGTGCTGATCGCCAACTCGAACCTGGTGCCGGACTGGGCGAACTGGCCCGAGTTCCGCCGCCTGGAGGCCGAGGGCCTGACCATGTACGGCCAGATGACGGCCGGCTCGTGGATCTACATCGGCACCCAGGGCATCCTCCAGGGCACCTACGAGACCTTCGCGGCCGTGGCGCGCAAGCGGTTCGGCGGCACGTTGAAGGGCACGCTGACCGTCACCGCGGGCTTGGGCGGCATGGGTGGCGCGCAGCCGCTGGCCGTCACCATGAACGAGGGTGTCGCGTTGTGCGTCGAGGTCGACCGGCAGCGCGCCGAGCGCCGCGTGGAGACCCGCTACCTGGACGAGATCGCCGACGACATCGACGACGCGATCGCCCGCTGCCTCAAGGCGAAGGCCGAGGGCCGCGCGCTGTCCGTGGGCCTGATCGGCAACGCCGCCGAGGTGCTGCCCGAGTTGCTGCGCCGCGAGGTGCCGGTGGACGTCGTCACCGACCAGACCTCCGCGCACGACCCGCTGGCGTACCTGCCCAAGGGCGTGTCGGTCGAGGACTGGCACGACTACGCGGAGAAGAAGCCGGACGAGTTCACCGACCGGTCCCGCGAGTCCATGGCCGAGCACGTCGAGGCGATGGTCGGCTTCCAGGACCGGGGCGCCGAGGTGTTCGACTACGGCAACTCCATCCGCGGCGAGGCCAAGCTGGGCGGCTACGACCGGGCGTTCGACTTCCCCGGCTTCGTCCCCGCCTACATCCGGCCGCTGTTCTGCGAGGGCAAGGGACCCTTCCGCTGGGCGGCGCTGTCCGGCGACCCGGCCGACATCGCCAAGACCGACCGGGCGATCCTGGAGCTGTTCCCGGAGAACGAGCAGCTCGCGCGGTGGATCAAGATGGCCGGCGAGCGGGTCGAGTTCCAGGGCCTGCCCGCGCGGATCTGCTGGCTGGGCTACGGCGAGCGGCACCTGGCGGGCCTGAAGTTCAACGAGATGGTGGCCTCGGGCGAGCTGTCCGCGCCGATCGTGATCGGCCGCGACCACCTCGACTGCGGGTCGGTGGCCTCGCCGTACCGGGAGACCGAGGCGATGGCCGACGGCTCGGACGCGATCGCGGACTGGCCGCTGCTCAACGCCCTGGTCAACACCGCCTCCGGCGCGACCTGGGTGTCGATCCACCACGGCGGCGGCGTCGGCATCGGCCGGTCCATCCACGCCGGCCAGGTGACGGTCGCGGACGGGACCCCGTTGGCGGCGCAGAAGATCGAGCGGGTGCTGACCAACGACCCGGGCATGGGCGTGATCCGGCACGTGGACGCGGGCTACCCGGAGGCGTCGGCGGTCGCGGCGGCCAAGGGCGTGCACATCCCGATGGCGCACCATGACTGACCTCGCGGACATCGCGTCGGTCGGCCGGGACGCCCGGCGCGGCGGCTACTCCCGGCACGGCTTCGACCGCGCGGAGGTCGAGCTGCGGCAGTGGTTCACCGAGGAGGCCGCGCGGCGCGGGCTGGACGTGGTGCCCGACCGCAACGGCAACCTGTGGGCGTGGTGGGGCAAGCCGGGGCCGGACGCGGTCGTCACCGGCAGCCACCTGGACTCCGTGCCCGGCGGCGGCGCGTTCGACGGCCCGTTGGGCGTGGTCTCGGCGCTCCAGGCCGTGGACGCGTTGCGGGCTCGTGGTTTCCGGCCCTCGAAGCCGATCGCGGTCGTCGTGTTCGTGGAGGAGGAGGGCGGGCGCTTCGGCGTCGCCTGCCTCGGGTCGCGGCTGATGACCGGGGCTGTCTCGCCGGAAGCGGCGTGCAAGCTGACCGATCCGGACGGGGTGTCGTTCGGCGAGGCCGCGCACAAGGCCGGGTTCGACCCGTTGCGGATGGGCCGGGACGAGCAGGCGCTGCGGCAGATCGGGCAGTTCGTGGAGCTGCACGTCGAGCAGGGGCGCGGGTTGGACGTGCCGGTGGGGCTCGCGTCGTCGATCCTGGCGCACGGGCGGTGGCGGTTCACGTTCACCGGCGAGGGCAACCACGCCGGGGCCACGCTCATCGAGGACCGGCGCGACCCGATGCTCCCCGCCTCCCAGCTCGTGCTGGCGGCGCGGCGGGCGGCGACCGGTGGTGCGCGGGCGACCGTGGGCCGGATCGTGCCGAACCCCGGTGGCACCAACGTGATCGCGTCCTCGGTCGACGTGTGGCTGGACGCCCGCGCCGCCGACGACGCCCGCACGCGGGAGGTCGTGGAGGCGATCAGCGAAGCGGCCCACGCGGCGGCGGTCGAGGAAGGCTGCGAAGTGCGGGTCACCGAGGAGTCCTACGGTGACACGGTGCACTTCGACAGCGCGCTGCGGAACGAGATCTCCGGTGTGCTGGGCGGTGTCCCGGCCCTGCCGACCGGTGCGGGCCACGACGCGGGCATCCTCGCCGGGCACGTCCCGACCGCGATGCTGTTCGTGCGCAACCCGACCGGCGTGAGCCACGCGCCGGAGGAGCACGCGGAACCCGACGACTGCGCGGCCGGTGTGGTCGCGCTCGCCTCGACGCTGGAGCACCTGGCGCGATGAAGAGCTTCTGGTGCGAGCGGGCGTGGCTGCCGGGCGGCGTCGCGTCCCGCGTGCTGGTCCGGGCGGACCGGGGGCGGATCGCGTCCGTGTCCACTGTGGACACGATCCCGTTGGGCTGCGAGCGCCTGTACGGCATGGTGTTCCCCGGGTTCGCCAACGCCCATTCGCACGCGTTCCACCGCGGCCTGCGCGGCCGGACGCATGGCGACGGCGGCACGTTCTGGACGTGGCGCGACCGCATGTACGACCTGGCGTCGTCGTTGACGCCGGACTCGTACCTGCGGCTCGCGCGGGCCGTGTACGCCGAGATGGCGGTGGCCGGCGTGACGGCGGTGGGGGAGTTCCACTACCTGCACGACGGCGGCAACGAGATGGGCGAGGCGCTGCGCCAGGCCGCGCTGGACGCCGGCATCCGGATCACCCTGTTGGACGCTTGCTACCTGGCCGGTGGCATCGGGCAACCGGTGCGCGGTGTGCAGGAGCGGTTCTCCGACGGCACCGGCGAGAAGTGGGCCGCCAGGGTCGCTGACCTGCGCGAGGACGACAACACCCGGGTCGGCGCGGCCATCCACTCGGTGCGCGCTGTGCCACGTGAAACGTTGTCGCTGGTAGCGGGGGCGTTCCCCGAACGGCCGCTGCACGTCCACCTGTCGGAGCAACCGGCGGAGAACCAGGCGTGCCTCGACGCCTACGGCCTGACGCCCACGGAGTTGCTGGCGGAGGCGGGGGCTCTGTCGCCGCGGCTGACCGCCGTGCACGCCACTCATCTGTCCACTTCGGACATTTCGGCGCTGGGTTCTCACGGTGTGGGCGCGTGTTTCTGCCCCACCACGGAAGCGGACCTGGCCGACGGCATCGGCCCGGCCCGGGAACTGGTCGACGCGGGCAGCCCGCTGTCGCTGGGCAGCGACCAGCACGCGGTGGTCGACCCGCTGCTGGAAGCACGCGGCTTGGAGCACGGCGAGCGCCTGCGCACCGGTCAACGTGGCCGGTTCGCACCGGCGGAACTGGTGGCGGCGCTGACCAACCACGCCGCGCTCGGCTGGGACGCCGGGCGCATCGAGGTCGGGATGCCGGCCGACCTCGTGGCGGTGCGGATGGACTCGGTCCGCACGGCCGGGTGCACGGACGAGCAGGTCGTGCTGGCCGCCACCGCGTCCGACGTGTCGGTCGTGGTGTCCGGTGGCAAGGTCGTGGCGCGGAACGGGGTCCACGAGACCCTTGGCGACGTGGGCAGGCTGTTGACGGAGGCGCTGTGAGCACCCTCATCACCAACATCGGCGAGCTGACGACCAACGACCCGGACCTGGGCCGGCTCACCGACGCCGCCCTGGTCCTGGCGGACGGCGTGGTCGCCTGGGTAGGTCCCGCTTCCAGCGCGCCGGCCGCCGACACCCGGGTGGACGTCGAGCTTCGGGCCGTGCTGCCGGGGTGGGTGGACAGTCACACGCACCTGGTGTTCGCGGGCGACCGCACCGCCGAGTTCGCGGCCCGCATGGCCGGGAAGCCTTACACCGCAGGCGGTATCGCGACGACGGTGAACGCCACCCGGGCCGCCTCGGACGACGAGTTGTCGGCGGTGATCGCGCGGCACGTGGCCGAGGCGGTCGCGCAGGGCACCACGTACGTCGAGACCAAGACCGGTTACGGCTTGACGGTGGCCGACGAGGTCCGGTCCGCGCGCATCGCGGGGGAGCACGCCGACGAGGTGACGTTCCTGGGTGCGCACCTGGTGCCGCCTGGTGCCGACGCGGACGAGTACGTGGCCCTGGTCGCCGGCGAGATGCTGGACGCGGTCGCGCCTTTCGTGCGGTGGGCGGACGTGTTCTGCGAGCGGGGTGCGTTCGATGAGGACCAGTCCCGCACGGTTCTGAAAGCCGCCGCTTTTAAGGGCTTGGGCCTGCGCGTGCACGGCAATCAGCTCGGCGAGGGTCCCGGCGTGCGGCTGGCGGTCGAGCTGGGGGCGGCGAGCGTCGACCACTGCACTTACCTGTCCACTTCGGACATCGACGCGCTGGCGGGCTCGAACACCATCGCGACCTTGCTGCCCGCGTGCGACCTGTCCACCCGCCAGTCCTTGCCGCCGGCGCGGGAATTGCTGGACGCGGGTGCCACGGTGGCGCTGGCGAGCAACTGCAACCCGGGCAGCTCGTACACGACGTCGATGGCGTACTGCGTGACGACGGCGGTGCTCCAGATGCACATGTCCGTGGAGGAGGCGGTTTATGCCGCCACCCGAGCCGGCGCGCTGGCGCTGGACCGCGCCGACATCGGGCACCTCGCGGTGGGCGCGCGGGCGGACGTCCACGTGCTCGACGCGCCCAGCGCGACCCACCTGGCCTACCGCCCGGGCGTGCCGTTGACGCACGCCGTGTGGCGGAAGGGAGAACGCGTCCGGTAGGCCCGACCCTCGCCGGGCCTACCGGAGTGCGTCAGCGCACGATCTCGATCTCCCGCTCGTCGTAGATCGTCCCGTAGCTCGGGGTGTTCAGGCTGCCCCGTGCCCACGTGACGCCCTTGCGGAACGGCTCCTCGTAGGCGGTGGCGATCAGTTCGACGGTCTGGGCGCCACCGGTGCAGGACGGGATGTAGTGCGAGTCGCCACCGCGGGCGATGTCGCCGCCCGAGCGCTGCACCAGGTCGATGCCGACGTACGCGGGCTGGCCCGGCGTGCACACGACCGTCACGGACACGCGGACGACCGCGCCGCGCGCATCCAGGGTCGCCGGCGACTCGACTCTGACCGCGCCCACCGACGGCGACTGGGCGGCTACGTCGGCGCTGCCGGGCAGGACGGACGCGAACACGGCCGCGCCGGCCACGGCCACCACGGCGGCGATCTTCGGGAACGTCTTCACAGGATCTCCTTCTCTGGCGGATGAGGTGGAGCAGCCAGGCCCGCGAACAGCCCGGCGGTCAGGAGGACGACGGGCAGGTGCCACAGGAAGTCGAACCCGCTGTGCACCACGAGGACCGCCAGCGCGGCCACGGCTCCCGCCCACGGCCCGGGCGCCCGCCGCCGCACGGTGAGCACCACCGCGACCAGCAGGAAGGCCACCAGGCCGAGTCCGATCACGCCCAACTCGACGAGCACCTGCACGTACTCGTTGTGGACGTACCGCATGACGCGCGCGTCCCCGTCCGCCCGCGTCCACACGAACCACCCGCGCCCCGGACCGACCCCGGTCAGCGGGTGCGCGGCGACCAGCCGCAGGGCGGCGTCCAACGCCCCCGCGCGGTCCGGCGAGGTCAACGACAGCCGCCCGGTCAGCAGCGACTCCAGGCGCGTGGCACCGAGCACCCCGGCGGCCACGCACCCGAGGGCCAACACGCCGACCCGTACCTTGGCGCTCGCACGCTCTAGCAGGTAGGCACCGGACGCACCCACCACGAGCCCGGCCACCGCGAGCAGCACCTGCGCCGGCCGGGCCGCCGGGAACGAGGGCGCCAGCGCGGCGAACGCGACCAACGCACCCACCGCCGGCGCGGCGAAGTCCTTGAGCACCTTCCGAGGCCCGGCCACCACACAGGCCACCACCAGCCCCACACCGAGCGCGATCACCCCGGCCCGGCTGAGCGTCGCACCCAACCCGACCAGCAGCAGGCACACGACCGGGGCCTGCTTACCGCCGACCACGGCGAACACGGCCAACGCGGCCAGCAACGCGGCGGCAGCGTTGGGGTAGGTCAACGTCGAGGAGCCCCGAACCAACCCATCAGCCACCACCGACCACGAGGGAACCCGCCACACCACGGAGCCCCACCCGGTGACTGCGACGGCCACCCCGACCCAAACGAGGACGTCCCCGCACAACTCCCGCGCCCTCGACCCGCGCACCACCACGACCCCGGCGAGGAAGCACCCGACCGCCGCGACCACAGGCAGGCCGGTCACCAGACTCCCCGCGAGCCCGCCCCGGACAAGCGCCCACAACGCCAACGCTCCACAGGCCCACATCACCGGCCCGCGAAGCAAGTCCCGATCAGCCCGGGCGGCGAGCACCAGCGCGGTCCCGGCCAGCACCCCGGACAACACCCGTCCGGGCAGGTAGTACCCGCCCTGCGCCACCACGGCAGCGGCGACGGCCCCGAGGAGCAGCAGGACGTGCGGCGCTAAGGCAACATCGCCACGAGCGGCGACGCGCGCGCTGACACCCCCCATGCAAGGCCCTCCCCAGCCTCGACCTCGCCACCGGAGCAGCGGGTTGCGGGGATCGTAGCCGTCGAATCGCCCGATCGGGGTTCATTGCGGACAACGGCACGCGATGGAACGGCGGCGTCGGCGTCCCCTAGCGTGGGCGCATGACTTCCCGTGGTCTTGGTGCCACCCCAGGGCAATTGGCTTCGGCGGCGCGGGCTTGCCCGGTGTTCGCCGCCGCACGGACACTGGCCGACTGGGTCGGGACCGGCCGGGAGGTCACCACCCGGCTCGTCCTGAAACCCGCCGCCGCGGTCGAGGCGTGCGACCTGCTCGGCATCGAGCCGCCGTCCCGCAAGCCCCGCAGCGCACTGGACATCCCTCCGCTCATGACGGTGTGGGCGGTTGCGGTCACCGCGGAGCTCATCGAGGTGACCCGCGGAAAAGCAGTGCCCGGACCCGCCCTCGCGACGTGGGACGAGCGAGCGGAGGACGTGCTGGACGCGTGGATCCGCTGCGCGCAGGAAGCCTTCGGGCTGGTGGACGAGATGTACGACGACGACATGGCCCACCTCGCCGTGCTGGCCACCCTCCACGAGAACGCCGACGCCGTGCCGTTCGACGACCTGAGCCGGTCCATCGAAGAGGTCTGCGGCACCGAGGGCTTCCTGCTCGGCGCCGACCGCGTGAGCGCCTCCACGATCGCTGCGCGGCTGGCCGAGTTCGGCATCGTCGTCCCGGGGGAGGACGACGTCGAACCGACACCCCTCGGCCGTCACTTCACCGACGTGGTGTTCCGCCAAGGCGCACCGGCCGCCGACGTCGACGCCGAGGCGTTGATCGGCTCCGTGAGCGGTCTGCCGCCGAGGCTCGCGGTGCTGCTGTCCCGTCCGTGGCTGTCGTCGCGCGGTCCCGGGGCGGCTGCCCGCGAACTGCTCGCCGCCGCCGCGCGCGCGACCGGTGAGCGGCGCCTCACCGCCATCGCCCTGACCGACGAATGCGGTCCGGAGGCGGAACCCGCGTGGCGCGAGTGGGTGCGGGATGACGGTCTCGGCGCCTATGCGCGGAGCCGGCTGGCGGACTGGGCCGGCGCGGAGCCGACAGCGGAGGACAGGGCGTGGCTGACGGTGGACACCGTGGTCACCGCTCTGGACGTGCTGCCACCGGAACTGCCCACCGTGCTGGTGGTCGAGGCGGCGTGGGCGCGCATCGGCGGCGATCCGTCCCGGGTCGTGCCGCTGCTCGCGAACTCCGGCCACCCCGACGCGCCCCGACTGGTGGCACTGCTGACCGCCGACCCGCTGGACCCGGTCGTGCGCACGGCCGGCCCGCCGCCACCGCGCCCCGACCGCGCCGGCGTCGGGTACGAGCTGGAAGTCCGCCTGTGCGAGGTGGCGGACCCGCCCGTCCGGCGACGGCTGGAAGTCCCCGCCGACCTCACCCTCGACCGGCTCCACGAGGTCGTCCAGGCCGCGATGGGCTGGGAGAACGCCCACATGCACGTGTTCGCCCACCGCACGGGCCACTACGGCGCACCGGACCCCGAGCTGGGCCACCAGGACGAGGCGGCCGTGGCGGTGTCCCGGGTGCTCGCCGAGGTGGGGGACCGGATCCGCTACACCTACGACTTCGGCGACGGCTGGGACCACGACATCACGCTGAAGAACATCGTCCCGGTCGGCGACCCGGTGTGCACCGATGGGGAGGGCGCGTGCCCGCCGGAGGACTGCGGCGGTCCGTGGGGCTACGAGGACCTGAAGGCCACGCTCGCCGACCCGGCCGCCGAGGGCCACGCCGACCTGCTCGACTGGCTGGGCCTGACCGCGGCCGCGGACTTCGACCCGGCCCGTTTCTCCACCGAGGACGTCAACCGCGCGCTCAGCCGCCTGGCCTGACAACGGCGAGAGGGGCACCCGCCGTGGCGGATGCCCCTCTCGCCGTTCGGACCGCTCAGTCCTCGAAGTCGTCCTCGTCGTCGCGCGCCAGGTAGGTGGCCAGGCGCTCGACGGCCGTCTCGAACTCCGGGTTCGCGTCCACGAAGGCGCGGAGGCGGTCGGCCAGCCACGCGAGGGAGACTTCCTCCTCGCCCCGGCGGGCCTCCAGCTCCTCGATGCCGCGATCGGTGAAGTACATCGCGGCCTACTCGAACGCCTTCGCGATCAGCTCGCGCTGCTCGACCTCGTGGACCTTGGACGAGCCCGCCGACGGCGCGGCCATCGGGCGGCGGGACACGCGCTTGAGGTTGAAGCGGGTGGGCAGGAGTTCCGGCAGGGCCAGGCCCAGGAACGGCCAGGCGCCCTGGTTCGCGGGCTCCTCCTGGACCCAGCGCAGCTCGGTCGCGTTCGGGTAGCGCTCCAGCGCCTCCGTCAGCTTCCGCGCGGGCACCGGGTAGAGCTGCTCCAGGCGGACCACGGCGGTGTCGGTGCGGCCCAGCTTCTCCTGCTCCGCGACCAGCTCGTAGTACACCTTGCCGCTGCACAGCAGGACGCGCTTGACCGCCGCCGGGTCGGCCGCGCGGGCGTCGTCGATGACCGAGTTGAAGCGGTCCTCGACGAAGTCCTCGACCGGGGAGGTCGCGGCCTTCAGGCGCAGCATGGACTTCGGGGTGAAGACCACCAGCGGGCGGTTCACGCCGTCGAGGGCGTGGCGGCGCAGGAGGTGGAAGTAGTTCGCGGGGGTCGACGGGACCGCGATGGTCATCGAGCCCTCCGCGCACAGCTGGAGGAAGCGCTCGATGCGGCCGGACGTGTGGTCCGGGCCCTGGCCCTCGTGGCCGTGCGGGAGCAGCAGGACGACGTCCGAGCGCTGGCCCCACTTGGCCTCACCGGACGAGATGAACTCGTCGATGATCGGCTGGGCCCCGTTGACGAAGTCGCCGAACTGCGCCTCCCACAGCACCAGCGCGTCCGGGTTGGCCACCGAGTAGCCGTACTCGAAGCCCAGCGCCGCGAACTCCGACAGCACCGAGTCGTAGACCATGAACTTGCCCTGGTCCTCGGCGAGGTGCTGCAGCGGGGTGTACTCGTCGGACTTCTTGCGGTCCACCAGGGTGGCGTGCCGCTGCACGAACGTGCCGCGCCGCGAGTCCTGGCCGGCCAGGCGGACCGTGCGGCCCTCCAGCACCAGCGACCCGAACGCCAGCAGCTCGGCGAACGCCCAGTCGATGCCGCCCTCGCGGGCCATCTTCGCGCGCCGCTCCAGCACCGGCTTGACGCGCGGGTGCGGGGTGAAGCCCTCGGGCAGGTTCACGTGCGCGTCGGCGATCTTCTCGATCGTCTCGCGCGGGATGCCGGTCGGCAGCTTGGTCGGGACCTGCTGCTCGGCCTCCACCGACGGCGACGCCTTGATCGGGTGCTTCTCCAGCTCGCGCACCTCGTTGAAGACGTGCTCCAGCTGCGAGGAGAAGTCCTGGAGGGCCTTCTCGGCCTCCTCGACCGAGATGTCGCCGCGGCCGATCAGCGACTCGGTGTAGATCTTGCGCACCGAGCGCTTGGTGTCGATCACGTCGTACATCGCCGGCTGCGTCATCGAGGGGTCGTCGCCCTCGTTGTGGCCGCGGCGGCGGTAGCAGACCATGTCGATCACGACGTCCTTGTTGAACGCCTGCCGGTAGTCCACCGCCAGCTTCGCGACCCAGTAGCACGCCTCCGGGTCGTCGCCGTTGACGTGGAAGACCGGCGCGCCGATCATCTTCGCCACGTCGGTGGAGTACTTCGACGACCGCGAGTGCTCGGGCGCGGTGGTGAAGCCGACCTGGTTGTTCACCACAACGTGCACGGTGCCACCGGTGCGGTAGCCGCGCACGAGGGCGAGGTTCAGGGTCTCGGCCACGACGCCCTGGCCGGCGAACGCGGCGTCGCCGTGCAGCGCGACCGGCAGCACGGTGAAGCCCTCGCCGCCCTTGTCCAGCATGTCCTGCTTGGCCCGGACGATGCCCTCCAGCACCGGGTCCACGGCCTCCAGGTGCGACGGGTTCGCGGTCAGCGACACCTTGGTCTCGCCGTCGCCGAACATCCGGAAGTACTTGCCCTCGGCGCCCAGGTGGTACTTCACGTCGCCGGAGCCGTGCGCCTGGCCCGGGTCGAGGTTGCCCTCGAACTCGCGGAAGATCTGCGAGATCGGCTTGCCGACGATGTTGGCCAGGACGTTCAGCCGGCCGCGGTGCGGCATGCCGATGACGACCTCGTCCAGCTCGTGCTCGGCGGCCTTGTCCAGCACCGCGTCCAGCAGCGGGATGACCGTCTCGCCGCCTTCGAGCGAGAACCGCTTCTGGCCGACGTACTTGGTCTGCAGGAACGTCTCGAACGCCTCGGCCGCGTTGAGCTTCGACAGGATGTACTTCTGCACGGTGGCCGGCGGCTTCTCGTGCGGCACCTCGACGCGCTCCTGGATCCAGAGGCGCTCCTCCGGGTCCAGGATGTGCATGTACTCGACGCCGACCGTGCGGCAGTACGAGTTGCGCAGCACGCCCAGGATGTCGCGCAGCTTCATCCGCTCCTGGCCCGCGAACCCGCCGACCGGGAACTCCCGGTCCAGGTCCCACAGGGTCAGGCCGTGCGACAGGACGTCGAGGTCCTGGTGGCTGCGCTGGCGGTAGTTCAGCGGGTCCGTGTCGGCCATCAGGTGGCCGCGGGTGCGGAACGCGTCGATCAGCTCGATGACCCGAGCCGTCTTGTCGACCGCGCCCTCGGGGATGTCGGCGACCCAGCGGATCGGCTCGTAGGGCAGCCGCAGCGACGTGAAGACGTCGTCGTAGAAGCCGTCCTCGCCCAGCAGCAGCTGGTGGATGCGCTTGAGGAACTCGCCGGACTCCGCGCCCTGGATGATGCGGTGGTCGTAGGTCGAGGTCAGCGTGATGATCTTGCTGACGCCCATCTCGACCAGGGCCTGCTCGCTGGTGCCCTGGAAGTGGGCGGGGTACTCCATCGCGCCGACGCCGATGATCGCGCCCTGGCCGGCGGTCAGGCGCGGCACCGAGTGGTTGGTGCCGATCGTGCCCGGGTTGGTCAGCGAGATCGTGGTGCCGGAGAAGTCCTCGGTGGTCAGCGAGCCGGACCGGGCCTTGCGGATCAGGTCCTCGTAGGCCTGCCAGAACTGCGTGAACGTCATGTTCTCGCAGCCCTTGATGGAGGCCACCACGAGCGAGCGGGAGCCGTCCTTGCCGGGCAGGTCGATGGCGAGGCCGAAGTTCACGTGCTCGGGCGTGACCACGAACGGCTTGCCGTCGACCTCGGCGTAGTGCCGGTTCATGTTCGGGTACGCCTGGAGCGCCCGCACCACCGCGTAGCCGATCAGGTGGGTGAAGGAGACCTTCCCACCGCGGGTCCGCTTGAGGTGGTTGTTGATCACGATGCGGTTGTCGGCCAGCAGCTTCGCGGGCACGGCGCGCACGCTCGTCGCGGTCGGGACGGTGAGCGACAGCTCCATGTTCTTCGCGATGGCCGCCGCCGCGCCGCGCAGCTGCTTCTGCTCCGCGCCCGCCGAGGGCTGCACCGGCGTGGCCTTGGCGGCCTGCGCGGGCGCCGGCTTCGCGGGAGCGGCCTGCTGCGGCTTCGCTGCGGGCTTGGCGGGCTGGGGCTTGGTCGCGGTGGCCGTGGGGGCCGCCGTGCCGTTGTCGGTGGCCGCGGTGGTGGTCCCGGCCGCCGCCGTGGCCGTGCCGTTGCCCGACCGCTGCGTCGACTTGTAGTCGGCGAAGAAGTCGTGCCAGGCCGGGTCTACGGACGACGGGTCGGCGAGGAACTGCTCGTACATCTCCTCGACCAGCCACTCATTGGGGCCGAACTGTGAAGCAGGACTGCTGCTGGACACGGCTGGCGCTCGCCTCTATCCATCTCGCTCTTGGTAAT
>NZ_JAPSLK010000032.1 GCF_031180885.1 Saccharothrix sp.
GCACAGCCCGGCAGAGCCGGGCTGTGCGAGCCGAGTGCGCAGCGCTCGGGTCTGCGCGCGGAGCGCGCTTGGCGCGCGCCGCGCGCCTGGCTTGTGCCAGGGGGCCTGGGAGGGGGTGGGTGGGCGGAACGCCCAACGCGAGATGAACAGGCCGTCCCCGCAAAGCCGAGCCGAACCGCCGAGCCGGCCAACCTCCGAGCCGGCCAACCCCCGAGCCCGCCGCCCCAGTCCGCCACCCCAGCCGGCCACCCCTGAGCCGGCCACCCCTGAGCCGGCCACCCCTGAGCCGGCCGACCCCGAGCCGGCCGACCCCGAACGCGAGTCGAACCCCGATCCGACCAGCGCCCGAACCGCAAAACCGGGAGGGGCCGCCCAGCGCGTGAGGCAGCCCCTCCCGGGCCCCGGAACATGAACGACCCGCGGACATCCGCACGGGGGAGCGCACGGACGTCCACGGGTCGTTGGTGGTCACCCGGCGGGTCTGCCGGAGCCCGGTACGCCACCCCCCTGAATGACGACGCACCCTGCTCCGACCCACCGTCCCAGGACTGCGGCACCCCCCGTGTCGCCGACCGCCGTCCTGACCCGGAACCGCCCCGCGGTGAACGCTGTCCACTGTGCCCGGTCCCGCTCACACTCGACTCACGCCGGCGGCTGGGGTCCGCGGGGTGGCCGGGAGTGCGGTTGGGAGGTGGGACCCGGGGCCGGGGGGTCCAGGTCCCACCTGGCGGACCAGTGATCAGTCCACGGGGTGAAACCGGGCGACGGACCACCTCCTCCGAAGCGGGACGGTTCGCCGTCTCACGAACCATCCTGTCGACGAGCCCTCACACCTCTGTCACGCGCACCTCACGCGCTGCGGCGGCCGGTCGTAAACTGTGCCCCGCTCGGAGGGGGATATGAGGACTGCGTTCAAGGTGCTCGGTCCCCTCGAGGTCTGGCGCGACGGCGAGCCGGTGCAGGTCCCGGCGGGCAGGGCCCGGGTCCTGCTGGCGTCGCTGCTCCTGCACGCCAACGAACCGGTTTCCGTCGACACCCTCGTCGAACGCCTCTGGGACGGCGCCCCGCCCAGCCCCCACCGCGCCCGCGCCACCCTCCAGATGGTGATGACCCGCCTCCGCCAAGCCCTCGGCGACGTGAACGTGGTCCGCACCACGCCCAACGGCTACGTCGCCGACGTCGGACCGGGCGAACTGGACCTGCACGTCTTCCGCACCCTCACCGAGCAGGGCCGATACGCCGACGCCCTGGCGCTCTACCGGGGCGAGCCGCTGTCCGACGTGCGCTCCGACGTCCTGCGCGCCGAGGAGGTCGAGCCGCTGCTGGAGGAGCGCCTCACCGTCCTCGAACGCCGCATCGACGCCGACCTGGACGCGGGCCGGTCCGCCGAACTGCGCGCGCTGACCACCCGCCACCCCCTCCGGGAGCGGCTCTGGGACAGCTCATGCTCGCCCTGTCCCGCTCCGGCCGCCAGGCCGACGCCCTGGCCACCTACCGCTCGGTGACCAGGCTGCTGAACGAGGAACTCGGCGTCCACGGGAAACCAAAGCCGCCAAGTCGATCGTCGAGGCCACCGGCGGCCTGCCACTCGCTATGCGCATCGTCGGCGCCCGCCTGGCACCCGCCCGAGCCTGCCGCTGAGCGTCCTCGCGATCCGCCTGTCCGACGAACGCCGCCGCCTGGACGAACTGTCCACGGCGGACATGGAGGTCCGCGCCGGCTTCGAGCTGAGCTACGCCGCGCTGGACGACCACGTGGCCGTCGCGTTCCGCAGACTGGGACTCCTGGGCCCCTTGGACTTCGCGGCCTGGTCGGTCTCCGTCCTGACCGACGGCGACGGCGAGCGCCTGGTGGAACACCTGGTCAACGCCAACCTCCTCCAGGAAGCAGGCGTGGACGCCACCGGCGAACCCCGCTACCGCCTGCACGACCTGCCGGCCGTCTACGCGGCCGAACTGGTCGCGAAGGACGACCCAACGGAGACCCGCACCCGCTCCGCCGCCACGCCGAAGCCCTGCTCCGCCTCTCCGACAAGGCCCAACACGACACCCGCGTCTACGTCGACATGCTCCCGATGCGCCCCATCCACGTCGACGAACCCGCCCTCACCAACGACTTCGCCCGCCTGACCCGCAACGGCGCCGCGTGGCTGGTCTCCGAACAGCGCCAGATCGTCCGCGCCGTGGAGGTGGCCGCGGCCGAGGGCTGGCCGGACATCGCCGCCGACCTGGCCGACCGCGCCAGCCACCTGGACCTCGACGTGTTCATCGGCAGCGCCGGCCTGGCCCGCCTGCACGCACTGTCCAACGCCGCCGCCCGCGCCGCCGGCGACACCAACCTGGCGCTGCGCATGGAACACCACCGCCTGAGCGAGGCCGCAAAAGACGTCGTGGACGCCGCCCTCATCGAGGACTTCCGCACCTGCGCCGAGGGCCTGGAAACGATCGGCGACACCCTCACCCTGGCCTGCCACCTGGCCACATGGGCGTACTACCAATCCGTCTTCGACGGCAAACCCGCCATCGACCTGGCCAAACGCGCCGCCACCCTCGCAGAGGGCGCGGGCGACGAGTCCGTCTACCTCTCCGCCCTGCGCGAGCACGCGTCGATGGTGGCCTGGAGCGGCCGGATGGCCGACGCCCTCCCACTGTTCGAGAAAGCCATCGCGCTCAGCCGCACCCAACCGGACAAACTGTCCGAAGCCCAAGTCCGCCACCGGATCTCCATGTACGCCCTCCGCAACGACGACCTGCCCCTGGCCGCCGAGTCCTCCCGCAGGACCCTGGAACTCCTCGCCGACACCCACGACCTCCGCGCCACCGCCTACGTCCTCACCCACGCGTCCAGAGTGGACGCCGCCCTGGGCAACCACGACAGCGCCGTCGAACGAGCCCAACGCGCCTACGAGATGTTCACCGGCCTGGCCGAGGGCATCGGCTCCGCCACCGCCGCCGCCAACCTCGCCGAGAGCTACCTCGCCGCCGACCGCCCGTCCGAAGCAGTCGCCTTCCTCGAACAGGCCCTACCCGCCCACGAGGGCGTCGGCGCCGCGGAGGCGTTGGAACGCATGGCGGAGGCCTTGGTTAGGGCGCGTCAAGCCCTGGACGGACCCTGACCGCCATCATCAACACCAGGGGGGAAGTTGATGGCCACCGAATTCAAAGTGCTGGGCTCGTTGGAGGTCTGGCACCACGGCAACCGCGTGTCGGTGCCCGCCGGCCGCGCCAAGGTGCTGCTGGCAACGTTGCTGTTGCGCGCCAACGAAGTCGTGTCCGCGGACACCCTGGTCGACCGCGTCTGGGACGGCGCACCCGCCAACCCCGCCCGCGCCCGCGCGACCCTCCACATGGTCGTGACCCGCCTGCGCCAGGCGCTGGGCCCGGCGAACGTCGTGCGCACCACCTCCGGCGGCTACCGGGCGGTCGTCCCCGAGGGGACGCTCGACCTGCACCGCTTCCGCGTCCTGGTGTCCACCGGCCGGTTCGCCGAGGCGCTGGACCTGTGGCGCGGCGAACCGCTGGCCGACGTCCGGTCCGACGCGCTCCAGGTTGAGGTCGAAGCCCTTGAGGAGGAGCGCCTGGCCGCCTTGGAACGGCGAGTCGACGCCGACCTGGAGCGGGGCGGGTCCGCGGAACTGGTGCCCGAACTGCGCACCCTCACCGCCCGATACCCGCTGCGCGAACGCTTCTGGGGCCAGTTGATGCTCGCCCTCTACCGCTCGGGCCGCCAAGCGGACGCCCTTGCCACGTACCGCACCGTCGCGAAGCTCTTGGACGACGAGCTGGGCGTCGTGCCGGGCAGGGAATTGCACGACATCCACCAAGCGGTGCTCTCCGGCGAACCGGTGGCCGTTTCCGGCTCCGCGGCCTGGCCCACACCCCGCCAACTCCCCCCGACCACCGCCGACTTCGTGGGCCGAGAAGACCTCCACCGCGAGGCTGAGCAGGCCCTGGTCACCGCCACACCCGCGAGCGCCGTCCCGATCGCGGTGGTCACCGGACCGCCCGGTTCGGGCAAGAGCGCGCTGACCGTCCGCATCGCGCACCGCCTGAGTGACCGTTTCCCCGACGGCCAACTCTTCGTCAACCTCGGCGACGGCACCCCGGAGCCCCGCGATCCGGGTGAGGTGCTCGCCGAACTGCTCACCGCTGTCGGCGTGCCGATCACATCCATCCCCGAGGACGTCCGAGCCCGCTCGGCAGCCTTCCGGTCCCGCGTGGTCGACCGCGCGGTGCTGCTCGTCCTCGACGGCGCCGTGGACGCCGAACAAGTGCGCCACCTGCTGCCGGGCAGCGCGTCCTGCGCGGTCCTGATCAGCAGCCGGCACCTGATGACCGGGCTGGAGGGCGCCAGGTTGATGCGGCTTCGCCCACTGGACGACGACGAAGGCCTCGGACTCCTGTCGCGGATGATCGGCAACGACCGCGTGACCCGCGAACCCGGTGCGGCACGGCGGATCGTCGCCGCGACCGGCGGCCTGCCCTTGGCGCTGCGCATCGTGGGAGCCCGCCTGGCCACCCGCCCGAGCCTGCCGCTGGACGTGCTCGCCACCCGACTGTCCGACGAACACCGCAGGCTGGACGAACTGTCCACCGCGCACATGGAGGTGCGGGCGAGCTTCGACCTCAGCTACGCGGCCCTGGCCGACGAGGTTGCCGTCGCGTTCCGCCGCCTCGGCTTGCTGGGCACGTTGGACTTCGCGCCGTGGGTGGTGTCCGTGCTGACCGGCGCCGACGGAGACCGCCTGGTCGAGCGGCTGCTGGAGGCCAACCTGCTTGAAGAGCTGGGTGTGGACGCGACCGGCGAACCCCGCTACCGCCTGCACGACCTGCTGGCGGTCTACGCGGCGGAACTGGTGGTCGACGACGGCGTGGAGGACAACCGCGTCCACCTGCGTCGCTTCGTGGACGCGCTCCTGCAGCTGGCAGACGCCGCGAACAGCCAGGTCCCGGGCTACCACGACATGCCGCCGCTCACCGAGATCGACGTCGACGTGTCGGAGCAGTTCCGGGCCTGCGCGGAAGGGCTGGCGGCGGTGGACGACCGGGCCTGGCTCGCCGGCCACCTGGCTGCGTGGTCCTACTACCAGTCGATCTACGACGGGAAGCCGGCCATGGAACTGGCCGAGCGCGCCGTGACCATCGCGCGGGAGGCGGGTGACCAACAGGTCTACTACTCGGCGCTGCGGGAGCACGCCTCGATGATCGCTTGGGACGGCCGCTTGGAAGACGCCATGCCGCTGTTCGAAGAGGTCCTCGCGCACGGCAGGAACGTGGGGGCACCGGTCGCGGAAGCGGCTGTCCACTTCCGCATCTCCTCGTACGCTCTGCGCCACGGCGACCTCGACCGCGCCGCGACGGCGTCCCGGCGGATGCTGGACCTGATGGAGCGATCGGACGACCTGCGCGGCAAGGCACATGTCATCAGTCACGCGTCACGCGTGGCGTCGGCCCTGGGCAACCACACCGAAGCCATCGCCCTGGCCGAACGCGCCTACCTGATCTTCCAGGAGCTGTCCGAGGGATTGGGCTCGGCGAACGCCGCCGCGAACCTGGGCGAGAGCTACCTGGCGGCCGGTCCCGCCGTCGATGCGGTGCGGTTCCTGACGGAGGCGATCCCGGCGCACGAGGGCGTGGGTGCGACCGAGGCGCTCGAACGCATGGAGGAGTCCCTGCGTCGGGCGAAGGCCGTGCGCGACCAGTCGCGACCGTGACAATTTGGCGGAGGATCAGGTGGACACGAGGTTCGAAGTCCTGGCGGCCGCTGCGGGTGCGGCACCTCGGTGCGCAAGTCCCCGTGCCCGCCGGGCGAGTGCGGGTGCTGTTGGCGTCGTTGTTGCGCGCCGAACTCGAGGTGGTCGGGTGAGGCACCGCGTTCAAGGTCCTCGGCCCGCTGGAGGTGTGGCACGACGGCGTCCTCGTGCCGGTGCCCGCCGGGCGGTCGCGCGTTGTCCTGGCGTCGTTGTTGCTGTCGGCAACCGGCAGGTGTCGGCGGACACCCTGGTCGAGCACGTCTGGGACGGCGCCCCGCCGAACCCGGCGCGGGCGCGCGCCTCGCTCCAGAGGGTTGTGACCCGGCTCCGGCAGGCGTTGGGACCCGCGAACGTGGTGCACGCGAACACGGCCGGCGCGCCGGCCTCCAGTACCCCTGCGCAGCAGCGCTTCGGTGCTGCACCTGCTGGGCCGGTACGAGGAGGCCGTCGAGCGGTTCGAGAAGGCGTTGGCGATCAGCAGGGAGTTGGCCGACAGCCACGCCGAAGCCACCTGCCTCATGGAACTCGCTGGTCCCTGATCGCGATCGACCGGGACGCCGAGGCGACGGAAGCCGCGCGGGAGAGCTGTCGGACGCTGGAGGACCAGGGTGACGCGGTGGCGCTGGCCGAGGCGCTGGTGGTGCTCGGCGAGATCCACCTCAAGCTCGACCGCGTCGTCGAGGCGTCGACCAGCCTGGAGCGCGCGCTCGACCTGGTGGACGAGACCACGGTCCCGTGGGTCCACGGGGCGGCGCTGGTCGGGATGGGCGACGTGACCGAACGACAGGGTGATCCGCGGCGGCGCGGCGGCACTGGGAGCAGGCTCTGGTCCGGTACGACCGGGTTGGACGCTGTCCGGGCCGATGCCGTGCGGGCGAAGCTGGGGGAGGTCGGGTGACCACCGGGTTCAAGGTCCTGGGACCGCTGGAGGTGTGGCACGACGGCGTCCGCGTGCCGGTGCCCGCCGGACGGGTGCGGGTGGTGCTTGCGTCCTTGCTGCTGCGGTCCGGTGAGGTCGTGGCGGCCCGACCTCGCTCATGGCGCTGATCCGGCGCTGGTGGCTGAACTTCAGGCGTTGACCCGGGCACACGCCCTGCACGAGCCGTTCTGGGCACTTCTCGTCCGCGTCCTGCACCGGACCGGTCGACGTGCCGACGCCCTCGCCGCCTACCGGGAAGCCGCGAACCTGCCGGCCCGTGAACTGGACGCGACACCAGGACCGGAATTGCGCGCCGCCCAGGAAATGGTGTTGCAGGAGGACCACAGCGAGTCGACCACCCTCGTTCCGCGCATCCGCGCCGCGCAGGCGATCGGTGACGTCGAGGGCCAAGTGCGTTTGCGCCGATCACTCGGCAGCCACCACCTGGCCATGCGGGAGTTCCCGGAGGCCATCCGCGAGTTGGAGGAGGCGCTGACCCTCGTGGTGTCCACGGGCGACCGCTCCGGCGAAGCCTTCACTCGTTGGGGACTTGGCGCCACGTTTTGCGAGGCCGGTGATCAAGGCAAGGCTTTGTACCGGGCCCGCCGATCACTCGCGCTCTACACGGAACTCGGTGACAGCGAGAAGCGCGCGATCGTCCTGAGCCTGGTCGGCGTCGTCAGCATGGGTGTCGGAGACAGGGCCGGCTTCCACCCACCTGCCGGCGCTCGTCGACGAACTGTCCACCGCAGTGGCCGAAGGGTTCCCACTCCTGGCCGTTGTGGGGCCGCCGGGCGCGGGGAAGACCACCCTCGCGGTGCACTGGGCCCGAACCGTGCGCGGGCGCTATCCCGACGGCACGTTCTTCCTGGACTTTCGCGGTCATCACCCGAAACCCGGTCGACGCGGTGGACGCGGCTCGATCGGTGCTGGTCGCATGCGGGCTGCCGGTGGAACGGGTGCCGCACGACCCGGAGGAGCGCTTCTCGCTGTACCGCAGCGTGCTGGCCGACCGCAGGGTGCTTCTGGTGCTGGACGCCGCTCGGGACGCCGATCACGTGCGTCCTCTGCTGCCCGGCACACCTTCGTGTGTTGTCGTGGTCACCAGTAGGCACCAGTCAGTGAGCCTGGTCGCCACGCACGGTGCCCATCCGATCGCGATCGGCGCACGAGGCGCGGAGATGAGCGATGACGGCGCTCGATCCTGATATGCATGTGCGTGCACGCCGACCCCGGCGGACGAGGGGATGACCGATGAGCCTGCGCGTGGCGGTGGACTTCGGCACGTCCAGCACCTGCGTGGCGATCTCGGTCGACAACCGGGAACCGCAGGTCGTGGTGGTGGACGGCCAGCCCATCGTGCCCTCCGCCGTGTTCGCCGCCGCCGACGGGACGCTGTTCGTCGGGCAGGAGGCGGAGCGGCAGGCGGCCGTGGACCCCGCCCGGTACGAGCCCCACCCCAAGCGCCGGGTCGATGAAGGTGAGCTGCTGCTCGGCACGTCGGTGTTGCCGGTGGTCGACGTGGTCCGGGCCGTGTTGTCGCGGGCGGTGGGTGAGGCTCGGCATGTCGCGGGTGGTGCCCAGGTCGACTTGCTGGTGCTGACCCACCCGGCGGACTGGGGAGCGATCCGGACTCGGGTGTTGTTGCAGGCCGCGCATCGGCTGGGCCAGGAGGTCCGGCTGGTGCCGGAGCCGGTCGCGGCGGCGGTGTTCCACTCGGCCACGCATGCGATCGCCGAAGGGGCGGCGTTGGCCGTGCTCGACCTGGGTGGCGGGACGGTGGACGCCAGTGTCGTGGCGCGGTCCGGTGGGACGTTCCGGGTGCTGGCCACGAAGGGCGATCCGAGTTTTGGTGGCGCGGACATCGATCAGGCGTTGTTGGAGCACATCGGGACGTTGGTCGGGCCCGGTGATCCGGACGCTTGGCGGCAGCTCGTCGAAGGTCGGGAGATGGCCGACCGGCGCAAGAGGCGGGTATTGCGGCAGGACGTTCGGGGTGCCAAGGAAACGCTTTCGAGGCATTCCTACACCGATGTGCCGATGCCGCCGCCATTTCCCGATGCCCATGTGACACGGGCCGACTTGGAACGGTTGATCGACGCGCCGTTGCACCGGGCCGCCGCACTGGTGACGTCGGTGGTTCGAGACGCGGGGCTTGATCCGCGTGCGCTGGCCGGGGTGTTCCTGGTGGGTGGATCCAGCCGGATTCCGCTGGTCGCGCGGCTCGTGTTGGAGCAGTCCGGGGTGGTGCCGACCAGCATCGACCAGCCGGAGACGGTGGTCGCCCGGGGCGCGTTGCGTGCGGTCAGCACCGATCCGCTGCGGACCGGTGCGCTGCCCAGCCAGGGTGATGTCACGCAGAAGATCACGACGGACGACTCGACCCGCAAGATCACTCGGCGGATCACGGCGTCCCCGCCTGGTGGTTTTTCCCAGCCCGCGTACTTCCCGCAGACCCCGCCACCTGTGCGGAAGAAGAGTCGGGTGCCGCTGGTCGTTGTCGGAGCGGTGCTGCTGCTGGCCGTGATCGGGGCGTCTGTGGCCTATGCACTGACCCGCAAGGAGAACACGGGCACACCCACGACGACGCCGTCCAGCGCGGCGCAGGGCAAGTTGATCGCGCAGTACGACTACACCTTCACCGCGCCCGTCGACTGGACCCAGACCGGTGGCGATCCCAAGAAGCGCGAAGTGCTGCTCAAGCCGGAGGCGCCGGAGTCCCCGCTGGCCGTGATCGCGGTCAACGAGCAGAAGCTCACATACAACGCGACCGAGGACCGTGCGCGGGCCGAGCGGGAGCTGCGGGACGGGTACGACAAGCGGCAGAACGTGTCCGGTTTCGACGCTTCCGCCGACTTCGGGGGCAAGAGTGTCGTTTACTACCGGGAAGAGGCGGAGACCTTCACGGTCGACTGGTACGTGGTGCTCCAGGGTGACGCCCAGGTGAGCGTCGGGTGCCAGTTCCCGGCTTCCGGTGAGGAGCGGGTCCGCCCGGCGTGCGAGCAGGTGGTCCGCACGCTGACCGTGACCAGTTAGAGGGAAGTGTGATGACCGGCATCCCGGAGGCGTTCGCCAAGTTCCGCTCCGATGTCGAGGCGGCGGTGACGAGAGGGCGTCGGGCGGCGTCCGCGGCCTCGGCGGCGAACGCCGCTCAGCGCAACCGGAACCGGGAGCTGGCCGACCAAGCCCGGGCCAAGCAGGTCGGGCCGGACACCCAGCGGCCCACCTCCGAGGACGTCCGTCGGGTGGCCACCGGGTTCCGCGAGGACCGCGGTCTGCCGATCGACCGCCTGCCTTCGGGCGCCGAACTCCTCGCGCCGGCCGAAGAATCGCAGAAGCGAACGGACGCGAATGCAAATCCCGCGCCGCCACCGCCTGTGTCCGGATCGCGCGCCGTCGCCGGCCCGAGTGGCCAGCTGCCCCCGGAAAGGGGCGATGACGAGGACTTTTCGCAAGCGCGAATCCTCTACTGACTGCCCGGTTCCACCGGCTTGCGTTTACTACCGCAACTACTTCCGAAGAACTCGCGACAGGGCGGAACCGACCGTGGCAGGGTCTGCGTCGGAAGAGGCGTACCAAGCAAGAACGGGTACGACCTGATCTCTGATGAAGGGGGTTTCTCCCAATGTCTGGTTACGGTACCGGGACTGACGAGCTGGTCCAGGCTGCGAAGGACATCGTGAGCGTGGACGAGTCCGTTCAGGGCATCCTGAACCAGGTCCGCAGCACCGTCGACACCGTCAGCGGCAGCTGGAAGGGCGCGGCGGCCACGGCGTTCAACACGCTGATGACGCGCTTCGACGAGGACGCCCGCAAGCTCCAGGAGGCGCTGCGCGCGATCGCCGAGCAGATGTCCGGCAGCGCCGACATCTACGCCCGCCAGGAAGAGGAGCAGAACCAGTCCATGAGCAGCCTGACCAGCCGCCTCGCCGGTGGGTTCTGATCTGCTCCGACTGCTTCGGCAGCTCTTCGCTTTCTGTTTCCGCACGCGCTCGGCACCATTGACTTTTAGGTAGGGGAGAAATGAACGACGGCCGTATTGAAGTCAACTTCGGCGAGCTCGCCAACGCCGCGAGCAACATCTCGAGCCAGGCCAGCCAGGTCCAGCAGCAGCTGGACGACTTGAAGCAGCGCCTCAGCCCGGTCATCGCCCAGTGGCAGGGTGGCGCGTCCGAGGCGTACCAGGAGGCGCAGCGGAAGTGGGACACCTCCGCCGCCGACCTCCAGTCGGTGCTCGCCTCCATCGGTGTCGCCGTGCAGCAGGCCACCGAGGCCTACGAGGCCGCCGAGAACACGAACCGCGGCCGTTGGTGAACTGCGCCATCACCGTGTGACTCTCGCGAGACCCCGGGCTCTTCGAAGGCCCGGGGTCTCGTCCTGTTCGGGCCGCTCCGCGCGGTGTGAACGGGTGTTCCAGGCCGGTGGGCGGGGGTCGTTTTGACCTGGACATGGGCCTACCGGTATCTTCCTACGTTGTTGTGCGGTACCCGGTGCGCTTCCGCGTGCCTCGTGTTCTGGTCCACCTGCCCGACTGGGGTGTCTGGAGCCTGAGCAGCCGCCGCAATGACCCCAGACGCAAGTGACGACGAGGTAGACCCGTGCGCACGTACAGCCCGAAGCCCGGCGAGGTGACCCGAGCCTGGCACGTGATCGACGCCCAGGACGTGGTGCTCGGCCGGCTCGCCACCCAGGCCGCGACGCTGCTGCGCGGCAAGCACAAGCCGACTTACGCCCCCCACGTTGACACCGGTGACTTCGTCATCATCATCAACGCGGACAAGGTGGCGCTGACCGGCAACAAGCGTGACCAGGAGTTCGTGTACCGGCACTCCGGCCACCCGGGCGGTCTTCGCCAGAAGTCGTTCGGCGAGGTGCTCGACACCCGGGCCGACCGGCTGGTCGAGAAGGCCATCAAGGGCATGCTGCCCAAGAACCGCCTGGGCCGTGTGATCGCCGGCAAGCTCAAGGTCTACACGGGCCCGACCCACCCGCACGCGGCGCAGCAGCCGCAGCCGTTCGAGATCAAGAAGGTCGCCCAGTGACCGAGCCGTACTCCGAGGAAAACGACGTGACCACCCCTGAGGTCGAGACCGAGGCCGTCGAAGCCGTCGAGGCGGAGACCGCCGTCGAGTCCGATGTCGACGGTGCCCAGGACGAGGCCGCCGAGCCCGCCCCCGCGCCCGTCGTGCGCCCCGTGCTCAGCGCCGGCGCCCACCACCTCGCGCAGACCGTCGGCCGCCGCAAGGAGGCCATCGTCCGCGTGCGCCTGCTGCCCGGCACCGGCAAGTTCACCCTGAACGGGAAGTCCCTCGAGACGTACTTCCCGAACAAGGTGCACCAGCAGCTCATCCGCGAGCCCCTGGTGACCACGGAGAAGCCGGAGACGTTCGACGTCATCGCCAACCTCAGCGGCGGCGGCATCACCGGCCAGGCCGGCGCGCTGCGCCTCGCGATCGCCCGCGCGCTCGTCGCCGTGGACTCCGAGGATCGCCCGGTGCTGAAGAAGGCCGGCTTCCTCACCCGTGACCCGCGGGTCAAGGAGCGGAAGAAGTACGGTCTCAAGAAGGCCCGCAAGGCGCCTCAGTACAGCAAGCGCTGACCTCGCGGTCGGCACCACAGCACTACCTGCGGGAGCAGTCAGTTCTTCGTCGAACTGCTGCTCCCGCAGTGCTTTCCACCCGATGTTGTGTGGTTGATCACGAAAGGTCATGGCGATCATGGGTCGGCTGTTCGGCACTGACGGTGTGCGTGGTCTGGCGAATGCGGACCTGACCCCGGAGCTGGCGCTGTCGCTGGCCGCCGCCGCCGCTCGCGTGCTGGCCGAGCACGACCGGTCGCACCGGCCGGTCGCCGTCGTCGGGCGCGACCCGCGGGCCAGCGGTGAGATGCTGGAGGCCGCCGTGGTGGCGGGGCTCACGGCGGCGGGCGCGGACGTGCTGCGGGCGGGCGTGCTGCCGACCCCGGCGGTCGCCTACCTGGTCGCGGCGCTGGGCGCGGACGTCGGTGTGATGATCTCCGCCTCGCACAACCCGATGCCGGACAACGGCATCAAGCTGTTCGCGGCGGGCGGGCACAAGCTGCCGGACTCCGTCGAGGACGAGATCGAGCAGAAGCTGGGCGTGCAGGACCACCGCCCGACCGGCGCGGGCATCGGCCGCGTCCGGGACGTCGAGGACGCCGAGGGCCAGTACGTGCAGCACCTGCTGAAGGTGACGCCGCACCGCCTGGACGGCATCAAGGTCGTCGTGGACTGCGCGAACGGCGCCGCGTCCGTGGCCGCGCCGGACGCCTACCGCCGCGCGGGCGCAGAGGTCGTCGAGATCCACACCTCGCCGGACGGCCTGAACATCAACGACGGCTGCGGCTCCACCCACCTGGACGAGATCCGCAGGGCCGTCCGAGAGCACGGCGCCGACCTGGGCATCGCGCACGACGGCGACGCCGACCGCTGCCTTGCCGTGGATGCGGACGGCAACGAGGTCGACGGCGACCAGATCATGGCGGTCCTGGCGATCGGCATGAAGGAGTCCGGTGAGCTGACCGACGACACCCTGGTCGCCACCGTGATGAGCAACCTCGGCCTGCACCTGGCGATGCGGGAGCACGGCATCACGCTGCGCACCGCCGCCGTGGGCGACCGGTACGTGCTGGAGGAGCTGCGGGCCGGCGGGTACGCGCTGGGCGGCGAGCAGTCCGGCCACGTGGTCCTGCCCGCGCACGCCACCACCGGCGACGGCCTGCTGACCGCGTTGCGCCTGATGTCCCGCATGGCGGAGACCGGCAAGTCGCTGGCCGAGCTGGCGGGCGTGATGCGGCGGCTGCCGCAGGTGCTGGTCAACGTCGTGGTCGCGGACAAGGCGCGGGTGGCGAAGGACACGGCGGTCAGCGAGGCCGTGGCGGCGGTCGAGGCGGAGCTGGGCGACACCGGCCGCGTCCTGCTGCGCCCGTCCGGGACGGAGCAGCTCGTCCGGGTGATGGTCGAGGCCCCCACCCACGAACTGGCGGAGTCGGCGGCGCAGCGCCTGGCGGGTGTGGTTTCCTCGGTGGGCTGATTCTCGACCTCCGGGGGCACCCATGGTGATCGACCTGCTGATCCTCCTCGTCCTGATCGGGGTGGTGGTCGGGATCGTCCTGATCGTCAAGTCGACCAAGAAGAACCGGCAGAACAACCCCTACGGTCACGGCCCGCAGCCGCCCTACGGGCAGCAGCAGCCGCCTTACGGGCACCCGGGTCAGCAGCAGCCGTACGGCCCGCCCGGCCAGTTCGGCCCGCCCGGGCAGCAGCCGCCCTACGGCCAGCCGGGGCCGGTCCCGCCCGGTCAGGTCCCGCCGGGGCAGCAGCCGTTCGGCCAACCGGGTCAGCCCGGCCCGTACGGCCAGCCGCCGCAGGGTCCGCCGCCCGGCCAGTTCCCGCCGCCCGGACCGGGTCAGCCGCCGCATCGGGGATGAGCACCCGCGGTGGCGTTTACACCTGCAAGGAACGCGTCCGAACAGCCGTCGGACGGCCCCGCAGGCTGCCACGATGGGAACCGGGCGCCGAAGCGTCGCGTCGTAACGGACGAGTTCGGTAGAGGGTCGTGGCCGTCGCGCCACGGAGGGGAGTGAAGCGCCGTGGCCGGTTACGGCACCAGTACCGAGGCCATGCAAAAGGCCTCCAAGGCTATTTCCGACACCGCTAAGGACACGGCGGAAGAACTCCAGAAGGTGGGCCAGACCGAAACGGTCGACGCCGATTTCGGCGAAGCGCACAAGCAGCACTTCGCGAAGTACAAGTCGGGCGTCGAGAACTTCGGCAAGGGCATCACGAACATGTCGACGACGCTCGGTTCCTTCGCGGGCAAGATCGCCGCCGGCGCCTCGACCTACGGTGACGTCGAGTCCCAGAACGCCGGCAACGTGGGGAGCAAGTACTGATGGCCGAGCCAGGCTGGAACGAGGTCAAGGCCCTCCTCGACGACCCGAACGTCTCCGAGGAGAAGAAGAAGGCGCTGCTGCGCGAGTACACCAACTCCACCGCGCCCTGGAACATCCCCGACGAGGCCGAGACCTACCAGGACCGCTACGACTACGACAGCTGGGACGTCAGCCTCTACAACCGCGCCACCAGCGACCTCGAAGGCGTCTACAACGAGGCCAAGGCCGAGTCCGACACCAAGAGCTACAACAGCCGCGAGCAGACCAAGGCCGTCAACGAGGGCCAGAAGTCGTTGGACGGCAAGCAGCCGCCGTCGGCGTCCGGCGCGGGCACGAAGAACTCGAACGAGCTGTTCGACGCCGGCAAGGCGGGCCTGAAGGTCTTCGAGAAGTTCATGCCGATCTGGAACAACCGGCCCGGCGACTGCCTCGGCAACACGACCAACCTGGACTACGCGAACCACATCGAGAAGCCGTACAACGAGCAGCGGAACATCAACTTCCACAAGCTGCTCATGGAGGCCGACGAGTTCAGCACGGCCAAGACCAAGATCGACGAGATGCGCGGGGACGTCGACGCGCAGCTCAAGGGCCTGTACGGCGAGTGGAAGGGCCAGGCGGCCGACAAGTCGCACGAGCACTACAACGACCAGATCGTCCCCAAGATCAACGAGCTGGGCGAGGGCCTGGACGGCGCGGCCAAGCTCACCCGGACCGCGGTGACCGGCGTCTACCAGCTCTGCAAGAGCAAGGCCGACGAGGTCCTGGAGATGTACCGGGAGCAGATCGCGCAGGCGGACACGTACATGGCCGAGAAGGTCGTGTCGTTCGCCCGCGGCGAGGGCGACTACTCCAAGGACCGCGTGCTGGAGATCGCCGGCTGGGTCGACTCGAAGATGGGCAGCAACATCGCGGACCGCATCAACAGCGATGACTGCTACCTCAACGACGAGAACAAAGAATACGCGATCAACCAGTGCAAGCGGTGGATCCAGCAGTCGTTCAACACCGAGTTCTGGGGCCTGTACACGCAGTTCAAGAACCTGTGCGAGACGACGAAGTCCTCTGTGGACCAGAAGTGGGAGGCGCTGGCCTCCTACATGTCCGGCTTCGAGAACCCGTTCCCGGCCGCGTCCGGCGGTGACGACAAGGGCGGCAACGACGGCAACGGCAACGGCAACGGGAGCGGCACCCCGCCCGGCGGTGGTGGCGGCACGCCCGGTGGCGGTGGTGGCGGCACGCCCGGCGGTGGCGGCGGCATGCCGGAGGTCCCGAAGCCGGAGAACCCGCTGGACAAGGACGGCGACGGCAAGCCCGACGACGTCAAGATCCCCGGCGACACCGACGGCGACGGCAAGATCGACGACCTGGACGGGGACGGCAAGAAGGACGACCTCGACGGCGACGGCAAGCCCGACGGGCTCAAGGGCGAGGAGGAGCCCGAGACCGTCACCATCAAGAGCGGCGACAACGAGATCAAGATCACGGAGCCGGACGAGCGCGGCCACGTGCAGATCACCGTCGACACGCCGACCAGCGAGCCGAAGACCTACGACGTCGACTTCAGCAACAACCCGGATGCGTTGAAGGCGTTGACCGGCCAGAACGGCGCAGCGGCGCTCGCGGGTGCGCTGGCCGGCGCGACCCCGGTGTCCGGCGGTGCTCCCGGTGGCACGCCCGGTGCTCCTGGCGGTCCGGCCGGTGGTCCGGCGGTCGGGGCTACGGCGGGTGGCGCCGAGGGAGGCGCGATCCCGATCGAGGCCGGTGCGGACGGCAAGGCCCTCATCGAGGTGGACGGCCTGGCGATCACCGCCGAGGTCGACCCGCTGACCGGTGAGATCAACCTGACCGTGGACAACGGCGACGGCACGCCCGAGGAGTACGGCGTCGAGTTCGGCGAGGACAAGGCCGACGACGGCAAGGCGGGCATCCCGACCATCGACGACGCGGTCCCCATGCCCGCCGAGGTGCCGCCGGGCCAGCCGGACGTGCGCGCGATGCCGTTCGAGGGCGGCGCGGAGACGCTCATCGGGCAGGAGTCCGGGGTGGGTGTCGCGGTGGGTGGTGCGGTCGGCGAGCCGTTGATCGCGTCGCCCGACACCGGGTTCGGCGGTGGCGGTTTCAGCGGTGGCCCGACCGCGCCTGACCCTGGTTTTGGTGGTGGGTTCGGTGGTGGCGGGACGGCCCCCGACCCGGGCTTTGGTGGCGGGTTCGGGCCGGGTGGCGGTGCGGAGCCGTTGATCGGGCAGCCGGAGCCGGCGATCGGGTTCGTGGACCCGGCCGGCGTCGCGCCCGACCCCGGGCTCTCCGCGCCGGGCACGCCGGGTGGCGGCTTCACGACCATGCCGGCGGCTGATCCCGGTTTCGCGCCGGGTGCGCCGGGTCAGGGTGGCTTCACGACCATGCCGGCGGCCGACCCCGGTTTTGCGCCCGGTCAGGGTGGTGCGCCGGGCGGTGGCTTCGGCCATGGCGGCGGTGGTGGCTTCGCCGGCGGCGGTGGCGGTGGCTTCGCCGGGGACGTCGGCCAAGGTGGCGGCGGTGGCGGTTTCGGTGGTGGGGGTCCGCAGTTCGCCCACCACGAGCAGACGTTCACCGCGCCCGACACCAGCGGCACGACCACGACGTCCGGTGCCTCGGTGTTCGGTGGCGGCGGGTCGGCCGGGTTCGGCGGTGCGGACTCCGTGTGGGGCGCGCCGACGTCGGACAACACGTGGAGCAGCCCGTCCGGCAGTGCGGACCAGGGTCTGGCGTCCAACATGAACACGTCCGAGGCGGGCCAGCCGGGCGCGGCGACGCTGCCGTCCATGACCGAGTCGCACGGGCAGTCGTCCGGGTCGCCGATGGGTGGCGGCATGATGGGCGGCGGTATGCCGATGGGTGGCGGCATGGCGGGCGGCGGCCAGCAGGGCGGTGGCGACACCGAGCGCAGCCCCGGCCAGTGGCGCACCACCGGCTCGCTGTTCGACGACGACGTGAACCTCAGCCGCGTCCAGGGCGTGCTGGGTGAGGAGGGTCGATGAGCGCTTCTGCCGAGCGCCTCGCCGCGGCGATGAACCGCATGGACCAGATCGACCGGGAGGCCGCCGACCTGCGCGAGCTGCGGGAACGGCACTCCCGGGAGGCGCGGGACAAGGCGGGTGACGCCTTCTCCAAGCAGGCGCAGATCGCGGAGAAGACGATCGAGCGCATCCAGGAGGCGGGCAAGGCCCAGAAGGCCGCCGGCGGCTGGGGCACGACCGCGGCGACCCAGAAGAAGGGCGGCGAGTTCCAGTTCGGGACCGAGGACGACGAGCCGACGTACGAGGCGCAGCAGCAACCGGGGTATGGGTGGTCCTCGGCCCAGCCGGCTCCTGTTGCCGCGCCCGTGCCGCCTCCGGTCACACCTCCGCCGGCCCCGACGCCGCCGCCACCTCCGGCTCGGCCCGCGGCTCGGAGGCCCGCACCGGTGGATGACGATGACGATTTCGGCGGCCAGAGCTGGCTGACGTGACGGGGAACGGCCCCCGCCTGAATGAGGTGGGGGCCGTTCTTTCTTGGCCGCGTTGATCTGGCGGAGGTTTGACCGGGGCGGCGTTGGTGGGCGGGTGCCGGGCTGTGGGCTGGGCTTTGCTGCCGGTAGGTGTCCACCCACCCACCTCCTCCCAGGCCACCTCGCAAAAGCCCGAAAAGCACCCGCCTGCGTGCGGCCGCCTGCGGTGGCGGCACGGCCCGGCTCCGCCGGTCCGTGCGACCCGAGCGCGCAGCGCTCGGGTCTGCGCGCGAAGCGCGCTTGGCGACCGCCGGCCCCCGGTATCCATTGTCCCAGAGGGGTCCGACAATCTTCGGCGTGCGGGTCGCGGAAGATCTGTCAGCGCAGTGTCAAGGCAGCTCGCTGATAAGCCAGAGGCGCGCCCTTGACGTCCTCCTCCAGCAAGGCGTTCCACTTCTTCTCGCCCTTCAGCACCCGCAACAAGAACGCCGTCAGCATCGCCCGCGCCAACCGCTGCGCCGCCCGCTCGCCCTTCCCGTCCAGCACCAGCTCACTCCAATGCCGTCCCTCGGCGAACCCCAAATGGCTGGTCTTCGGCAGCACCCGGTACTGCACCGGCCCCGTCCACGCCTGCGCGATCGCCTCCGCGTGACCGACCGGCGGCGCGATCCGGTCTTCGCCCCCGGCCAAGTGCAAACCCGGCACAGTCACCCGGCGAGCCGCGTCCAAAGCAGACGGACGTACTTCCGACGCCGCCAAAGTCACCACCGCGCGCACCCGCGAGTCATCAGCAGCCGCCAGCACCGCCGCCCCGCCACCCATCGAGTGCCCGGCCACCGCCAGCCGTTCCGGGTCAACGCTGATGGCACCCTCGCCCAACCGCACCCCGGTGCACACGTCCAGCGCCGTCCGCAGGTTGCCGGCCAGCAGCCTCGACGACATCAACGGCCCGCGTTGCGTCCCCGGAGCCGCCGCGACGATGCCCCACGACGCCAGGTGCCGCAGCAGCGCCCGGTACCGGGTCACCGGTTGCAGCCAGCCGTGGCCGAACGCGACAGCGGGCAGTCCCAGACCCGACGCGGGGGTGTAGACGAGGCCGGGGAGGCCCACCAGGGCGAGGTCGCCGCGCAGCACGGGGTGTTCACCGGGCCTGCTGAGCTGGTCGAGCACCTGCTTCGCCGAGTAGCCGCTCACCGCGTGAACGGTAGTCGATCGCGGTGAACCCGCGCACGCCCCGATTGGTCTACACCAATAAAGCCCTCGACCAGCGCAAACGCGACGAAGTGGCCCGTTCGGGTGACGCCGCTGGTCTGGTTACGCTGTGCGGCGTGTGCGGAATCGTGGGATACGTGGGCCACCGGCCGGCGCTGGACGTCGTCCTCGACGGGCTGCGGCGGCTGGAGTACCGGGGCTACGACTCGGCCGGTGTCGCCGTGCTGGACGGTGACGGCGGCCTGGCCGTCGAGCGCAAGGCCGGGCGGCTGAGCAACCTGGAGGAACGGCTCGACGAGGTCGGTCGCGAGGCGTTCACCGGCACCGCCGGCATGGGCCACACGCGCTGGGCCACGCACGGCGCGCCGGTCGACCGCAACTCCCACCCGCACCGCGACGTGACCGGCCGGGTCGCCGTGGTGCACAACGGGATCATCGAGAACTTCGCCGCCCTGCGCGCCGAGCTGGAAGCGCGCGGCGTCGAGATGGCCAGCGACACCGACACCGAGACCACCGCCCACCTGATCGCGATCGCCTACACCGAGGGCGACACCGCGGGCGACCTCGCGGCCAGCGTCCGCGCCGTGGTCCGCCGGCTGGAGGGCGCGTTCACCCTCGTCGTCACGCACGCCGACCAGCCGGACACCGTCGTCGCCGCCCGCCGCTCCTCGCCGCTGGTGGTGGGCGTGGGCGAGGGGGAGACGTTCGTCGCATCGGACGTGTCCGCGTTCATCGAGCACACCCGCGAGGCCGTCGAGCTGGGCCAGGACCAGGTCGTCGTGATCACCCGCGACGGCTACGAGGTCACCGACTTCGAAGGCGGGCCCGCGCAGGCCAAGCCGTTCACGGTGAACTGGGACCTGTCCGCCGCCGAGAAGGGCGGCCACGAGTACTTCATGCTCAAGGAGATCGAGGAGCAGCCGGACGCGCTGGCCAACACCCTGCGCGGCCACTTCGTCGGCGGCCGGATCGTCCTGGACGAGCAGCGGCTGTCCGACCAGGACCTCCGGGACGTGGACAAGGTCTTCGTCGTGGCCTGCGGTTCGGCCTACCACTCCGGCCTGGTCGCCAAGTACGCGATCGAGCACTGGACCCGGCTGCCCGTCGAGGTCGAGCTGGCCTCCGAGTTCCGCTACCGCGACCCGGTGCTGGACCGCGACACCCTGGTCGTCGCGGTGTCCCAGTCCGGTGAGACGGCCGACACGCTGGAGGCCGTGCGGCACGCCCGGTCCCAGAAGGCCCGCGTGCTGGCGGTGTGCAACACCAACGGCGCGCAGATCCCGCGCGAGTCCGACGCCGTCCTCTACACGCACGCCGGTCCGGAGATCGGGGTCGCGTCCACCAAGGCGTTCCTGGCCCAGATCGCGGCGAACTACCTGGTCGGCCTGGCGCTGGCGCAGGCGCGCGGCACCAAGTACCCCGACGAGGTGGCCCGCGAGTTCCACGAGCTGGAGGCCATGCCGAAGGCCGTGCAGCAGGTGCTGGGCACCGTCGACCGGGTCCGCGCGCTCGGCCGCGAGCTGGCCGACTCGAAGGCCGTGCTGTTCCTGGGCCGCCACGTCGGCTACCCGGTGGCGCTGGAAGGCGCGTTGAAGCTCAAGGAACTGGCGTACATGCACGCCGAGGGCTTCGCCGCGGGCGAGCTGAAGCACGGCCCGATCGCCCTGATCGAGGAGGGCCTGCCGGTCGTCGTCGTCATGCCGTCGCCGAAGGGGCGGGCGGTGCTGCACTCGAAGCTGGTGTCCAACATCAGCGAGATCCAGGCGCGGGGCGCGCGGACCATCGTGATCGCCGAGGAGGGCGACGAGACGGTCCGGCCGTTCGCCGACCACCTGATCGAGGTGCCCGCGGTGTCCACGCTGCTCCAGCCGCTGGTGTCGACCGTCCCGTTGCAGGTCCTGGCCGCCGAGATCGCGCGCAGCCGGGGCTACGACGTGGACAAGCCGCGCAACCTGGCCAAGTCCGTCACCGTCGAGTAGGCATCCGCCCGCGCGCCTAGGCTTCCCGCTATGCGGGGACTGTGGACCACGGAGCGGGTGAAGGCGGCCGAGGAACGGGTCATGGCGCGGGTGCCCGAGGGGGCGCTCATGCGGCGGGCCGCGTTCGGGGTGGCGACGGTGGCGCTGGAGCACCTGGCCGGGCGGCGGCGGGTCGGCCTGCTGGTCGGGGCGGGCAACAACGGCGGCGACGCGCTGTGGGCGGGCTACTTCCTGCGCCGGCGCGGGGTCGCCGTCTCCGCCGTGCTGCTCAACCCGGCCAAGGCGCACGCCGCCGGGCTGGCCGCGTTCCGCCGGGTCGGCGGTCGGGTCGTCGACCGGCTGGGTGATGTCGACCTCGTGATCGACGGCATCGTGGGCCTGTCCGCCCGCGGTCCGCTGCGGCCCGACGCGGCCGAGCACGTGGCGCACCTCGACGCGCCGGTGCTGTCGGTGGACCTGCCCAGCGGCGTCGACCCGGACACCGGGGCGGTGGACGGTCCGCACGTCCGGCCGGCGATCACGGTCACGTTCGGGTGCCTCAAGCCCGTGCACGCGCTGGCCGACTGCGGCGATGTGCGGCTGGTGGACATCGGCCTTGGCCCCGAGCTGGCCGGGCCGGACCTGCTGGCGCTGGAGGTCGAGGACGTCGGCGCGGCGTGGCCGGTGCCGGGGCCGACCGACGACAAGTACACCCAGGGCGTGACCGGGATCGCGGCCGGGTCGGCGACCTACCCCGGCGCGGCCGTGCTGGCCACCGGCGCGGCACTGCTGGCGACCTCCGGGCTGGTCCGGTACGCGGGCGCGGCGGCGGAGGGCGTGCGGGCGCGGTGGCCGGAGGCGATCTGCACGGGGACGATCACCGACGCGGGCCGCGTGCAGTCGTGGGTGGTCGGCCCGGGCCTGGGCACCGGGCTGGGCGCGGAGTCGGTGCTGCGGACCGTGCTGGAGGCGGGCGTGCCGGTGTGCGCGGACGCGGACGCGATCACCATGCTGGCCAACAACCCCGACCTGTGGGACGCGCGCGACCCGGACACCCCGCTCGTGCTCACCCCGCACGACCGCGAGTACGAACGGCTGGCCGGCGAGGTCGGCACCGACCGGGTGACGGCGGCGAAGCGGGCAGCGGACAAGTTCGACGCCGTGGTCCTCCTCAAGGGCCACACCACTGTCATCGCCTCGCCGGACGGCCGCGTCCTGGTCAACCGCGCCCGCACCTCCTGGGCCGCCACGGCGGGCTCCGGAGACGTCCTGTCGGGCTTGATCGGCGCCCTCCTCGCGGCCGGCCTGGACCCGCTCCTGGCGGCGGGCTGCGCGGCCCGCGTGCACGTCCTGGCGGCGGAACTGGCCGCCGACGGGGCGCCCATCCCGGCCACCTCCCTGCTGGCCGCCGTCCCCGACGCGATCCGGGCCGTCCGCCCGCCGACCACCTGACCCCGACCGGCCCCGACCGGCCCCTGTGTCACCATGAACGGTGTTATGGCTGCTCCTCGCGCTGAGGTCGTGATCGACCTCGACAACCTCCGGCACAACGTCGCGCTCCTGGCCGGCCTCGCGCCCGCCGCCGCGACCATGGCCGTCGTCAAGGCGGACGGGTACGGGCACGGCGCGGTCGAGGTGGCGAGAGCGGCCCTGGAGGCGGGCGCGACCTGGCTCGGCTCGTGCTCCCTGGCCGAGGCCCTGGCGCTGCGCAGCGCCGGCATCACCGCGCCCACCCTCGCCTGGCTGGACCCGGTCGGCACCGACTACGCGCCCGGCATCGAGCAGGACGTCGACCTCTCGGCGGCGAGCATCCGGCAGCTGTGCGAGATCGCGGACGCCGCCCGGCGCGCGGGCCGGACCGCCCGGGTCCACCTCAAGATCGACACGGGCCTGTCCCGCAACGGCTGCCCGCCCGACGAGTGGTCCGCCCTGGTCGAGAAGGCCGTGGCCACGCCCGAGGTCCGGGTCGTCGCGGTCTGGTCGCACCTGGCGTGCGCCGACGAGATCGGCCACCCGGCCACCGACGCCCAGGCCGAGCGGTTCGACGACGCCTACCGCACCGCCGTCGCCGCCGGCCTCGACCCGATGCGCCACCTGGCCAACTCGGCCGCCCTGCTCACCCGCCCGGACCTGCACTTCGACCTGGTCCGGCCGGGCATCGCGATCTACGGGCTCAACCCCGTGCCGGAGCCGTTCGACCTGCGCCCGGTCATGACGTTCCGCTCCACGGTCGCCCTGACCAAGCGCATCGCGGCCGGCGAGTCGGTCTCCTACGGCCTGAGCTGGACCGCCAAGGACGACACCACGCTGGCCCTGGTGCCGGTCGGCTACGCGGACGGCGTGCCGCGCAGCCTGTCCAACCGCATGCACGTCCTGCTGGCCGGCAAACGGCGCCCGGTCGTGGGCCGGGTGTGCATGGACCAGGTCGTGGTGGACTGCGGTGACGACCGCGTGGCGGAGGGGGACGAGGTCGTGCTGTTCGGCACCGGCGAGCACGGCGAGCCGACCGCCCGCGAGTGGGCGGACACCACCGGGACCATCGACTACGAGATCGTCACCGGCATGTACCGGCCGCGCGTGGCCAGGACGTACCGGTGAACGCGCTGTGGAAGGCCGTCGGGTGGGCCGGCGGCGTGCTGGGCGCGGCGGCGACGGGTGTCGCGGTCGGCGTCGCGGCCAACCACAAGAAGGTCGCCAAGGACCGCAGCCAGGACGACCCGCTGGCCGACGAACCCCTGGGCAAGCTGACCCCGAACCGCGAGTCCACGGTGGCCGCCGACGACGGCGTGCCCCTGTCGGTCGAGGAGGTCGACCCGGCGGACGGCGGTGCCCCCGAGCTGACCGTGGTCCTGGTGCACGGCTTCGCGCTGGACCGCCGCTGCTGGCACTTCCAACGCCGTGACCTGGCCAAACTCACCGAACCCAGGGTCCGCCAGGTCCTCTACGACCAGCGCGGCCACGGCCGGTCCGGCCGGGGGAAGGCCGAGTCGAGCACCATCGACCAGTGCGCCCGCGACCTGGACGAGGTGCTGCGCGCGGTCGCCCCTGAAGGCCCGGTCGTCCTGGTCGGCCACTCCATGGGCGGCATGACGATCATGGCCCTCGCCGAGCGGCAGCCCGAGCTGTTCGCCGACCGCGTCCGGGGCGTGGCCCTGGTCGGCACGGCGGCCGGCGCGGTCGGCGGCGCGGGCCTGCCCAAGAGCGTGTTGTCCCGCTACAACCCGGTGACCCTCGGCGTGGGCCGGCTGGCCGGCCTCCAGCCCGGTCTCGTGGAGTGGGTCCGCCGCCGGGCGAACACGCTCACGTGGAGCGGCATCCGGGCGCTGGCCTTCGGCGACCGGGGGACCAGCGCGTCCCTGGTCGACCTGATGGAGCAGATGATCGGCGGGACCACCGTGCAGGTGCTCACCGAGTTCCTGGAAACCTTGGGCACGCACAACAGGTACAAGGCGCTGGCCGGCCTGCGGCACTGCGAGGTCCTCGTGATCAGCGGTGACGCGGACAAGCTGACGCCGTTCTCGCACGCCGAGCGGATGGCCGAGGAGATGCCGCACGGCGAACTGGTCCGCGTCCCGGGTGCGGGCCACATGGTGATGATGGAGCAGCCCGACCTGGTGACGGGACACCTGGTGGGCCTGGTCCGGCGCAGCGCGGTCGAACGGGTGGAAAGCAGGCGGCGGTGGTGGCGACGAGCGTGACCCTCCCCAGGGTGGAGGACACGGAGGAATTCGGGCGCAGGCTCGGCGGCCTGGTGCGCGGCGGCGACCTGCTGCTGCTGGCTGGCCCCTTGGGCGCGGGCAAGACGGCCCTGGTGCGCGGCCTGGCGGACGGCCTGGGTGTGACCGGCCGGGTCAGCTCGCCGACGTTCGTCATCGCGCGCGTGCACGAACCCGCGCCCGAGGGCCGGGGCGTGCCGCTGGTGCACGTCGACGCCTACCGGCTGGGCGGTCACCTGGACGAGCTGGACGACCTGGACCTGGACACCGACCTGGTGGACGCGGTGGTGGCCGTCGAGTGGGGCGAGGGCATGGCCGAACGCCTGTCCGAGGACCACCTGCTGATCCGGCTGGAACGCCATGAGGACGACGTCCGCACGGCCCACCTGGTCCCGCACGGGTCGTGGACGACCCGTGAACTGCCCTAGGCCTCGGCGATCCCGCGCACGATCCCCAGTCGGACCAGGTCCTGGGGCCGCAGCATCAGGTCGTCGGCCAGTTCCCGCACGTCGTCGCGCTTGAGGATCGCGGCGGCGAGTTCGGGCGCGATCACCGAGAAGTAGGCGTCCGGCGCGATCCACGTGTGGTCGGGCGAGGACAGCGCCAACGCTCCACCGGACCCGCCCTCGCCGACCACCAGCGTCGTGATCGGCACCCGCGTCTCGGCGACCACCGCGAACAGCTCGGCGATGGCCGCGCCGACCCCGGCCCGCTCGGCGGCGGCGTCGTTGGCCGCGCCGGGCGTGTCCACCAGGGTCAACACCGGCAGCGCGAGCCGCCCGGCCAACCGGATGACCCGGCTCGCGGTCCGGAACCCGGCGGGTGTGGTGGCCGTGCCGGTCTGGGCGACGTAGGCGATGGACCGCCCGTGCCGCGACCCGATCCCGCACAGCAGCCCGGGATCGACCCCACCGGCCCGGTCCCCGCTCAAGGCCACCCGGTGGTCGAAGTAGTCGTCCAGATAGGCCGAAGCCCGTGGCCGCTCCACCGCCCGCGCCCGCTCGACCGCGCTCCACCCGTCCACCGGCAGATCGGTCGCCCCCAACGCCCGAGGCACCTCGGCCGGCACCGCCCCACCACCGACCAACAACCCCAACAGCCGCCCGACAACAGGGTCGACCTCGTCCTCACCCACCACCATGTCCACGGTGCCCGCCGCGAACTGCCCTTCGGCGGTGTAAGCAGGATCGTTCGCGGGCCGAACCCGACTACCCGCGAACCCGACCTGCGCGCCCGCCACTCCCACCACCACGTCCGCACCCGCACCCAGCGACGCCCACAGCCCACCGGTGGTCGGATCCCTGAGCACGGACACGTGGGGCAACCCGGCCTCCCGGTGCACCGCGCACAGCCGAGCCACCCGCTGGAGCTGCCGCAACGACAGCATCCCCTCCTGCATCCGACTGCCACCGGTCGCGATCGACGACACCACCGGCAGGCCCCATGCCAACGCCTCGCCGAACGCCTCCTCGATCACCTCCCCGGTGGCCGTGCCGACCGACCCGCCCAGGAACCGGAAGTCGAACGTGATCACGACGGCGTCCGCGTTCCGCCGCCACGACACCGATTCCGCGCCCCCGGTCCGCTCCCGCGCCCGCCGCAACTGGTCGCCGTACCCCGGCCAGCCCAGCGGGTTCACCGCAACTCCCGCTTCAACACCTTGCCCATGTCGTTGCGCGGCAAGGACTCCACGAACCGCACCACCCGGGGCCTCTTGTGCGGCGTCAAGAGTCGGGCCACGTGATCGGCCAACTCCTCGCCTGTCGTGGGCACTCCCGTCGACACGACCCAGGCCACCACCCGCTCACCCAGGTCCTCGTCGGGCTCGCCGGTCACGGCCACCTCGGCCACCCCAGGGTGCTCCAACAGGGCGTTCTCGATCTCGCCGGCCCCGATCTTGTACCCGCCGCTCTTGATCAGGTCCGTGGCGCGCCGCCCCACGATCCGCAGGTACCCGTCCGGCTCGACCACCGCGAGGTCCCCCGTCCGGAACCACCCGTCCACGAACGCCTCACGCGTGGCGTCCGGCCGGTTCAGGTACTCCAGGAACAGGTTCGGCCCCCGCACCGCGATCTCCCCGGGCTCGTCCCCGACCACCCGCACCTCGACCCCGTCGAGCGGCAACCCCACGGTCCCCGGCCGCCGGTCGCCGGACGCCCGCACGCTGGTGTTCATCAACGTCTCGGTCATCCCGTACCGCTCGACCACCCGCTGCCCGGTGAGCCGTTCGAGCTGCTCGTGGACGGTGGCCGGCAACGCCGCCGACCCCGACACCAACAACCGGGCCTTCGCGAACGCCGCCGCGTGCTCGGGCGCCTGGACGATCCGGTGGTACATGGTCGGAACCCCGAACATCATCGTCCCGACCGACGCCATCGCCTCGGCCGCGCTCGCCACGCTGAAGGTCCCCAGGTGGTGCACCGTCCCACCCCGCCGCAACGGCCCGAGCACCCCGATGCCCAACCCGTGCACGTGGAACAGCGGCAACCCGTGCACGACCACGTCATCGGCGGTCCACTCCCAGGCTTGCGCGAGGGCGTCCAGGTTCGAAGCCAACGCCCGCCGGGGCAGCACCACCCCCTTGGGCGGCCCGGTGGTCCCGGAGGTGTAGATGATCAGCGCCGGCGCTTCCCCGTCGGGCTCCGGCAACGGCACCTCGACCCCGGACGGCAGTTCGTCGTCCACCACCAGATCCGGCTCGCTGTCCGACAGGATGTGCGCCAACTCCCGCTCACCCAACTTGGGGTTGAGCGGCACGACGGGCACCCCGGCCAACAACGCACCGACCACCGCAACGCAGGTCCGCACGTCCGACCGCGCCCACACCGCGATCCGCCGCTTCCCCACCAGCCCGTACGCCACCTGCCGCGCCCGAGCGGCCAGTTCGGCGTAGGTCAACTCGTGGCCGGGGAACCGGATGGCCACTTTGGCGGTGGGGGAAGCCAAGGCAGGCAGCAACATCCACCCACCTTGACCAAGAACCCGCCGAACCGCATCACAACTGTGCTCCGAGCCACCCCCCTACAAGTGGGGCTCCAGCCACTTCATCAGCTGGGCCTTGGGCCGCGCCCCCACCAGCTGGGCCACCAGTTCCCCGCGCCGGTACAGCTGCAACGTCGGCATCCCCATGATCCCCAGGTCGCGGGCCGTCCGGGGATGCGCGTCCGTGTCGATCTTCGCGAACGACACCGACTCCAGCTCGGCGTCCAGCTCCGCCAGCACCGGCTCGATCATCCGGCAAGGCGGGCACCAGGCCGCCGTGAACTCCACGAGCACCGCGTCCCCGGTGATCGCCTCCGCGAACGTCTCGTCCGTCAACGCGCGCACGGCCGACTCCTCTTCTCCGCCTCCGCCAACTGCGTGCGCACCCGGCTCCGCGCGGCCTCCAGCCGCTCGATGCACTCGTCCAGCTCGGCGAGCTTGCGCCGGTACACCGCGACCGACGCCGGACAGGCGTCCCCGCTCGGGTGGCCGTCCCGCAGGCACTCGACGAACGGCCGGGTGTCCTCCAACGCGAACCCGATCCCGGTCAACGACCTGATCTCGGCCACCAGCCGCAGGTCGGCCTCGTCGTACTCGCGCTGCCCGTTGGCCCCGCGCCGCGCCGTCAACAGGCCCAGCGACTCGTAATACCGCAGCGCCCGGGTGGTGGTCCCGCCCAGCCGCGCCAGTTCTCCGATGCGCACGGCACCGATCCTCGCCCTTGACGCCGACGTCAAGTCCAGTGTGCTTCAGCCCACGGACGCGGCACCCGTACCCTTGACTACCGTGCTAGTGCTCGCCTTGGACACCGCGACCCCCGCCGTCACCGCCGGAGTGGTCGAGTTGACGCCCGACGCGCCGCCCCGCCTGCTCGCGCAGCGGGTGACGGTGAACGCGAAGGCGCACGGCGAGCTGCTCACACCCCACCTCCAGGAAGCCCTGGCCGAGGCCGGCCACACGCTCCAGGACCTGGACGCCATCGTCTGCGGCTCGGGCCCCGGCCCGTTCACCGGGCTCCGCGTGGGCCTGGTCACCGCCGCCGCGCTGGGCCAGGCGCTCAACCGCCCGGTCTACCCGGTCCCCACCCCCGACGCCATCGCGCTGGACGCGAACACCGGCCACCCGCTCCTCGTGGCGACCGACGCGCGCCGCAAGGAGGTCTACTGGGCCGCCTACGACGCCGCCGGCCGCCGCACCGACGGCCCGCACGTCGACAAGCCCGCCGACGTCCTCGACAAGCTCGACACAGCCGTCACCGCGGCGGCCGGCGAAGGTGCCCGCATCTACGCCGACGTCCTGGACCTCCCCGTGGTGGACGCCCGGTACCCGTCCCCGACCTCGCTGGTCGCGGCCGCCGCCGAGGAACTCCTGGCCGGCGCCCGCCCCGCCGCCCTCACCCCGCTCTACCTGCGCCGACCCGACGCCGTCGAGCCGGTGGGCCGCAAGAGGGTGACCAGGTGACCCCGCGCACGGTCACCATCGCGCCGCTGCGCCACGAGGACGCGGCCCGCTGCGCCGAGATCGAGCGGGACCTGTTCCCGGGCGACGACCCGTGGAGCGAGAACGCGTTCCACAGCGAACTCGACCACGGCAACTTCTACGTCGGCGCCTACACGGACGACGACGCCCTCATCGGCTACGCGGGCCTGGCCCTCACCGACTTCGAGTCGAGCGTCCACACCATCGCCGTCGACCGCGCCCACCAGGGCAGCGGCGTCGGCAAGACCCTCCTGCGCACCCTGCTGGCCAAGGCCGACGAGCTGGGCCTGCCGGTGTTCCTGGAGGTCCGCACGGACAACGTCCCCGCGATCTCGCTCTACCTGGCGCACGGCTTCGAGCACCTGGGCCTGCGCCGCCGCTACTACCAGCCGTCGGGTGCCGACGCGTACACGATGGGAAGGCCCGCGAACCGTGACTGACCGGCTCATCCTCGGCATCGAGAGCTCCTGCGACGAGACGGGCGTCGGCATCGTCCGCCTCGGCCCGGACGGCGCGCTGGAACTGCTCGCCGACGAGGTCGCCTCCAGCGTCGAGGAGCACGCGCGCTTCGGCGGCGTGGTCCCGGAGGTGGCGTCGCGCGCCCACCTGGAGGCGATGGTGCCCACCATGCGCCGCGCGGTGGAGAAGGCCGGGATCGAACTGTCCGACATCCACTCGATCGCCGTCACCGCGGGTCCCGGCCTCGCCGGCGCCCTCCTGGTCGGCACTTCGGCGGCCAAGGCGTACGCCGCCGCGCTCGACAAGCCGCTCTTCGGCGTCAACCACCTCGCGGGCCACGTCGCCGCCGACACCCTCCAGCACGGCCCGCTGCCCAAGCGGTGCGTGGCGCTGCTGGTGTCCGGTGGCCACTCCCAGTTGCTGCTGGTCGAGGGCCTGGCGGAGAAGATCACCGAGATCGGCTCGACCGTGGACGACGCGGCCGGCGAGGCCTACGACAAGGTCGCCCGCCTGCTCGACCTGCCCTACCCGGGCGGTCCGCCGATCGACAAGCTGGCCAAGCAGGGCAACGGGTGCGCCATCGCGTTCCCGCGCGGCCTGACCGGTCCGCGTGACGCGAAGTACGACTTCTCGTTCTCCGGCCTGAAGACGTCCGTCGCGCGGTGGGTGGAGAAGCGGGAGAAGGCCGGCGAGGAGATCCCGCTCGCCGACGTGGCCGCGTCGTTCCAGGAGGCGGTGGCGGACGTGCTGACCGCCAAGGCCATCCGGGCGTGCCAGGACTTCGGCGTGGACACCCTGGTGATCTCCGGCGGGGTCGCGGCGAACTCGCGGCTGTCCGGCCTGGCCGCCGAGCGTTGTGCCGAGGCGGGCATCGAACTGCGCGTGCCCCGTCCCCGGCTGTGCACCGACAACGGTGCGATGATCGCCGCCCTGGGCGCGCACCTGGTGGCGGCCGGCGCGAAGCCGTCCCCGCTCGACCTGTCCACCGTCCCGGGGCTACCCGTCGGCACCGTCCAGGTCTTCTAGCCCTTCTTCACAGGCGAGCCGGAACCGCTCGTCGCCCAGGACCTCCCGGGCGGCGGCGGTGATCCGGTCCACGTCGTGGCGCTCACCGTCCGGCAGCGGCACCCCGACCGACCGCCGGTGCCCGGTGGCGACCCCGAGCAGCCGCGCCGCCTCCTCGTGCCGACCGGCCAACGCCTCGGCGCCCGCCAACCCCTCGCACGCCAGCGCCACCGCCCGCGGGTCCCCGACCCGACGCGCCAACTCCAGCCCGGCCCTTTGCAGCCGAAGCGCTTTGTCGACATCTCCCCGTTGTTCGGCCACGAACCCCTGCTCGGCCAGCACCAGCGTCGCCCCGGCCTCGAACCCGACCTGCCGGTGCCAGTCGTGCAGCCGCGCCAGCAGCCGGTCCGCTTCGTCGAGGTCCCCGACCCGCCGCGCGACCAGCGCCAACCCGGTCTCCGCGTACATCTCGCCGGGGGAGAAGCCCTGGTCGGCCGCGATCCGCCGGGCCTGCTCGTGCAGCGCGCGGGCCTCGGCGAAGTCGCCGGTCAGGAGTGCGACCCGGCCCAACCAGGACAGCGTGTAGGACACCTCCGGCCACGAGCGCAGTTCACGCGCCAGCTCCAGCCCCTGCCGGTGGACCCGCGCCGCCGTGTCGTAGTCGCCGCGCAACTGGGCGAGCGTCCCGAGCGCGAACGAAGCCTGGAGCCGCCCCCACCGATCGCCCAGCCTGACGAACGTCCGCTCAGCCCTCTCGGCAGCGTCCCGAGCGGTGTCGAAGTCCCCTCGCGCCATCGCCTGGCTGAACCGGTCCGACAGCGCCGCCGCCACACCCCACTCGTCCCCCTCCGCGACGAACTCCTCCAGCGCCGAGTCCGTCAGCTTCTCCCCGGCGACCATGTCCCCGACGGTCGAGAACACGTACCCGAGGAACCACCGCGCCCGCGGGTCCGCCACGACCCCGGGGTCCTGCACCGGCCCACCGGCCAGCACCGAGAACCCCAGCCGCCACGGACCGTCCAACGCGTCCCGCGCCTCCCGGACCCGCCCGCGCAGGAACCAGTACCAGGCCAACGCCCGAGCCGCGCCCGCGTCACCCGCCACGGCCGCCCGCAGGTTCGCCGCGTCGGCGTCCAACCGCGCCAACCACCGCAGCTGGTCTGGACCGCGCAGCTCAGGCCCGGCCCGCTCGGCCAACGCCCGGTAGTGGTCCGCGTGCCGCGCCCGCACCGCGTCCCACTCACCCGCCTCGACCAGCCGCTCACGCCCGTAATCGGCCACCGACTCCAACAACCGGTACCGCACCCGATCGCCGGGCGACACCACCACCAGCGACCGGTCGACCAGCTTGCTCAGGCTCTCCAGCACGTCATCCACGCCGTCCCCCGCGCAGATCGCCTCGGCCGCCTCCAGATCACACCCCTCGACCACCACCGCCAGCCGCCGCAACACCGCCCGCTCAGCCGGCCCGAGCAGGTCCCAACTCCAGTCGATCATCGCCCGCAAGGCCCGCTGCCGGGCCGGCGCGTCCCGAGGCCCGCCGGACAACACCCGAAACCGGTCGTCCAACCGCTCAAGCAGCCCTTCGACCCCCAGCGCCCGCACCCGGGTCGCCGCCAACTCCAACGCCAACGGCAACCCGTCCAGCCGCCCGCAGATCCGCTCGACGACGGCTCGGTTCCCGGCCGTCACCGAGAACCCCGGCACCGCCGCCGAAACCCGTTCCGCGAACAACCGCACCGCATCCGCAGGTTCCAGCGGCGGCACCACCCAGACGCTCTCGCCGGCGATCCCCAACGGCTCCTGACTGGTCGCCAACACCCGCAACCCCGGCACCGCCCGCAACAGCCGCGCCACCACCCCGGCAACCGCCCCCACCAGCCGCTCGCAGTTGTCCAGCACCAGCAAGACGTCCCGCCCCCGAAACGCCTCCGCGACCCGATCCACCAGCCCAGCGGCCAAACCGGGCGCAACCTCCTCCCGCACCCCCACCACAGCCGCCACCGCCCCGGCCACCCGGTCACCCTCGACCCCGTCACCGTCGACGCGGTCCAGTCCGGCCAGCTCGACCAGCCACACCCCGTCCGCCACGCCGGGAACCAGCGACCGCGCCACCTCCACCGCGAGGCTGGTCTTCCCCACCCCGCCCGGCCCCGTCAACGTCACCAGCCGCGACGACCCCAGCAGCGCCGACACCGACGCCACCGCCCCCGCCCGCCCCACCAACGACGTCACCGGCGCGGGCAGGTTCGTCCGCGGCCGCTCCACCTCGTGCCGCAGCAGAGCCCGCTGCAACTCCACCAACTCAGGCCCCGGCGCCAGCCCCTGCTCCTCCGCCAGCACCCGCCGGTAAGCCGCGAAGCTCTCCAGCGCCGCCACCTGCTGCCCACCCAGGTACAGCGACCGCATGTGCAGGCCCCGCAACCGTTCCCGCACCGGGTGCCGCGCCACCTCCTCCGCCAGCGACACCGGCCGCCCGGCAGCCAACAACGCCTCAGCCCGGTCCTCCACGACCGCCAGCCGCTCCAAAGCCGCCCGTTCCGCGAACCCCACCGCGAACGGTTCCGCCCCGAACTCCGCCAGCGGCTCACCCCGCCACAGCGCCAGCGCCTCGTCGAACGAACCCGCCGCAGCCAACTCCCGGAACGCCACCACGTCCAGCCACGAGTACCGCACCGCGTACCCCGGCGGCTCCCACACCACCGCGTCCCGCCCCAACACCTTCCGCAAAGCGGACACCTTGGTCTGCAACGTGTTCCTGTCCGGCGGGTGCGCGCCCCACAGCGCCGCGCCCAGCGCGTCCACCGGCACCGGCCGGCCCTCGGCGACCAGCAGCCGCGCGAGCAGCGCCCGCACCTTCGCCTCCGGCACCCGCACCGGGGTCCCGTCCGCCGTCCACACCGCCAGGGGACCCAGCACGCCGAATCGCACGACCTGAAGTCAACCAGCAGCGGACCCGCAGTGAACCCGCAGCGCCCGCCGACAACCTGGTCCCGACACCGAACGAAGGAGCAACATGAGCACGCCGCTGACCTTGATCGGCCTCGGCCCCATGGGGCAGGCCATGGTCCGCAAGTTCCTCGCCGCCGGCCACCCGGTCACCGTCTGGAACCGCACCGCGAGCCGCGCCGACGCCCTGGTCGAGCAGGGCGCCACCCGCGCCGGCACCCCGCAGGCCGCCGTCGACGCGGCCAAGCTGGTCCTGCTCAGCCTGACCGACTACGCCGCGATGCACGAGATCCTGGGCGAGGTCGACCTGGCCGGGAAGACCGTCGTCAACCTCAGCTCCGACACCCCGGACAAGACCCTGAAGGCCGCCGCCTGGCTCGCCGAGCGGGGCGCGGAACTGCTGGTGGGCGGGGTGATGGCGCCCGCGCCGATGGTCGGCGAGGAGGGCGCGTACATCTTCTACAGCGGCCCGAAGGACGTGTTCGAGGCGCACAAGGACGTGCTGGCGGTCATCGGCCGGCCGGACTACCTCGGGGAGGACCACTCCCTGGCGCAGCTGTTCTACCAGGCGCAGCTCGACTACTTCCTGACCGCGCTGGCCGGTGTCCTGCACAGCGTGGCCCTGGTGAAGACCGCCGGCGTCCCGGCCGCCGCGTTCGCCCCGTACCTGCGGGACAACCTGGACTCGATCGCGATGTACCTGGACGAGACCGTGCAGGCGGTCGACTCGGGCGAACATCCGGGCGACGAGGCGAACATCCTCATGATGGGCGCGACCGCCGACCACATCGTCGGGGCCAGCGACGCGACCGGACTGGACGCCGAACTGCCGAGGGCGGTCCAGTCGCTCTACCGGCGCGGCATCGAGGCCGGGCTCGGTCGCAGCAGCTGGACCGCCCTCTACGAAGTGATCAACGGCAAGCGGAATTAAACGCTGTTAAGGCCGGGGTTGCGGTCCTCCACCACAAAGGACTTCAGGGTGGTGGCCGCGGCCCCGGGAGTGCGCACCGCGGGCAACGTGCGGAAGTCCGCGCGCATTTCCCGCGCGGTGAACCGGGTCCGCACGTACCCGCGCCGCCGGCTGTGCAGCTTGATGTGCGGGTTGAGCCGGAGCTGGGTCTGGTCCACGGTGTCGTTGCCGTCGCCGCCGGAGGTGACGGACGTGCAGACCAGCTCCGTCCCGACGGTCCGCGACGACGCCGGGTCGTTCCAGTCGGCCTTGATGTCGGCGGCGTAGTGGGCGTGCACGTCACCGGTCAGCACGACGGTGTTGCGCACGCCCGCGTCGACCCAGCCGCGGGTGATCCGGTCGCGCGAGGCCAGGTAGCCGTCCCACCCGTCCATCGAGACCTCCTTCACCGGGCCGTCCTTGCGGTCGCGCTCGGCGAAGAAGACCTGCTGGCCCAGGACGTCCCAGCGGGCGCGGGACCGGCGGAACCCGTCCAGCAGCCACGCCTCCTGCTCCGCGCCGGTGATGCTGCGGGTCGGGTTGCCCGCCTCGGTGCACGTCTTCCAGCCGTCGCCGCACGCCTGGTCGTCGCGGTACTGGCGGGTGTCGAGCATGTGGAAGTTGGCCAGCGCGCCCCACTGGACCCGGCGGTAGAGCTGCATGTCGACGCCGTTCGGGCGGGCGGACCGGCGCAGCGGCATGTTCTCGTAGTACGCCTGGAACGCCGCCGCGCGCCGGTCGAGGAAGCTCGGGTCCGGCTGCTCGGGCACCTCGTCCGCCCAGTTGTTCTCGAGTTCGTGATCGTCCCAGACGACCAGCCACGGGGCGGCGGCGTGCGCGAACTGGAGGTCCGCGTCGGTCTTGTACTGGGCGTGGCGGAGCCGGTAGTCGGCGAGGGTGCGGGTCTCCGGGCCGACCACGGTGCGCACGTCGGCCGCCTTGGCCGCGTACTCGTACTGGTAGTCGCCCAGGTGCAGGACCAGGTCCGGGTCGTCCTCGGCGAGGCGGCGGTAGGCGGTGAAGTAGCCCTCGCCGTAGTGCGCGCAGGAGGCGAAGCACATGGTCAGGTCCTGCACCTCCCACGGCGCGGGCGCGGTGCGGGTGCGACCGACCGGCGAGACGTGGTCACCGGCCCGGAACCGGTAGAAGTACTCCGCGCCGGGCCGCAACCCGAAGGGTTCGACGTGCACGCTGTGCGCGCTGTCCGGCCGCGCGACCTCCGTACCGCGCCGCACGACCCGCCGGAACCGCTCGTCCTCGGCGATCTCCCAGTGCACGGGGACCATCCGGTTGGGCATGCCGCCGAGGCCGTCCTCGTTGAGCGGCTTCGGGGCGAGGCGCGTCCAGAGGACGACCCCGTCCGGCCGCGGGTCGCCGCTGGCCACGCCGAGGGTGAACGGGTCGTCGAGCGTGGGGAAGCCCGCCCCGGCCGTGGCCAGAGCGACACCGCCGATGAGCAGGGTCCGTCGCGTCACGGTGTTCATGCGGCTGACCGTCCGCCACGGTGTTGGCGATCAGGTGAACATCAACACTCGCCCAAACGACACTCCCATGAGCGCCACCCTCCACCCCCACCGTCCCCATCCCCCTCCACCCACCCCACCTCCACCCGCCTCCTCCACCCGAGGGCAAGCAGGGTCACCGCGGCGTGGGTTCCGGGTGGTCGCCGGGACGAGTGACGGGGGTCGTTGAAGCGTTGGCACTCGCGTGGGTAGAGTGCTAGATGCACGGCACCAGCAACCGCCCCGACCCCCGCGACGGCGGGGTGGCAGGAGCCGTAAACGCAACCTGCCAACGCTTTCGACGACCGTGGAGGTCAGCCCGGTGAGCGTGAACATCAAGCCGCTCGAGGACAAGATCGTCGTCCAGGCCAGCGAGGCCGAGACCACGACCGCTTCCGGCCTCGTGATCCCGGACACCGCGAAGGAGAAGCCCCAGGAGGGCAAGGTCCTCGCGGTCGGTCCCGGCCGGATCGACGACAAGGGCAACCGCATCCCCGTGGACGTGGCTGTCGGCGACGTCGTCATCTACTCCAAGTACGGCGGCACCGAGGTCAAGTACAACGGCGAGGAGTACCTGATCCTCTCCGCCCGCGACGTGCTGGCCGTCATCAACTGACGTTCCGGCCGGACACGTGGAGAACGCCCCGGCGGCCTCGGTTCACCGGGGGCACCCGGGGCGTTCCGCGCATCTGAGAGAGGCTAGGTATGGCCAAGCAGATCAGCTTCGACGAGGACGCTCGTCGGGCGCTTGAGCGCGGCGTGAACAAGCTCGCGGACACGGTCAAGGTGACCCTGGGTCCGCGCGGCCGGCACGTCGTGCTCGACAAGAAGTTCGGCGGGCCGATGGTCACCAACGACGGTGTGACCATCGCCCGCGAGGTCGAGCTGGAAGACGCCTTCGAGAACCTGGGCGCGCAGCTGGCCAAGAGCGTGGCCACGAAGACCAACGACGTGGCCGGCGACGGCACCACGACCGCGACCGTCCTGGCCCAGGCCATGGTGCGGGTCGGTCTGCGCAACGTCGCCGCGGGCGCCAACCCGACGTCGCTGGGCCGCGGCATCCAGGCCGCCGCCGACGCCGTCGTGGACGCGCTCAAGGCCAAGGCCACCCCGGTCAAGGGCCGCGACAACATCGCGCAGGTCGGCACCGTCTCCTCGCGCGACGCGTCGATCGGCAACCTGCTCGGCGAGGCCATCGAGAAGGTCGGCGAGGACGGTGTGATCACCGTCGAGGAGTCCTCGACGCTGGCCACCGAGCTGCAGATCACCGAGGGTGTCCAGTTCGACAAGGGCTACATCTCGGCGCACTTCGCGACCGACCTCGAGGCCCAGGAGGCCGTGTTCGAGGACGCGCGCATCCTGCTGCACCGCGAGAAGATCAGCGCCCTGGCCGACCTGCTCCCGCTGCTGGAGAAGGTGGCGGAGGCCGGCAAGCCGCTGGTGATCGTGGCCGAGGACGTCGAGGGCGAGGCGCTGTCCACCCTGGTGGTCAACGCCCTGCGCAAGACGCTGCGCGTGGTCGCGGTCAAGGCCCCGTACTTCGGCGACCGCCGCAAGGCGTTCCTGGACGACCTCGCGGTCGTCACGGGCGCCACGGTGATCTCCGCCGAGGTCGGCCTGAAGCTGGCCGAGGCCGGGCTGGACGTGCTGGGTTCCGCGCGACGGGTCGTGGTGTCGAAGGACGACACGACCATCGTCGACGGCGCCGGCACCAAGGCCGACGTCGCCGCCCGCGCGGAGCAGCTGCGCCGCGAGATCGAGGCGACCGACTCCGACTGGGACCGCGAGAAGCTCCAGGAGCGGCTGGCGAAGCTGTCCGGCGGCATCGCGGTGATCAAGGTCGGCGCGGCCACCGAGACCGAGCTGAAGGAGCGCAAGCACCGCATCGAGGACGCGGTGGCGGCGACCAAGGCAGCGGTCGAGGAGGGCATCGTCCCCGGCGGCGGCTCGGCGCTCGTGCACGCCTCGAAGGTCCTGGACAACGGTCTGGGCCTGGAGGGCGACGAGGCGACCGGCGTCGCGGTGGTCCGCGAGGCGCTGGGCTCGGCCCTGTTCTGGATCGCGGCCAACGCGGGCCTGGAGGGCGCCGTGGTGGTCAACAAGGTCCGCGAGCAGGACTGGGGCTACGGCCTCAACGCGGCCACGCTGACCTACGGCGACCTGCTCGAGGCCGGGATCATCGACCCGGTCAAGGTCACCCGGTCGGCCGTGGCGAACGCCGCGTCGATCGCGCGCATGGTGCTCACCACGGAGAGCGCCGTCGTGGAGAAGAAGGAAGAGGAGCCCGCCGCGGCGGCCGGTCACGGCCACGGGCACGGTCACGGCCACTGAGCCCGACCGGCTCCACGCCGCTCGAACTCGAAGGGGGCGGCACCCACCCGCGGGTGCCGCCCCCTTCGGCGTGCCGGGGCCACACCCGAACGTGCTCGGGGGCGCGCACGCCTGGAACTGTCGTACCCCCGTGGTTGGCTGTTTCGTAGGGGCGCTCCGAGCGGGGGTACGCCCGCACGAGCCTTCCCACCCGCGCAAACCCCCGCACTGGCACCGGCCTCACGCCAGCCCGGCACCGGCCTCATGTCGGCCCGGCACCGGCCTCACGCCAGCCCCGGCACCGGCCGCCCTGCGCACCTGCCCACCCCGCATCGCCCGGCCCTGCGCCCCGCTCTGGGCACCGCCCCGCTCTGGGCACCGCCCCGCTCTGGGCACCGCCTTGCTCTGGGCACCGGCCCGCCCCGCACCAGCCAGCCCCGCGCACCGGCCCGCCTCGCCTCGGCCCGCCCGGCACCGGCCGACCGCGTCCCGCACGGCCCACGCCGCACCGGCCCACCCCACCCCAGCCCCGGACATGGGGAGGGGCGGCGTGCGGATCGCCGTCCCTCCGGCCGGAGGTGGTCTCCCGGCTCGCGTCAGGCCATCGCGGGCTGGCGCTTGCGGGCCTTGATGATGCTGTCCCGTTCGGACTCCGAGAGACCACCCCAGATCCCGTACGGCTCCTGTACCGCCAGCGCGTGGCGCCGGCACATCTCCAGCACCGGGCACGTCAGGCACACGGCCTTGGCCCGTGCCTCCCGCCGCGCCCGCGCCGGACCGCGTTCACCGTCCGGGTGGAAGAAGAACGCGCTGTCCATCCCGCGGCACGAGCCGCGCATCTGCCAGTCCCACAGGTCGGCGTTGGGACCGGGAAGCCTTCGGGTGTCCGCCATCGAGACCGCCTCCTTGGCCCACTGACGAGAACTGCTCCATTCGGCTTAACGATGATCCACCGTAGAACCGCGCCAAAACTTGTTCAAGGGGGTGGGTGGCATAAATGCGGAATTCATTCGATGGGTGATCAGTCGAGGCCACCCCCGGAGTTGCCCGTGACGTCAGGTGAACGGACGATGTCAGCGTGATGACGCCCCCCGAGCCCACCGCCGCGCCGCCCGACGGTGCCCAGGAAACCGTTGCGGCAGAAGACGATCCTGCGCATTCGGTGACCCTGTCGGTGGCCGCGGTCGCGCGCCGGCTGGGGGTCGCGCCGGCTACTTTGCGCACGTGGGACCGGCGGTACGGCCTCGGACCCAGTGATCACACCACCGGGCGACACCGCAAGTACGCACCGCACGACGTGGCCCGCCTGGAGCTGATGCAGCGGGCCCTGCTGCGGGGCGCGTCCAGCGCCGAGGCGGCCAAGTACGCCCTTGCCACGCCCGTCCCGCAGCCCCGCGTGGTGCGCAAGACCGTGGCCCCGCCGCCCGTGCTGACCGGGGGCGAGTTCGACACCGGCTCACCGCCCGCCGGCGGCCGGGGCCTGAAGCTGCCCGGGGCGAGCCGGTTGGCGCGCGGGGTCGGGCGGGCGGCGCTCGCGATGGACTCGGCCGCCGTCCAGGTGCTGCTCGCCGACTCGATCGCCCAGGACGGCGTGATCGCCACGTGGGACGACGTCGTCCGCCCGGTGCTCGCCGCGATCGCCGCGCGCTGGGAGCACTCCGGCGCCGGGGTCGAGGTCTCGCACCTGCTGGACGAGTGCGTGCTGGCCGCGATGGTCCGCGCGACCCCGATCGTCGCCGAGCCGCGCAACCACCGGCCGGTGCTGCTGGCGTGCATGCCGGAGGAGCGGCACAACCTGCCGCTGTACCCGTTGGCCGCGGTGCTGGCCGAGCGGGGGATCGGCATCCGGCAACTCGGCGCCGCGCTGCCGCTGGACGCCCTGGCGTCGGCGGTGCGCCGGACCGCGCCCGCCGCCGTGGTGCTGTGGGCGCAACTGCCGCGTTACGCCGATCCGGGTGCGGTGACGGCGCTGCCGCGGACCCGGCAGCAGGTGCGGGTGTTCGTCGGCGGACCGGGCTGGGAGCGCGGTGTCGTGCCGTCGCCCGCGGAGCGGATCAACGGCCTGGCCGAGGCGGCGGACGCCGTCGAACGGGCAGTGTGCTGAACGCCTCGCCGAGCCGTCAGGTCGTCTGAAGACTGCATACAGTGGCCGACGTGGAGGACATGGGTGACCGGGCGGCACTGCTGCGCGCGGCGGCGTTCGGCGACCGGCCGGGCGCGGAGGTGTGGTGGGCGCTGACCGGGACGCCGCGCGAGCGGTGGCTGGCGGCGGTGGCGCTGGGCGGGCAGGGGCACTACGCGGCGGCGGCCACGGCGCTCGGGGCACTCCTCCGGTCCGGTGATCACTTGATCGTCTCCCTGGCCGCCTCGACCCTCGCCTCCCACCGCCGCCAACTGGGTGGCCACACCGCCGCCCGCAAACTCGACGCCCTGGCCCTGTCCGCCGCCCGCGCCGCCACCGCCGGCCCGGCCGCTGCCGGCCCGGCCGGCACTGCCCCAGCCGTCCCCACAGAGACCGCCGGCTCGGTCGACCCGGACGGCGTCGACCCCGCCGGTGCCCGCGCCGACGCCCTCCTCGGCCTCGCCGCCGACGCCCTGGGCGCGGGTCGCATCCCCGAAGCCCGCCGCCTCCACGCCCGCGTCACCCCCCACACCTGGCGCACCCACGTCCGCAGCGGCTGGGTCGCCGCCGAGATCGAGCTGGCCGACGGCCACGCGGGGCGAGCGGTGGCACCCGCCGAGACCGCCCTCCAGCACGCCGAGGCGGCCGGCGCAACGCGACACGTCCTCAAGTCCCAGCTCGTCCTGGGGACCGCGTTAGTGGTGTGGGGGACACCCGAAAGCGTCGATCGGGGCGTCCGCCTGCTACAGTGTGACCTAAATCACACCAACCACCACGGCCTCTCCTCGTTGATCTGGCCAACGGCGCTCGTGCTCCTGGGCGGCCCGGCAGTCCGCAATAGTGCGGAGACCGCCAAGCTCCGGGAGACCGCCGCCAACGCTCTGAGCTGCGTGTTACGGAGAGCTGATCCGATCAGCCGACGAATCGCCGCCCGTTCGCCGTGGATCCCGGGAGCGCTGCTCCGTTCCGGGGAACCCCCGAACGCAGACGCTGAGACGAACTTCTTGACGGATTAAGCACCGGATCGTGTCAAGGTTCCGCCCCTAGCGTCCGATAGGGGATATGGAACGTCACTCGGCTGCAGGAAGGAGTCCCCGTGACCACGGTCCTTATTTGCGACGACCGGCGCAGTGTGCGGGAGGGTCTCACCCGCGTGATGTCGGCTGTCCCCGGGGTTAGCCGCATCGACTGCGTAGCGCACGGTGACGAGTTGTTGGCGCGCTTCTCCCGGCAGCCGGTCGACGTGGTGCTGGTGGGAACCCAGCGCGCCGTCCCGACCGGGGTCGAAGCGACCCGGCGGCTCGTCTCGGCCAACCCGCAGGCAAACGTCATCGTCTTCGGGGCGCCCGACGACGCGGGCAGCATCGCCGCGGCCATCGCCGGCGGCGCCCGCGGCTACCTCCGCTGGGACGCCTCGCGCCCCGAGCTGGTGGCCGCGCTCGCCCACACCCTCGCGAGCACGTCCGTGCCCGCGCCGCGCCAGCCGTCCGACCCGGGCGTGCAGCTCACCGAGCGGGAGCTCCAGGTGCTGCGCGGGATGAGCCAGGGCAAGTCCAACGGGCAGATCGGCCGCGAGCTGTACCTGTCCGAGGACACCGTCAAGACCCACGCGCGCCGGCTGTTCCGCAAGCTCGGCGTCCGCGACCGCGCCCAGGCCGTCGCGCACGGCTTCCGCCGCGGCCTGGTGTCCTAGCGCACGCGGGACTCCATCCTTTCGCCGATTCGACTGATTCGGCCCGGTGACGTCACCGTCGCCGGGCCGTGTCGTTGTCAGGGCGTGTCGGCAGGTCAGATGGGGTCCAAAGACCCCATTTGCGTGCATCCGGTCCCGCGACCGGTACGGTGAGTGTCACCGGTACGGGCGACGTCCGTCGCGCCGTGCTGTTCGTTGTCGGTACGCCTACACGTAACACCAGGGCTGTTGTCTGCGATGACCAACTTGGGGGACGGACTGGACGCCGAAGTGGGCGCGGCCGTCGATGGCGACCGCCACGCGATCGAGCGGCTGCTGGCATCCATTCGTCCCCTGGTGGTGCGGTACTGCCGCGCCCGAGTCGGAAGGCAGGAGAGGTCTTTCGCTTCGGCGGACGACGTGGCCCAGGAGGTGTGTCTCGCGGTGCTGACGGCCCTGCCCAGCTATCGCGACCAGGGTCGGCCGTTCTTGGCGTTCGTCTACGGGATCGCAGCGCACAAGGTGGCCGACGCGCATCGCTCAGCTGCCCGGAACCGGTCCGAACCGGTGCCGGAGGTGCCCGACGCCCCCGAGACGGAAGCCGGTCCCGAGCAGCGCGCCATGCAGGGCGAGCTGTCCGGCCGGATGGCCCAGCTCCTGAAGATCCTTCCGGAGAAGCAGCGGGAGATCCTCCTGCTTCGCGTGGTCGTCGGCCTGTCGGCCGAGGAGACCGCCGACGCCGTCGGCTCCACGCCGGGTGCGGTTCGAGTGGCGCAGCACCGCGCCTTGGCCCGCCTCCGCAAGTCGTTGGCAGCGGAGGAGGTGGTCTGAGTGGCCGACCAGCACGAGAAGGGCGATGGAGAAGTCGTGCGCGGACGAGATGAGAGAACCCCGCTCACCTCGGATGACTCCTTGGTGGAGCCCGGCGACGACCTCGCGGGCATCCGGGCGGATGACGCTTTGCTGGACGCGCTGGGCGGGCGCGGCCACGCTGAAGGGCTCGTCGAGGACGAGCTGAACGCACTGCTGCTCGCGTGGCGGCGGGAGGTCGACAGCCGCCCGGTGGGCGAACTTGTCGACACCGACACCGCGGTGGCCACGATCGCCGCGGCCCAGCCCCAGCAGCGGGGCCGGCACCGGTTCCTGATCCCGCTCGCGAGCGCCGCCGCCGTGCTGGCGATCGCGTTCACCGGGGTGAGCCTGGTGGCCCGCGACGCCCAGCCGGGTGACGCGCTGTGGGGCCTGACCCGGGTCCTGTACTCCGACCACGCCCGGTCCGTGGAAGCTGCCGTGACGGTCCGCACCGACCTGGAGACCGCCCGCGCCGCGCTGCGCGAGGGCCGCTACACCGAGGCCCGCGAGCTGCTGGACAAGGCGAGCACGGTCCTGCCGTCCATCTCCGCCGACGACGGCAAGGCCGACCTGGCGCAGAAGCACGAGTCCCTGGTCCGCGAGCTGACCAGCACGAACCCGGCGCCGACGAACCCACCGGCGAGCCACTCGCCGTCGACGACGCCCACGACGCCGACCTCGCCGAGCGAGCCGTCCTCCACGTCGCCGACCACGACGACCCCGGAGTCGACCACGACCACGGCGCCGACCACGACGACGACCACCACCACCAACGGCACCGCCGCGCCGCCGCCGAGCAACGAGCCGCCATCGGGCGGCGAGACCCGCAAAGCGCCGGGCTCCGACACGCCGAACGTGGACCCGACCGGCAATTGAGACGAGCCTGCCCGGCAATTGAGACGCAAAACGAAGCCCGCCCCAGCCAGCCGGGGGCGGGCTTCGTCACATCCGAGCCGAGTCCTTGCTCACACCGCGAGGCCGCGTCGGCTTGTCATGTCGCCTTTCCCGACGATCACGCTTTTCGACCGGCGGGAAACGCGGCGTGACGAGCCGACTACAGGCGGCGCAATCCAACTCAGCGCGCGCCCTCGGTGGCGGTGACCCCGTCCGCGTAGCCGCGGCAGTACTCCCAGCTGACGTACGCCGTCGGGTCCGGGTCGTAGGCGGGTTCGTGGGGGCGCATGCGGCCGTCGGACAGGAGCTGTTCCAGCGACGACCGCAGCAGCGCCCAGTCGTGGTAGTGCGGCTCCTGGCACTCGCCGCAGTCCACCACGATCCCCCGGACACCACGGTGTTCCAGCAGCGCCTGGTAGACGGCGAGGTCGCTCAGGTCGCCGATCAGCTCGGCCCGCTCGACGTCGTCCATCGGCGGGTGGTCGTGGTCCTCGTCGGGCGAACCGAGGGACAACGCCGGGTCCTCGGGGTCGCCCGCGAACGGGTCTGGTGGCAACGCGTCGTGCGGCACGACCCCGCACGGTACCGAAGAGACCCCCGACCACGTCCAGATACCATGGGCTGAACCCATCGCCGCCTGCGGAAAACCCCAATTCGCGGTCGGCGGGATCGCCGCACGACGGAAAGGCTCACCGGCCGCCATGACCAGCGAGTTGAACGCTGACGGAGTCCCGAGCAAGTTCGCCATGCTGGGACTGACCTTCGACGACGTGCTGCTGCTGCCGGCCGAGTCCGAGGTCGTGCCGAGCGGCGTGGACACCAGCACCCGCATCTCCCGCAACATCACCCTCCGCGTGCCGCTCGCCTCCGCCGCGATGGACACCGTCACCGAGAGCCGGATGGCGATCTCGATGGCCCGCCAGGGTGGCATCGGCGTGCTGCACCGCAACCTGTCCGTCGACGAGCAGGCGCGCCAGGCGGAGACCGTGAAGCGGTCCGAGGCCGGCATGGTGACCGACCCCGTGACGTGCTCGCCGGACGACACCATCCGCCACGTCGACGAGCTGTGCGCCCGCTACCGGATCTCCGGCGTCCCGGTGACCGACGCGCAGGGCAAGCTGGTGGGCATCATCACCAACCGCGACATGCGGTTCGAGGTCGACCACTCGCGCAAGGTCAGCGAGGTCATGACCAAGGGGCCGCTGGTCACCGCCCAGGTGGGCGTGTCCGCGGAGGCCGCGTTGGGCCTGCTGCGCCGGCACAAGGTGGAGAAGCTGCCGATCGTCGACGGCGACGGCAAGCTGCGCGGCCTGATCACGGTCAAGGACTTCGTCAAGACCGAGCAGTACCCGAACGCCTCGAAGGACCCGGACGGCCGCCTGCTGTGCGCCGCCGCGATCGGCGTCGGCGAGGACAGCTTCACCCGCGCCATGACCCTGGCCGAGGCGGGCATCGACGTGATCATGGTCGACACCGCGCACGGCCACCAGCGCAACGTGCTGGAGATGGTCGCCCGGGTGAAGAAGGAGCTGGGCGACGAGGTGGACGTGGTCGGGGGCAACGTCGCCACCCGGGCCGGCGCGCAGGCGCTGGTGGACGCGGGCGCGGACGGCGTGAAGGTCGGCGTCGGACCGGGCTCGATCTGCACCACGCGCGTGGTCGCGGGGGTGGGTGTGCCGCAGATCTCCGCGATCTACGAGGCGTCGCTGGCCTGCCGCCCGGCGGGCGTGCCGGTGATCGGCGACGGCGGCATCCAGTACTCGGGCGACATCGCGAAGGCGATCGCCGCGGGCGCCAGCGCGGTCATGCTGGGCAGCCTGCTGGCGGGCACCGCCGAGTCGCCGGGCGACCTGATCCTCGTCAACGGCAAGCAGTTCAAGACCTACCGGGGCATGGGCTCGCTGGCCGCCATGCAGGGCCGGGGCGACCGGAAGTCCTACTCCAAGGACCGCTACTTCCAGGACGACGTGCTGTCCGAGGACAAGCTGGTCCCCGAGGGCATCGAGGGCCGCACGCCGTTCCGCGGCCCGTTGTCCCAGGTCGTGCACCAGCTCGCGGGCGGTCTGCGGGCGGCGATGGGCTACACCGGGTCGCGCACGATCGCCGAGCTGCAGGACAAGCAGCTCGTGCGGATCACGGCGGCCGGCCTGAAGGAAAGCCACCCGCACGACATCACGATGACCGTGGAAGCGCCGAACTACACCACCCGCTGAGCTAGAGTCCACGGGTTCCGCAGGCTCAGAGGAGAGGACGACACAAGGTGCGCGATCTGGTCGAGATCGGCATGGGCCGGACCGCGAGGCGGGCCTACGAGCTGGACGACATCGAGATCATCCCGTCCCGCAGGACCCGTTCGTCGAAGGACGTCTCGACGGCGTGGCAGATCGACGCCTACCGCTTCGAGATCCCGCTGATCACCCACCCGACGGACGCGATCGTCTCGCCGGGCACGGCGGTGGCGGTGGGCGAGCTGGGCGGTCTGGGCGTCCTCAACGCCGAGGGTTTGTGGGCGCGGCACGGCGACGTGGAAGAGGCGCTGTTCCGGCTGGTGCAGTCGGTGGAGGACACCGACGACCCGGCCGCGCCGGTCAAGGTGCTCCAGGAGCTGCACCAGGCCCCGGTGCGGATGGACCTGATCGCCGAGGCGATCAAGCAGGTGCGCGAGTCGGGCGTGACGGTCGCGGTGCGGGTGAGCCCGCAGCGGGCCGCCGAGCTGACCCCGGACCTGCTCGCGGCGGGCGTGGAGATCCTGGTCGTGCAGGGCACGATCATCTCCGCCGAGCACGTGTCGCGCGACGGCGAGCCGCTGAACCTCAAGTCGTTCATCGCGGACCTGGACATCCCGGTCATCGCCGGCGGTGTCGGCGACTACCGGACGGCCATGCACCTGATGCGCACCGGCGCGGCGGGCGTGATCGTCGGCTACGGCTACACGCCGGGCGTCACCACGACGGACTCGGTGCTGGGCATCGGCGTGCCGATGGCCACGGCCATCGCGGACGCGGCGGCGGCGCGCCGGGACTACCTGGACGAGACCGGTGGCCGGTACGTGCACGTCATCGCCGACGGCGGCGTGCTGACCAGCGGTGACGTCGCCAAGTCGATCGCGTGCGGCGCGGACGCGGTGATGCTCGGCGAGCCGCTCGCGGCGGCGGCCGAGGCGCCGGGGCAGGGCCTGTACTGGACGGCGGCGTCGGCGCACCCGTCGGTGCCGCGCAGCCACGTGTCCACGGGCGTGGACCAGGTGGTGGACCTGCGCAGCCTGCTGTTCGGGCCGTCGGTGGACCCGCGGGGCGTGACGAACCTGTTCGGTTCGCTCAAGCGCGCGATGGCCAAGACCGGCTACTCGGACATCAAGGAGTTCCAGAAGGTCGGTCTGACCGTCCGCGGCTGACCTCTTCCGTGCGGACCCCTCGCCTTCGTGCGGGGGGTTTCGTGCGTTCGAGAGACTGAACCGATTGGGACTAGCTGTTACTTCGGGTAACGCCTAATCTGCCCCTCATGGGTGAACTCGCCGGTAACATCCGCACGGACTACGACGTCGTCGTCATCGGCTCGGGCTTCGGCGGCAGCGTCGCCGCCCTCCGGCTGACCGAGAAGGGTTACCGGGTCGCCGTGCTGGAGGCCGGTCGCCGGTTCGCCGACGACGAGTTCGCCAAGACGTCGTGGGACCTCAAGCGGTACCTGTGGGCGCCCGCGCTGGGCTGCTACGGCATCCAGCGCATCCACGCGCTGCGCAACGTGATGATCCTGGCCGGCTCCGGCGTCGGCGGCGGGTCGTTGGTGTACGCGAACACCCTGTACCGGCCGCTGAAGCCGTTCTACAGCGACCGGCAGTGGGCGCACATCACGGACTGGGAGTCCGAGCTGGCGCCGTTCTACGACCAGGCCAGCCGGATGCTGGGGGTCGTGGAGAACCCGACCACCACGCCGTCCGACGAGGTCATGAAGACCGTCGCCGAGCGCATGGGCGTGGCCGAGTCCTACCACGCGACCCCGGTAGGCGTGTTCTTCGGCGAGCCGGGCAAGCCCGCCGAGGACCCGTACTTCGGCGGCGCGGGGCCGCAACGCACCGGGTGCACCGAGTGCGGCGAGTGCATGACGGGGTGCCGGGTCGGCGCGAAGAACACCCTGGTCAAGAACTACCTGTACCTGGCCGAGCGCAACGGCGCCGAGGTGCTGCCGCTGACCACCGTCACCGGCCTGCGCCAGGCGTCCGACGGCACGTGGTCCGTCGACACCCGCCGCACCGGTGCCAAGCTGCGGCGTGGCCGGCGCACCATCACCGCTGGTCAGGTGGTGTTGGCGGCCGGGACGTGGGGCACCCAGCAGCTCTTGCACCGGATGCGCGACGAAGGTGCCCTGCCCAAGCTGTCGCCCAAGCTGGGCGAGCTGACCCGGACGAACTCCGAGGCCATCGTCGGCGCGGGCCGCTTCACCGTGGACGAGGAGCGCAACTTCAGCCAGGGCGTGGCCATCACGTCGTCCATCCACCCCGACGAGCAGACCCACATCGAACCCGTGCGGTACGGCAAGGGCAGCAACGCCATGGGCCTGCTCCAGACCCTGGCCACCGACGGCGCGAAGTCCACGCCGAGGCTGTTGCAGTTCCTGTGGCAGGCGGTGCGGCACCCCGTGCGGCTGGCACGGCTGCTGTCCGTGCACCGGTGGAGCGAGCGGACCGTGATCCTGCTGGTCATGCAGAGCCTGGACAACTCGATCACGACGTACACCAAGAAGGGCGTCTTCGGTCGGAAGCTGACCTCGAAGCAGGGCCACGGCGAACCCAACCCGGCCTTCATCCCGGCCGGTCACCGGGCGAACCTGCTGGCCGCGGAGACCATCGACGGCGTGGCCGGCGGCACGTGGGGCGAACTGTTCAACATCCCCCTGACCGCCCACTTCATCGGTGGCTGCCCGATCGGCTCGGACGAGCGGTCGGGCGTGATCGACCCGTACCACCGGGTGTACGGGTACCCGGGGCTGTCGGTGGTGGACGGGGCGGCGATCTCGGCCAACCTGGGCGTGAACCCGTCCCTGACCATCACCGCCCAGGCGGAGCGCGCGTTCTCCCTGTGGCCGAACAAGGGCGAGGCCGACCAGCGCCCGGCCCAGGGCGAGGGCTACCGGCGGGTGCCCGCGGTCGCCCCGGTGAAGCCGGCTGTTCCGTCCGACGCTCCGGGCGCGTTGAGGCTGCCGATCGTGGAGGTCCGCACCAAGGTGTGACGGTCAGCCGCGGCTGCGCTCGCACGGGTCGTCGTCGGGGGCGAAGAACTCCTCGGCTTCACGCCTCATGCGGTCGTGGCCGACGCGCGGCAACTCCCGGTGCCGCGCGACCAGTTCCTCGGCGGTCAGACCTGTCCCGTCCACGACGCCGACCGTAGCTCTGCGTGCGGCGCTTCCCGATCGCCCTATGGTGGGAGGCGTGGCAGTGAAGCCGTTTGCGTCCAGTGCCGACCTCGCACCCAAGGACGAGGAGTTCGTCCGGCTCGCCGACGGCGTCTACGCCCTCACCGCCGAAGGCGACCCGAACGTCGGGGCGATCGAGGGCGAGGACTTCCTGGTCTGCGTCGAGGCGAGGGCGACCCCGGTGGCCGCCCGCCGCTGGCTCGACCGACTCCGCGAGCACACCGACAAACCCGTCCGCTACCTGGTCCTCAGCCACTACCACGCGGTCCGCACGCTGGGCGCGAGCGCGTTCGGGGCCGAGGAGATCATCGCCCACGAGAACACCAGGACGTTGATCGCCGAACGCGGCCGGCAGGACTGGGAGAGCGAGTACGCCCGCATGCCCCGCCTGTTCGAGGACCCGGCTTCGATCCCCGGCCTGACCTGGCCGACCATGACGTTCTCCGACCGCCTCACCATCCCGCTCGGCGGCGACCGCGGTGACCTGGAACTGCGCTTCTGCGGACGCGGCCACACGGCGGGCGACATCGTGGCCTGGCTGCCGCACCAGCGCGTCCTGTTCGCCGGCGACCTGGTCGAGAGCCGTGCCGCGCTCTACACCGGCGACGCCTTCCACGACGAGTGGGCGACCACCACCCTCGACACCGTCGCCGCCCTCGGCGCGGAGCAGTTGGTCGGCGGACGGGGCGCGGTGGCCCGGGACCGGGGCGAGGTGGAGGCGGCGATCGCCCAGTCCCGGCACTTCCTGGACGAACTGCGCCGCACCGTCGGCACCGTCCACCGCTCCGGCGGCACGGTCAAGGAGGCGTTCCGGGCCGCCCATGACGCCCTCGCCCCGCGCTACGGCCGGTGGCCGATCTTCGAGCACTGCATGCCGTTCAACGTGCAGCGGTACTGGGACGAGTGCGACGGCGTCGACTGGCCGAGGATCTGGACGGCCGCGCGCGACCAAGAGGTGTGGGCGGCGTTGCGGTGAAGCCGGTCGTGGTGGTCGGTGGCGGTCCGGTGGGCATGACCGCGGCCCTCCTGCTGGCCCGCGCGGGCGTGCCGACTGTCGTGTTGGAGGCGGCGGAAGCCCGGACAGCCGTGGGCAGTCGGTCGATCTGCGTGCAGCACGACGTTCTGCACGTGTTGGAACGGGTCGGCGTGGGCAAGTCCGTGGTCGAGGCGGGTGTCACCTGGTACCGGGGCAGGACTTTCTTCCGCGGCCGCGAGGTGCTGACTCTGGAGTTGCCCAGGCGCCCCGGATTTCCCCCTTTCGTCAACACGCCCCAAACCGAGGTGGAACGCATCCTGGAAGCCCGGGTGCGCGCCGAGCCTTCGATCGATCTCCGCTACGGACAACGGGTTGTAGGCGTCTCGCAGGATGTCGATGGCGTTCAAGTGTCCACAGCAGACAGTGTGGTTGAGGGCACCCACTGCATCGCCGCCGACGGCGTGAAGTCCACCATCCGCGACCTGCTGGGCATCACCTTCGAGGGGCACTCCTTCGACGACCTGTTCGTGATCGCCGACATCCGCGTCGACCTGGGCCATGCCGCACCCGAGCGCCTGTTCCACTTCGACCCGCCGTGGAACCCGGGCCGTCAGGTCTTGCTGCACCCGCAACCCGGTGGGGTGTACCGCATCGACTGGCAGGTCCCCGAGGGTTTCCACCTGACCGACGAGCACATCAGGCGCATCACCGGCGACCGCCCGTACGAGGTCCTGTGGCAGTCCACGTACCGCTTCCACCAGCGCAGGGCCGACCGTTTCCGGGTGGGCCGGGTGCTCCTGGTGGGCGATGCCGCACACGTGATGAGCCCGTTCGGCGCACGGGGTCTGAACTCGGGGATCTGCGACGCCGACAACGCCACGTGGAAGATCGCCCTGGACCGCGCGGGCGAGGCCGGTCCCAACCTCCTCCCGTCGTACGAGATCGAACGCGCGGCGGCGGCCGACGAGAACCTCCGGGTCACCGGCAACACCATGCGCTTCCTGGTCCCACGAACAGAAGCCGACCGCCGGTACCGCTTGGACGTGCTGGAACGCGCCGACAAAGCCAAGATCGACTCAGGAAAACTCTTCGAACCCTTCGCGTACCAAGACTCCCCGCTCACCAGCCCGGGTTGCGACGGCACCTTGGCCCCCGACAGCAGCCGCTTCGGCCCCACCTTCACCGTCGAAAACGGCAACCTGATCCGCCCGGACGGCCACTACGCCTCCTTCGCCCCTACCGACCCAGCGGTCGCCCTTCACCGCGCTAAAGGTTTTACTTCAGTGAACTAAAATTTTCTCTGGTGGTGGCTGAACCCGGAAACGATCCCGGCCTAGCGCCTGACCAGGCGATACGGCAGGTTTACCCACCAGCCCACCAGCCCACCAGCCCACCAGCCCACCAGCCCACAGCCGCAGCCGCAGCCCGGCAGGCTGCCAGCCCTGGTAGCCCGCCAGCCCGCCAGCCCGGCAGGCCCGCCAGCCCGGCAGGCCCGCCAGCCCGGCAGGCCCGCCAGCCTGGCAGCACGCCAGTCCGGCAGCGCGATAGCCGCCGGTCGGCGAGTGAGTCAGCGCCGCCTGCCGCTGCCCGGCTGCTCGGCCGCTCCGGCTGCCTGGCTGCCCGGCGTGATCAGGGTTGCCTGGCCCGGCGGCTTGGCGGCCTGATGTGGTCGGGCGGCGCAGCCTGGCTGGCGCGACCCGACCCGGCGCGGCGCGGCCCGACCCTGCGCGACCCGGCGCGGCGCGGCGCGACCCGGCGCGGCCCAACTCGGCCCGACCCAACTCGACGCGACCCCGCGCGGCCCAACTCGGCGCGGCCTGGCGTGGCTCGACCCAGCGCGGCCCGACCCGACGTGCCCCGGTCCAGCCAGGCAGCCTGCCGGCCGCTGACCCTTGTGGGAGGAGGTCAGCGGCGGTGGATGGTCAGGGTGAAGCCGGCTGGTTTCAGGGTGAGCATTTCGGTTATTTGCAAGCGGTAGCCCGGGTCGGGGGTCAGGTTGTAGCGGCGGAGGACGGTGGCCAGGGCCAGGGTTGCCTCGTGCAGGGCGAACTGCCGCCCGATGCACGCCCGCTCCCCCGTCCCGAACGGCTTGTACACGTGCCCCGGCCGCGCCCTCACCTGGTCCGGCGCGAAACGGTCCGGGTCAAACCGCTCCGGGTCCGGCCACACGCTCGGGTCCCGGTGCACCAGCGGCAGCAAGACCAGCGCCCACTGGCCCGCCTTCATCGGGTACCGCTCACCCAGCACGGTGTCCGCCTTCGCCTCGCGCGCATAACCCGGCGCAGTCGGCCACAACCGAAGAGCCTCGTCCAAGATCCGCCGCACGTACCGCAGCTTGGTCACCTGCTCGAACGCCGGCACCTCCGCCCCGCCCCACACCGCGTCGATCTCCTCCCGCGCCTTCTCCACCACGGAAGGGTTGCGGGACAGGTAATACAGCGCGAACGACAACGCCCCCGAGGTCGTCTCATGACCAGCGATCAAGAACGTGATCACCTGGTTCCGGACGTTCACCTCGTCCAACGCCCCCGACGCCAGCATCAGGTCCAGCAGGTCGATCCGGTCCGCCGAGGGACCGGACGCCACCCGCGCGCGGATCACCTCGTCCACGACCTCCGCCAGGTACGCCACGTCCGCCCGGTACCGCTCCTCCGCACCCCGCCCGAACAGCCTGGCCACCAACGGGAACTGGAAGCCCTTCCGCTGCGCGTGCCGCAACGACCCGATCATCGCCCGCACGAACGGGTGCGCCTCCGACCGCCGGAACGAGTCGAACGGGTAGCCGAACCCCACCCGCCCGATGGTCTCCAGCGTCAGGTTCGTCATGTCCGCCGACACGTCGACCACGCCGCCCCGGTCCCACTTCCCGACCAACTCCTGCACGACGTCCACCATCGCCGGGTGGTAAGCCCGCATGGCGCTCTGCGTGAACGCCGGCATCAGGACGTCGTGCGCGGTCTTCCAGTTCGGTTCCTCGTTGTACGCGGTGAACAACCCGTCCCCGCCGATGACCCGCAGTTCCTCCACGCCCAGCGCCAGGTGCTTGGCGAACCGCTTCTCGTCGGCCAGTTCTGCCGTCAACCCGGCACCGCCGATGAAGACGATCTCCCGGTCCAGGAACCGCCGGGTGAAGATCGGGCCGAGGTCCCTGCCCTGGCGCATGGTGTCCTGCACGGGCGTGCGCAGGGACGTGCCGATCACATCGCCCAGCAACGGCACCCGCCAGCGTGGGCGGGGGATGGCCGACGTGTCCATCACCGGGGCGGCCATCAGCGCTTCGCCTTGTTCGACAACGACATCTGCGCCATCACGTCGTCCCCGCCGATCCGCCGCTGCAACGCCTCCGCGAACCCCGGGAACGCCCCACCGACCGTGCTCGCCACCCGCAGCTCCACCGGCGCCACGTTGACCTCGGCCCGGTTCTTCTCGATGGCCTCCACCACACCCGCCGCGACCTGCTCCGGCGACACCGTCCGCATCCCGGCCGGCGGCTTGGCCCCGGTGTCGGCGAACATCCCCGCGTCCCGCACGAACCCCGGCTGCACCACCGACACCCCGACCCCGGTCCCCGCCAGGTCCTGCCGAACCCCCAACCCGAAGCCGCGCAGACCGAACTTGGTGGCGTTGTAGAGCGACGCGTACGGCGAAGTCACCTTGCCCGCCAAAGACCCGATGAGCACCACGTGCCCCCGCCGACGCTCGACCATGCCCGGCAGGAGGGCGTGGGTGAGGGCGATCGGGGCGTCGAGGTTCACGCCCAGCGCCCGCCGGACCTCCTCCGCCGTGAAGTCGGTGAGCTTCCCGTTGGCCGGCAACGCGGCGTTCGCGATCAGCACGTCGACCTGACCCGCCTGCTTGACCAGCGCGCGAACCCCGTCCGCGTCAGCGAGATCAGCGACCAGCGCACGCCCACCGGTCTCCTCGGCCAGGGCCTTCAGCTCGGCCTCCTTCCGCCCCGTGAGCACGAGCTTCGCCCCCTGCGTGGCGAGCGCACGCGCGATGGCGTGCCCCAGCCCGCCGGTCGCGCCGGTCAACAGGACGGTGCTTCCCCTGACGTGCATCGCGGTCCTCCCCGGTGGATACTGTTCGTTCGAACGAACAGTATCGGAAATCGCACGCCACGACGACCGGCCGGCACGACCGATGCGGGAAGATGTGAGTCATGACCAGACCGGCCGAGACCCGGCAGCGGATCATCAGCGCGGTGCTGCGGATCATCGGCGACGACGGCGTCGCGGGCGTCACCAACCGCCGCATCGCCCAGGTGGCCGGCGTCTCGCTGGGTTCGGTGACCTACCACTTCGCCACCCAGCAGGACCTGCTCCGGGCCAGCATGCTGCACTTCGTGGACTGCGAGACCAGGCACTTCGGCGAACTGGCCAAGCAGTCCCAGACCGGCAGCGCGGACCTGGAGAAGGTCGTCGAACTGGTCCGCGAAGTGGCCAACACCGTGCCCCAGGACAGCGAACGGATCGCCCCGTACGAGCTGTACCTCCACGCCGGCCGGGACCCGGAACTCCAGGACGCGGCCTCCGACTGCTTCACCGCCTACGACAAGCTGGCGGCGACGGTGCTGACGGCCCTGGGCGTGCCGGACGCGGACAAGGTCGCGGGCGTGGTGGTGGGCCTGATCATGGGCATGAAGCTGCGCGCCCTCGCCACCGGATCGGGCACCACCGACGACCTGGTGGACGGACTGTTGATGCTGGTCAAGGGCGCGGCAGCGGGCAGCGAAGGACCCCGCAACCCCTAGACCAGACGGCGGTCCGAAGCCCAGCGGGAGAGTTCGTAGCGGTTCGAGAGCTGGGTCTTGCGCAGCACGCTCGACACGTGCGTCTCCACCGTCTTCACCGAGATGAACAGCTCCGACGCGATCTCCTTGTACGCGTACCCGCGCGCCAGCAGCCGCAGCACGTCCCGCTCCCGGGGCGTCAACAGGTCCAGCTCTGGGTCGCTGATCGGCGCCGCGCCCGGCCGGTCCGCGAACGCGTCCAGCACGAACCCGGCCAACCGGGGGCTGAACACCGCGTCGCCCTCCGCCACGCGCACCACCGCGCGCACCAGCTCCTGACTGGAGATCGTCTTCGTCACGTACCCGCGCGCACCGGCCCGGATCACCGCGATCACGTCCTCGGCCGCGTCGGACACCGACAGCGCCAGGAAGACCACCTCGGGCAGGCTCGTGCGAACTTGGCGCAGGACCTCCGCCCCACCGCCGTCGGGCATGTGCACGTCCAGCAGGACCACGTCCGGCCGCACGTGGTTGATGCCGACGACCGCCTCGCCGACCGAGCCCGCCTCGCCGACCACGTCGATCTCGTCGGTGATCGAGTCCAGTTCGGCGCGCACCCCGGCGCGGAACAGCGCGTGGTCGTCCACGAGGAACACCCGCACCGGCGTCTCCCGGCCTGTCACGTCCGCACCCCTCCTAGTTCCCGGACCTCGGCATGCACAGCTGCACTTCCGTCCCCTCGCCGGGGGTGGTGCGCAGCCGGACCTCGCCGCCGTGCCGGTCCATCCTCCCCCGGATCGAGTCCGCGAGGCCATGCCGGTCCTCGGGAACGGTGTCCGGGTCGAAGCCCTTGCCGCGGTCGCGCACGAACACGGTCACCCGTTCGGGTTCCACCTCACCGTAGACGCTGATCTCGCCCACCCCGGCGTGCTTGGCCGCGTTGACCATGGCCTCGCGGGCCGCCTGGATCAGGGCCAGCAGGTTCGGGTCCAGCTCGCAGTCGCCGACGACGACCTGCTGGACGGTCAGCGCGAAGTGGTCCTCGACCTCGCCGGAGGCCTTGGCGATCGCGGCGGACAGCGTGGTCGGCTGGGTGTTGTCCTCGACGTTGCGCCCGTACAGCCACTCGCGCAGCTGGCGCTCCTGCCCCCGGGCCAACCGCTTGACCTCGCGCGGGTTCTCGGACTGCTTCTGGATCAGCGCAAGCGTTTGCAGGACGGAGTCGTGCAGGTGGGCGGCGATCTCGGCGCGTTCCTCGGTCCGGATGCGGACCCGGCGCTCCTCGCCCAGGTCGTTGATCAGCTTGATCCACAGCGGCACGGTGAGCACCGCCACGCCGCCCAGGGTCGCGACCACGGCGAGCAGCGCGAACCGCAGCTGGTCGATGCCGTAGCTGTTGACCAGCAGCACGCCGATGCCGATGGCGACCAGCGCCACGCCCGCGAGCACCCGGACCACGGCCGACCGGCCGCTGCCCAGCAGCCCGGACCGCGCCCCGTCCCGCCAGCGCCGCCGCTGCGCCTCGTCCGCCTCGCGCCACACCACGGCCGCGCCGACCAGGGCCACCGCGAGCGGCCCGACGATCCAGCCGCTGACCGGGCCGGACATCAGCCCGCTGATCACCGCCGCGCCGATGCCCAGCGCGACCAGGCCCAGCGCCTGCTGGCGCTCCTTGGACCCGGACGGCCGCTCCGGCGCGTCGACCTCCCGCTGCGGCACGAACAGCCACAGCAGGCCGTACGCGACGACGCCGACGCCGTTGAGCGCGGTCAGGGCCGCGAACACCGCGCGCACCCAGAACACGTCCACGCCGAGGTGGTCGGCCACGCCCCCGGCCACGCCCGCGACGACCCGGCCGCCGCGCCGCCTGCGCACCGGCTCGGGGTAGCGGGACTGCCTGGCCGCGGTCGGTTGCCTGTCCACGGTCTCCACCACCTGCGCTGTCACGGTCCGATCGTCACACGAGCGGTTTTCCGATTCATCAGGGTTCCACCCGATGCCGGGTTCAGGGTGGGTCCCCGATGCGCATCGTGCCCGGCAACGGCGATGCTCGTCACCGTGAGCGGGAACCTGAGCACAGCCGGCGTCGAGCAGACGCTGAAGGACTTCTGGGCCAGCAGGCCCAGGCGGCCGCACGAGGGGCGCAAGGTCGCCGGTGTCGCCGCCGGTATCGCGGAGCGGTACCAGATCGACCCGGTGATCGTCCGGGTGGCGTTCGTGGCCATGGCGCTGTGCAACGGCGCGGGCATTTTGATCTACCTGTTGGGGTGGTTGTTCCTCGCCCAGGAGGGTGACGAGGCGTCCGCCGCGGAGGCGCTGGTCGGCCGCGGCCGCAGTTCCACGCCCGCGCCGCTGACCGTGCTGCTGGGGCTGGCGGTGCTGCCGGCGTCGGGGCTGTTCGTGGACGGCGGCTTCACCATGGTCGGCGGGCTCCTGCTGTCCGTCGGCGCCATCTACGCGCTGCACCGCGGCCGCGGGCAGTTGAACCGACCCGCCCCGAGCCCCGAGGTGAGCCCCGTGGACCCCGCAGACGCCCCGACGACCCGCGTCACGCCGCCCGCCTGGGACCCGCTGGGCGCCGCGCCGTTCGCGTGGGACCTGCCCGAGCCGACCCCGACCACCCCGCCGGTGCCGGTCGCCCCGGCCCGCCCGCGGCGCCGCAAGTCCCGCGTGGGCGGGATGACGTTCGGCCTGGCGCTGGTCGTGCTGGCCGGCTCGATGGTGGCCGCCGAGTACAGCGACTGGTTCACCGCGCCGCACGTCATCGGCCTGGTTGTCGCGACGCTCGGCCTGGGGATGCTGGTCGGCGCGCTGCGCGGGGGCGGCGGCAAGGGCCTGATCGGCCTGGTCGTGCCGCTGAGCGTGGCGGGGGTCGTGATGACCACGGTGGACTTCCCGGAGTGGAACGACTCCGACCGGTACGGCGACCTGTCCGCGCGGCCGACGGCCGTCGTGGACGTGCTGCCCAAGTACGACTCGAACATCGGCACCGTGGACGTCGACCTGACCGGTCTGCCCGCGTCCGGCACGGTGAAGACGGCGGTCGAGATCGGCCTGGGCGAGGCCCGGGTGATCGTGCCGAAGGGCGCGGACGTGGTCGCGGTCTGCCACGCCGACCTCGGCGTGGTGAAGTGCCTGGACAAGCAGGCGGACGGGAAGGGCCCCACCGAGCGGGTGACCGACAACGGCGCCGACGGCGAGGGCGGGCTGAAGATCGAGCTGGACGTGAAGGCCGGCATGGGAGAGGTGGTGGTGAGCCGTGGCTGACCGTGAAGTGCAAGAGAAGCGTGGCGTCGACGTGGTGGGACTGGTGTTCGGGGTCGCGGCCCTGGTCGCCGCCGCCTACATGCTGTCCGACGGCGCGGCGTGGCCGGACTTCCTGGACCTGCGCTGGGTCCTCGCGGGCGGCGCGATGGTGATCGGCCTGGGCCTCCTGGCCGGCTCCGCCCGCCGCCGCTGACACCCGCCGCCACTGAGGCCCGACAACGCTCACGCCCGACAACGCTCACAATCCGAAGGGCCGCTCCTCACCACGAGGAGCGGCCCTTCTTCACGACCGCGTCGTGCTCGGCGGGCGCGGCGGGATCACTCCCACTCGATGGTGCCCGGCGGCTTGCTCGTCACGTCCAGCACCACCCGGTTGACCTCCGCCACCTCGTTGGTGATCCGGGTCGAGATGCGCTCCAGCACGTCGTACGGCAGGCGGGTCCAGTCGGCGGTCATCGCGTCCTCCGAGGACACCGGCCGCAGCACGACCGGGTGACCGTAGGTCCGCCCGTCGCCCTGCACGCCCACGCTGCGCACGTCCGCCAGCAGGACCACCGGGCACTGCCAGATCGTGCGGTCCAGGCCGGCCGAGGTCAGCTCCTCGCGGGCGATCGCGTCGGCCTTGCGCAGCACGTCCAGCCGCTCCGCGGTCACCTCGCCGATGATCCGGATGCCCAGCCCCGGCCCCGGGAACGGCTGCCGCTGCACGATCGTCTCCGGCAGGCCCAGCTCCGTGCCGACCCGGCGCACCTCGTCCTTGAACAGCGCCCGCAGCGGCTCGACCAGGGTGAACTGGAGGTCCTCGGGCAGCCCGCCGACGTTGTGGTGGCTCTTGATGTTCGCGGTGCCCGCGCCGCCGCCGGACTCGACCACGTCCGGGTACAGCGTCCCCTGCACGAGGAACCGGTAGTCGCCCTCGGCCTTCAGGTCCCGCTCGGCCTGCTCGAACACGCGGATGAACTCGCGGCCGATGATCTTGCGCTTCTCCTCCGGGTCCGTGACGCCCTTCAACGCCCCCAGGAACCGCTCGCGCGCGTCCACGGTGACCAGGTTCACGCCGGTCGCGGCCACGTAGTCGCGCTCGACCTGCGCCCGCTCACCCGCCCGCAGCAGCCCGTGGTCGACGAACACGCAGGTCAGCCGGTCGCCGATGGCGCGCTGCACCAGCGCCGCCGCGACCGCGGAGTCCACGCCGCCGGACAGGCCGCAGATCGCCTTGCCGTCCCCGATCTGCTCGCGGATGCGCGCGACCTGCTCGTCCACGATCGACGACGTCGTCCACTGCGGCCGGATGCCCGCGATCTCGTGCAGGAACCGCCGCAGCACCTCCTGGCCGTGCGGCGAGTGGCCGACCTCCGGGTGGTACTGCACGCCCGCGAACCGGCGCTCCCGGTCCTCGAACGCGGCCACCGGCGCGCCGTCGCTGGACGCGGTCACGGTGAAGCCCTGCGGGGCCGCGGTGACGCAGTCGCCGTGGCTCATCCACACCGGGTGGCTGCCGGGCAGCTCCTCGTGCAGCAGACCGCCGTCGGCCCGCACGTTCACCTCGGTGCGGCCGTACTCGCGGGTGCCGGTGTGCTCGACGGTGCCGCCGAGGGCGCCCGCCATGGCCTGGAAGCCGTAGCAGATGCCGAACACCGGCACGCCCACCTCGAACAGCTTCGGGTCCACCTGCGGGGCGCCCGGCTCGTAGACGCTGGACGGACCGCCGGAGAGCACGATGGCCGCCGGGTCCTTCTCCAGCAGCTCGGCCACGCTCGCGGTGTGCGGCACGACCTCGGAGTACACCTGCGCTTCGCGCACGCGACGGGCGATCAGCTGCGCGTACTGCGCACCGAAGTCGACGACCAGAACGGGGCGGCTGCTGCTCTCAGACACGGCTGACATCGTCTCAGACCTGCACCGGGTGCTCAGAACGGCCTAGGTTGTGCCCCATGGACGCGTTCACCCCGCAGCCACGGCCCTGCTGGATCGCCGGACGTCCGGAGCAGGGCACGGGGGCCATCACCGTCACCCACCCCTACGACGGCACGGAGGTGGCGTCGGTCGCCGTACCCGGCCCCGACCAGGTGGAACGGGCCGTCGCCGGCGCGGCGGCGGTGGCCAAGGCATTCCGCCGCACCCCCGCGCACGTCCGCGCGAAGGCCCTCCTGCACGTGTCCCAGACCCTCGCCGAACGCGCCGAGGAGATCGCCGAGACCATCACCGCCGAGAACGGCAAGCCGCTCAAGTGGGCGAACATCGAGGTCCAGCGCGCGGTGAACACGTTCCGGTTCGCCGCCGAGGAGGCCCGCCGGTTCACCGGCGACCTCCAGCGCCTGGACACCGACGCCAACGGCGAGGGCCGCATGGCGGTGGTCCGCCGGGTCCCGCGCGGCCCGGTGCTCGCGGTCGCCCCGTTCAACTTCCCGCTCAACCTGGTGGCGCACAAGGTGGCCCCGGCGCTGGCCGTGGGCGCCCCGGTCATCGTGAAACCCGCCTCGGCGACCCCGCTGTCGGCGTTGCTGCTCGGCGAGGTGCTGGCCGAGGCCGACCTGCCCGAGGGCGCCTTCTCGGTGCTGCCGGTGCGCGGCTCGGACATGAAGTCGCTGGTCACCGACGAGCGGCTGCCGGTCATCTCGTTCACCGGCTCGACCTCGGTGGGCTGGTCGCTGACCGACAGCGCGCCGCGCAAGCACGTGCTGATGGAGCTGGGGTCCAACAGCGCCGCCATCGTGTGCCCGGACTGGCCCGACCTGGGGTGGGCGGCGTCCCGGATCGCGACCTTCGGCAACTACCAGGCCGGCCAGTCGTGCATCGCGGTCCAGCGGGTGCTGGTGCATCGGGAGGTGGCGGACGAGTTCGTGCCGAAGCTGGTGGCGGCGGTGCGGGCGTTGAAGACCGGCGACCCGCACGACCCGGAGGTCGAGGTCGGCCCGCTCATCGACGAGGACAACGCCCGCCGGGTCGAGGAGTGGATCTCCGAAGCCGTGTCCGGTGGCGCGGTCCTGCACGTCGGCGGCGGCCGGAAGGGCACCTCGATCGAGCCCGCCGTGCTGCAGGACGTGCCGGCGGAGGCCCGGTTGTGGCACCAGGAGGTCTTCGGGCCGGTGCTGGCGGTGTCCGTGGTGGAGTCGGTCGGGGAGGCGTTCGCGCAGGCCAACGCCACCGAGTACGGCTTGCAGGCGGGTGTGTTCACCCGTGACGTGACGGTGGCGTTCGAGGCGGCGGCCGAGCTGGAAGTCGGCGGCGTGATCATCGGCGACGTGCCGTCGTACCGGGCGGACCAGATGCCTTACGGCGGCGTGAAGGGGTCGGGGACCGGGCGGGAGGGGGTGCGTTCGGCGATGGAGGACTTCACCGAGGAACGCACCATGGTCCTGACCGGCATCACCCTCTGATCAAGCGACCCGTTCCGAAGAGATGATCTGGAGGTGGTCGTCCACCGGCCGCACCCGCAGCCGGTAGGTCTCCACGGACTGCGCGGACCCCTGCACGAAGGCCAACTCCACGTCCGCGGTGAACACGTCGTCCTCGCGCAGGACACCGACGCTCGTCACGTGGACGTTGTCGTAGGCCACCCAGAACCGGGTGTAGTCGGGCAGGTCCGGCCGGAAGTCGGGGGAGAGGTTCTCCCAGGCCAGCGACGGGTCGTTGGTCACCTGCGCGTAGTGGGCGCGGATGAAGTCGACCACCGCCTGGTCGTCGAACAGCGGCGGGGCGACCTGGACGTCGCTCTGCGCCGGCGGCGGGCCGGTCACCGAAGGTTCGGCGGTCAGGGAGGCGGCGGCGATCGCGCCGGCGGCCACCACCAGGATCGCCGTGGCGATGGCGGGCGCCATCCAGCCCGGCCGGGGGCGGTCGACCGGGGGGTTCGCCAGCAGGTCCGCGGCGTCGGCGGCGGACGGGCGTTCGGCGGGGTCGCCGGCCAGCAGCCGGGAGATCACACCGGACAGCGGACCCGGTGCGGGCGGGTCGATGTCGCCTTTGGCCGCCTTGTACAGCAGCGCCAGGCTGTTCTCGGTCGCCCCGTAGGGCGGTCGGCCCTCGGTGGCCGCGTACAGGGTCGCGCCCAGCGAGAAGACGTCGGCGGCGGTCCCCGGCTGTTCGCCGCGCGCCACCTCGGGAGCCAGGTACGCGGGGGTGCCGGTGATCATGCCGGTGTCGGTGAGGGTGCCGTCGTTCACCGAGCGGGAGATGCCGAAATCGGTCAGCTTCACCGCGCCGTCGTGGCCGATGAGGACGTTGGACGGCTTCACGTCGCGGTGGACGATGCCCGCCGCGTGCGCCGCGGCCAGCGCCGCCGCCACGTGGCCGCCGATGCGGGCCGCCTCCGCGTGGTCCAGCGCGCCGCGCTCCACCAGCAGCTCGGCCAGGCTGCGTGCGGGCACGTACTCCATGACCAACCAGGGCCGGTCGTCCTCGACCACCACGTCGAACACCGCGACGGCGTTCGGGTGGTGCAGCCGGGCCGCGTTGCGCGCCTCGCGCAGCGCCCGGGCCCCGGCCACCCGGGCCTCGTCGGGCGTCAGGTCGGGCCAGCGGAGCTGCTTGACGGCCACCTCGCGGTCCAGCAGCGCGTCGAGCGCCCGCCAGACGACGCCCATGGCGCCGCTGCCGACCCGCTCGACCAGCGCGTACCGACCGCCGACCGCAGCCCCCGACTCGTGCACGGGAGGAGGGTAGCGACCGGGCTCAGTTGGTCGAGACGAGCTTGGCCAACTCGCGGTCGAAGTCGATCCACAGGTCCTCCTCGCCGGGCTGGACCACGTCGTAGGTGAGGTCCAGGAACTCGGCGATGTCCTCGGCCTGGGCGGACAGGATCGCGAACCCGGTCGGCGCGTTCAGCTCCAGCAGGACCCGCTCCGGGTCGTCGGCGGCCGGGCGGACCAGGATGTCGCCCTCTCCGGACGCGGTCAGCAGGCCGTCGGCCAGCAGGTCGCGGGCGAAGATCCACTCGACCTTGCCCTGCCCGGTGTGGAACAGGACGGCGACCGCGTACGGGTCCTCCGGTTCGTAGTGCAGCTCGGCTTCCACCGGGGCCGGCGGGACGCCGGGGACCAGGAGGTGGAACGTCGTCGTGGTGGTGATGCTCTCGGCGCTCATGGCTGTGGGATTCCCTTCTCGGTTCGACCCTCTCAGGAGAGGAGACGTCCGGAAAGGTGAATCGGGACGTGGTTCGCCTGAACACCACGCGATCGGGGGAGACCTGCGTCGCAGGTCCACCCGTTTGCCCACACCGCCCGTCTCAACTGGCCGTACCGGCGAGTAACACAGTGTTATCGCAGGTCACTTGAGCGTAGTCACGGGCTCCTTCTGGGGCGGGACGATCGCCGTCGCGGGCTGCTTGCGGGTAAGCCCGACGCCCACGAGGACCACGACCATGCCCAGCACGACCCGGAGGTTGAGGTCCTCGCCCAGGAACGCGGCCCCGAGCAGGACCGACACCACGGGCAGCAGGTAGCCGACCGTCGTGGCGTTCGTCGGGCCCTCGTCCTCGACGATCCGGTAGTTGATGATGAACGCCAGGCCGGTGCCGAAGACGCCCAGGATCGCGACCGCGACCAGCGGCTGCCACGACAGGTGCGGCTCCTGGAGGCCGCCGGCGGGCAGCACGAACACGGTCAGACCGCTGGCCAGCACCAGTTGCGTGGCGGAGATCTGCATGGACGACAGGCCGCGCCCGGACACCGTGCGGCCCACGTAGGTGTAGGCGACCGCGTAGGAGGCCGCGGCGGCGAGGCACGCCAGCGCGCCCCAGCTCGCCAGCCCCGCCTTCTGCCACGGCGCGAAGATCAGCAGGGTGCCCGCGAAGCCCAGCACGAGCCCGATCAGGCGGGCCGCGTTGCGCTGCTTCTCGAAGCCGAGCGCCAGGCCGATGGCCAGCGCCCACAGCGGGGTGGTGGCGTTGAGCACGCCCGCCACACCCGAGTCCACGGTCTCCTCGCCCACCGCGAACAGGACGAACGGGATCACGTTGCCGAACACGGCCGCGATGGCGAGGTGCCCCCACACCGCCCGGCCGCGCGGCAGTCGCTGCCCACCGGCGAACAGGAGCCCGGCCACGATGGCGGCGCCCAGCACGGTGCGGCCGAGGGCGATCTGGACCGGGGACAGCCCGGTGAGCGCGATCTTGATCCAGAGGAAGCTGGAACCCCAGAAGAGAGCGAGGACACCCATCCTGACCAGCGTGCCGGGCTTGTTCACCGGCACATCGTGCGCCATGCGAAGCTTCCAGGACAAGTGAATAGAACTGCACGACCTTTAAGCATGGCTATACGCTGGAGCCATGCTGGACGTGCGACGCATGCAGGTGCTCCGCGCCGTGGTGACCACGGGCTCCATCACGGCCGCCGCGGTCAACCTCGGCTACACCCCCTCCGCGATCAGCCAGCAGGTCGCGGCCCTGGAGAAACAGGCCGGCCTGCCGCTGCTGGACCGCGTCGGCCGGGGCGTCCGCCCCACGGCGGCCGGCCGGATGCTCACCGAGCACGCGGCCCACATCACCGACCGGTTGGTCGAGGCCGAGGCCGCTCTGGCGGATTTGCGTGAGGGCCGGACCGGTCGGTTGCGGGTCCGGTACTTCGCCACCGCCGGTGCCGCGCTCGTGCCGCCCGCGGTGGCGGCGTTCAAGGAGCGGCACGCCGACGTGCAGCTGGACCTCAAGCTGACCGAGCCGGACGACCCGATGCTGGAGATCGCGGCCGGGCGGGCGGACGTGGCCCTGACGGTGTTCCCCCGGGTGGTCGAAGCGCCGCGCGGGGTGCGGTTCGTGCACCTGCTGGACGACCCTTACCTGGCCGTGCTGCCGCGCGGGCACGAGTTGTCGCGCAAACGGGTGCTGGACCTGGCGGACCTGGCCGATTCTCCGTGGGTGGACGCGGTGAACCCGCCGGGGCCCTGCCGGGACATCGTGCTGAACGCTTGCGCGGGGGCGGGGTTCGCGCCGAACTTCGTGCTGGAGTCCGACGATTACCCGACCGCGCAGGGGTTTGTCGCGGCCGGGTTGGGCGTGACGATCATCCCGAAGCTCGGGCTGGGCGTGGTGCACCCCGGCGTAGTGGTCCGCAAACTCCGCCACCCGGAGCCCGTGCGGATGATCCACGCCGCCATCCGCGAGGACTCTTTGAGTTCACCCGCCGTGCGCACCCTGGTGGACGCCCTGAAGGCTGCGGTCGCCTAGGCGAGGCTCTGTTCCTTGGAGAGGTAGAGGCCCTCGTTGACCCACTGGAGGACGATCAGCTTCCGCTCCTGGGTGACCGAGTTGTCCTTCTTGGTGATGGTCAGCTCGACCTCGTACGCGTACGCCGAGTTCTCCCGGATGTTGGTCAGCTCGACCTGCTTCACGCTGTTCCAGTAGCTCTTGTACCCGCCGGGCCCGCCCTGGGCGCCCTGCATCTCCGGGGTGAGCCGGCCGAAGCCCTCGTCGACGTGGCCGGGCAGCAGCGCGTAGTAGTCCCGGATCGTCTGTTCCATCTGCTGGCTGGTCGGGTCCGTCGTGTACTTGGTCGGCGGGGCCACCGGCTTCTTCGACGTGGACGTCGACGGCTCGCCGCCGCTCGCGACCGGCGTGGTCGACGTGGTCTGGCCGGCCTGGCCCTCGGTGCCGCCACCGCCGGACAGCATGCTGGCCAGCAGGATGCCCACCACGGCGGCACCGACGATCGCCAGCGCCGTCACCACGGTGGACCGCTTGCTCTTGATCGGCCCACGACCCGCCGGGCGGGGCCGCGGCGGTGCGGCGGCCGGGCGTGCGGCCTGCGGCATCGCGTTGACCGGGCGCGGCGGGGTGTGCGGGGCCTGCACCGGGGGCGCCACGCGGGTGGCCTGCGGGGCCTGAGGTGGCTGGGGTGCCGGGTTCTGGGGCGGCGCGGGGGTCAGCGCGCGGGTGGCCGGGGCCGGGACCTGGACCGGCGCGCCCTGCCACGACGGCGGGTGCGACTGCGGCAGCGGCACCGGGAACTCCGGCGCGGCGCGGCCCGCGGCGACGGCGGCCAGCGCCTCCTTCGCCTCGGCCATCGTCGGCCGGTCCTCCGGCTCGGCGCGCAGCAGGCGCATCAGCAGCGCGGTCAGCGGACCGGCCTGCTTCGGCGGGGTGACCTTGCCCGAGGCCACCTGGTGCAGCAGCGCGATGGTGTTCTCGTTCAGGCCGAACGGCGGCATGCCCTCGACCGCCGCGTACAGCGTCGAACCCAGCGAGAACACGTCCGACGGCGGACCCGGGTCGTAGCCCTTCGCGACCTCGGGCGCCAGGTAGGCGGGGGTGCCCGCGAGCATGCCGGTGGCGGTGACCGTGACGTCGCCGGTCGCGCGGGAGATGCCGAAGTCGGTGATCTTGACCGTGCCGTCGTCGCCGAGCAGCACGTTGCCCGGCTTGATGTCCCGGTGCACGATGCCCGCGTTGTGCGCGGCGGCCAGCGCGCTCGCCACCTGGGAACCGATCGCGGCCACCTCGCGGGGCGGCAGCGTGCCGCGCTCGGCCAGCACCGTCGACAGGCTGCGCGACGCCAGGTACTCCATGACCAGCCACGGCTGGCCGTCGTCCTCGGCCACGTCGTACACCGCGATCGCGTGCGGGTGCTGGAGGCGGGCCGCGATCCGACCCTCCCGCATGGCCCGGCGCTTGGCCTCGTCCGTGTCCGACTCGGCGAGACCCGGCTGGAGCAGCAGCTGCTTCACCGCGACGGTGCGGTGCAGGCGCTCGTCGTGGGCCTGCCAGACGATGCCCATCGCGCCGCTGCCGATCCGCCGGCCCAGTCGGTAGCGGCCGGCCACCAGGCGGCCATCGTCGGTCACGGGTGCTCCAAAGCTGCTCGGGCCTACACATCAGTGGCGTGCACCGGTGCCATCGCCACTCGGACAAAGGACGTTGCATCACCCGATCGGGTTCAGCTCCACCTTACGAGGTCGATTGTTGACCTTGGACCGGAGACGCCGTGGTCGACGAGGTCGGTGCCGGCGGCGTGGTGGTGGTCGTCGGGGCCGCCGAGGACGGCTTCGTGGTGGTCGTCGTGGTCGTGGTGGTCGGCTGCTCCGTCGTGGTCGGCTGGGTCGTCGTCGGCTCTTCGAACGTCGTGCGCGGCGGCACTGTGGTGGTGGTCACAGCGGAGGACGAGGTGGTCGGCGCGGGCGTGCTGGAGCTGGTCGTCTCGCTCACCGGCGGGACCACGGGGTCCTTGCGGTCGAACACGTTCAGCGCGACCAGGATGAAACCGATCAGCAGCAGCGCGCCCAGCAACGCCGCCGCGATGACCAGCGGGCGGGTGTTGTTCCTGGACGACGGCGGCGGCGCGACCGGGGCCGTGGCGCCGGTGGTGCGCGGGTTCGGGCGGACCACGCGGGTGCGCTCGGGGTCGAGCACGGACGTCGCGCCGGCCGGGACCGCGAGCGGCACCGCGTTCAGCCCGGACAGGCTCGGCTCCCGGCCCTGGGCGACCGCGTTGAGCAGGTCGCGGGCCTGGGCCATCGTCGGGCGCTGCGCGGGGTCGTAGTTGAGCAGGGTGAGCAGGACGTCGGTGAGCGGGTGGTCCAGCGTCGGCGGGTTGATCCGGCCGGCGGCCACCGCGTGCAGGACGCCCAGCGTGTTCTCGCTCAACCCGAACGGCGGCTCGCCCTCGGCCGCCGCGTACAGCGTCGAGCCCAGGGAGAAGACGTCCGAGGCGGGCGTCGGGTCCTGGCCGCGGGCGATCTCCGGGGCCAGGTAGGCGGGGGTGCCCGCGATCAGGCCGGTCTTGGTGACCGTGACGTCGTCGCTGGCCCGGGAGATCCCGAAGTCGGTGATCTTGACCAGGCCGTTGTCGGACAGCAGCACGTTGCCCGGCTTGACGTCCCGGTGCACGATGCCCGCCGCGTGCGCCGCCGCCAGCGCCGCCGCGGCCTGCGCGCCGATGCGGGCGACCTCCTCGGCGTCGAGGGGGCCGTGCTCGGCCATCGTGTCGGCGAGGCTGTAGGACTGGAGGTACTCCATGACCAGGCACGGAGCGCCGTTCTCCTCGACCACGTCGTAGACGGCGATCGCGTTCGGGTGGTGCAGCTTCGCGGCGATGCGGCCCTCGCGCATGGCGCGCTGGATGGCCTCGTCCTGCTCGGTCGCGTCGAGCCCCGGGGCGAGGAGCAGTTGCTTGACCGCGACGATCCGACCGAGCCGCTCGTCCTGGGCACGCCAGACGACGCCCATGGCGCCGCTGCCGATCTTGTCCAGGAACCGGTAGCGCTCGGCGATCAGCCGGCCTTCGGCGGTGCTCACCGGACCACCTCGCAGGGGCGCTGCGGGACCGCGGCAAGGGCAGCAGGTCTCACGCTCGTGCTCCTCGTCGTGCGGATCGGTGCGCGGACAGCCTACCCCGGCCGTGACGACGGCTTTCGGACCGTTGCGCAGGTCACGCGAGCTTTATCCGGACCGGGAAGGGATACCCGAAACCAGTCCGGGAGGCCACCTGTTCGGGTGAAGATCGCGTCTTTTGACTCCGAACGGCCCAGCGCGGGCCGGACCGACCGGGCCCCCGACCACATCCAACCATGGCGGGGTGGAGGGGTTGTGCCGGGACACGGGGTCGGCGGCGACGGGGTTCGGTGCGGCCTGTGCGATCGGTCGTGTGCGGTCGACCGGTGGCAGGTGGGCGGGCGTGGCAGGTGGGCGGGCGTGGCAGGTGGGCGGGCGTGGCAGGTGGGCGGGCGCGGGCAGGTGGGCGGGCGGGCAGGTGGGCGGGCGCGGGCAGGTGGCGGCGGGGCGTGGCGGGTGCGGCAGCTGCGGCGGGGCGGGCGGGCGTGGCAGGTGGCGAGCGTGGCGGGCGCGGGCGGCGGGGCAGGTGCGGGCGTGGCGGCCAGGCGTGCGGCAGGCAGTGCGGCAGGCAGTGCGGGCGGCAGCGGGCGAGCGGTTCGGCGGTCTCGTGAGCATGCCGCCGGCTCGGGTGGTCGGGCATGCCCCTGTGCGCCCGCCTTGGCAGGTCCTCCGCGTTTCGGGCGTGGCCTCCGGCCCCCGGTCCGATCATCGCACGGGGGTACGACACTCTCGGGCGTGGCAGGTGGCGGAAGTGGTCCGCGTCCCGGCTTGCGCGGTCGCGGCTCGCCGGTCCCGGCCTGCCCGGTCCTGCCACACCCGATCGGGGCTTGCCCGATCCGGGCCTACTCGGCCGGGGCGAAGAAGTCGAAGCCGCCGATCGGGTTCAGGATGCCGCCGAGGTCCAGGCCCAAGCCCAGGCCCGGGGTGGACGGGCTGGTCGAGGTCGGCGGGGTGGACGAGTCCGGGGACGACGGGGTCGACGAGCTGCTGCTGGTCGGCGGCGGGGTTTCGCTGCTCGGGGTCGTCGTCGTGGTCGTCGGGGTGGTGGTCGTGGTCGACGCGGGCTGTTCGGTGGCCGGGGCCTGTTCCGTCGTCGTGGTGGTCGTGGGGGCCGGCTGCTGGGTGGCGCGCGGCTTCTTGGTGGCGGTCTGCGACGGGGTCGTGGTGTCCGTCGTGGACTCGGCCGTCTGCGGCGCCTGCTGCTGGGCGGCGGCGGCCGGGGCCAGGTCCTTGCCGACCGTGTTGGTGGCCCGCGCGGCCGGGCGGGTGTCGTAGCGGACCTCCGCCAGGGGGCGCTCGTCGGGCGACGACAGGAGGTTGCTCGCGGTGAACGCGACGGTGCCGGCCAGCACCACGCCGCCGCTCGCCATCGCCACCAGCTTCGGCACGGAGAACCCGCCGCCGCGCTCCTCCTCGCCCGCACGTCCCTCGCGCTTGAGCAGCTCGGTGATGTGCAGCTCGCGCCCGGACAGGTTCGGTGCCGGCTTGAACCGGACGGTCTCCTCGTCGGTGATCCGCGGGATCGGCTGGGTTTCGGCTTCGCGCCTGGCGAGCAGCTCGGCGACGGAGAGCTGGGTCGTGGTCGACCCGTCCCGTCGCCGGCGTTTGTCGTCGTTCGACACCGAAGGTCACCTTTCCCGGAGAGTGCGTTGCGCTACCGGCCGGGAACATGGATACCGAATCGTGACCGAGTTCGTAACCCCTTCGGGCGAACTTTCCTCGACAACAACCGCGCAAGGTCACTTTGCGTCAAGTCGTTGTTCAAGATCAATACATACCGTCAACTGCGCTGGGCCGAAAGGACGCGCGTTCCGACGATCCTCGGCTGGCTCGTCTCTGTGAGCCAGAACACCTGCTCGACCCGCATCCACCGACCGGTCCGCTCCTGCATCGACACCACCGCGAGCACCGACCCGTCCGGCCGCGCCGACGTCGACTCGATCGTGATCGACTGGATCCGGTCCCACGAAGCCACGAAGTCCCGCCCGCTCCCGCCGACCAGCTCGGCCGTCAGCAGCCGCGCCGCCTCGGCGGGCTTGGCGGGCAGCAGCTCGTAGAACCGCCGCACCACGTCCACCTGCGGGTGCGGCCCGGTCGCCACGCTCGGCGGCGGCACCACGGACGGCGCGACCGGCTCCTCGACCTGCGGCGGCTCGTCGGCGGCCATCGGCGCGGGCACGACCTCCGCCCGGGGCACCTCCGCCTCGGCGGGCGCACCGCCCAGTTGGGCCGACAGGACGTCCGGGCGCAACGCCGACGACCCGCTGATCTCCCGCGGCGGGGCCACCCGCGGGCGGTCCGGCCCGGGAGCGCGGTGCCCGGCGAGGATCGCCACCGCTGCCACGGACGTGATCAGCACGAGCGCGCCGGTGACCAGCCCGGCGATCCGCGCGCCCCGCCGGGTCGGCGGCGGCGCGGACCGGTGGACCGGTTCGCCCAGCAGTTCCGTGACCGGGCCGAGTTCGGCGGCCTGCTCCGGGGGGTGGATGCGCAACGGGGTTCGCTGCTTCCTGATCAGCTCGGCCACCGAGACCGAGCCGGTGCGGTTGTGCCTGCGACCGCTCGTCGTAGGGCGCTGCACTGGCGACTCCCTAACCCTGTGTCGTCAGGCAGAACACGTACCGCGCGCACAACATCGGAATCCAGACGCAACACGAGGGTTCACCCGTTCGTGGCGGCCAGCGGTCCGGCCGAGTCGCTTCACCGGGCGATCGATGTCGTGCGCGCTTAACGCTGTACGTTCGCGAACGACCGCTAAACGCCGTCGAACAGCCGCTCGGCGTTGATCAGCGGGTCGCCGTTCGTCGTGAAACCGAGCTGCCGCTTCTCGGTCGTCGTGGACCCGTCCTTGTTCTTGACGTGCAGCGTGCTGACCGTGACACCGCGCGCCGGGTCGACGCTGATCTCCGTCACCTCGATCCGCGACACCTCGCCGAAGTGCCCCTTGAGCAGCGCTTTCGCGTCCGCCTCGAACGTGTCGGTGACCATTTCGAGGGCGGTCGCGGCGTTGGCCACGGCCTGCTCGTAGAACCGCTCGGTGCGCGTCGCGACGTCGATCGGGTCGACCACCGGCGTGCCGATGCTGGGCACCGTGGTGACCGTCGGCGTGGTGTCGGGCGCGGACGACGGCGGGGTCGCGGAGGTGCCGCTCACGGCCGTCGCCGGGGCCTCGGGGGTCCGCTCGGGGGCCACCAGCCCCTCGGGCCGCACGCCGCGGTCCGGTGGGGGCGGGGTGGGTGACGGCGTGCTGGTGCCGAACTTGGTCACGATCGGCGCGGGGGTGGGGTAGCCGGGGATGCCGAGGCGGTCGGTGGGGGTGCTGGCGCCGACCAGCTTGACCGCGGCGACGACCAGGCCGGCCAGCACGCCGGCGGAGGACAGCACGGCGAACCAGGCGGCGCGCTTCCAGGTCCGGGGCGGGGTGACGGAGGCGGGCACCAGGCCGATGTTGAAGTTCCCCAGCCCGGAGGGCTCCGGGTCGAAGGTGTCGCGGTCCGCGGCGTGGTCGGGCTGAAGCGTGACGGGCTGCGGCTTTGGGCCGAACTGGGCGCGCTGGGCGGGGATCGGCGCGGCCGACGCGGGTGCGGCGCCGCTCCGAGCGGTGCCGGCCGAGGTGGTGCTGGGTGGCGGAGCGGTGCGAGGTTGTGCGCGGTCGGCCGAGGTGGTGCTGGGTGGCGGCGCGGTGCGGGGCTGTGCGCGGCCGGGCTGGGGGGCGGTGGCGAGTGGGCCGGTGGTGCCGGGCGGGCGTTCGGTGGGTCGTGCGTGCGGGGTCGAGGTGCCCGATGGGGCGGCGGTGTGGTCCAACTCGCCGCCCAGCGGCAGCCACGGTGCCGCGCCGTCCTCCAGCCGATGCCGACCCGACCGTTCCGGTTCCCCGATGTCCATGCCTGTGCAGACCCCTCCCAACCCCGGTCCTGACGCCCTTCGGGCCGCTGTTCACCTGTTCAGGGGCAGGGAGATCGGGGGTGGGACGTACGAGACCCTGCGCCCACGCAGCAGCGTAGGTGCAGGGTCCGCGGGTAGCTCGACAGATCAGCCTTGTGAACCCGGGTGACACCCGGACGAGTGAGTTTCAGCCCCCGCTGTTCAACCGTTTGCGACTGCTCTGCAACGCGTTCGTGGCGGCGACACCCGCACCACCGGCGATCAGCGCGCCGATGATGTCGCCCGACACGCCCTCGCCCGTCGTGATCAGCAGGCCGACCAGGGCGATGACGGTGGTCACGCCCGCGACCGTCCAGCGGCTGCGCACGTACTGCGCGATCGGCGCGCCCGCCGCGCGCTTGGACTTGGCGGCCGAACCCAGCATGGCGAGGTAGCCGTCGTGGGCCAGCGTCGCCAGCACACCGAGGATTGCGATGAGACCCGTGATGAGACCGATGACCGTGCCCATGACCCCAGTGTGCCCTCGGTTTTTCCGGTTGGAACATCGGTGATCGCCCTGATATCCCCCTGGTGTGGAGTTGTACTGGCACGACGCCTGCCTGGAGCACGACCCCGGCACCGGTCTGTGGGAACTGCCCGGCGACTGGTCCTGGCTCGACGCGCCCGAACCGCACCCGGAGAACGCCGCCCGGCTGCGCACGTTCCGGCACGCCCTCGCCCACGGCCCGGTCGCGCCGCACCTCACCTGGCACGAAGGTCGGTTCGCCACCGAGGAGGAACTGACCCGGGTTCACACGTCCGAGTACATCGCCTCCCTGTACAAGGCGTGCGGCACCCGCGAACGGGTGCTGCTGGAGACCAACACCGTCGTCGGCCCCGGTTCGTGGGACGCCATCCGCGCCGCCGCCGGCACCGCGCTGGCCGCCTACGAGTCGGTCGCGTCGGGCCGGACCCGCCTCGCCTACGCCCTCGTCCGCCCGCCCGGCCACCACGCGCAGCGGTCGCTGGCCGACGGCTACTGCATGGTCAACAACGCCGCCCTGGTCGCCGAGACCGCCCGCCGCGCCGGCCGCCGGGTCGCCGTGCTGGACTGGGACGTCCACCACGGCAACGGCACCCAGGACGTCTTCAAGGACGCGGCGGACGTCCTGACCGTCTCCATCCACATGCGCCACGGCCCGTGGGGTGCGAACCACGTCCAGACCGGTGGGCCGGAGGAGAGCGGACCGGCCAACCTCAACGTGGAGCTGTCCCTGGGCGCGGGCGACACGGCCTACCGCCGGGCGCTGGACGAGGTGGCCCTGCCCGCGATCGCGGACTTCGGCGCGGACTTCCTGGTCTGCGCGTCCGGCTTCGACGGCTCGGCCTTCGACCCGAACGGCCGGCACAACCTCACCGCGGCCGGGTACCGGGACATCGGCCGCCGCGCGGCGGGGCTGGACCTGCCGACCGTGGTCACGCAGGAGGGCGGCTACCTGCGCGGGTACGCCGCCCTGTGCCTGCACGCCCTGGTCGAGGGCCTGGTGGGGGTCGGCCCGCTGCTCGACGACCCCCTGGCCTACCTGCCCGACGACACCCAGCTGGTCGACCGCGACCTGACCCGCGCGGTCGACGCCCGCCCGATCGAGACCCGGGCGACCGAGGCCGTGGGAAAGCGCGCTACCGGCCCAGCGGGCCCCGGCCCAGCTTGAGCAGGATCATGGCCAGGTCGCGGCCCTCGGGTCCCAGTTCCTTGTAGCGGTTCAGGACGTCGATCTCGCGGTTGTGCACGATCCGGGTGCCGCCGGCGGCCATGCGGGCGGCGCCGATCGTCCGCGAGACCTCCACCCGGCGCTTGACCAGGCGCAGGAGTTCCGCGTCCAGGTGGTCGATCTCCTGGCGGAGGGCGTCGATGTCCTGGGTCTCGGTGGGAGCGGTGTCCGTGGTGTTCATCGGGGTGGCCTCTCGCTGGTGGGGTCCCGAACCTCGGAAGCAGCGAAGCCCCGGGGTCCGAGGACTCCGGGGCTTCGTGGTGGCTTTCGCGCGCTAGCGGTCCACGGGAGCCGGAGTCCGGATCCCGTAAAAAAACTCGAAGTGGGCCATGCGCACGCCGACATCATGCCACAGGAGCCGCTCTGTCGGGGGTACCCGGTAACGTGAAGCCACGATGAGCGCCTTGTTCGACTTGCCCCCAAGTCCCCCCGCATCCCGGCCCTCCCGCCTGCTGGACGACCTCAACCCGGCGCAGCGCCGCGCGGTCGAGCACGCCGGGTCGCCGCTGCTGGTCGTCGCGGGTGCGGGGTCGGGCAAGACCCGCGTGCTCACCCGCCGGATCGCCTACCTGCTGGCCGAGCGGAACGTGCACCCCGGCCAGGTCATGGCCATCACGTTCACCAACAAGGCCGCCGCGGAGATGAAGGAGCGCGTCGCCGACCTGGTCGGCGTCCGCGCCCGGTCGATGTGGGTGTCCACGTTCCACTCGATGTGCGTGCGGGTGATGCGCCGCGACGCCAAGACGCTGGGCCTGTCGTCGAACTTCTCGATCTACGACGCCGACGACACCCGCCGCCTCATCACCCTGGTGGCCCGCGACCTCGACCTGGACCCCAAGCGCTACCCGGCCCGCACGCTGGCCGTCCACATCTCGAACCTGAAGAACGAGCTGATCGGCGTCGCCGAGGCCAAGGAGCAGGCGTCCAACGACCTGGAGCGCCGGGTCGCCGAGGTCTACGAGAGCTACCAGCGGCGGCTGTCCACGTCGAACTCGCTGGACTTCGACGACTTGATCATGCGCACGGTCGAGCTGCTGCAGAACCACCCGGACGTGGCCGAGCACTACCGCCGCCGCTTCCGGCACGTGCTGGTCGACGAGTACCAGGACACCAACCACGCCCAGTACACCCTGGTCCGCGAGCTGGTCGGCACCGGCGAGGACGGCATCGAGCCCGGCGAGCTGTGCGTGGTGGGCGACGCCGACCAGTCGATCTACGCCTTCCGGGGCGCGACGATCCGCAACATCGTGGAGTTCGAGCGCGACTACCCGCAGGCCACCACGATCCTGCTGGAGCAGAACTACCGGTCCACGCAGAACATCCTGACCGCCGCCAACGCGGTCATCTCGCGCAACCCGAACCGCCGCGACAAGCGGCTGTGGAGCGACCTGGGCGAGGGCGAGAAGATCGTCGGCTACGTCGCCGACAACGAGCACGACGAGGCCGCGTTCGTGGCCCGCGAGATCGACCGGCTGGTGGACTCCGGCGAGGCGAACAACGGCGAGATCGCCGTGTTCTACCGGACCAACAACCAGTCCCGCGTGTTCGAGGAGATCTTCATCCGGCTGGGCCTGCCCTACCGGGTGGTCGGCGGGGTGCGGTTCTACGAGCGGCGCGAGGTGCGGGACGCGTTGGCGTACCTGCGGACGCTGGCCAACCCGGACGACACGGTGTCGTTGCGGCGGATCTTGAACGTGCCCAAGCGGGGCATCGGCGACCGGGCCGAGGCGTGCGTGGCCCTGTACGCGGAGCAGGAGCGGATCAGCTTCGCGCAGGCGCTGCGGGCCGCCGTCGAGGGCCGGGTGCCGATGCTGAACCCCCGGTCGCGCAACGCGATCGCCGGGTTCGTGGAGCTGCTGGACGAGCTGGCCGTGATGGTCGACCGCGGCGACGACGTGGCCGACGTCCTGGAGGCAGTGCTGGACCGCACCGCCTACCGGGCCGAGCTGGAGGCCGGCGACGACCCGCAGGACCACACCCGCGTGGAGAACCTGAACGAGTTGGTGACCGTGGCCCGGGAGTTCACCGAGCTGGGGTCGGCCACCCAGGTGCCCGCCGAGGACGAGGGGCTGCCCGCGGAGGGGTCGCTCGCCGCGTTCCTGGAGCGGGTGTCGCTGGTGGCGGACGCGGACTCGGTGCCGGACGCGGAGTCCGACGGCGTGGTCACGCTGATGACCCTGCACACCGCCAAGGGCCTGGAGTACCCGGTCGTGTTCTGCACCGGCTGGGAGGACGGCGTGTTCCCGCACATGCGGGCGCTGGCCGACCCGGTCGAGCTGGCCGAGGAGCGCCGGCTGGCGTACGTCGGCATCACGCGGGCGCGGCAGCGGCTGTACCTGTCGCGGGCGCTGGTGCGCTCGGCGTGGGGGCAGCCGTCGGCGAACCCGGCGTCGCGGTTCCTGGACGAGATCCCGGCGGACCTCGTCGAGTGGAAGCGGGTGGAGCCGAAGCGCTCGGCGCCGTCCACGGCGACCACGTGGGGCAGGCGGTCGGACGGCCCGTCGCGGCCCGCGCCGACCAACACGGCGTGGAAGGACACCCCGGCGCTGAAGCTGGACGTGGGCGACCGGGTGAGCCACGACAAGTACGGGCTCGGCAGCGTGATCGCGGTCGACGGCTCGGGCCCGCGCGCGACCGCCACGATCGACTTCGGCAGCGCCGGCAAGGTCCGGCTGATGCTCATCGGCGGCGTCCCGCTCGTGAAGCTGTAGCTGCCGGCCGCTCAGCACTCCGCTGAGCGCTTCACACCATCGAGTGCACAGGATCACCCTTCCGTGTGGTCTTTTGTGCGCGGCGGCGGCGCATGCAGGTGCATGCAAGGCGGGATGCCACTCGATCGAGAATCTTCTGGATTCGTGCGCAACCCGGGAACAGGTCGGGCGTCTTAAGGGTTGTCACAAGCGGGACGGCCCGGGGCATTCGGGGTGAACCGGGCAGAGGGAGCCGCTTGACGACAAGGGGGCGACGACCGCGTCGGGGGCGGGAGTCGCGACCGAGGGGATAACCGCGGGGGCGGTTCAGGGGGATCGGCCGGGTCGCACAGCGGCCCGGCCTTTCACTTGAGGCCTTTCACTTGAGCGGGCACGCCGTCGATCACTTGGGCACTTACGCCGTCGATCGCCATGCCCGGCACGCCGAGCCACCCGCGCGCACGCCGAGCCACGCGCGCCAAGCGGCGAAAATGCGCTGCGCGGGGCGCGTTCCACGTGCCAAGATCCACCGCGCGCGGCGAAGGCCGCCAAGGCGCGCGTGCAGGCGATCACCGGGCCAAGGGCGCGGTCGGGATCCGCTCGCAGCGGACCGCGAGTCGATCAGGCCCGGCGATCAGACGCTGATGCCCTTGGAGTTCAACCAGCTCAGCGGGTTGATCTTCATGCCGTCCGGGTTCCACACCTCGAAGTGCAGGTGCGGACCGGTGGAGAAGCCCCGGTTGCCCATGCGGGCGATCTGCTCGCCGGCCTGGACGCGCTGGCCCTTGCGGACCGAGTAGGTGTCGACGTGGCCGTAGACGGTGACCGTGCCGTCGGCGTGCTCGACCTTGACCCACAGGCCGAAGCCGCTGGCCGGGCCCGCCTCGATGACGACGCCGTCGGCGGCGGCCAGGATCGGGGTGCCGATCGGGCCCGCGATGTCGATGCCGTAGTGCATGCCGCCCCAGCGCCCGCCGAAGCCGGACGTGAAGTCACCGTTGGCGGGACGGGCGAACTTGGGGCGCCGGGCCTCGGCCTCGGCGGCTTCCCGGTCGGCCGCGATCTGCGCGCTCTTGGCGAGCTTCTGCGCCTCGGCGGCCGGGTCGGTCGTCTTCGCGACCGGGAGGATGTGCGGCGCACCGGCGTGGCCCTGGCCACCGACACCGAACGCGGCGGCGCCGTCGGAGGCGCTCGCGAGCGGCGCGACCTCGTCGGACGGCGCGTCCGAGGAACCCAGGGCGTGCAGCGTCTGCCCGGCGCCCGCGGCGGCGAACGCGCCGACCGCGACGGCGGCGACCACGATCCGGCCGCGCAGCGCCGACGGGGGCGGCGGGAGCCGGTGTGATGCGACCGCGCGCACGGCGAGGCGTTCGGTCGCCTCTTCGAGCACTGCGGAACTGCTATGGCCGCCGGGGGAGCGGTGACGTGACAAAACCAGGCCTTCCGTCTTCGGGGAGTCCGGTCGGGACGCCGGGCGGGGGATCCCGGTGAGCCGGTCGGGGTACCGGCTCGGTGTCCTTCTGTGACCAGACCGTGACAACGGACCGGGGGACAGTAACGGGGCGAGAGCCCCGGAGGCAATCCCCGCTCACGATGTCTACCGAATAGCGGTTAACGTGAACGCCGGAAGTGTGCGCTGTGACGCTAGGTCACCCCACTACCGCCAAACCCTTCACGTGCAGGCACGATGCCGTGCGACACGCCATCATCCGATCGAGTGATGGCGGTCACCACTGCCTGCAAAGCGCGCCTGTCAACGGGCAGGGAGAGGTGACCTGAATCACGTATCCGGTGCTCTTCGACGAGCAACGAGGGGTGCTCCAACCGGGCGTTCCGCTGCGGGATCACGACCTGGTCCATCTCGCTCCACACCACGACGAACCGCGTCCGACAGGGTCGGCAGGGCTCGGCCAACTCGGACAAAAGGTCCGAACCGGGACGGAGTTGCCTGGTCAACGCGGTGGGGAAGAGGTAGGCCGAGAGCGTCCCGCCGTGCGGGGTGCCGAGGGTGACCAGCGTCCGGACGCGTGCGTCGCCGTGCAGGCGCTGCACGTAGTACCGGGCGATCAGCCCGCCGAGCGAGTGCCCGACCACGTGGACCCGCTCCGACCCCGTCTGCTCGCAGATCCGTTCGAGGTGCTCGCCCAACAACGCCGCCGACCGGCGGACATCCCCCGTCAACGCCGTCAGCACGCTGTAGTTGACCGCGTGCACCACCCCGAAGCCCCGCCTCCGCAGTGCCCCCGACAGCACCGCGAAGGCGGAGCGGTTGTCCCCGATCCCGTGCACCAGCACGATCGGGGTGCCCGCCGCGTCCATCGCCGAAACCACCAGCCCTCGCGTGCGGGGGGACAACTGATCGGTTCGGTAATGCCGCAGATGTCCTTCGGGGCGCAGCTGCTCCTCGACGACACCCCACGGGTACAGGGCCGCGCGGGACGCCAGCCAGGCCGCCTCGACCACGGCACCGCGCACGCCACCAGGGGAAAGGGCCGCGCGTGCCACGCCCAGCGCACCGTCGAGCAGGTCCCGGCCGGCGGCGGCGCCGGTCCCCACCGCGCCGTTCAGCCCGGTGCCCACCCGGTCGACCAGTGACCTGGCCCACCGCTGAACATCACCCATGGGGCTGAAGGTAGGTGAGATTTCCACAAAACCGGGAGTACCCGGCGCACGTTCTTGGCATTCCGGTCCGCCCCGGACGGCCCTGCTAGTTTCGAGCCGATGATCCGCACCGCTGAACCGGTCACGCCCGCGTCCGCCGGCCTCCGCGCGGCGCTCGGCCTCGCGGCAGCGGGTGCCGCGTGCGGCGCGATCGGCCCCGTGCTGTCCGTCGTGGACGACACCGCGCCGCCCGCCTTCACCGCGTGGCCGCTGCTGGCCCTGCTCGCCGTGCTGCCCGTGGCGGTGGCCTCCTACTACTACGCGCGCGGGCGCGCGACGACCGGCGCGGCGGTGCTGGTGCCGCTGGGCGCGCTGGCGGTGTGCCGGTTCCTGATCGACCTGGAGATCGCGCTGGACCCGGTCGGCGTGTCCCGGCCGGAACTGCTGCGGGTCACCACGCTGGCCGCGCCCGAGCCCGCCGCGGGCCTGTGGGTGCTGCTCGCCGGTCACGTCCTCACCGCCGCCGCGGCCGCGGTCGCGGTGACCGGGCTGGAGACCGAGGGCGGTCGGGGCGGCCGGTTCGCGCTGGCCACCGCCGCCGCCGTGGTCGCGGTGGGCGGTCTGCTGTCTCCCCCGTACGTGTCGCTCGACCCGTTCCTGCGCAACGGGAGCGTGCTCGACGCGCCGGGGTCGGCGCTGGTCGGCGGCCTGCTGCTGCTCGTGGTCGTGCCGGTGGCGACCCTGCTGGCCGCGAGTTCGGCCGACGACGACGTCCGGACCGGCGGCCTGCTCGGCGTCGGCCTCACCCTGCCCGCGCTGGTCGCGCCGGGCCTCGGTGCCGTGGTCGCGGTGGACAAGGTGTTGCTCGCCGCGGGTCCGGTGGCGGTGATGATCGGCGCCGTGGGCCTGGTCTTCGCCGCGTTGCTGCCCGCCGGCGTCCTCAAGGAGCACGAGGGGACGCTGCCGGGTCTGCGCCGGCTGAACACGATCGTGGCCGTCCTCGGGCTCGCGGCCGGGGCGTTCTTCCTGGTCGGCGCCCTGACCCCGCACCTGAGCGTGCCGGAGGGCCTGACCGCGCCGACCGACTACGCGGCCCGCCTGCTGTGGCCGGCCGCCGCGTTCACCCTGCTCGCCCTGGCCCCGAAGGCCCGCCCGGCGTTCATCGCGGCGACCGCCGCCGTCCCGCTCGCGGCGGGCCTGTCGCTGGACGCGGTGTTCGCGGCGACCCAGGTGGCGACCGTCCTGCCCGGACCGGGCGTGTGGTTCACGACGGTGGGCGTGATCCTGGCGATCGCCGCCGTGATCACGGCCGTGGTCGCCGGTGCGGCGGAGCGCGACGAGGAGGACGTCACCACGACCTCGCCGTCGCTGCCCCTGATCGCGGTGGCGATGATCGCGGGCCTGGTGGCCGTCGGCGCGTTCGCGATGCCGGTGGTCCGCGCACCCGACCTCACCCCGATCACGGCGCTGGGCCTGCGGGTCGGGTCGTGGGGCTTGCTGCTCGCCCTGGCAGGCGTACTGGGCGCGATCGGCCTGGCTCTCGCATCACGGCCGGTCAAGGGTGCGGCTCTGCTGCTTGGTGCGGCCGGTGTGACCGCCACGCGTGCCTTGGAGTACCCGTTGACGGCTTCGCGGGCGGCCGACACCGCGCCGGGGCCGGGGCTGTGGTTGGCGGTGGCCGCGACGGTGGCCCTGGTGATCGCCGCGGCGGTCCGAACAGCCCGTTCCTGAGCCTGGCTCGTGTCCGGGTTTCGATCCAGTGATCGACCTCACCGCGTTTGAGACGGACCTCACGGGTGTGGGGTGCGAGGTGGTCCGCGCAGGTCGATAGTGTTCCTCGCAGCCGCGTCGAGCCGGTCCCCCCACGGCTATGCCGGCGTTCCAGGTGATGCCTGGTACGTGTGGGCACCAGGCCCCAGCCTGGAGCGCCGGACCACGAGGACCGCACCAAGGACGCGGTGTCCGACACCGACGTCGCAGGAGACCCGAGTGGACCTGTACGAGTACCAGGCGAAGGACCTCTTCGCCGCCCACGATGTCCCGGTGCTGCCGGGCGACGTGGCGAGCACCCCCGCCGAGGCCAAGGCGATCGCCGAGCGCTTCGGCCAGACCGTCGTCGTCAAGGCCCAGGTCAAGACGGGTGGCCGGGGCAAGGCGGGCGGCGTCAAGCTCGCCGAGACCCCGGAGGAGACCGAGGCCAAGGCCGAGGCCATCCTGGGCCTGGACATCAAGGGGCACGTCGTTCACCGCGTGCTGGTGACCCCCGCGTCCGACATCGCCGAGGAGTACTACTTCTCCTTCCTGCTCGACCGGGCGAACCGGACCTTCCTCGCGATGGCCTCCGTCGAGGGCGGCATGGACATCGAAGAGGTGGCCGCCACCAAGCCCGAGGCCCTGGCCAAGGTGCCGGTGGACGCGATCAAGGGCGTGGACCGCGCCAAGGCCGACGAGATCGTCGCCGCCGCGAAGTTCCCCGCCGAGGTGGCCGACCAGGTCGCCGACGTGATCGTGAAGCTGTGGGAGACCTTCGTCGCCGAGGACGCGACGCTGGTCGAGGTCAACCCGCTGGTCCGCGACCCCGAGGGCAAGATCGTCGCCCTCGACGGCAAGGTCACCCTGGACGAGAACGCGGCGTTCCGGCACCCGGCCCACGAGGCGCTGGTCGACAAGCAGGCCGAGGACCCGCTGGAGGCCAAGGCCAAGGCCAAGGGCCTGAACTACGTCAAGCTCGACGGCCAGGTCGGCATCATCGGCAACGGCGCCGGTCTGGTCATGTCCACGCTGGACGTCGTCGCCTACGCGGGTGAGAAGCACAACGGCGTGAAGCCCGCGAACTTCCTGGACATCGGTGGCGGCGCGTCCGCCGAGGTGATGGCCAACGGGCTGGACATCATCCTGCACGACCCGGACGTGCGCAGCGTCTTCGTGAACGTCTTCGGCGGCATCACCGCCTGCGACGCGGTGGCCAACGGCATCGTCGCGGCGCTGGGCATCCTGGGCGACGAGGCCACCAAGCCGCTGGTGGTCCGCCTGGACGGCAACAACGTGGAGGAGGGCCGCCGGATTCTCGCCGAGGCCAACCACCCGCTGGTGACCGTTGTCGACACCATGGACAACGCGGCCGACAAGGCCGCCGAACTCGCGGCTGCGGGGGTCTGACGATGGCTATCTTCATCACCAATGACAGCAAGGTCATCGTCCAGGGCATGACCGGCGCCGAGGGCACCAAGCACACCAAGCGGATGCTGGCCTCGGGCACCAACATCGTCGGTGGCGTGAACCCGCGCAAGGCGGGCGAGAAGGTCGACTTCGACGGCAACGTGCTCCCGGTGTTCGGTTCCGTGGCCGAGGCCATGGAGGCCACCGGCGCCGACGTGACCGTGATCTTCGTGCCGCCGGCGTTCGCCAAGGCCGCCGTGATCGAGGCCGTGGACGCGGGCGTCGGCCTGGCCGTCGTGATCACCGAGGGCATCCCGGTGCACGACACCGCCGCCTTCTGGGCGCACGCCGTGGCCACCGGCAACAAGACCCGGATCATCGGCCCGAACTGCCCGGGTCTGATCAGCCCCGGCCAGTCCAACGCGGGCATCATCCCGGCCAACATCTCCGGCGCGGGCAAGATCGGTCTGGTGTCCAAGTCGGGCACGCTGACCTACCAGATGATGTACGAGCTGCGCGACTTCGGCTTCTCCACCGCCATCGGCATCGGCGGCGACCCGATCATCGGCACCACCCACATCGACGCGCTGGCGGCCTTCGAGGCCGACCCGGAGACCGCGGCGATCGTGATGATCGGCGAGATCGGCGGCGACGCCGAGGAGCGGGCCGCGGCCTACATCAAGGAGAACGTCACCAAGCCGGTCGTCGGCTACGTCGCGGGCTTCACCGCTCCCGAGGGCAAGACGATGGGCCACGCCGGCGCGATCGTGTCCGGCTCCGCCGGCACCGCGCAGGCGAAGAAGGAGGCCCTGGAGGCCGCGGGCGTGAAGGTCGGCAAGACGCCGTCCGAGACCGCCGCCCTCATGCGGGAGATCATGCAGTCGATCGGCTGATCGCTCACCCGTCCGTGAAGGCCATCTCCCGTGGGGAGGTGGCCTTCACCGTGTTGTGGCGTGGGTCAATCCACGCGTTCGGGGGAACCGGGGAGGTCCGGTCGTCGTCGGAGAGTGTGCATCGGCTAGCGTTCTGTCGTTGTGTTTGGTCCGTCGGGTGGAGGAGGAGACCTCACCATGTCCGTGCCGTACGGCGCCCCTCAGCAGCAGCCGGGTCCGGCGCAGCAACCGGTGGGCGTGAACCTGAACCTCATCCTCCCGCTGGTCGGCGCGGGTCTGGGCCTGATCGCCTACCTGCTCGCGTTCGCCGACGACGTGTCCACCGCCAGCATCGACCTGCTGCTCGCGGCCGGTGTCCTGTCGGGCCTGTCGGTGCTGCCGAAGATGCCGCGCCTGCTGCCCGCCGCCGCGGTGCTCACCGCCGTGCCGACGTTGCTGTTCCTCCAGGGCATGATCAAGAGCGAGGCCGACACCAAGGGCATGCAGATCGTGCTCCTGCTGGTCGCCCTGCTCCAGACGGCGGCGGTCGTGGCGAGCCTGCTGCTCGACGCGGGCGTGCTGAAGCTCGAGCCCAAGCCCGCCAACCCCTACGGCCAGCCCGGTGGCTGGAACCCGCAGTCCGGTGGCTTCCCGCAGCCGGGTCAGCAGCCGCACCAGCAGCAGCCGGGGCAGTTCAACCCGCCGTCGGGCCAGTTCGGGTCGCCGGTGCAGCCCCAGCAGCAGCCGGGCGCGCCGCAGCCGACCTCGTACATGCCGCAGCCGGGGCAGTTCGGCCAGCCCGGCCAGCCCGGCCAGCCCGGTCAGCAGCCGGGCACGCCGCCCGGCGGTTTCGGCCAGCAGCCGCAGGCCTGATCTTCGCGAACAGGGGTGGTGCCGCATGGTGCGGTGCCACCCCTGTTGTCGTGTGCGGGGCAATGCGATGAGCCGACTACCAGGCGGCCCCGCCGCCGCGACGAAGTCGCGGCAATCCAATACAGCGTGCCTCACCTGAACGGATCAATCGGACTGAGAGCCTGGGGACATGCCGGTGCAAACGCCGCCTTCGCACGCAGCCGTGACCGAGTCCGTGCGCCCGCCCGAGTTCTCCCGGGGTGAGCGGGCGCGGGTGCTGGCCATGACGGCCGCCGGTTCGGTGGTGGTCAGTTATGCCGCGGTCGCCGCCTTGCTCGCGCTCGTGTCGTCCACGGCCGCGCACGCCAAGTTCTCCACCACCGGGGTGCTGGCGGCGTCCGCGCCGGGTTGGCTGGTGGCGCACCACGTGCCGCTGCGGTTCGACGGCGGGCAGCTCGGGGTCCTGCCGCTGCTGCCGACCGTGCTGCTGATGCTGCTGGCCTCGCGCGCGGCGGCCGGTGCGGCGGACCGGCTGGGGCTGTTCGAGCCGTTGCAGGCGCGGGGCGTGGTGCTCTCCATCGCGTCCGCGCACGCCGTGACCGGCGGGATGATCGCGTTCCTGATGGGCGACGACGGCGTGGTGCGGGCGACGCCGGCCGTGGCGTTCTTCGGGTGCGCGGCGGTGTCCGGGGTCGCGGCGGTGGCCGGTGTGGCGCAGCGGTGCGGGCTGGTCGAGGTGGTGTTCGAGCGGATCGACCCGGTGGCCCGGCACGGGCTGCGCGCCGGGGCCATGGCGTTGTTCGCGCTGACCGCGTGCGGGGCGCTGCTGCTCGCGTTCGGGCTGGTCGTCTCGTGGCCGCTGACCAGTTCGCTGTTCGACCAGGCGGGCGGCACGGTCGGCACCGGCCTGGGGATCTGGCTGATGTGCCTGGGGTACCTGCCCAACGCCATAGTCGGGGCGCTGTCGTACGTGGTGGGCGCGGGGTTCTCGCTCGGCGCGGTCACCGTGAGCCCGCTGGTGTTCGCCGGCGGCCCGGTGCCCGCGGTGCCGCTGCTGGCGGCGCTGCCCGAGCAGCAGTCGCCGCTGCCGGCGCTCGTGCTGATCCTGCCGGGGGCGACCGGTGTGCTGGTCGGGTACGCGCTGCGCACCGCGGCCGGGACGCCCCAGGCCCGGCTGCGGGCCGTGCTGGTCGCGGCGGTGACGGCGGGCGTCGGGACGCTCGTGCTGGCCGCGGTCGCCGGCGGCGCCCTGGGCGGTGGGGCGTTCAACCCGGTGACCATCCCGGCCGGGTTGCTGGCGGTGCTCACGATCGGGTGGATCGTCTTGCCCGGTGGGGTGGTCGCGTGGTTCGCCGGACCCCGCCCGCCGCGCGTGGTCGAGGAAGAACCCGTGGTCGAGGACGAGCCCGAAGACGACTACGAGGGCGACGAGGACTTCGAGGACGAGGACGACTTCGAGGACGAAGAGGACGAACTCGAGTACGAGGACGACCTTGACGAACTCGAAGACGAGGCCGAAGACGAAGAGGACTACGAAGACGAGGACGAGCCCGTCGCCGAGGCCGAGGACGAAGACGAGGTCGACGACGACGTCCACGACGATGACGACGAAGGCGAGGACGGCGAGGAAGAGGCGGAGCCGGAGGACCTGGCCGACAAGCGCGACTAGCCACCGCTTAGGCTGCTCCTGAGCTGCTGTGACAGTCCCCAGCAAGGAGAGCACGCTGAGCGCCGAGACCACACTCCGGCTTCCCAACCCCGCGCGGGTCGTCGTCCTCGTCTCCGGCTCCGGCACCCTGATGCAGGCGCTGCTGGACGCCGCCGCCGACCCGGGCTACCCCGTCGAGGTGGTGGCCGTCGGCGCCGACCGGGGCCGCATCGAAGGACTCGCCCGCGCCGAACGCGCCGGCGTGCCCACGTTCACCGTGCGACTCAAGGACCACCCGACGCGCGACGAGTGGGACACCGCCCTCGCCGACGCCGTCGACGCGCACAAGCCCGACCTCGTGGTCTCCGCCGGGTTCATGAAGATCCTCGGACCGGCCTTCCTGGCCCGCTTCGGCGGCCGGATGGTCAACACCCACCCCGCGCTGCTGCCCGCCTTCCCCGGTGCGCACGGCGTCCGCGACGCCCTGGACTACGGCGTCAAGGTCACCGGCGCGACCGTGCACCTGGTGGACGGCGGCGTGGACACCGGGCCGATCCTGGCCCAGGAAGCCGTCGTCGTCGGTGACGGTGACGACGTCGACAGCCTGCACGAGCGCATCAAGGTGGTGGAGCGGCGGCTGCTCGTCGACGTCGTCGCCCGCCTGGCCCGCGAGGGCTGCACCGTGAACGGACGAAAGGTGAGCATCCCGTGACCACTCCTGCCGAGAGGCGACCGGTTCGTCGGGCCCTGATCGGGGTGTCCGACAAGTCGGGGCTGCTGGAACTGGCCACCGGCCTGCACGCGGCCGGAGTCGAGATCGTCTCCACCGGCGGCACGGCCAAGACCCTGGCCGACGCGGGGGTGCCGGTCACCCCGGTGGAGAGCGTGACCGGGTTCCCCGAGGTGCTCGACGGCCGGGTGAAGACGCTGCACCCGCGCGTGCACGCCGGCCTGCTCGCCGACACCCGCAAGCCCGAGCACGTCGAGAAGCTGCGCGAGCTGGACATCGCGCCGTTCGACCTGCTGGTGGTGAACCTGTACCCGTTCACGCAGACCGTGGCGTCCGGCGCGTCGCCGGAGGAGTGCGTCGAGCAGATCGACATCGGCGGCCCGGCGATGGTGCGCGCGGCGGCGAAGAACCACGCCAGCGTGGCCGTGGTCGTTGACCCGGCGCGGTACTCGTGGGTGCTGTCGCAGGTCGCCGAGGGCGGGTTCACCCTGGCCGACCGGCAGGGCCTGGCGGCGGCGGCGTTCCGGCACACCGCGTCCTACGACGTGGCCGTGGCGTCGTGGATGGGCAGCGTGCTCAGCCCCGACGACGAGGGCTCCGGCTTCCCGGGCTGGGTCGGCGCGACCTGGGACCGCAAGCAGGTGCTGCGCTACGGCGAGAACCCGCACCAGAAGGCGGCCCTGTACACGCAGGGCGACGGCCGGACCGGCCTGGCGACCGCGCAGCAGTTGCACGGCAAGGAGATGTCGTACAACAACTTCGTCGACGCGGACGCGGCGTGGCGCGCGGCGTGGGACCACACCCTGCCGTGCGTGGCGATCATCAAGCACGCCAACCCTTGCGGCATCGCGGTGTCCTCTGTGGATGGTCCCGGCGCGATCGCGGACGCGCACCGCAAGGCGCACGCGTGCGACCCGGTGTCGGCGTTCGGCGGCGTCATCGCGGCCAACCGCGAGGTGACGGTCGAGCTGGCCGAGCAGGTCGCGGAGATCTTCACCGAGGTGATCATCGCGCCGTCGTACGCCGATGGCGCGGTGGACGTGTTGGCGCGCAAGAAGAACGTCCGCATCCTGGTCGCCGCGGAGCCTTCCCGCGGTGGCGTCGAGATGCGCGCGGTGTCCGGCGGCCTGCTGCTGCAGACCGTGGACACCATCGAGGCCGAGGGCGACGACCCGGCCAAGTGGACCCTGGCGTGCGGCGAGCCCCTGGACGCCGCGGGCTTGGCAGACCTGGCCTTCGCGTGGCGCGCGTGCCGCGCGGTGAAGTCGAACGCCATCCTGCTGGCTTCGGGTGGCGCGACCGTCGGCGCGGGCATGGGCCAGGTCAACCGCGTCGACGCGGCTCGGCTCGCGGTGGCCCGCGCCGGCGACCGGTCGCGGGGTTCGGTCGCGGCGTCCGACGCGTTCTTCCCGTTCCCGGACGGGTTGGAGGTGCTGCTGGAGGCCGGTGTTCGGGCGGTGGTCCAGCCGGGCGGTTCGGTCCGGGACGCCGAGGTCATCGCGGCGGCGGAGGCGGCGGGCGCGACGGTCTACCTGACCGGGACCCGCCACTTCGCGCACTGATCCGGGTGTGAAGCCGCGCGGTCTCCGCTTGGGGCCGCGCGGCTTTCGCGTTACTTGGCCACCATCTCCTCGGCCGCCTTGCGCACCACGGCCTCGGCGTCGGCGACAGGGAATTCAGTGTCCTGAAACATTCCCTTCTGCCGACCAAAATATTCAATCGAGTAAACGATCTCGCCCTTGCGCACGACCAGGCCGACGTGGGTCTTGTCGGAGGTCGCGCCGGGTTTGATGAACATCGCCTCGTCGCCCAGGCCCTCGGTGGGCTTGGACTGGTCGCCGGACAGCTGGGTCTGGCTGCCGAACGTGCTCTTCGCCTGGTCCTCGTTCTTGGCCTTGTCCTTGTTGAACACCCGGTAGTCGTAGACGTGGATGCTCAGCTTCCGGGGGTTCGTGCCGTCCTTGCCCTTGGCCTGCTCCCACATGCAGAGGCTGTGCTTGAGGCCGGTCTTGCCGTCGTCGGGCTTGATGGCCAGGCGGAAGCTGCTGGTCTTCGCCTGCTGCTTGAGGCTGTCGCTGATGGCGCACGCCTCGGTGGGCTGCTCGCCGGGGCCGCCGCCGACCTCCTCGGTGTACTCCATGTACATCACGCCGAAGACGCCGCCGACGACGAGGACGATCGCGCCGACGAGGATGCCGACGACCAGGCCGGTGCGCTTCTTCTTGGGCGGCTGGGGGCCGTAGCCGCCGGGGCCGCCGTAGCCGGGACCCGGTGCGCCGTAGCCAGGGCCGGGGCCGCCGGGGCCTGGTGCGCCGTAGCCGGGTCCGCCTGGGCCGGGTGCGCCCTGGGGGAATGCGGCCTGGGGCCGGCCGGGCATCGGGCCGGGCTGAGGGTGGCCGGCTTGCGGTGGGCCGTAACCCGGCTGGGGTGGTGGCTGGGGCTGTTGTGGCTGCTGGGGCCAGTTCTGAGGAGCGTTCACGGTTCCCCCCGTGTGTCGCGGAAGCGTCGGGCCGCAGTCTGCCAGTCACCCGTCCGTGGCTCTTGACGCCGGGTGGTCCGGAGGGGATAAGATCGTGTCGTCGTTCGAACAGGTGTTCGACGGACAGGTCGCCGGCTTCCCACGGCGATCCGCGCACAGGGGTGCGCGCGGATTCGTGGGAGGAGGGTTGGTGTCGTCCAGGTCGGCAACGGCGACGTTGGTCGCGCTCGGGGTAGGCGCGGCCGGCGAGTCGGCCACGGCATCGGCTCGGGCTCTGCCGGTTCGCGGGGAACTGGCGGAGATCCTCCCGTGGGGCGGCCTGCGGCGGGGCAGCACGGTGTCGGTGCGCGGGTCGACATCGTTGCTGCTCACGCTGGTGGCCGAGGCGACATCGGAAGGGTGCTGGGCGGCGGTGGTCGGTCTGCCGCGGTGCGGGGCGCTCGCGGCGGCCGAGTTGGGGGTGGCCGTCCACCGCCTCGCGCTCGTGCCCCGTCCCGGTCGGGACCGGGACGAGGTCGAGCGCACCGTGGCGGCGTTGCTGGACGGCTTCGACCTCGTGTCGGTGGCCACCCCGGTGACGCCCGCGACCGCACGCAAGCTCTCCGCGCGGGCACGGCACCGCAAAGCCGTCCTGCTGCCGTTCGGGATCGGCTGGCCCGGTGCCGACGTGGAGCTGCGCGCCGCCTTCAGCCGGTGGACGGGCCTGGGCGAGGGCCACGGCCTGCTCACCGGCCGCACCGTGACCGTCCGCGCGACCGGCCGGGGGGCCGCCGCGCGGGAACGGACCGCGGTGCTGTCCCTGCCAGGCGTTCCCGCGCGGGGAGAGGCGTCCCTGCCCGCCTCCGACCTCGCGCGGGAACGGTCCTGGCGACCCGTCGGGAGCCGCGAGCGCGTGCTGCACCCGGTCCCGGTTCCGGCGGAGGCGGGGTGATCATCGTGCTGTGCCGCTTCCTCGCCGCGCTTCCGCGACTTCGCCCGGCGTCCGCCGCGCCCATGCCTGACCGCGCGCCCGCCGCGCTCGACTCCGCGCTCGCGTCCGCCGCGCTCGACTCCGCGCCCGGTGTCGCGCCTTGGCGGCTCGGGGGCTGGACGCGATTCGGAGGTGTGCCCCGATGACCGGCTACACGCTCGCCGTCTGGTGCCCGGACTGGCCGGTCGTCGCCGCCTCCGCCGAAGCCGCCCTCCTCCCGCACGTCCCCGCCGCCGTCGTCCGCAACAACGAGGTCATCGCCTGCTCGGCCGTCGCCCGCGCGGAAGGCGTCCGGCGGGCCATGCGCAAGCGCACCGCGCAGAGCCAGTGCCCCGAACTGGTGGTCTTCGACCACGACGAGGTCCGCGACGCCCGCCTGTTCGAACCGGTCGCCGCCGCCGTCGAGGAACTGGCTCCGGGCATCGAGGTGGTCCGCCCCGGGCTCGTCGCGGTCGCCGCGCGCGGCCCGGTCGGGTACTGGGGATCACCCGAACGGGCGGCGGAGCGGATCGTGGACCACGTCGCCGTGCACGCCGGCGTCGAGGCGCAGGTGGGGTTCGCGGACGGGTTGTTCGCCGCGACCCTCGCCGCGCAGCGTGGTCTGGTCGTCCCGGCCGGCGGGGCGCGGGAGTTCCTCGCCCCGCTGGGCGTGCACGAGCTGAACCCGCCCGCCGAGCACCGCCCGGACCGCGCCGACCTGGTGGACCTGTTGCGGCGCTTGGGTTTGCGCACCCTCGGCGCGTTCGCCGAGGTCCCGGAGCGGGACGTGGCCAGCCGCTTCGGCCGGGACGCCGTGCTGGCCCACCGCCTCGCGGGCGGGTTGGAGGAACGGCCGCGGGTCCGCCGCCGGCCGCCGCCCGAGCTGTCCGTCACGCAGACCCTCGACCCGCCCGTGAACCGGGTCGACGCCGCCGCGTTCGCCGCGAAGGCACTGGCCGAGCGCCTGCACCAGGTGCTCGCCGACCGCGGCCTGGCGTGCACGCGGCTGGGCATCCGGGCGACCACCGAGCACGGTGAGCAGCTGCGCCGGGTGTGGCGGTGCGCCGATCCGCTGACGCCGCAGGGCATCGCGGACCGGGTGCGCTGGCAGCTCGACGGCTGGCTGACCCGCGAACGCCTCACCTCCGGCCTGCACCTGCTCCAGCTCGACCCGGAGGAGGTCGTCGACGCCGCCGCCCTCCAACTCGGCCTGTGGCCGGGCGCGGGCCAGGACCAGGGGGAGGCCGCCGAGCGCGCCGCCCGCGCGATGGTGCACGTCCAAGGCCTGCTCGGGCCGGACGCGGTGGTCACGCCGGTGTTGCAGGGCGGTCGGGGACCGGTCGAGCGGGTGCGGCTGGTGCCGTGGGGGGACGAGCGCACGCCGGCGACCGACCCGGACCCGCCGTGGCCGGGCCGGCTGCCCGCGCCGTCGCCGGCGACGGTGTTCGCGTCCCCCGAACCGGTGGTGCTGGTGGACGAGGCGGGCGGCGACGTCGTCGTCACCGGGTACGCGGAACTGGTCGGCCGGCCCGCCCGGCTGGTCCACAGTGGACAGTCGCGGCGGGTGGTGGCGTGGTCCGGGCCGTGGCCGGTGGACGAGCGGTGGTGGGACGAGGAGAGCGCGGTGCGGGCGGCGCGCCTGCAGGTCCTGGGCGCCGCGCCGGACGGGGAAGAACTGGCCTACCTGCTGATCCGCGCGGGTGGGAAGTGGGCGGTGGAAGGGGTGTACGACTGATGTCTGCCGATTTCTTCGAGGCCGAGGGCCTGTCCGACTGGCTGGACGGCTACGAACCGGGCACCGGCCTGGGCGCGGCCTTCAACGGCAACGATCCCGAACCGGCCTACCCGGCGCGCTTCGGGTGGGCGCCGCCGCTGGTCCCCCTGCCCCGCCGGGCCCCGGACGAGCTGTTCTGACGTGGGCTGGAACAACCCGCCGGTCCGCTGGTCGGAGCTGGAACGCGCGCTGTCCGGCAAGCCGCCGCTGCCCGACGGCGGCGACAGCCCGGCCTGGACCCGGCACCGCGACCGGTACGAGGCGCCGCCGGACTTCGCGGTCAAGGTCGACGAGCTGGGCGCGACCCGGACCCGCGTCCCGTACGTGGAACTGCACTGCCACTCGAACTTCAGCTTCCTCGACGGGGCGAGCCACCCGGAGGAGCTGGTCGAGGCGGCGCAGCAGCTCGGGCTGGACGGGCTCGCGATCACCGACCACGACGGCATGTACGGCGTGGTCCGGTTCGCCGAGGCCGCGAAGGAACTCGGCGTGCGCACGGTGTTCGGCACGGAACTGAGCCTGGGGCTCACCACACCGCAGAACGGCGCCTCCGACCCGGAGGGCGAACACCTGTTGCTGCTGGCCACGAACCCGAACGGCTACCACGCGCTGTGCCGCACCATCACCACCGGCCAGCTCGCTGAGGGCAGCGAGAAGGGCCGTCCGATCTACTCGCTGGAGCAGGTCGTCGCGGACACGCGGGACGAGTGCGTCGTGCTCACCGGGTGCCGCAAGGGCGCGGTGCGGCGGGCGTTGGCGGCGGGTGGTCCGGAGGCGGCGTTCGCGGCGTTGCGGCAGTTGGTCGCGCTGTACGGCGAGGACCGCGTGTACGTCGAGCTGACCGACCACGGCTACCCGGAGGACGGTCCGCGCAACGACCTGCTGTGGGGCATGGCCGCGGAGCTGGGGCTGCCGACCGTGGCGACGAACAACGTGCACTACGCGGTGCCGTCACGGGGTCGGCTGGCGGCGGCGATGGCGGCCGTGCGGGCGCGGCGCAGCCTGGACGAGATGACCGGGTGGCTCCCGCCGGGGCGCACCGCGTGCCTGCGGTCGGGGGAGGAGATGGCGCGGCGGTTCGCCCGGTTCCCCGGCGCCGTGCACCGCGCTGCCGTGCTCGGGATGCAGTGCCAGTTCGACCTGAAGCTCATCGCGCCCGAGCTGCCGCCGTTCGACGTGCCCGAGGGCGAGGACGAGGACAGCCACCTGCGCGCGCTGACCTATGCGGGCGCGCGGCGGCGTTACGGCACGCCCGAGGAGAACCCCAAGGCGTACCGGCAGATCGAGCACGAGCTGCGGATCATCGAGGACCTCGGGTTCCCGGGCTACTTCCTGGTGGTGCACGACATCGTGGACTTCTGCCGCCGCAACGACATCCTGTGCCAGGGGCGGGGGTCGGCGGCGAACTCCGCGGTGTGCTTCGCGCTGGGCATCACCAACGTCGACGCGGTCCGGTTCGACCTGCTGTTCGAGCGCTTCCTCGCGCCCGTCCGGGACGGGCCGCCGGACATCGACCTGGACATCGAGTCGGACCGGCGCGAGGAGGCCATCCAGTACGTCTACCGCAAGTACGGGCGGCGGCACGCGGCGCAGGTGGCGAACGTCATCAGCTACCGGGCGCGGTCGGCGATCCGGGACGTGGCCAGGGCTTTGGGGCACTCGGTCGGCCAACAGGACGCGTGGAGCAAGCAGATCGACCGGTGGGGACCGCTGCGGTCCACTGTGGACGCCGTGGAGATCCCGCGGCCGGTCCTGGAACTGGCCGCGCAACTGGAGAACTTCCCGCGCCACCTGGGCATCCACTCCGGCGGGATGGTGATCTGCGACCGGCCGGTGAGCGAGGTGTGCCCGGTGGAGAACGGGCGGATGGCGAACCGGACCGTGCTGCAGTGGGACAAGGACGACTGTGCGTCCATCGGCCTGGTCAAGTTCGACCTCCTGGGCTGGGCATGTTGTCGGCCCTGCACTACGCGATCGACCTCGTCCGCGAGCACGAGGGCGTCGAGGTCGACATGGGGCGGATCGACCTGGCCGACGAACGCGTGTACGAGATGCTGCAAAAGGCCGATTCCGTAGGGGTTTTCCAGGTGGAGAGCCGCGCCCAGATGGCGACCCTGCCCCGGCTGAAGCCGCGCGAGTTCTACGACCTGGTCGTCGAGGTCGCCCTGATCCGGCCGGGCCCGATCCAGGGCGGGTCGGTGCACCCGTACATCCGGCGGCGCAACGGCCAGGAGAAGTGGGAGCACGACCACCCGCTGCTGGCCGGTGCGCTGCAGAAAACCCTTGGCGTGCCGCTGTTCCAGGAGCAGTTGATGCAGATCGCCGTGGACGTGGCCGACTTCACCCCCGCCGAGGCCGACGAACTGCGGCGGGCGATGGGCGCCAAGCGTTCCACGTTGAGGATGGAACGCTTGCGCGACCGGTTCTACCAGGGCGCTTTGGCGAACGGGGTCGAGGAGGAGTTGGCGGAGCAGATCTACGCGAAGCTGCTGGCGTTCTCGAACTTCGGCTTCCCCGAGAGCCACGCGTTGAGCTTCGCGCACCTGGTGTTCGTGAGCGCGTGGTTCAAGCTCTACCACCCGGCGGCGTTCTGCGCGGCACTCCTGCGCGCGCAGCCGATGGGCTTCTACTCACCCCAGTCCCTGGTCGCCGACGCCCGCCGCCACGGCGTCCAGGTCCTGGGCCCGGACGTCAACGCCAGCCTCCCGCACGCCACCGTGGAACGCTTCGACGGCAAGCTCGCTGTGCGGTTGGGTTTGGCGGGCATCCGCAACATCGGCCAACGCCTGGCCGAAACCATTGTGGCCCAACGCGCTTCGGGTACGTACCGGGACATGACCGACCTGGGCACGAGGGTCCGCCTGACCGCGATTCAGGCGGAATCCCTCGCCACCGCAGGTACTTTCACCTCGTTCGGCTTGGACCGCCGTCGAGCGTTGTGGGCGGCGGGGGCAGTGGCCGGCATCCGCCCTGATCGCCTGCCGAACACCACGGTCGGCACCGAGGCGCCTGTGTTGCCCGGCATGGACGACGTCGAGTTGGCGTCGGCGGACGTGTGGGCGATGAGCCTGTCCCCGACCAGTTTTCCCACCGAGTTCGTGCGCGAGCACCTGGACACCCTCGGCGCTTTGACGGTTTCGGCGCTGTCGGGGGTTCCGGATCGAACGGTCGTCCTCATCGGCGGTGCTGTGACGCATCGCCAACGTCCCGCGACGGCCGGCGGGGTGACGTTCCTGAACATCGAGGACGAGACGGGCATGGTCAACGTCGTCTGCACCACGGGCCTGTGGACCCGCTACCGCAAGGTCGCGAGATCGAGCCCGGCCCTGCTCGTGCGCGGGGTGCTGGAGAAGGCGGAGGGCGTCATCAGCATCAGGGCCCACCGCCTGACGCGCCTGGACCTGAAACTCCCCACCCGCTCGCGAGACTTCCGCTGACCCATCCCCGCCAACCGTCCCACCCGCCGCGCCACCGACTGCCGCCACCGGCCCCGCCGCCGGCCGCGCCGCCACCCGCCGGGCCTGCCGCGCACGCGGAGCCGCCCGGCCGTCGTGCCGCCACCGGCCGTGCCGCCACCGGCCGTGCCGCCACCGGCCGTGCCGCCACCGGCCGTGCCGCCACCGGCCGTGCCGCCACCGGCCGTGCCGCCACCGGCCGTGCCGCCACCGGCCGTGCCG
>NZ_JAPSLK010000033.1 GCF_031180885.1 Saccharothrix sp.
CCCGCACCATCGTGTCCTGAACCACGTCGTCGACATCGCTGGACAGGGTCCGGCCGACGATGCTGTAGACCAGCGGCAGGTGCGCGGCCACCAACTCCTCCAACGCCCTGCGGTCCCCCGCCCGGGCAGCCACCACCACCGAGTGCTCCACCCGCGCGTCCGCCACGTCATCGGTCACGCTGACAACCTCGCCTTCCACCAAGTCGACCCCACGTACGGGAGACCTCCGCGCACCGACCCGGGTCACACGAATTTCCGAACCGATCGGTCAGCGCCGACGGCGGTGAGCACCGGCTCGGCCTCGTCGAGCCGAACAGGTACTGCGTACCCGGCGGGCACCGGGAGCAACGGCACACCGGAGAGCAGTGCTTCGGCGGGCACCGGTTCATACGCTCCAAGTCGGCACCGCTCGCAACCCTGGACGTGCCACAGCAAGGGACCCCGCCCGTGCCTGTGGTCGCCCGTCATCACCAGGCCCGGACACCGAGGTGTCGCGGTCAACGCCCGTTCGAGCAGGCGTGCCACCTCGAACCGGCGCTTCGCCCTGCTCACACCGGTCGCGACCCGGTACGGGTCCTGTCCGAGCGCATGACTCATGTCCCCTGCTCCGATGTGACCGCCGCGTTCCAACGACCACAGGGCCGGCAATTCCCTCTCACCATCCCCGAGCCGGCGCGCAGCACGTGCCGTTTCCCGTCGCTGCCGCAGCGCGGCGGCCCCGTCCAGCGGCCGGTCCACGAACCCGACCTCCATTACTGGTGCTTCGCACTCCGAACCGACCACGTCGGTGCGCTCACGGACCGCATCTCCGGTGACGGCGACGATCTCGGCTCGGGACCACCCGTCGACCTCCCGCGGCAGCCGGACCATGGCGTCCTGGACCACGTCGCAGACCTCGGCGTCCGATGACAGCACCCGGCGTACGATGTTGTACACCAAGGCCAGCGCACTCGCGGCCGATCTGTCGTCCACTCGCCACACCTTCGACCTGGACTCCCCTACGTCCGGGAGACCGTCGAGGTGCCGGGTCGATCACACAAATACCGGCCGGTGGGCACGCACCGGTGCTCGGCGGATCACGTCGGTCCGAAACGCGGACAACGCGCATGGGCCGGCTGTGAGGGCTCTGCCCACGCGCGTTCCTCATGCCAGGGTCAGCCGAGGATTTGGACCTCGGCCAGGGACAGCGGCCGGTCCGAACCCACCAACTGGACCCGGACGTAGCGCGCGGTCCGGTTGACCGGCAGGGTCAGCGTCTGACCGACCGCTTCGGCCCGGTAGCTGCTCCACACACCGCTCTGCGTCTTGAGCACATTCGGGTCGTTCGACGTAAACGGCGAATCCGACGCGAACACGTAGAAATTCCTCAACCGGTCGGCACAACAATCCGTCCGATTCCACAACTTGACCGACCCCACGGTCTTCGACGCGCCCAGGTCCACCTGCCACCACGGGTTGGCGTCCAACGGGGTCTCCGAGGTGTGCGTCACCGAACCGGAGAAGAAGCTGCCGTTGGTGTTCCCGTCGTTGGCCCGCTCTGGGCCCGCGCCGGACGGGTGCTTGCTGGACTGGGCGACGGGCTTGTGCAGCGCCAGATCACCAAAGACCTCGACCTCGGCCAGGGACAGCGGCCGGTCCGAACCCACCAACTGGACCCGGACGTAGCGCGCGGTCCGGTTGACCGGCAGGGTCAGCGTCTGACCGACCGCTTCGGCCCGGTAGCTGCTCCACACACCGCTCTGCGTCTTGAGCACATTCGGGTCGTTCGACGTAAACGGCGAATCCGACGCGAACACGTAGAAATTCCTCAACCGGTCGGCACAACAATCCGTCCGATTCCACAACTTGACCGACCCCACGGTCTTCGACGCGCCCAGGTCCACCTGCCACCACGGGTCGGTGTCCAACGGGGTTTCCGAGGTGTGCGTCACCGAACCGGAGAAGTAGTTCGCGGTGGTGTTGCCGTCGACTGCCAGCGAGGCGTCACCGCCTCCGGCGTACGTGCTGGACTGGGTGGTCGCCCTGCCTCGGGACAGGTTGCCGTCGAACGCCTTGAGCGCCAGGCCGAGTTGCTTGAACTGGGCCATCGCCGGGTCGGAGATGTGCCCGTTCTCGCGCTTGTAGCCCACGTCCCAGGTCACCGCGCCGCCGACGCGGAGAGCACCGGTGGTCAGTTCGACGAGGCGGTCGGCGCTGTAGGACATCGGTGTGTCCGGCGGGTATCCCCAGTCGCTTTGCGCGACGCCGAGGTACTGCAACTGCATCTGGGTGCCGCGGTTGTCCACCCAGCGGCCGTTGGTCGGGCGAGGCCAGTTGTTGACCCCGGTTTCGCCGGGGGTGAAGTCGGACTGGGTGGTGAGCGAGGTGAGGGGGACGTTGAAGCCGGCGTTGAAGGACAGCAGGGCGTTGGGGTTCCCGCTGCGCAGCTTCACCGCCATCTGGTCGTAGAACGGTTCGAGCTGGCTGTAGTAGGCCCCGTCGACCCAGTAGCCGTCGACGTCGGTCCCCCACTGCTGCGACCACGTGTTCACGACGTTGAGCCAGTTGGCCTGGTAAGTCGTGTTGGGCGCGCCCCAGCCCTGACTCGGGCCGCCCAACTGCTGCCGGGCGTAGTCGTCGCGTTGAACGGCGTCGGAGGTCAGGTAGACGATGAACTTGATCCCCGCCTGGTGCAGCGCCGCGCCCAACTCCTTCACCAGGTCCCGGCGCGACAGCCGCGAGGGGTGGGACTGCGTCGGCGGCACGAGCGCTTCGTAGGTCGCGTTCGGTGCGGAGAAGTAGCCGGTGTTCTGCCCGACGGAGAGCTGGAACCAGCTCGCGCCGACCGACTTCACCTGCTGGACGACGCCCGCGACGTCGAAGTTGTCCACACGAGCGTTCCACTGCTCGACGGTCGGCATGGAATTGGGGTAGTCGCTGAGGTTGCAGCCGGCGGGGCACCCCTCGGCAAGGTAGTGCATCATCACGCCGAACCGCCCCGTCATCCAGTCGGTGGCCGGGCCGCCGGCGGCCTGGGCCGGCGCGGTGGGGGTCGAGGCCAGGGCGATTCCGAGCAGGAGCGCCACTGCTGCCGCGAGAAGCGGTCGAAGTGACGTCATCGGGCTTCGACGAGCGCCGCGCACGCGGCCCTCGTGCTGTGGGCGGTGGGCACCGGCCGCCGTACGCGCGGCCGGGCACACCACCTCTCGGGTCGGGAGCATCATTGATCCTTTCTGGGTGGGGGAAGGGAGAGGTCAGCCCTTGGTCGCGCCTCCGGTGAGCCCCTTGACGAAGTGCTTCTGAAGCGCGAGGTAGAACACGAGGACGGGCAGCGTGGCCAGGAACATCAGCGCGAACACCGAGCCGAAGTCGGTCTGGTACTGCCCGATCGACCGGTACACGCCGGTCGTCACGGTCGTGCCGCGGCCGGGGCCGAGGATGACCAGCGGGTTGATGAAGTCGTTCCAGATCCACACGCCCAGGAAGATCAGGACGCTGGCGCTGGCCGGGCGCAACAGCGGGAACACCACGCGCCAGAACACCTGTGTGCGGCGGGCGCCGTCGAGGAACGCGGCCTCCTCCAGTTCGATCGGGATGCCGCGGATGAACCCGGTGAAGACGAACACGCCGAAGGGCACGTAGTAGCCGACGTTGAACAGCACCAGGCCGGGCACGGTGGCCATGAGTTCGGTGGCCTTGAGCACCTCGGTGACCGGGATGAGGATGACCTGGGGCGGGATCATGAGCCCGGCCAACAGGACCAGCGTCAGGGCGGTGGCCCACGGGCTGCGGCTGCGGGCGAGGTAGTGGCCCAGCATCGCGGACAGCACCGTCAGGACCACCACGGAGACGGCCGTGACGATGACGCTGTTGGCCAGGCTGACCCAGAACAGGTTGTCCGGTCGGGACAGCACGGCGGTGATGTTGTCCAGGGTCGGTGGCCAGGGCGGTGACGCCGGTGACGCGGAGATCTGGTCGCCGGGCTTGAACACGTTGGCCGGCACCAGGTACAGCGGCACGAAGAACAGAGCGCTGAGAACGAGCGCCACGATCGGGCGCAGCCAGGGCAGGCGTTCGGTCACAGGTCGACCTCCCGGCCGCGCAGGATCTTCAGGGCGACCGCCGTGGCGACGCCGACGATGACGAGCATGAGCACGGCCATCGCGGAGGCGTAGCCGACGTGGTTGCCGTCCAGGCCGGTCTGCAGGACGTTGAAGGCGATGGTCGCGGTGGTCCCGGCGCCGGGGCCGCCGTTGGTGATCACCTTGATGTAGTCGTAGGTCTTGAACGCGGAGATCAGCAGCACGACGGTGTTGATGGTCAGCGCCGGCGCCAGCAGCGGCCACGTCACCGCCCGGAACCGCCGCACGGGACCTGCTCCGTCGAGGGCCGCGGCCTCCTGGAGTTCGACCGGCACGCCTTGCAGGCCCGCCAAGTAGACCACGACGCAGAAGCCGATCATCTGCCACGAGATGATCGAGGCGACCGAGTACAGCGCGAAGTCGGGGTCCGACAGCCACGCGGGCGGGTCGTCCACGCCGAGGGCGCGCAACGCCCGGTTGAGCGGGCCGTCGACGTCGAGCAGCCGGGTCCAGATCACGCTGACCACGACCGAGCTGAGGATCACGGGGGTGAAGAACACGCTGCGCATCGCGTTGTAGAAGCGGCCCCGCTTGTCCAGCAGCAGCGCCACCAGCAGGCCACCGACGTTGGGGACGATCACCACGATCAGCGTCAGGATCGTGGTGACCCGCAGCGCCGTGAGGAACTCCGGGTCCTGGACCAACGCCGTGTAGTTGTCCAGGCCGACCCAGCGTCGGGGCGGGCGGAACGGGTTGGCGTTGGTCAGGCTGTAGTAGACGCTGAGCACGATCGGGGCCACGACGAAGCAGGCGTAGGTCAGGACGCCGGGAGCGGCGAAGATCCCGAAGTGCGCCAGCCGGTCCCGGATCGCGCCGCGCCGGCGTCGCCTGGCGGGAGGGGTGCCGGTCGTCCGGCCCCCGCCGGGCGCGGTGGGCGCGCGCCCGGCGGGCAGTTCGGTGTGCGTGGTCACGTCAGCTCGCCTTGGTCCACTCGGCGTCGAGGTAGGTGGCCACCTCGGCGGCGTTCTTACGGCCGGTGACCAGGTCCTGCGCCGCGGCGTCGATCTTGTCGGCCATGCCGGGCAGCAGGCCGTCGTCGGCGGTCTCCCAGCGGAACGCGTTCACGACGGCGTTCTCCTGCACAGCCTTCTGGTAAAGCTCGTAGCCCGCCTTGAACACCGGGCCCGTGTCGGCCGGCGGCTGGTAGCCCTTGATCGCCGGGAATAGCCCGTCGGCCTTGACCGACTGGTCGAGCTGTTCCTTGTCCAGCTGGAAGGCGAGCGCGAACTTCCTGGCAGCGCTCTGGTTCTTGGCGTTCGCGCTGACGATCATGCCGCCGCCGGTGTAGGCGGGGACGACCAGCTTGCCGTCCTGCGTGGGGAAGTTGAACACGCCGATCTCGAAGTCGTGCTGCTTGCTGTCGGCGCTGGCGGCGAACCAGTTGCCCATCGGGTACATCGCGCCCTGGCCGTCCAGGAACGCCTGCTCGGTGGCGGCGTAGTCGCGGGAGACGTTGTTCTTGTCGATGTAGCCCCGCTCGGCGAGGTTGCCGAACTTCTCCAGCGCAACGACGAACTCCGGGTCGGTGAACTTGACCTTGTCCTCGCGTCGCTTGCTCAGCCAGTCCTTGCGGTCGCCGTAGAGGTCGGTGCTGACGATGCCCGCGAGGATCATCGACGACGCGAAGCCGTCCTTGCCGCCGCCGATGACGAACGGCGTGGTGCCCGCCGCCTTCAGCTTCTCCGCCGCCGCCAGCAGCTCGTCCCACGTCTTCGGCTCACCGGTGACGCCCGCGGCCTGGAACAGCTTCTTGTTGTAGTAGATCGGCGGGATCGTCTGGGTGTTGGCAGGAAGCTGGAAGTACTTGCCCTGGATGGGGTTGGCCGTGGGGAACTGGAAGTCCTTGAGGTCGTCGGGCTGCCACGCGTACAGCTCGCCCGCCTCCGCGAAGCCCGCCGGCGAGACCCCGACCAGGACGTCGGGGAACTGGCCCGACTGCAACAGCTGCTTGGCGTAGGCGGTGCGGCCGTCGGCGCTGGGCGCGACCAGCTTGGTCACCTTGATCTCCGGGTGCTTGTCGGTGACCCGCTTGATCGCCGCGTCCCAGTAGGCCGGGGTGAGATTGGGTGTCTCGAAGGTCAGGAAGGTGATCGCCTCACCCCCACCGGAGCCGCTCGGCCCCACGCTGCACCCGGCCAGCGCCGCGGTGGTCAGCAGTGTCGCCGCCGCCCCGCGCAGGAACTTCCGTCGAGTCACCGATGTCATGGCGACTGCCCTTTTCCGAAACCGCGCAGTCATGAACGCGCGTACATTGAGTTGAACGGTGGGGAAGTTACCCCGGTCACATGTGTGGGTCAAGTGCCAGCCTGGCCTGCAATGACAGTCCGTTGACACGCCATCACCCACACGTCGATACTCGACACGAACCGTCGAACGCGTGTTCATTGCGAGCCCGGTGCCATGATCGTCGGCCTCGGGCGGGGTGGCCGGCACGAGGGGCCGACCACGGGAATCGAAAGGTGGACGATGGCCACGAGTGAAGAGGTGGCACGCCTGGCCGGCGTGTCCCGGGCGACGGTGTCCCGCGTGCTGTCGGGGGCGGCGAACGTCACCGAAGCCACGCGCACCCGCGTCGAGGAGGCCGCGGCGAGGCTCGGCTACGTGCCGGACGTGGCCGCGCAGAGCGTGGCCGGAGCACGCTCCAAGACGATCGCCCTGGGCTTCTTCGCCAACGACATGTGGGCGCTGTCCCAGTTGACCCGCCCGCAGTACCACTTCCACCTCGACGTCCTGCGCCACATCGAGGGCGCCCTCGCCAAGGCGGGCTACGACCTGCTGCTGCCCTCCCGGCCGACCGACGCCTCCAGCGACGGCTACGTCCGCCTGCTGCGGGCCCGGCGCGTGGCCGGCACGATCATGGTCGCCTGCCCGCCCGGGGACCTGCGCATCCAGGCCCTCGTCGAATCCCGGCTGCCGACGGTGTTCATCGACACGGTCGGCCAGGGCCCGAACGCCACCTACGTGACCTCGGACAACGTCGAGGGCGCGCGCCAGATCACCGAACACCTGCTGGAGCTGGGCCACCGCCGCATCGCCCGCATCACCGGCACCGAGACCGACCCCTCCGGCCACGACCGCCTCACCGGCATCAGAGCGGCGCTGGCCACGCGCGGCATCCCCGACGACCCCGGCCTGGCCCGCACCTCGGACTGGTCCACCGAGGGCGCCTACCGGGAGATGCGCGACCTGCTGGCCGCACGACGCGACTTCACCGCAGTGATCGCCGAAAGCGACATGATGGCCATCGGCATCCTGCGCGCACTGCACGAGCAGGGTCTGCGGGTGCCCGAGGACGTGTCGGTCACCGGGTTCGACGACATCGACCTGTGCGCGTTCACCGAACCGCCGCTGACCACCGTGCGACAGGACGCCGAGGCGATGGGCACCAGTGCCGTGCGCGCCCTGCTCGGCATCATCGACGGCACGACCGCACCGCCGATCGTGCTGCCCACCGAGGTCGTCGCCCGCCAGTCGACCACGGGCCCGCGCGCATGACCGCCACGCAGGTCGCCCACACCACGACCGCCGCTCGGCCGGACATCGAGGTCGTCCGGCTCGCCGCCGCCGGTACCGCGCTCATCGTCGGCGTCGAAGGGGCGGCCGTGCCCCGCGTCCTGCACTGGGGCGAGGACCCCGGCGCCGCCGCCCCGGACGCGCTCGCGCTCGGGACCTTGCCACCGCCACCCGTCGCCGCACTCGACGTCCCCGTGCTGCTGCGACTGATCCCACAGGAGAGCGACGGGTGGGCGGGCCGCCCCGGCGTCGCCGGACACCGCGACGGCCGCGTCCCCCACCTCAGGCTGCAACTGGCGGAACCGGTCCCGGTGACCGTGCACGAGTCCGGCGGCGGCAGCCTGCTCATCCACACCCGGGACACCGACGCCCAGCTGTCGATCCGCACCGAGCTGGAGATGGACCGGTTCGGCGTGGTGCGCATCCGGCACGAGGTGACCAACGACGGCCCCACGGCCTGCACCGTCGACTCCGTGGCCGGCCTCCTCCCGGTCGACAGCCGGGCCACCGAGGTCATGGACTTCACCGGACGCTGGTCCGGCGAACGCGTCCCACAACGCCGTCCGCTCCAGCACGGCCTGACCGCCCGGGAGTCCCGCCGCGGCCGGACCGGGCACGACGCGACCGGTCTGCTGATCCTCGGCGAGCCGGGGTTCGGGTTCCGCCGGGGCGAGGTCTGGGCGGTGCACGCCGGGTGGAGCGGCAACCACCTGCACTACGCGGAACGGCTCCCCGAACACGGACCGGTCCTCGGCGCCGGAGAACTGCTCGCCGCGGGCGAGGTGCGGCTGGCCCGCGGCGAGTCCTACCGCAGCCCCTGGGTCCACTTCGCCTGGTCCGGCAACGGCCTGGACGAGCTGTCCAAGCGGCTGCACGACCACCTGCGCGACCGGCACCATCACCCGCACGCCCCCCGACCCGTCATGCTCAACACCTGGGAAGCGGTCTACTTCGACCACCGGCTGGACACGTTGCGCGACCTGGCCGACCGGGCGGCCCGCATCGGCGTGGAGCGGTTCGTCCTCGACGACGGCTGGTTCCACGGACGCCGCGACGACACCGCCGGGCTCGGCGACTGGACCGTGGACCGCACGGTGTGGCCCGACGGCCTGCACCCCCTGGTGAACCACGTGCGCGCCCTCGGCATGCAGGTCGGGCTCTGGGTAGAACCGGAGATGGTCAACCCCGACTCCGACCTGGCCCGCGCCCACCCCGACTGGCTGCTGACCGCACCCGGCCGCCCGGCGCTGCCGCAACGTTCCCAGCAGGTGCTCGACCTGGCCCGCCCCGAGGCCTACGCACACGTCCTGGCCCACCTCGACGCGCTGGTCACCGAGTACCGCCTCGACTACCTCAAATGGGACCAGAACCGCAACCTGCTGGAAGCCGTCCACGATGGACGCGCGGGTGTACGCGCCCAGACCCTGGCGACCTACCGTCTCCTGGGCGAGCTACGCACCCGGCACCCGCGGTTGGAGATCGAGTCCTGTTCCAGCGGCGGCGCCCGCGTCGACTACGGCATCCTCCAGCACACCGACCGCGTCTGGGCCTCCGACACCATCGATCCCGTGGAACGGCAAGAGATCCAGCGATGGACCGGACTGCTCGTGCCACCGGAAATGATCGGCTGCCACGTCGGTGCCGCCACCGCCCACACCACCGGCCGCAGCACCTCCCTCTCGTTCCGCTTGGCGACCGCGCTGTTCGGACACGCCGGCATCGAATGGGACCTCACCGCCTGCACCGACACCGAACTCGACCAACTGGCCACCTGGGTGGCCCTCCACAAACGCCTACGCCCCTTGCTCCACAACGGAACCACCGTCCACGCCGACCACCCCGACCCAGGCACCCGCTTGCACGGGGTCGTCGCACCCGACCGCCGGCACGCCGTATTCAGCCTCGCCCAGCTGACGAGCGCCACAAACTCCGTCCCCACGCGCCTGCACTTCCCCGGCCTGGACCCCCACCTCCACTACACCGTCACCCTCTGCCCGGAGATCAGCATCCCGGCCACCTTCCCACCACGCCCGGTGCCCTGGCTCGTCCAGGGGAGCATCCGGCTACCGGGATCCGTCCTGTCCACCATCGGCCTCGCCGCTCCCCTGCTGGACCCGGCGCAAGCCATCGTCCTGGAACTGCTGGCCACCTGACCCCGCACAACGGCCTCTCCCCCGCGGTGGCAGGACTCGCCCCCGGTCCACACGTCGGTCTCAAGCGTCCGCGAGGCGCGGTGGCCACGCCCATCGCCACCGCGCCCCTGTCCACCACCGCTTTCGACCGGGACTCCCCACGTCCGGGAGACCATCGACGAGCCGGGTCGGCCGCACAAGTGCGCCACAGACAGGCGACATTACGACATTCAGGCTAACCTGCTGGTCGAGGGTGACTACGGGAGGCCGCCGCCGATGCCAGTCCTCCACCCGCCGGTCCCGCTGGCGCTGGCGCAGTCGGAGCGGGCTGTGCCGGACGGCCCTGGATGGTGGTTCGAGCCCAAGTACGACGGCTGGCGCGGCTGCCTGCACGTCGCCCGCGGGAAGCTGCACTCCCGCTCGGGCGCCGACCTGTCCTGCCGCTTCCCCGAGATCCTCCGCGCCGCCGAGCAGCAGGTCGGCGACCTCGTCCTTGACGGCGAGTTGGTCGCACTCCAAGCAGGACGACTGGACTTCGCCGCCCTGCAATCAGCCCCGGGCCGCCGCGCCACTGAGGGCATCACGATCCACTTCATGGCCTTCGACCTGCTCGCCGAAGAAGACCGCGACCTGCGCAAACAGCCCTACCAGGCGCGGCGTGAACTCCTCGAACAGGCACTGGCCACCGTCAGGGCACCGCTCGCGCTGACCCCCGCCACCGCGGATCGCGAACGGGCCCTGCGCTGGCTCGACGCCGACTTCGCGACCGTGGGCATCGAGGGCGTGGTCGCCAAACACGCCGACAGCCGCTACCTCGGCGACCGACGCGAGTGGATCAAGGTCCGCCACCAGGAACGGGTCGACGCGGTCGTCATCGGCGTCACCGGGACCGTCGGCCACCCCGACTCGCTGGTGCTGGCCCAATCCGACGGCCACGGCCACCTCCGCGCCGTCGGCCTCTCCCTCCCGTTGAGCCGCACCATGCGGGCGAACCTCGCAGGACGGTTGATCCCCGTCGCCGGAGCCGAACGGACCGCACTACCCGGCCCGGTCGGCGGCCTACCGGGCCAGCCGGCCGCGATGTACCTGCCGGTCCACCCCAAGGTCGTCGTCGAGGTGGAAGCCGACCCCAACGTGGAGTTCGGCCGCTTCCGCCATCGCCCCAAAGTCCTCCGAGTCCGAGCCTTATCCGCTGTGAGCGGCGCGACGCTGCCGGCGATCCACTCGCGTTCGGTGTCGGTGGCCGTAGCGACCTCGTGTCACACCCAATCCGCGATCGAGGCTGCCCACGGCACCAGTCGCGTCGTCGTGCTCACGCCAACATGGCAAGGCGGCGAGCCCTCGCGCCGCAGGGGTGACCTTGGCAATCACGGTCGCGTCGAACCGCATTTTTGCGGATTCGCGACGTAAGGTCTCCCGACGCAGCAACAGCACGTCCAGGCAGGAGCACCACCACCCGTGGCCAATACCCTCGACCCCGCACGCGCGGAGCAAGAAGCACGCACCCGCTTCGCCGACCTCGGCATCGCCGCCCCGGCCGTCCGCGACGACCGGGGCACCGTGCACTCCCCCGACGCCCGCTACGTCGAGATCCTCCGCCGCGCCCGACTGATCACCATCAGCGACGGACTCGCCGAAGCCGTCACCGCCCACCTGACCGCCACGGGCATCGAGGCCGAGGTCGACCAGGTACGCGTCGACCCAGCCGAGACCGACGAACAGGTCATGGCCATCCGCACCACCCTCGCCGGCACCCCGTCGTCGTACCGCTGAGACCCGGTGCAACCAAACTGCGGATCTACCCCCTCACCGACCGGATCCTCCTACCGGAACCGCCCGCAGCGGTTGTCGACCTGCCGCCAACCGCACGCGAGTCCGACGGCTGGATCACCGCGTCCACGATCGCCGACGCCCTGGAGCCCCACCTCCGCCTGGGTGCTTGAAGCCTTCCCGCAGCGCCCAAGCCGATGCCGCGCACGAAGTCTCCGGTGGTCAGCCCGCGCCTGCGGAGTTCGTCCTCGATGTAGCCCCAGAGGGGCGAGGACGCCCGTTAAATAGCCACAAGGTCATGTTAAGTGCAGGCACATGACGTACGGTGCGCGGTGCGCTCGCAACGGTGTTGGGCACGGGAGGACATCGATGTTGGTCACTCGAAGGTGTCGTGGTCGGTGCGGCTGCGCAGGGTTGGGAGCGGGTTGTCGGGGTGGTCGAGCCAGAGGGTGTGGGTGTCGGGGGTGACGGTGAGGCCGAAGCGTTCCAACCGGGTTGTCCGTTGTCGTTCCACGTGCGCCAAACGTTCTCGACATGCGTCCACAGTGGAGTCGGGCCGCCTTCCCGGACCTGCCTGGGGCCGTCCCCGAGGGTGACGTGGCACCACGGCCCGTCGCTGGCGGTGAGGGTGGCGGCGTTCGGGGTGCGGGTGGCGGGGTCGAGGGTGTAGCCGTGGCGCAGGTCCGGGGGCAGGGTGAAGCTGGCCAGCAGCCAGAGTTCGCGGCGGGTCTTCCACGGTTCGGCGGGAGCGGTTGTGCTGTGTTCGCGCTGCTGCTCGGCCCGCACCGACGGGGCGGGAATGCCGGTGGTGGTGGTGTGGTGGCGCATGGGCATGAACCCGGCCCAGCGGCCGGTGAAGCGGCCTTCCAGTCGGTTGGGGTGGCGGTGCAGCAGGACGAGGTTGCCCGCGCCGGAGCCGACCTTGAGGTCGGTGAGCAGGCGTGCGCCAGGTGCTGCTTGTTCGGCCCATGTCCAGGGAATGCCGGGAACGGAGCAGGTGGCGATGATCCGGTCGTAGGGGGCGTGGTCCGGCCAGCCTTGGACGCCGTCGCGGGCGGCGAGGTGAGGATGGCGGCCGATGGCGGGGAACCGCGTGCGGGCAGTGTCGACCAGCACCGGGTCGACGTCGAGGGAGTGGACGTGCTCGTCACCGAGGCGGTGGGCGAGCAGGGCGGCGTTGTAGCCGGTGCCGGTGCCGATCTCCAGGACTCGGTGGCCGTCGTGGATGTCGAGCGACTCCAGCCTCCTGACCATGAGGTCCGGTTTGGTGCTGGAGGAGATCGGCTGGCCGGTGTCGTCGAGTTCGGTGACCAGGGTGGTGGTCAAGTAGGCCAGGTCGAGGTCCGCGCCGGCGGTCTCCGGGGCTGTCCAGGTGCCGTCGGGTTGTTGGCGGTAGGCGGTGGAGACCAGCAGGTGTCGTGGGGTGGCACCTCGGTGGACTTGGCGCCCTTCTTCAGGAATCCGGTCTCGTACGCCTTCGGCGTCCGCCAGGTGCTCCCGATGCGTCGTCACGGGCATCGTCACGCGCCCCGTCGACACCCCACGTCGTGCTCGGCGGGTTCCCCGACGCCCTTGGTGTCGGCCGGACCGAGCAGCCCGACGAGCCCGACCGCCGCGCCGCCCTCTACCGCAGCCTGGTCGCCGACAAGCAGGTGCTGGTGGTGCTGGACAACGCCGCCGCCGGCGACCAGGTCACCCCGCTGCTCCCCGGCGCCGACCGGTGCGCCGTGCCGGTGACCAGCCGCGACCGCCTGCCTGGGGCCGAGCACTTGAGCTTCTCCGACGCGCAAGTGCTGCTCCCGCAACTCGACGACGACTTCACGGCGTCGATCGGCACCATCGACCCGCGATCGATCCTCGCCGCCCAGCGGAAGTACCTCGCGGCGTTCTTCGACCTGCACCTGCGCGGCCGACCGAGACCGGTGTTCGACCGGCCGGCACACCCCGACGTCCAGATCATCTTCTGATCACGCGGCCCCCGTGCAGATACATGGTTCGACCCCCCAATTCACCCCCAAGTTTGTGGGCCGGGTCTTTGAGGGTGTCTCCCTCACGCGTGGCAGGGGGTGTGGCCGCGAGAGTTGGTCCCGTCGCCGCCGGACGGGCCGGGGGTGGGACGAGGGGAGTCAGCGATGAGGATCAAGAAGGGTGGCTGGGTCGCGGGGGCGGTTGCCGCGTTGCTGTTGGCGGGGGCGGGGTCGGCGTCGGCTGATCTGGGGGCGCCGTTGCCGTTGGACGTGGACACGGCGAAGGCGGCGGAGTTCCTGCACGCGTCGCTGAACGGGAAGGCGAAGGGGTACGCGTTCGCGATCACCGAGAACGGCCTGCTGTCGCGGCAGGGATCGGGTGGGATCGCTCGGCAGGACAAGGGCACGGCGTTCACCCCGACCACGCGGATCGAGATCGCCAGTGCGACCAAGAACGTGGTGGCCGCGGCGTTGTTGAAGGTCACGGAGGCGGCGGGGCTCACGCCGGAGGAGCCGATCTGGCCGTACCTGCCGCCGGACATGCGCTCGACCGCGAAGCCGGGGTGGAAGAACGTGACGATCAGGGACATCCTGGGTCACACCTCGGGGTTGGGGCAGTTCATCGGGGACCAGTCCGATGACGAGCAGAAGAAGATGAACGCCCGCTACGACGGCATCAAGTACGCGCTGTCGGTGGCGCAGCCGGTTGGCAAGGGCATGGGCTACGACTACGAGAACGAGAACTACGCCATCGCGCGGGTCGTGCTGACCCGGCTGTGGTACCTGACCGAGACGAACCCGAACCTGGGTGTGCCGGAGTGGATCCAGCCCGGTGGTGCGCCGTGGTCGATGGCCTACATCAACCGCTACCTGTTCACCCCGGCCGGGATCGCCACGGTGAACTGCCTGGCGGCCGACCCGCAGAACGACGCGCACGGCTACCTGACCCGCACCTCGCAGACCGGCAACCTGCTGGAGATGTCGGGTGTGTCCTACGAGGCGTGCGCGAGCTACCGGGGGTTGCGGATGTCGGCGATCGACATGGTGCGGTGGCAGGCCTACCTGCGGCACGGCACGATCGTCTCCCCGCAGGTGCGGCTGTGGATGGACACCCTCCAGGACGGCGCGAAGGGTCTGGGGTGGGAGTTCGTGCAGGCCGGGACCCGCGCCCACGGCGGTGACTACAACAACGGGGCCGGCCGCGTGGTGACCTGCCACGGCCTGTTCCCGGGCAAGGTCGAGGCCTCCCTGGTCGTCAACAGCGGGATCGACGGCGGGGCCAAGCCGTGCTCCCTGCTGGCCGCCGCGGTGCAGGCCGGCAGCTGACCTCCGCACCCACAGCACGACGGCGGTGCCGGCGACCCCGGCACCGCCGTCGTGCCGCTATACCTGCGGGTCGGAGTCAATGCTTGAGTTGGTGCCGGGCCGGCGCGAGGTTTGCGGTCTCCCTCGAACGCGAGGGCCGCGCGGCAACGCCGACTGGCACCGGACGGTGAGGACGGAGGTGGTCCCTGGTGCCTGTCGGGTCGTGAACGCCACACCTCAGCGGTCGGATGCGCCGGCCATGCCGGTGGTGGGCCACGGTGGCAGGCGGCCGGCGGTGAAGTCCTCGCGCAGGGCCGTGATCCGCCCGCTGACGTGCTCGTCCAGTTCGGGCATGAGGACGACGTCGCCGTTGAAGGCCGGGTCGGTGCGGGCCTCCACCGCCAGCACACGTGTGTCCGTGGAGAGGTTGACGGCCATGTGCGGCGTGTCGGCGGCGATGTAGAGGAAGTCGCCGGGGCCCTGGATCGTGACCTCCTCCAACTGTTCCCCCAGGAAGGTCGCGGCCCAACCGTCGACCACGGTGACGACGAGTTCGTGCTCGACGTGCTTGTGGGCTTTGGACATCCCGGACGGCGGCATGATCACCACGCCGGCGCCGATGGCCCGACTGCCGGTGGTGGCGCGGTCCACACAGGTGAGCAGCGCCTGTCCTTGAAGGCTGATGACCGGTTGCAGGTTGCGCGAGGACACGGTGCGCCACCGGGGACGAGGGGTACGCGCGTGGTGATCAACCGATCAGGGACTCGCGCAGGAGGGCCACGGCGGCGGGGATCTCGGTGTCGCCGATGTTGCCGTACCCGAGGAGGAGGGCGCGGTCCGGTGCCGGCTTCACGCGGTAGTCGTCCAGGTCCGCCAGGCGCAGGCCGGCCGACGCCGCGGCGCGGACCGTGGCACGCGTGTCGACGTCCTGCGGCAGGTGCAGCAGGACGTGCAGGCCGGCGGCGGTGCCGGACGTCCGGCCCCGCGGCAGTTCGGTGGCCAGGGTGGTGAGCAGCAGGTCGCGGCGGGTGCGGAAGCGGCGTCTGGAGGCGCGCAGGTGCGCGTCGTACCAGCCGCGGCCGATGAACGTCGCCAGCGCCAGTTGGTCCAGCACGGGCGGGGCCGCCGTCACCGGGTTGGCGGCCCGCAGCGCCGGGACGGTGGCCGGCGGCGCGACGAGCCAGCCCAGGCCGAGCGCCGGGGAGAGGGTCTTGCTGACCGTGCCGAGGAGGAAGACCCGGCCGGGGTCCATGCCCTGCACCGCCGCGACCGGGCGGTGGTCGTAGCGGAACTCGGCGTCGTAGTCGTCCTCGACGACGAAGCCGTCGACCTCCCGGGCCCAGCGCACCAGGCCCGCCCGGCGCGCCGGGGACAGCACCGTGCCGGTCGGGAACTGGTGCGCCGCGCCGACGACGACCGCCCGCGCCGGGGTGCGGGCCAGGTCGTCCACGCGGAGGCCCTCGTCGTCGACCGGCACGAAGTGGACGCGCGGGCCCGCGGTCGTCACCGCGTCACGCAGCCGTGGCCACCCGGGGTCTTCCACGGCGACGTCCGTGATCCCCAGGGCGTGCAGGGCGCGGCACGTGCGGACCAGGCCGTCGGTGACGCCGGCGCAGACGAACACCGAGCTGTCGTCGGTGTCCGCGCCGCGCGAGCGCCGGAGGTAGTGCGCGAGGGTCGTCCGCAGCACCTCGTGCCCGGCCGGGTCGGGGAGGTCGAGGTCGTAGTGGACGGCGGAGCCGATGACCGACCGGACGGCGTCCGCCCAGCGCCGGCGCGGGAACGCGCGCAGGTCCGGGAGGCCGGGCGCGAGGTCGTACCGGGTGCGGGGCCGGGCCGGGGTGCGCCGCGCGCGCGGCCGGGGCGGTGTCTCGGGCGACCACGAGACCCGCGTGGCCGAACCGACCCGCCCGGCGAGGTAGCCCTCCGCGACGAGTTGCGCGTACGCCTCGGTCACGACCCAGCGCGAGCAGCCGAGTTCCTCGGCCAGCGCCCGGCTCGGCGGCACGGCGTCGCCTTCCGCCAGCTTGCCGTCCCGGATCGCGGTGCGCAGCGCGCGTGCCAGCCGGTCGTGCAGGCGTCCCCGCCCGCCGAGGTCGATCAGCGTCGCCCACGCGAAATTGGTCCGGGAAACCGTCACGGGATTGGACAGTACCGCCGGGCCGAACGGTTCTAGCGTGACCGGCATGATGGAGAAGTTGGCCCTGGGCGCGATGCTGTTCGGCACGGTCACCGACGAGCGGCGCTCGTTCGAGCTGCTGGACCGTTTCGTGGACGCGGGGGGCGTGTGGATCGACACCGCGAACTGCTACTCGTTCTGGGAGCACCCGAGCGGGTTCGGCGGGCAGAGCGAGGAGTTGCTCGGCCGCTGGCTGGCCCGCCGACCGGGTGCGCGGGACCGGGTGCGGATCAGCACCAAGGTGGGCTGCGAGCCGACCGAGGCCGGGCGGTTCCCGGAGACGGCCGAGGGGCTGTCGGCCGGTGTGGTGAAGGACGGGATCGAGGGCAGCCTCCGGCGGCTGGGCACCGACCACGTCGAGCTGTACTGGGCGCACAAGCCCGACCCGGTGACACCGCTGGCCGAGACGGTCGCCGCGTTCGACGAACTGGTGTCGGCGGGCGTGGTGGGCCGCCTCGGCGGCTCGAACTACCCCGTGTGGCAGGTCGAGCGGGCGCGGCAGATCGCCCGGGCGAGCGGCCAGGCCGGCTTCACGGCCGTCCAGCAGCACCACACCTACCTCCGGCCGCGCCCCGGCACGCGGCCCACCGTCGTGCACCGGTTCGGCGAGGTCTCCGACGAGGTGTTCCACTACCTCGAACACCACCCGGACATGGCGTTGTGGGCCTACACCCCGCTGCTGAGCGGTCGCTACACCCGCGCGGACAAACCCCTGCCCGCCGAGTACGACCACCCCGGGACGACCCGCCGCCTCGCCGTGCTGGACGAGGTCGTCGCCGAGACGGGGGCCGACCGCAACCGGGTCGTCCTGGCCTGGCTGACCGGCGGCCACCTCGACATCACGCCGATCGTCGGCGTCAGCACGGTCGAACAACTGGAGGACGCGATCGCCGGGGTGTCCCTGGAGTTGACCGCCGACCAGCGGCAGCGCCTCGACGACGCGGCGTGAGAGCCGACGGCCCGGCGCTGGGCGCGTTGCGGTTCTCGCTCCGCGCCGGGCCTTCCGTCAGGGCGGTGGTCAGGCGCCGCGGCCCCCTTTCACCGTTCCGAGCCGTGATCCTGTCGGCGGCGCAGGACGGGCACGAGCGCGAGGGCCGGGACCAGTGCCAGCGGCACCACCAGCAGCGCCGGGAGCACGCCGACGTGGGCGCCGAGGAGGCCGACGACCGGAGGTCCGGCCAGGAACGCGGTGTACCCGATCACGGCGACCACGCCGACCCGGGCGGCGGTGCGGGTGTCCCCGTCCGCGGCGGCGCTCATCCCGACCGGGAAGCCGAGCGACGTGCCCAGGCCCCACAGCGCCACGCCCGCGACCGCGGCCACCGGTGACCCGCTCAGCACGGCCAGCGCCACGCCGCCGGCGGCCAGCAGCATCGTCGTCGCCACCACCGGCACCCGGCCCCACCGGTCCAGCGCGCCCGGGCCGACGACGCGGCCGAACGTCATGGCCGCGACGAACACGCCGAACACCACCGCGCCCGCGGCCGGGCCGAACCCGTAGCCGTCGACGAACGCCACCGCGACCCAGTCGTTCGCCGTCCCCTCGGTGAACGCCAGCACCAGCACGAGCAGCCCGATGAGCAGGGTCCGGGGTTCGCGCCACGCCTTCAGGACACCGCTGCCGCCGCGCTCGGCGCCACCGCCGGAGGTGAACGACCGCACGGCGACCAGCGTGCCGCCCGCGACGACGGCCGCCACGGCCACCAGGTGGGCGGTCACCGGCAACACCGCGGCGGCCACCGCGGCCAGTCCGGCGGCGACGACCGTGCCGAGGCTCCACACGGCGTGGAAGCGGGGCATGACGGTCCGGCCGAGCAGCCGCTCCACGGCCGCGGCCTCGACGTTCATCGCCACGTTGCACGTGCCCGAGCCGTAGCCGAGGACGAAGATCCCGACGGCCGTCGCGGGCGTGGACGGGAAGGTCCCGGTGGCGAAGCCCGCCACCGCGAGACCGGTCGCGACGCCGAGCACGGACACCTGTGCCGCGCGCCGCGGCCCCAGCCGGTGGGTCACCTCGCCCGCGGTGAGCATGGCCAGGAACGCGCCCGCCGACATCGACAGCAGGAGCAACCCGAGGGCGCCGGCGTCGAGGCCGAGGGCGTCGCGGGCAGCGGGCACGCGGGCGAACCACGACGCCACCGCCACGCCGTTGAGGCCGAAGGTGACGGACACCCCGACGACGGCGCGGACGTGGTGACGGGCAACGGTGACGGTCAACGCGGTGCTCCTTCCCAGTTGCCCAGACGGGATACGTGGAAGCGCTTCCACCGCAAGTGCCGGCAGACTGGCCGCGTGATCCGCACCCCCACGCTGGCGGATGTGGCGCGACACGCCGGCGTCTCACCCGCGACCGCTTCACGCGTGGTCAGCGGGCGCGGACCGGCGTCACCCGAGGCACGCCGCCGAGTCGCCGCCGCGGTCGCCGACCTGGGGTACGTGCCCGACGCCGCCGCACGCGCCCTCGCCACGCACGGCGGCACACGGGTCGCCGTCGCCGTGATCGGCGGCACGCCCGCCGTGCTGACCGACCCCTACGTCGGCCGCGTGGTCGCCGCGACGGCCGAGGTCGCCGCCGCACGCGAGGTGGGCGTGGCGCTGCACTGGCTCCCGCTGCACGACCCGGCCGCGTTGGCCCGCCTCGCGCACGGGCGCGGGATCGGCGGCGTGGTGCTGGTCAACCCGACGAAGCCCGCGCTGGAGCTGCTGCCGAGGTCCGCGCGGGTCGCGGCCATCGGCGTCGGGTCCCGGCAGGTGCCCGCGTTCGACGTGGACAACCGCGGCGGCGCCTCCCAGGTGCTCCGGCACCTGGTGGGCAGCGGCAGGCGGCACGTCGCGATGGTCGCCGGCCCGTCGTGGCTGCCGTGCACCGAACGGGCGGTGGACGCCTACCGGCGCGTGGCGCGGGAGAACGGCGGCGAGGTGCGCCTGGTCCACGGCGACTTCACGACGGCCCGGGGTGCCGCCGCGGCGGTCGAGATCATGGCCCGGTGGCCGGACACGGACGCGGTGTTCGCGCTGGGCGACCTGGTCGCCCTCGGCGTCCTCGACGGGCTGCGGGGGCTGGGTGTGGACGTGCCGGGTGACGTGGCGGTCGCCGGGTTCGACGACATCGCCTTCGCGCCGTTGAGCCGCCCCGCCCTGACCACGACCACGAACCCGGTGGAGCAGGTCGCCGCGCACGCCGCCGCGGCCGTGCTCGACCGGCGTCCGACCAGCCCGTTGACCCTGTTCCGCTCCACGCTGGTGGTGAGGGAGAGCGCGTGAGCGCCCAGTGCGAGTTGCTGCCGTAGAGCAGCACCACAGGTGTTCTTCGAACCAACAGGAGCTGGAAGCGGCCACCGGTGGCCGTCTTCGATCCTCCGGTGCGCGAGCGGGCGGTCCACAGTGGACGTGTTTACCGCGCGGCGGGGTGGGAACCCGGGACGATCACGTGGCGAGGGGAAGGGGCCGGAGTGTCGGGACTTCGACGATCCGCACTGGTCGGCGTGCTGCTGGTGGTGCTCGGAGCGTGCGGCGGCGAGCCTGACTCGACGCCCCCGACCCCAAACTCGGCGTCCACCACCGGCGACGCCGCGCCGGCCGAACGCGTGTACGTCTCGTTGGGCGACTCGTACGCGACCGGCTACCGGCCGGCGGACGCGGGGACACCCGCGGGCGCCGACCCGGCCGGTTTCGCCTACCTCGTCGCCGAGCGGTCGCAGCTGCGGTTGATCAACCTCGCGTGCAGCGGGGCCACGTCCGCGCAGATGCGGGCCGAGCCCGGCTGCGCGCCCGGCAACCGCGGCCCCGACGCGCCGGACCCGGCGGGACGCACCCAGCTCGACGCGGCCGTGCAGGCGTTGCGCGACCACCGGGGTCGGGTGGGCCTGGTGACGGTGGTGATCGGCGGCAACGACCTGGCGCCCTGCGCGCGGGCGCAGGACGCGTTGGCGTGCGCCTCCCAGGCGGTCGCCGCCGTGCGGGCCAACCTGGCCGCCGCGCTGCCCGCCCTGCGCGAGGCCGCCGGCGACGCCCCGATCGCGGGCCTGACCTACCCGGACGTGTTCCTCGGCGCGTGGGTCTCTCCCGCGTTCCCGAACGGCCAGGACCTCGCCCGCCTGTCGGTGCCGCTGTTCCGGGACTTCTTCAACACCGCCCTCAAGGCCGAGTACGAGAAGGTCGGGGCGAAGTTCGTCGACGTCACCGCCACGACCGGCGGCTACGGACCGTTGACGGAGATGACGCAGGACCCGGCCTACGGCCGGATCCCGACGCCGGTGGCGAAGGTGTGCGCCCTGACCTACTTCTGCGAGCACACCGACGTGCACCCGACGCCCGCCGGTCACGAGGCGATCGCGTCCGCCGTCCTGTCCGCCACCGGCCGCTAGCCGGTGAAGGCGGTCGGAACCGGCAGCGCCGCCAGAACACGACCCAGCGGACAAGAGCGCTGGGACCTCACCCGTCCGTCAGACCGACGCCTGCTGCCGCGGTCAACCCTACGACGCCCGCAGCCGACCGACCCAGACCGAGCACCTCATGCGAGTACAGGAAACCTCGCGCTGGAGGGGAACGCCCCCAGCGCCACTGCGATCGTGATCGAGCCCAGCAGCCACGTCCCGACCGGGAACCTCGGCCCGTCGCCGATCTCGCGCCACGGGGTCCTTTAGCCGAGCGTCCGCATTCGAAGCGGGCTGGGCTGTCCGGTCCGCGTGGCGTCCGAGTTACGGGTGGGTGCAAGCGGGGACGACGCACTGGGCACACGCTCGCCGCCGCAGGTCGACCAGGTAGGACCTTCGTCCGGCGAGGGGAACTCCGCTCGGCAGACGGATTTCGAGCGGTTCCCGGCTTCGGGGGGTGGAAGCCGGGAACCGCGTGAGGACCGCCGGGAGGGGGGATCCCAGCGCGCGAGCAGTGTAGGCCCGCCGCCTCATGGGTGCACCTCACCACACCGCAAGGAGTTCGAGGCAGTCACGCTCGCGTAGGCGCACCAGGCAAGTCGAGGGTTCACGCTCGGCACACCGACGAAGTGCGGCGCCGCCGACCGGAGACCGCGGTGTCGTACCTCGGTCGTGTCCAGACCCTCACGCTGCCCACGACCGGGGGGAGCACCGGTCCCCAGGGCACGCAGCCCTCATGACCCACCGCTAGCCGGCAGGAAGAGACCCGGATCGTGGTGGCGGCTACCGGTTCGAAAACAGTGGCGCTGTCCTCGGTGGAGCGCGTCCGGCTTCCCGACCGCTCTTTTGCTCAGCCCTGGCGTGTTCGTAGGTGTCCCCCGGTACCACCCACGGGAGTGGTTCCCACGAACTGCGGGTACCTCGTGACCGTGGACGACTTTCTGAGCATCTACCTCCGGGACCAACGCGCGATGGGCGTGTTGTGGCGGGAGTTGGCGCGCCGCGCGCAGCGCGACAACCGCGGCACGACCCTGCGCGACCACGCCGGGCTCAAGGCACGCCTGCCCGACGTCGACTTCGACCACCTGATCGACCGAGCCGCGCGGCAACGTGCCGATCTCGAACCTTTCCGGACGCGCGCCGGAACCGGCGCGTTCACCACGGCGACCGCGAAAGTGACGACGCCGAAGGCGGGACGGTGAACAGGGCGGCGCTGCTGCTGGGGCTGGGTATCGGCGGGTTCGTCGACGGCATCGTCGCGCACCAGATCCTGGGCTGGCACCACATGCTGTCCGGCTGGTACCCACCGACCACGGCGGAGCACCTGCACCGGAACATGGTCGGGGACGGCCTCTTCCACCTGCTGTGCCTGCTCTTCATCGTGGTCGGCGTGTGGCTGCTCAACCGGTCCGGCACGCTCCCCGCGCGTGTGCTGTGGGGTGGCGTACTGGCCGGCTGGGGTGCGTTCAACCTGGTCGAAGGCGTGGTCGACCACCACCTGCTCGGTGTGCACCACGTCCGCCCCGGCCCGCACGAGCTCGTCTACGACCTCGGATTCCTCGGTTTGGGCGCGGTGCTGCTGGTCGTCGGCGTGGTGCTCGCGCGGTCCGCTCGACGGCCGGCGGGACGGTGGGTTCGCACGGACCGGACGCGGACGTGAAGAGCGCACGTCAACTCCACGGTCTCGGGCACCGCCGCCTCCCGACACCGCTCCCGGTCGGCAGTCCAGGACTCGGGCAGGTACGGCTCACGGTCCACCAGCGTCCGGCCTTTCCTGTGGCGTAGGCGAGGAACACGCCCCAGTCGGCAGTCCTCGATCCGGCCCGCGGTGCCGGAGTACTGGCGTCGCACACCGGCGGACTTGGCGCCCTTCTTCAGGAATCCGGTCTCGTCCACCACCAGCACGCCCTCACCGTCGTGACGTGGCTCGGACACAGCAAGGTCGCGGAGTGGACGACGCCCGAAGCGCGTCACCTCGTCGCGGCCCGCCTTCGTCGGCACGCCGCCGAGCATGACTCGCCCGTCGTGCCCGGCGTGTTCGGCATCGGCGACTCGGCGCGTTGGACGCCCTCGTCAGCACCGAGGTGTGGTTGCGTGGCGGGGAGAAACGGTCGGCCGGTGCGCTGCGGGGACCCCGAGAGGGAGCTAAAGTTTCGGCAACCAAGCGCAATAGTTCGGCTTTCCGGTCGCCGACGCGACGGCTCTTCGCAGGAACAATTGACGTTTCCCTTAGCCCCGGTTCATACCTGTGAACTGCGAAGACGGGGGCGGGCACGGATGTTGACGTCTTCCTGAGATCCTCACTACGGTCTCCCCACCGGATCGACCTGTCGGAAAGCGCCTCGATAGTTTCGGTCTTCACGAGGACGTGAGCGGGGGTACCTGGTCGATGATGAACAGGACGACGGACGTCGCGGTGACGCCAGGGGGCGGTTCCGTTCCGACAGCCGCCGACCGGCCCAGCCCGGTCTGGCAGGACGTCACCCTGCCCGTCGCGGAACGGGTCGACGCGCTCGTCGGCGCGATGACGCTCGACGAGAAGCTCGCCCAGCTCGTCGGCGTCTGGGTCGGCGCGAACCCGTCCGGCGAAGGCGTCGCACCGCACCAGCACGAGCTGGCCGGCGACCCCGTGGTGTGGGCGGAGGTCATCGCGTCCGGCCTCGGCCAGCTCACCCGCCCGTACGGCACCCGCCCGGTCGACCCGGTGGCCGGCGCCCGGTCGTTGGCCGCGTCGCAGCGGCAGGTGGCCGACGCCAACCGGTTCGGCATCCCGGCGCTGGTGCACGAGGAGTGCCTGACCGGCTTCGCCGCCTGGCGCGCCACCGCCTACCCCGCGCCGCCGGCGTGGGGCGCGTCGTTCCACCCGGACCTGGTGGCCGAGATGGCGGAGCTGATCGGCCGCTCGATGCGGGCGGCGGGCGTGCACCAGGGGTTGGCGCCGGTCCTGGACGTCACCCGCGACTACCGCTGGGGCCGCACCGAGGAGACCATCGGCGAGGACCCGTACCTCGTCGGCACGGTCGGCACGGCGTACGTGCGCGGCCTGGAGCGGTCCGGCGTGGTCGCCACGCTCAAGCACTTCGCCGGCTACTCGGCTTCCCGCGCCGGGCGCAACCTCGCCCCGGTGGCCATCGGCCCGCGCGAGTTCGCCGACGTGGTCCTGCCGCCCTTCGAGATGGCCGTGCGCGACGGCGGCGTGCGGTCGGTCATGCAGTCCTACACCGAGATCGACGGCCTGCCGTCCGCGGCCGACGCCGGGCTGCTCACCACCCTGCTGCGCGACACCTGGGGCTTCGCCGGCACGGTGGTCGCCGACTACTTCGCCGTCAAGTTCCTGCAGACCCTGCACGGGGTGGCCGAGGACGAGGCGGACGCCGCCGCGCTGGCCCTGGCCGCCGGCGTGGACGTCGAACTGCCGACGGTGCGCTGCTACGGCACGCCGCTGCGCCAAGCGGTCGAGCGCGGCGACGTGGACGAGGGCCTGGTCGACCGGGCGTTGCGCCGGGTGCTGCGCCAGAAGGTGGAACTGGGGTTGCTCGACCCGGACTGGTCGCCCCTGCCGGAGGACGCGGCCGAGCTCCGGCTCGACACCCCGCAGGCGCGGGACGTCGCGCTGCGCCTGGCGCGGGAATCCGTAGTGCTGTTGGCCAACGACGGCGTGCTGCCGCTGCGGCCGGACACGCGGCTCGCCGTGGTCGGTCCCCTCGCGGACGACCCGATGGCGATGCTGGGCTGCTACTCCTTCCCCGCGCACATCGGCGTGCACCACCCGGACGCCGGGCTGGGCCTGGAGATCCCGACCGTGCTCTCCGCGTTGCGCGACGCGGTGGGCGGCACCGTGACCCACGCGAAGGGCTGCGAGGTCACCACCAAGCCCGACGGCGAAGCGGACGACATCGCCGCCGCGGCGGCGGTGGCACGCGACGCCGACGTGTGCGTCGTCGCCGTCGGCGACCTGGCGGGGCTGTTCGGGCGCGGCACGTCGGGCGAGGGCTGCGACGCGACCGACCTGCGGCTGCCCGGCGCCCAGGCGGACCTGGTCCGCGCCGTCCTCGACACCGGCACGCCGGTCGTGCTGCTGCTGATCACCGGACGGCCGTACGCGATCGGCGACCTGGCCGACGGCGCGGCGGCCGTCGTGCAGGCGTTCTTCCCCGGACAGCTCGGCGGCCGGGCCCTGACGGACGTGCTGACCGGCGCGGTGTCGCCGTCGGGCCGGCTGCCGCTCGGCATCCCGGCCGACCCGTCCGGCCAGCCGGGCACCTACCTGTCCGCACCGCTCGGGCGGCGCTCCGAAGTGTCCAATGTGGACCCGACGCACGTGTTCCCGTTCGGTCACGGCCTGGGCTACGACACGTTCACCTGGTCGCCCGTGCGCGTGGTGTCGGGCGGCGAGCCGTGGACCACCGACGGCGAGGTCGAGTTGGAACTGGACGTGCGCAACCCCGGCACGCGCCCCGGCGCGGACGTGGTGCAGCTGTACCTGCACGACCCCGTCGCGCAGGTCACCCGCCCGGTCGTGCGGCTCATCGGCTACGCGCGGGTGGAGCTGGCCGGCGGCGCGTCGGCCCGCGTCACCTTCCGCGTGCCGGCCGACATCACGTCGTTCACCGGTCGGGACGGCAAACGCGTGGTGGAGCCCGGCGCGATGCAGCTGCGCGTGTCCCGGTCGAGCGCGGACGTGCACGAAGCGGTGGACCTGCGGCTCGACGGCCCGCTGCGCGAAGTGGACCACACGCGCCGTTGGCTCACCGCCGTGTCGGTCACCCACGAGGAGGTGGAGCGGGCATGACCGCCCAGATCCGCGAACCGGCGACCACGGCCGCGCCGGACCCCGGAGAACCGCCGAGAACCCCGAAAGCCGCCCGGCACCGCAGCACGTGGCGCAAGGCGTTCAAGCGCGACTGGCAGCTCTACACGCTCGCCATCCTCCCGCTGCTGTTCTTCCTGGTCTTCCGGTACGCGCCGATGCTCGGCAACGTCATCGCGTTCCGCAAGTTCGTGCCCGGCGGGAGCATCTACGGCGAGACGTGGGTCGGCCTGCGTTACGTCAAGCTGTTCGTCAACGACCCGAACTTCTGGGAGGTCTTCGGCAACACGATGGCGCTCGGCGCGCTGTCGCTGGTGTTCACCTTCCCGCTGCCGATCGTGCTCGCGCTGCTGCTCAACGAGGTGCGCTCGCGCTACTTCAAGCGGTTCGTGCAGACGGTGTCGTACCTGCCGCACTTCCTGTCCATCGTGATCGTGGCCGGCATGGTCATGCAGCTGGTGTCGCTGGAGGGTACGGTCAACCAGGTGGTCCGCGCCTTCGGCGGCGACGCGGTCTCGTTCATCCAGGAGCCGGGCTGGTTCCGCACGATCTACGTCTCCTCCGAGGTGTGGCAGACCGTCGGCTGGGGCACGATCCTCTACCTCGCCGCGTTGACCACGATCGACTCGCAGCTCTACGAGGCGGCGCGAATCGACGGTGCGAACCGTTGGCGGCAGACCTGGCACGTGACGCTGCCCGGCATCCGCCCGACGATGATCACGCTGCTGATCCTCAACACCGGCACGTTCATGGCGGTCGGTTTCGAGAAGGTCCTGCTGCTGTACAACCCGCTGACCTACCCGACCGCGGACGTCGTGTCGACCTACCTCTACCGGGTCGGGCTGGTGTCCAACAACTTCAGCTACGCCGCCGCGATCGGCCTGTTCGAGTCGATCATCGGCCTGACGCTGATCCTGTCCGCCAACGCGATCTCGCGCCGAGCGGTGGGGACGAGCCTGTGGTGACCAACACCCCGACGGGGATCGCCGAGCGGCCGGCCAAGCCCGCGGGAACCCGCCGCACCTCGCTGGACGACTCCCGCGGCTACCGCGTCTTCCGCGTCGTCAACACGGTGGTCCTGCTCTGCGTGGCCGCGGTGACGCTGTACCCGCTCGTCACCATCGTGGCCCAGTCGTTCAGCAGCGAGCTCTACATCCGCACCGGCCAGGTCAACCTGGTGCCGCGCGGGTTCAACCTCGACACCTACAAGCTCGTCGCGTCCGACCCGGCGTTCTGGAACAGCTACCTCAACACCGTCGTCTACACCGTGACGGCCACCGCGATCTCGATCGTGCTCACCACGACCTACGCGTACGTCCTGTCCAAGCACCGGCTCAAGGGCCGCGGCCTGCTCATCGGCATCGCGGTGTTCACGATGTTCTTCAACGGGGGCCTGATCCCGAACTACGTGCTGGTCAACGGCCTCGGCCTGACCAACACGATGTGGGCGGTCGTGCTGCCGAACGCGATCAGCGTGTTCAACCTGCTGGTCATGAAGGCGTTCTTCGAGAGCCTGCCCGCGGAGTTGGAGGAGGCCGCCGCGATCGACGGCCTGAGCACCTACGGCATCCTGCTGCGGATCGTGCTGCCGCTGTCGAAGGCCGTGCTCGCCACCATGGTCCTGTTCTACGCGGTGGCGAACTGGAACTCGTGGTTCCCGGCGTTCCTCTACCTCGACCGCTCGGACCTGTTCCCGGTCACCGTGTACCTGCGGAACATGATCGCCGGCGCCACCTCGGCGACGTCGGTCGGCGCGGTCGAGTCCAACGCGGTGGCCATCTCCGCGAACATCAAGGCGGTGACGATGGTGCTGACCGTGCTGCCCATCGTCGTCGTCTACCCGTTCATCCAGCGCTACTTCGTGTCGGGCGTGATGCTCGGCGCGGTCAAGCAGTAGCGCACGCGCTCGGCGTCGACGGCGGCGTCACACACCCGAGGAGACAGCACGATGCGAACCAAATGGAAGCGAGCGCTTCTGACTGCCGTCGCCGGCAGCCTCGTGGTCGGCCTGGCCGCGTGCAGCGAGGGGGACCCGGACGCGGGCGGTGGCGTCGACCTCGACGGCAAGAGGACGGCGTCGATGGCCGACTACAAGGTGGGCACGCGGTTCAAGGCGACCGAGCCGCTCGACGTCAGCCTGCTCTACCTCGACCAGTCGCACTACCCGATCAAGGACGACTGGCTGCTGTGGAAGGAGATCACCCAGCGGACCAACACCACGATCAAGCCGACGGTCGTGCCCTACAGCGACTACGAGCAGAAGCGCGGCTTGCTGATCAGCTCCGGTGACGCGCCGACGATCATCTCCAAGACCTACCCGGGTCAGGAGGAGCAGTTCGTCGCCTCCGGCGCGATCCTGCCGGTGAGCGACTACCTCGACCTGATGCCGCACTTCAAGGACAAGGTCGAGAGGTGGAAGCTCCAGCCCGAGCTGAACACGCTGCGCCAGGAGGACGGCAAGTTCTACGTGCTGCCCGGCATGCACGAGAAGATCTGGCAGGAATACTCGCTGGCGTTCCGCACCGACGAGCTCAAGCGCCTGAACCTGCCGACCCCGAAGACCTGGGACGAGGTCTACACCGTCCTCAAGGCGATCAAGGCCGCGAACCCGGACAGCTACCCGCTGTCGGACCGCTTCGAAGCCAAGGCGATCCTCAACTACGCCGGTCAGACGTTCGGCACGCCGGCCGGCTGGGGCCACGTCAAGAACACGATCTGGAACCCGTCCGCGCAGAAGTACGAGTTCACCGGCACGACCCCGGAGTACAAGCAGCTGATCGAGTACTTCCACAAGCTCGTCGACGAGGGCCTGATGGACCCGGAGAGCTTCACGCAGAAGGACGACGCGGCCATCCAGAAGTTCGCCTCCGGCAAGTCGTTCGCGATCAGCAGCAGCGCGCAGAACATCGTCAACGACTACCGGCCGAACATCGCGAAGATCCCCGGTGCGACCGTCGCGAAGATCCCGCTGCCCGCCGGGCCCAAGGGTGACGTCATCCGCGGCACGCGCCTGGAGAGCGGGCTGATGGTGTCGGCGAAGGCCGTCCAGAGCGACAAGTTCGTGGCGACGATGCAGTTCATCGACTGGCTCTGGTACTCCGACGAGGCGCAGGAGTTCACCAAGTGGGGCGTGCTGGGCACGACCTACGACAAGGACGCGGCGGGCAAGCGGACGCTCAAGCCCGAGGTGGCGTTCGGCGGCTTGAACGTCGGCGCGCCGAAGAACCTCCAGCGCGACTTCGGCTTCCACGGCGGTGTCTTCTCCTACGGCGGCGCCACCGAGCTGCTGCAGTCGATGTTCACCGAGGAGGAGGTCGCCTTCCAGAAGACGGTGGCCGACAAGAAGGTCGAGGCGTTGCCGCCGCCCGCGCCGTTGAACGAGGAGGAACGCGAGCGCGCCTCCCTGGTGGAGAGCTCGCTCAAGGACCTCGTCACGCAGTCGACGCTGCAGTTCATCCTGGGCCAGCGCGACCTGTCCACGTGGGACGCCTACGTCAAGGAGGTGGAGGCCAAGGGCTCCAACGACCTCGTCGACCTGGTCAACGGCGCGTACAAGCGCTACAAGGAGAAGAACGGCTGACCGGCGCTCGACGGCCGCCGCCCGCGCGGGCGGCGGCCGGGTCGCCGGGTCCCTTCGGTCGGCAGCGCCCGACGCGACCCGGCGACGGTGGTCCGAGGCCGAACACCGTGGCCCTGGAGGGGTTGTGAGCCGCGTTACCGTCCCCGGCGAGCCGATCGGCCGCCTGTCCCCGTCGTGGCGCCACTGCGTCGGCACCGGCCGGATCAACCTCGCGCTGCGCGCCGACCACCAGGAATCCCTGGCGCAGGTGCAGCGCGACATCGGCTTCCGCCACATCCGCGGCCACGGTCTGCTGTCCGACGACATGGGCGTGCACCGCGTGTCCGGGAACGGGGTGACCCGGTACTCGTTCACCTACGTGGACCAGGTCTTCGACCGGTTCCTGGAGTTGGGCATCCGGCCGTTCGTGGAGCTGGGGTTCATGCCGACCGCGCTGGCCTCGGGCGAGGACACGGTGTTCTGGTGGAAGGGCAACATCACCCCGCCGAACGACCGGGACGAGTGGGCCGCGCTGGTCCGCGCCGTCGTCCGCCACCTCGTCGACCGCTACGGCGTGGCCGAGGTGCGCACCTGGCCGATCGAGGTGTGGAACGAGCCGAACCTGCCCGGGTTCTGGAAGGACGCCGACCAGCAGGCGTACTTCCACCTGTACGAGCTCACCGCGCGGACCGTCAAGGACGTCGACGCCGGGCTCCAGGTGGGCGGCCCGGCGATCTCGCCCGGCTCGGACGAGTGGTGGGCGCCGTTCGCCGAGTTCGTCACCCGCCGCGACGTGCCGATCGACTTCGTCAGCCGGCACGCCTACACCTCGGGCCCCGCGCAGCACGTCCCGTTCGGCACCTACCAGACGCTCGACGCGCCCGAGGCGCTGCTGGACCAGTTCGCCGCGCCGCGCGAGCACCTGGCGGGCACCGCGCTGGCCGGGCTGCCGGTGCACATCACCGAGTACAACAGCTCCTACCGGCCCGACAACCCGATCCACGACACGGCCTACCACGCCGCCTACCTGGCCCCGGTGGTCACCGGCGGCACGGAGCTGGTGGACTCGTACTCCTACTGGACGTTCTGCGACGTCTTCGAGGAGGAGAACGTGCCGACCTCGTTGTTCCACGGCGGTTTCGGCCTGCTCACCCACCGGCAGGTGCCGAAGCCGACCTACCACCTCTACGCGTTCATGGCCCGGATGGGCACGACCGTGCTGGCGCGCGGCCACGACCACCTGGTGTGCGCGACCGACGACGGCCGGGTCACCGTGCTGGCCTGGCAGCCGGTGGGCGGCACCGACGCGCCGGACGCGCCCGAGCGGCACGAGGTGCGGCTGTCGGTCCCGCTGACCGGGCCGCGCGCGTTCGTCCGCCGGGAGCGGGTGAACGAGCACGACGGCAACGCGTTCGGCGCGTGGCGCGAACTGGGCCGTCCCCGCTCCCCCGACCCGCGTGCGCTCGACGTCCTGCGCGACTGCGCCCGCCCCGCCCTGGAACACCGGCAGGCCCCGGTCGTGGCCGGGCGGGTGGACCTCGACCTCGCGCTCGCCCGCCACGAGGTCACGTTCGTCGAACTCGTCCCCGTGCGCGCCGAGCACCACGAAGGGCTGGACGACCGGCGACTGCTCGGCGCGTCCGACGACCGGCTCGTCGCACCGCACGAGAGGCCGTGACGGTGCCCGCCGAACGACGAGGCGACCCCGCCGCCGAGATCGGCGCGGGCATCCTGTCGCGCGTCGCGTCCGTCGTGTACTGGTTCGTCGTCATCGACGCCATGATCGTGCTGACGACGGCGCCGGGCTTCCTCGCGCTGGTGTTCCTGGACCGCGGCGCGGGCAACGCGCCGCTGATCGGGCTGTGCTTCGCCCCGGTCGGCCCGGCGCTGTCGGCCGCCGTCTACGCCTGGCGGGTGTTCCTCCACGACCGGGACCTCTCCCCCGCCACGCACTTCCGCCGCGGCTACCGGCTCAACTGGCTCGACGTGCTGCGCTGGTGGCTGCCCGCGCTGGCGGTGCTCACCGTGATCGGCTTCAGCCTGGCCAACCTGGAACTGGCCGACGTGCCCGCCGGGTACGGCGTGGTGCTCGTCGTCATCGCGGTGGCGTTGCTGGTGTGGTCGACCCAGGCGCTCGTGCTGTCGTCCACGCTCGCACTGCGCACCCGGGACACCGCACGCCTGGCCTCCTACTACCTGGCGGCCCGGCCGGCGAGCGCGCTCGGCGCGTTGTCGCTGCTCATCGCGACCGGCGGGCTCGTCGTGCTCACCTCCGACTGGATCCTGGCGCTGCTGGCCGCACCGTTCACCCTCCTGCTGCTGCGCAACGCCGACCCGGTGCTGCGCGACGCCACCGAAAGGTTCACCGCGTGACCCGCCGGACGCGAAAGGGGCGGGACGCCGGAGGGCGGGCCGGTCGAACCGCCGGCCGCGCTAGTGGATCGTCCGCCCTCGCGCGTCCGGCACACCCGACTTGCGCCAGAAGTACGTGTTCACCTGGTCACGCCACTCCGCCGCACACCTCGACTGCTCCTCCAACAACGCGGTGACCCGCTCGAACACCTCCGACGGCACCCGACCCTCCAGCCGCGCCCATGTCTCGACCATCCGGGACACCTCCTCGCACCCGGCGAAGTGGGTGTCGTACACGTGCTGGATCACCGTCGTCCCCGAGTGCAGAACGTGGTCGTACGGCACGTGGTGGAAGAACAGCAGCAGTTCGTCCGGGCACGTCTCGACCGACTCGTACACGTCACGCCACGGCGCCGGGAACTGGCCGGTGAACCCGGTGCCGGTGGCCCGCGAGCGGTCCACGCCGACGCCGTCGCTGTCGGCGAAGTGGTAGGTGCCCCACGACGAGTACTCGTAGCCGTCCACGTTGGGCCCGTAGTGGTCGCCCGGGTTCACCATGAAGCCGACGCCCAACGGCGCCGTGTACCGCTCATAGGTCCGCCACGAGCCGTCCATGATGTCGTGCAGCGCTTCGCGGACCACCGGGTCACCCGGGAACGTCAGGCCGATCCACTCGTCCAGCACGGCTTCCGGCGCGAGCCGGTCGTTCCAGGCGAGGCGCCCGAAGCCGAACAGGTTGGCCTGCGCCAACGGGTGCCCGGTCCAGAACGGGTCGTCGCCCACGTTCGACACCGCCACCACGCCGCCTGCCGGTGCGCCCGCCCGGCCGCCGGCGATGTCCGCGACCGTGGGCTCGTCCTCGCCCCACGGCTGGAAGCCGAGCACCTCACGCCACTGGGGCACGAGGTGGCACACGTGCTTCTGCTGGCCGGTGTACTCCTGCGTGACCTGGAACTCGACCGCGAGCCGGGTGCGCGGCATGGCGGCGATCACCGGCGACAGCGGTTCGCGCACCTGGAAGTCCACCGGACCGGCCTTCACCTGCACCACCACGTTCGCGTCGAACGAGCCGTCCAACGGTGCGAAGTGGTCGTGGGCCGCGCGCGCACGATCGGTCTTGCGGTCGCGCCAGTCCTGCCGGTGGTTGTAGACGAACGCGCGCCAGAACACCGTGCCACCGAACGGCGCCAGCGCACGGGCCAGCGCGTTCGCCCCCTCCGCGTGGTCGCGGCCGTAGGCGAACGGACCGGGGCTGCCCTCCGAGTCGGCCTTGACGACGTACCCGCCGAAATCGGGGATCGCCGCGTACACCTCGGCGGACGTGCGGGCCCACCACTCCCGCACCGCCGGGTCGAGCGGATCGGCCGTGGGCAGGCCGCCGAGCGTCATCGGCGCGGCGAAGGTCACCGACAGGTGCACCCTGATCCCGTGCGGGCGGAACACCTCGGCCAGCCGCACCACGTCGGGCAGCAGGTCGGTCAGCAGCCGCGCCTCGGCGCGGTGCACGTTGACGTTGTTCAGGCAGACCCGGTTGACCCCGATCGAGCCGAGCAGCCGCGCATAGGCCCGGGCCCGCGACAGGTCGGCCCGGACCGCGCCGTCGGCGTAGAAGATCGAACCACCCGCGTACCCGCGTTCGACCTGGCCCATCACCGGGTGCGCGTCGACGTTGTCCCAGTGGTCCAGCATCCGCACCGGCTGGCGCGGCGCGTGCCGCTCGGCCTCCGCCGCACCGGTGAACGCCGCCTCGCCCAGCCGCACCACGTGGTGCAAGCCGTAGAGGAGGCCGACGCCGTCGATCGCGCGGACCACCGTGGTCGTGCCGGCCCGCCCCACCACGAACGCCTCGGGGTCGGTGTCGCCGTCGTCGGGCGCGCACACCAACTCCAGGTCCGCCGGCCCGTCGGCGACCAGCACGCCACCGTGCTCGGCCACCGCCGTCGCGACCTCGCCGCGGACCGTGGCGACGACCGGCCCGTCCCCGACGACGCGGACCCGGCGTGAGCCGATCGACCGGAACGCGGAGGCGGGAAGCCAAGCGGGGTGCACGCCGACCATGTGCGGGTTCCTCCCGTTGCGGGATCGGTGACCTGACCGAACCTAGGCCGCTTTCGGTTCACCGGCAAGGAAGAACGGCCGTCCACTTTCGACGTTCACGAGTGTGGACAGCGGCGAAACTTTTGCGTGGCAACGACTTGGCGGTGGTGCGCCCAACCGGTCGCGGCGAACAGCACCAGCGGCGCGGGCGCCGGCGGCGGCGCATCGGGGCCGGTGAACATCAGCGCCGGCCCGTCGGCGACCGGCCAGGTGGCCGCCACGGCCACGTCGACACCGGCCAGGTCGAGCGCGGCCGGAAGTCCGGAGCACTGGGAGCCGGTGAACGTGCCGGGCCCGTCGTCGACGGGCCCGGCCCGGGGCTGCCGAACGTCAGCGGGGCACGAGGGTGTAGTCCGACCCGACCGCCGCGATGCCGTAACGGGGCAGTCCTCCCGTCCCGGTGAACCTGAACGGCCGCCCACCGCGATCGATGCGCACCCCGCCGCGCGCACCGCCGACGACCACGTCGAGCGCCACCGCGAACTCGACCAAGTCCTGGACCTCGCCGAAGTTCAGGACGAACACCTCCGGATCACCGCGCCTCACCTGGTAGGGGAACGACGTCACCGGTGACGACCCATCGGTGTACGGCGACACCCGCGGCGGAGAGGACCCGAGGTCGACCGACATCAGCCGCGGCGGCACGTCGCTGCCGCACTCGAACCCCGACGGCATGAAGAAACCGGACGTCGGCGGTCGACTTCGCGTGAGGTCCACGATGTCGATCCCCATCAGAAGCAGTTCGCTGTCGCTCGGGTTCTGCACGGTGATCTGCAATTCGATCTCACCGGCCGGCGCCAGCGTGGCGGTCTCGCTCTTCGCCCACTCCCCCACCACATCCGTGTCCCGGGCGTCGCCCTCGACGTGCTGGAGCGCGCAATTGGGCTTGAGCAACGCGGTGTGGTCCACCTGTGGCGGGTCCGCCACGACAGCGACGCTGACCGTGCCCGCCGGCAGCGCGTGTCCGGCGGTGATGGCCGGGCCGGCTCGCCACACCACGACGACAACCGCGACCAGGCAGGCACCGACAACCAACACCAACCAACGCCATGACACGCCGACGGTGACATCACCGCCCACCGACCCGGCCTGGACCACCTGCCGGGCCCGCCCACGCATGTGGTTGCGCGATCGCTCGGGTCTCACACCGCCACCCCCGTCGGACACCGGTCGGCGAACCGACGACCCGCCGGTCGTCCGGTTCGCCGGCGGCATCCGTGGCGATGATCGGCCGGCTGCCCACGAAGCGGTCCGCAAACCTGCGGTTCCCCGACCGCGGTCGGATCGACCCGCCGACGAAAGCCGTGACGATGTCGGCGCTCGGGCTCGCTCGACGGTGAAGCCGCCTGGCCCCGCCGACCCGCGACCGCGTCCTGGCGGCGTCGAGGGCAGCCGCCTGCCGCTGGTCCGGACAGCACCGCCGCGCCGGGCTGTTCGGCTGTCGGTGTCGCGCCAGGTGGAGTCCATTGTGGATGAACGTTTGCGTGACCGCCAGGTCTGTTCGGCGGTCCCCCGAGTAGGCGGCCGGCGTCCCGAGGTGGCGGTGCATGACGCATGGCCGCCCTACGACACCTACGTCAACAGCCCCCAGGAAGGTGACCGGCTGGATCAGGAGACGGCCCGAAGAGTCGACCGACGGTGAACGGGAACACCTGGATCGGATACTGCTCCCTTCCGATCAGGTAGCGGCCACCGGCCGACTCGGCGCGGCGTTCGCCTCGCTGCTGCGTCAACGCCGTGGACACGCTGGTCCATGATCCGCATCACCAGCCGCCGACTCACCCGACACCAGTGGCTCCGAAACGGCTGCTCATGTGCTGCCGAACCGCCCACCAACCCCTCAGCCGCCGAAGGTCGCGTTCACCCACGCGGTCAGCTCGGCCCGTGCGGCGGCCACCGACCCGGTCGACGCGCCGTTGGTCACCAGCGCGAAGTGCAGGCCCGACGCCCGGGTGGACAGCAGCAGCCGGTTCACCCCGGACGTGCCCGGTTCCGGCGCGACGGCCACCGGTTCGGCGCCCGTGTAGGCGGGCAGGCCGGTCACGGCCGCGAGATCGCTCACCACCGTGGTCGACGCGGGCGGGAACGACGACGGCAGGTGCAGCTCCGTCGGCGCGGCGACACCGTTGCCGCGCCACACGAGCACACCGAACTGCCCGGCGCCGACCAGCGCCCGCACCGCGGGCATCGTGTCGGGAACGCGGTTCCACGACAGCACCGTGCCGCCGTCGCGGCCGCGGTCCTCGTAGGTGAACGCCGCCGTGCGGCCCGCGACCGCACGCGGGAACAGCCGGTCCACCACCCGACCCTCCACCGTGAGCACGTGGTTCCCGCCGTCGTCGACGCGCACGGCGGAGAAGTGCTCGTCGTTCATCGCGTCACCCTCGGTGCGGACCTTGTCCGGGTTGTCGTTCATCAGCTCGTGGTGGCGGCCGTAGTTGACGTCCCAGTGCCACTGGCTGCCCGACAGCACGGGACCGGACCCCGCCGCGTCGGCCCACCACCGCGCGCCGGACAGCCGGGAGTCCAGCGCCTGGTACATCGCCTTCAACACGGTCGGGTTCTTGTCCGACGTGTACCCGGCGACCGGGTGGCCGAACTCCGACACGATCCCGGCCGTGCCGAGCGCGCTCGCCCGGTCGCGGATCCGGTTGAAGTCCGCCGTGTACTCGCCGTCGCCCGCCTTGCCCGGCTTGAGCAGCCCCGACTGCGCCCGGCCGTCGTAGAAGTGCGAGTTGAACGCGAAGCGCTCGCCGAGCGCGGGCACGGCGGTGAACCCGCCCGGTTCGGCGAAGAAGTCCACGTTCTGGTTCCAGAACACCAGCGGTTCGACGAACGCGGGCTTGTCGGCCCAACCCGCCTCGTCCATCCGCTGCCGGAACTGCCGGTAGAAGGGCATGAGCACGTCACGTTCCCAGGCCACGCCGTCCTGGCCCTGGTCGTACCGCCCGGCGTAGGGCTCGTTGAGGGGGTTCACGCCGAGCACGAGGCGGAACGCGTCGGCGGGCAGCGCGGACTTCACGTGCCGCATCGCCTCGCCCGCCTGGTGCAGGAACTCGTCGCGGATGCGGATCGGTCCGGCGGAGGTGGTGACCTCGCGGTTGTGCCAGAAGTCGTACACGGCGGCGGTCACCGCGTTGTTGTTCTTCATGTTCTGGCCCCAGTGCACGCAGATCCCGCACGACTCCTTCGGGTAGCCGCCCGCGCGCACGACCCACTCCGGCGCGCCGTCGCCGGTGTACCAGCTGTCGCGGTTGAAGATGTAGCGCGAGTACAGGTCCTGGTGGAAGTCGAGGTAGACCCGGATGCCCTGGTCGGTGAACGCGCGGACCTGCTCGGCGACCCGGTCGAGGTAGGCGTGGTCGATCCGGCGCGGCTCCGGCTCGACCCACGCCCACGTGACCAGGAAGCGCACCGCGTTCGCGCCGGTCATCCGGCGCATCGCCACCGCGGACGACCGCGCGTCCGCCGTGCTCGCGAACGGCAGGCCGCGGTGTTCGGCGAGCTTGGCCGTGCCGGACACGTTGAACCCGCGCAGCACCACCTCACGGCCGTGCTGGTCGCGGAACGCGCCGTCGGCGACCACCACGGTGCTGTCGTCGAACCACAGCCCGTTCGGCGCCGCGACGCTCGGCGACGCCAGCGACATCAACAGCAGCACGAGCACGAGCATCGATCGCTTCACTGCGGCCGTCCCTCACTCGACAGAAGATGAAGGCATTTCACGTTCAGCGTAGCGAATCATCGTCGTTCCACAAGTGCCGCTGAGGGCGCGCTTCGCACCAGGACGAACGAGTCCGGTTCGACCACGAGGTACGCTCGCCGACGCACCAGGGCGGCGGGCTGCCGCGTCGCTTGATGAAGAAATCTTCATGCTCGTTTAATGATTCCGTCGATGCTGAGAGCGATGCTCGGACGTGTGACCCCCTCGCGCCGCACGGCAGCTCTGCTCGCCGCTGCCGCGGCCCTGTACGCGGCGGTCTTCGTCGTCTTCACCCTGGCCGGCCAGGCCGAGCCGCCCCGGATACCCGCCGAGGTGACGATCGGGGAGTCCGCCTCGTCGCCCGGCGCGACCACGTCGCCGCCGCCGACCACGCAGGAACCGCCGCCGACCACGCAGGAACCGCCCCCGGCCACGCAGGAACCGCCGCCGCCCGTGACCACGGTCGTGCCCCCGCCACCGCCGGTCGGAGACGATGACGATGACGACGACTGATCCCGTGCGGGGCACCGGCGGGCGTCGGCGAGGACGGGGCACCCGCATCCCGGCCCGGGTGAAGATCATGGCGTGGATGCTCGGGCTGATGGTGCTCGTGCTGTCCACCGTGGTGCTGGTGGTGTGGCAGCTCCTCGTGTCCGGCATGGACGACCGGGTGGCCAAGGCGATCGGGCAGGAGGCCGGCGAGTTCCACAACTTCGCCGGTGAGGCGAAGGACCCGGCCACCGGGCAGCCGATCACCGATCCGGGGCGGCTGCTGGACGCACACCTGCGCGCGCAGTACCCCGATGCCTTCGAGGTGCACCTCGGGATCACCGGGACGGGTGACGACCTGCACGTGTGGCGTCAGGGTGTGCCGCCGTACGACATCGTCGCCGACGGCCCGCTGCTGCGGACGATCGTCACCTCCCCGACGCCCTACGGCGAGGCCGAGACCCCGGCCGGGCCGTTCCGCTGGGCCAAGGTCCACGCGCTGCCGCGAAAGGGGACCGGTGTCAGCGCGGACGGGTGGTTCGTCACCGGGTACTTCCTGGACGGGCTCGGCGCGCAGGACCGTCGGACCATCGAGCTGCTGGTGCTGGTCAGCGCGGTGGGGCTGGTCGTGGCGGCAGTGGTGGCGTGGCTGGTCGCGGGCGAGATCCTGGCGCCGGTCCGGATGGTGCGGTCGGCTGCGGCGCAGATCGGCGAGGAGGACCTGAGGCGACGCATCCCGGTGCACGGCCGTGACGACATCGCGGCGTTGGCCGAGCAGTTCAACGCGATGCTCGACCGGCTCGAACAGGCGTTCCGGGCGCAGCGGGAGTTCCTGGACGACGCGAGCCACGAACTGCGCACACCCATCACGATCGTGCGCGGTCACCTGGAGGTGATGGGCGACGACCCCGCGGAACGGGCCGAGGTGGTGCGGCTGTGCACCGACGAGCTGGACCGGATGAGCCGCATCGTGGAGGACCTGCTGTTGCTGGCCAAGGCGCAGCGGCCGGACTTCCTGCGCCCGGAAGAGGTGTCCGTCGCCGAGCTGACCAGCGACATCGACGCCAAGGTCCGGGCGCTCGGCCCGCGCATGTGGGTGCTGGAGACGTTGGGCGAGGGCACGGCGTGGCTCGATCCGCAGCGGGTGACCCAGGCGGTCGTGCAACTGGCCCAGAACGCGGTGCAGCACACCTCCGAGGGTGACGAGATCCGTCTGGGGTCGTCGTTGTGGAACGGCGCGGTGTCCTTGTGGATCAGCGACAACGGCTGCGGCATCGTGCCCGCCGACCTGGAGCGGATCTTCGAGCGGTTCGCCAGGGGATCGGGCAGGCCGGCCGACCGGGGTGGCGCCGGGCTGGGGCTCGCGATCGTGAAAGCCATCGCCGAAGGGCACCGGGGGACGGTCAAGGTGCTCTCCGAGCCCGGGAAGGGCACCACCGTGGGAATCGAACTGCCCGCCGGGCCATCCACTGTGGAGGGTGCGGGATGACCGGCCGGATCCTGATCGTCGAGGACGAGCAGCGCATCGCGTCGTTCGTGGAGAAGGGGTTGCGGGCCAACGGGTTCACGACCAGCGTCGTCGGTGACGGTGACACGGCGCTCGCCTGGGCGTTGACCGGTGACTTCGACCTCGTCGTGCTGGACCTCGGGTTGCCGGGCCGGGACGGGTTCTCCGTGCTGCGGGCGATGCGTGAGGCCAAGGTGGCCACACCGGTGGTCATCCTGACCGCCCGGGACTCGGTGCACGACACGGTCGCCGGCCTGGAGGGCGGCGCGGACGACTACATGACCAAGCCGTTCCGGTTCGAGGAGCTGCTGGCCAGGGTCCGGCTGCGCCTGCGGCCGGCGGACCGGGCGCCCGAGGTGACCGTGCTGCGGCACGAGGACCTGTCGCTCGACCTGCGGACCAGGCGGGCCCGGCTGCCCGAGGCGGTCATCGACCTGACGGCCCGGGAGTTCGCCTTGCTGGAACTGTTCCTGCGGCACCCCGGGCAGGTGTTGGCCAGGGAGCAGATCCTCTCGCACGTCTGGGGCTACGACTTCGACCCGGGCTCGAACGTGGTCGACGTGTACGTCCGGGCGCTGCGCCGCAAGATCGGCAACGACCGCATCCGGACCGTGCGGGGCATGGGCTACCGGCTCGGCGTGTAGCCCGGCGACGGCCGGATGAAGGCGGTTTCATCAACCGCTCACGGGTTGTTCAGGCTCCCGCCGCAAGCTGGTCGTCATGAAGGTCGCGACAGACGGGAACACGGCGCCACCCTGGTCACCGACCAGGACCACCGCGGCCACGACCGTGCCGATGAAGGCCCCGGCCGCCACCGTGCCGATCAGGACGGTGCCGACCGGACCCCCGCCGGCCGGAACCCGGCCAGGCCAGACGCCGCCTGGCCGGCCCTCGCCGGGCCGGAACGCGCCAGGTCAGACCTCGCCGGCGGGAGCCTCGCCGCGCCAGGCCCCGCCGGGCCGGCCCTCGCCGGCGCGGCGCACGCGGGCCGTTGTGAAGGCCGGGATCGGCGCCCTGGTGGTCGGCGCGGTGGCGTTGTTGCTGTTCACCGGTGGTGCCGGGTTGCCGGCCGACGGCAAGGTCACGTTGGTGGTGTTCACCGTCGCGGTCGGCGCGTGGGTGTTCACGGCGTTGGACGACACGTACGTCGCCCTGGCCGCCGCGCTGCTCCTGGTCCTGCTCGGCGTGCTCGCCGACGACCAGCTGCTCGGCGCGCTCGGCGGCGACACGATCTGGCTGTTGATCGCCGCCTTCGCCCTGGCGGCCGGGGTCGGTGCGACCGGGTTGCCGGCGCGGGTGGCGGTCGGCCTGATCGCCAAGGCGCGCAGCGTCCGCCAGTTGGCGCACCTGGTCACGGTCGCTCTCGTGCTGACCGCGTTCGCGGTGCCGGCGACCTCGGGACGTGCCGCGCTGGTGCTGCCGGTGTTCCTCGCCCTGGCCAAAGGGCTGGCCGACCGGCCACGGGTGGTTCGCGCGCTGTCCCTGCTGTTCCCCTCGGTCATCCTGCTGTCCGCCGTCGCGACCCTGATCGGCGCGGGCGCCCACCTCATCACCAGCCACCTGCTGCTCACCGCGACCGGGACGGGCATCGGCTTCGGCCAGTGGCTGCTGCTCGGACTCCCGCTCGCCGTGGTCTCGTCGCACGCGACGGCCGAACTCGTGCTCCTGCTGTTCACCCGCCGGTCCGACCGGGTGCGCCGGCTGCGGGTCGACGCCGATCGGCTGGGCCGGTTGGCGAACGCGCCGCGCTCCGGTCGCCTCGAACCGGCCGAACGCAGGGCGCTGATCGTGCTGGCACTGGTGTCGGCGGCGTGGGTCTGCGAGCCCTGGCACGGCGTGCCTGCCGCCGTGGTGGCGCTCGGCGGCGCGCTGGTGATCACCGCGCCGAAGCTCGGCACCATCGCGCTCGGGCCCGCGCTGGCCGGGGTGCCGTGGTCGTTGCTGCTCTTCATGGCCGCGACCGCGGCCCTCGGCACGGCGTTGACCGCGTCGGGGGCCGCCGCCTGGCTGACCGGGCACATGACCGGCCTCGGCGGTGACGACCTCGCCTTCCTGGCCGCCGTCGTGGCGGTGAGCACGGTGGCGCACCTGCTGGTGCAGTCCCGGTCCGCCCGGTCGTCCGTGCTCATCCCGGTGCTCGTCCCGCTGGCCGCGGCGCTCGGCCTGAACCCGGCCGCGGTGGCCTTCGCCTCGACCGCGGCGGCCGGGTTCTGCCACACCCTGCCGTCGTCGGCCAAGCCGGTGGCGATCTTCGCCAACGTGCCCGGAACGACCACGTACACCCGCTCCGACCTGCTCAAGCTCTCGGCCCTGCTGGCACCGCTCAACGCCGTGCTCGTGCTCGGGTTCGCGCTCGTCGTCTGGCCGCACCTCGGCCTGCCACTGCGCTGACCGCCCCTGCCCGCCACCCACTTGGAGGAGAAGTCATGATGCCGCTGAAGTTCGTCGTCGCACCGAGCGGGTTCAAGGAATGCCTCGACGCGCGGGAGGTGGCCGAGGCCATCGCGGCGGGCGTGCGCCGCGTCGTGCCCGGCGCCGTGATCGACCAGGTGCCCTTGGTGGACGGCGGTGAGGGGTCGGCCAAGGCGTTGGCGGCGGCCACCGGCGGCGAGGTGGTGCCGGTCGTGGTCAGCGGACCGCTCGGCGACCCGGTGCGCGCGCACTTCGCGGTGCTCGGCGGCCCCGGCCCGCGCACCGCGGTGGTGGAGATGGCGGCGGCGGCCGGGCTGCGGTTGGTGCCGCCGGACGCCCGCGACCCCGGCGTGACCACCACCTACGGCGTCGGCGAGCTGATCGGCGCGGCGCTGGACGCCGGTTGCGAGCGGGTCCTGGTCGGGTGCGGCGACTCCGGCACCTCGGACGGCGGTGCGGGAGCGCTGCGGGCGTTGGGCGTCCGATTGCTCGACGAACGGGGCGAAGACCTCGTTCCCGGCGGGAACGCGCTGGCGGACGTGCACCACGTCGACGTGTCCGGGCTCGACTCCCGGCTGGAGAAGATCGAGCTCACGCTGGCCTGCAACCCGCACAACGTGCTGTGCGGCGACCGCGGCGTCGCCAGGGTCTTCGGACCGCAGAAGGGCGCGGGCCCCGAGCAGGTCGAGCGGCTGGCCGCGGCGATGGACCGCTGGGCGGACGTGCTGCACTCGACGTTCGGCGTGGACGTGCGGCACGTGGCCGGTGGAGGTGCGTCCGGCGGGCTGGGCGCGGGACTGGCCGCCGTGCTCGGCGCGACCCTGGTGCCCCGGTTCGAGGTGATGCTGGACCACGCCGACCTCGACGCCAGGCTGGCCGACGCCGACCTGGTGATCACCGCCGAGGGCGCGATCGACTTCCAGACGCCGCACGGGAAGGTGCCCGCCGAGGTGGCCAGGCGGGCCAAGCGGCAGGGCAAGCCGGTGATCGCGCTGGCGGGCACCATCGGGCGCGGCGCGCGGCGCAGCCACGACGTGGGCATCGACGCGTACGCGGGCATCCTGGCCGCTCCCGTGCCGCTGGCCGAGGCGATGGACAACGCGGCCGGGCTGCTCGCCGACGCCACCGAACGCGTCCTGCGCCTGGTCCTCGTCGGAGCCTCCCTCGGCCGGTGACCGCCGCTGTTCACCACTTGAACCCAAGGAACGAAACGAGGTTCCACGCCAGGTGCCGGACACCGACAATCCGATCTTGTGCGATCTGCGGATCTCCTCATGCCTTGCGGCGATGGCACCGCTCACCTGGATGAATCGTTTCGCCCGTGGGCCGGGTTGCGCGCGGCCGTCACGGCCCGACCGGCGTGCCGAGCCGGTCGAGCCTGGTCGCCATGTCCTCGACGTGTGGCATGCTCAGCTCGCCGTAGACCACCAGCGCCCGCTGCCAGTACTCGCGGGCGTGGTCGTGGTCGCCCAGTCCCGCGTGGACGTCTCCGATGCCGGCGAGCGCGTGCGCGTGCTCGTGCCGGTGCGCTTGCCCGTCCCCTGCCAGTGCTTCGCGGTAGAGCCGGAGTGCCCTGGCGTGGTTCCCCGTGGCCGCGTGCGTGGCGGCCAGCTCGTTCAGCGCGCCCGTCGCCATCTCGGAGTCGCCGATGGCGCGGGCCACCGCCAACGCGGAGTCGAGGTGCCGCAACGCCGGTTCGTGCTCGCCCAACCCGCGGTGCGCGACACCGAGCGCGCGCATCGCCAGACACTCGAGGCCGCGGCTGCCGATGTCGTGCGCGAGGGACAAGGCGTCCCGCGCGTCGGACAACGCCTCCCGGTGGCGGCCGACCTCGGCGCGTGCCCAGGCCAAGCCGAACAACGCCATCGTCTCGCTGATCCGATTGCTGTTGGCCCGGGTGATGGTCAGCACCCGCTCGTACAGGTTGGCCGCTTCGTCGTACCGGCGCAGGACGGTGAGGACCCGCCCGAGGTTGTTCATCGCCGGGACGCCCAGGCGCGGGTCGGCGGACCCCTCGAAGAACACGAGCGCGCGGCGCCAGGTGTCGGCTGCCGCGACCAGGTCGCTCCGCCGCCAGTGCGCGATGCCGGTGTTGTTCAACGTCGAGGCCTGCATCAGCCGGTCGCCGACCTGCTCGTACAGGCTGAACGCCCGGGTCAGGTGTCCGATGGCCTCGGACGCGGCCCCCGTCCAGGCCATCGAGGCGCCGAGCGCCCGTCGCGCGTTGGCCTCGGCGGCGACGTCGCCGAGTGCCTGGGCCGCGTGCATGGCGCGGGTGTGCAGCGCGACGGCGTCGTTCAGGTAGTGGCCGGCGGCGAGGTATCGCCACACGGTGTCGGCCAGCGCGATCACGTGGTCGGGACCGCCGTGCTGGGTGGTGGCGATCAGGTTGGCGCGCTCGTCGTCCAGCCAGCCGAACGCCGCTCCATAGGTGTCGAACACCGGTTTCTCGGTGTCGGTCGCGGGGACTTCCGGCCGGATCTCCGCCTCGTGCGGTGCGATGACGTCCATCGCGGCGGAGGCGGTGGCGAGGTAGTGGTCGAACAGCCGGGCGAGCGGCGCGGCGGTGTCGTCGGTGGTGTCGGCCAGTTCGGCGGCGTAGGCGCGCAGCAGGTCGTGCGGTTGGTACCGCCCGCCGGGCGTCTGGTCGACCAGATGGGCGCGTACCAGCACGTCGAGTGCCCGGCGGGTGTCCCGGAGCGGGGTCCCGGCCATGGCCGCCACCGCGTAGGCGTCCACGTCGTGCCCGGGGTGCACGCCCAGCAGCCGGAAGACCCTGGCCACGGCGGGATCGAGCTGCCGGTACGACCACGAGAACACCGCGCGGACCGCGGTGTGCGGGTCGCCCTCGACGTCCAGCAGGTCCAGCAGGTCCTGCGCCTCGGCGAGCTCGCCGGCCAGCTCGCCGAGGGTGCGGCCCGGCCTCGACCGGACGAGCTCCGCGGTGATCCGCAGCGCGAGCGGCAACCGCGCGCAGCGCTCGACCAGCACGTCGACCGCCGCGGGCTCCGCGTCGGCACGCGCGCCGAGCAGTTCCCGCAACAGGCCCGCCGCATCGGTCCGGGGGAGCCGGTCCAAGCCGATCCGGTGCGCACCTTCCCGCGCGATGAGCCCGGCGAGGGAGTCGCGGCTGGTCACCAGCGTGAAACACGTCGAGCCCGCGGGTAACAGCGGGCGCACCTGCTCGACGGTGCGGGCGTTGTCCAGCAGGACCAGCACCCTGCGCCCGTCGACCAGCGTGCGGAAGCGGGCGGCGCGCTCGGCGAGGTCCTCGGGGATCGCCGCGCCGTCCAGACCGAGCGCGCGCAGGAAGCCGGCCAGCGCCTCGGCGGCCGGGACCGGCTCGTCCGGGCCGTAGCCGCGCAGGTCCACGTAGAGCTGCCCGTCCGGGAACCGGTCGCGCACCCGGTGCGCCCACCGCACCGCGAGCGCGGTCTTGCCCACCCCGGCGGTGCCGGCCACCGCCGAGATCACCACCGGCGACCGGGCGGACGGCAACCCGTCCAGCTCCGCGAGTTCGGCCTCCCGACCGACGAATCCCCGCACGTCCACCGGGAGCTGGGCGGGCACCTCACGGCCGGCGGCCCGGTCGTCCGGCGCCGGCTCGGGCACGTCCTCGGCGAGGACCTGGCACTGCAGCTCCCGCAGCTCCGGCCCCGGCTCCAGCCCCAGCTCGCACACCAAGGTCTCCCGGGCCCGGTGGTAGACCTCCAGCGCCTCCGACCGGCGCCCGGCCCGGTACAGCGCGGTCATCAGCAGCCCGTGCAGCCGCTCCCGCAGCGGGTGCTCGGCCACCAGCTCGGCGAGCTCGCCGATGACCGCCTCGTGGAGGCCACACGCCAACTGCGCCTGGTAGAGCGACTCGGCGGCGGTGAGGCGGCGTTCGACGAGCCGCCGCGCCCAGTCGGCGAGCACCGGCACCTCCACGTCCGCGAACGGGGTGCCACGCCACAGCGCCAACGCCGCCCGCAGCGACTCGATCGCCCGTTGCGGCTCCCGCTCCGCGGCCGCCACCCCCGCCCCGACCAGCGCCTCGAACCGCTCCGCGTCGACCACCGCCGGCCGCGCCAGCAGCCGGTAGCCCGCCGCGCCGAACGACAGCCGAGCCGGGTCGTCCAGCACACCGCGCAGTCGGTGCACGTGCAGCTGCAGCTTCTGCGCGGCCCGCGGGTCCGGCTGGTCACCCCAGAGCGCGTCCGTCAGCACGTCCACCGGAACCGGCTGGTTGGCCCGAGCCAACAGCACGCCGAGCAGCGTCCGCCGCAGCCGCCCGGACAGCACCCCCACCCCCTCGCCGTGCCGTACCTCCAGCGCCCCCAACACCCGAAACTCCATGAGCCCCCGCCCCTCCGACCAGCCCAGCCAGTTTCGCGCACCCGGGCTTGTTCCGGTGTGGAAGTGCGACAAAGGCCCGGAGCGGACGACGCGTCCGGTGGGCGACCCCGCCCCCGCGCGAGGTGGAGGTCCTGCGTGCTGGTTGGCCCGAGGTCCAAGGAGCCCTCGCGCGGGCCACCGGGAACATCGGCACAACGGAGGACGCACCAGGAGAGTCGCTCCTGGTGCATCCTCCGCGGTCACCGTGCCACCGGTTGCCGAACCGGCTCGTCAGGCGTAGTCGGTCGACCAAGCCGAGCACTTGTCGAGGGCGTTGTTGACGTTCACGCAGGCCTTGTACTCGACCTTGGAGTCCTCGGCGAAGTCCTTGTCGTACTCGCCGCTCTTGTTGCACCCGCCGCTGAAGTCGATCCGCTGCTCGGAGCCGCCGCGGAGCTTGTACACGAGGTACACGGAATAGCCGTCGCATTTGGTGTCGTACAGGCGGAAGATCTCACCGTCCGAGGTGAACGTCGCCCTGGCGCCGGCACTGGTGCTCGCGCTGCTGTCGGCGTGCGCCGCCGGCGCGACCAACGCCGCACCCCCAACGGCGAGCGCGAGCGCGGAGAACGCGAGAGCCACTTTCTTGATCATGTCGTGGAACCTCCGAGTTGTTCGCTGTCCTTCGGCCCCCCGGCCGACGACACGACAAGAATCTCCGCAGCGCTTTCACCGGACTTTCGCGAGGATGAAAGCGCTCCCGGCCGGTTGGTGTTGATCAAGCGGACCAAGCCGGGGCAGGCGCCGTACCGGACCGCGCCGGGTGGCGGTGTCGAGGAGGCCGACGCATCGGTGGAGGCGGGCTTTCGGCCTCAGGAAGAGCGGCGGGCGAAGAGGAATGCCTGTGGGACTTGGGCGTCCGGGTCGCACAGCCACTGGGCGTCGATCTCGAACCCGGCGTCACGCAACCAGGAGGCCACCTTGTCCGGCTGACGGCGGTGGACGTAGACCGACATCGGGTGGCCGCCATACCCCTCCGTCTTCAACCGCGAGATGTCACCGACATGAAACCCGAGGTGCAAAGGTCCGCCCGGACGCAGCACCCGGTGGAAGTGCGCGAAGACCGTCGGCACCTCCTCGTCCGGGATGTGGATCAACGACCACCACGCGAGCAGGCCGGCCACCGACGCGTCGGGGAGGTGCAGGTCCGTCATCGAGCCCACCTCGAACCGCAACCCCGGGTGCTCACGCCGGGCCACGTCGACCATCCCCGGAGAAAGATCGATGCCGAACGCGTCGACACCGAGACCGTGCAGGTGCGCGGTGACATGCCCGGGACCGCAGCCGACGTCCGCCACCGGCCCGCCACCGGCAGCCCGCACACGATCGGCGAACACCGAAAGCGCGGCCCGAAGGTAGGGCTCGCCGGCGATGGCATCCCGCACGTAGTCGGTGTAGCTGACCGCGACCGTGTCGTAGGAGGTGCGGGTGTCGGCCAGCCAGTCGTCCGTGGTCATGACCGACACGATATTCCCAGGCCGCTGTGACGACGATCTTCCGCCCTTCGTAGAGGCCCTTTTCCAGGTGGTGGTGTGCCTCGACGACGTCGTCGAGGGCGAACACCCTGTCGATGGCGGGTCGCAGCGCGCCGAGGCGCACCCCTGGCGTCGGGGACGACACAGTGAACTCGTCGACCTCATCAGCGGCGTCTCGCGCAAAGTCCTCACCCAGACGCTGCGCCGGCTCCAGCGGTACGGTCTGGTCGAACGCCGTGCCGAGGCGCCCCGGCGGGTCGAGTACCGCCTCACCGACCTCGGCCGGACCCCCGTCGAGCCCATCGAGGTCCTGACGGACTGGGCCAGGGACCACGGCGGTGCCGTCGCCGACTTCCAGGAAGCCGCCGCCAGTGCGCCCGAACGGCCGAGGTGATCGCCGACGCCGCCGTTTCCCCCGCCATAGGATGAAACCCGTGACAATGGAGGAGCACGTCCCGCGTCCGCTGTTCGCGGGGTCGTCGCGCCGCTGGATCCGGCTGCTGCCCTGGGCCTGGGCGTTCGTGCTGCACCCAGCAAGCCCGCGACCGGTGTGATGAGCGCGCCGGTGACCAGCAGCACGATGCTGAGCAGTGCCCCTTCGGCGGGACTCATGCCCAGTTCGCGTTGCAGGAGCGGGAGCGTCGGCGTCGCCACCGACTCCAGGGCACCCGTGGCCACCGCCAGCGCGCCGAGCGCCCCGACGGCGGCCTTCCCGATCGAGGCCCGGGGAAGAGCGGTCGTGGTCATGAACGTCCCCGCCGCTCTGCTCGGGCCGGTCGGGCTGGTGGCGCGGCGTCGCCCGTACCGGCAGGCACGTACACCGCGCGGGAGTGCCGAGCCAACGCCCACGAGCGCGTGCGCGCCCGCTGCCGCTTACCCTTGCGCAACCTCATGTTCCGTCCTTCGTGGTCGTCGTTCGCGACGAGACCAGACTGCGAGGACGGTTGCGCACCAGGCGTCATACGGGGGCGCCAAGGTGTGTGTGCTACCCCGGTAGGGGGTGGATGACGAGCCTGTCCCAGGTTCCGACGATGAAGCCACCACTCCCCGATCGCCGCGCCACCGGGTACGGATGGCGGCCCTAGTCCTCAGCCCGGACGCCCGGCCCCTTCGCTGCCCGGCCCTTCCTGGTGGTCGGGCGCCTGCCAGATGTCCAGCCGCACCCGCCTGCCGGTCAACTCCTCCAGCTCGCCGCGGAGCCGGTCGGCCTCCGCACCACGACGACCGGCCAGCAGGATCGGCCGGGCCGCGCGGATACCCACCCGCAGCTGATCCACGGCCCTGTCGACCTCCACCGCCGACACCCCGACCGCCCGTTCGACGCCCCGCTGCACCGCATCGCGGATCGCGGCGTCCTCCGCAGCCTCCGCCTCGGCACGCAACTCCCGGTCCGTCACGATCGTCGAGCCGGCCGCGACCCCCGCCTCCGCGAACCCGACCACTTCGATCCGGTCGGCCAACAACCGGCCCACCATCTCCCAGCGGCCCCGTTCATCGGCCGCGGCGTACGCACGGCCCGCCTCGGTGGTCAGCTCCAAATCCACATATGAATTCAGGTGCACCCGCAACACCACCGGCGCCTGGCCGGGATCACGCCCGGCGATCACCATCCGGCGGGCCACGGTGTACTTCTCCCCGGTTTCGGCCATCCGGGCCCGGACCTGCTTCTTGAACGCGCTGTCGTCAGTCACGCCATGTCCCTCGCGGCGACGCTGCCCCGCGCCCTGGTCGCCTGGTTCGGCCGTGACCCAACTCAACGACAGCGCGAACCAGCGGCCCTTGTCCTCACAGCCACCGCGGGCGCGGGCCGCGGACAGCTCGGAGTGCGGCAGGCGCTCCTGCCGGTGTCGAGGCTACCCCACATCCCCGCTGCCTCAACCCCGAAACGGCGTTCCGGGACGAGCAGGCCGCCGCGTTCGACGAGGAGCCCCACCACGACCTCACCGATCCTCTCGTGCCGCACGGCGAAGGCCCGCGCCGCCGGCGTCACCGCCCGGTTCGCCCGCCGCGACGCCGCCCCACCGCTCTATCACCGTCGCTGCCACGCGCGCGGCCCGCGGTCGACGACCGCGGGCCGCACACCTCTGTCCTCAGTGGACGCGACGTTTGATCCGCCACACGACGACTCCGAGCAGAGCCGCGGCGAGGCCGGCGAAGATGGCCGTCTCCATCAACTGGAACGCCCAGAAACGATCCGCCGGGTGGTACTGGACCCACTTCTGGACGCCGCGCTCGTGCATGTAGGCGCTGAGCTCCATGCCGGCGCGTCGGGCAGCGGAGTCCATCTGCACGGCCTCGACGACCGACAGGTGCCGGCCTGACGAGTCCGCGTAGCCCGACACCAAGGTCCAGTCGAGGCGGTCGGCCGTCATCCCGCGCGGGCCGCCGGGGTCGAGGTCGACGTCGGTGGCGGCAACGGGTTCGGTGATGGTCCGCGGCGCCTGGAAGTTCGGGCGCAGCCACCCCGCCACGAAGACGCGGAGGGCGGCGAACGCGCCGAGGGCGACCGCGAACGCCGGCAGGCTGCGGCGCAGCAACGTGCCCGCCGCCGTCGCGGCGGCGAAGGCGAACAGCGCGTAGCCCGCCGGGACGAGTCCTTCCAGGTCGAACGCGTCTGCGCTGAACCGACCGTCGAGGACGTCCAACGGCTGCCGGAACCACGTGATCGACGACGAGAGGGCAACTGCGAGCGCCGCGCTCACCGTGCCGAGCGCGGCCAACTTGACCGCCAGCCAGCGCATCCGCGGGACGGCCTGCGTCCAGGCGAACTGCCAGGTGCCGGTTTCCAGTTCGCGGGCCACCAGCGGCGCGCCGAGGAACGCCCCGATCAGGAACGGGACCAGGTTGAACAGGGACAGCATCTTCGATGCGTACCCGTGCTCGTCGTTCAGCCGCCGGATCGCGGTCGAGCACGCGTCGGTGAGCACGCCCGCGCAGTGGGCAGCGCCGTCGGGGAACAGCGAACGCATCGACAGCCCGACCGCGAGCAGGAAGGCACCGATCGCCGCGACCAGCAGCCCCAGCGCGAGCACCTCGGCGCGGTGCTGCCGCCAGATCACCCACGTCATGCCGACACCTCCGGGTGGGCCGGCTCCTGCCGGGCGGGGCGGCGCAGGTAGGCCAGCACCAGCTCTTCCAAGCCGATCGGGTCGGCCTGCCAGCCGGGGGCGGTCACGCCCCCGCCGTCGCGCACCAGCAGCGTGGTGTGCCGGTCGCTGTGGGTGGCCTCGACGACCGTGCCCGCCCGGTCGAGGTCGGCGGTGGTGCGCGGACCGACCAGGAGGCGGTGTTCGTCCAGCAGCGCGTCGATGTCGCCGGCCAGCGCAACGCGGCTGTGGTCGAGCACGACCAAGTGGTCGCAGACGCGCTCCAGCTCCGGCACGACGTGGGAGGAGAACACGACGGTGATGCCGTCGGCGGCGACCGCGCCCATCAGGGCCTGGAGGAACTCCAGGCGGGCCACCGGGTCGAGCGCGGCCATCGGCTCGTCCAGGACGAGCAGGTCGGGCCGCTTGGCCAGGGCGAGGGCCAGCGCCACCTGGGACTGCTGGCCCCCGGACAGCGCGCCTGCCTTGCGGTCCAGCGGGATGTCCAGTCGCGCCAGTCGCCGTTCGGCGAGGCCCTGATCGAAGCGCACGTTGCACGAGCGGCCGTAGCGCAGCAGGTCGGCGACGGTGAAGTGCTTGTAGAGCGGGTGGTCCTGAGCGAGGAACCCCACACGGGACAACACCTGCGGTGTGTTGGTCGCGGGCGACTCGCCCAGGACCTCCACCGTGCCCGTGGTCGGCGCGAGCAGCCCCACGATCAGGCGCAGCAGCGTGCTCTTGCCCGCGCCGTTGGGTCCCACCAGCGCGGTCACCCGGCCCGTCGGCACGGCCAGGCTGCAGTCCTCCAGCGCCCACGTGCGCCGGTAGCGCTTGCCCAAACCGTCGGTCCGGAGCGCGTATTCGGTCGTTGTCATGCGATGTTCTCATTCTTCGCTCGGTTGACCACAGCGGTGAAGAGCGCGGTGACCGCCTGTTCGTCCAGCCCGGCGGCGTGCGCCTTCTTCAGCCACGCCTCCAGACCGCGCCGCAACGAGGTGTAGGTCGCAGCGGAGATCCCCGCCGTCGGCGCCTCGTTGACGAAGGTGCCCTGCCCGGGACGCCCGGTGACCAGCCCCTCCTGCTCCAGCTGCCGGTACGCCTTGGCGACCGTGTTCGGGTTGATCGCCAGGCTCTCGGACACCTCGCGGATCAACGGCAGCCGGTCGCCGTGCCGGAGGAAGCCCAGCAGCACTGATTGCCGCACCTGCTGGACGAGTTGCAGGTAAGGCGGCACACCCGACCGACTGTCGATCCGGAAGACGAACATGAACCCTCCTACTGCTTTACTAGTACCATAGTAAAGCAGTAAAGATCGACGACCGGCAAGCCGCGGTGCGACGCGCGCTGTCGACGACGATCGCGACCGCCGCGTGTCCGGCAGCGGTACCGACGCCGGGCGTCGCCCGGGCGCACGGCGCGTCCACAACAGAGCCTCGGCGCCACCACCGACCCCGCCGAGCGGGAATGGCTCCAGGCGGTCCTCGACGACACCGCGGCGAACCCAGCCGAGGGCCACGCACGCGGCGGAACGTGGATGATTCGGCACGCCGTCGACGTCACCGGCGGCGCGCGACGGGCGTCCGAACCCGAACCGCGGTCACCGTCACCCCGTTCGCGGTCGTGGCCGGCACGTGCGACCAAACCGCCAACGGCGTCTGCTTCACCAACGGCTGGGCGGTCAACCGGGCCTCGATCCACCTGCGGACCGTTCTTCCGCGGGTCCCTGGACAGCTTCGCGCTCCGACAACCACCCAAGCGGCCGGCCCGGCGGCCAGGCCCCAGGTGTCGTGGTCGCCGCGTGGACGTCCTGCGGCGATCCGGGGAACGTCGCCTGACCCGTGGTCAGGCCACGTTGAACGAGAAGAGCTTGCTGTACGTGCCGGGCTGTCCGTCGGCGTTGATCGCGTAGACGTCGAGGTCGTGGTAGCCGCTGGTGGTCGGGGTCAGCGTGATCGTCGCCGTGCCGTCCGCGTCGGCGGGGACGTCGACGTACTCGCCCCCGTCCACAGAGTACCGGTAGGCCGAGACCCGGGTCCAGCCCGCCGGGGGGCTGAAGGTGAACGTACCCGGCACGCCCACGCCACCGGTCGGTTCGCCGCTGTCGGTGTACACGTCGGAACGCACATCGGGCCACGGGTAGAAGCGGTGGCTCCACGTCGTCGCGCCGGAGGTCCAGCCGTTGGCGCTGCGACTGCTCACGGTGACCGTGTGGCCGGACGGGTTGTCGGCCCGGAAGGTGATCGCCGCCGTGCCGTCCGCGCCGGCCGAGACCACCTGCTGTTCCCGCGAATCCACCCGGTACACGAACTCGACGGTGCGGTCGGCCAGGGCGGGCACCGGGGCGAAGCGCAGGGTCACGTCCTGGTTCCACCTGGGCCGGTCGCCGACGACGGTGACGGAGGGGTTGGTGGCCGGGATGAGCATGGTGTACTCGGTCGGTGCCGAGCGGTTGCCCGCGGCGTCGACGGACCAGGCCGTCAGCGTCTGCGGGCCGGTGTCGGGCGGGGCGAGGGTCGTCGTGGCGGTGCCGCCGGGGTGGTCCGCCCGGACCGCGTGGTCGCCGTCCAACGGGTCCGCGCAGATCAGCCGGCCCAACTCCCCGATGGAGCAGCCGCCCACCGGGATCGTGCTGCCCCACGTGTAGCCGAACCCGACCGTGTCGGTGTCACCCCGGGCGTCGAAGACGAACACGCCGTCCTCGCCCACGGGGACCGGCGCGGAACCGTCGTGCGGTGGGTAGTTGGGCGAGGTGATCGCGGGCGTGGCCGGGTTCACCGCGTCGGCGACGAAGTGGCAGGGCGTCGACCAGGCGCCGTTGTCGGCACCGTCGGCGGCGCGTGCTTGCCAGGAGTAGACCTTCCCGTCGGTCAACCCCGGGAAGTCCGCCCTGCCCACCCAGGTGGTGCTCGCGTGCCGCGCGGTCTTCTCCGTTCGCGCGGTCGGGTCATCCTGTGGCCACAGCGCGAAGTCGACGGCCAGGGACGCCGGGCTCTGGTCGCCCGGGTCGGCGTCGGCGGGCAGCGCTTCCAGAGCCACGAACCAGGTGCTCAGCTTCGGGTAGGGAGCCGTGGTGGCGCACTGCTTCCCGGAGTTGTAGCGGTGTCTGTCCACAATGGAGGGAATGTGGTTGTGCTGCACGCTCACCGTGGCTTTGTAGTACCCGGACAACGTCCGACCGTAAGCGGTGTCGCGTTCGAACGGTGCCGGCACGGCGACTTCCAGCGTGATCCGGGGCTCGTTCCGCTCCACCGCCTCCCGCACGGCCGTCGCGACGTCGAACGACGGGGAGGCCGGGCACACCCCGGTCGCGGTGAAGTCGTCCAGCCACCGCTTGCGCCTCGGCGCACCCGCCCACGTGGGGTCCTTGGCGACCGGCGCGGTCTGCCACACCCCGATCGCGCGCTTGGTGCAGTCGGCCGTCGAACTCTCCTGGAGGTAGAGCGTCGCGCCGAGGATCTGGGCCCCGGCGAACTGCGCGACGTCGAGCGTGAGGTAGACCCGCGAGACGTGCAGTCGACCGTCGCGCTTCGAGGCGCCCAGCGGCGCGTCCTGCTGTTGCCACGGGAACGCGGTGTGGGGTTGAGCGGAGTCCGTGTAGGAGGCCCGCGTCGGGTACAGCCGCGTGGAATGAGGTGCCGCCTCCGCGGTCGTGGTGACCACGGACAGTGTCATCAACAGGGCGCTCGACAGGGCGGTCAAGGATCTTCGCAACAAGGCTTCCCCCTCGTCCTGCCCGCGAGGATCTCTCGCGGTGGGGTCGAATGCCGATGGTCCCGCGTACCGATCCCACCCGTCCGGGGTTCGGCCGAGGTTGTCCCCTTTGCCTCAGGACGTTGCGGCGATCGGCGCCGGGATGGGCAAGATCGAGGCGGGTCTTCCGGGCCTCCGCGAGCATCTCGCCGGTTTCACCCGTAGCGGCGGCGTTCACGGTTATGTACGCTGCAGGGGCCTTGATCAAGGAGCAACGGGGGGTTGCCATGTCCTTGTTTCGTCATGCTCTCGTCGCCTTCGCGACTCTCGTTCTCACACTCGGCCTGACGCCCGCCGTCCAGGCGAAGACCGACGACGTCGGCATCCTGGCGTCCGTCAGGATCATCAACCTGCACACCGGCCGCTGCCTCGCGATCCAGGGGTCCAACAACGTCAACGGCTCACCGGCGTTCCAGTACGACTGCATCGGCAGCGCGGCGGACCAGCACTGGAACATCGAGTACATCTCCGCTGGGCGGAGCCGGATCCGCAACGCGTACACCGGCAGGTGTCTCGCGGTCCAGGGCGCGAACAACGTCAACGGCGCACCCGCCTTCCAACACGACTGCGCCGGCTACGAGGACCAGAACTGGAACATCTTCGACGAGGGAAGCGGCGGCCGGTACGTCAAGATCCAGAACTCCTACACCCAGCGTTGCCTCGTCATCCGGGGTGCCGACAACTTCAACGGGTCACGGGCGTTCCAGTTCGACTGCCTGAACTACCAGGACCAGAAGTGGGTGCTCCAGACGGTCTGAGACACGAGCTCGGTCGGCCGGCGCCCGGCAGGCGTCCGCTTGCCCTTTGAGGTCCCGGTCGGCGATGCGCACGCCGGTTGATCACGCAAGCAGCCCTTGGTCGGTCATCCCTCTTGCGACAGAAGGATGTTCGACCAAGGGCTGCGTGCTCGTTCGTAGCCGCGCTGGAGACCGGCAGCACATCGTGGACCGCGCTGCTGGACGCGGTCAACCCGTCTCCGATCATGGCCAGGAGCCCTTCGGCGGCGCCTGCCGCGTTTCGCTTCATCTTCGCCTGATCCTCCACAGCCTGCCTCAGCTCGCGGAGCCTGACGGTGGCCGGGAGCGGGCCGCTCCGGGTGTCGCCGCTCTCCAACCCCTCTTCCGCCGCACAGAGCACGGCGGCCACCCACGTCTGCCGGTAGCCGGTGGGGTTTGGCCCGGTGGCGCGAAGTGTGCGTTCGTGCCACCCGTTCGTTCGATCAAGACAGGGCGAGGCAGGGCAGCCAGCTGCGGTCGCGGCCGTCCGCGGTGAGGAGGGCGGCGAGCACGCCGGCTGCACCGGACAGCAGGCCCGTACCGCCCATCCGCAGCACCTCGTCGAGCCGGGTGTGCAGGTGGTCACGGAGCCAGTCGCGGAGTTCGGCGGCCGGGGTCGAGCCCGCCTGCCGGGCGAACGCGTCGGCCACGAGCAGCATGCCCGCGGCGCCGTGGCAGACGCCCAAGCCGTCGAGGTGGGTGTCGGGGTCGTACTTCGCGCACAGCGTGCCCATCGCCGCGAGGCCGATCTCGCGGAACTCCGCACCCGCGCGGCCGAGCGCCCGGCCCGCGGTCCACAGCGCCCAGCTGACGCCGGGGGTGCCGTAGCACCAGCCCTGCCTGCCCGGCTTGCCGCGGCCGCGCGGGGACCAGGTGAGGATGCCGCGACTGTCGGTGGTCGTGCGGGCCGCCAGCCAGGCGGCCAGGTTCCGGATCGCGTCCGGCTCGGCGCCCGCCAGGCTCAGCGCGGCCAGCGGGCCCGCGGCGCCGTGGGCAAGACCGGTGAGGATCTCGTCCTGGCTCCAGCCGAGCAGGGGGTGGCCGCTGTGGGCGCCGATGCGCAGCCCGGAGAGGTGGGCGTCGGCGAGGGCGGTCAAGTGGCCTGTGAACGGGGCCAGCCGGTCCGTGGACACCGGTGTCGACCCGGCGAAGTGTGCCAGCAGGGTGCCCGAGGGCCCGCTGACCAGGTCGTAGTCGGCGAACCCGACGGCGGTGGTCCGCCAGCGGCGGTGTGCGGCGGCCTGGCCGAGCACGGCCTCGGCGCGCTCGGCCGCGGAGTCGGCGCCGGGGATCAGGCGCAACCCGGCGACGACCCCGCCGAGCCCGGTGAACAGCCCGGTGCCCGCGGCGGCGCGGACCGCGCCGCGCAACCAGGTCCGGCCCGCCTCCGGGTCGGCCACCAGCGCGGCGAGCACGGCGGGTCCGGGATCGGGACCCGCCGTGCTCGCCGATGACTTCCAGGAGTCGAGCAGCGTCCGCGCGGCGGTCACCACGTCGCGTTCGGCTTGGGGTGCCGCCATCAGCGCTTCCTCCCGGTCGCGCTCATCAGCACCGGTATCAGCGATCGTCGTCGTCGCAGTCGATCAAGCTGCACAGGAGTACGGACGGGGTCTTGTCGTCCACGGCGACCTCGGTTATCTGCGCGTCGAGCTGTTCGACCAGCTCGTCCAGTTCGAGTGCGGATTGCATGGTTTCCCTCGTTTCACTCGTCCCACCGGTGGTCCGGTGGTGCTCAGGGGTCAGGACACGGTCGCCATCGGCTGTGCGCGGCGCAGCGCCCCGGCGGCCCTCTCGGCGAGCGCAACCGGGTCGGCCTGGTGGGGCAGTCGCACCAGCAGCTGGGCGGCGAACCGGTGGTCGTGGTCGTCGCGCACCACGAGGTGATCGGGGTCGGGCAGCATCTCCTCCAGCGCCAGCTCAGGCACCTCGGCGTGGGCGAGCAGGCGATCGATGACGCGCAGCGCGCCGAGGCTGTCCAGATCGATCGGCAGCGGACGGCGCCCACCCGCCACCCGGACGAAGTTCCACCGCGGCGCCCCTGCCCAGGCCCGCAGCCGGGCCAGCTCCCGCACCCGGGTCGCCAGGGGCGCGCCCGGCGCGGGCAGACGGTCCCGGGGGACCAGCGCGGTCCGGCCGGCGAGCACGAGCCCGCCGCCGATGACGATCCTGGGTGTCCGGGTGCGGCCGGGGAAGGCTCGGCCGGGGTCGCCGGTGGTGAACGGCGCGGCCAGCTCCGCGACCGGGTTCGCGGCGGTGAGCAGAGCGAGCACGACATCCCATGGATGCGGCGCGGCGCGCGTGGCGTGGTAAACCGGCCACAGCCGGCGGCCCGACGGGTCTTCGGCGATCACCCGGCCGTCGGATTCGCGGATGGTGATGCTCCGCAACGGGAGGTACCGGGTCATCGGCTCGGCGAGGTAGGCGGACGGGTCGGCGTCGCCGGTCCACGTGTCGGTGTAGCGGGGGCGGCGCACGGTGTTGGCGCCCCGCACCCCCAGCGGCGGGACGAGAACCTCGACCGGCTCCGCGCCGCACCGCGCCGCCGCGTGCGCGAGGAACGCCCGGTATGCCTCGACCTGGGGGACGCGGCCGTGCAGACGGCCGAGTGCCTCCGCGAACCGGGCGTCGACGACGCCTGCCGGAACGACGGCTTCCAGCACGGCCCGGCCGTCGGCCATCGGCCGGACCAGGCAGTCCACCGGCCATGCCGGCGGGGTCGCCGCGGGCGCGCCCACGGCGTCGAGCACGTCGGCGCTGATGTCGATCTCGTCGCCGGGCTGCCCGCCCAGCCAGTCGCACAGCCGCGCGTACGCCGTCCCCGGCTGCGCCGTCGGCCACGCCCTCGCCCGGCGCGCCTTGCGCCTCGGGCACTCGTTGTCGAGGAACTCCGCGACGATCTGGGTGATCGGCCGCGGTCGGCTGCCCACGAGGCCCAGGACCGGGTGGCGTCCGGACCGACCCGTCGACAGCACCGCGGCCAGCCTGCGGGCCTGCGCGACGAGATCTCCCAGCCGGGCCACGTCGGCGAGCGCGACGTGGCCGACGCCCTGTCGGTAGACGTCCACGAAACCCGGCCGGTCGTCGCGGCGGGGCCGGTCGGACCAGCCGTCCAGTTTCGCCGCGGGCGGCGCGGACACCTGCACGACGCCGAGCCGCACCAGGTGCCGCAGGAAGTCCCGGGTCACCGCGCGCCGGTCCGGGAGGGGGGCGAGCAGTTCCAGGACAGCAGACGTCCGCAGCGCGGTGTGCCCCAGCACGCGCCGGACCGCGTCCACAGCGGACGTGCAGCGGATCCGCACGAACCTCAGCCCGCCGGGGTGATCGACCCAGCAGCACAGCCGGTCGCCGCGCGTCCAGTGCAGGGCGGTCATGCTCAACCAGGCGTCGGGCAGGTCGTCGGCGGCGGCCAGGGACCGACGCCCGTCCTGGATGTCGGCCACCCGGTGCACCGCATGCGCGCCGACGCGTAAGTCCCCCGGTCCTGGCCCCAGGTCGACCAGCGCCACCTGCGCCAGCCACCCGCGCGGCGTCGGCTTGAACGCCGAGCGGGCCATCAGTCGCAGCAGGTAGTCCGCGCGCTGCCGCAGCCGCTTGGCCGTCCAGTCCTGTCGCGCGGCCAGCCGCTCGCCGATCTCGGCGACGATCTCGGGCGCGGTGTTGGTGAGGATGCGGGTGATGGCCGGACTGGCGGTGACGATCCGCCAGGGCAAGCCCACCAGGCGCGCCTGCTCGGTGCCGATCTCCTCGGTGAGACCGCGTTCGGCGGCCGCCAGCCCCTCGGCGCGATCGGCGGCGCTGAGCAGGCTCTCGGCGAGCGCGTCCCCGATGCCCAGGGTTGCCGAGACAACCGCCAGCCGACGGCACGCGTGGGCGTCGACCAGCCCGCCGCGCCGCAGCACCCGCACGGTCGCGATGGCCAGGCGGCGCAGCGAGTGCGTCAATTCCGGATGCGGGACGAGTTCGTCGCCGACACGCAGGGCCAGTTCCCGCCCGAACCACCGGTAGTCCAGTTCGTCGTCGAGGTGCGCCCGGATCCGGTCGAACAACGCGGTGTTGCCCAGGTCGGCGAGTGCGGCGGCGGGTACGCCCGCCACCCGCAACAGGCAGGCGGAACCGGTCGGGGCGTGGTCAGCGCACATCGTCGTTCCCCCGCGGGCGTGACGCGCCGAGCGCCGTGCTGATGAGGATCTGGGTACCGAGGCCGAGCGCCGCGCGGTTCCAGTGGAAGATCACATACCAGGCCAGCGCGTCCGGGGTGGCCTGCCAACGGGGGATGAGCGAGCCGATCAGGGCAGCGTGCCGGTCGACCAGCGCGAGTGCGGCGGCGGGCAGGGCGGTGCGCAGGGCCGCGGGTCTGTCCCACAGGGCGCGCAGGCCCGCCGCCGCGTGCGCGGTCACGGGCGCGTCGGCCGGGCACTGTCTGCCCGCTGCGGCCACCGCCCGCCAGACGGCGCAGTCGACCCCGATAGGCACCACCTGGCGCAGCATCGCCATGGAGAGCCGCCATGCCGGTGTCTTGGACTGCTGGGTGTGGAGGTCGAGCCAGGTCAGCGCGTCCACCGTGAACAGCCGGTGGACGTGGTGCATGGCTTCCGAGCCGCCGAACCGGGATTCCTCCGGGATGTAGGACGCGGGCTGGGCGTCGGAGATAAAGCCCGCGTCCCGCCACCCGAGCGCGTGCAAGAGGAACTCGGTGCGCACGGCCGAAGCGTGTTCCCCGCACGCCGCGAAGCGCACCCGCAGCCCAGGCGGCTTGTGCATGAAGAAGAATTCGGTGATCACCTCGCCGCGCAACCACTCCCGGGCGATCCGGGCGATCTCCGGATAAAGCCGCCGGACCTGGCTCAGGGTGGCGGTGAGGTCGACCTGCACCCAGTCTCCGGTCGCCGTCGCGGCGGGCCGAGCCGGCAACAGGGCCACGGCGGACTCCCTTCGACCAGGAGGCCGGTCATGACGAGGAGGAGCCAACTTGTCGGCCGTCAAGATCGCTCACGCGCGCCCGGTCCACCGGCAAATCATTGACGTGGAGACGCACCGCGAAGCGGCTCGCACGAACGATGTGGCGAGGCGGTCGGGCGTCGACTGCAGCGCCTTCACCACGTCAGGCCCCATCCAGGGCTGGGGTGTTTGAACGTCGTTCCCAGGCCGGCGACCGCGGATCGGTCGACCCCCATCTGCCGGGCGAGCGTCTCCTTCGTGTCTCCCATTACTTCCCGGTCGTCCGCAGGTCCTTATCGCCGCACACCCATAAGCTCCCTCCCGCCACTACCACCAGGATCGTCCCCGTGTTGTCGCAGGTCAAATCTGAAATGTGCCGAAGAGATCTCAGACCTCGACGGATATTCACCCGATCGGCGCGCACCGCGCCCCGGCTTTCCCACCCATACGATCGACGCAAGGCCGGTTGCCAAAAGTCACCCTTTCGTGTCTCCGCTTTGAGTGGCGAGCACTGACGGTGAAACTCCGCGGTTTCACCCAGCCGCTCACTTCCCCCAAGCCGCGGCAACGGCGCAGTATTTCCGCCACCCGTGCGAAGAACCTCGAGAGACGGCACCTCGACACGGCCGTCCGACAGGAACGCGAACAGCAGCCACCGCACTCCGCAGGGCCATCGCCCACACCGACACCGAGATCAAGCGAACCATCCGCAACCTCGAACTCGTCGACAATCCGGACCGCGACCTCATCCGCGACGTCAACCAGCGCCGCGCCGAGCTTCACACCGAAAAGGAGCACCCCGAAAGCCGGCTCGCCGAGGCCGAGCAGCAGGCCATCAACGCCCCCCGATCCCGACCTGGTCAAGACAGCCCACAACGCCGCCGTCATCTGCCTCGAACACCCACGGCGGCGTCGTGACAAGCAGAAACAAAACCGTTGCCGTTCGACGGGGACGCGCAGCAGCGAACCCGCATGGAACTACCGCTGATCCCGGCAGGCTCCACGGGCGGCAGGAGCGAGGCGGTGGTGGATCGACCAACTCGTGGACGGCTCGCGAACGCGGTCGGCCAAGACGCTCAGGCAGTTCTCCCAGAGGCGTGCCCCACGCCCACGTGGCCTCCGCACGCATCCGGTTCGCGAGTTGGCGACGCGACAGGGTCCGCAGAGGCGGCCTGTCATGATCGTTGATCACGGCGCGACCAGACGTGGTGCGGCCAGGGACAGGGTGTTCGAGCTGGGCCTGCCGATTAGCGGTTGTCGGCGGCCCACGTCCGGACGTCGGGCTGACGGTGCGGGGTCGAACCCGAGCCCGCACCAACAGATCGCGTGCACGGACCGATCACACGACGTCCCGTAACACGACGTCGGTGTTCGACGACTTGGTCAACTGGGCACGCACCCCGCGGCCCGCCCGTGCGGCGCTTCCCCCGAAGTGCTCGCGACGCACCAGGAGACCACCATGGCCCTGTCGCCGAAGTACTCCGTCTACCACTCAGCCGTCCTCGACGCAGACGCCGACGAGGTGTGGGCGAAGGTCCGGGACATGATGGTGCTGCTCGACATCGTGTTCGGCGAGGGCGTCGAGAACGCCCACTGGACCCACGGCGGCTCGGCGAAGAAGGTCCCGTCGACGTTCGAGTTCACCCTCCTGCCCAACCACGACGTGGCCGTGGAGGAAGTCGTCGGCCGCTCGGAGACCGACCGCTCGCTCACCTACCGCTCGGTCGCGCAGGTGCTGTTCATCGTGGACTACGTGGCCACCTACCGGGTCCGGCCGGTGACGAACGAACCGGGCCGCAGCTTCATCGACTGGGAGCGCGAGTTCCGCGTGGTCCCCGGCGCGCCGGCCGGTTTCCTGGACGACCTGGAAGCCCTCTTCGTCCAGGAGATCGCGACCGTGAAGGCGCACTTCGCCGCCTGACGACGGCGACGGGGCGGGCCGTCCGCGCGACGATCGGCGACCACGGGTCTGGCGCGAGGGGCGACGTGGTGAAGTTGGACGCGCGGGTCCGGGCACGGGCGGCTTCCGACAAGCACAACGGTCACGGCGGTGTCGAAGCGTTCACCGTGAAGGTTTGCGCGGTTCGAGTCGGTCGACGACGGATGCGGCCGGAGACGTCCTTCGGAGCAGCGTTTCTCGGGCTCCGGCGAGCGATGAACCGGGCAGCGCGATGCGCCGCAGCGCGGGCAGGGACTTGACCAGCAAGTACCCGAGCACGCCGCCCAGCGTGTTCGCGAGGAGGTCGTTGACGTCAACGCTGCGCCCGCTGCGCGCGAAGACGTAGATCAGCAGCTGCGCCACCTCGATCGACGCGCTGAACGCCAGTGACAGCGCCGCCACCCGCCCGGCGCTCGCCGCCCTCGCCGACACCAGCGGCAGCAACACGCCGAACGGCACCAGCATCACCACGTTGAGCACGAACGACGGCACGTCCGCGGTGAGCAGCGGGAACCAGTTGACCTGCTCGTACCACGCGGTCTGGTTGGCGTGCGGACCCCGCTGCACGTCGATCGGGAACAGCGTGAAGTGCACCACCCCCGCGACGTACGACCCGGCCGCCGTCCGGGTCGGCAGGTGTCGCCCCGTCCACCCCGGCCGACCGCGCGCCGCGCGCGTCACGAGCACCGCGCCCCACAGCGCCAACGCGGGCACGAGCACGTACCACGACTCGATCCCCACACCCGCGTAACCGACGTCATCCCACATTCGCGACCTCCTGATCGGACTCGGTGCCAGCCTGCGTCCGGGCACGCCGCGCGGACCTCCGTCCTCCGGCAGGTCTTGCGCGCCCACCTCCTCCTTTCGGCAGACCCCCTCCCGACTGATCCGACGACCACTCCCCGGTCTCTACGCTGGAAGGGTGCGGTTCTTCGTCCGAACAGCGGTCCCCTGGCTGGCTGCCGCGTGCGCGTTCGTCGCCCTCGGCCTGGTCGACCTGTGGCTGGGCGAGTTCAGCGGTCAGGGCAACGTGCGCCTGCCGTGGGCGGTGGCGGCGGTGGCAGTGGCCCTGTGCGCCGGGTGGCCCGGCCCGCGCGGCCTGCCCGCACTCGCGGCGGCGCAGGCCGCCTGCGCGACGGGCATGTGGTGGGCGACCCGGCACGACCAGTCGGTGGAGATGCCCTTCACCCTGTCCGCGACCACGGCCATGCTCGGCGTGCTCGGCCTGCTGGTGTGGCGCGGCCAATTCCGGTGGACGGCCGTCGCGGCACCCGTCCTGGCGTTGTCGGTCCTGGTCCAGCCGCTGCGGGGCGACGTCGAGGACCTGCGGACGGCGGTCGGTGTGCTCGTGCTCGCACTCGGCATCGGGGTCGCCGTGACGGCCGGCCTGGCGGCCCGCCTGACCGCCGCCACGCGGAGGCGGCAGGTGGACCGCGCCCGCGCCGCGCAACGCGCCGAGTTCGCCCGCGACCTGCACGACTTCGTCGCTCACCACGTCACCGGGATCGTGGTCCACGCGCAGGGCGCGGCGGCGGTCGCCGCCACCCGTCCCGACCTCGTGCTGCCCGCGCTCCACGAGATCGAGCGCGCCGGCACCGAGGCGGTGGACGCCATGCGCCGCGCGGTCGGCCTGCTGCGCGACAGCGGCGACGACCTGGTGCCCGGGGTCACCGAGGTGCCGGCTTTGGTGGAGCGCTTCCGCCGCACGTCGGGCCTCCTCGGCGAACTCGACGTGCGCGGCCCGTTCACCGACGTGCACCCCAGCACCTCCACCGCGGCCTACCGCGTGGTGATGGAGGCGTTGACCAACGCGCGCAAGCACGCGCGGGGCGCCACCGCCGTGGACGTGTCGGTCCACCGCACCACCGGCCACGTCGAGATCCGCGTGACCGACAACGGCCGCTCCGTTCCCGACCACCCCGGCGGCTTCGGATTGCGCGGCCTGCGCGAACGCGTCACGGCGGCGGGTGGCACCCTGTCCGCGGGCCCGGCCCCGCACGGGGGCTGGGCGGTCCGGGCCAGCCTGCCGGTCGAGAAGGAAGCATGACGATCACGGTCCTCATCGCCGACGACCAGGCGATGGTCCGCACCGGCTTCCGCATGATCCTGTCCGCCGAACCGGACATCGAGGTCGTGGGCGAGGCCGTCGACGGCGTGGAGGCCGTGTCCATGGCGCGGGACCTCGACCCGGACGTCGTGCTGATGGACGTCCGGATGCCCCGCCTGGACGGCCTGGAGGCGCTGCGCCGGATCAGCGGCCCGAAGGTCGTCGTGGTCACCACTTTCGACGACGACGAGCACGTGCGCGAGGCCCTCCGCCACGGCGCCTCCGGTTTCGTGCTCAAGACCTCCGGCGCGACCCTGCTGGTGGAGGCGATCCGCGCCGCGGCCTCGGGCGAGGCCCTGGTGAGCCCGGCGATCACCGTGCGCATGCTCCGCGAACTGGCGGGCCGACGCCCCGAGCCCCGTGACGTGCCGCTGTCCCCCCGGGAACTGGACGTGGTGCTCCTGGTGGCGCGCGGGCGCACGAACGCCGAGGTGGCGCGCACCCTGCACGTCACGGTCGGCACGGTCAAGACGCACCTGGCGGCGGTCCAGGCGAAGCTGGGCGTGCGCAACCGCGTCGAGATCGCCGCTTGGGCATGGGAGTCGGGCCTCCTCGACGCCGAGAGGTGAGCGACGGGATCGGCTTGAGTCGGAGGAGCCGGCGGCCGCCACCGAGGTCGCCGCCCGTCCGCGACCCGGGGTCGGCGGTCCCGCGGCACTGCTCGCGGTGGTTCACAGCAGGGCCAGGGCAGAGCGCTCCCACACCTCGTCGGGCACCGTCCCCGGGAGGAGGGCTTCCTGCTGGGCCAGCCCGCGCAACAGCGCCGACAGCGGCACCGCGATGGCGTGCGCTTCCTGCTCGGTCAGGTCACGGCCCCGGTGGGAGCGGCCCGTCAGCAGGGGTGTGAGGGCGGGCAGGGCCACCCGGGCGCGCGCGGACGGGTCTTCCAGGACCAGGCCCAACGCCTCGACCTCCAGGCGCAGGAGCCCCGGTCCTTCATCCGAGGTCACCAGCGAGCGGTAGGCGCGGACGTGGGCGAGGACGGTGTCGGTGACGTCCGGTCCGGGCGGCACCTCGATCCGCCGACCGACCTCGTCGAGCACCGCGAACAGCAGTTCCCGCTTGGCGCCGAACAGCGAGTAGATCGCGCCGGTGGTCAGGCCCGCCCGTTCCGCGATCAGCTCGATGCCCACGCCGTGGTAGCCGCGCGCCAGGAACAACTCGCGCGCCGCCCCGACCAACGCCGCGGTGTTGCGCCGCCTCTTGTCCTCCCTCTTGCCCACCAGGTTATCGTAGCGTCACTATTTGATAGTGACTCTACGGAATTGAGGACCGATGCACCGCTTCCCCACCGCCGGCGAACTGGCCGAGGGCCTCGGCGGCCGCACCTACGGCATGTCCCGCCGGGGCGAACCGCTGCTCGTGACCACCATCGGCACGGGCGAGCGCAACGCGCTGGTGTTCGCGGGCCCCCACCCCGACGAACCGGTCGGGTTCCTCACCATCCGCGCCCTGGCCCGCGTCCTGACCGGGGAACCGGCCCGGCGGGCGGGGATGCGCTGGCACCTCGTGCCGTGCGTCGACCCGGACGGCGCCCGCCTCAACGAGGGCTGGTACGCCCACCCCGGCGACCGCGCGGCCTACGGCCGCCACCACTACCGCCCCGCGTTCGCCGAGCAGGTCGAGTGGACCTTCGGCGACCCGATGCCGGAAACCGCGGCCCTCGCCGCCCTGATCGACGAGCTGCGGCCGGCCTGATGTGCTCGCTGCACAACGGCCAGTACGGCGGTGTCTTCCACTACGTCAACACCGACGACGCCGAGTTGGCCGCCCGCCTGTCCGAGGTGCCGGCCAAGCACGGCCTGCCACCGCACAACGCCATCTGGGAAGCGCCCGACTCGGCCGTGCTCGCGCCGGGCGTGCTGCGGATGCCCTCCGTGCCGGGCCTGGTCAGCAGCGCCGACTACGCGTCCCGGCACGGCACGACCACGGTGATCACCGAGGTGCCCTACTGGGAGGACCCCCGTGCCGGCGACACCTCCCCGTGCGGGCGAAACCTCGCGGAACTCGTGGGCGAGGCGATGGCACTGCTGGACGAGACCGCCGCCGCCCTGAAGATGATCACCCCCGAACCGGTGACCGACACCCCGTTCCACCGGGCCTACCAGGACGGGCTGCGCATGCTGCACGGCGTGCGCGCGAACTGGTCCAACCAGGTCGACCGCCCGGCGACGGTGGCCGAGCAGTGCTCGTTCGAGGTGCTGCCGCACATGATGCGCATCCGGCTCGCCGGGGCGCTGCTGCGCGTCCTCGACGCCGAGCGGCGCCCGGCGACCGAGGCCGAAGCGGTCTTCGGCCACTGGTGCGAACTCGCCGACCGGTCGCTGCCCGGCACGCCCATCCCCCTGCACCGCCTGGCGGACGTGCAGGTCGAGTCGGCGCTGGTCGCCGCGCACGCCGTTTCGAAGACCGCCTGACGCCGTCGAAGCAGGCGTCGCCCCGCCACCGGTTGGTCCAGCAGCCCGGCTCGCTCAGATCGATCAGGACCTCCAACGCGAACCGGAGCGCCACAACCGCACGGTGACCCGGGAGGCGCTGGAGAGGATCCTCCCGTGGTCGCACTCTCCGGTGACATCACCCGTTCGGACCCGTCTCCAGCACGCTCCGCACACCTCTGGTACAGCATGGAATCCGAGTTCTGGTACGACTCCTGGGCCGAGGGCGGCACGAAGACCAGCTTCCACTTGCCGAACGTGCACGAGCACGCCCTCCTGCTGGACCGCCTCGGCCTCGTGGCCGGCGCCCGCGTCCTGGTGCCGCTCTGCGGCAAGACCGCCGACCTGCGGTTCTTCGCGGAGTCCGCGGCGGAGGTCGTCGGGGTCGAGCTGGTGCCCCGGGCGGTCGCCGAATTCTTCGCCGAGAACGACCTGGACCCGGTGGAGGAGGAGCCCGACGTCTTCCGCTGCGCCAACCTCGTGATCCGCCGCCAGGACATCTTCACGCTGACACCCGAGGCGCTCGGCCCGGTGGACCTGGTGTACGACCGGGCCGCGCTGATCGCGTTCCCCGACGACATGCGGCAGCGCTACGCCGAGGCGATCACCCGGCTGGTGCGACCCGGCACCCGGTACTTCCTCAACACCCTGGAATACCACCCGAGCCTGCCGACGCCGCCGTTCACCGTCGGACCGGACGAAGTCGCCGACCGCTTCGGGGACGCGTTCGAGGTCGAGCACGTGGCCGCCGAACTCCGGCCGAACCACCGGATGGTCGAGAAGTTCGGGCTGACCAGCCTGGTAGAACACGGCTTCCTGCTCCGCGCGCGCTAGTACGAGCTGTTGCAGCGCGCCTGACCGAACACCAGGTAACCGCTCTGCACACCGGAACTGTCGACGCTGCCGTCGCAGTTGACGGCGCGGAAACCGTTGAACTGGGTGTGCTCCGGGTCGGCGTACCACTGGTACAGGCAGGCGTAGCCGCTCTTGCACACCGGGATGGCCTGGGCAGCGGACGGCACCAGAGCGACGACCCCGAGTGCCGCGGCGACCGCGACCACCAGACGACGAATCACGGTGGACCTCCCTTGCTCAAGGGGCCTGCCGCCCCGGTGGCGAACGTCCGCTCAGGATGGCAGCGGGACCGCCCGCAGCGACATCGCCGATCGGCAGAACGCTTCGGGATCACCGCCACAGCGTGATGCACATGCTCGCGGCACTCGACCTCGCCCCGGGGTGGATCCACTATCCGTTCCGCTGGAGAACGCGCGGTTCACGGCAGGACCAGCGGTGCGAGGGCAGGCACGACGCTCAGTTCGCCACCCAGCAGGGACAACTTCAGCGGGGCGCCCGGCGGCAGCTCCCGGCGCAGGTCGTCGGGGATGTAGTCCATGGTGGCGATGCGTTCGGCGTAGTCGAGGAACCGGTGGCACCCCACGACCCGCACCTCGGCCGGGCGCGGGGCGTCGAGCACGTCGGCCAGGGTGAAGCCCCCGGCGGCGGTGGACTGGACGACCTCGACGGCCGACAGGTGACGCATCGCGACCCGCTCGGGAAACAGCAGACACGCGAAGTGCCGGTACAGCACGTACTCCGACGCGCCGGTCCACTTCGACGACTCGCTGGTGGCCAGGAACGCCCGCCAGAACGGCGCGCCGTGAGCCTGTTCCACCCGGCGGGTCAGCTCCGCCGACACCACCCGGTCGAACACCATGTGGTGCTGCATCCCGCTGAAGTGGTCCACCGGACGCCACCCCGGCACCAGGCGGGCCGCGGCGCTCAGCGCCGAGTGCCGCGACGGGGCCGCGGCTCGTCCGCCGTTCACCCAACGCAGCGGATATCCCATGGGCAGCCGCACCCGACCGTCGTGATCCACGAACGACACATCGGCGACGAAGGCGATGTCGGCGTCGACGACCAGCACGTGATCGGGCGTGTCACTGTCGAGCAGGTCGAAGCAGCGCAGTTTGAGCAGCTGTTGGAAGTACCACGACGCGTTGGTGTGACGCGACCCGGCCGCCCGCAACGCCTCCCCGACGTCCCCGATGCCCGGCCTGATCGATGCCTCGTCCAACCACCGCACGCGCTCATCGGCCGCCGTCACCGGGAACCGCGACACGACGTGCACCGCGCGAACGGGGTTGCGGCAGTGGCGCAGGACCGAATCCAGGCACAACCCCACGTCACCCGCGTCCTTCGGCGCGATCGGGATGACCACGTCCAATTCCGGCAGGCTCACATCGACCACTGACGACACGAGATCATCCTGATGCGGCACCGGAGTGCGCACACCGCCGATCGGCGGAACCGCATCACGTGCCGGGCCGGTCGTCCACGTCATGCGCTGTCCCTGACGCACCGCACCCGCTGCTCCTCGCGTCGACCGACGACCAGGTGGTTCCGATCGACCCGACCGCGCCTGCCGGTGGTACGACCGGTCGGGGAAGTCCCCCGTTCCTCCACATCGGACACTGGCGCCCGACGCGGGACCTGAACCCACCTGGGCCGCCGGTCGTCGGCGCGGTCGCCGCGGAGGGGGTCCTCCGCGGCGGCGGGTCAGGCCGTCCGGGCCCCGTCGGCGGCCAGGCGGAACCGGAAGTCGCGGAACAGGTCCGTCTCCGGCGCGTTCGCGCCCCGCAGGCGGAGGGCGTAGCTGATCAGGGCGTGCGGGATCATGTACAGGCGCAGCCCTTCCTCCGTCGCGCCCTCGGACATGTTGTCGATGACCCAGTCGATCGCCGAGCTGCCGCGGTAGCGCTCGCGCGGCTCGAAGACCAGTTCGGGGGCGCCGATCTCGCCGAGCACGTTGAGCGCGTAGCTGACCGGGAAGCTGCGGTTGGCGCGGTTGGCCGGGGTGCTGTCTAGGTCGGTGAAGGAGTCGACCATCTTGTGCAGCGCCTCCTCCGGGATGAGGTCCATCCGCCCGGTCTGCATGGCCACCTCGATGATGTACGGGTAGGCGATGCCGTTGGGGAAGAAGTTGGCACCCGGGTCGACCTGGTCGAGCACGGCCGCGATCTCCTCCACGTACCCGTCCAGGTCGGGCAGCCGGTCGCGCAGCCGGCCCAGGTTGTGCAGGCCGACGATGTAGTACTGGCTCATGTGGACGCGGTCGCTCCACGGCACCTCGGACAGCAGTTCCTCGGCCTCGGCCAGCCAGTCGACCGGGTCGTTCAAGTACTCCGCCCGGCCGCTCATGGCGATCGCGTTGAGCATGCACAGCAGGGGGTAGACCTTCGACCAGGCGGTCGGCAGCTCCTCCGGGAACGACGGGAAGATCCCGATCTCGTCGGCGCGCGCCATGTAGTGCAGGGTCTCCCGCATGTAGTCGCGCTCGCCGTCGAAGATGTACTCGTCGTAGCCCAGCAGCGAGAGCACCGACATGAACATCGAGCCGGACCGGCCGCGGAAGTAGGGCGCCGGGATGTTCTCCAGCAGGCCCAGCGCCTCCACGACGCGGTTGCGCTCGGGGGTGACCAGCCGCTCCTTCAGCCCGACCTGCCCGAGCGCGAGGAACACCGCGGAGCTCGCGGACAGCCGCTCGTAGTCGCCGTGCCGGCCGCGGTTCTCGTCGGGGATCTGGTCCGGCGCGATCTCGTCGAGCGTGTCCAGCACCTCGGCCGGGAAGTCACGTCGGTCGTTGACCAGCAGGGACACGTCGAGGCCGAGCTTGGCGAACGAGTCCATGACGAGGCAGCCGGCCAGCGCCCGGTAGTAGGGGTTGCGCTCGGCGCGGGCGGCGTCGAGCAGCGGCTCGACCGCCTGGTCGACCCACGTGCGGTCGCGCGCGGGGTCGTTGACCTTCAGCACGAAGTCGCCCAGGTCCCGGCAGAACAACGCGTACGCGTTGGACGGCAGGACCTTCGCGGCCAGCTGGTCGAGCGCTCGTCCGATGTGCCCGGCGACCGCGGGGTCGTAGTCGACGGGGTACTGCCCGAGGCCCAGGGCGCGGATCATGCGGCTCCACGGCGCGGTGATCATGCGGGACTCGTTCGACAGGTCCGTCAGCCCGGAGACGGGGAGGGTGCGGGAAGCGGTGGTGGTCATGGTTCTCTCGGTCCTTCGTGGTCGGTCGGTGTGGGGTCGCGGGTGGCGGGACTACGCGGCGGCGGCGCGGCCGGGCAGCGGCGGGACCGGCAGGCCGAGGAACTCGGTGCGGCGCCCCTCCAGCATCTCCAGGGCCCAGTTGAGCCACTTGATGCCCTCGCAGTAGATGGCCACCGGCCGTCGCTGCGACTGGTGGTTGTCGATCAGGGTGCCGCCCAGCTCCGCCTGGAAGTGGAACGGCGGCATCGCGGTGAAGTGCGTGCCCATGACGAAGGCGAACCGGATCAGCCAGTACGGGTCGTCGCGCAGGTGCGGCGAGCCCGGGTCGTCCAGGCCGTACACCTCGGTCATGATCGGGGCGAAGTGGTCCTCCATGCCCCGGGGCGCGTCCGGGTCGACCGGTCCGCCGGCCACCGCCACGTCACGCACCCGGTACGCCCGCTGGTAGGGGTTGCCCTCGGTGAACTCGATGTCGACGCTGGGCGTGCGCCCCGGACCGCACCGGACCCGCAGCGCGAAGTGCTCGTGGTGCAGTTCGTCGTAGTGGCCGATGGAGTTGTGCCAGGGCTTGTTGTCGTACATCGGGTCGTCGCGGGTGTCGGCGCCCGTGCTGCGGAAGCCGATCGCCCTCGGGTCGAGGAACCTGATGCCCAGCGACGCGGCGGTGACGGCGGCCAGCGCCGCGTCGACCTCGTCGGCCGGGGCGCCGGACTCGATCAGGCGTTGCGCCCGCAGCAGCGGTCCGATGTCGGTGATCTTGATGTTCTCGGTGTTCGTGTCGCCCATGACCAGGGAGTGCACCCGCGGCTCCAGGACGTCGAGGAACGCCGGGTTGCCCCGGAACCGCCTCAGCAGGGCCGCCGAGTTCAGGTAGGACACCCCGTTGACCACGATCCGCTCGGTGTCGATCAGGTGCTCGTCGAACGTGCGCGGCGCGGTGCGGCGGCACAGGTCCAGCCGGTCCTCGATCTTGCGGAAGTAGGAGTCCTCCAGCGTCCGGCCGGGCGCGGGGACGCGGTTGACCGCGTGCACCTCGTCGTTGAGGACCTTCAAGACCACCGTGTACAGGCGGGCGATCACGGCGGGCGGCGGGCAGTGCTCGGCCACGAACCGGCTGACCTCCGTGCCGGGCACGTAGCTCATCTCGTAGATGACCTCCTTGTGCGTGGTCCGCTCGTCCTGCCGGAGGTGCTCCGGGACACCGATCTCCCGCTCCAGGCTCGCGAAGGCTTGGGGGAAGTACGGGCGCACCGACTCGGGCAGGGCCTTGAGGTACTCCGCCTGGTTGCGCGCCTTGGCGAACGGCGGCAGCATCACTCCCTCGCCGTCGCGGTTCCACCGGGCGGTGGTCAGGGCCTCGCTGAGGATCTTGCGGACGTGGACGCGGTCGTCGCCCTCCTTCCTGATGAAGATGGTCATGGACTCGCTGCCGCCCTTGCCGAAGCCGACGACCTCCTCGCCGCTGTCGACGTAGGCGTAGACGACGCTGCTGAGCAGGTTGCGGCCGCGCGCGTGGCGCAGCACCTCGCGGTACTCGGCGGTCAGCGACAGCGTCGACCGCGTCTCGAAGTCGTCCAGGGCGGGGTTGGCCCGCTTGCGCCAGATGTCGGTCGGCGACCGCACCGCGATGACGTCCGCCCGGAACGGGCCGGTGTCGAAGTGCGCGGCGTCGAGCGTCGAGCCGAGGGACAGGATCTGGCAGTTGCCGTTGAGCTTTATCCGGCGGACGGGTGAGTCGAGGGTGCTAGGCGATGACGACACGGGTCGCAACCTCCAGATCGATCTTCGCGTGCAGGGGTGTGCCCGCCGGGGAGAGGACCGGGACCTCGGGTGTCCGCAGCGAGGCCAGCACCCGTTCCAGGGCGGCCCGCGCCTCGTCGGTCTCCATGCCGGAGCGCAGGTAGGCGGCGTAGAGCCGCACGACGTCCGGCAGCGCCGCCGCCCCGGACGCGGCCAGCGCGACCAGCCAGCCCATCGGGTCGCTGCCCGCGAGGTAGTGGTCGTGCTGGAACGCGGCGGGCCGGTGCAGGCGCAGCAGCCGGAACAGCGTGTACTGGTAGACCAGGTAGCCGAGGGCGAGCTGGTCGACGGTCGGGGTGGTGACGCCGGGCAGGGTCAGGAACCCGTCGTCGGTGACGCCGAGGCTGTCGAACACCTGGTCGTAGATCTGGCGTGCGAGCGGCTGCGTGTCCAGCAGCAGCCGGGTGTTGACCGCCAGGTCGGCGTAGTCGAGGCCGGGCAGGTGGTCGAAGTGGATCACGACCACCTCGTGCTGCTCGACGCCGGTGAGGCTGCGGTCGCCGACGACCCCCGCCGCGTCGACCACCTTCAGCTCGGCGAACACCTGGCCGAGTTCCTCGGCCTCGCCGACGATGCGCTTCTTCAACCGGGCCTGGAGCACGAGTTCGCCCGCGTCGAGGTCGACGTGATCGCGGTAGTTGTACGTGTGCTGGAAGGTCTCCAGCAGCTCGTGGAACGCGGGCGACGCGGACCGGTCGCGGTGGGTCGCCTCGTCGGCGACGACGCGCCCGATGGTGCGGTAGAGGTACCGCTCGCAGAACCGGTCCTCCCGGGAGGCGCGGAAAACCTCCCGCAGCGCGTCGTGGTGCCGGTCGGTGATCCGGTCGGCCGCGGTCCGCAGGTCCGCCAACTGCCCCAGCACGGTGTCGGCCAGCCGCACCGCGCGCAGGAACTCCTCCGCCGCGCCCGCCGTCCCGGTGTAGGAGGTGACCGGCACGTCGAGGTCGTTGTCGACCAGCAGCCGCACCGACTTGCCGCCCAGGCCCAGTTCGACGATCGCGTCCGGGCGCAGCGCGTCCAGCGTCTCCGCGGTCGCGCGCGACGCCATGACCTCGTCGATGATCGCCAGGACGCCGTTGCGGACCTCGGCCGCCGTGGTGAGCAGGCCGGCGTTGTTGTTCGACACGACCGGCGTGTGCGGCTTGCGGAACACGACTCCCCGGTCGGCCATGAACCGCTCGAACGCGTGGCGCACGGCGGTCATCCGCTCGGCGTGGGCGAGGAACGTGGTCGGCGGCTTCAGCTCCTCGACCGCGACGGCCGGGAAGCCCCCGGCGAACCGGTCGAAGGCGTCCTTGGCGCCGGCGCGGACGTAGACGTTGGTCTGGCGGTGCGAGTAGACCTTGTGCACCTCGACGTCGGAGGTCGGGAAGTTCCGCGCGATCGCCGCCAGGAGCGCGGCGAGGTCCGCGGGCTCGCCGCGGAGCCCGACCACGTGGTGCGGCTCGGTCACCAGCGGCCGACCGCGCAGCGACTCCGGCAGGTACGCGGCCAGTTCGGCGGCCAGTGGGTCGTCGTCGGCCACGCCGTCCGCGGCCGTCAGCAGCAGCGGGGTGAACGCGTGCGCGAGCCTGGTCCCGTCGGCGACGGAGAGGGCGCCCGCGGCCACCGCCGCCGTGATGATGCCGAAGCTCTCACCGGTGTAGCCGGCGAGGCGCAACGGCACGCCCGCGTTCGCCGCCGTCACGCGCAGGTGGATGTCGAGGGCGAGGCCGTGCGCGAGGAAGGCGGCACCGATGAAGCCCTGCGCGGCGAGCCGGTCGCCCGGCACGTTCTCGGGGACGAGCAGCAGCCGTTCCGGGCCGGGCAGGCCCAGCGCCCGCGCGCCCTGCTCGTAGACCTCGACCACCTCGGGAATGCCCGAGTCGAGCAGGCCCCGACCGAGATCCCGGTAGAACGACCGGCTGCCGAGACCGGGGAAGAAACCGACGACCTGCCGGCCGCGGTCGATTCCGAGCAGGTCGCCCCGCGCCGTGCCGATCGTCCGGCGGAATTGTTCCCGGGAGAACAGGAACGCGTTGGCCCGCGACAGGGAACGCACCAGGGTCGTGGATTCCCGGAGGTTGTCCGGGGTGATCAGAATGGCCGCCGGCGCGTGGTCGACCCCGGTCACCGACCTGGTGACACCGCTGGCGGCGGGCGCTATCCGGTCCATCACGAAAAACGTGAAGAACTCGCATTCCCGGAGTTCGTCCACGAGCGCCAGCAGATCCTCCGCGCTCGCGTCCGCGACGAACGCGGGGTCGATCGGGTGGGCCGCCGCGAGCCGGTCGGACACCGCCGGGTCGGCGAAGGTCGCCCGCAGCGAGTCGATGTCGTCCGCGCCGATCCCGCGCAGGACCGCGTGCCGCGACGCCCGGCGGATCGCCAGCACCGGCCGGACGCCGCGCCGCAGGCGGGTGGCGGTCCGCGCGGTGGTGTCCAGTGCCCGTTGCAGCTCGGGGTCGAGCCCGTTGCGGCGCAGTTCGATCGAGGCGCGGTGGAGGTTCTGCGCGAACTCCGAGCCGCCGGTCCCCGGCTCGCGGCTCATCGCGGCGGCCGCGGCGCGCACCCACGGGTGGATGGCGCGCACGTCCGCACGACCCAGGATCCCGGCCAGGAACTCGTCGATCCCGGGCACGCCGTGCAGCAGCGCGCCACCGGGCTCGGCCGCGCCCTCGACCAGCCAGTAGCCGGGGCGCAGCAGGTCGAACAGGCACTGCCGCAACGCGGGCGCCGCCACGCCGCGCTCGTCGCGGTCGCTGAACAGGAACACCGCCTGGCGGTCGTGGTCGAGCACGAAGTCGGGCACACCGCCGTGCGGCGCGGTACCGCTCACGTCGAACGGGACCTCCGCGACCACGTCGCCCCGCCGGCAGCTCAGCCGCACCCGGTCCGCGTGGATCTCGACGTCCGCCACGTTCGGCAGGTCGACCGCGGCGGACGCGTCGGTGATCGCCTTTTCGAGGCTCGCGTAACCGTGCGGGTAAGCACGTCTCAGGGACGAGGCGACCCATTCCGGAATAGCGGGTCGGGGCGGCGTCGTGATGCGGCGGGCGTCACCGCCGGAAATCACCGCCGCGCGACCGCCCGTCCTCCCGGTCGTCGCCGTCACGAGAGCTGATGTCATCACAACCACATTCCTCGCCGTCGAAAGTTCCGCCCGTCCCCCCTGGTCGGGCGGGTTCGAGTTCGACAGGTAGGAGTGCGGCCCCCGGTGCCGGATACGTGCCGGTGGCGCGGTGGAGACAGATTCCGGTCAAGTTGGTCCACTCGGCCGATCCGTCGCGCCGGACCGGGAACCAATTGCCCGAACCATAGGCTCTGCCTTGAATATCAAGGGTTTCTTAAGTCGCCGATAATGAGTCCGATCGGGGGGTTCGTGATACGTGTCCTGGATCACACCCGGCTCGGGCGCGCACCAGGTGGTTCGCCATGGTCAGGCTTCGACGGTCAGGAGGCCGGTGACGGGGTCGGAGCTGGGAATGTCGTCGGACCAAAGGCCGTGGCGTTCGGCCCGGAGCCGGATGACCGCTGCGCGGTCGGTGGTGGGAGGTGCGGCGTCGGGTCCCAGCGGTGCGGGCTCGTCGCCGCGACGAGCAGGATGCCGTCGTCCCTGGCCTTGCGGGTGATCCGTTCCGGTGACATCCGGGAGGGTCGTCCTCGCGCAGCAGGCGGAACAGGTCGCGTACGCGCGGATCGGTCGCCAGGGCGGGAGCGACCCGCTCATCCTGCCGTCGGTGCAGGACGGCTACGTCCGGCAGCGGTGCGCGACCGGCGGCTTCGTCGACCACGGTGGTCCCATGACACCGGTGGCCCGTTCGAACGTGACACCCCTGCCGTGGCGTGGCGCATGGCGACCGAGCCTTGGCGGGGAGCTGCCGTCCGGGGCGTTGCGGCGACCGGACGCCATCGGTGTGAGGATGGGTGTCGTGGACATTCGCCGCAGGAACAACGTCGTGGTGACCGGCAATCCCGAAGGGCCGGTGGTGGTGCTGGCCCACGGCTTCGGCTGCGACCAGAACCTGTGGCGGCTCGTCGTGCCCAAGCTCGCCGGGGACCACCGGGTGGTGCTGTTCGACCACGTCGGGTCGGGTGGTTCGGACCTGTCCGCCTGGAGCCCCGAGCGGTATTCGACGCTGCGCGGGTACGCCGAGGACGTGGTGGAGCTGTGCCGCGAGCTGGACCTGCGGGACGTGGTGTTCGTGGGGCACTCCGTCGCGGCGATGATGGGCGTCCTGGCGGCGGCCGACGCCCCCGAGCTGTTCGCCAAGCTGGTGCTGCTCGTGCCCTCGCCCCGCTACCTCGACGACGGCGACTACCGGGGTGGCTTCACCGCCGCCGACATCGACGAGCTGCTGGAGTCCCTGGACAGCAACTACCTGGGCTGGTCGGCCGCGCTGGCCCCGGTGATCATGGGCAACCCCGACCGCCCGGAGCTGGCCGAGGAGCTGCGGGAGAGCTTCTGCCGCACCGACCCCGACATCGCCCGCGCGTTCGCCCGCGCCACGTTCCTGGCCGACAACCGGGCCGACCTGGCCCGGGTGACCGTGCCGACGCTGGTGGTGGAGTGCGCGCACGACGCGATCGCGCCGCGCGGGGTCGGGGCGTTCGTGCAGGCCCAGATCCCCGGCAGCACCCTGGTCACGCTCGACGCCGTCGGCCACTGCCCGCAGCTCAGCGCCCCCGACCGGACGGCGGCGGCGATCGCCGCGTTCACCGGGGCACGCCCGTGATGGTCGGCGGCGAACCGCCTCCTGGTCGCGACGGGGACCTGGACGACCCGGCCTTCGCCGGCCTGCTGGAGGAGAGCGCCGAGGACCTGTACGAAAGCGCGCCCTGCGGCTACCTGTCCACCATGCTCGACGGCCGGATCGTCAAGGCCAACGCCACCCTGCTGGGCTGGCTGGGCCGCGGGCGCGAGGAGGTGGTGGGCCGCCTGCACTTCTCCGACCTGCTCACCGTCGGCGGCCGGATCTACCACGAGACCCACTTCGCCCCGTTGCTCGCCATGCACGGCGAGGTCAACGGCATCGCGCTGGACCTCGTGACCGCGTCCGGCGACCGGCTGCCCGTCCTGGTCACCTCGGTCGTCCGGCGCGGGCCCACCGGCGCGCCGCGGGTGGTCCGCACGACGGTGTTCGACGCCCGCGAGCGGCGCGCCTACGAGCGTGAGCTGCTGCGCGCCCGGCGGCAGGCCGAGCAGGAGCGCGACCGGATCGAGCAGCTCGCCACGACCCTCCAGCGCACCCTGCTGCCGCCGTCCCTGCCGACCGTGCCCGGGATCGAGGTGGCGGCGCACTACCACCACGCCTCGCCCGACCAGGTGGGCGGCGACTTCTACGACCTGTTCCCGCTCGGCGACGGCCGGTGGGGCTTCTTCCTCGGCGACGTGTGCGGCAAGGGCTCGGTCGCGGCGGCCGTGACGTCGCTCACCCGGTACACGCTGCGGGCGGCGGCCGTCACCGACCCCGGGCCCGAGGCGGTGCTCCGGACCCTCAACACCGTGCTGGGACAGGAGGTCGTGGACGGCGTGCCGAGGTTCTGCACGGTGGTGTTCGGCGTGCTGGAACCGGCCGACGAGCAGTGCCGCGTGACCTTCGCCGGCGGCGGCCACACCCCGCCCGCGGTGCTGCGCGCCGACGGCACCGCCGCCTACCACCCGACGACCGGCGGCCAACTGGTGGGCGTGCTGCCCGACGCCCGCTTCGTCACCCGGCACCTGACCCTGGCGCCCGGCGACACCTTCCTGCTCTACACCGACGGCCTCACCGAGGCCCGGACCGCCGACGGCCCGGACACCCGGTTCGAGGAGGAGGGCTTGCTGGAGTTCCTGCACCAGGCGCCACCGGCGGCGGCCGAGCTGGTGAGCGCCCTCGCCGCGCGCCTGGCCGCGTTCGGCGACGGCTTGGAGGACGACGTCGCACTGCTGGCCCTCGGCCTGCCCGGCTCGGGAGACCGCCCGTGACCCCCTTGGGCGTCGTCCACCGCACGTTCCGCGGTGGCGGCCCCGCGATCATCTCCCGATCAGGAGATGATCGCGGCCCGGACCACCGCCTTTCGGGCGGCGGCCCCGGATCGGGACCGCCGCGTCAGAACGCGTGTGCGGTCACAGCTCGCAGGCCGTCACGCGCTCGCCACCGGTGCACCTGTCCGCGCTCGCTCCGCCGTCCAGGGAGTCCAGGCCCGGGCCGCCGTCCAGGACGTCGTCGCCCGATCCGCCCGTCAGGACGTCGTCACCCGGGCCGCCGAAGAGCGTGGACGGCGTGTCGGTGTGGTTGGCGAGCAGGTCGTTCCGTTGCCGCCGCGCAGGACGATGCCCCGGACCTCGGTGACGTCGCAGACCACCCGGGTCAGGTCGGACCGGTCGGAATGCCGGCAGCCGTCGGCCGCGACGAGCGGCTACGAGTCCTGGACCACGTGGCCGGCGCCGCCGGGCAGGAGCGAGACCGTGGTGGAGCCGCCCCGGTGCGGTCCGGCGTTGTAATGGAGGTCCGGGCTGACGGGCTCGACGTAGACCACGGCGGCCTCCAGCGTGTACAGACCTGCCCCGTTGCTGATGCTCTCGACGTCGCTGTAGATCACGTCGAGTTGGTTTGGGGATCCGAACTTGTACTGGACCGCGTCGTAGCCAAAGCCGCCATGGACTGCCGGTGACGGCGCTCAGCAGCGCCGTGAACGCCACAAGCGCCACGGCGACCACGCCCCCTCGTGTCCTGCCTCGCACGTCTCCCCCTTCGGGTGTGGTCCTCCGGTTCCCGGAGGTCGGCACCGTTGTAGCCCGGCGGCCTTGTGATCGGGTTGTGGTCGGGGCCGCGCCTGGCCGGCGCGGCCCCACCGGGATCGGTCAGTACACCTCGCAGGCGGTGTAGTTGTCGCCGTAGAGGCAGGTGTCCACCTCCGTGCCGCCGTCGATCCAGTCGTAGCCCGGGTCGCCGCCCTCGATGTGGTCGTTGCCGGCCTCGCCGTACAGGTGGTCGCCACCAGGGCCGCCGTACAGGAAGTCGCCGCCCTCGCCGCCGAGGACGGTGTCGTCGCCATCGGAGCCTGCCAGCGTGTCCACCGAACCGAAGCCCTGGATCCAGTCGCTCTCACCGTTGCCGTTGATGTAGTTGACGGCGCTGTTGCCGTACAGCCGGTCGCGGCCCTCTCCGCCGTACAGGTCCTCCACGTCCGACGCGATCGTGTCGCCCTCGCCCGCCGCGCCGTCGTCCTGGCTCACGCCGTCCGCGTCGGCCGTGACCCCCTCGGCGTAGCCGTAGTAGGTGACGCCGTCGCGGCCGCCGCCACCCCAGAACTGGTCCTTGCCGCTGTCGCCGCGCAGGATGTCGTCACCGGGGCCGCCGTGGATGTTGTCGTCGCCCGCCTGGCCCCACAGGATCGCGGGCAGCGACAACCAACTGGTGATTCCGTCGCTGCCGCCGCCCGCGAAGACCTGGACGCGCTTCACCCCCGAGCTGTCGCACGCGACGCGGGTGTGGTCGGCCGGCGTGGGGTACCAGCAGGTGATGCCGGGCGTGATGTCGACGATGTCGTCGAACAGGATCCACGCGCCGGAGTGCTGCACGGAGATGCTGTTGTTCACGCTCCCGGCCTGGTACACCAACGTGTCCACGGACAGCGCGACCTCGCCGACACCGACCGCCGACGCCGTGCCGGTGGTCAGCAGCACGGGCGTCGCCAGCGCCGCCGCCACCCCGAGTCCGATGATCCTCTTCATGTGCTTCCTCCGAATCCCGGGAGCCCTCGCCCCCGACCGGGATCAGCACACCGGGGCCGGCTTGTGATCGGGTTGGGGTCGGCCTGTGGTCGCCACCGTCGAGCGGCTGTCGGTCTCGGCGAAGCCGCGGCGTTCGCCTTTGCCCGCGCGGTGGACCCGCCGAGGCGGTGAACGGCTACGCCCACTTCGGTTCGGGTGGAGACGCGCAGTTTCGCGAATAGGTGGGACAGGTGGCTTTCCACGATTCGGGTCGAGCCCTGTGGGAATGAGCGGGCGCGGAAGGCCTTCTGCCCGGCCAACGAGCCAGGAGCATGCGGCCCGCGTGGATCGAGCTGCGCCTTCACTCTCCCTGTTGATCACGGTTGGAGCGGTTGAGCTGTGACTAGCGCAGGGAGGAAGCGAGGCCGATCCCCTGTTCCCGCAGTGCCCTGGCGACCACCTCCGCGATGCGGGCGGCACCGGCGGCTTCGAAGTGGGTGTGGTCGTTGCAGAAGAAGGCACCGACCGCGCCCTCGCTGTAGTTGCCGTCGTTGGGGCACAGGCGCAGCGAGTTGTAGAGGGCGACGCTGCGCCGGTGCAGGTCGATCACCGGGACCTGGTCGGCCTGGCCCTGCGCGATGGTCTCGTCGACGAACCCCCGGTTGCCGACCGCGGTCGAGCCGGAGCAGCGGATCGCCGCGACGGGCGTGACGAACACCGGCTTCACGCCCCGCGCCTTGGCCTCGCGCGCCATCGTGCCGAGCAGTTGGCGGTAGCGGGTGGTGCCCACGTGGCGCGGGCAGTTGCGGTCGCCGTCGTTGATGCCGAACTGGATGATCAGCCAGTCCCCCGCCCGCATGCCGCCGGCCGCGAGCATACCGGACCAGCGCGCGGCGTAGGTGCGCGGGCTGACCACGCACTCCCCGGTGGAGTCCTTGGTGCTCTTGACGTTCGACTCGTAGAGCCAGGTCTGGATGCTCCGGCCGCCCACGGCGTTGTTGACGACGGTGACGTCGTCGTTGAACAGCCGGTCGAACTCCCGGCCCCAGCCGACCGGGCACGTGCCGCTGCCGTTGGCCATGGTGGAGTCACCGGCCAGCCACACCTTGAACGGCGCGGCGGCGGCCCCCGGACCACCGGCCCGCGGCGCGGGGCACGGTGCCGGGGCGGGTGCGGCGTTCGCCGGTGCCACCACGGCCGCCATCGCGGCGCACACGGCCGCGGCGACCGCCAGGTACCTGCTCCGTGCGGGAATCCCCATCGATCCTCCTGTCGTTTTCGGCGGACTGCGGGCGTCAGCGGACCTGCGTCGACCGGATGACGTTGAGCCGGACGGCTTCGTTCAGCACCAGGTTCGACATGGCGGCCGCGCCGTACTCGGAGAAGTGGGTGTTGTCGCCCTTCTCCCTGGTCAGGAACAGCCTTTCGGAAGCCGTCGCGCCGAGTTGTTCGACCAGGGTGGCGGAGAGCGAAGTCAGGTCGATCAGCGGTGCTCCTTGCGCGCGGGCGACGGTCTTCACCTCGTTCGGCAGGTTGACGCCGAGTTCGTTGACGTGGCGGGCGGTGGCGGTGAGGCGCCCGGCCGAGTCGAACAACCGGCGGACCGGTGGCGTCACCAGGACGGGGGCACCTCCGGCCGCGCGCACGTCGCGCACCATGCGGGTGAGGTTGTCGCGGAACGCGGTGGCGGTGGTCCGCTTGTCGTTGTGCCCCAACTGGATCACGACGGTGTCGCCGGCCCGGACCTGGGACCGCACGGCGGGGAACAGCGCCGCGTTGGACAGCACCGAGCCGGAACTCTCGCCGGAGTCCGCGTAGTTGGCCACCGACAGGCCTTCGCGCAGCAGTCGGGGCAGCGCTTGGCCCCAGCCGGCGTAGGGGGCGACGGGCTGGTCGCACACGGTGGAGTCGCCGACCAGGAACAGCGCCGGCGGCCTGGCCTGCCTGACCGTGACCGCCTCGACCGCCGGGGCGCGCCCGTCGAACACCAGGGTCAACCCCGGGGTGCCGGTGCCGCCCTGACCGGTGGGCTGTCCCTCCGGGGTGCGGACGTTGACGGTCAGGACCCGATCGGTGAGCTGGCCGGCGCCGGTGTCCACGGCGGAGAGCACCCGGCGACGAGCCTCGGCGGTGACGCCGGTGTTGGCCGCCCGGGTGGGACTGCCCAGCCGCACGGTCACGTCGTAGTGGCCGGGGGCGACGTCGTAGTGGCAGGTGATCGGACCGGTTCCGGTGCAGCCGGCCGGCGCGGCGTCCGCCGGCGCGGCGCCGGGGGTGGTGAGCGCGGAGGACAGGATCGGGGCCAGGCGGTCGGCGATCTTGCGGTGGCCCTGGTCGTTGGGGTGGACGTTGTCGGTGGTGTCGGTCGCCTCGACGATCCAGCCCGTGGTGTCCACGAACCGCACCTTGGGGTCGTCGACGATCCGCACGGCGGCCTGTGTCTGGGGGATGAAGCGCTTCCGGAAGGTCTGCAACGCCAGGACCGTGGCGTTCGGGTACTTCGCCTTGGCGCGGCGGATCAGGGTGACGTAGGCGTTCTGGAACTGCTCACCGGTCACGCCGTGGCCGACGTCGTTGGTGCCCAGGTTGATCACCACGGCGTCGGCGCGGTAGCGGGAGAAGTCCCAGTTCGCGGCGTTGGCCTGGAGGCCGGTGCGCAGGAACCGGTCGCTCATGCCGATGCAGCCGTCGGCCGCGGAGACCAGGCACGCGCCGCCCACGGCGATCTGGGTGTGACCCGCGCCCAGGCGCTCGCCGACCAGCCACCCGTAGGCGGTCAGCGCCTGCTTGGACGACTGCTGCCCGACGGTGATGGAGTCGCCGACGAACTCGATGGTCTTGCCCGGCACGGGCGGCGCGAACGTCGCGGCGCCGGCGTCCAGCTCGATGCCCCGGTAGACCGCGTCACCCCGGTAGGACCCGGCGACCGGCCGGTAGGACACGCGCAGTGTGTGGTTGCCCGCAGCGAGCGGGATCGGGGTGAGGTCCACCGTGCCGCCGCGGTTGACGTAGGACACGTCCGGGCCGCCGTCGATGCTGACGAAGAAGTCGATCGCGTTGCGCTGCTTGAGCTTCACCGTCCGACCGGTGAAGCCGACGACCAGGTAGGCGCCCGCCCACTCGGAGACGTACGCGGTCGGGTCGGCGGTGTTCCACCGGCCGAAGTACTTCACGTTCGGGTCGGTGGGGGCGCCGGTGCCGCCGGGCGTGCCGCTGCCCAGCCGGACGAGCTGCCACTGCCGGCTGGCGCCCGAGTTGATGTCGTACTGGGAGACCCGCGTGCCCTCGGCGGCGGACTTGACCTGCATCGCCTTGCCGCTGTGCCGGGCGACCACAGCGGTGGCCGCGGTGTCGATCGTGGCGGCCCGAGCCGACGGCGCGGCCGGTGCGAGCGCGAGAGTCGCGACCGCCACCGCCAACACCGATGCCGATCGCATGACCACACCGCATGACGACGATGTCATGTGCGTACCTTTCGCCTTGATGGGCACCGCATACGTAGTCCACTGTGGACGCAAGAGGATCCGCCGGTCCCGTTGGACACGGCGATCGCCCACACCCTGGTCGAGTTCGCGAGCGCCACCGCCACCCTTCGTCGCCGACGCCGGAGGCACTCCCAGCGTCTGTCGTCGGTTGTGAAACGATTCAAATCACGCGCCGGCGTTATGGAAAGCGTTATCCAGTTGCTGGTCGCAGTACTGATCAGACCGCTTTCGCGGCCCGGGTCGATGTCGGGGTTTCGTTGTCGCCCATGACGTTCCGGCGACAACCCTGCCGTGGAGACCGTACGAACGCCGCCGTCCCGGTGTCAACAGCCCGGAGCGAAAACCTTTCGAGCGCGGTTCGGACATCGCCCGAACGGGCCAGCATCGGCGGCCACATCGAGTCCTGGCGTCCCAAATGGCTCGCACCCTACCTCACTAGTCCACTGTGGACAGTGTATCAGCCGGGCGAAATAACCGAAGTCGGTCTGTTTACACACCGCATTCAGGGAGCTACTGTGCACGTTCACAACCCTGGTCGCTGTCGCCTGCCGCACCTCCCCCGGTCCCACCCGTGCCCGATTCGGACCGGAACGGCACCACGGTCCCACTGTCCTCTGTGGATGATCACGGGCTTTGACAACGGCCGAGCCCGGGCCATCCGCATTCCGCCGCCATGGGAAGCACAACTCCGACGAACGGAAATCTGCCATGCACAGATCAACGTTGATACGTGCACTGCTGGTCATGACGTCGTCAGTCCTCGTGGCCGGCGCTGTGACGCACCCGACCGCAGGAGCCGCGCCCGACGTCCCGCGGGCCGAGAGGCTGGACCGCGGGCTCGTCAGCGTCCACACGGGGAAGGGCAACTTCCTCAGTTGGCGGTTGTCGGCGGGTGACCCGCCGGGTACGGCGTTCAACGTCTACCGCGACGGCACGAAGGTGACCTCCACTCCCCTCACCCGCACGAACTTCCAGGACCACGGCGCGCCGGCGAACGCCGTCTACGCGGTTCGTCCGGTCGTGGGCGGTGTCGAGCGGGCGGGTGCCGCCGCGGCGGAAGGCGCGTTGCGGATGTCGCCCCACACCGGAGGCGAGGTGGGTGTCACCGCGAGCACGAGGGACGTGCCGTTGCAGATCCCCGCCGGGGGTTCGACGCCGTCGGGCAGCTTCACCTATGAGGCCAACGACGGCAGCGTCGGCGACCTGGACGGCGACGGGCAGTACGAGATCGTGCTGAAGTGGAACCCGACCAACGCAAAGGACAACGCCCAGTCCGGGTACACCGGCAACACCATCCTCGACGCCTACAAGCTCGACGGCAGGCGGTTGTGGCGGATCGACCTGGGCCGCAACATCCGCTCGGGCGCGCACTACACGCAGTTCCAGGTGTTCGACTACGACGGCGACGGCCGGGCCGAGGTGGTCGTGAAGACCGCCGACGGCACGCGATCGGGCACCGGTCAGGTGATCGGCAACGCCAACGCAGACCACCGGAACTCCAGCGGCTACGTGCTGTCCGGACCGGAGTTCCTGACCGTGTTCCGCGGCAGCGACGGCGCGATCCTGGACACCGAGAACTACGTGCCCCCGCGCGGCAACGTCTCGGACTGGGGCGACAACTACGGCAACCGCGCGGACCGCTTCCTGGCCGCGACGGCCTATGTGGACGGTTCGCGGCCGAGCATCATCATGGCCCGCGGCTACTACACCCGAGCGGTGATCGCCGCGTGGGACTTCCGCGGCGGCCAGCTCACCCGCCGCTGGACCTACGACTCCGGCCGAGGCGGCGCGTACGGGCAGGGCAACCACAACCTGTCCATCGCGGACGTGGACGCCGACGGGCGCGACGAGATCGTCTACGGCTCGGCGACGATCGACGACAACGGCACCCTGATGTACAGCACCGGTCTGGGTCACGGCGACGCCCTGCACGTCGGCGACCTCGCGCCGAGCAGGCCGGGCCTGGAGGTGTTCACCGTCCACGAGTGGACCAGCTCGCCGGCGATGGACGTGCACGACGCGCGGACCGGCCAGTTCCTCTACCGCGCGCCCTCCTGCGGCTGTGACACCGGGCGCGGCGTCGCCGCGGACGTGTGGGCGGGCAGCCCCGGCGCGGAGATCTGGTCCTCGTCGGTCGGCGGTCTGCGCAGCGCGGCGAACGGCAACCAGGTCGCCGCCCGCAAGCCGGGCTCGCAGAACTTCGTGATCTGGTGGGACGGCGACGCGCAGCGGGAACTGCTGGACGGCACCCAGATCACCAAGTACGGCACCGGCGGCGACACCCGCCTGCTCACCGGCTCCGGGGTGGCGTCCAACAACGGCACCAAGTCCACACCGGTGCTCCAGGCCGACATCCTCGGCGACTGGCGCGAGGAGGTCATCTGGCGCACCACCGACAACCGGGCCCTGCGCATCTACTCCACCACCGACCCGACGAGCATCAGCCGTCCGTCGCTGATGCAGGACCGCCAGTACCGACTGGCCGTGGCGTGGCAGAACACCGCCTACAACCAGCCGCCCCACCCGAGCTTCGCCACCCCGTGACAACGCACCCGACGCTCCTGCCGCCCTTCGCGGGCGGCAGGAGCACCTGCCCTGTCCCGAAACCCGATCACCTGTTCCGCACGGCCCTCGCCCACCCGTTCGGCGACGGGTGGGCGAGGGCCGCTGCGCTGCCGACTGGAGGACTCGACGGATGACGACGCACTGGCCCACCTCGGGGCTCGGTTTCGGCGGGGACTACAACCCCGAGCAGTGGTCGGCGGAGGTGTGGGACGAGGACGTGCGCCTCATGAAAGAGGCGGGCGTGAACATCGTGACCCTCGGCGTGTTCAGCTGGGGCGCCCTCGAAGTGGCCGACGGCGTGTTCGAGTGGGCGTGGCTGGACCGCGTCATCGACCTGCTGCACCGCAACGGGATCGCCGTCGACCTGGCCACCCCCACCGCCTCGCCGCCGCTGTGGCTGCTCGCCGCCCACCCCGAGATACTCCCGGTCAACGCCGACATGACGCGGCGCCACCCCGGGGCGCGGGACGGCTGGTGCGCGAACTCCGCGACGTTCCGGCGCTACGCGTTGCGCATGACGAAGGCGCTCGCCGAGCGCTACGCCGCGCACCCGGCGGTGGTGCTGTGGCACGTGAGCAACGAGATCGGCGGCGGGAACCGGCGCTGCCACTGCGACGAGTCGCTCGCCGCCTTCCGGGGCTGGCTGCGCCTGCGCTACGGCTCGCTGGACAACCTGAACCGCGCCTGGGGCACGGCGTTCTGGGGGCTCCACGTCACCGACTGGGACCACGTGCCGGCGCCCCGCGGCGTCGAGGCGCACAACCCGGCCCTGGTGCTGGACTACGACCGGTTCTGCTCGGACTCGCTGCTCGACCACTTCCGGGCCGAGCGCGACGCCATCCGCGAGTTCGCGCCCACCACGCCGATCACCACGAACTTCATGGTCGGCCCCCACCAGGACGTCGTCGACTACCCGCGCTGGGCCCGGCACGTGGACGTCGTCGCCAACGACCACTACACCGTCCCGACCGACCCGCTGTCGGCTCAGGACATCGCGTTCAGCGCGGACCGGGTGCGCGGGATGACCCCCGGTCGCGGGCCGTGGCTGCTCATGGAGCACTCGGTCAGCTCCCACGCCTGGTACCCCGTCAACCGCGCCAAGGCGCCCCGAGAGCTGGTCCGGGACAGTCTCGGGCACGTCGCGCGCGGCGCCGACGGCGCGCTGTTCTTCCAGTGGCGGGCTTCGTTGCGGGGCGCCGAGCAGTTCCTCCAGGGCATGGTGTCGCACGCCGGTCCCGACTCCAAGATCGGCCGCGAGGTGCGGGAGCTGGGCGCGGTGCTGGGCCGGCTCGCCGAAGTGCGGGGCTCCACCGTGGCACCGGCGCGGGTCGCGCTGCTGTTCGACAACGAGGCGGGGTGGGCGTTCTCCCGAGGGCTCAAGCCGCACAAGGAGATCGGCTACGGCGACGAACCACGAGCCTGGCACCGCGCGCTGTGGACTCGCAACGTCCTGGTCGACGTCGTGCCCCCGCGGACCGACCTGAGCACCTACGACCTGGTTATCGTGCCGACGCTGTTCCTGGTGGACGACGAGTCCGCCGCGCGCGTCGCCGCGGTGGCCCGACGCGGTGGCGTGGTCGTGGTGACCTGGATGTCCGGCATCGTCGACCACGAGAACGCCGTGCGGCCCGGCGGCTACCCCGGTGCGTTCCGCGAGCTGCTGGGCGTGCGGTCCGAGGAGTTCTTCCCGCTGCACCCCGGTGAGCGCGGCCGACTCGACTCCGGCGCCACGTTCCACACGTGGTCGGAACTCATGGACGTCGTCGACGCCGAAGTGGTCGCGCGCTACGCCGACGGTCCGCTGGCCGGTGGGCCCGCCCTGACCCGCCGCGCGGTCGGCTCGGGCACCGCCTACTACGTGTCCTGCGCCCTTGAGCCCGAGAGCATGGACGAGTTCGTCGGACAGGTGCTGGACGACGCGGGCATCGAACCGTCCGGTGGCGGAGCGGGCCTGGACGTGGTGCGCCGCGAGAAGGACGGCACCACGTGGGTCTTCGCCCTCAACCACGGCGACGAGGAGCGCCGCGTGGCGGTGAAGGGGGTCGAGTTGGTGACCGGGGAAACCGTCGACCACGAACTGGTCGTGCCGGGCCGCGAGGTGCGCGTCGTGCGGCAGATCCGGTGAACGACACCGGGCGTTGACCGGCTGTTGCGAGGTCGGCCGGCCCGCCGGGGTAGGCGGGCCGGCCGGGTCCTGGTGTGGTGCGGGTGGTTACGGCGTGACGGAGAGCAGGTGCGCCTTGAAGCCCTCGCCGATGCCGGGTTCGGGCGTGCCGGCCCAGTCCTTGATCAGCACGGCGCCCGTGGTGCAGCCCCAGGGGTTCCAGGTCCACGCGAGGTAGCTGATGTGGTGCGCGTCGGCCCAGTCCACCAGCCGCTGCATGTAGTCGAAGCCGCAGTTGTCCTGGCCGAACTCGCCGAGCACGATCGGGACCTGTTGGGCGAGCGGGGCGATCTGGGCGTCCCAGCAGGTTTCGTTGGCACACGCGTTGAAGCTGTACGCGTGCCAGGACGCGGCGATGTTGTTCAACGGGTCGATCGGCTTGTGCGCCAACCACTCCCGCATGTCATTGGACCACTCCAGACCACCCAGCATCAGGACGTTGGTCGCCCCCGTCGCCCGGACCGCGTCGACCAAGTCCTGCATCCCGGCGGTCTCGTAGGGCAGGCCGGTGCACATGCCGCCGTCGCGCCAGCACTTCCAGCCCAGGGTCTTGTTCCAGTCGGCGGCCATCTCCGGGTACGGCTCGTTGAACAGGTCGAAGACCACGGCGTCGTTGCCCTTGAACGCATTCGCCACGCCGGTCCAGAACTGCGGCGCGTAGCGGGCGTCGGGCATCGGCTTCTGGCAGGTCGCGTGCTCGTCCTTGCAGTGCCAGTCCGGGCTGTTGGTGTAGGCGCCCCAGGTCCAGTGCAGGTCGAGGATCACGTTGATCCCGTTGTCCACCAACAGATCCACGTAGTCCTTCACGTGCTGCTGGTAGGTCGCGCCGCCGGGCGTGCCGTGGACACCCAGCCAGCACTCCTCGTTCAACGGAATCCGCACCGCGTGGATGTTCCAGGTCTTCATCGCGTCGACCGACGCCTGGTCCACCGGGCCGCCGTCCCACATGCCCTTGCCCTGCACACACGCGAACTCGCCGCTGGACCGGCTCACACCCAGCAGCCGGTACGGCTTGCCCTCGGCGGTGACCAACCTGTTGCCGGAAACGCGCAGCTCCGGCGCGGGACCGTCGACCGGCGGAGTGGTTGTCGTAGTGGTGGTGGTCGTGGTCGTCGGGGTGGTGCCGGTGCACGTGGCGCCGTTGACGGCGAAGTCCGTCGGCTTGGCGTTGCTGCCGCTGTAGGAGAAGTTCGCCCCCATGCTGACGCTGCCCTTCGGGGGGATGGTGCTGTTCCAGCTCAGGTTGGTGACGGTGATCGTCTTGCCCGACTGGGACCACGCACCGCTCCAACCGTGTTGGAGGGTCTGGTCACCGGCGTAGGTGTAGGTCAGCGTCCAGCCGTTGACCGCCGACGAGCCCAGGTTGGCGATGGTCACGTTGGCGCCGAACCCGCTGCCCCAGTCGTTGGTCGTGTAGTCGACCCGGCACGCGAACGCCGCCGCCGTGCTCGCGTCACTCGCCCACGACCCACCCGCCGCCGCCATCAGGGCCGTACCCGCGATGGACACCGCCGCGCCCAACGCGGCGAGCGCGGTGCGGCGTTTCCCGACTCTTCCCAACATCAGCACTCCTTTGTGCAGGGCCGATCAACGGAAACGGTTCATTGACTCTGGGAGCGTTCCCAGAGAGGGTTACGCAGGAAGCCGAAGTAAGTCAATAGCCCTTGCGGGCCGCTGAGGTGGACCGCAGCGCCACCACCGGCCGAACCATCCGATCCTTGACCGGCTTACTTAGGTAACTTAAATAATGGCCTTCTGGGCGGCTGTCGTCCCCGCCGCCGCACGACACGTCGAGGAGGACGTCGTGAGGGTGTCGAGGAGTGCCCGCAGGGGCGCACGGACGGCGACCGCCCTGTTAGTCGGCGCCGTCGTGGCCGCGGGCTGCGGACCGTCGGGCACCTCCGCCGGGCCCGGGAGTTCCACCCTGGTGGCCTACACCGGGCAGTCCGGCGACTACCAGGTCAACTTCAACCCGTACGCGCCCACCAACATCGGCGGGACCGGGACGATCTTCCAGACCCTGTTCTTCTACAACGTCGTCCGCGACACCGAACCGGCGCCGCGGCTGGGCACCGGGTTCGCCTGGAACGCGGACGGCACGCGACTGTCCATCACCCTCCGGGACGGCGTGACGTGGTCCGACGGCCGGAAGTTCACCGCCGCCGACGTCGTGTTCACCCTCGACATGATCAGCAAGCACAAGGGGATGAACAGCAGCGGTTACGCCGGCCGGGCCGAGGCGGTCGACGACAAGCACGTGGTCGTGACGTTCGACCGGCCGTCGTTCGCGGACGGCCCGGCGATCCTCGGCAGGACGTACATCGTGCCCGCGCACAAGTGGAAGGACATCGCCGATCCGGCGGTCACCGTGGTGGAGGACCCGGTGGGCACCGGCCCGTACCTGTTGGAGGAGTTCAAGCCGCAGGCGTTCACGCTCAAGGCGAACCCGGGCTACTGGGGTGGTGAGCCCGCCGTCAAGAAGGTCCGCTACCTCGCCCTGTCGGGCAACCAGGCCGGCGCCGCCGCGCTCAAGGCGGGCCAGATCGACTGGCAGACCGGGCCGGTGCCGGACCTGGAGGACGTGGCGGAGAACTACCCCGGCTACCGGGCCGTCGTCACCCCGGTGAACCAGATCGCGCTGGTCACGTGCAGCAGCGCCGCCCTGGGGTGCCGGGGTCCGCAGACCGACCCGGCCGTGCGCCAGGCGATCTACCACGCGATCGACCGCGCTCAGGTCAACGCGCTGGCGTTCGAGAACACCGGCAGCGACATCTCGCCGAGCTTCCTGCTCCCCCGCCGCGACGGCGCCCTCATCTCCGACAAACTCCGCGACCGCACCGCCCCGATGAAGCCCGACCCCGCCAAGGCGCAGCAACTCCTGGAGAGCGCCGGCTACACCAAGGGTCCCGACGGCATCCACGCCAGGAACGGCGAGCCGGTGTCGCTGACGCTGAGCGTCGTCGCCGGCTGGACCGACTACATCACGGCGGCCGACACGATGGCCCAGCAGCTCCAGCGCGCCGGCATCAAGGTCACCCTGCAGCAGGTGTCCTGGAACGAGTTCGTCGACGCCAGGGACCGCGGCAACTACCAGGTGATCGTCGACTCGCTCTACCAAGGCCCCGCACCGGACCCGTACTACCTCTACAACTACTTCTACAGCACCGCGCAGACCGCCGAGGTGGGCGCCAAACCCGGCCCGAACGTCAGCCGGTTCTCCGACCCGCGGGTCGACCAGGCCCTCGACGCCCTCAAGCTCCTCGACCCCACCGACACCGCCGCCCGGCAGCCCCACCTGGAGACCATCCAGACCCGCGTCGAGCAGGCGATGCCCTACATCCCCGTGCTCACCCAGGGCACGATCAGCGTCTACCACGACGCCAAGTTCACCGGCTGGCCCACGGAGAACGACCTGTACGCCTTCCCCGCCGTCTGGGCGAGCCCCGACAACGCGGAAGTCCTCGTGCGCCTCAAGCCCACGGGCAAGTGAACCCGGGTGGCACTACTGGCCCGTGCTCCGCGCCGGGAGCAGGTGGTCACGCGCTTCGTTCGCGCCGGCGGGCGCCGACCGGTCCTCGGGTCGGCCGCGGCCGAGGGTCAACTCGTTCTGCAAGACCAGGACCGCACCGCCGATCGCCGCCGCGTCCGACCCGTTGACCGACGGCACCACGCGCACCGGGTGCGCCCGCCGGGCGAACGACCTGCGGTCCAACTGCTGCTGGATCACCGCCTGGTAGATCGAACCCGCCACCGCGAAGCTCTGCCCGGCCAGCACGATCGTGTCCAGGTCGAACAGGACCGCGACGGTGACCGCGGCGTGACCGAGGTAGCGCGCCGACCGCTCGACGAGTCCACGCGCCTCGGCGTCACCGGCGTTCGCCGCCGCCGCGATCCGCGAGAACTCGGTCAGGACGTCGTCGCCCGCCGGGTCGAGCGCCAGCCGTCGGGCGAGGCCCGGCGTCGCCAACGCCTGCCGGACCACCGCCGACGGGCCGGCGTAGTTCTCCAGGCACCCGATGTTGCCGCACGTGCACTCGTCGCCGTGGACGTCGATCGAGACGTGGCCGATCTCCGCGGTGTTCGACGAGCTGCCCCGGTACACCTCGCCCGCGACCACCACGCCGCCGCCGATCCCGGTGGCCATGTAGATGCAGCCGTAGGTGCTCCGCGGGTCCACCGCGCCCATCCAGTACTCGGCGATCGCGGCCGCCGCGGCGTCGTTGTCCAGCAGCACGGGCAGGCCCAGGCTCTCCGAGAGGCGCCCCGCGACCGGGTAGTCGCACCACTCCTCGGTGGGCTGCGGCGTCAACAGCACACCCGCGCTCCGGTCCTGCGGACCGTAGCTGACCAGGCCGACCCCGAGCACCTTCGCGCGCTCGACGGCCGCCGTCGTCAGCAGTGCGTCCACCTGCGACGCCACCAGCGGCAACGCCCGATCCGGCGGCATCGACGCCACACCGTGAAACGAAGTCCGCGCCACCGGCCGTCCGGCCAGGTCGACGAGCACGATGACGCACGCGTTGCGCTCAAGCTGGACACCCACGCCGTAGCGGGCCGGTGGGTTGAGCTGGACCAGCGTGCGCGGCTTGCCGCCCGTCGACGCGCCACGACCCACCTCAACCACCAGACCGTCGCCCAGCAGCTCCCGCACGACCTCGGAGATCGTCGCCCCGGTGAGACCGGTCGCCGCGGCCAGTTCCACCCGGCTGATCGTCCGCGCGGCCCTGATCACGTCCAGCACCAGGCCGCGCGTCTTCGACCGGCTCGCCCACACCGGGCTCCTCGCCACGGAACCTCCCTCACCCGACCTTGGCCAGGCTACTTCACCTGCGGTTCACGCCGGCGTCGCCGCGGCCACCGGGCGAGCCGCTCATCTGCGGGTTTGCCGGGCGCGGACATGGCGGTGGGGGTGTGAGGTGCGCTCGCACCTCACACCGACCGCTGATGGCCGGGGGCAAGGAGATCGGCATCGTGTCCTGGGGCGACGGCTGCGCCAAGCCGAACAAGCCGGGCATCTACGTCCGCGTCTCCACCTACACGTCGGTGATCGACGCGCAGATCCGTTCCTGATCCGCACGGTTCGCCAGCGCGCCGGGTACCTCACGCGAAGGAAGGGTCGCCGGGAACCGCCACTCCGGCGACCCTTCCGTCCAACCGCACCGCGACACACCGGTCCGCCGACACCCTTGACGCCGGACGAGACCTCGACCAGTCGCCCACCCGCGACAACGCGCGGGTGGGCGGCGTTCGACCGACAATTCCGGTCATGAGCGACACCTCGCTCCGGATCGTCGGCACACTCGCCGATCTCGGCGTCGTGCGGTCACTCGACGAACTCGTCACGGCGCACGTCGCCGCCCACGAGGGCCAAAGCCGCGAGCAGGTCGAGATCGCCTACCGGGCGGCGATCGACCGGCAGCTCGCCCCGCACGGACTCGCCCTCGACAGCCGTGACCGCGTGGTGGCGCTGCGGCCCCTACCCGAGGGCCTCGACGTGGCGGCAGCGGTCCGCACCGCCCTCGACACCGCCGACCTGGCGTCCATCGCCCGGGAACACCGGACCGAAGGCGCACCACCACCGCCTCTCGACCTGCGCGACCCGCGCTGAACGAGTGGTTCGCCCAGCCGGGTCCGCCCTCGGCACGACTCGGACGCACCTCGGCGTTGGCCAAGCCGTGCCCACCACGACCAGCGCTTCGGGGCCCGATGACAGCGGCACGGCGTCGACGAGTCGCTGCCGCAGCCCTTCGCCGTTCTCACTCGCCGCACGGCGGTGTCGAGAAATGCCAGTGCGGACAGGCGCTTGCCGAGCACCGCCTCGATGTGCCGAACCCTTTTCCGCCCCCGGTCGGCCGGGTCAGCCGACCGGGCGCAGGTACCCGGCCTTCGCGTCGTCGGCGCGCAGCCGGTCGAGTTCGGCGCGCTCCAGGACGGCGATCACGAGCTGCGGGTCGGTTCCCGCCTCGACCAGGCGACGCCCGTCCGGGTGCCACACGCCGCTGCCGCCGCACGAGCGCCAACCGGGACCCGCGCCCGCGAGGTTGGCCACCAGCGCGTACATCCGGTGGTCCATCGCGCGGGCCGCGGGGTGGAGGTCCAGGCGACGCTCCTGCCCCTGGGTGTACAGCGCCGACACGGCGTAGACGTCCGCGCCCCGCTCGGCCGCCGCACGTGCGTGTTCGGGGACCGCGGCGTCGTAGCAGACCGCGAGCGCGACCCGCCAACCGTCGACGACCAGCGGGCGCGCCGGCACCCCGGGCCGGAACAGGTCCCGCTCGGGTCCGTGCAGGTAGCGCTTGCCGACCACCTCGACGGTGCCGTCCGGCGACAGCGCGATCGACGCCAGCAGCCGATCGCCGTCGGGCCCGAGCCACGCCGCGCCGACCACGGTCGTCACCCCGTGGGCGCGACTCGCCTCTCTGACGACGTCCAGCCGCGGGTCCTCGGCGGTGACCCAGCACGCCGGATCGCCGAGGCGGTCCAGGTCGTAGCCGGTCAACGACAGCTCGGGGAACAGCAGCAGCCGCGCGCCCGAGTCCGCCGCGGCGGCGACGGTCGTGGCCGCGCGCCGCGCGTTCTCCGCGACGTCACCGGGCACGGGCGCGTCCTGCGCGACGGCGACCACCAACTTGTCCGATTCCACACCGGGCATCATTCCTGGCGAGCCCATGCGTCAGTCCCGGGTGGACGTCGTGCCGGTGAGGCTGAGCGTCATGAACACGCTGTTCGGGTCCGGCAGGTAGTCGGCGAACGGCGGGCACGGCACGAAGCCGTGGCGGGCGTAGAGACGGCGGGCCGGTGCGAAGAAGTCCTGGGTGCCCGTCTCCAGGTTGATCCGGCGGTAGCCCCGCCTGC